>NZ_JAATJS010000009.1 GCF_011777495.1 Microvirga terricola | reverse complement strand
CGGCACGATCGACAAGACCACGCTCTACACGCCCTACGGCGCGCCGCTCATCACCACCGGCCCGGACAAGGAAGCCAAGGCCTTCATCGGCGAACGCCTCGACGACGATACCGGCCTGATCTACCTCAACGCGCGCTATTACGACCCCGCGCTCGGGCGCTTCATCTCCCCCGATACGCTCGATCCGACCAAGCCGGGCGTCGGCACCAACCGCTATGCGTACTCGTTCAACGATCCCGTGAATTTGAGCGACAGGAGCGGGAATTCCGTCAGTGAAACCGGCGGCTTGACTGATAGTGCCACCGATCTTTCCAAGGATTTCGGCAAAAGCGGCTCTAGCACAAAGAGTGGCTCGAAGAACTCGGCTGCCGAGAAGCAGCCGGACGAAGACGAGCCTGAAGACGAGCCTATTGTCGTCGCTCAAGCGGGCCCCATGGTCCGACCGCCTATGCCGTTCAACTCCATGCGAGGACCGGTTCCCGCGCGATTTGGACCATTCATGAGGGGAGGTTTAGGTCCTTACTCACCGCAAGTTCCCCAAACGCCTCCGTCTGGGCGGGTTTTAGGTCCGCTTGGGCCGACGTTCATCGGACCGCCGGGGTATCAGGGAACTGTTCCCCTGTCACGCGATAGGAGTCCGGTCCCTTGGGACGGCGGATGGCCTTTAGCGGATGGATTTTTAGGAGGATTCAGCATGCCTTTGGAAATTGGCCGCGGCGCACGTATCAGTCGTTACGGGCCAGAAACGGGTCGCTTTGGTGCTCCAGCAGGGACACCTTTTGACGCTCGCTCATTGCGAGCGCCAAATGAGGCTGCGGCGGGACCACTGACAGAGTATGAGGTTACGAAACCGTTTAATGTGCAGGTCGGAATTACGGCTCCCGCATTCGGTTATCGAGGGTTAGGGATTCAATTTAAGACTGAACAGAGTTTCCGGGACCTTCGGCTCGAAGGTTATATTAGGGCAATAGAGCGATGAACATAGTTGAGCTGCGCAATTTTGTTAAGGAAAGGGTACGTTACCCTGATGCGGTCAAGATAGGAGACGAGGTAAGCGGTGCTTCAAACGCATTATGTATTGAAAAAGTACGTGGGAAGTGGACTGTCTATCATTCAGAAAGGGGGGGAAAATATGATATTAAGGAATTTTCGTCCGAAGAAGAGGCATGCAACTACGTCTATGAAAGAATAGTTGATCAGCCGAATATGCTCAGGTAGTTTAGGTTGTCGCGATGAGGATACCGTCGGAAACTACACTTATGACCTGATCGGGCGCAAGATCGGGCTGGGCGTGCTGCCGAAGGTGGCGGTGCTGCACAAGGACTACTTGAGTTCGGTGCGGGCGATCACCAACCGCAGCGGCGTCATCGACAAGACCACGCTCTACACGCCCTACGGCGCCGCTCATCACCACCGGCCCGGACAAGGAAGCGAAAGCCTTCATCGGCGAACGCCTCGACGACGATACCGGCCTGATCTACCTCAACGCGCGCTATTACGACCCCCGCGCTCGGCCGCTTCATCTCGCCGCTCGTACTCGGACGACCGATGATTATGGGCGTATCATAGCTGACGACGTGACGCCTGAAGAGCGGCAGGCTTACATAGCCTCATATGAGGCGAACCGTCAGATGGAGGGGTACATAACGGGAGTTGTGGCTTCGGGCTATTTGGCTGGCGGCGCTGTCGCTGCTGCTCGCGCCATCTTGGGAGCGGCCTTAAAATCAGGCGCACGGAGAGTTCTCGAAGAAAACAACCCGCCGAGCGGCATGCCAACCAAAGATGCAGCCGGAGTGAATACCGGATATAAAGATTTCAGTCGAACCTATGAAACACCAGCTGGACCTGTGAGCGTTGAAGGGCGCGTTTCTTTCGAGAAGGGACAAATGAATGTGAGGGATTTGGATCCGGCAAAGGTAAATTAGGTACAGCAGAAGCTAGATCCGTTCAGCGCCAACTCGAAAATGACCTGAAAACCACTTATGGATATGAGGGAGAGGTTAATTTCTCTGGTGTAAGAGTGACGGGCGCTAATCCGGGGCGCATTGGATATGGGAGGTCAAGATGATAGCGTTTAATTGGCGAAATCGTTCCTTCCCAATTTGGTACGATAAGATAATCTTGCGCATTTTATACGCAGTTGTTGTGCTTTTTGGTCTTAAGATAGAGAATTTGTTGCGTATGTTGCGCAAAAGTGGTTATTCGCAGGGCTTTGCTTTAAGAGGACTTGAGTATCTCGGATATAGCTACGAGCAGGCTAAGGTAATAGTTTATCTAAGCCAGACATGGCGCGATAAGTACGAAGAACATAGAATTTTTGAAGAAAATATTGACAAACTATTAGACGAAGAGCGAATCTCTACCGTAAGCCAGCGGGAAGGGGCGGGTTTCGCCGTTAGCAGCGCCGCAGGATGTATGCCTACAACGCCCGCGACGAACTGACGACGGCGACGGTGTCGGGGCCAGTGTCCAAAACCTTCAGCTACACCTACGACGCCATCGGCAACATGCTGTCGAACGACGGGACGACGTATGTCTACCCGGCGGCAAAAGCGGCGCGTCCGCATGCGCCGACGAGAAGGTGGGGACCTCCGATTACGCTTACGACGCCAACGGCAACCTCACGAGCGGCGCGGACGGCGCTACACCTGGGACCAGGGGAACCGTCCGACCAAGATCGAGATGGCGTCAGGCGCCACGACGGCCTTCGACCACCGGACGGCACGCGGCTGAAGAAGAGTTGACGACCCGCGTCGGCGCGGACCGAGACCTCACTGACTTTATAATCAACTCGACAGATCGCTTAAGCTTTCTGATGCCACCGAGAAAAAGAAGGCTCGGAGCAATTCCGAGCCTTCTTTTCCGAACAAATTTCGACACGTCAGATTACGAAGAAGTCAGCATAAGTGAGCTTGAGACCCTTAGAGAGGGTAGCGATCTGAACAGCCGCACCAGCTCCGTTGCCGTCGGCATCATAATAGAGAGCGCCCTTTTTGTTGTCATAGATAATGTAATCGTCCTTGTCTTTCGCGGCAGTGCCGGTGACGAAGAAATTCTTGCTGATCTTAGCCGGCTTATCGGCGGAACCCTTCTTGCCAAGCTTTTTGAAAATTGCGTTATCAAGGTAGATTGAGTCGAACTTAACGTTGAAGTCTGTGACTCTGTCGACATTGCCCTTCGCGTTCAGCTTCGTATTGAAGGCGAAAACATCGTTGCCTGTTCCACCCGAGAGCACGTCATTTCCCAATCCGCCATAAAGGGTGTCGTTGCCTTGGCCACCGCTCAGCGTATCCGCGCCAGCGCCACCCATGATGATATCGTTTTCTGCGGATCCCGCTGTTCTTTCAGCGGCGACGTCGACAACTTCGACGACGAATCTTTGGTCGAAACTCAACCCTCCGCCATCTGTTACGCGGACGGTAATGGCATGAAATTTCGCCTGCTCGTAATCCAGCTTGATGCCATTGCCGACAACGAGTCTGTCGTCTTGGATCGCAAAACGACCACCAGCGTTGTCGACAAGGCTATAAGTAAAGGTCTCCAGCGGATCCGGATCCTTCGCCTTCAACGTCCCGATGGTCCTGCCGTTGGCGAAGAGTTCGCCTACGTCGTTCCGATCCAAGGTAATCTGCGTCGGCCTTTCGTTGACGTAATCGTCGATAGTGACGATCGCCGAGGCCGTCAGCCCACCTAGATCTTGTACGGTAACGGTGACCTCATGCGTTCCAATCGGTGCTCCTGTCGGTTTGTCGTTTCGATATGTGAGAGAACGGATCACTTCCTGCACACGTGCGGGGGTAGCATTGCCGTCAAACACAATCTCGAAACCGAAATTCTGAGCCCAAGCGACCGATCCAATCCTTTCTCCGTCGAAGAGAACATCACTGTCGGCGTAGAGTCCGTTGGAGAGTGAGATGGGGCCTAAACCATCAATCCCGATATGATCGGACATCTCATCGTAGCCGTTGGATATCGTAACGGTGATGCTCTTTAGAAGATCCTCGTCGCTTTTAAGCACGGTGTCCCGGCCGACATCGATGAAGATCGTGCTGCCTGCGAATGTGCGGACGAAATCACCTTCGAGACCGAAAATTTCCGGAGCCAGATTGCCATAGGTTCCGCTGCTATCGGTGATCTTATCGATGCCGTTCCGGAGCAGGTGCGCGCGCTCCTCGACGGTGAATGTATCGCCGGCAAGAATGATTTCATCGTTCGAACTGGATCGACCATCTATGTGAAGTGCGAGCGCTTTATCGTTCAGCGAGACAACGGTATCGCTCGTGAGAGTAATTTTGCCGACGTTGATGATTATCTTGTCGCGTAGATCGATGGTGGTTGAGCCCCCCATGCCGTCGGAACCGTCCAGAAGCAAAGAATTTGAATGGTCTCCAGTACTTCCGCCATCAATCGTATCGATGTCGGTCAACACGCTCGCATTCACGATGATCGAGTTCGATGCCGTCTTCGATCCCCTCAGGATCTCGATGTGGGAGAGGCTTTTGATCTGGCGCAGGTCGAGCGTGCCGCCGAGAGATTGGAAGGTATCGATTCCGTCACCACCATCCAATTCATCATTTGCGATAGTAAAGCCGTCGCCCAGGAAGACGTCGTCTCCTCCTGTTCCCGGCTGGGTCTCCGGGGCCTCGGTCAGAGCGATAGTTCCATTCGGTGCAACGAGAACGGAGACGGTGGTCGCTGTTGTCTGGTGGCTCATATCCTCAACCGATATGACCACGTTGCAGCGCCCGAAATACGACGCATCCGTTGAGGAATTCGTATAAGTCAGAGCATGCAGTATCATTGCAACGCGTTCGCTCGTTGCATTTTCATTGAAATCGATCTTAAAACCCGTCTCTGAAAGTGCGGAAATTTGTCCGACGACCTTCCCACCCACGGTGAGTTCGCTGCCGACCACCATTCCGTCTGAGAGCGTTACGCTGCTGTTTATGCCGACACTGTCGAATTCTTCTTGCCCGGGAGACGAGGAAAGGGAAACGCTGAGAGAGGCAAGTGTCTCTGCCTCATCGGATACGGTGGCATCACCGTCTTTATCCAGCCCTACCGTTGATCCTGGGGCGACGAGAACAGAGTCGCTGAGCTTGTCGACTATCGGAGCCCAATTGTGGTGGACCCCATCGGAATCGACCACGGTATTGAAACCGCGCGCATAGAGATCATTTAACTCTGCCGTCGTGAAGGCTTCTGCACTCTCAAGTGTGAGAATGTTGGATCCTTCACCAAGGGCACGAAAGAGGAGAGCGGTCCCCTTGTCGGACAGCGAAACATCCATACCCCATGATGCACCTTCGAGGATGATTTCCTCGAAGCCGGTGAGGACTTTTCCGGTCAGATCGAATTGATCTCCGTGCATCTGCAGCTTGTTCGAGCCGCGACCCCCATCGATAGTGAGGACATCCCCGAGCTGCGCCGCATCAATAACGACCGTGTCATCAGCATCGGATCCGACGATAATCTCGATGCTCTTGAACACCTGCGTCGTTCTTAGATCGAAGGTCCCACCGTCGATCAACTGGAGCGTGTCGATGCCTGCTTTGCCATCTAACACCGCATCAATGAGGTCATTCGCGGTGACCGGGAACAAGTCGGTGTCGTCGGAGCCTGCCGTTGCGACGCTCTGCAAATGTTCAGCGTTCTTTTCCATTGCGTGTACTCTCTCCAGATTGTGCGGCCGATCCAGGTTGCGAGCTGTGCTCGCGATCAGCGTGGAGAGCCGACATCGTTGATGAAAAATAGTATAACGTTAAATGTCGCGAAATCGCAACTCTTGCGCGAGCTTCGCTGACGATGTCCTATTGGCGGTGGTCTTAGTCAGCGGGCGAGAGCCTTTGAGATCCCGGCCATTCCAGCCTTGATTTCTTCCGTGACGCGGGTGACGTCCATGCGGTTCGCGATGACCGTTGGCCGAATGATAATAAGCAACTCGGTTCGGCGCTGTTCTTGAGCGGCGTTGTTCGTGAATGCCGCGCCGAGGAGAGGGATGTCCTTCAGGAGCGGAATGCCTTGGCTGCCTTGCTGGCGATTGGAGGAGATGAGGCCGCCGAGAATAATCTCTGAGCCACTTTGAACCGCGACGGAGCTGTTGATCTTACGCTGCCGGATCGTCGGGGAGTCGATGCTGGAGCTGGCCGTCGGGACGACGTCGCTGACTTCCTGGCTGATGTCGAGCATGACGAGACCGCTCGAGTTCACGCGGGGCGTCACCGATAGAATGATGCCCGTATCTTTCATTTCTATATCGTTGACAATCGGGGCGTCAGGGGTCGTGACGGTCCGAGCAGAGCGGGTCGCGATTGGCACCTGGTCACCGACCTTAAGGGTCGCAGTCTCGTTGTCCAGCACGGTCAACGCGGGAGAAGAGATCACTTCGAGATTCGTGACCTGCTCCAGCGCGTTGACTACAAGCTCTCCGTTGGGAACGCTGAAAACATAGTTGAAGCCCGCGAGAAGCTGCGAACCCGGTTTTGCTCCTGCATCATTAAGCGAAATAGCGTGGTTTCCTTTTTGGAAATACCAGCGAACGCCATAACGGAGGGCATCGTTGAGCGAGACCTCGGCGATCGTCGCCTCGACTAGAACCTGTGTCGGCAGAACATCCAGGCGCCGGATTGTCGCCTCGATAAGGCGGTAGTGCTCCGGTTGAGCCATGACCACGAGCGAATTGGTAGAGGAATCAGCGCGAACTTGTATGCCCTGGATCCCCCCAGACGCGGTCTCACTCTCGGGATTCGGCTGTGCCGACGCCGATGTAATGTTCGCCTGCTGTAGCCGTGCCACGGCGGAATCCGTCTGGGCGGCACCCGGCGTCAACGACGGGGCGGTCGGGGCATTGTCGGGTTTCGCTGGACGGTCTCCCTTGGCTCCAAGGATTCCGTTCAGCATTTGGGCTACATCCGTGGCACGCCGATTTTGAACCGGAAAAACGCGGACTTGCCTCGTGTCGCTGCCTGCAAGGTCAAGTTGAGAGATCCAGGTTTTGGCACGCTCCAACGTTTGGGGAGCGCTCGTCATTAAAAGCACCGCGTTCATCCTCTGAATCGGCAGCGCTTTCAGGCTTGGGGAACTCCCTTGCCCGAACATCTGGCCAAGTTCCGTTGCAACAGAGGTGGCATTGGCATCCTTCAGGGGAATAAGCGCGAATGACATGCCTCGCATTTGATCTATGTCGAGAGACTGAAGAACCTGTGCCAGAGAATCGAGATCAGCAGGAGCTCCAGAGATGATAAGATATCGGCCCTCGTTGCTCGCGGTGATCTCAGTGCCTGAATTTGAGAAAGGCTGCAGCGCGGCACGTGCCTGATCAGGGTTCAGATATCGGACGGGAACAACACGGATGTTTTCGCCGAATTGGCCGCGGTTGTTGCCAGAGCCGCGCGCAGAGACCCGGAACATGCCGCCGTTCTTGGTGAGGGCGCCGCCGTTCAACTGGAGTACATTCCGCACGAGGTTGACGGCCATGCCGCGCGACACGGGATCCGTCGTGCGTACGGTCACTCGCCCGGTCAGCTCAGGATCAACGACAACGTTCTCCCTCAGAATTTCGTCGAACACAACTCGCACAAAGGACTGAATCTCGACATTGACAAAGTTCAATGTGACTTTTGCGCCATCGTCGCTCACTTGCACTTGATCCGCAGCGGCGTGCTCTGACGGAGTTGCGGGCTGTGTGCCGATATCTGTGAAACCGCGCCTCCGATCTGTTTGATCCGAGGCGAGCGCGTCGGAAGTTCCTCGCTCAGGGCGGCCCGAAGTTAGGTAAGCCGCTGTTCCGCCGAGAACGCTTGTCCGGTTGTCGTTAACGCCCTTTGATCCAGAAGATGCCGTGCAACCACAAGTGACCAGCACGATAAGCATGGTCACGATCTTACTCTTCATAACAGGACGCCCCGGCGAAGCTCTAAATTGTATTAAAATATCCTTACAACAGCGTGCCGGTAGCCGCAGGAACAGGAATTTGGTCATCCACAGAATTAGGGTTCAGGTCCGCCAAAGGTTCCGTTGCGTGACTATGGATGTCTGGTCCGCTCAATCGCAGATGAGTGGCCTATTTCGATACCTGCCCAGCTGGAAGGGGGGCGAAGTGCAACGTGTCCCGTCTGGCACCCGCCGGTCAACGCGGCGTACCTTCCGCTGTGTCGCGCCAGAAAATGATTCGGATTTTTCCGGTGTCGGCGTTCTTGGCGACAAGAGCCTCTCGGCGCGCGGTTGCCCCACTCGCCAGCGAGACCACTGTGCGCAGGCGATAGAGAGGTCGCGCGCCATCCAACATCGGGCGATACCGAGCTTTCGCAGCGTCGAAATCTTTGAGATCAATCCCACGTCGGGAAACATCGAAAATAGCGAGATCGTCGTCCCGTATCCCAGGGACATGACGTAGCACGATCTCCGGCGCCGCGAGGGGATCGATCCCGCTCGCTCCGGAGAACGTGGTGAATGCTTTTTCAAGATCGTTGCTTACGTCCGTAAAACGATCCTGGGGTGCGAGGAGTATGTCGACAGCCTCTATTGTCTTTTTTCGCCTGCGAAAGTCGGCCCAACGCGTCAGGATTGCCTCTGCCAAAACTCGATTCTTGACGATTGCTCGCGTGACATTGTGCACGAGTTCGGAATGGCCTGTATTGAGATCGACTTTTCCAGCCTCCGCGCCGAGTGATAGGTGTATCTCGGTATCGGCATAGCGCCACGATGTCGAATAAGGAGGTGCTTGCAGGGTCGCGAGCAAGGGATCATCCGAGGCCTCAAGGGCCGCGATGATACGGGTGATGCCGGCGTCCGCGAGCGTCCGGGCACGTAGCGACTGGGTTTCCGCATCCACCTTTCTGATTTGCGAACGTATGGTGATGGCCGTTCCCAATGCGAGAAAGGAGATCAAGGTCGTAACCACGAGGACCGAAAGCAAGACGAAGCCCGCCAGTCGTTGCGCGGCTCCCTCCGAAATCTCGGCCTTATCGCTGGCGGTCATAGCCACGATCACTGCTCGGAGTCCGAATCTAGCTTGTAGACCGCGATCCTGTTCTGATTGCTAAGTGTCAGCGCATGAGAGTCGACAGAGGTGACGGCCCATCCGTCCACCTCGTCTCCTTCGCCGACCCGCTTCAGGGAGGCGCCGGCCTGCTCGATAAACGCAATCCGAGCATCTTCCGCCAAAAGAACTCCAACCAGCCGGATCTCGGGCATCGCTATCTCGCCTGCAGGTGCACTGGCCGCAACGAAAGCCGTACGAAAGACCGGCCGGTCGAGAGAAGGGGGCGGTGTTTGCCGCACGACCGGCGCCTCCAATTGTACACCAGCGGCTCGCGACTCGCCCGTCGAATACGAAAGAAGCGGCTCCGGTAACGATATAGACAGACTGACAGCCGCAGCCAATGCGATGTTCAACGCAAGAAGGACGGTGCGTCTTTTGCTCATGGTTTGCTCCCAGGCTCTATGGGGCGCTCTAGATAGACGTGGATGATTCCAGTCAGCGCGATCCAGCCTACCTCAGACGCAGGGAAGTCGGACTCGAGTCTGCGCAGTTGGATCGTATCGAAAAAGAGAGTGGGAGACTCCGTCTCAAGGATGTGAAGAATCTCCAGAACCTCGTTTTCTGGCGCGCGGCCGGTGATAGTCGCTCGAAGGGTTGAGAGGCCGGCTTCCTTTGTCGTCGCGATAACGCGGACGACTTCGGCTTCTCCCCCTCTCGCCTGAAGAATGGCACGCACATGAGCGCCCAGGCGACTTGCCGCCTCTTCGTCGGACGATGCTGAAAGAAGGCCTGTCCGCATGACCGGAACGGCCGTTGCGGCAGTATGGTCAAGTCGACGCCGGACGAGATCTCCAAGGCGATTTTTTTGGGCGAGAATGCCCGCGCGTTGTTCAAGAAAAGTGTCGACGAATGGCCATATCACACCCATTGCAAATACCCCCAGGCCTGCGACAGTGATCGCAAGCGCACCCCACCGCGAAACTGTTGCTCGGGTCATGGTGTCGCTCCGAGAATTCCAAATGAAATGCTTTGAGGTTGGTTCGGTATCGGGTTGTCTGCTCTCGGATTGGAAATCACTGCGACGTCTCGCAGGATATCGAGAAGATTGGATCCGGGGGATCCGATGACGTCCATTTTCCCTCCGTCCGAGTTGATCTCGATGCTCGCAAGTGCAGTAGACGGAGGGAGCTTCTCACCGATGGCGGCCACGACTTCAGTCATTCTCGGTCGGGCATCTCGCCGGCGAGCCACAGTCATGTAGCTCATCGCCAGAGCCTCACGGGTTTGTCGTTCGCCCTCCGCCTTCTTTAGAGCGGCCAGTTCTTCTCGCACAGCATGTTCGTATGCGGCGAGCTCCTTGGATTGCTGCCAAAGCACGCTGGCGGCAAGTGCTACGACTAGGAAACCGGCAACGCAAGCCAGACCTGCATCGATCCTCCTGCGCCCAATGATACGCCTGCCTTTCTCTGGATTGATGATTGTTGCCCAATCCCCCGCTTGATCAAAAATCAGCCGGTCTGGCGCGAGGCCCGCATCATGGGCTTGTTGGATCAATGAATGCAGATGGTCTCGCACGGCATAGCGCAGGTCTACTGTGATCCGCTGCGCATCGGAGGCCGCGACCCGCGTCGCGACATAGACCTCGTCGCGAGTAAACGGGCTCCAGGTCGGCAATCCGAAGGCGATTGCACCTTGAAGATTTTCCATCGCAGCACGTGGCAGGGTGATAGTCTGCCGCAGCATACAGGATTCAGGAACCCTCAAGTCCACCAAATGACCAAAAGCGAATGCGTGTAGGGTCGGGGGCCAACCCAGCGATAGGCCGTTCTTTTTTTCAATCGGCGATGGCGCCTCTGATAGAACAGCCATTTGGGCGGAAACTACCTGAACCCTGAAGTTCCGATCACTGAAATGAATGACAATTCGGCTGCTGTTTCTTGTGAGAGCGGCAACCATCCCGGATGGCAAGGTTGAATACATTTCTCCGCGCCACCAATGGAAGGCACGGACGGTCCGCGTCCAAATCTTCGAAACGAGCTTTTGCGCTTTCATTGGAGCATCCAGAAGCAAGCGGCTTGGTGCGGTTTCCGCAAGCAATCGAGCGGAACGTCTCCCCGCAACGGAACGATAAGCTCAATCTCATTGTGCAGAGATGCCGCGGAAAGCGTTAGCCTGACTGCTTCGAGGCGACCAGAGTTTGGACGCCAACTCGGGTACCAGGCGTGATCCTCCGATCCGCTGCGTTGTCCGAAATATGAGAACGTCGCGGACTTGAACAAACTGCTCAAGCCTTCGAGCCGCTCCTGTCCCGTGGCCGCATCGCGCCAGATCAGAACGATCCTTCTTTGAGCGTCGATGTCCTCACTTCTCAGTTTGAACAGCACAGGTTGTGATTGATTCAAGATGCGAGGTCCCGTTGTCGGAACGCTGAACTCAGTTGGGTCGCCATGAGGACGATTGGTTTCCGTCGCAGACATCGAAGTTGGTTCTTCGGCGAGAGTTCGTAAGACCGCGTCAATGGCGGTAATATCTTCGGTCAGTTGCGCTTCTTCGCGGATATTCTGTTTTGTGCGGTCAGCGAAAGCAACGAGGCCGACCAAAATCGAGGTCGCCAAACCTGCGATAGTGAGCGCTACGAGGACGTCGACAAGCGCAAACCCATCGGCGTGATCATATCGCTCAGTCATGCGCGTCTCTTATGATTGTGCGCAACTCAGAGGCTTTTACATTTTCTGCTGAACTCACATTCACGGCGATCTCAAAGAGAGGATGGATTCTTGGATTTGGCGGTTCGGTCTTATCGGTGAAATTTTGAATGGTGATGGACCATGGTCGACCGCCGCCAGAAATTCCAGTTACAGTCCCGGTCTTGAGGGGAATATCACGCCCCACGCGTTCGATGAGCGCGCGGGCTTGAATGGCTGCAGTTAAATGTGCGCGGCTTTGGATCTGCGCGGCATGGTTTGTCGCCATGAGTGATAGAACCGAGGCCGTCAAGCCGGTCAAGATTGCGAGCGCAACCAACGCCTCCATGACGGTGAAACCGGATTGCTGCTGGCTATTGAGGGGCATTTCGAACCCTCCCGCTGAGCCAATCGACACGATGCTTGATAGCGTATACGCCGCTTACCAAGCTGAACTCAGCGCCTGAACTCGTTCCGTCGGAAAGAAACATCACGACTGCGCGGCGCGACGTACCGAGTTCTTGTGCTGACACGATGGAGAGGTCAACGCCTTCCGGAATTGGGTGCCACATCGGTTCGCCATCTATTTTAAAGCGGCGTTCATCAAGTTCGAAGACGACGCGGCGGACAGACGCCGAACGGCGTGCCCCTGCCTGCGCATCGGCGAGTACACCAAGGATTTGCGATTCCATATGGGCCAGCTTCGATCGCTCATTAGCCTGCGGAAGTGAGACTGCGATGATTATACTCGCCAGGGAAAGGATCGCCATCACGACAAGAACTTCGAGCAGCGTAAGCCCGGCGTCGCTATTCGTTCCAGTTCGCGACATCGCGGTTCTCATTATCGCCGCCCGCTAATCCGTCGGCCCCGAAGCTGAAGAGATCGTATTCCGCGCGAATGCCAGGCGATTGATAACGATATGGCCGGCGCCATGGATCGGTAAGGATGGCCTTGCTACGCAAGTAGGGGCCTCGCCACCTTTCCGTGCCGGGAGGTTTATCAGCCAAGGCTGTCAACCCTTCGGCCGTCGTCGGCAGGCGACCGACGTCAATGCGATACAAGTCGAGGGCTGTCATCAACTCCTGTAGTTGCAGGCGCGCTGTGTCTGACTTCGCGCGGCCAAGGTAGCCCATGAGTTGAATCGATCCGAGTGTCGCCAACAATCCCAAGATTACCATGACGATGAGGATCTCAAGCAGGGTCATACCATTTTCGTTGTCCCTGAGCGCTTTAAACCCGCGGCGTATCGGCATGTTGAGGGCTGGATGAGCAGTTCTTATCGTCATTGAGAAGCCAGGTCGTTAATGCTGAGAATTGTGGAGAGCATGGCGTAGATGATCACGCCGGCGAGAAGGCCAAACCCAATCGTCAGGACAGGCGTCAGTACTGTGGTCAGGGCTTTAAGGCGCCGTGTGGCACGTCCCTCGTAAAGGACCGCAATTCTTTCGAGACTTGCATCAAGTTGGCCAGTCCTTTCACCCATGCGGATCAACCCGATTGCGTCGGCTGACATGGCATCGGCTTCTGCGAGCGCATCACCAACGCCACTGCCTGTCAGGATCAGCGCGTGGGCGCGCTCATGGCGTGTTCGCAGAGCTTGATTGGCTACCGTACGGATGGCGATTGGCATGGCGCGCGATACGGTTACGCCGCCCTTCAAGAGAGCCCCGAGGGACCGTGTGAACCGTCCTGTTTCGATGATGAGGACGAGGAAACCGACGACGGGCGTTTTGAGAAGGCCGCGGTGGATTGCCAGACGGCCGCTGTCCGTCCGGGCAGCCATTGCTAGACCGAAAGCGAGAACGCTCAGACTGATCAAGATCGCGATCCCTCCCTCCCGGAGAAGGTGGCTTGTAGCGATAACCAGGCGCGTTGCGGTGGGCAGGGTCTCGTGGCTCCGAGTTCCAAAAAGATTCTCCAAATTGGGAACGACTACGACCAAGAGGGTAGAAATCCCAATGACGGCTGTAATGAGCAGGAATGCGGGATACAAAAGCGCGTTGCGGATATCTTCCAGGATACTCCGTTGCGACGCGAGATCATCCGCCAGGCGCCTGAGCGTTGAACCGAGCGATCCAGCTGTTTCTCCCGCTTGAACAAGCGTTACGTAGGTCAAAGGAAAGCAGTCCGGACGGTGTGCCAAAGCCTCGTGGAGTGTCGAACCTTCTTTCACCTCCTCACGGACGCGCGCGAGGACGTTACGACCGGAGGGTTTGCAAGATGATTGCAGGAAGCCAAGGGATTCCTCTACGCTGATCCCTGCTTCGACAAGGCCCGCCCATTCTTGGGAAAGATTAGCTAGGTCGCTTGCGGTCAAGGGCGGTCGAAATGAGACTTCTCGATTGAGGGATGTCCAGATCGAAGCAAAAGCGGACGCCTTTTCCAGGCGAATAGTCACGAGGCCTTTGAGCCGTAATTCGGCGGCCGCCGCCTCCGGCGATGGCGCTTCGACCCAACCGATGTGACGTTCGTTTGCCAGGGTCACGGCCACGTACCGAAAGCGCATCACGATGCTCCAACTGCGCGCAGGAGTTCGTCGACGCTGGTTAGCCCAGCAGCGACCTTCGACAGTCCGTCTTCGACCATCGACATCATACCGGCGGATTGCGCAGTCGCTGCGAGTTCGCGTTCGTCAGCCTTTTCCAGGAGCTTGCCTTTGATTGCGTCGGTCATAGGCATGCTCTCGGCAATCGCAATCCGCCCGATGTACCCGGTTCCCTGACAACGCTCGCATCCGACCGCGTAGTGACAAGTCTGTAAGGAGGTGGATCGGCCGCGCCAAAGACCTTGGTGCCATGGCTCTGGCCGGGCAGAGCGGCGGCAGTGGGGGCAGAGCCTACGCACGAGACGCTGGGCCATGCTGCCTTTGATCGTTGAGGCAAGAAGGTAGGGCTCGACTCCCATATCGACGAGCCGTGGGAGGGCGGCGACAGCCGTGTTCGTGTGGACCGTCGCGAGCACTAAATGGCCAGTCAATGCAGCTTGGTTCGCAACGATAGCCGTTTCTCGGTCGCGAATTTCACCGACCATGATCACGTCAGGATCCTGGCGTAGCACGGCTCTAAGGGCACTGGCGAAGTCGAGGCCGATCTTGCGGTTGACTTGGATCTGGTTGACGCCTTCGAGCTGGTACTCGGTCGGGTCTTCCACAGTGACGATGTTCCGCTCTGGAGATGCGATGGCTTGGAGAGCAGCGTAAAGCGTTGTCGTTTTACCGGATCCCGTTGGGCCGGTGACGAGGAATATCCCATGGGGCTCGGAAAGGATTCTATGAAAAGAGGCGATCAAGGAAGCTGAGAACCCGAGTGCCTCAAAGTCGAGCGAAACAGCGGAGCGATCAAGCACGCGCAAAACAGCACCCTCGCCATTCAGGTGAGGCATCGTCGCGATGCGCAGATCGATCTCTCTGCCGCGCCATGCGATGCGGATACGCCCGTCCTGAGGAAGCCGTCGTTCGGCGATATCAAGACCAGCCATAATCTTAAGACGAGAAATGACCGCTGCATGAAATTGGCCCGGTGGGGGCTCAACATCCCGCAGGATTCCATCAATTCTGTAACGAACCCGCAGGCCGGCGCGGGCCGCAGAGATGTGCAGGTCGGACGCTCCAACTTCAATGGCCCGGTCGATTAATCCGTTGACCATCCGAACAACGGGGGCATCGCTCGCGAGATCCCGCAATCTCTCGACGTCATGAGTGAGCGCCGCATCGGCGCCGAGAGAGATTTCGTCACTATCGGCTGAGCCGACAGCGCCGTAGAGCCGCTCGAAAGCGGCAGAAAACTCGCCGGGCCGCGCTAGCTTGCAAGAAACACTCAGTCCGGTCTTTGCGGCAATCGCCGCGGGTGTAAAGTGATCAACGGCATCGACGACGGCCAATTCGAGCCTGTCGCCATCGACCTTCAATGGGAGAGCGCGCGCGTGCGCGAGGAAACCGGGCTCAAGCGTTTCGCCAAGCAGAACATGAGGCGGATATGCAGTCGGTTCAGCAATCGGAAGCCCAGTTACCGCAGACCATGCCGCTGCAAGCGCGTGATCGGAGACCAAGCCAAGTTTATTGAGGACCAGATCCAGCCGCTCCAGGCTTTGTTCGGCGGCGCGCCGGCCGCGCGCTAGCGCTTGAGTTGTTAGGACCTCATCATCGATTAGGATCCTGATGACTGTCTCCACCGCTTGGGCGGGCTTCTCAAGCAGCTCTAAGCTCCCCGTCGCGTCGAGCATACGGTCTAGCCCAGCCATGGCGCATATCCGAAAATCTGAAGCGACCAGACCGTTAGTGTTGCCGCGCAAAGGAAGGGAGCGAACGGGATTTTCGCCTGTGGATCGAAGCCTTCGCCCATTTTACGACGCAGGGCGACGTAGACCAGGGCGGACGAAGACGCGACAAAGACCAACGGCGCCAAGCCCTGCCATCCGACCCAAGCACCTGCGCCGAGCATGAACTTGGCATCGCCAAGCCCCAGGCCGTCATACCGCCTGATGCGTCTGAATGCAGCGGCGAGGGCAACGAAGGCACCTCCGCCAATTAGGCCCCCGAGAAGCGCCGAAGCCAGGGTGGATTGAGGCATTACGAAGGCGAATGCAAGTGCCCCCGCGAGATTCGCTGCGTTGGCCGTATTGGGAATGATGAAATGCCGAGCGTCGATGACGGCGCTCACGAGAAGAACGGTAACTAGATATGCGGCGAACACCGCCAATAATGGCAGCTCACTCGGCATGACTGCGGACTCGCCCAACCGTGCAAGCAGGTTTCTCACTTTGGCTGGCCCCCTCTGCCTTCAGAATTTCCAAATGAAGTTCCCTTTGAAGGCGTGATCCTGCGCCTGGGAGCCGATCTGGCCGCTATAGGATGCACCCAGGCTGATATCTGAGGTGGCTTTCCAATCGAGCCCGGCTTCCGCCACGAGCGCATCGCGGTCGATAAGCAATCCTGACACGCTGAAGGTCGAGCCCGCGCCCGGAAAAACCAGCAATGCCGAAGGGGTTACCTCGCCGTAAGTCCTTCGCCATCCAATCATGCCGCGTGCGATGAGGGGAAGATTGTCGCTCAACTGCATCTCTGCCTGCAAAGCCAGAGTGCTGGTTCCCAGTTCGTAGGTTCGACTTCTGCCGAGGAGGGCCGCTGCACCACCGCTTTCAAAAAAACGGTCGGCTTCAAGTTTCATCACCGAAGCGCCGATGAAAGGCTCGATCTGCACGCGATCCCAAGCGAAGCGGTAACCCAATTCCCCGAAAGCCTGAAGAGACGCTCCGTCGATCGAGGCTTTGGCGACATCGTCGAAGCCCGGGTAAGTCACTGAGCGCGCCGTATCGATATCGTTATGGGCGTAAGCCGCACCTAGGCGCAGGTTGATAGCATCCCATTTTCCGGTGCCGTAAAATGTGCCGAAAATTGCCTCGTTGGACCCCGAAGAGCTACGGGCATCGATATCGAAACTGTTGCGGGTAAGGCCGCCAGCAAAGCCGAGGCGATAGTTTTGATTGACTAGCGTCTCCGCCCCCAAAATGAACCCGCCGATGGATGCGTCAAGCGATGCTGCGTTGCCGTTTGAACGTACTCTGCCCCAGGACCCGAAGCCCTCGCCCCACAATTCGATAGAAGAGGCCGAGGCATCGGCCTTACCAGCGCTCGTTCCGCTAGGCTGACGCAGGTGTGAGAGCAGTGTGTCGCGCACCACCCTGGCATTGTCATACGAGCTTATCACGCTGGAGCCATGGACTTCCCCCGAGAGGCTGTCGAAGGCTTTCCGCGCGTCTGAAACGTTGGTCACCAGTACGGTGTTGAAAAGTCTATTTCCTTCCCCGAGAGCTTCGACGGCATTTGCGGTGTTGATCTGATTTTTCGTCAGCCCCACCGAGGCGAAGGTCAAGCCTGGGAAACCGGATTTCCGCTCCAGAGTCACAAAGACATCCTTGGCCGCATACTGCAAAGTCGGAGTCACAAACGCAAACGACCCCTCATTCGTCGCGCCGAAACGACCTCTAATGCCGCTCTTCGATGTGAGAATTTTATACGGGACGGACGTCTGGTATTCTCCGTTCTCCGACAGGGTCAGTTTCAGTTTGGCTTTCAACAGCGTGATCGTACCGGCTGCCGAGATCAAATCCGATTGGCCGTAATCACCCAGTTCAACATGGTAAGTCGAGCCTCGCTGCAATCGAACGTCGCCTCTAGTGGTGAGTTTGCCGATCGAGTTGCCGGGCGAGATCGTCGATCCGGCTTGTGCGACGAACCCCTCTATGACGCCATCGCCCGAAAGTTGCGCACCTTTGGCAACTGTTATGATCGAGCCGCGGAGAGCGCCATTTACCGCTAACTCTCCTGCTTCGATCTTGGTCGGCCCTAGAAGGGAGCTCTTGCCCGATAACTCAAGCCGACCTTTGCCTCGTTTGGTCAGGGACCCAGTACCGAGCATGACATTCGACAGCGTTCCATCAGCGGTTTGATCGAAAATCAATACGCCATCGTTGCGAATGCGCCCGGTGCCGAAGCTCGTCGCAGATCCGATGACGGTGCTCGCCGATATTGTCGTGCCGCCAGTGTAGGTATTGGTTCCCGTAAGAACGACTGTATTTCCGCCTTTGATGGCGAGGTGACCCGCGCCGGAAATGTCCCCCGACAAGGTCACGGACGTGGCGCTTGTCGCATCAATAACCCCGCCAGAGGCACGGAGTGTCACTGGCTGTGTCAGTACAGTGGTGGTCGAGGGGGAAAGAGTGCCGCCATCGAAGACGATGACTTCCCCTTCGGCTTCGCCATCTGTTTCGGTGAAAAAGGGTTTGGATGCATCGATCCAACAGTTGTCGCTGCCGAGCGCAATGCACGCGGGCCCTTTCAAGGTGAAGGTGAAAGGAGAGCTGCCGGGACTAAAGATTGCAAGATACGAATACTGAACTCCGGCCTTGAGTCCTATGCCGATCGTCGAGAAGCCGAGATTCTGAGAGAACGCGAAAAATTTTGACAAATCCGTCGACGGTGTGCCGGCGGATGACGGCGAGAACATTCCGTTCAGGAGATAAATTCCGTTTTCCACTGACGGTGTCGCCAATGTAAACAGATACGATCCCGTACGATTGACAGTAAAGGTTCCCAGAACATACGGGAAAGGACCATCGTACGAAGTGAATTTCGTTATCAGCGTATTGATGGGAAGGATTGGGAACGGCGTCTTGGAGATCGGTGTTGAGCCATCGACGGCCCCGTCAACCTGCATGATGTCCGCGAACGCTGAAGAACCTGAAAGCGTGTTTATCGAACATCCGATGAGGAGGGTGGCAGACACCATGGCGAGGAGAGGCAACAGTCGCTTGGAACGCCGTTGAGGCACGGGCAGGCATCGGATTTGTGAAAACTCCACCTCGGCGCGATGCCTTGATCGGATTACATTCAGTTTTTCGAGCCTGAATTTATACATTTTTCTGTGCTGCCCTGAAGTATTTCACCAAGTGACCATGCTTAAAAGGATCTAAAAGATCTGTTTTTCCTCGATAACGCTTCTTTTCTCTGTATTTGAATAGCTTTAGGCCCACTAAAGCCAATCTATTCAGCGGTTGTGGTGGGCCTGCGTTTGGTAAACCGATTCAGATTGCAATTTCGAGGTCGAATCACCTGCCGGCCAGGCGATTAACTTGCGTTTTGATGTGCTTAAAAAATAACAACACCACAATTGCCGTTAGACGATCCGGAGTTAATTCTTATATAGTGTTACATGTGCGCAACAGTGAGTTGAATTGGAGGGCCTCGTCTCGGGCCGCTTCAATTAGTTGTGGTCACTTTATGAGAAGTGATGCCGCATGATCTTTGGGGCCCCGTCTTCCAGGCAAAACGCCATCGGGAGGCGATCAGTTGACAGGCCAATTCTCTCCTATGTTATGTTATCCATAACAACTTTAATTTGCAGAATGTGAACGGGGATCGCTTGCTCGGGTGAGCGGTCGTTGTCCGGGGGCGGGCATGGAATATGCGTTGGTGGCTTGGGTGCGGGGCCGTTTGGTGCGGCTGCTGCGGTTGAGCCTTGTCTCAGGGTTGGTGACGGCTCTCGTCCTTCCTCCGGTTGCGCCGGCCTTTGCCGAGGCGGCGGCGCCCGCGCCGGTGACGGCGGCT
>NZ_JAATJS010000008.1 GCF_011777495.1 Microvirga terricola | reverse complement strand
AAGCTTCGCGAGAAGCGTTACGGGCTGGTGATCTCCGACTGGAACATGGAACCCATGACTGGCTACGAGCTCCTTCAGCAGGTTCGCGCGGACGATGTCTTGAAGGACCTGCCGTTCATCATGGTAACGGCTGAAGCCAAAACGGAGAATGTAATCGCCGCGAAAAAGGCCGGGGTCAGCAACTACATTGTCAAACCTTTTAATGCACCGACGCTGCAGGCAAAAATCGCAGCCGTCCTCGGACAGTGAGCCAATGAGCATCAACGGCTTGAAGAACCGCAAAAACTATCGGATCGAATCTGCCGTTGCTGATGGTCTGATTCATCAGGATGCCGCCGAGCGGCACTCCGAGATCATGGGGGCGCTCGCATCCCTTCGTGAGCTCATTACGCCTACTCAGGAGGTTTCGCAGTCGCTCCTAGAAGAACACCGGCGCGATCTGCACGAGGCGATGCGCCTTAAAGTCGAGCTTGACGCCATCTCAAGCGCGATTCAACGGACAAAGCAAGAGATTGCCACGCTTCATTACGCAGGCGCTCAGGGACGCGAAATAGCCAAGGTCACGGATGAGCTAGGAGCAATTGTTTTAGGAACTGAAAGCGCAACGAATACAATTCTTGCCGCCGTCGAGAGGATCGATGAAGTCGCTGCCAATCTGGCTGCTCGGCTTTCCGGGGATGACAAGGAAATGGCTCGCGAGATTGCCGAACAGGTGATTAGCGTCTTCGAGGCTTGTAACTTTCAAGACATTACCGGTCAGCGCATTAGCAAGGTCGTGAGCGCCATGCGTTTCATTGACGAACGTGTGCGACAGATGATTGATATTTGGGGCGGCCTCGAAAGTTTCAAAGAAGTTGAAACCGTGAAGGACCCGGCGCGCGACGGTGACAAAGCCTTGCTCAATGGGCCGCCGCTTGAGGGCGACGTTGATTGCACCTCTCAAGACGCTATCGACGCCTTGTTCGGGTAAATTCAACCGGGACCAGGCACCATTAGCTAAATAGGTCGGTATTCCTTCGCAAATCCGGTGAGCAGCATCTCTATTGCAAGTATCGAGCAGTCCCGCTCGCGTCACTATTGGATTGGCGATAGGCGAGCGTCGGCGAGGGCGGCGGAGAACACCCCCAAATCGATGGCTTCGTTGCCGGGTTCTCCGCTTAGCAGGACGCGCTGGATTGCGATACCGACATAGAGGCCATGGAGCACGATTTTAAAGAAAACAGTCGCCGGGTCGTGGACGAATTCCATATCTAGTACGACCGTTGGGGTTCCACCCCATTCGAAGCTCATGTCAGCGCCGTGAGCGTAGCACAGCGTTCCCTTCTTGAAGGACAGCTCGCTACACGCTGAGATCATTTCCTCGAGATTCGAATGAAGCTCTCGATGGATATACGACACGAGAATATTAGCATCGATTAAGCACAAATCCGCCACAACATCCTTGATGTATCGGGCAAGGATCTCTTCATAAGGCCAAATGGCATTGTGCAATTGATCCTCATTAAGAATATCCTCTTGCACGGGCATGGTCACTTCGATCTCGTGAAAATAAAAAACAGAACCTGAGCTACTGCCCGGTAAAAGTCGGGTGGAATCATCCGATCCACTTCAACACTATCGTACAACGATCTTGCCAGAGCCTTGTCCTCGACGACTGGGACGCCGTGTTTTTCTGCCGTTTCACGAATTTTGAGGGCAATCAGATCTTTTCCTTTCGCCAGAACGAGCGGCGCGCTCGTCTCCTGTCGGTCGTAGAGCAACGCGATCGCGTAGTGCGTGGGGTTCGCGATGACGACAGTTGCGCGCGGAACAGCTGCGAGCATTCGCTTGCGCGAGCGATCCTGGGCGAGCGAGCGCAGGCGGGCCTTGACGAGAGGGTCGCCCTCCATCTGTTTGAACTCGTCCTTCACCTCTTGCCGTGACATGCGAAGGTCCCGCTGCCACCGCAGGCGCGCCCAGACAAGATCAGCGGCAACAAGGACGATCGTCGCGATGCTGACTGCCGAGATCAGCCGTATCGCCATCGTCAGCAATAGTTCCGGGATCAGACTCGGATCACTGAACATGGCGTTCACGACCTTGTAGTGCTCAGATTTCAGGAGCAAAAGCGAGACAAGTGTAATCGTCAAAAACTTAAAGACGGATTTAAGAAACTCGACTTGACCTTGGAGTCCAAAGATTCTTCCCCAGCCGCTAAGCGGCGAAATGCGAGACCATCGGGGGGCGATTCTTTCAGAGACGACGCTTGGAATATTTTGGAGGATTGATGCAACTAGACCGCACACGCAAAGAACAACAACGATCGGCAAGATAAAGGAGCCGATTTCCAATGCTAATGCCTGAAGCAGGACAATCGCATCAGTTCCGTTATTGAGCGAGAAGCCCTTAGGATGATCAATGAAGAGCGCGAGCTTCTCAGCCAGTGATTTGGCGCTATTCCTTATCTGAAATGCCAGTACGATCAGCATTCCGACAATCGAGGCGAAGATTGGCGCTTCCTTCGAAAAGGGAATATTTCCTTTCTCGATCGCATCGCGGATCTTATTATCTGTAGCGGCCTCTGTCTTACTTTCCTTGTCCTCGTCAGACATCGCGCACCAGATCGCTACCGAATGTAGGTGTCGCCTTCATTCTCAGAACTCAGTTCAATCTCCCCACGCCCTGCCATCTCAAGCGCAAGATCTGTGATGGCTCTCCTCGCGTCGAGCACGTCGCGTTGCGAGGCCGGTTCCCTGCCATTGAGTTCATGCTCGACCATTCGCCGGACGCGAGAAGCGAGCGAGCTCAAGATAACATCTCTGAACATGTCATCTGTGCCCTTAAGTGCCAAGACAACGCGGTCATTGGGAATCTGGTCAAACAGCGCTGTCCGGGCGCGTGGCGTCAGGTTGACGATGTCATCGAACGTGAAGAGGAGGCCCTTCAGAATCTCCGCCGACTTCGGACGAACTTCGGTCAAGCTTTGGAGGACATCCTCCATATGGTCGCGCTCCATCTTGTTGATGATATCCGCCATCTTGGCGTGAGTATCCGCGCCCATGTTTCGCGAAAGATTGATCATGAAGTCTTCATGAATCGTCTTCTCGATATTGCGCATCGTCTCGTCGACGATTGGCTTGAACGCCAGCATACGCCGCATCAAGCCGTTGCGCAGTGGCTGCGGAAGATGTCCCATGACTTTGGCTGCGCACGCAGGCTTGACCTTCGAGAGAATGAGTGCAGCGGTCTGCGGGTGTTCCTTCATAAGGTAGGCCGCCAAGGCGCTTTCCGAGACGACTGAGATGCGATCCCAAATCGAGCGATTTGAGTTGCCAAGAACATCCGTCATCAACTCAGCGATCTGGTCGGGGGGCAGAACACCGCTCAGAAGCTTCTCCACTTCTCCAGCCGTGCCCAGCAGGCTGGCGCCGTTCGAGAACTCTGCAGCGAACTCCTCAATCAGGCTTTCCAACTGCGACGGCGAGACGGGGCCGAGTTCGGCGGCCGATCGCGTGATGAGCTTTATCTCTTCCGGATTGAAATGCTTGAGGAGGCGGCTTGCAGCCGGCTTCCCCATGGCCAAGAGAAGCGTAGCGACACGATCGACGCCCTGAATCGGCTTAGTCTTAGAGGCTGCCTTGACTGCAGTACTCGACGCCATGAGCTCGTTCCGCGTTAGCTATTGAATTCCGAGTTCGGCGGCCCGACGATCTCCGTGAGCGAGACGCCAAATCGGGAATTGTCGTCCTCGACGACAACGACCTCGCCTCGGGCAATGACGCGCCCGTTAACCACGACGTCAACCGGCTCACCCACGCGGTGGTCGAGAGGGACAATTGCTCCTCGGCCAAGCTTCATCAAGTTGGCGACAGGCATCGTGGCAGATCCAAGAACAACCTGAATCAGAACAGGGATGCGCAAAATGGAATCGAGGTTGCGTCCGCTGCCGATCCGGTCGTCGCGAGTGTTGTTTCCGCTCTCGCCACTGGGATTGGTCTTCGAGAAGAGCGCCTCGTTGTGCCAGGTGGCCTGCTCTTGAGCTTGCTCCTCATGGCCATTCTGCGGCTTCTGGGTCATCAAAAAGTACCTTCTATCAGGTTCGGTGTAATCGCTCGAGGTTTAGACACGAGAGCCTTATCGCGCTACTGGTCGCAGGATGGCTGGCGCGCCAAGTTATGATGGGATCTGGCCGTCTGTTGTTCTTGGCGCAGCCGAAGTCGCCGCTGGTGGAAGCGGTTCCCATCCCGGTGTCCGCGCCGCATCCTGGAGCGCGATGAGAAGATCCCTGGCCTCGGAGATTCTCGTATCGAGTGCACCGAGGACATCACGCCCGTCTGTCGCGAATGAGTTCAGAGAAATGCCGGCAAGCCGAAGAGCTTCCGCGGTCTGATCGGCGGTCCTCCTATACTCGGCGTGATACGCATTGAGGCGCTTCAGCTTCTGGTACATGCCAAGGACGCAGATGCTTGTCGTGACCAGCGCAATAAAGAGAACGATGTTAACGAGAGAGGACATCATCGATAAACTCCTGCTCCTGATCGACGAAATCATCAACCCGCAACACATATGAGCCGTCGGCCTGGCCGACGTGGCACCAGAACAGGGCTTCATCGTTGCTCTCGAGCTTGATTCTGCTGCGAGGCGTAGCCTGGAGGTCGATGATTTGCCCGATCTTGAGATCGGCGATCTCTCCGAGCGTCAGGTGCCGTTCCTCGAGAACCGCTCTGAGCGTCACCTCCGTCCGCTTCACCTCGCTGGTGATTTGCTTCGTCCATCGCGGATCTCGAGCGGAGGAATCGCCGGTGAGAACGCGGGCCAATGTCTGGCGCATCGGGTTCAGGACCGATTGCGGGATGATAACGAACATTTCCCCACCCCGGTTGAGGGCCTGGAGAAGAAATTTCGCAACCACCGACTGATTATTCCGGCGGCCGATGACGGCGAAATCCATTCGTGTTTCGCTGCGCTCGAACTTGAATTTGGTATCGGAGACAAGCGCGAATGATGCTTGAAGAGCCTTACCCATTTGCTCAAAGATCGACTGCGCGATGCGGAGCTCGATGTTTGAGAAGCCGCGTTCCTCGTCAACGGGCGGCTCCGAGCCGTCGGCACCGAGAAGGACCTCAACCATCGTGAAGACAAAATCACGATCGAAGCCGATAAGGACGTGGCTGTCCCACTCGGGCGCATTGAAGACGCCGGCGATAGCGTTGGCTTCATAAATCTCGAGAATGTCTCCGATGCGACCGCTCTCAATACTGCTCAATGAGTAGTACATTGGTGATGCGGCGAGGTGACGGAGATGGTCCGCGCAGTATGTTGCCATGCGATCGAAAATCACATGGAGCATCGGAAGCCTGTCAAGTGACAGGCCCGCTGCATCGAGAAGACGATCACGAATGTCGTTCGCATTCTGAGCGGCACTCATGGTCAAGCGGCCTCTTTCTGCGCAACATCACCGCCTCTCGAGCCCCCGCCGGAGATCGTTGCCGCCTCGACTTCGTCGATGGTTGGGCGGTCGGCGATTGAAATGGCCTTTCGACCGTGCTCGACGGCGATCTGTGGCAATGCCCCGTTCATGAATGCCAGCAATGTTTGCTTGACAATCGTATAGACACGACACTGCTTCTCTCTCGTTGCCTTTACCTTCAGCGCCATAGGGGACAGGACCGCATACGAGAAGAAGATGCCGGCGAAGGTTCCAACGAGCGCCGCGCCGATCAACCCGCCGAGGATTTGCGGGGACTGATCGATGGCGCCCATTGCTTTGACGATGCCAAGAACAGCGGCGACAATGCCCAACGCTGGCAACGCCTCTGCTACCGTCGTGAGTGTGGAGTAGGGCTTCAGCTTGTCGCGACGTAACGTTCCGATTTCTTCATCCATCAGCGCCTCAATCTCGTGCGGGCGCGCGTTTCCAATGATGATGAGACGAACGTAGTCGCAGATGAAAAGTGTGAGTTCGGGCGCCTTCAAAATTTCCGGGAAGTTCTTAAATATCTCGGAATTTTGCGGGTCATCGATGTGACCTTCGACTTCGTTGCGCGGCTTGCTGCGAAGTTCTCGCATAAGTGCATAAAGAAGTCCCAAAAGCGCGAGGTATTCCGGGCGCTTCGGCACAGAGCCGCGGATAGCTTCTCCTGCCGCCCGGCCGGTATCTATGACGGTCGGCATGGGGTTTGCGATGATGTAAGTACCGATCGCGATACCGCCGATGATTACGAACTCCCAAGGTTGCCAGATGACGGCAAGGTGGCCGCCCATCGCGACGAACCCGCCAAACAACGAGACCACCGCAATAACAAAGCCGATGATAACGCCCAATGACCCTGCCTCACATCCAGATCCAGATAATGGGAACCTATCGGGAGAGGCTTGCGCGAGGCTGGAAATCGTCCGGGTCAGGTTCGAGCAAGCTTAGAGGTTTACCAGGAATTGATAGAGGTGATCCTCATGACATCAACGTTCACAAACTATCAGTTGATTTCCAGGGACTTGCAGAAGTCTCTGAACCGCACGGCGTCGGAGCCTATCGTTTCGCGAGAAACGGACTATTACCTGAAGAACATCGGCAAGGTGAAGTCAATCGACGCCTTCTTGGCTGATAACAGGCTCTACAAATATGCGATGAAGGCCTATGGCCTCGAAGACATGACTTACGCAAAGGCGTTCATGCGTAAGGCTCTGACAGAGGGCATCGATAGCAAGGATAGCTTTGCGAATCGCCTTTCTGACAAACGTTACAAAGAGTTTGTCGGCACATTTAATTTCGTCCGGTACAAAGAGGCGACGACGTCTTTTGACCAGGCCCAGCAGGGTACAATCGACAAGTACGTTCGCCAATCGCTCGAGAGTTCTATCGGCGATGAAGATTCCGGCGTTCGCCTCGCTCTCTATTTCCAGCGAAACGCGGCGAGCATCAAGAGTCCTTACGACATCCTCGCGGACCCCGCCCTGTTGCAGGTCGCCCGAACGGCGCTCGGATTCTCGCAGGAAGCGATGGGCGGAAACGTTGACGCGCAGGCCGCGATGATCAAGCGGAAGCTCGATCTCACGAGTTTTCAGAAGCCTGAGGGAGTCCAGCGGTTCCTGCAGCGCTTCGCGAGCCTTTGGGATGCCCAGAATAGCACAGCCTCAACGCCCGTCCTTACTCTTTTCGACGCCGCACAAACGGGCGGGGGTATGAACGTCGATCTCCTTATGAGTTTGCAGCGAATTAAGCTGGGTGGTTCTTAAGAATGCAATCGGGACTCTATGTTGCGCTCTCTGCGCAGGTCGCCCTTGAGCGACGGCTGAATACGGTCGCCAATAACGTCGCAAATCTCAGCACGGCCGGCTACCGTGCGGAGGAAGTGAAATTCGAGTCCGTTCTATCGGAGGCTGGAGCCGGGACGGTTGCGTTTGTTTCGCAGGGCGACACCTTTATTTCGCGCCGGCCCGGATCCATCAGCAGAACGGATAATCCGCTCGATGTTGCTATTCAGGGTGATGCATGGCTGTCCATCAACACTCCATCAGGGGCCGCTTACACCAAGGATGGTCGGATGAAGATGGATGCGAGTGGGGCCCTTCAGACGATGGAGGGGTATGCCGTCCTCGACATTGGTGGAACACCAATCGTTGTCAATCCCACAGGTGGGCCTCTGAGTATCGGAAAAGACGGGATGATGTCCCAGGACAACAGCCAAGTCGGCTCTCTGGGACTCTTCAAGATTGATAGTCGGAGCCATTTGACGCGCGCCGGGAACGCGAGCGTCATTCCGAGCATGCCGGCAACCGCGGTGCAGGACTTCACGTCAATCGGTGTGCAGCAGGGGTTCACCGAGGGAGCCAACGTCAACCCTGTCCTCGAGATGACGAGAATGATCTCGATCTCGCGCGCCTTCGACAGTGCCGCTTCGACGATTTCGGAGACGGAATCATCCATGTTAAGCGCAATTCGCGCTTTGGGGCCTAGTGCCTGATCGACCGTTAGGATGACATGAAGGGCCGGCTATGGACGCTCTGGATCGGTTGGAAGCGGCAATCACGGCAGGTCTGTCGTCATCTCACTTGCTCAACGTGAGCGGCATCGTCCGTGAGGTTGCCCCAAGCCATTACAGCGTTAGCGGGATTTCGCAGTTCGTGCGATTGGGAGATCGGATCGGTCTTGACGCAAACGGCCGCATTCAGATCGGCGAAGTTGTGCGGATCGACGCCGACGCAGTCGTCGTCAAGCCATTCGAGGGCCGTATCGACGCCAGCGTAGGCTATCGTGCACGCCGATTGGGGCACGCCAGCCTCATGCCGCATCCGCTATGGAAGGGTCGGGTCGTCAATGCAATGGGCGATCCGATCGATGACTTAGGTCCGCTTTCGATCGGGTCAGACCCCATGCCGAGCGACGCCGAGCCGCCCCCCGCGATGAGCCGCGCACGCGTGCAAAGTTCCCTCAAGACGGGGGTCAGAGCGATCGACTTGTTTACGCCTCTTTGCCATGGCCAGCGCATCGGCATCTTCGCAGGATCCGGCGTTGGAAAGTCCACGTTGCTCTCAATGCTCGCCCGGTGCCAAGGGTTCGATACCATTGTCGTCGCCCTGGTAGGGGAGCGAGGGCGCGAAGTGAGGGAATTTCTCGAAGGGCCGATTGAACAGACCCGTGACCGCGCGGTGATGATCGTCTCAACGGGCGACGAAAGTCCCATGATGCGAAGGCAGGCCCCCAAAACCGCGCTCTGCATCGCAGAATACTTCCGTGATCGCGGCGAATCTGTTCTCCTCATCGTCGACTCTGTCACGAGATTTGCTCATGCAGCGCGCGATGTTGCCCTGGCGGCGGGAGAGCCAGCCGTTGCTCGTGGCTACACGCCAAGCGTCTTCAGCGATCTACCGCGGCTCCTTGAGCGGGCCGGCCCGGGTGAAGAGGGCAAAGGCTCCATTACCGGGATCTTCTCAGTTCTGATTGACGGTGACGACCACAATGACCCGGTCGCGGACAGCATTCGAGGAACCCTGGATGGCCACATCGTTCTTGACCGTGCCATTGCGGATCAGGGGCGCTATCCGGCGATCAACGTCCTTGGCTCGATCTCCCGTCTTGCAGACAATGTCTGGACCTCGGAGCAGAAGGAACTTGTAAGAAGGCTTCGAAGCATGATCGCGCGTTTTGAAGACACGCGCGATCTTCGTCTTATGGGGGGTTATAACCCCGGAAACGATCCCGAACTCGATCAGGCCGTGGCTCTCGTGCCGAAGATCTATGATGCGTTACGGCAAGACCCAGCAATGCCCGCGAGCACCGACGCCTTCCAAGAGCTTGCAGAGATATTGCGGAAATGATGGGCCAGCCTGGTTTGATGTCCTGCCTCTTCGCATCGCCGGGTAAGCCAGCCCCGCGCAAGCCAATCGTCGTCTACTTATCCTGCGACATATATTTTTGGAGCCCACGATGAGTCTCTATGGCGTCCTCCGCAGCGGCGTTTCCGGCATGAACGCCCAGTCCAACAAGTTGGGAACCGTCGCCGACAATATCCAGAATGCGAGCACGAGTGGCTACAAGCGGGCTTCAACTGAATTCTCGTCTCTCATTCTTTCATCCGGTAAGGGCGCGTACAATTCGGGCGCCGTCAACACGACGGTTCGCTACTCGATTGGTGACCAAGGACCCATTTCATATACGACTTCGGGAAGTGACCTTGCGATCTCCGGCAACGGCTTCTTCGTCGTATCGGATAAGTCTGGGACACCCTATCTGACGCGCGCCGGAAACTTCGTCATCGATGGTCCGTCAGGCAACCTGGTCAATGCCGCGGGCTTCCAGCTTCTTGGCTACAGCCTCGCCGGCGGCGCGCCCAATGTTGCGCTGAATAGCCTTAGCGGCTTGGTGCCTGTCAATGTCTCGTCGATGGCGATGCAGGCGCGCCCCTCCACTGACGGTATGGTCACCGGAAATCTCCCGTTCTCAGAGGCCGCAGTGCCAGCAGCGAGCCGCCCGCCGGCGGGCGCCACTTTCTCGAAGAAGTCGTCCCTCGTCACCTATGACAATGTCGGCAATAAGGTGACGCTCGATATCTATTTAACGAAGTCGTCAGCGAACACTTGGGAGGTGGCTGTGTTCGACGCAGCCAATCCGGCGAGCTTCCCAGCGACGCCTCTTGCAGGGCCGGCGACGCTGACTTTCGATGTGATGGGTCAATTGACTGGCGCCAGTTCCATGGCGTTTACCATCCCCAACGGTCAGCCATTTACTCTCGATATGGCGGGCATGACGCAGCTCGCAGGAGAATACGACGTCAAGGGTGCGGCGAACGGCAATGCCCCAACCGCAGTCAAGGGAGCGGAGTTCGGATCCGACGGCACCGTCTATGCGGTTTATGAAGATGGTACGCGCATCGCGGCCTACAAGATTCCGCTCGCGAACGTACCCAGCCCTGACAATCTGACGCCCCGTGCCGGAAACGTTTATGAGGCGAGCATCGACTCCGGCGGCATTCAGGTCGGATTTGCGGAGCAGGGTGGTTTGGGCAAAATTGCGGTTGGCGCATTGGAGCAGTCGAACGTCGATATTGGCACCGAACTGACCGCGATGATTGAGGCTCAGACAGGATACACGGCGAACTCCAAAGTGTTTCAAACTGGGTCCGAACTTCTTGACGTTCTCATGAGCCTCAAGCGTTGAGTTCTTCCTGTGGCCATTGCTGGAGCCTGATATCATGGCCTTATCACTTGCGCTGAATACTGCGCGTTCATCGCTCCAAGCGTCATCTTCGCAGCTGGCAGTTGTGTCGCGCAATACTGCTGGCGCGACAGATCCTTCCTATTCCCGAAAGATCGCGACTCTCGTCACCGGCGGTGGATCGGCGAGAGTGTCGATCACCCGTGCCAGCGACCCCGCGCTCTTCTTTAAGATGCTGGGGGCGACATCGGATCTTGCGGGGAAGCAGGCGATTTCGGATGGGCTAGACAGGCTCAAGCAGACTGTTAGCGACACGGCGCTCAATCAGTCGCCAGCTGCCCGGATCGGGGCCCTTAACTCGGCGTTACAGCAATACGCGAAGGAGGCTGATAATCCGATCCTCGCAAAGGCAGTTTTGACGCGAGCGAGTGATTTGGCTGCGGCGCTCAATGACGCGACGAAGACCATACAGAAGGTCCGCGAGGACGCGGATGCCGAGATGGTTGAATCAGTCAACCGCGTCAATGACCTCCTGCGTCAGTTCGAAACGGTGAACAGGGCCGTTGTGAAAGGGACAGCCTCCGGGGCGGATGTCACTGATAGCCTCGATACGCGCGACCACATCCTCGCACAGCTCTCCGAGGAGATGGGAATCACCATTGCCACGCGGGATAACAACGACGTCGCCATCTATACCGAAAGTGGCGTCGCGCTGTTTGAAAAGACGGCCCGCTCAGTTACGTTCAATCCGACCCATACATACAGCGCTGGGACCGTCGGATCCGCCGTCTACATCGATGGGGTCCAGGTAACAGGGGCCGGCGCTCCCATGCCGCTGCACTCCGGGCGGATCGTTGGTCTGGCGACCGTGCGCGACGACATCGCTCCCGCGTATCAAGCGCAGCTGGACGAGGTCGCGAGAGGGCTGGTCGAGGCTTTTGCCGAGAGCGATCAATCGGCAGTCCCAGTTCTTCCGGATAGCCCAGGCCTCTTCACTTATCCCGGAGGGCCGGCTCTGCCGTCCGGCGCGGCACTGAAGGGGCTCGCGGGAACGATCAGTATCAATGCACTCGTTGATCCAGACCAAGGGGGAAACCTTGATTTGCTCCGGGACGGAGGGGTCAACGGTGCGAGCTACGTCTATAATCCGAGCGCGCCAGGCACCAATGCGGCCTTCTCCGATCGCTTGTACGAGCTCGGTGACAAGATCGCATCCGACCGGGCATTCGATCCCACTCTCGGCCTGGGCGCGACGGCAAGCCTTCAGGGATTTGCGGCCTCGTCTGCGGGCTGGCTTGAGGCTACGCGCAAGGATGCTGCGACCGCCGCCAGTTATCAAACAACGCTCCTTGGGCGTGCCTCAGAGGCGCTGTCAAATGCAACGGGCGTCAACACCGACGATGAGACTGCGATGATGTTGCAGCTCGAGAAGTCATATGCTGCGTCAGCAAAGCTCATTTCGGTGATCGATGAGATGCTCAGAACGCTGTTGAGCGCGGTGAGATAAGTCCATGAAGACGAGTTTCATATCCACATTGAATCTCTGGAATTCACCACGTAGCGCGGTGAACAAACTGCAAGCCGATCTTGCAAAGGCCAATCAAGAGATTGTTACTGGGCGACACGCTGATGTCGGGCTTGCTCTGGGTTCGCGCACAGGTCAGGCGATTACGCTTCGTCAGGAGCGCGCAGAACTAGATGCCTTGATCGACAGCAATGGGACCGTCTCCCTCCGGCTTGGCGGAACGAAGTCAGCCCTCGATAATATCCGCACATCCGCCGAGTCCTTTCTAAACTCTCTTCTGTCGGTTCCACCGTTGGAACGCGGCGCCAAAACGGTGCAGGATGGCGCAAAGATCCAACTTACGGCTCTGGTATCCGAGCTGAACAAGTCGACCGGCGGGCAATATATCTTTGCGGGAACGAACACGAAGCAAAAGCCTGTGACTGAGTATACGGATGTTCCTCCCTCAGCGACAAAGGCCGCGGTCGACGCCGCCTTCATGGCGGCTTTCGGAGTCTCGCAAACGGATCCGGCGGCGTTCAACATCACCGCAGCTCAGATGGATACCTTCCTGAACGGAGCGTTCGCGACGCTCTTCGATCCGGTGAACTGGCAGGGTACTTGGTCGAGTGCATCAAACCAAAATATCGAGAGCCGGATTTCCGCGACCGAGAAAATCGAAACTTCGACGAACGCCAATCAGGATGCGATGCGTAACCTCGCTATGGCCTACACCATGGCAGCGGATCTTGGCCTTTCCGGACTGAGGACCGAAGCGCAACAGGTCATCGTCGACAAGATGATATCGACACTAGGGTACGCAAACAACGGAGTTGTCGACATTCAAGCGCAACTCGGCACGGCAGAGAAGAGAGTGACCGAGGCCAATGAGCGCATGGGGCTTCAGAAGAACATTCTGGACCAGGGCGTCGGCAGGTTGGAAGAGGTCGATCCTGGTGAGGCGAAAACAAGAGTCGATGCTCTGACGACTCAAATCCAGATGTCCTATTCGCTCACGTCCCAATTACGTCAGATCAGCCTTATCAACTATCTGTAACCCCGCTTGATGGTGGCATCATGTACCGATTTTCCTATGCCGAAATTCTGGAGGATGCATCCGATGGATGCCGCGAACGGGAGAAACTTGCCTTCGACCGGGCAATAGACCTGCTCAATACCGCGAGCGCCACCGGAGCGAACTCGAAAGAGGGCGCAGATGCCCTCTTCTTCGTTCAAAGACTCTGGGGCCTCCTGATTGACGACCTGGTGAGCCAAGAGAACGGATTGCCGGAGACGCTGCGCGCGCAACTGGTGTCAGTCGGTCTTTGGATCATGAAAGAGGTCGACCGAATTCGCCAAGGTCAGTCGTCCAGCTTCGGGGGACTTATCGATATCAATACGATGATCCGTGATGGCTTGCGATGAGCAAATCCATGCATCTGTCGCTCAAGGCGGGCGAACGAATCTTCATTAATGGCGCCGTTCTCAGGGTCGACCGGAAGGTGTCGATCGAGCTCTTGAACGACGCCACATTTCTACTCGAAAATCATGTGCTTCAAGTCGAGGACGCGACGACGCCCTTGCGACAGCTGTACTTCGTCGCTCAGGCCCTTCTGATTGATCCGAGTAATTCCGAAAAAGCGAAATCGGTTTATGAGGACCTTCATCGGGAAACCCAAAAGCTCTTTACACATCGTGAGATCATAAACGGGCTGAAGCACGCAGCAGAAATGATCGACGCTGGTCGTGCCTTTGATGCCCTCAAGATCATTCGGGGGTTGTTTGTGATGGAGAGCGCCATTCTCCCGGGCGAGCCCGAAGCTAAGCCAATTCAGGCAGCATAGCGAGGAATCAGAAATGGACGTCAGTTCAATTGCGGCCACGAATGCAACCCAGCAGTCCAACAAAAAGTCCGCCACCCCGGCATCAACCCCAACCCTCAATTACAATACCTTTCTCAAGTTGCTCCTTGAGCAAATGAAGAACCAGGATCCGACGGATCCCATGAAATCGACCGATTATATGGCTCAACTAGCGACCTTTTCCCAAGTTGAGCAGACCATGATCGGTAACTCAAAACTTGACGCGTTACTCTCCTCCTCTGCGTTGACCCAGGCCGACGCCGTAATTGGGCGCACCGTCACCTCGGCGGATGGGGCAACGACCGGCAAAGTGGTCTCCGTGCGAATTACCAATGACGGGGCACTGGCCAATCTGGGGAATGGAAATGAAATCCTCCTCGGCCCCGGTGTTACGATCAGCTGACAATGAATGAGGTCGATGCGTTAGAACTCGTCCGGACAGCGATCTGGACGATCATCATAGCGGCCGGTCCGGCGGTCGGAGCGGCGATGGTGGTGGGAATCTGCATCGCTCTCCTCCAGGCGCTGACACAGATTCAGGAAGTCACGCTGACATTCATCCCCAAGATCATTGCGATTCTGCTTGTGACCCTTTTGACCGGATCGTTCGTAGGGTCACAGATTTTCACCTTCACGGAGCAGGTCTATAGCAGGATCACCACAGGGTTCTAGGCCAACACGGGTAGCCTTGCGCCGCAGCCGATCTCACGGGCAGGGGACGCTCGCGCAAGCTTGATGGCCGATTCAGCTCGGGTTGAGCGTGAAGAGGGAATTGAGCCCATATGGCGACTAGCCAGGTTGCAAGCCTAGAGCGCAACAAAAGCCGAGATATTGCTTTCGCGGGCGGCATCGTCTGCATTCTCGCGATCCTGTTCCTCCCTATCCCGGCATTCCTGATCGACATGGGGCTCGCGCTCTCCATTGCGTTGTCGGTCCTGATCTTGATGGTCGCGCTTTGGATTCAGAAGCCGCTGGAATTCTCCTCGTTCCCGACGGTACTTCTTATCGTAACGCTATTGCGTTTGGCGCTTGGTATCGCGACGACACGCCTGATCCTGGCCAATGGGCATCAGGGCGTCTCCGCAGCAGGCCATGTCATCAACGGTTTCTCGCAGTTCGTCATGAGCGGCGACTTCGTAATCGGCCTCGTTGTTTTCATTATTCTGATCACGGTGAACTTTCTCGTCATCACGAAGGGCGCGACCCGCATCGCTGAGGTTGGGGCGCGCTTCACGTTGGATGCGATCCCCGGCAAACAAATGGCCATTGATGCGGATCTTTCCGCTGGCCTGATCGACGAAAAGGAGGCCCAGCAACGCCGGCGGGAGCTGGAGGAGGAGAGCGCCTTCTTCGGCTCTATGGACGGCGCCTCGAAGTTCGTGCGCGGGGAGGCCGTCGCAAGCCTGATTACGATCGCCGTCAATATCTTCGGCGGTATCATTATCGGTGTCACGCGGCACGGGATGCCTCTTTCAAAGGCTGCCGATGTATTCACCAAGCTGTCTGTCGGTGACGGTCTGGTCGCTCAAATCCCGGCTCTTGTCGTCTCGCTCGCGGCCGGTCTTCTGGTCTCGAAGGGGGGGACACGAGGACCGGCCGAACAGGCGGTTCTTGGTCAGCTTGGCGCCTACCCACGCGCTCTGACCGTTGCCGCGGCTCTGATGTTTGTCTTCGCTCTCGTGCCGGGACTGCCGCTTGTGCCCTTCACGGCCCTCGGATTGCTGCTAGCATTCGTCGCCTATACGATACCGCGTCGATTGGCTGAGCAGAAGGCTGCGGCCAGTGCCAAGGCGGCGGCCGAAGAAGAAAAGAACCGGACCGAGGCGCGCGACTCGGTTAAAGAGTCTCTCAAAACGGCGGAGATCGAACTCTGCCTTGGCAAGCATCTCGCTGTGCAACTCCTAAGCTCGCACGGCGATCTGGCCCATCGTGTGAGCAAGATGCGCCGGAAGTTCGCGCAGCAATACGGTTTCGTTGTTCCGGATATCAAGCTCTCCGACAGCCTCAACATCGCGCCCAAGAGCTACCAGATCAAAATCCATGGTACGGTCGTCGCATCGCAGGAAACGCGGCCTGGCGAACTTCTGGTTATCCTTGGAGACGGACCCACGCCGGACGTTCCCGGCGACGAGGTCCGGGAACCGGCCTTTGGCATGAAAGCCATGTGGATCTCCGATGCCTATGTCAGTGAAGTTAAGCGTGGCGGATTCAATCCGGTCGATAGCAATTCGGTCCTGCTGACGCATCTGAGCGAAGTCATCCGGAACAATCTTCCGCACCTTCTATCCTACAAGGATATGCGCGCGCTGCTGGACAGGCTTGATCCGGAATATAAGCGGCTCATTGACGATATATGCCCCTCTCAGATTTCCTACTCCGGCCTGCAAGCCGTTCTGAAGCTTCTTCTCGCGGAAAGAGTGTCCATCCGCAATCTGCATCTCATTCTGGAGGCCATTGCCGAAATCGCGCCGCATGCCCGGCGTTCGGAACAGGTCGTCGAGCACGTCAGGATGCGCATTGCACAGCAGATCTGTGGGGATCTCGCTGAAGATGGGGTGCTGAATGTGCTGCGCCTCGGCAATCGGTGGGATTTGGCCTTTCATCAAAGCCTAAAACGCGATGCCAAGGGCGAGGTCATCGAGTTCGACATCGACCCTCGCCTCGTCGAGCAATTCGGAACAGAGGCATCCGAAGCGATCAAGCAGAAAATGAAAGAAGCGCATACCTTCGCGCTTGTTACGGCCCCCGATGCGCGCCCCTATGTCAGAATGATCATCGAGCGGCTATTCTCGACTCTGCCGGTTCTGTCGCATCTGGAGATCGCGCGCGGCGTCGAAATCAAGTCCCTCGGGACCGTTTCGTGACGAACATCACGCCTGCAACATTGATTGCTGTTTTTCTGATCTTCTGCCGGGTCGGCGGATGCATTCTGATCGTGCCCGGACTGTCTAGCGCACGCATGCCACCCCAGGTGAGGCTCTTTATTGCGCTGGCGGTTACGCTCGCGCTATCGCCTCTGATCGTTGGCAAGGTCTCCGGGAGCCTTGAGAATCAGAGTGACTTTGTGATCTTCGGCCTTATCGCGTCTGAGACCGTGACCGGACTTTTGATCGGCCTGCTCGGTCGGGTCTATTTTATGGCGCTGCAGACGATGATGACGGCGATTGCCATGGCGATTGGGTTCGGCAGCATCCCAGGAACCTCCATCGACGAAGCGGAGTCAATGCCGGCAATCGGGTCGCTTGTGATGATGGTCGCGACCGTCCTGTTCTTTCTCTCCGATTTGCAATGGGAGATTTTCCGCGGGCTCCTGGTTTCATACTCCAGAATCCCGCTAGGGCAAGGCTTTGGCGCCCAAGTCTCCTTGATACAGCTGACAGACCAAATTTCCGCCGCGTTTCTGCTGACGCTGCAGATCAGCAGTCCGTTCATTGTGTACTCGGTCATCGTCAATCTTGCAGTCGGGATTGCAAATAAGCTAACGCCTCTCATCCCGGTCTACTTCCTCTCGACGCCGTTTGTGCTGATCGGGGGGCTATTCATGATCTATTTTTTGCTGAAAGATTTCATGTCACTCTTCATGGCCGGGTTTGTAGCCTGGGTGGCTCAGGGTTGAAAAGTTATGCCTAAGCAGCACCTTGAGAAAGTTGAGCGCTTGCGGAAAGTGCAGGAGCAACTGCACAGGATTTCGGAGTGGAAGCTCGCGGTGCTTCAGCGCCAGATAACGGATCTCCAAGGTGCTCAAGTCGTGCTAATTGAGGCGCTGAATAATGAGGACCCGTTGCATGGCCTGTTCGTCGAGCCGACCGCTCGCCGTCTTAACAATCTCGCGAGAGAAGAAGACCAATTGCGGCAGGCCGAGACAGCGCAGATTAAGGTCACCCGCGATCGCGCCATGCAGGCAAAAAGGATGGAGCGCTTCAGCGATGCGCTTTCCCTTGAAAGTCAGCGGGCGGCCGAGAAGGACAGCTTGCTCCGGCTGCTGGACGGGCTCGCTTCGCGCGCGCAAGCCTCCCGTAAGCTCTGAGTGCTATCCGGTGAATGGTAAACAGGGGATCGCGGAAGCTATCCATGGGAATCAATCTGCCATCCGATATCATTCAGGAGGTGGCGCTCGCCGCCAATCCGACGAGATATCAGGCTGCTGCAAGCAGGCTTTCGGAGGCTTCCCGAGCAGAGGACACTGATTTCGGAAGCGTTCTGGATGGAGCGGCCATGCGCTCGACCGCTCCGTTAAGAATGGACTTATATTCGGCCCGCAACGTCATTCGAAGCGATGCGGCCGGTTCCGCCGGAAAACCGCTTGAAGCGTACCAGAAGTTCGAGGCCTTCATTCTGCAAAGCTTCATCGAGAGCATGTTGCCGAAAGATTCGGAGAACGTGTTTGGCAAGGGCACCGCGGGAAGTGTGTGGAAATCCATGATGGCGGAGCAGATCGGCGCGCAGATCGCAAAGGCGGGTGGAATCGGGATCGCGAAGAAGGTGTTCGCGGCACATCCCTCAACGGGTCCCCAGTCGGATGCGCCGCTTCCTCGGTCCGAGCGTCCGGATTCTGTCGGCGACCTATAGGCCTTTCTCCCGCTTATCAAACGGACCACGAGATAAACATGATCATTCAATCTATTGAACGCCTTGAAGAGATAATCGAGGCGGAGACAGTTGCATTGCTCTCACGTGGCCCGATGGATCAGGAAGATTTCAATCGGCGCAAGAGCCAAAGTCTCTTGGAATTAAGTCGACTGGCGCGCACAGTCGAGGGCACGACGCTCGACGAAAGTACCGCTGCGCGGTTGGCGCAATTGCGGACGAAGCTCGAGCGGAATCATTCTGCTATCGGAATGCATCTTCGGGCGGTTCGGGAGGTGGCCGAAATCATCGCCAGCGCGATCAAGAATGCTGAATCGGACGGCACTTACTCGGCCAACGCCTACGCATGAGGTTAAGACGGGATGGCGAGAATTCTGGTCACCGGGTTTTGGATCTGCGCCATCACGCTGATATCCTGCTATGCCGCTGTCTATTGGGGCACAGGGGTCAAATTCGCGAAAAAGGAAGAGTATCTCGAAGGCCTCGAGTACCAGAAGGTGCGCGTCATCAACGTTCCCATCATAGCAGAAGGGGCGGTGCAGGGGTACGTAGTAGCCAACCTCGTTTTCACAGCTGACGCCAAGACACTCCGTAGTCTCCCCGTTCCGCCGAACACGTTCATCATCGACGAGACTTTTCGGCAGATTTACACTGACGAGAAGTTAGATTTTAGGAAGTTGTCGAAGTATGACGTTTCGGCGCTCTTGAAGAACATTAGAGTTAGCGTCAATGAGCGGTTGGGAGCCGACATCGTCAAAGACGTTCTCATCGAGAATTTCAACTTTGTCGGCAAAGAAGACATTCGATCATAGCCGATAATCAGCCTAGCTGCCTCTAAGGAGCTCTGAGGAGCGCGCCCACTTTTTCGGTTTCGATGATGCCCGTGATCGTTTTAAGGCTATCCTCGGTCGTCGCTATCACGACGCCACCGCAGACGCGGCCTTGTCCCGCAAAGGCATAACGTAGAACGCCCGCAGCCTCTATCGACCCCGGGCGACGCGAGACGAAGCCCTGGACAGACGACGGGCGTTCGTTCGACCCGTGGATGACCTCGATGCCGGCAAGGCGACCGGTCACCGCACGAGGGACGATCCGAAGCTTCTTCTCGTCCCGGAAACCCATGATCAAATGCTGATTGAAGAGGGTTACAGCGACCTCAGGCTCGAAATGGAGAAAACCTTCCGTCGATAGAGGGCGATCGGAGGTTTCGAAGGAATCGAAGACAGCGATCGCGGCCAAGTCGCGGGCGCACACGAAGATCCGGCGATGGTCATAGTCAGGGCCATTGACGTTGCTCGCGACCTCGAAAACGTTGGCGCCGTCAACTTTGGTGATCGACCGGATCCACGCAACTCCCGCCGTTTGCTCCCGCCGGTCGGGGATTGCGATGTTATGGGTCCGCGACACCGTCAGATATTGTCGAATAGGGCCGCTTTCGAACTCGCGCGCACCACCCGGGTCTGTGATCCACCGGACACCGGCGGAAGAGTAAACGAACGAGGTACAGTCATTGTGCCCGTGACATGCGCCTTGTTGCGGGATGTTGGCGCAGAAATGTCCCCACTCCGCGCCGGGCTCATAGTGCCGTGCAACAATGGCGCCCGTGGAGGGGAGAGCAAGTACCTTAGCGCCGCGTGGATAGGAGAGCGCAGCCTTAATGCGGCGGTCGGAGCTGACTGACTGCCCATAAGATGCGATAAGCCGATTAAGCCAGGATGCGTGATGGAGGCCGGATGGCGTATCACCAAATGGAGGCAGCATGCCCGCGGGGTCGGCGAGGATGATTGCATTCAGCAGAGCTGCCTTCAGCCTGGGCGCAAGAGAGCGAACGAAGTTCTTTGCCTCGGGAATCTCCTCGAGAATGGTTGTCAGGATGAGGCCCAGCGAGATGATCTCCAGCCGATAATGCTGCGATGGCTCATTCAGAGTGCCATCCGGATCTAACAGTTCATCAAATCCGTCATTCAGGTGAGACAGCGCGACAGAAGCCCAGTGGCTCGACAGCGGAAAACGCCGTAGCGCGTGTGCGAGCGCGAGAAGAGCGCTTGCGACGTGAATTTGATAGATCGAATGCGAGAAAATGTTCTGGCTGAGAATTTGTGCCAGGGCGAAGCAATGCCGCACAACTTCTCCAACGAGGGCGAGACGGGTCGAGGAAGTAACCTTCGCTTCGGCTCTCAGGCTTATTGAAAGAAGTTCGAGGAACGCCTCGGCGCGCGCAGCCAGAGGCAGCGGATGGGCACTTATGCTATCCGCGAGCTCGCCCGAAGAATTACTCCGTGACCATGAAAGAGCCAATTGCAGCGCATGAGCTAAGTCTTTCGGATTCGCCCCGACCGTGAGGTCAAGGAGCCAAGACAGGGACTGAAATTCCAGCCGCCATGCCAGCGAATGGAATGGGTCTTCACTCCAAGTGAGATCCTCAGGAATGCGCCAAGGAGAGAACGCGCTGAGCTGTAACCGATTCAATGAAACTTGGCGGCGGTCTCCTCGCTGCAGTGCTCGGAGCCGGCGTTGCGTTACGAGAAGAAGCGGGCCTGGCGCTTCCTCGTCCAGAAGCGCCTTCAGATCAACGCTAGCGTTTGGTTCTCTAACGAGATCCAGCTTTGCGGCGAGGCGTTCAAGGAACTGTGCCGCATCCTGCGTCTCTTCGGATATGGCCTCTCGTAGAATATCGTCGGCGGTCGATACTTCGAGCGGGACAATCAAATTGACGGGCGCGTCATTGCGCTTTGCCTGGAACCCCAGTTCGACGGAGACTGCCTGTGCCGGAGGAGAAAGATCCAACGTGAACCGCCGGGCGCGGGTACTGGCGGGAATATTGATGAATGCGCCGAGCGCAGGAATCATAGCGATGCCAGGGTAGGGCGGCGCAATGATCTCGTCCTGGGAATCTCGAAATATGATCCGCACCAAAGCGCCATCTTGCGACCCATCCGGTGCGAGTATCTGCCCGCGAACCGACAGGGGCCTGCCCTGGACGAGGGCATAGCGGAACCAGACGGGATCCGACAGTAATTGTTTGTGGTTGTGAGGAGATCGCAGAGGCTGTGTGAGATCCCCGTGAGATCCTGGCTCCCCCTCACCACTGGAGGCTGTCAGATCCGCATGAATGAATTGTCGCAGTGTTGTGCGAGCAATTTGGAAGGGGTGCGTGTTGCGCCAGCTACGGACCGAGATAAGGATCTGCCGCGTTGGGGCAGGAGCCAAAAAACAGAACCGAACTTTGTGTGCCCCAACGTGACCGGGATTCTCTTCGAGATAGACGGGCCCGAGAACATAATCGCTATGTGGGTCGATCTGAGACCGCGTTAGCCCTGGGACATGACCGAAGTCGAGGTCCGATCCATCGCCTGCGAGAAATGAAACGCCTACAGCAGCAAAGTCGTGAGCGGCGCGCGCCTGCTCATCCGGATGCCAGCTGATCTCGAAGCTGAATTCGCACCAGGTGCCGGGTTCGATATCGTCAAATTTCAGAGTGACGCGAGACCACCGGTTCTTGTGGGCAACGATATGCATTCCCTCGGCCTGCCCAGGCAGCGAGTCGCTTGCATACTGGACTGTGACGGGGGCGATCGACCGTACGCGCATCATGGAAGTGGGAAGACTCCGAAACTCATCAAAAATGTCGAATGAAAAGCAATTCGTGAGGGCGCGCCTTATGCTGTGCGCCGCAGAGACATGTCATCTCGCCACTGGTACGCTGAGTTTATCCGACGAAAATATATCCGATGTATCTTTTGGCTTCGATGGGATCGTAGCCGAGACGCTGTCTGAGCTTCTTGCGCAGCTTGCTGACATGGCCCTCGATGACGCTCTCCTCGACATCGTTGCTGTAGATGCCGTAGATGGCGTTGAAGATCTGCGTCTTGGTCAGGCGGCGGCCGCGGTTGCGAACGAGATATTCGAGGATGTGGCGCTCGCGCCGCGGCAGAACCAGGCTCTCGCCATCGATCTCGGGATCGCGGCCATCGAAATAGACCTTGAGGCGCTCAGGCCGCTCGGATGTCGGGGCGCCGCTCATGCGCCGCCAGATGGCTTCGGAGCGGGCGAGGATCTCGCGCACATGGACGGGCTTGCGCACCACATCGTCGATGTTGGCGGCCAGCAGTTCGAGGGTCTGTTCGAGGGACCGAACTTCGCTCAAGGCGATGATCGGAGCGCGGGAATGGCGCCGGATGACGTCGGCGCAGGTCATGCGGTCCTGGAAATCGCCGAGGAGGAAGCCCTGCACGGCTTCAAGATCGGAATTGGAGGCGGCTCCAAGCCAGTCCTTGAACTCACCCGAGAACAGCCCGAGGGAGGAAACGCCCTCCCGGTCGAAACTGGCGACGTATCCCGCCGTCACCATCTGTCGCTCATCGACGACGATGTACATGTATCAAGCCCCCCGGCCCAAAAACGGTTGTATGAACGCAAGCACTGAGAGAATGCCGCCGTGTCGCCGTCATGGCGCGCGGCCGACTTGTTTTTTACTTTGCTTTAAGATCGCGTGTGCTTGGATCTTCGGTCGCCCTCCCCGAATCAGTAGGCAGTTCGAAAATGCCGTTCGGGCGATTCGCCGTCAACGGCAAATAGATCTCACCGCAACAAAGCTCACACATTCCCTAACTGTGTGACCCATATGCGGGGAATTAGTTCCTTGATGAAGGGTATTTATCCAACGGAGAGAGCGGGCCGCACGGCATGCGGTCAAGTAAGCGGCTGTTGAGTACTTCCGCGCGTTCCGACGCAGCGCGATGAAATAAGCTAGAGCGCGCCAGCCCCACGACAGATTACCGACTATGCTAGGTTCGACATGATCCTACCGGAACGAGGCGATGGGCCGTCGATGCCGGATTCAGGAGTTTTGAATTTATGCAGCATTGTCTCGTGGTCGACGATTCATCCGTGATCCGCAAAGTATCCCGCCGGATTTTGGAGGAAATGAATTTTCGCGTTTCTGAGGCGGAGGATGGCGAGAAGGCGCTTTCCATCTGCCTAGCGGACATGCCCGATGTCGTTCTGCTCGACTGGAACATGCCCGTGATGGATGGATATGAGTTCCTGACCCGCTTCCGCCGCCTGCCGGGCGGAGAGCGGCCCAAAATCGTCTTCTGCACGACCGAGAATGACATCGCCCATATCTCGCGGGCGCTCGAGGCGGGGGCAGACGAGTACATCATGAAGCCCTTCGACAAGGACATTTTGACGGCCAAATTTCAGGAGGTCGGGGCCCTATAGCGCTTTGCCTATTTTGGCCGTCCGTCACGATCACACGATTTTTGAGTTTCTTTCATGAGCATCGACCCCGTGGCCTCAACCGCTCCCCCTGGAAGGAGCCGCACGCGCGTGATGGTGGTCGACGACAGCGTCGTCATTCGTGGTCTCATCGCCCGCTGGCTGACGGAGGCCGGGCAATTCGATGTTGTCACGACCGCTGCGAATGGCCGGATCGCAGTGGATGCGTTGGACCGGTTCAAGCCCGACATCGTGCTTCTCGACCTTGAGATGCCGGAAATGGATGGCGTTGCCGCACTTCCATTGCTTCTCAAGAGGCAGCCCGGCATCAAGGTGATCGTGATCTCGACGCTCACACAGCGCAATGCCGAGATTTCGCTCAAGTGTCTCTCTCTCGGTGCGGTCGACTATCTTGCAAAGCCCGAGAGCAATCGGCAGGCTAGCACATCGGAAGATTTTCGCTGCGACCTTGTCGAGAAACTCAAGGCGCATGCGGGATCGCGAGCGAGAAGCGCTGACGCGGTTTCCGCTCCCGCTGCAACGTACCTGCGCCCGGCGGCTAAGCCCGCCCATTCGCGCCCACAATATCTCTTGATTGGCGCCTCGACAGGGGGGCCAAGGGCCATTGAAGAGGTTTTGACGAGCCTTGGTCCGGTGGCGCAACGTGTTCCGATCCTCATTGTCCAGCACATGCCGGCAATGTTTACGGCGGTGTTTGCCGATCACCTCCGTGCTCTTCTCGGGATGCGGGTCTGTGAGCCGCGTGATGGCGAAGGAGTTCTACCCGGAAATATCTTTGTGGCGCCCGGTGGGCGTCACATGGGGATCTCATCTGGTCCGGCGCATCCCGTCATCCGCCTTGACGACCGCCCTCCTGTCAATTTCTGCCGCCCTGCCGTGGATGTGCTTTTTCGCGATGCTGCCACTGTACTTGGCCCTGCGGCCCTTGCGGTGGTTCTGACAGGCATGGGATCGGACGGGACGCAAGGTGCACGAGCTCTTGTCGCTACCGGCGCGATGGTTCTCGCTCAAGACGAAGCCACAAGCACCGTGTGGGGCATGCCCGGAGGGGTCGCAAAGGCTGGCCTCGCGCATGACATCCTTCCCCTCGAAGCCATCGGGCCCGCGGTCAAGGGCTACATCACCGGATCGACCCTATGACGGAACTCGATTTTGAATTTCTCTGCGCCTTTCTGAAGACCCGCTCAGGGCTCTCCTTGACGGTCGACAAGCGTTATCTCGTCGAGAGCCGGCTCGGAACTGTTTGCCGGCAGTCGGGAATCGACAATCTCTCGCTTCTCGTTGCACAGCTGAGGTCAGGGCGCCGGAGCGACCTTGAAACAGCGGTCGTCGAGGCGATGACGACAAACGAAACATTCTTTTTTCGGGACAAGGGGCCTTTCGACCTCTTCCGAGATGTCTTGCTCCCGCGCTTTCTTGCTGCGAGAGCCTCGACGCGTAAGCTGCGGATCTGGTGTGCAGCGGCCTCGACTGGCCAGGAACCCTATTCGCTTGCGATGTTGCTTGACCAAGCCTCTGCACGGACCGCCGGATGGCAATTCGAAATCCTGGCGACCGATATCTCGACCGAGGTTCTCGAGAAGGCAAAGGCCGGTCTTTATAACCAGTTCGAGGTGCAGCGCGGGCTCCCGATCCAGATGCTGCTGAAATACTTCACTCAGGTTGGGGATCAATGGCAGATTGCGCCGCATATCCGCGCCAAGGTTGACTACTGGCCTCTCAATCTCATCAAGGGTTTCAATCATCTCGGTCCGTTCGACATCATCTATTGTCGAAACGTTCTCATTTATTTCGATAAGACGACCAAGACCGACGTCCTAGAACGGTTGACCAATATCATGATGCCCGACGGCGCGTTGCTCCTGGGGGCAGCGGAAACCGTCATCGGTCTCACGGATGCCCTGTCGCCAGATCCCGTCAATCGCGGGCTTTACGGCAAGGCGAGCCATTCTTCGGCTACGCCTCCGATGGGGCTCGTCGCTTCGAGCTAAGCGCACGACTGGGACGAGGCAGGATGCAGGATAGGCTTTACGCCTTCTGCCGAGTTCGCAGAAACTCTCGCAAGGACTTGCCGACATGCTCGATGTGATGTTTCAAGAGAGAGCATGCCGCATCGACTTGCCCCTCCGCGCACAGCTTGACGATTTCAGCGTGTTCTTCCTCGGCCCGCTCCATGCCTCCGGTCAGGGATAACTGAAGGCGAGTATGCCTGTCGCACTCCTGGAGGAGGTTGGCGACTATGGCGATAGATTTAGGCCGCTCGGCGTGGCGGTAGAGCAGCATGTGCAGCTCCGTGTTCAGCTCTCCCCAGCGACCGACATGCTTTGCCCGTAGTTCTGAGCCGTACTCTTCTAAAATGCCGTTCAGCCTGACATAGTCGCTTTCCGTGAGGCGAGGTGCGGAGGCCTTGAGGAGGCGCGGTTCGAGCAGCGTGCGCAGTTCGAACAGCTCGTCGATCTCGCCTAACGAGAGTTCGGAGACTATCGCGCCCCGATGGGGATGAATCTTCACCAGCCCCTCGGCCTCGAGCTGCATCAGGGCCTCTCGTACCGGAATTCGGCTGACGCCGAACTCATCGGCAAGGGCATCCTGACGAAGCTGAAACCCAGCCGCAAACTCACCGTTGAGGATCCGCTGCCGCAAAGCCTCAGCCACGGCACCGGAGATCGTCCGGTGCCGGAGAGTTTTCTTGGCTGGACTGGGTGGGGTTACGGCCTTGGGTTCCATTCGATTCACAAATCAGGGACGTGGGAGAGCCCTTCCCCTTAGCACCATGGTCAACGAGGTGTCTTGACATCATAGATTTTATACAATCTACATTGCTGGGATGCAAGATCGTTTAGAGGAGAGAGGTAGAGTGGCCAGGAAAATTGGATGGGAAGGCGTCTTCCCAGCAGTCACCACGCAATTTAAGCCGAATTTCGACCTCGATATCGAGGCGACGCGCAGGGTAATGGGGGGCCTGATCGACGACGGCGTGTCCGGCCTCATCGTTTGCGGTACGGTCGGAGAGAATTGCTCCCTCTCGCGTTCCGAGAAGATCGCGGTGATGGAGGCCGCCAAGGATGCTTCGGGGGGCAGGGTCCCCGTGATCGCAGGTGTCGCAGAGTTTACGACTGCATTCGCTTCTGAGGTGGCCCAGGAAGCGGAGCGCATCGGTCTCGACGGCGTCATGGTGATGCCCGCCTTGGTTTACTCGTCCAAGCCCCATGAGACGGCGGCGCACTTTCGCGGGGTCGCGAAGGCGACCGATCTGCCGATCATGGTTTACAACAATCCGCCCATCTATAAGAACGATGTGACGCCGGATATCCTAGTTTCCCTCGCAGATTGCGAGAACATTGTCTGCTTCAAGGATTCGTCCGGGGACACCCGTCGCTTCACCGACACGAGAAATATGGTCGGCGACCGGTTCGTGTTGTTCGCCGGCCTTGACGATGTTGTCGTGGAAAGTGTGATGCTGGGCGCCGCCGGCTGGATCTCCGGCATGTCGAATGCTTTCCCGCGAGAGGGCGAGACTCTGTTCCGCCTCGCAAAGGCGGGGCGGTATGAGGAGGCGAGGGCGCTCTACGACTGGTTCATGCCCTTGCTGCACTTGGACGCGCGCCCCGATCTCGTGCAATGCATCAAACTGTGTGAGCACATCGTGGGTCGAGGGTCTTATCTGACGCGTCCGCCGCGCCTTCCCCTCAGCGCGAACGAGCGTGAAGAGGTTGAGCGAATGATGGCGGCGGCCCTCAAAAACCGGCCGAAACTTCCCGACGTCGGATTGAAGTCGGCAGCTTAGAACGATCCCGGCGGCGAGCCCCCTGGCTCGCCGCTCTTCTTATCCTCAATATGCCGATTGGGTACGAGCTTACGTCATGGCGCGTCATACGTTTTTCTGCATCGATGGTCACACCTGTGGGAACCCGGTTAGAGTCGTTGCCGGGGGCAGTATCCCGCAGCTGAACGGCGCGACGATGTTCGACCGCCGTCAGCACTTCCTTGCCGAATATGATTGGATCCGAACGGGTTTGATGTTCGAACCCAGAGGGCACGACATGATGTCCGGCTCGATCCTCTATCCACCGACGCGCGCAGATTGCGACGTTGGCATCCTGTTTATCGAAACCTCCGGATGTCTGCCGATGTGTGGTCATGGCACGATTGGCACGGTAACCATTGCGCTCGAGAATGGTCTCATTCACCCGAAGGCGCCCGGCATTCTGAGACTTGATACGCCTGCCGGCGTTGTCGAAGCCCGCTACGAGCAGAACGGCCCGTTCGTCGAACGAGTCCGCATCACCAATATCCCGTCGTTCTTGTATGGGACGGGCTATGATGTCGAAGTCGAGGGGCTGGGTTGGTTGAAGGTCGACGTGGCCTACGGTGGCAATTTCTATGCTATCGTAGAACCGCAGGAGCTTTATTCGGACCTTTCGGCGATCAATCCTTCCGACGTGCTGCGTTGGAGTCCGAAGCTGCGGGAAGATTTCAACAAACGCCATAAGATCTCTCACCCAGAGAATCCGGCGATTAACCGGCTAACCCATGTCCTCTGGACGGGACGTCCGCAAACCCCTGAGGGCACAGCGCGCAACGCGGTCTTCTATGGCGACAAGGCCATTGATCGGTCTCCCTGCGGCACGGGAACCTCCGCCCGGATGGCTCATCTTGCCGCCAAGGGCGCGCTCGTGGAAGGCGACGCATTCGTGCACGAGAGCATCATCGGATCGACCTTCACCGGCCGCATCGAAGGGCGGGCAAAGGTCGGGGATCGCGATGCGATCATTCCGTCCATCGAGGGTTGGGCGCGGGTGACAGGGTTCAATACCATTGTCATCGATGAGCGCGATCCGTTCGCTCTCGGATTTCAAGTAGTCGACGACATCAAGAACAGCTGAATGACGTGGCCTTCCGACGATAAGAATAGGATGCACGATGCGAGTGACCATTATCGGGGCCGGTATCGTTGGAATAACGACGGCTCACGCGCTCCTCGACGAGGGGCATGAGGTCACGCTCGTTGATCCAGGTGACAAATCTGGAAGAGCCACGGATGCGAATGCCGGATGGATCGCTCACTGCGATATCATGCCGCTTGCTTCGCCGAAGATTTGGAGCCACGTACCCCGTTGGCTTCTCGATCCGCTTGGACCGCTCGCGATCCGGCCCGGCTATTTACCGCGGCTTGCCCCGTGGCTGGTCCGCTTCCTACGGGCTTCATCACCTCAGCGGATCGAGGCCAGCATCGAGGCCATCCGTTCAATCAATGCTGAGGCTCTGCCGGCCTGGCTGCGGCGGCTTGAGATTTGCGGCCTGCGGCATCACTTGCGTGAACGCGGCACTCTCTCGGTATGGCGGAGCCAGGAGGCCTTTGCGAAGGCGAAAAATGTCCTTCGCCGCCAGCGCGAATTTGACATTCCGTTTGAGATGATCGGTTCAGGTGATCTTAAAACGCTGGAACCAAGCCTCTACAATGCTCCAGTTGGCGTCATCTATCCCGGCATGTGTCATGTCTCCGACCCGGCGACGCTGGCGACTGAATTGATGGCAGCTGCGCTTGCGAGAGGAGCCCGACATGTGCGCGCCGAAGCTCGCGCGATCAGGCCGGCCAACGACGCGGTTCATGTCGTAACCGACGTCAGTGATGTTGGCATTCTCTCCGATCGGGTGGTGCTCGCAGCAGGAGCGTGGTCGAAGCTCATCGCAAAGTCACTTGGCGATGCTATCCCGCTCGACACCGAGAGGGGATACAACGCCACGTTCCCAACAGGTACTTTCGGCTTGAGCCGGCCGGTCATGTTCGAAGGCGAGGGGTTTGTGACGACGCCCCTCGATATCGGCGATCGGATTGGCGGCGCGGTCGAATTCGCAGGACTTGATGCGCCCGCCAACCATCGTCGAGCCGATGCGATGATCGCGCGCCTGAAACACTTTTTACCGCATCTCGATTCTCGGATTCCTGCTCGTCGTTGGATGGGGTTCCGCCCCTCTATTCCGGATTCTCTCCCGGTGATCGGGAGCGCGCGCGGGGACGAGAGAGTCGTGTATGCGTTCGGCCATGGTCACTATGGTCTCACACAAGCCGCGGTGACCGCCGAGATAGTGGCGGCGAAGATCTCCAACCGACGAGGACCGGTGGACGCTACGCCTTTCTCACCCCGCCGGTTCTGACTTGACGCGGTCGTCATAGAGGCGGAGGTCAAGGTGACCACCGCTCGGTCGATCCATCCATCAGCACTAAGCGCGAGGGGGGAAGGGCGCGACTCCGGCAAAAGGCTCTGTCAGACTCGCCTGAGGTTCCGTGAACCAGCGTGCTCCATCCTCAGTCATGTAAAAATGATCCTCAAGGCGAACACCGAACTGATCGGGTACGACGATCATCGGTTCGTTTGAGAAACACATTCCCGGCGCGAGGGCAGTACCGTCGCCGCGAACGAGGTTGGGCGCCTCATGGATCTCCAGCCCAATTCCATGCCCTGTGCGATGAGGCAGTCCTGGAAGACGATAATCTGGGCCGAGGCCGTTCGCTTCGATGACCGCGCGGGCGGCCCGGTCGACGCTCTCACAGGTCGCTCCCACCTGTGCAGCCGCGAACGCAGCAGCCTGCGCTTCCTTCTGTATTCTCCAGATGCGCTCGATCTCAGCGGTCGGCTCATCGATCATGTAGGTTCGCGTAATGTCAGAATGGTAGCCATCCAGCCGGCAACCGGTGTCAACGAGAATAAGATCGCCGCGTTGAAGGGCAGGGTCTCCATCGGCCCCATGAGGCAAAGAGGTGGCGACACCGAAGGACACGATGCAGAAACTCGACCCTGCAGCGCCGAGATCCCGATGTTGTGAGTCGACAAATGCGACAACCTCGGAAGCACGCATGCCAGGCTGAAGTGCTGCATGAGCGCGCCGGTGGACCTCAATCGTCATGGTCTTGGCTTGGGCCATAAGCGCCAACTCGGCTGGAGATTTGCGGGCCCTCAAAGGACGGGTCAAGGGGCCCGCGTCGATGAGCCGGTCTGAGCCGATCGCTGCGGCAAGGCCGTGATAGGCGAAAAGGGGCAGTTGCTCGTCGAGCGCCAAGCGGTGGTTGGGCTTGAGAAGGTCGCGGACGAGCAGATACGGACTCTCATGCTCCTCCCACGTCGCAATCGCGCCAGGGATGATCGGCATGGATTCCACTTTCGTGCGCTCGAACCCGGGGACGATGTAGGTAAGGGACTTGGGGGTAATGAGGGCTCCGAGAAGACGCTCGCTCGGCCGCCACACCAGGCCGGTGAAATATCTCAAGCTCTCAGTCGACCCCAGAAGGACGCCACCGACGCCATGCTCTTCCATGCTTCCCCTGAGGCGCCCGATGCGACCTTGGCGTTCCTCGGCAGAGATGGGCGCTACTGGATGGCGCCAAGCGGTGTCCGACATGAAATCCAGCCTTCTAATACGAATGATGAGCCTTGAACGCGAGTGGTTCTCGCGCGCGAGATGATATCCTGCTGCGCTGTGGAACGCTACTCTCTGACAAGCTTTTCATCACACGCTTTTGTCGAGCAGACCGCGTGAAGCGTGCGATTTCGCCCGAGTCTCACCGTGACGCCGAACGGCGCGCTTTCCCGGGCTAGCACGTTCTCCAGCCATTCCGTATCGTGCGCGGATGCTTGGTGAAGAGAGAGTTGCCGGATCTGAAATGGTGTCATCTCGAGGTTGACCAGAGACATGCGGTTTGGATCGAGTGTCGCGCGGTAAGCCAACGACAGATCACCTCGATATCTCTCGTATCCCGCAATTCCCTCGTAGTCGTTCAAGAGGTCGCCGCAGCCGTAAAGGATGAGCCTGTCGCGATATATCTCAAGCGCTTGCGGATGATGCGACGAGTGGCCATGAACGATGGAGACGCCTGCCTGATCAATAAGGGCATGGGCAAATCGCCGTTGCTGTGGTGAGATCTCATAGCCCCAATTCGGGCCCCAATGAATCGAGATGATGATCAGATCTCCAGGACGTCTTGTCGCTTCGACGAGTTCGGTGATCTGCCTGACAGTGGAATTTGAAAGATCGGGAATAAGATTGACTCCCGGCGTGAGTGGCGTGGCGACCCAACTCCTCGGAGTTCCGCTTGTCTCGGATGCAAAGGAATAGACCGCCACTCGCCCCTTGCCCTTGACTTCCAGGATAGCCGGAGCGCTCGCCTCTTCCACGGTTCTCCCAGCGCCGGCTGTTCTAATGCCGAGCTGCTCGGTAACCGCCAACGTCTCTAGAAGGCCCGCAACGCCCCAATCCAACACATGATTGTTGGCGAGGACGCAGCAATCGATGCCCGCTGTCACAAGAGCCGCCGCGTTGGCCGGGCTCACTCGATAGTTGATCCCCTTCGGAATATAGGCGTCGCTTCTAGTAATGCTCGTCTCCAGATTGATAATACGGAGATCGGGAGGAGAGTGTCTCCACTCTTCGAGTGCAAAGCCCCACGGATATGAGAGTTGCGCAGGCCGGGTAATGGGTCCGTTGGCTTCTTCAGCCAACATCACATAGTCGATTGCTGAAGTAGCGAACCCCTCATAGAGTTGCGGATCACTAGGGGCGGGCAAGATCTGATCGATCCCGCGGCCCAACATCACGTCACCGCATAGTACGATATCGATGAGCGTCGACTTCGAATCTGGCACCCTTGTCATTCTCTGTCGCGCCGTCGCCCACGCGCTCAATGTCGCGAGGCGGAGCAATGCAAAGCCGCCGCCGATATTTATCTTAGGCGGTCGCCGTTGGTGTCGCTTTCCGCAAGAAGGATATCATAAACCGCTGCCGCGGGGCCGGATAAGGTGTGCCCTGACTTTCCCATCACATCGTCTTCGCTAGCGGCCCATTGCAGCGCGGTCTCGATATCCTCTAAGGTCGCGCCTGACTCCATGATGGAAACCACCGCCTCGTCGGAAAGGTCGCCAAGCAAGGTCAGGATCTCAGCGCGAGATACCGGCGATCTTGTCATGCGAAGAACTCAGGAGTTTGAAAGCGTCCGGACGACATCTTTGAAATGTGTCCATTCAACCGCCGGCCATAGTTCCGTTCGCGCATGCCCCAACGTGCGCACCAAGGTAGAAACTTTGGTCGCGGTGTCGATATCCTTGGCTGTAAAGATATCAAGATAATCATGGGGCCCTAGGACGGCGTAGCTGCTATGCCATTCGACATCCGGGCACTCCTTCCGGACTTTCGCCATCGCTTGGCGTTCGAGACCCTCGAGTTCCCCAGGCGACTGGACGGCCTCGGGCTCAATCTGCGTGAGCATGACAAAGACTGGCATGGGGTTCTCTCTTCCTGATGGGAAGATTACTCATGACCGTGACCCCATCACGCCGCATTGACAAAGCTCAATCACAGGCCCGGGACGCTCGCTTTCGGCTCGCTCAAGCTTCTGGCCCGTGGTACTGCTCCATGACTTATTGGGAGATCTCCTTATGTCCGGCTTTGATCGCGAGCGCGCCCGGTCCTTGATGGCGAGAGCTGGAATGGATGCATTGGTTCTCTTCCAACCGGAGAATTTTCGCTATGCGACGGGACAGCCGGGCGGCGTGGCGACGATGTGGCGGAAGGCTGGCGGGGCCATTGCGGTTGTCCCATCCGATCCGTTCGATGCAATTATCGCAATCGTTCCTGATCTCTCCGCCCCCAACATTCGCAGGCTCGCTCCAGATATCGATGTTCGGGAGCATCCAATCTGGGTGGATTGCGTCGATCTATCATCCCTTCCCGGTGGTATGCCGACGCCGGACAGAGTGACGGCGGCCTATCGCGAGCAGAGACTCATTCATCCCCGTCCGGAAACCTTCGATATCAAGCGTGTTCTGAGTCTGCTGCGTGCGGCGCTGTATGAGATGGGCATGGGCTCGGCACGAGTTGGCGCAGATTTCTCTTTCCTGCCCGTTGCCGACTTCGAATTCATAAAGGCGGAGCTACCACAGATCGGGTGGATCGACGGCTCCGATGTGATCCGCCGCCTTCGGGCGATCAAATCCCCGCCCGAAATCGCTCACTTACGCACGGCTTCGACCTTGGCCGAAGCCGGATTGAGGCGCATGATGACGGAAGTGCGGAGTGGCGCCTCGGTTAAGGCACTATCCGAAGCCTGGCGGGATGGTGTGAGGGGCGCCGTGGAAGTTGCTGGGATAAGCAATTTTACGGGGTCGTGGGATTTCATCGCGATCGGTCCGGATCCATGGGGTGCATCCGGCGTCGTCGAGAGAGGATCAATCATCAAGGCCGATGTTGGCTGCCTAGTTAGTGGCTACTCCTCCGACGGAGCGAGGACGTTCTCATTCGGCAGGCCATCGTCGGTTGCGAGGGACATTTTCGATGTGCTCAGCGCAGCGTTTGATGTTGGCCTTGAAGCAATCCGTCCGGGCGCCACGTTTGGAGCGGTGCATGCGGCCATTCTTGGGGAGATGCGTGCGGCAGGTTACGCAGAATACCATCGGGGCCACTTCGGGCATGGCGTTGGTGCGAGCGTCGGAAGCGAGGAATGGCCATTCATTTCGGCGAACAATGACGACGTGATACAGCCCGGGATGGTCCTCGCAATGGAAACACCGTTTTACGCCAAGGGCGTCGGGGCGCTGATGATTGAGGACCAGCTTCTTGTCACCGAGAACGGAATAGAGGTGATGAACGCGCTGCCGCGGGAGATGATCGACCTAGCGTAGAAGGTCGGGAGTAGCGGAGGCACACAGGGCCTACGCAGTGGCAACGCCGCCACCGCCAATTACAATTCGCCCCCAGGTTCGAAAGAGGTAAACCCCTGAGATTCTGATACCAATTGAGCTGCCCCGAAGTCGAAGCCAGGAACCCGACGCTCTCCCATTCCAGCCTTGCCAAGAAAGCGCCACTTGTCTCCACGCAGAAAGCTCGGCACGACGCGATCCTCCGGTACCGCACAAACGAGACCTGTCGCCCCCACAAGCTTGAATAAGTTTGAAGGCAAGAGAAATAGTCGCCAGCCCGGCGGCAAATTTTCTTCCCCATATCAGGCAAAGACCTTCCGATTTCGTTCGAAATTCCGTCGTACGCGCCGTGAGAGATCGTGGCCCTAGCACAAAAACCCCCTTGATAGCTGGCGCGGGACAACCGGTAGGCGGCCAGGCGGGCTTTGGTCCGAGTCAAACCAACTCCGTATCGTTTAGCTTCTCCGATCCAATCGAAATGCCTCCTGTGGCAGCAAGGGCATTCCACTCGATCTACCGGTGTCGGTCATGGAACGCGTGCCGCCAAGCCGAGTTAAAACGACATCACTCGGAGGTCTTGTTGTGACGCCTCGGGCGAACTGGAAAGGCTACCTCAAAATTGCCGAGCTCGCCTGCCCGGTCGCGCTCTACACAGCCGCGCCTACTTCGGAGAGGGTCGCGTTTCATATTCTAAATCGCGAGACGGGTCATCGAGTCCATCGCAAATTTGTCGACGCGGACTCCGGAGACGAAGTTGCGGCCGAGAACCAGGTTAAAGGATATGAAATCGGCAATGATGAATATGTCATTGTCGAAGCTGAGGAGGTTGCGGCCGTTCTGCCAGAGAGTGACAAAGCTCTTTCTGTTGAGGCCTTTGTGGCATGTCACGATGTCGATGATATCTACTTCGACCGGCCTTACTACTTGGCGCCGACGACCGATCTTGCTGAGCAAGCCTTTGCTGTCATTCGGGATGGTATGCGCGCAAAGAATGTGATGGCAGTGGCGCGAGCCGTCCTCTTCCGTCGCCTGCGGACATTGCTCATCAGGCCCCACGGAGCGGGCCTCCTCGCGACGACGCTCTATTTCAATTATCAAGTACGATCTGCGCCCGATGCATTTCAGGAGATCCCTGAGATCAAGACGAAAGGCGAGATGCTCGACCTCGCGAAACACATCATCGATATGAAGCGAGGAACCTTCGATCCGCGTGAATTCAGGGATCGCTACGAGGCCGCGCTGACAGAGTTGGTGCGTGCAAAAGTTGAGGGCAAGCCAATCCGGGCCCGGAAGGCGCCACCCGCCAGCAAGGTTGTCAACCTGATGGACGCCTTGAGACAAAGTGCAGGCGTCAAAGTGCCGGCAGCACGGGCGATCAAGCCAACCGGCGCACCCGGTCCAACTCCCGCGAAACGTACCGCACGCAAGGCGAAGCCGCACTCCAGAAAACGGGCCGCTACATCGCATCGCCGGAAAGCAGGCTGATCCGTGGTGCTGGAGGCCTACCGCAAGAAGCGCAACTTCGTGAAAACCGCTGAACCACTGGGCCACGCGGTCGACGCGACGACCGGAAATCGCTTCGTCATTCAAAAACATGCTGCACGACGCCTTCACTACGATCTGCGTCTCGAGTTGGATGGAGTCCTCAAGAGTTGGGCCATTGCCCGCGGTCCCAGTCTGCTTCCCGACCAGAAGCGCCTTGCCGTCCATGTTGAGGATCATCCTCTGGAATACGGAGACTTTGAAGGAACGATTCCAAAGGGTGAATATGGCGGCGGCACTGTCATCGTGTGGGATCGCGGTGAATGGCAGCCCGTTGGCGACCCGCATCGGGGATATGCCAAAGGACATCTTGATTTCGAGTTGAAGGGTGAAAAGCTCAGAGGCCGTTGGCACCTGGTGCGGATGAACGGCCGGCCGCGAGAGAAGCGAGAAAACTGGCTGTTGATCAAAGCGGATGACGCTGCGGCGCGCTCCAAGAGCGCAGCCGATATCCTCGTCGAGAGACCAGAGTCCGTGAAAACAGGGCGCATGATTGAAGACGTCTCAGGTGAGGCGCCGGGATGGTCATCAAAAACCGGAAAGATCGAACCAACCCAGACCGTGCCCTTCTCGGCCATCGTCGCGAAACTCAAAGGAATACGTAAGGGGCGAATGCCGGATTTCGTCGAGCCTTGCCTAGCCGCCTTGGCCACAGATCCCCCCGCCGGAGATCGTTGGATCCACGAGGTCAAATTTGATGGCTATCGTCTCCAAGCTCATCTAAGCCGTGGTCAGGTCACCTTTCTCACACGCGGGGCCTTGGACTGGACCGCGAAGCTCGGCAAGAAAGTCGCCTCATCTTTTCGTGCTCTTCCTGTAGAACAGGCTCTGATAGACGGCGAACTGGTCGTAGAAGACGAGGCGGGCGCCTCGCATTTCCCATCGCTCCAAACGGATCTAAGTGAGGGGCGCACCGATCGGTTCATCTTCTATGCTTTCGACCTTCTGCATCTCGACGGATACGATCTTCGCGCTGTCCATCTGATCGAGCGCAAGAATATACTGCGGCAATTTCTCGGTGATGGCAGAGGGAGCCTACGCTTCAGCGCTCATTTCGAGCAAGACGGCGATGTGGTTTTGCAGCATGCCTGTCGCCTGAGTCTCGAAGGAATTGTTTCGAAGCTGCGTGCCTCTACCTATCGCGAAGGGCGAAACAAAAGTTGGACCAAATCGAAGTGTACGGCGAGCCAGGAGCTGATCGTATGCGGCTTCGTTCCTTCCACCACCTCACACAAAGCCATCGGCTCGCTCGTCCTTGGATACTACGACAAGGGAAATCTAATACCGGTTGGTCGCGTGGGCACAGGATACACGGCGACCGTAGCGCAGGACCTCTATCGGCGCTTGGAGGACATGAGAATTCCCTCCAGCCCTTTCGCGCGGTCCCTCGATGCAGAGGCCGCACGCCATGTGCGATATGTAAACCCGGAATTGGTCGTCGAGATTGCGCTTCGCGGCTGGACTGCGGATGGCAATCTTCGTCATGCATCCTTTCGAGGAGTGCGCGAAGATAAGCCTGCTCGAGAGGTGGTGCGCGAAACGCTTAAAATGATGCCGCTTCCGAGGCCGAAATCAACCGTGAAGCTCTCGCATCCGGATCGACTCTATTGGCCCGACGCAGGTGTTACAAAGGAGGGGCTGGCCGACTATTATGCCGATGTCTGGCAGCGAATGTCTCCTTTCATCGTGAACCGCCCCCTTGCTCTCGTGCGCTGCCCGGACGGCGTGGCGGAACAGTGCTTCTTTCAAAAGCATGTATGGAAGGGGCTCAGTCACCTTGTCCGGCGTGCGCATGATCCGGAAGATCGGAGCGGCGAGCCGCTTATCGTGGTGGACGATCTTGACGGACTGATTGAACTTGTTCAGGCAGGTGCGCTTGAAATCCACCCGTGGGGTTCGACAACAGCTGCTCTTGAGCAGCCTGATATGATCGTCATGGACCTCGACCCTGCCGAAAACGTTCCGTGGGATGCGGTCGTCAGCGCGGCAGAAGAGGTTCGCGACCGATTTTCCGCGGTCGGGTTGACCAGTTTCGTCAAGACATCGGGCGGCAAAGGCCTCCATGTCGCCTGCGCCCTCAAACCACGCGCGCGTTGGGGTGAGGTGAAGGCATTCACGAAGAGAGTTGCGGAAGCGATGGCATCCGACAGTCCTGGCCGATTTGTCGCTAAGGTCACGAAAGCTCGAAGAAAAGGAAAGATTTTCGTCGACTATCTTCGCAACGGCCGTGGTGCCACAGCGATTGCGCCATATTCAACGCGTGCCAGGCCAGGTGCCGCCGTCTCGATGCCATTGGCGTGGGAGGAGCTCAGCGGGGGGGCAGGGCCATCCTACTTCACAGTGAATAATGCGCTCATTCGCCTTTCGCATCTAGCGAGTGATCCCTGGTCTGACTTCTGGCTGCCGGCGAGGCCGCTTCCGACACTACTTGGTCAACGGGGGCGGTCGGATCGGGCGGCGCTCCGACATCAGGTGCGGAAGCAAAGACCTTCAAACCCGTAGATACTTCCCAGGCTATTCTCGAGATCGTGCATTTTGAACTGCATCGCCGTTCCAGCTCGGAACGCACGTGTTTCTGCGCCTTTGAACAGAACCACTTCGAGACGAGCAGGCGTTTTGCGAAGCAAATCCAGGATTCCGCGCATGACCGAGTCGCTGAAGCCTGTCGTTTCCCGGAACTCGAAGCTTCCATCGCCAAAAAAGTCGACTGACGGATAAATTGGGAACGATGGGGTTGCCCGATCCTGGAACCACCCTCGAACAATTGCGCGACCGTGAGACGATGCGCGGATGCTCGGGCTGCGGGGAATGTCGCCGATCTGGAACCGGACCCGGCGTGCGCCTGGTTCGCAAGTCAGGATGAGCAACCCCTCCCGACCTGACCGGTTCCCTTGCAACGGGATGGTGATGTTCGTCCGCAGAAGCGCAAAATCACTCGACAGGCGTTCGAGCTGCCATCCGTTCCGACCGGCTTCAAAATCCTGCGCATATGCCTGACTTGCCGTCAGCATTCCGAGCAGAACACATACTTTCTTCATATTATGAGTCGATGTGAGGGCGTTGCGAAACGTTAAGCGATTATTACTCTTTTTCAAGGGCGGAGGCCGCTCTCTTCTCCCAGCGTTCCTCAGCGCGAGAGGTGGAAGAGGGACCAAAGCGCACGGCGGCGCTGCTCTCCTTGAGCCTACAGCGCTGCCCAGCCAAACTGAATGACTGCCACGCAGGACGCGTAGCCGGTTCCCCTGACTTGGCCCGCCGGCTTTATCATTTCAACCATGTTCGTTAAGAGGGTGCGAGAAATTAATTTCGAAATTCGAGCTATTATTGTTCGAAATGCAGTTGTAGGTACCGTTAATTAACGATACTGCTAGCCTGTCATCTCGGACGAAAGCGGATGCAAGTGTAGCACTCCCGCTACTCCGGTTCGAAGGCACTGTATCAGGCCAGTTATTATTTTCACGAGTCAATCCGAGATGGCCTAGGCCATTTGGCTGATGTCTCGCGCCCGCGGCCTAATCCAATCAGCTGAATCGACACTCATCCCAAAGAGGCGAAAATGAGGCAGCACAAGGGCTAGGATTCCGACTTCCACCTATCCCGGGTCATGGAACTTGTGTTGAGGCTGCCACCTGGGGCAGCGCAACTTCATCCGGATCAAGGATCAAATATCATGAAGTCTCTCGTAACGCGTTTCGTGAAAGACGAGTCCGGCGCAACCGCCATCGAATACGGCCTCATCGCTGGTCTCATTTCGGTGGTGATCATTGCGGCGCTCGGAGCGGCCGGCACCAGTCTCGATGGCATCTTTACCAAGGTTAGCGATAAGCTTAAAGAAGCCGCCAAGTAGGATATATGCTTGCCCTCGAAGCGGACAGGCAGCAATTCTGTCCGCTTCGTTCTCGCCGATAAAATAACCGAGTTAGGTCATGGCCGCCGCCATTATCGCGAAGTACATTGCAAGCCTGTGCTTCGTTGTCGCCATCATATGGGCGGGTGCAGCCGATCTCGTGACGATGCAGATCCGCAATCGGTTGATCCTTTTTCTGCTCACGAGTTACGCGGTTTTCGCCCCGCTCTCAGGCGTAGGTTGGAGCGAGATCGGTTGGGCCGTTACGAGCGCTGGCGGCATTTTGCTCTTCATGTTTGTTCTGTTCGGTTTCGGTTGGGTCGGTGGCGGCGATGCCAAGCTCGCGGCCGTTGTTGCATTATGGCTTGGAGCAGATCATACGCTTGCCTATGTTCTCCATACCGCGCTGTTTGGCGGAATCTTCACAATCCTCATTCTTCAGTTTCGTTTAACGGTTCTACCCGTACAATGCCTTACCGTGCCTTGGATCATGCGGTTGCATGCACCGGGGGGCGGAGTGCCCTACGGAGTCGCGATTGCAGCCGCGGCGCTTTTTGTCTTTCCGGCAACGCATTGGATGCAAACCCTGGCCTGATGCGACTTCGCTGGGAAGTTCCTTCCTGATCAAGGACGGGGGTTTTCAACCATGCTTCGCGTCATCATTCTCGTGATCGCAATCGGGGCCGGTGGAATGGCTGCGTGGCTCGTGCTCTCCACGCGGTCGCGTGAGACTGTCGTGGTTGCTCCAACTCCCCCCGCACAGACCGCGGATGTGTTGGTCTCGGCGGCGGATCTGGCCCAAGGGCAGGCGCTCGATCAGAAGAGTCTGCGTTGGCAGGCCTGGCCCAAAGACGCCGTTAGTCCTGGTTTCATTACGCGTGATGCCAAGCCGGACGCGCTGACCGCCCTCAATGGCGTGCTCGTGCGAAGCCATTTCATTGCCGGCGAGCCGATCCGAGAGGAGAAGCTTTTACGTGGCCCCTCCGGCATGCTCGCCTCCATGCTGCCGGCAGGTAAGCGAGCTGTGGCAATCCGCGTCTCTGCAGAAAGTACGGCAGGCGGATTCATCCTTCCCAACGATCGTGTCGATGTGATCCAGAGCATCTCCAGCGGGGGAGATGGGAAAGCCGAGCATCGAAGCCGGATACTTCTTAAAAATCTCCGTGTGCTGGCGGTTGATCAGAAGGCTGAAGAAACGAAGGGCCAGTTGGTCGTCGTGGGCAAGACGGCGACCCTGGAAGTAAGCCCGATGGAAGCGGAGACAATCTCCGCAGCCCAGGCCGCCGGTACTCTTTCTCTCGCTCTACGCTCAATCGCAGATTCGGATGAAAAGCCAATGGCTTCAACGGAGAGCGGCGTCAGGGTCAGGATCTTCCGGGCCGGGAAGAGCGAAGAAGTCCAGGTCCGGAGTGAAGGCACGATTATTCAATGATGCGCATGGCATGAGTGAGCATAGATGACCAACTTTGGATCAACGATGCGATCAGAGCCCGTCGACCTGGATCCGATTTCGGTGCAATCGGCTGAGCGGCACGAGGTGCAGGCTCTCGCTGATAATCCGGATCGTCGCGGGGCCTTGCGGATCCCGTACATTAGCATCCACGCCTTCTGCGACAGCCCCGATGTCGCTGATGTCATCAGGAGCGCCGCCTCTGATCGACTGATGGCGCGCGCTCAGGTCACCCTTCGGGAGGGCGGGATTGCGGCAGCCGTCTCACTCTACCATCAGGAGCCGACGCCCCAGCTCATCATCATTGAGAGCCGGGCGGCACCCGAGGCCTTTCTTGCCGATATCGACCGGCTGGCCGAAGTCTGTGATACCGGTACCAAAGTGGTCGTGATCGGGCACGCGAACGATGTGCGTTTTTATCGTGAGTTGATGGGGCGGCGCGTCAGCGATTATGTGCTTGCGCCCGTCGATCCCGTTTCCCTCATCGCGGCCATCTCGGGAGTCTACGGTGAGTTTGCTGCTGAAAAGCTTGGGCAGTCACTCGCCTTCGTGGGCGCCAAGGGCGGTGTTGGATCCTCCACTATCGCGCATAACGTGGGATGGACAATCGCGCGCGACCTCAGCGCCAACGTTGTTCTCGCAGACATGGATCTGGCATTCGGCACGGCGAGTCTCGATTTCAGGCTCGACGCTGGGCAGGGTGTTGCAGAGGCCATTGAAGATGTGGGGCGCCTGGACGAGGTTCTGCTCGACCGTCTACTCGCCAAATGCGGCGATCATTTCAGCCTGCTACGCGCGCCTGGCACCCTCGACAGGTGTTATGACCTCGCGGCGAATGCCGTCGATCCGCTGATCGAGGTCGCCCAATCGAGCGTACCGTTCCTGATCCTGGACATGCCGCATGTCTGGAACGCTTGGGCGAGAAACGCTTTGGTCGGTGCTGATGAAATTATCATCACTGCCGTTCCCGATCTGGCCAACCTTCGAAATGCCAAGAGCCTAATCACCTTTCTAAGGCAAGCTCGTCCCCATGATCCGCCGCCCAGACTCATTTTGAACCAAGTTGGCGTGGCAAAGCGGCCGGAGATCAAGCCCGCGGAATTTGCCAAGGCTGTTCAACTTGAACTACTCGCCTGCATCCCCTTTGAACCGCACCTCTTTGGGACAGCCTCCAATGAAGGTCAGATGGTAGCGGAGGTGTCCGCGAAGGCACATGCGTCCAAGATATTCGCTGAAATCGCCGGCGGGATCGTTGCGCAAAAGCCGAGCCGTCGCAAAGGGCCATTCAACCTCGGCTCAATGATCAGAAAGATGAAGTTCGGCTCGAAGGCGGCGTGAGAAACGGTTGCTGCAAAAGGACAGGAAACTCCCAGCATGTTTGGCAAAAGAGGCCCGTCGAGTGACAGTTCGAGTAACATCGCGGTCCTCCAGCGGCGAGAAAGCACCGAAGCATCAGATCGAACTCCGGTAGAAGGCAGGAGGGATCCACTTCCGCCAAAAGGGCGCGTGCGCCCGGTGGACTCGTCAACGGCGGCATCCAGGCCGCCGGATGCCACCGCGGTTCGTCCGCAAGCGGCGAAGTCTGATGAATATTATCTGCTCAAGGGGCAGGTTTTTGCGGCCCTGATTGAAGCCATCGACGTTTCGCAGCTGACGAAAATGGATGCTATCGAGGCGCGCGATGCAATCGGAGAGATTGTTGCTGATATTGTGAATGCGCGCAAGATTGTCATGTCAGTCTCCGAGCAGGCGGATCTCCTCCAGGACATCTGCAACGACGTTCTCGGTTATGGACCTCTCGAACCGCTGCTCGCCCGCGATGACATCGCTGACATTATGGTCAACGGCGCAGATACAGTTTACATCGAAGTCGGCGGAAAAGTGCAGCGGACCGACATCCAATTTCGTGACAATGCGCAGCTGCTCCACATCTGTCAGCGCATCGTGAGCCAGGTTGGTCGTCGTGTCGACGAATCCAGCCCAATCTGCGACGCGCGTCTCGGCGACGGATCGCGCGTGAATGTCATCGCCTTTCCGTTGGCAATCGATGGGCCAACCCTGACGATCCGAAAATTCAAGAAGGACAAGCTCACGCTTGATCAGCTTGTCAAATTCGGCGCCATCTCGCCGGAAGGAGCGCAGATCCTTCAAATCATCGGGCGCGTCCGTTGTAATGTCCTTATCTCGGGCGGCACAGGTTCAGGCAAGACGACGCTATTGAACTGCCTCACCGCTTATATCGAGCCGTCCGAGCGCGTAATCACATGCGAGGACGCAGCGGAACTTCAGTTGCAGCAGCCGCACGTCGTTCGATTGGAGACGCGCCCGCCCAATATCGAGGGTGAAGGCCAGGTCACAATGCGTGACCTCGTCAGGAACTGCCTGCGCATGCGCCCCGAGCGCATCATCGTCGGCGAGGTGCGCGGCCCTGAGGCCTTTGATTTGCTCCAGGCGATGAATACCGGCCATGATGGCTCGATGGGAACCCTTCATGCGAACTCCCCTCGAGAAGCACTCTCCCGCCTGGAATCCATGATTACGATGGGTGGCTACACGCTGCCGTCGAAGACGATCCGCGAGATGATTGTGTCCTCTATCGATGTCATCATTCAAGCGGCGCGTTTGAGGGATGGTTCGCGTCGGATCACGCACATTACCGAAGTGCTTGGTCTTGAAGGGGATATTATTACCACGCAGGACCTCTTTGTATACGATCTCGAGGGCGAGGACCCACAGGGCAACATCATTGGACGGCATCGTTCTACCGGAGTTGGCCGACCCAAGTTTTGGGATCGCGCCCGCTATTACAGCGAGGAGAAGCGCCTCGCCGCGGCACTCGATGCTGCCGAGAGGGTGGCGGAGTGATGCCTTCATTCGCGCAAGTTGGAGCGACGCTATCACCGGAGCTTATCTCCGTAGTCGCTGCAGTGCTTGCCGCGCTCTGTGTTGGCGGCATTGTCGTTTCTTTACTTTACGCCCGAACCGGGCGGCGCTCGGAGAGTGGCAGGCGGCTTGCCGCGGTTGCAGGGTGGGATGAGCCGGCCAGTCGCGCTAGTGGCGCCGATGAGGGAGCCCGGAAACGCTCGATCGAAGCGACGCTGAGAAATCTCGAAGAGCAGCAGAAGGCTAAAAAAGGGGTGAAGCCATCACTCGCAATTCGCATGCGGCAAGCCGGCTTGAACTGGAGCAAGCGGACTTACCTCGTTGTCTGCCTCGTTGCCGGTGTTATTTCATGGTTGATTGCTCTTGTCATTTTCGGTGTTAGTCCTTTGCCCGCTTTGGGTTTCGGTCTCGCCGGTGGACTTTTGTTGCCTCATTTTTACGTCACTAAGAAACGCGCTGACCGCTTCAAGGCTTTCACGGCCGAGTTCCCGAATGCGGTCGATGTGATCGTGCGCGGTGTCAAAGCGGGTTTGCCTCTTCTTGACTGCCTCAGGATCATCGCAGCAGAAGCAAAAGAGCCGGTTCGGAGCGAGATCAGAGTGATCCTGGACGATCAGACCTTGGGGGTGCCAATGGACCAAGCTGTGCAACGGCTTCCTGAACGTATTCCAGTCGCGGAAGCCAATTTCTTCGCCATCGTCATCTCGCTGCAGAGCCGTTCGGGAGGCAACCTTTCAGAGGCTCTTGGAAATCTCTCCAAGGTCCTGCGAGAGCGAAAAAAAATGGCAAGCAGGATTCGAGCGATGAGCTCTGAGGCAAAGGCCTCTGCCGGCATCATAGGATCGCTGCCGGTGGTCGTCACCTGCCTGTTGTACCTTTCCGCCCCGGGCTACATCTCGCTGTTGTTCACGACCCTTGTCGGCAAACTGGTTCTTGCTGCGTGTGCCGTATGGATGGGCTTCGGCATATTGATGATGCGCAAGATGATCAACTTTGATTTCTGAGGATCGGGATGGATATCGCTTTGGTCACCGCGAATGCGGACATGCTCATCGCGTTATCGGCCGCGATTGCGGTTATCGCTGCCGTGCTCGTGGTATCCTGGCCGTATTTTGTTCGCGACCACCTCACCGATCGGATGGCTCAAGTCACCAGCGAAAGTGAACGCATTCGGGTGCGTGAGCGTAGCCGTTTAAACGGCAAGGAAAGACAGATATCTCTCAGGAGCGAACCGAAGCGGATCTACAAGCTTGTCGTTGATCATCTCAGTCTCTCGGCAACGGAGGATAGCGAGACGGTCAAGATGCTGCGGATGGCTGGGTATCGCGGCGAGGGGCCGATTGTGACCTATCTCGCTGTTCGACAGCTCGCGCCGGTCGGAATGGCTATTCTGATGGTCTTGTATGTTTTCATCATCCTGCACCTTGAGTACCCGCTTTTCGTAAAGCTGGCGATTGTCATGGCCGGAGCCGGGCTTGGCTACTATGCTCCACCGCTGTATGTGAAGAACAAGATCACGAAACGACAGATCTCGATCCGCAGATCATGGCCGGACGCGCTTGATCTCTTGCTCATTAGCGTTGAAAGCGGGATGGGCATCGAAGGTGCCCTTCGTAAGGTTTCTGCAGAAATTGGTTCTCAATCCGTAGAGCTTGCGGAAGAGTTGGGCTTAACCACGGCCGAGCTGTCGTACCTGCAAGATCGTCGCAAAGCGTATGAGAATCTCGCTGAGCGCACGGGGCTCGACGGCGTCAAAGGTGTCGTCACGAGCCTCATTCAAGCAGAAAAATATGGAACTGCGCTCGGCCAAGCGCTTCGCGTTCAAGCACAAGAAAACCGGGATATGAGAATGAGCGAGGCGGAGAAGAAAGCTGCTGCGTTGCCACCGAAGCTCACCGTGCCGATGATCGTGTTCTTCCTGCCCGTCCTGTTCGCCGTTATTCTTACGCCGGCGATCATCCAGATCATGAAGCTCTAGAACAGGCGTGAGGACCCGTTAGGAGCGCCCGTGGTCGGCGATATTCACGACCAGTCTCTCTAGGGGAAACATGCGGACGCGGATAGCGGAATCGATGCTTGATAGATCAGCACATTCAACTGATAGGTCACAGTCGCGCTGACCGATGCGCCGCAGACTGCGGCTTTGTCGTGTGTGAATACTGGAATGGGGGCCGGGGCAAAATAGTAGGTCGTGACGTCGGGACACTTCGTCGAGATCGCATCGCAGCGCGCGGCCTTCTCCACGGAATAATTGAGGCTTGCTACGGTAAGTCCAAGCAGAGACAACTGGAATATGCCGAGGATGAGCGCAAGGAAAGCTGGCGCAACCAGAGCGAACTCGATCGCAGTCGCGCCTCGCTCGTCGTCCCGCACCTTTTTTGCCCAACCTTCTCTCATGTCTTAGAGTAACCGCATGTGGGTTGTTTTGGTGATCGTTCCGTCGAAGAAACGTCCCACCGTAAAGTCAAGAAACAGTGGCTGGTACGCGTAGGTGACACCAACCTTGATGTAATCTCCCGGTTGACCGGCTTGAGCACCTGCAATCGTATTGCAGTTGGAAGGCTTGCTTCCGAGAGGAATTCCACCGTCCGGTATCAAAGCGTTGGCATTATTGAGACAGTAATAGGCCTCTGAGGGAGAGTTTTCCTGCAGCATGACATCGTCGCCGAGCGTCGTGCTCCTGATCGCTCTGACAACTGCAGCGCCCAGTCCCGGACACTTGGTCGTCGCTGGCAGCTCCTTGGTGGGGTCGCATGCTTTCCACGCCGATTGCGCGCCGATCTGCGCAGCATTCTGCACTTGCATCGCGATATAGGCATAACGAGCCAACTCGATACCGTTCAGCAAGAGAACGCACAAAATGCCAGCGACCAGGGCGAACTCGATTCCAGCCACGCCGCGATTGTCGCTCCAGAGAGAACGAGAGCGCTGGCTGAACTTGCGATTGCGGTTGTCGCGCCCGGCCGGAATGAGCTTCATGATCTTCAGCCTACATGCGCCATCGTGGAGCGTCACATTTAGAGGACCAGTGCTCCGCGTCCCGTCGGCGCGGTGCCGGTGGGCAGGTCAACACCTGCTTCGGCGCAACCTCCATGCGCCATAATCGCGCCGGTCCCGTTGATGGTCAGGTTGTCTACGACGAGGCCGAAGCATGACTTGCCGTCGCTGGACTTGTCGACCACGCCGCTCAGCGTCACGCTTGAGTGTGGCAGGTAGACCATCCCGGTGATCTTCCAGGTGGGGGTATTCCCTGCTTCGGTGATGTTGACGCCGGTGGTTAGGTTCGGGTCCTGATAGATGGCGATACCTTTCCAAGGCCCGGTAGTTGGTGCCGCGAAGTCAAGGGTGCCGTCTCCGGTCGGAGTGTGGGTGTACCCAGCTGCGTTTGTCCCGGTGAAGACGATCGTGAGAGCGGAGTTGGCATCGGTGCGCAACGTGCGGCCGTTCGGCTTCTTGCCGGTATAGAGCTGCCCGTTCCAGATCACGAGGACGGCGCCCTGAGGCGGTGTATGGATCGTAACATCACTTCCGAGCACCAAGTCGCCGCATACGTTGTAGGGACCAGACCCAAGTGTGACAGTCCCGTGCCACGTGTTCGCGGCTGGGAAATTTGGACTTCCCATCTTACTATACATGCCTCCGCAGGGATCGGGAGGAATGTTCGACCTCAATCCGGCGTACGGATCGGCCAGCGGAGGCACATTTGATCGCTGGACAACCCCGCAACCTTCATTCTTGCCCGCGGCGTCGCCGTAGTCTGCGCCCAGGTTGTTACCGTTACAGCGGGCGCCTGCATTCGACATGATACTGCACCCGGCCAAGTCGGCTTTCGGCGCGCCATTCGACCCGAATGCGATACCTTCCGTCCCGAGCGCCAGAACGCAATACTCCCGCGGCATTAAATCGAGACGCGCAACAGCGGTCGCACTGAGTTTTGTTTGCGGTGGGCCATTGCCGACAACCTCGCCCTTATAGCCAGCCACCTGAGACAGAAACAGCGGCACATAACCCGTAATCGTGGCGCTGTAACAATTGGCCCCGCCGGCTGGGCACGACGCCGTATTCGACGCCACTACCGAGATATTGTTCACGCCGTCCACAAAGCCGTATTTAGCTGCGGCCGCCTTGGCCTCTGCCTTGTAATTCCCGGTCCCGTTCGTCGCCGCGGCGATTACTGCGGAATCGGCGGCATTTTGCATGGAACGCTGGGTAAGGTACCAATAGGAGGCTTCCACCCCCAGCCCGGTAGCTCCGATCAAAGCGGGGAGTGCGAGGGCGGTGAGTACCGCGACGTTACCGCTCTGGTTGGTTGCGAAGCGGCCTAAGCGTGCCCGAACCGCCGCATACACGGCTCTGAATGGGACGAAAGCGAGCGACTTCATGTTGCTGCCCCCTATAACCCGTAATCGTTGTTGCAGCTCTGTTTTCTGCTGCGCCAACGCGCCCTTTACCCGCCTGGTAACGCCCCTGGTGTCGACATAGAGGTCCCCAGTCGAGCTAAAGCAGCGCAGAAATATCGAACCTCGATTTTAGTGAAGCGAGGCCATAAGGCAATTCGGCCGAATGGCCTAGCTGGCATCTAGCGCCGGAAGTGGGGAGTGCCGATCGGCGCGGCCGGCAATGGACGGGCAACACGCGGAGCGTGCACGGGGGGGAGCAGAGGACGGTGGAACCGTAACCTTGGACGGAGCTGCTGGGCGGGAAAGGGAAACGTGTCGTAGTAAGGTGAGATATCCGATTGCGCAGGCGCGGCTTGGTTGATGACGAAGTTGGCTGGCGGTGAGGGCCGAACGATGACTGGCGTCGCCGGCGGCGGGAACGGACGCCATACGCGAACGCCGTTATAACTATCGACCTGAAAGCCGCCTCTGACTTCTGTCCCCGGATTAATACCGTCAGTCGCCTCTTGAGCAAGGGCCGGCCCGGTCAGGACAAGAAAGCCGATGATCGCCGCACGCATGGCGTCCGCCTCTTGCAGGTTAGGAACCTCACTAATGATTGGCGAAAGCGTCATTAATGAGGTGGCGACCCGCACTTCCCAACGAGTGCTGATCGAGGGGTATCAGCGCGGCAAAACTTGGTCTCGATTCTAAATAATTGCCTGCGCCCCGCCAGGCCGCTCGTAAGCCTTTGTTAACCATATTTAACCATAACAGGAACTGCTGACCGAAACTGGACAGCGTCCCTTGGAGGCGACATGGCTAGTTCGAGAACGTTGGTGCTGGCAGCGGCTATCGCCGTGCTTGTTCTCGGAAATGCGTCCTTAACGACGTCCGGCACCAACCTTATCGCCCCCGCGTTCGCCCAGGGCAGTTCCGCTCCTCGGGCGAAGCTCATGCATATCCGGGTGCCTGTGAATAAATCCCAGGCGCTTCGTCTCGAATACGCCTTTACGGACGTTCTAGTTGGCTCTGCAGAAATCGCGGATGTTATTCCCCTAAGCGACCAAAGCCTCTACATTCTTGGCAAGAAGACTGGCACGACGAATATTTCCGTACTCGATGACTCAAAGCGCATCATTGGCGTCATCGATGTCGAAATAGGCCCAGACACGGGAAGTGTCGCGGAGAAACTAGCGGCTGGCGCCGGTTCAAGCGGAATTCGGGTCCGGAGCAGCGGCGATCAATTGATCCTTGAAGGAACGGCTGCAGATGCGCCGACGGTCGATCGGGCGGTGGAGATCGCCAGAGCGAATTCCCCGGGTGGCGTCATCAACGCGACCCGCGTGGCCTCGCCGCAGCAGGTGATGCTGAAGGTTCGCTTCGTCGAGGTTAATCGCGGCGCCGGCCGCGAGTTCGGAATCCGGTATGATTATCGCGGCAAGACGCGCGCGGCATCGGTTGGGCATGGCGGCCCTGTGCAAGACAGCTCGGGGTCAGGCGGCTCCGGCTCCGGACAAGGCGCTGGCCTCATACTGGACAGCCTTCTTGGTTCGGCAGCGCCATTCGCGACAATCTTGGCACGCTTCGCCAACAATTCGCGCATGCTCGATCTGACCATTGACGCGCTGGAGTCAAAGGGACTGGTCCGCCGCCTCGCCGAGCCCAATCTTGTTGCCATGTCGGGTGACAGCGCCGAGTTCCGTGCCGGCGGCGAGATCCCGATCCCGATAGCCACCACGACGTCGGGAGGCGTACCGACCATCACTGTCACCTATAAGGAATTCGGCGTGAAGCTGAACTTCACACCGACGGTCCTATCCAATGGCCTGATCAACTTGAAGCTCGAGCCGGAGGTCAGCGACATCGATCCGACCGTGTCGGTCAAAACGGGTGGAATTGAAATTCCGGGCCTCACCGTGCGCCGCGCGAAAACGACGGTCGAGCTTCGCGACGGGCAGAGCTTCGCGCTGGCCGGCCTGCTGCAGAACGTCACTGAGCGCAATATCGAACAGTTCCCGTGGCTGGGCTCCCTTCCGGTTCTCGGGGCGTTGTTCCGCAGCACGGAGTTCATATCCCGCGAGACGGAGCTTGTGGTCATCGTGACGCCGCATCTCGTCAAGCCCGCGCGACCTGGCGACAGGATCGCCACCCCGCTCGACTCGACCCTGCCCGCGAACGACCTCGACCTGTTCCTGGTTGGCCAGACCGAGGTCGCAAAGCCGCGCGATCCTTCCACCGCATCGCCGGCTCAACAATGGATCTCGGCGAATGGAACGGTCATCGCAGGACCCTACGGCCATATCCTGGAACCGGACGCCCCGGCGCCCGCCGTGCAGCGTGTGAATGTCAAGAAGCCTCCGGCGCGCGCGGCGGTGCCGGTGAGCGTCAAAAACTGACGGGGAGGGTAGCGATGGTAAGCCTCGGTTCCATGGTTCGAGCGGCGCTCGTTTCCGTGATCGCCAGCCAGGTGATCGGATGCGCCGAATATGTCGACCGCAAGAACACGATCGCGTTCAGCGCCGGCAATGCGGTGCAGACCAACATCGTGACGCATGTCATTGATCCATGGCCTGCAAGCTCCCGCAACACGGCTATCGCGTTCGACGGTCAACGGATGCAGCGCGCCGTTGAGAATTATCGCTGCGGGAAAGGCAGCGCCAGGGGCAATGACGACGGTGGGGAGGGCGCGGCTTCCCAAGCTCAAGGGGGGCAAGGTGTCTGTTAATCGCCGTTCCGGAAACTTGTGGGGTTCGGTGAGCTCATCTGGTGACCATAACGCGCGTGACTGTCACTAAGTTCTCGAGGTAGGCGAATGATGAAACGCTCTGTCAAGCTTGCCTTCCTGGCTGGAACGTTGATGCTCGCAGGCTGTCAGTCGACGGGTTGGTCAGGCGGGTTCGGTGTCGTCGCGGCGACGGAAGAACAATACGTCAGCACCGACCAGCCGCAGCGACTGGGGCGGGAGCATTTCGCACGTGGCAATTACGCCCTTGCCGAGCGATATTTTCTATCGGCAGTCGAGCAGGCGCCCGCCGATGGTGTCTCTTGGATAGGACTTGCTGCGAGTTACGATCAACTCGGTCGATTTGATCTCGCAGATCGGGCGTACGACCAAGCCGCCAAAATCAATGGAAAGACCCCGCAGCTATTAAACAACCACGGGTACTCCTACTTGCTGCGGGGTGATGCGAATCGGGCAAACGCCTTGTTTCGACAGGCCCTTGCCGCGAGTCCTGAGGATGCGATCATTAACAACAACATCGCGATCCTGACGCGAGCGCAAACGATCCCTTGAGGGCGCAATGTTGAGCGGAGTGGAAGGCGCGGGAACGGCTGCCTCAGAGACTCATCGCCTGACGCGTGAGACCGTGCGGCTTTTCAGGTCGGTGATCCAGGGCACTCCGGTTAATCGATAAAGACGATTCCAGCGTCTTTGCCATTGGACCACATCACTCGGGCGCGAACGACAGAGCCCCGCCTTGGAATGTCAAGTTCGAATTCCGACGGGAGCTGAGTAAGATGAGCGAATGTGATTCGCGCTCCAGACTCGGAGATATCCCTGACGGTACAGTCGATAACCGAGCAACGATTGTTGAAGATGACGCGGCCGTCGAGCAAAGTGCGCCCGCGCTTCGAACGTCGCTTCTCCGCCTGTGCTTCCATGGTTCACCCAGGACGTCAAATCGTAAAACTCGAACGGCTACTTGGACGTTAGGTGTCTATTCGCGGATTTTCAATAGATTATTGACCACGGAACGCGGGGTAGGGCGCAAAATTTTCGCCTGGAGACCTCGGAAGTTTTGAAGGGAATTGGCGCGGCGCCGGCAACCTGATCTTGCGCCTCACGTATCGCAGATGATCGCTACGATACACCACTTCAAAAGCGATACGATATAATATAATATTGACATCGTTTCGCACGAAGCCAGTTCCCATCATAGGAAACGAATCATGGCGACCCAATACCTAGTCGTTCAGCTTGCTCTGAAGAAATCTTTAACGTTGTCGAGGGTACAGTGCGGCAACTGCGAGCCAATAACGGTGTTTCGCGGGCCCGCGAGCAAGCTGACGAAGGGTAGTGGCGTCGAAATGCTGCAAGTTGTGCAACGATTTGCAGGCTCCGCCGTAACTGAGCAAAATCGACCTCTGGTCGGGGAGGTTCCCAGTGGCAAACACTGAACGTACCGCGCTCATCGCCGACATCGACGTCTATTTTCGGATGGCCATCAGCACCCTGCTGACCCGCGAACTTGGCTTCTCCGACGTAGTGGAAGTCCGTTCCCTTGACGATGCGAAGGACCATCTTCTTGAGCGCGATGATGTCTCCATTGCCATCCTGGATCTCTCCATCCCAGGATTGAAAGCCGCGATGGGGCTTCGGGCGCTCCGAGCCTCTTTCCCAGAGACGAAAGTGGCTGTCGCATCGACCTCAAACTCCAAGCGCAGCATCATTTCGGCTCTTGAGTCCGGCGTGCATGGATATCTGCCGAAGAATTTGAATGTCCCGGAACTGACCGCGGCGCTCAACCTTATCCTTGACGGGGGGATTTATGTGCCACCGTCGTTGGCCGATGTGGCACAGGTTCCAGAAACGATCATGGGTCGGTCTGGCCAGTATTCGGCTCGAAGCCAGCTCACCCCGCGTCAAATGGATGTTCTCGAACTGTTGGTTCAAGGAAAGCCAAACAAAGAGATCGCGTCGGCTCTCAATCTCGGGAACGGAACGGTGAAAATTCACCTCGCGGCGATATTCCGCTACTTTGGCGTGAGCAATCGTGCTGCGGCCGCGATCGCCAGCGCGCGTCTCCGCGAGCCTTCCCCTTTTTAGACGGCTTGCCCATGAGAGGGTTTTCACGCGTTAAAGGCGAAAGAAGCGGATCCGCCTTCGCGTGACTGTCTCAGCGTTCTGGTTCTTATTTTCTGCCTTTGGGTCGTTTCCCCTCCGCAGCCAGACTTCTCTGCAAAGCATCCATGATGTTGATGACATTATTCGCCTGTGGCTCGGCGGCCCTTCGGGGCTTTGATGGGCGCTTTCCTTTCTTCTTCGATGCAATAAGCGAGAGAAGCTGTTCCTGAACAGGGTCTTTTGCCATGTCGGCGGTCCAAGCGCTTGTCCGCTCGTCGATCAGAGCCGACACCAGTGACATGACTTTGGTATCGACTGTCCGCGCTTTGATGGGCCCGAAGTAAAGATCGGGGTCACGCACCTCGTCGCCGAAGCGTAGAGTCCAGAGAACAATACCACGCTCACGTGGTTCCAACATGACCGCCCGCTCCCGCCGATACAGAACGAGTCGTGAGATACCGACCACCTCGGTCGCCTCCATCGCATCACGGATGACGGAGAAGGCCTCCTCTCCAACAGGATCGTCAGGCACGAGGTAATGGGGCCGGTCATACCAAACCGATCCGATCGCATCCTTCGGGACGAACATCTCGATATCGATGGTTCGGGTGCTCTCCAGCGCGACCGATTCCAACTCGGTATCTTCCAGGATGACGTACTCGCCTTCGCCGGTTTGGTAGCCTTTGACCTGATCGTCTTTGTCAACGGGTTGGCTGGTCCCGGAGTCGACGTAGATACTCTCGACCCGGTGTCCCGTTGAACGGTTCAGAGTGTGAAACCGGACCTTCTCGCTTTCGGTAATAGCCGGGACCATAGCAACCGGACAGGTCACAAGAGAGAGCTTCAGGTAACCCTTCCAGAAGGAGCGGGGGGCCATGAGTTGATCCTCGGTTCACGCCGCTTTCGACATGAACTTTAACGAGGGCTCTAAGCCGACGGTTCCACTGCCAAGTTGTAATGAAAGCTCGGCAGGGCCGTACGCCGACCCGCGGTCGAACGTCTCGCTTAGACCGCCGCGCGAGCTGGCTTCGCCTTTCTCCTGAGAATGTCGCGGTCCGGCGCTTCTGCCGTCGAATCCCGCATGATGAGGCGGCAAGCCAATTCGGTTCGCCGAATAAGTCGTTGCCCTTGCATCGCCAGCTCGATGAGCATTTCTACTGCGGTCTCACCCAACTCGCGGGCAGGGATATGTATCGTGGTAAGACGCGGCTTGAGGAGGTCCGAGATCGGCAGGTCGTCGATACCCAGAACCGACACATCCTGCGGACAGAGGATATTGCGCGAAGACAAAGCCGAAAGGGCGCCGAGAGCGAGACTGTCCGCGGCGCAAAGCAGGGCGGTAGCGTTCAGCGTCTTGCCGTCGAGCCGCTCCCCGATCGCTCTTTCAGCGCATTCCGGTGTCCAGTCGTCCACCTTGATCACAAGATCCTGCGAGGGAGCTACTATGCCATGCTCCTGCAGCGCATCCGCCCAGCCTTCCAGGCGCCGTTGAATCGTCACGCGTCCGGGCTTCATGACGAAGGCAATGCGTCGATGGCCGAGCCGAACGAGATAGTCGCAGGCAAGCCGGGAGGCAGAGCGATTGCACGGGCTGATGCTTGAGATCCGCATTGAGGGATCGTCGCCATTGATAAGGACTGCCGCTTTGCCGCTGGCGCTCACGCGCTCGAAGATCAGAGGATCGTCGACAGTGAGAAGAAGAACCCCCCTGACGCCTTTGTCCGCCAACACATCATCAAGGGCGGAATACTGATCATCTGTGTCTTGTAGCGGAATCAGCGAGATCTCGGTGTCATGCGCTGCTGCGGCCGATTTCAGTCCCTCCAGAACATGCCATGTAAATTGCGAGCGGCTGTAATCGGTCATTGCCGCCGGACTTGCAAAGACCGCAATGCGACCACCCGAGAGGGACGTCGGCATCGGATATCGTGCTGCTTTGGCGGCATCGATAATCCTTTCGCGGACGTCTTCCCGAACGCCTTTGTGTCCGGCGAGGGCGCGGGAAACGGTGCTGATCGACACGTCGCAGGCGCGGGCGATGTCGCTCAGGCGGCTGCGGCCAAGCGACGGCCGCGGGGACTTGGACGAGTTCGTGCTCATGATCCTCTTATGCAAAAAATTTTCATGTTGCGCAAATATTTCGGATCGTGAAAATTCTTTCATAAGAAGAGAACATATGCCGGGGAGGCATCGCATGCTCGAGCGGGGAAGACTCGTTCGCCAACTCGACCGCTTGGTCGAGGGAATGGTCGCTTTGCGCCATGACGGCACTTTTCACGAGCCCAATCTCGACGGCACCCCCGGGGACTACATCAGCTTTGACGGTTGGGAATGGCCGCAGGGCGTCGGGCTCTACGGACTGGCCCGATACTGGGAGTTTACGGGCGCCGACCGGCACCGTGCGCTGGTTGAAGACTGGTATGAGCGCCAGCTGGCGCGCAAATTGCCCCCTCCCAACGTCAATACCACGGCTCCTATGCTGGCTTTGTCGGTCCTGTGGGACCGCACGCGCGATAAGCGATGGCACAAGCCTCTAGAGGAGTGGGCCGATCTGGTCATGAAAGATTTGCCGCGGACGGAAGAGCAGGGCTTTCAGCATATTGTCTCGGACAGCATCAATCCCGGCGAACTCTGGGACGACACGCTGTTCATGGTCGCCCTGTTTCTCGCAAATTACGGACGCGCTGCCCGCAGGTCCGAACTTGTCAGTGAATCGATCCGGCAGTTCCTTCTGCACGTTCACTATCTGACGGATACCGAGACCGGCCTTTGGTTCCATGGCTGGACTTTCGAAGGGCGGCACAACTTTGCGCGGGCCCGTTGGGCGCGCGGCAATGCCTGGGTGACCGCAGGCTTGCTGGATTTCATCGAGCTCGGAGGCATTGAAGGGGGTATCAAGGATTTTCTCCTTGGCTGCCTGCGCAGTCAGACTACGGCTCTCTTGCGCTACCAGCACAAGAGTGGAGCCTGGCACACCCTCGTCGATGACCCGACTTCCTATCTCGAAACATCGGCGACGGCCGGTTTCGGCTATGGCCTCCTGAAAGGAGCCCGGCTCGGTGTTTTGGGAGAGGACGCGCGCGCGGCCGGCATGAGGGCGCTGGAATACGTGCTCGCCAATATCGATGAGCATGGCACGGTGCAGAATGTGTCTTATGGCACGCGCATGGGCCACGATCTGCAATTCTATCGCGACATTCCCATCCAACCGACCGCTTACGGCCAGGCGCTTGCAATTCTCCTCCTCGCCGAAGCGGTTCGACACACCGACGCGTTTCAGCTGGAGGCCGCCCAATGATCGAGGTTCTTTACGGTGCGGGGCCGGAAAAAATTTCCGGCATGTCCACGGAGGAGCTTCGCTCGACGTTTCTGATCGAAAAGATCTTCCCGGACGATGCAGTGCGCCTTGTCTATACGCACGTCGACCGCATGATTTTGGGTGGCTGCCGGCCGGTCAAGAAGTCGGTTGAGTTCGGTGAGGGGGCCGCAATCGGCACGCCATATCTTCTGTCGTATCGCGAAATGGGTATTGCCAATCTTGGCGGCCCTGGCCGTGTCGATGTGGATGGTCAATCGTTTGAGCTTAATAACCGCGATGTCCTTTATGTGGGGCGCAGCGCACAAAAGTTAAAGCTCTCGAGTCGGGATCCGGAAAACCCTGCCCGCTTCTATATGAACTCCGTCCCTTCGCAGGTCGATTATCCGCATCGCCTCATCACGCGAGCCGAGTCGAAATTGCTTGAGCTCGGTGCGGAGAAGAATTCCAACAAGCGCACATTACGCATGTACATCCATCCGGAAGTTGCGCCGTCCGCGCTTCTGCTCATGGGGATCACCGATCTCGCCCAGGGCAGCGCCTGGAATACGATGCCGCCGCATCTGCACGAGCGCCGGATGGAGGCCTATGTCTACTTCGATTTATCTCCGGAAGATCGTGTGATTCATCTGATGGGGCGGCCGGACGAGACGCGCCATCTGATCGTTGCTGACGGGGATGCCGTTCTCTCTCCGGCGTGGTCGATCCATATGGGTGCCGGTACGGGGCCTTATGCTTTCGTCTGGGGCATGACTGGCGAGAACCAGGAATACACTGACGTTGATCCCGTTCCCGTCAGGACGCTGCGCTAAAGAGGGCTGCTCATCATGAACAACAACATGTATCTGACGGTCCCTCTGAAGTCCGGCGATGCTGTCGGCCATTGGCAGATCGGTGACGTGCATGAGGAGCGCTATGATGTTCCTGACCGCACGATGGAAGGCAAGATGGACGCCTTCTTCTTCCTCACGAAGGATCGGAACTTCATTCCGCATCAATATCCCTGCCGCACGGATTTTATTGCCGCGTTTCGCGGAAAAACGCCGGCGCCTGTCACCTCATTCGAGGCCAAGCGCGTGTGGTTTCCCTTTGGCAGCCCCCGCGTCGATCTCTCCGGTTTTTGGTTTCGCGCGACTCGGGTTGAATGCTGGGCGCGAACGACGCTTGAAAGCGCGCAGGCTCAAACCGCGCGCTTCCGCTTCTCGACATGCGGCGGAGCGTTTCTCGAGGTGAATGGCAAGCGGATCGCCGAGCTGACCCGCTACCAACGCAACTTCGAAGAGAGCGCGGTCGTTGAGGTTCCGCTCCAGGCCGGCCGCAATGAAATCCGCGTCTGGTTCGCGGATCTCTGCGAGCGCGACGCTCGTTACTACTTCAGCCTCGAACTGGTGCAGGGGCAAGGCCTCTCGGTCGGGTTGCCCACGCCAATCGAAGGGGAGCGCGCCGCCGCTGTCGAGCACATGCTCGAGGGGATGCGGTTCGAGAAGCCGTTTTATAGCAGCGGCGAAGTCGTCGTTGTGTTCGATCAGCCTGCAAGTCAGACGCTTGATGTCCACGTGGACGTGCGTGGCGACTTCATGTCGACCGAGGGCAACGTCGAACTCGTCAAGCGGCTTCCGGCCGGACAGACACGGATTTCACTGGCCGGAACCAAGGATTTGCCCGCCGACTTTCGGCACTTCGATGTGACACTGAGAGACGGACCGTTCACGGCGACCCGTGTTCTCGGCGTTGAAATCTGCCACCTGGATGATGCGCCAGCGCCAACCTCCGATCTCAAAGCCCGCGCCCATATCGCTCTCGATCACGTGGCGGAGAAGGGTGAGCGCGATATGGTCGCCGCCCTTGCGCGGCTCGCGCTTGATCGAGGAGGGGAAGAGACGGACCGCATTATCGATTCCTGCCTTCCGATCGTCGGCGATTGCCATGACTGCGCCGACTTCTTGTTGGTGCCGCTTCTCTGGTGCCGTATCGCTTGGCCTGATCGCATCTCGCCTCAAACGCGAGCCCGCATGGATGATGTCATTCTCCGGTTCCGATATTGGATGGACGAGCCGGGCAACGATGTGATGTGGTATTTCAGCGAGAACCACGCGCTGCTCTTTCACACGGCCTGTCATCTGGCCGGAACGCTCTTTCCCGAAGAGACCTTCAAGCGCTCCGGCCGCAAAGGGCGTGAGCAAGCGGAGATCGGTCGTCAGCGATTGCTGGAATGGCTCACGCATTTCGAAGCGTGTGAGATGGCCGAGTGGAACTCGGCGCCCTATTTCCCCATCGATCTCAAAGGCCTCTGCGCGCTCTACGCGCTTTCTCCGGATGCGGCGATCCGCGAGCGTTCGGGAGCGGCCATCCGCCGTCTCGTTGAGATCATCGCCTTGTCGAGCCATCACGGCTTGATGACCGCTTCTCAGGGGCGCAGCTATGAGCATACGCTCCGCCCTGGGCGAACCCTTGAATTGTCGGGCATCTCGTATCTCGCCTTCGGCAAGGGTTGGCTCGGCCGCCGATTCCACGCACTCCCTCAGCTTGCTTTGTGCTTCGCAGAAAAGGGGTTGGAGATCGACCCGCGCCTTGCAGCAATTGCCGACTACAAGGGCGATGACGCCTACGAGTGGCGCTACAAGCAGGGCGAAAACGGGATCGCCTCTCTTTATCACTTCAAGACGAAAAGCTACGCTCTCGGAAGCATCGCCGCCTATCGCGCAGGCGAGTGGGGTTATCAGGAGACGATGCTCCACCTGCGCCTCGGCGACAAACCGGAGGCACAAATCTGGATCAATCATCCGGGCGAGGTGATTCACAGCGGCTACGGACGGCCTTCCTATTGGGGCGGCTGCGGCACTGTTCCTTGGGTCCAACAATACCGATCGCTCGCCGTGGTGGATTTCAAAGCACACGGATCGCAACCAAACTTCACCCATGCTTGGTTGCCAGAATCCGAAATGGATGAGGTCATCTATGACGGAAACCGCATTCTCGTTCGCTCGGGCGATGGTCTCTGTCTCTTGATCGCCAGCGGTCCCATTGAGCGGGTTATCACGGGGCCGACGGCGGGATGTGAGATCCGTCTTCCGGGCCATGAGGGCCGGTGGGTCGTCCGTCTCTCGGACGTTGCGACCGAAGGCAGCCTGAAGGCCTTCGGTGAACGCTTTGCCGGTTTTTCGATTTCTGAAGCCGATGGAACAATCACACTAAATGATCCCGATTTCGGCGCCGTTGTCTGCAATGCCGACGCAACCGTTCGGGTTGGGACTGAAACGATCGACCCGAAGCATTGGACGTTGTCCGGGGACCTTCGCTCTTTTCCGGAGGGCACGCGCGTCGTGCTGCCCTCCCAAGATCAATGGCGGGAAAAAGAACTCAAAACCGCCTGAGCCAGAGATTCATCATGGGAGGAAAATGATGAAAAGCTTCAAGACGTTAATGCTCAGTGCCTTGGCGCTGACGTTTACCGCTTCCACTTCTCTCGCCGCCACGGAGGTCCGCATCATGTGGTACTCCGACGGCAATGAAGGCGAAGTTCTGGAGGACATGGTGAAGCGCTTTGAGGCGCAGAACCCGGACATCAAGGTCGTCGTCGATAATGTGGCCTTCGGTGTCATCAAGGACCAGCTTCCCGTGCAGCTCGAGGCTGGCCGTGGTCCAGATATCGTCCGCGTCGTGGAATTGAAGTCCCAAGCCAAGCACTGGCTGGATCTCCGTTCGCACTTGAAGGATGCTGCAATCTTCGAGAAAAATTTCAGCAACACGCTCGATTGGATGCGCGAAGACGGCAGCAATGCTCTTCCCGGCTTCATGACCCAGCTCACGATCACTGGGCCGCTGGTCAATACGACTCTGTTCGAGCAGGCAGGTGTTCCCGTTCCGGGTGAGAAGGCGTCGTGGGATGAGTGGGCGGCGGCTGCGCGCAAGGTGGCGCAGAACCAGAAGGTTCCGATCGCGCTCGCCTTCGACCGCTCCGGTCATCGCTTCATGGGCCCGGCCATTTCGATGGGCGCGAAGGTGATCGGCGCCGATGGCAAGCCGGCCGTCGTCGATGACGGCTTCAAGGCGATGGCGCAGGGCATTGCCGATTGGCACAAGGACGGCACCATGCCCCGCGAGATCTGGGGTGGCGTTGCAGGCACCACCTACAAGGGGGCCAATGATGAGTTCGTGAACGGCCAGGTCGCTGTTTACTTCTCGGGCTCCTGGCAGGTTGCGCAGTTTTCGCAGAAGATTGGCGACAAGTTCGATTGGTCGGCGGGGACTGAGCCTTGCGGACCCGCTGCCTGCACGGGCATGCCCGGCGGCGCGGGACTAGTCGCAGTGAAGTACACGCAGCATCCGAAGGAAGTTGCGCGTGTGATAGAGTATCTGGCGAGCGAGCCGGTGGTGCGCGAATTCTCTGAGCGCACGCTCTTCCTCCCCGCGCACCTGGGCGTTGCTGCAAAAGGCGTCGATTTCAAATCGAAGGACCCGAATGTGAAGAAGTCGCTCGATATCTTCCTGAAAGCGACGCAGTCAGCCTCACCGATCGCGCTCAAGATGCAGAGCTACAAGTGGTCCGGTGCGATCTACGCTTCCGTCATCAGCCGCCTTGGACAGGTCGTGGCCCGTGAGGCACAGTTGGCGGATGCGTACGCACGCATCGAAGACGACATCAAGCAGAAGGTCGCAGAGGCCTCTCGCTAAAGCTTTCGCCGGCATTCCCTCAAATGGGAGTGCCGGCGTGCCGATACGCTCCAATGGGGATGTCGAAAATGAGCGTCGCGAGTGAAACACAGAGTCAGGCGCTGTCCGGTGTCGTGGCTGCACCGCTGCACTTTCTGATGGGGGCACTGAATGCGCCCATGGTCTTCATTCAGAAGCGGTTTGGGATCGGAGGCATGGGAGCCGTTTTTCTCGCTCCCAACATGCTGATTTTCAGCATCTTCGTTCTCGTTCCCGTCGCGATTAATTTCGCTTATTCGTTCTCCGGTGGCATGGCGATCTTTTTTGGGGAGCGCCACTTTGTCGGGTTTGAGCAATATCAAACGCTGCTCACTTGCGCGGATTACACGCAACCGGCGACCTGCCGTGAGGATGCCTTCTGGCAAAGCATCCACAACACCGTTTTCTTTGTTGTGGTGCAGGTGACGGTCCTTGTGTTGGTGGCGCTCGTCACTGCGCTGGTGCTGAACCGAGAAATGCGCAGTCGAGGCTTCTGGAGGGCCGTCTTCTTTTTTCCGGTGCTTCTGTCGCCCGTCGTGGTTGGCTTGATCTGGAAATGGATCCTGCAGCGCGACGGGCTGCTTAACGCCATTCTTGTCGAATATGGGTTGGAGCGGACGCTGTGGCTTGCGGAGCGCAACTGGGCAATGTTCTGGGCCATCTTCGTGTCGGTCTGGGCACACCTTGGCTTTTACGCACTCATCCTTCTGGCCGGCTTGCAGGCCATTCCGCGCGATCTCTATGAGGCCGCGATGATGGACGGGACGCGTGCCTTTCGGACTTTCTGGAGGATCACGCTACCGCTTCTGTGGCCCAACCTTCTTGTTGTGATCACTCTCGTGCTGATCCGTGCTGTCCAGATCTTCGACGAGGCCTATGTTCTGACCGGCGGGGGACCAGGAACGAGTACGCTATTCATCACGCAGTACATTTATGAGACCGGATTTGCTCACGTCCTCCGAAATCTGGGCCTCGCCTCCGCGGCCTCGATGCTTATGGGCTTGGTTCTGGTTGGCTTGACGCTGCTGCAGCTGATGGCGTCAAGCCGCCGTAATCGGGAGGGGCGTGCATGAATGCGATATCGACCTTTTTGCTCCGGCGCCGTGGCGGCAAAGGATGGCACTGGACTGACGTCCTGTCCTATCTCTGGCTCGCGATAGGCCTGTTCCTGATGTTCGGCCCCATCGTCTGGCTTGCTCTTTCATCGTTCAAGACGCCAGCGAACCTGGTCGAGTTTCCGCCGACGATGTTGCCTCTCGACGCCCGCTTGGCGAATGTCCAGGGCTATGACAAACCGCTGCCGCTTTACCGGGTGAAGCAGGACGACGGCACTGAGCGAGTGCTCGCCCAGGTGCGTCGTGTCGGTCTCATGGCGCAGATGGTGGATCCTGCGAATCAGGGCGAACTCGTGCGCGTGCCGATAGATAAGCGTAGCCCGGAGCGGGAGGTGAAGCTCGCGACGGGGAACTACACCGAGCCCCTGCAGCAGTTCAATTTTCTGCGCTACTTCCAGAACTCGATTTTCGTAACGGTCATGGCGACCATCATTACCCTGATCGTCAACTCCATGGCGGCGTTCGCTCTGTCCAAATACGAGTTCAAGGGCCGTACGGCGGTTCTGGGGATCATTCTTGCGACCCTCATGGTGCCCCTGTCGGTGATCGTGGTACCCCTCTATCTCGTCGTAAACGAGATGCGCCTCTTTGATACCCTTTGGGGAGTGATCCTCCCCACCGTGGCAACGCCGACTGGCGTTTTTCTCCTGCGTCAATATATGCTGACAATTCCGGACGAATTGATCGACGCGGCGCGCATGGACAAGGCGTCCGAGTGGCAGATCTACTGGCGCATCGTGCTGCCGCTCGCGGCGCCGGCTCTCGCAGTGCTCGCGATTTTTTCGATCATGTGGCGCTGGAATGACTTTCTGTGGCCGCTTATCGTTTTGTCTCGCAAGGAGCAATATACGCTTCAGGTCGGCCTCAATGCCTTCTCTGGAGAGTTGAACGTTCAATGGCACTATGTCCTTGCAATGACCGTTCTCTCGATCCTTCCCGTCGCCGCCATATTCCTGTTCCTTCAACGCTACATCACCAGTGGCATTGCGAGTACAGGTCTGAAGTGATGCCCAACCTAGTCGGAAAGAGAGCGCCGTGAGTCATCTCTCCTTACAGCAGATCACGAAACAGTTCGGGGCCGTGAATGTGCTGCACGGCATCGACCTTGAGGTTCGAGACGGCGAGTTTGTCGTGTTCGTCGGCCCCTCGGGGTGCGGAAAGTCGACCCTGCTGCGAATTATTGCGGGATTGGAGGCGTCAAATGCCGGCGAGATCCGGTTGGATGGCCGCGTTGTTAATGACGTGTCAGCGGCCGATCGTGGCCTCGCGATGGTGTTCCAGTCTTACGCTCTCTATCCGCATATGAGCGTCCGTCAAAATCTCGCTTTCGGCCTTGAGAACAGCCGCATGCCAAAGGCGGAGATTGAGGCTCGGGTCATGGAGGCGGCCCGGATGCTTCTGATTGAGCCGCTTCTCCATCGCAAGCCCGGCCAACTTTCCGGAGGCCAACGCCAGCGTGTCGCCATCGGTCGCGCGATTGTTCGGCGACCCGGAATTTTTCTGCTCGACGAACCGCTGTCAAATCTCGATGCGGAGCTGCGCGTGGTAATGCGGGCCGAGCTCGCGGCGCTTCACAAGCGTCTCGCTGCGACGATGATCTACGTGACCCACGATCAGACAGAGGCCATGACGCTGGCCGATCGCATCGTCGTTCTGCGCGATGGTCGCGTTGAGCAGGTCGGAAGTCCGCTTGAGCTTTACAATAGGCCTGCAAATCGCTTTGTTGCCGGTTTCATAGGCTCGCCTCGCATGAATTTCGTCGAGGCGAGTGTCACGCCCGCGGGGCTCGATGTCGGCGGGCGGCGGCATCCCGTTTCAGACATCAATCTAGCGCCGGGGGCGTCGATTACGCTCGGCGTACGGCCACATGAAGTCGACATTGCCGATGTTGACGACGGGACCTTGGCGCTTGAGATCTCCCTTGTCGAGCAGCTTGGCGCGGAGACTGTGATTCACGGCAAGACGCATCTTGGTACGAGCTTCACGCTGACCGCGCCTGGGCAGGGTCGGTTCGCAGTTGGCGACAGGATTGGGATCGCGCTGCCAAGCGAGGTCCACGTGTTCGATGAGACGGGAAGCTCTGTTCCGCGTAGTGGCGTCTAAAAATAGGGCGGCTTGCCGTGCCATCCTAAAGCTCAACTAGGTCCCGTTAGCGCGCCAACCATCCTCCGTCGACGGGAAGGACGGTGCCGTGGATGTAGTTCGCCGCTTGCGACGACAAGAACACCGCGGCACCTCCGATATCCTCCGCGCGGCCCCAGCGTCCTGCCGGAATGCGGGACAGGATTTCGGCACTTCGCTTCTCATCCTGCCTCAGGGCTTCAGTATTGTTGGTCACGATGTAGCCCGGCGCGATCGCGTTGACGTTGATGCCCTTCGCCGCCCACTCGTTCGCGAGCAGCTTTGTCAATCCCGCCACACCGCTCTTGCTTGCTGTGTAGGAGGGAACACGGATTCCACCTTGAAACGACAGAAGCGAAGCGATGTTGATGATCTTTCCACCTTGTCCGTCCTTCAGCATGCGCCGCGCGGCGGCCTGACAGAAGAAGAAGGTGGTCTTGAGATTGAGACTCATCACGTCGTCCCAATCTTGTTCCGTAAAATCAATCGCATCCGCGCGGCGGATGATGCCGGCATTGTTGACGAGGATATCGACACGTCCAAGATCCTCAGCTGCGTCAAGGATCTTTTCAATCGGTTCTAGGCTTGAAAGATCCGCCGCGACCGCCCTGAACGGCACTTTTGTCGGCGCGATCAGCTCTCGCGTCTCATCCATCGAGGATCGCCCGACCGCAACGACGCTGGCTCCTGCTTGTGCGAGGGCAAGGGCGATCCCTTGTCCGATACCGGTGTTGGCTCCGGTGACAATGGCGACTTTGCGTCCGAGGTCGAAGGCGTATGACATCAGGTAATCTGCATGAGAAGGAGGTGACCCTCTCTTTCTATGCCATTTCTTCAAGACTCGCGACATGAATCAGTCGAAAGTGCCAATGAGCATGTTCTAAACTCTAAGAAGTGGCTGCCACGGCAAGAATCTGAGCACTTATGCGCTTGAGGATTACACCGCCATTCGCCATGTCGTGGTGAAAACGGGGTAAAGGCATTGTCCATTGTCGTGGGGGTTGGAGGCGCAGACGTCTCCAGCCAAGCTTTCGCCCTTGGCGAATTTTCTGAACAAAGCCGCTCGCAGCGCTTTAATGGGATCAGGGCCTGCACGCATATGACGTAAGAGGCCGGATCGACGTGACGAGTCCGTGGAGACGATCATGCGTGGCGTCCGTTTCTTGATTGGGGGATGCGCCACTGCCTTTATGACGCTCTGCCCCGGTGAGGCGTCGCGGGCGGAATCTGCTGCCTCGCAGGTGGGACGTGAGGCTTTCACAGGCATGCCGCCGGCGGTTGATCGCAGCAACCTCTACAGCGAGGCGTCAGCCGACCGGATCAACCCTTCGCTCAACGGACTGAAGCCGCTCGTCTATGTCCCGAATGTTAAGTCCGGCGATGTCTATGTAATCGATCCCGCGTCGTTCGAGGTCGTCAATCGATTTAAAATTGGCCATAGCCCGCAACACGTCGTCCCTTCTTGGGACCTTAAGACCTTGTGGGTGACGGAGAGCAGTGAAGGGCGTCGTACTGGGGGCAGCCTTGTGCCAATCGACCCGCAGACAGGAAAGCCTGGCTCTCCGATTCCGGTTCCCGATGCCTACAATATGTACTTCACGCCGAACGGTGCCTTCGCGATCATCGTCGCCGAGGCCTACAAGAGGTTGGAGTTCCGCGATCCGCAGACAATGGCCTTGCGGCACTCGCTGAATGTTCGCGACTGCCCCGGCATCAATCACGCCGATTTTTCCATCGATGGTCGCTATGCCATCTTCACATGCGAGTTTGGCGGCCGCCTTGCAAAAATTGATTTCTCAAAAGGGGATGCCGTTCAGATCTTGAAGTTGTCGAAAGGAGGGATGCCTCAGGACATTCGCATCTCGCCCGACGGAAAGACTTTCTATGTCGCGGATATGATGGCCGATGGTGTTTTCGTCATCGACGGCGAAACACTGTCGGAGATCGGCTTCATTCCGACAGGAATCGGCACCCATGGACTTTATCCGAGTCGCGATGGGCGCAAGCTTTATGCGACCAATCGCGGCTCCCATCGCATCAATGGCCTCCGCAACGGCCCCGGCAGCGTGTCGGTCATCGATTTTGCGACCCGCTCAGTCGAGAGCACTTGGCCCATTCCGGGAGGCGGCAGTCCCGATATGGGGCAGGTCAGCGCGGATGGAGAGCGCCTTTGGCTTTCGGGTCGCTTTGACGACGTTGTCTATGCAATCGACACTAAGACCGGCACCGTGCACTCCATCCCAGTCGGCCGCTCGCCGCATGGCCTCACCGTATGGCCACAGCCGGGCCGCTACTCGCTGGGGCATACGGGAAATATGAGATAGTCATGCTCGTAGTCCGGCGGCCTTAAGCGAAGTGTTGGTCTGCGACGGCGCCTCTTGCGCCCCGCGCCAGGAGCCGAAGAAGCCGAGAAGGCGCAGGGCATTCAAGGTCACGAGAACAGTGCCGCCCGTATCGGCGATGATTGCCATCCACAACCCGGTCATTCCCGTGACGGTCGTCACAAGGAAGAGAGCCTTCAATCCGAGTGCGATGGCGATGTTCTGGCGGATGTTGCCCATGGTCGCACGCGACAGCCGGATCATCGCGGCGAGATCGGTGACCCGATTCCGCAGGAGTGCTGCATCGGCGGCCTCGAGAGCTACGTCCGTACCGGAGCCCATAGCCACACCCACATGGGCCGCCGCGAGCGCGGGAGCGTCGTTGATGCCGTCACCGACCATCAGCGTGTGACGGCTCTCTGCCATTTTACGGACGACATCGGATTTGTCGCTCGGCATCATCTCGGCGCGCACGCCGATGCCCAGGGCGCGTCCGATGGCCTGGCCTGTCCTGGCGTTGTCACCCGTCAGCATGACAGCCTCGACGCCAAGCGCCTTGAGATCGGAAAGGCCCTTTTGCGCATCGGCCCGAGGTTCATCGCGGAAAGCCAGGATCCCCGCAACGGTGCCTCCCTTGACGACGAGCGCAACGGTCTTGCCTTCTTCCTCAAGAGCTTCGAACCGGCGGATCAGGTTGGTGTCGGGGGCGGCCCGTTCTGCCGCGAAGCGTGGCGCGCCGATAAAGATCGGCTGCGATCCAATCGTTCCTTCCATGCCGCGACCCGGAATTGCTCGGACGTTCGTGGCACTCGCAAGAGAGACGCCATCCTTCTCCACGCGCGCAGCGACCGCCTGCGCGAGAGGATGGTTGGACTCCCGTTCGATGGCTCCGGCCAGGGCGAGAACCTCGCTCTCGGTCGCGCCGATACCAACGACGTCCGTGACAAAGGGGCGACCGAGGGTGAGAGTGCCCGTCTTGTCGAAAGCGACGACTTGGGCTTTCGCAAGACTTTCGACGATGGCGCCGCCCTTCAGGAGGAGCCCATGGCGGGCTGCTGTCGAGAGGCTCGATGCGATGGCCGCAGGCACCGAGATGACGAGTGCGCAAGGGCAGCCGATCAGCAGAAGAGACAGGCCGCGATAGATCCATGTCGACCAATCGCCACCCATCAGCAGGGGAGGGAGAACCGCCACAAGAGCCGAGAGCCCGACGATGAAGGGCATATAGACGCGCGAGAAGCGATCGATGAGCCGCTCGGTCGGAGCCTTCGCTTCCTGCGCTTCCTCCACCAAGGCGATGATGCGCGCGATCATGTTGTCCTGTGCCGTGCGCTCGACTCGGACACGGATGGCCCCATCGTGGTTGATGGAGCCAGAAAAGATATCGGCGCCCGGCTCTTTGAGTTTGAGGATGGACTCGCCCGTGATGGGCGATTCATCGACGCTCGAAGTGCCCTCGATCACCTTGCCGTCAGCCGGCACGCGGTCTCCTGGACGCACGAGAACGACCTGTCCAACTCGCAGGCTATCCGCGGGAACCTCGCGCAATTGGCCCGCTTCCTCGACGATGGCCGTCTTGGGGACGAGTGCCGCCAGAGCCTTGATGCCTGCTCTGGCCTTGTCGGCGGCAAAGCCTTCGAGCACTTCGCCGACCGCGAAGAGGAAGACGACGATGGCTGCTTCTTCCGCAGCGCCGATGAACAGAGCGCCGACCGCTGCGATGGTGAGCAGCATCTGGATCGTGAAGGGCGCTCCCGCCATGGCGGCCATGAGGGCGCGGCGGGCCACAGGGGCCGCAGCGATGACCGTTGCGAGAATGAAGACCCAGTGGGAGGCCTCTGGCACCACAACGCTTGCAGCATAGGCCGCGACGACAAGCAGGCCCGACGTCAGGGCGATCTTGCCCTTGCGGGTCGCCCACCAGCGCGGTGCGGGTTTTTCAGCGGCCTTCACCGTTGATGCGTTCGCGGGAGTGGAGGCGTCGCGCATCAGGTTCGGTTGATAGCCGAGGTTTTTCAGTTGGCTTTCGATCGTCGTGCCGGGTGTCTTGGCCTCGTCGAGCACCAGCGACAAGGTCTCGTTCGTAATGGAAACCTTGATCCCCGAGACGCCGGGCAGGCGTTCAAGAGTCGTACGGATCGTGGCCGCGCAGCTTCCGCAATCCATCCCGCTGACTTTCCAGACCTGCGCATCGGCTGAAGGGGTCTCATCGTGTCCATGATGGCTGTGGCCGTTCGCGCCATGATCATGCCCGCACGCACTATGATCGTGACCATGGGCATGCCCATGGTCGTGTCCGCAGCTGCTGAGGGCATGATCGGCTTGCTTTTCCGCCTTGGTCTGCAGCCGCGTCGGCTTGTAGCCAAGCTTGCCAACCCGCTTCTCGATCTCGGATGCCTTGGTCCTTTCCTCGTCCAGAATCAGGGTCAAGGTCTCGTTGGTCACGGAAAGCGCGATCTGGGAGACGCCCGGAAGACGCTCCAGAGCCTTGCGGATCGTAGCGGAGCAACTGCCGCAATCCATGCCTTCCACCTTCCACGTGATCGATGCAGGGGCGGCCGGGGCAGTTGTCTCGTGCGGGTGGTCGTGACTGCAGCACGCGTCATGAGCGCGGTCGTGTGCAGGAGCTTTGCTGAGAGGGGTGTTCATCCGATTCCTCACGAGTGCGTCAGGTTGCAGGTTGACATCGGATGGCAAACCTAATTCCTCTAGTAACTATAGGTTCAAGAGGAAAGTCCATGCTCGAGCGAACTTTTTCGATCGGCCATGTCGCGGCGGTGACCGGATGCAAGGTCGAGACGATCCGCTTTTACGAGGGAATCGGCCTCCTTCCTGAGCCGGAGCGCACGGAAGGCAACCAGCGCCGCTATCTCGCCAAGCATGTGGAGCGATTGCGTTTCATCATGCACGCGCGGGAGCTTGGCCTCGCCGTCGAGGCGATCCGCCAACTCATTGCCTTGGGCGAGAATCCATCGGCCCCGTGTGAGCAGGCCGACGAAATTGCCCGTCAGCAGCTTGAGTCCGTCCGCCGGAAGATTGCTCGCCTGACAGAGCTCGCTGCGGAGCTGGAGCGTATCGTCGCGAGCTGTGACGGCAAAAGCATCGCCGATTGCCGAGTTTTCGAGGTCTTGGCGGACCATAGCACCTGCGACCACGGAGGCGCCAAGGTTCGGCCTTGAGGCCAAAATGAAAAGGCTGCAGGGCGGACCTGCAGCCTCTCAAGCTTCGTGACGCTTCCGCTTTAGTGAGCCGGGGTCGGGGTGTAGCCGGCGAGGGTGATGATGCCGCTGATCTGGGCGAAATCGGACGCGCCCTCGACCGACACAAGTTTAGCTTCAGGACTCGCGGTCACCTTGGCGCCGGGAATCGAGCTTTCGATAGCGCTCTTGATCGTACCGGCGCAGTGACCGCAGGTCATATCCTCGACGCGCACCGAAAGGCCCGCTCCGGTCGCCGAGGTGGAGGCGTGATCATGAGAATGTTGGTGGCTGCTGCACATGGGAATGCTCCGTTTCAGGTCAGTGCAGCAAAGGTGCAGTGTTCCCACATGGGAAGGTCAAGCCCCTTTTTAGATTGGGATGAGCCTCAGAAAACATCGAGGCCAAGATCGAGGATCGGCGCACTATGCGTGATCCATCCGGTCGAGATCAGGTCCACACCGGTCGCGGCAATCTTTGGGGCCGTTTCGAGGGTCACCCGTCCCGATGCTTCGGTGACGGCCCTTTTCCCGACACGCTTGACCCCCTCGGAGAGCATGGCCGGAGCCATATTGTCGAGCAGGACCGCATCCACGCCGACAGCCAGCGCCTCGTCAAGTTGGTCGAGCGTATCGACTTCGACCTCGATCTTCACGAGATGACCCACAGTGGCGCGAGCCCTCTCGATAGCCGTGCGTACGCTGCCGGCGATCGCAATATGGTTGTCCTTGATCAGGACGGCATCATCGAGCCCGAAGCGGTGGTTTGATCCGCCTCCGGCGCGAACGGCGTGCTTTTCCAAGGCGCGAAGATTCGGAGTGGTTTTTCGGGTGCACACGATCTGAGCATGGCCATGCGGCCTGACGGCTTCAACAAGCTTCGCCGTCGCGGTCGCGATACCGGACATCCGGCACATCACATTGAGCGCTACGCGTTCAGCTGAGAGAATGCTGCGGGCCGGTCCTTCCAGCCTGATGACCGCTTCACCCTTGCCGACCCGCGCGCCGTCCGGGCGCTCGACAACGGCGACAATCGTGGGATCGACCAAGGTGAAGGCCAAGGCTGCGGCGTCGACGCCTGCCACGATACCAGGCTCACGAGCGACAATCGCCCCCTGCAGAGTTGCCGTTGCGGGGATGACTGCATCCGTCGTGATATCGCCTGCGCGACCGAAATCTTCGAGCAGGGCCGCTCGCACGATAGGCTCGACCAACAAACGCGGTAGCGGCGCCAGACTCTCCAATCCGCTGGTTTCCACTTTCATGCCACTCTCCTTGCCGGCTCTGTCGTCTCTCTGTCGATCTGTGCTGCGATGCGAAGGGCTTCATCGAGCGTGATCGCCTGTTCTTTTGCTGCGATTTGACCGGGATAGTCCCGCCGCTGATGAGCACCTCGGCTTTCGCGCCGCCTGTAAGCGGTAGTCGCGATCAATAAGCTCACGAGAGCTGCGTCGTTCGACGCGGTCGTCTCATTCGACAACATTGCCCGCAGCTCACGGATAGCGCTCGATAGGCCGGAGGCTTCGCGGAGAACACCGACCTGCTGATCCATGATCTGTCTGATCCGTGGTGAGGCCAGACGGGGCCGACGTGTCTCTTGCAGGCGGGTGGAAGGCGATGAGACTTTTGCCGGGGGGATAACGCTCTTCACATCCTCGGCAATCCACCGGGCATAAGCCAATGCTTCCAGCAGCGAATTGCTCGCGAGGCGGTTCGCGCCGTGAAGGCCCGTCGAGGCCACTTCGCCACACGCCCAGAGGCCCTCGATAGAGCTGCGCCCGTGGCTGTCGACCTTGATCCCACCCATGTGGTAATGCGCCGCCGGGCGCACGGGGATCGGTTGCAGAACCGGGTCGATCCCTGCCAACTTACAAAGCGCGGCCACTCCTGGAAATCTTTTTTGGATCGTTTCGCCGAGAGTCTCTCTGGTATCCAGAAAGACGCGCTCGCCGGCTAAAATCTGCGCGAAGATCGTGCGAGCGACGACATCTCGTGGAGCAAGCTCCGCGCCGGGAATGTCCTGCATGAAGCGCTCGCCCCGACCATTGATGAGAACCGCGCCTTCACCACGCAGGGCTTCGGTCGCAAGCGGCATCGGATCGAGGCCCACCGCGATGGCGGTCGGGTGAAACTGAACGAATTCCAGATCGCGCAGGACAGCACCGGCGCGAGCCGCGATAGCAAGCCCAGCGCCTGTCGAGGAAAGAGGATTGGTCGTGTGTGCGGAAAGCCCGCCAATTCCGCCGGTGGCAAGGATAACAGCCCGTCCGATTACCACGAAGGGCTTGTCCATTCCTGCCTGCAAGCAGAGAACACCGGCAATAGAGCGGTTGTAATCGAGCACGAGATCGGTAACGCGCGTCTCTTCCAGAATTTGGATGGACTCTGTCTCCCGCGCAGCCTGGATCAAAATCTCCAAGACGCGCTTCCCGGTTCTGTCGCCTCCGGCGTGAACGATGCGTCGACGAGAATGCGCGGCCTCCAGCCCCAGTATCAGGCGATCTTCCGACTCACGTCGGTCGAAGGGAGCGCCGAGGGTCACTAGCCATTCGACGCAGGACGGAGCGGCCCGCGCGACCCTCTCGGCAACGCCCGCATCGCTCAGTCCCGCGCCCGCGCGGAGCGTGTCTTCGGCGTGCAAGACGGGAGCGTCGTCTTCTCCGAGAGCAGCTGCAATTCCGCCCTGTGCCAACGGCGTCGAGGCTTGTTCGCCGAGCGGCGATGCAACGATCAGCATCACCGGTAAAGGAGCAAGCTGCAGGGCCGCGGCAAGGCCGGCGATCCCGCCTCCAACGACAATGACGCGATCCTGCGGGGACGCTTTCATGGAAGCCTCTTATCGAACTGCCAACATCCGCTCGACGGCGATTCTCGCCCGTGCGGCGAGAGTGGGATCGATCAGGACTTCGTGCTGGCGCAGCTCAAGTGCCTTCCGAATATTCGGCAACGTGATGCGTTTCATGTGCGGGCACAGGTTGCACGGCCGTACGAACTCGACTTCGGGATACTCGACAGCGACGTTGTCACTCATAGAGCATTCCGTCACGAGGGCGACGCGGCCGGGCCGCTTCTGGCCAACGAAGTCGATCATGCCAGCGGTCGAGCCCGCAAAATCGGCCTCCGCCACCACTTCAGGCGGCGCTTCAGGATGGACCAGCACCACGACGTCGGGGTAGCTCTCGCGCACGGAACGGATGTCCTCGGCCGTGAAGCGCTCATGCACCTCGCAGTGACCGGCCCATGTGATGATCTCGACCCCGGGTATTTGCGCGGCCGTATTTTGCGCGAGGAACTCGTCAGGAAGCATGATGACTTTCGAAACACCAAGCGATTCGATCACCTTCTTCGCGTTACCCGATGTGCAGCAGACGTCAGATTCCGCCTTCACTGCCGCCGAAGTGTTGACGTAGGTGACCACGGGTACGCCAGGATGTTGGGCGCGCAGCTTGCGGACATCCTCGGCCGTGATCGATTCCGCCAGGGAACAGCCCGCCTTGCTGTCCGGAATAAGAACCGTCTTGTTCGGGTTGAGGAGCTTGGCGGTCTCAGCCATGAAATGCACACCGGCCACGACGATGATATCCGCGTCGGTGGTTGCTGCTTCGCGCGCCAGCGCTAGGCTGTCGCCGACGATATCGGCGACCGTATGGAAGATCTCCGGCGTCTGATAGTTATGAGCGAGGATAACGGCATTACGCTCGTGCTTGAGAGAGAGGATAGCCTCGATATCGCCCGCAAGAGCCGGCCATTCCATCGGGAGGATGTGATGGCTGACCCGCGCATAAAGGTCGGGCAATGGGAGCGGCGCTGCGGATAGCGACGTGGTATCGACCATGATGGTTTCCTATGCTCAAACTGAGCATTAGTGGGTTAGACAAGGATAAAATCGGAAGCCGGCTTGTTATGCTAAATTTGAGTATAAGCCTTCGTCAACCCGTAATTTCATCACAGGTCGGTGCGTCGCGTCCCTGGGAGGCGCAGGCCGGGCGCCGGGCGCTCGACCAGGACTTCACGCCGGAACCGCACCAGTCTCGCCGGTCGCCCACCCGTCTCGGTTGTGGTCTGCCCAGTTTCCTCAGCGAGGCCTTGTGTTTCCACCAAGCGGCGGAAGTTCTGCTTGTGCAGTCGGACGCCTGAAAGGGCCTCCACCGTCCGCTGGAGCTCCAGTAACGTAAACGCGTTCGGCATCAACTCGAAGATGACGGGGCGATACTTGATCTTGCCCCGCAGGCGTCCAATGGCGGTTGCCAGCATGCGGCGGTAATCGAGCGCCATTGATTGACCCGGGGCCAGCTTGGGCCTCGGCGTAGAGGGCTGGCCGCCCTCACGCAACGCTTCAGGCACGAGGCGGGCCTCGAAGAGGAGTTCATAACGTTCGAGGACGCGCTCATCCGTCCAGGCGCCCGATTCAAGGCCGAAAGTCAGTTCTACACGCTCTTCACGAAACTGCCGGAGCGGCTTGCCCCCTTCGCGGACCCAGGTCCTCAGGGCAGGGGAGATGACATCGAGGGCTTTGGGGCGTCCCTCACGCCAGTCCTCCCATGGCAGGTAGTCGTACCAATTCCGCCAGGTGGCATGTGCCAGCCCCGCTGGGCGCGCCTCTCGGACAAGGGCGAGATAGGCAATCGAGAGCGCGTGCCCAGCTTTGGGGGAAGCTACCTCCGCGCGGTCCCGGTCGCCGAAGGTGTAAAGCTGCTCGACATAGCCGAGTTTCAGTTCCGTTTGCTGAGCGACCCAGGCGCGCAAGCCCATTTCCAAGGTCCGGTGCTCCGACTGCAAGGGGCCGGAGGGAAGGCCATCAAGGTGCTGTGGTGTGGCGCGGACGGTCAGAACGCGAGGCTCGTCCGGCGTTGCAGCCATGATGACGGCGCTGAGATCCGCCGACAAAGGGGTTTGCTTACGCGCTGAAGACCGGGACGATGAAACGGACGGCATGGGTACTCAAGAGCGAACACGATTCTGGGAGGCTACCAACAATGGGATTTTACGCCTGCTGCGTCGAGAGGAACTTTCGACGGGACGCATTCCCGAATCGGATTGCCGATACGAGAAGAACCCCGTGCGAGGCACGGGGTTCTTCATAGCTTCCTTGCAGCGGTCGGCGGGTGACCGTCAATCGCCAAACCCTGATGGATGGGCCACACGCCAGTTCCAGGCGGTCTGCACGATATCATCCAGCGAGGCGTATTGTGGCTTCCAACCCGTGTCCTTCTGCAGGCGGGCGGGCGATGCGACGAGAACAGGCGGGTCTCCCGCTCGCGGAGGGCCGATCTTGTAGGGAACCTTGCGGCCCGAGATGCGCTCCACGGCTTCGATCACCTGAAGGACGGAATAGCCTGTGCCGTTGCCGACATTGTAGCGCCCACTGAATCCGGCCGCGAGGCGGTCGAGAATGCGCAAGTGAGCATCCGCGAGGTCCGTCACATGGACATAGTCGCGAACGGCAGTTCCATCGACCGTGTCGTAGGTGTTGCCGAAGATCGTTAGCTCCGTCCCCAGGCCGAGTGCGGCATTGATCGTCAGCGGGATCAGATGCGTCTCGGGATCGTGATCCTCTCCCAGCCGTCCCTTCGGATCGGCGCCGGCGGCATTGAAGTAGCGGAGGGCAGCCCAGTTGAGACCGTGGATCTGTTGCGCCCACTCGAGTCCACGTTCCGCCATGAGTTTCGATTCCCCGTATGGAGAGAGGGGCGCGAGCTTCGAGTCTTCGTCGATCGGGATGCGATCCGGCGTACCAAACAAGGCCGCGGTCGAAGAGACGACAAAGCGGTTGCAGCCGGACTTGATCGCCGCTTCGGCGACGCGCAACGTGTTGCTGACATTCTCGGCAATGTAGCGGAGAGGTTCGCGCATACTCTCGCCAACGAGAGAACGCGCTGCGAAGTGGAGGACGCCATCGAAGCGCCACGCCGCAAAGACTTCCTGCAGTCGGTTCCGGTTGGCAATGTCCTCGACGATCAACTCGACGCCCTGAGGGACCGCTGAGCGATGCCCCTGGGACAGATCATCAATGACGACGACCTCGTCGCCGCGTTCGACGAGTGCAAGAACCGTATGGCTGCCGACATATCCGGCGCCGCCGGTAACAAGAAACCTAGCCATGTTCTGTACCCTTGGCTGATGGCGCTCCACGGTAGCGCAAGGCTACAGAGGCTCTTCTGTTGATTTGCATAATATGAGACACAAGTCGCTCGGGAAAAGGCATCTCAGATGATCTGCGTGCCGCCGTACCGAAGCGCCCCGGTCCAGACCTGTTCAAGGCGCTGGAGGGTTTTGAAGGCAATTTCGAGCTCGCGCTTCTCCTCGGCGTTGCGCGCGACCAGCCGGTAATAGGAATCATCCATCTTCCGGACGGCCTCGCAGAGCTTCCGCCCCTTTTCCGACAAGCGGATGCGCGCGGAGCGCCGGTCACGCTCCGATGCGGTGCGATCGATATGACCTGTCTCGAGGAGGCGCTTCAGGTTGTAGGATGCGTTCGAGCCCAAATAGTAGCCCCGGTCGATGAGGTCGCGAACCGTCAGTTCGTCGGCGCCGATCGTGAACAGCATCATGACCTGCGACGGGCTGAGTTCGTCCACTCCAAGCCGTCCCAGATCGAGCCGGAATAAATCAAGGTACCGTCGGTGTACGCGCTCCACGACCCGTAAGAGATCGAGGTGCGAAACGGGGGACATGTCTTCTGCGGTGGTCATGGAATCCGTTGGTGGCGTGCCGCCCCCCAGAGGGGTCGGCAGTGGCGGAAGGTGAGTCAGATTATCGTGCGGCGCTTTCAGAAAGCACCTCATTTCTTGGCTGATTTTATATTCCATGCTGTCCTGCCACGGTTCAAGTGTTTAGTTCGAATTTTGAACTATTTCCGAGGCGTTTTCCCCAAACTTGTAAGTTGTATTACATTGTTTTATTTAATTTAAATGCCGTACCCCAGATGACATTCGCTGATTTTATCATATGATAGTATTGAAATTTGTCGAGTGGCGAGACTAGTGGAAATATTCCCATATTTGCCCCTTGTTAATACTCTTATGAGCCCTGTTTTTGGTTGAAAATATCGCCCGAGAAAGGGTGCGCATGCACAAGGTAACTGTTTCCGAACATGCAGCCGATCTCATCCATCGCGGCCGCAAGGCCTTTGTGATGGGTGTCGTCTACGCCGGCGTCTTGAGCGCTATCATCAACGTCCTGCAGCTTACCGTTCCCCTGTTCATGCTGCAGGTGCACGACCGGGTGGTAAACAGTCAGAGCCTCGACACGTTGGCGATGCTGATTGTCATTGCGATCGCGGGCCTTGTCCTTTTTGGTGTTCTCGATTTCGTGCGGGCGCTGACTTTTCAGGTGATGGGCAGCATGGTGGTCCGCAGGCTGAACCTTCCGGTTCTGCAGGCAACGGTTGCGGCCTCCGTGCAGCATGGCTCGGCGCGCGCCGGGCAAGCGATTCGCGATCTGAACGACATTCGCTCCTTTATCGCCGGCAGCGCGATCGGCGTTCCGCTGGAGGCGATCTGGTGCCCAATCTTTCTGGCCGTTCTTTTCGCCCTGCATCCGCTTTACGGTCTGGTTGCGCTGACCTCGGCGACGCTGATTGTGGCGCTCAGTCTGATCTCCGATCTTCTGACACGACGCTCTCTCAAGAAGGCGAATGAGGCGGCTATTGCCGGCATCGGCGAAATCAGCGGGAGCCTTCGCCATGCCGAGGCCATCGAAGCGATGGGAATGCTGCCTGCCCTGGCAAGGCGGTGGCGCGGGGCGCAGCTTCGCGCCCTCGATCTTCTCGATACGGCGACGACTCGTGGCCGGGCGCTGTCGTCGCTGACGCGCACATGCCGCTACATGATGCAAATTGCCGTGCTGTCGGTTGGCGCGACGCTCGTGATCAAGCAGGAGGTGAGCCCCGGCTCGATGGTCGCCTCCAGCATCATCATGGGACGTCTTCTGCTGCCCTTTGATTCAATGGTGGATGGCTGGCGGCAATGGGTCTTTGCGTTGGCGGCGTGGAAGCGCATTCGCGACTTGCTCGAGAACGAAACGCCGAGCCGCGATACGAAGCCGACTCCACGTACCGTTGGCGATCTCGTTGTCGATCGGTTGGTGTATGCCCCGCCAGGAGCGGATGTCCCGGTTCTCAAAGGCATTTCATTTTCGCTCTCGCCGGGTGAGGTGCTTGGGATCGTGGGACCATCGGCGGCCGGAAAGTCAACGCTCGCGCGCCTGCTCGTTGGCGTGTTGAAGCCGACGGCAGGGGGGATCTATCTCGACGGCCATAATGTCTTCCTGTGGGAGCGCGATTCCTTCGGCGACATGGTGGGATATCTACCGCAAGCCATATCGCTTCTCGACGGATCGATCCGTGAGAACATCGCAAGGATGCGCAACGAGGATCCGCGTCTGGTGCTGGAGGCGGCGCGCCTCGCCGACGTTCACAACATGATCGGACGCTTCCCCCTGGGCTACGATACGCGCCTCGGGGACGGAAATTTTCTGCTCTCCGGCGGGCAGCGCCAACGAATCGCGCTGGCGCGCGCACTTTATGGCAAGCCGCGCCTCATCGTGCTCGATGAGCCCAACGCCAATCTGGACACGGAAGGTGAGCGGGCTCTTCTCCGAGCCATCGCGGCGGCGCGCGCAGATGGGGCGATCGTCATTCTGATCGCGCACCGCCCCTCCATCATGCAGGTCGTCGATAAAATGCTGGTTCTGCAGGATGGGCGGGTGGCCCAGTTCGGTCCCCGCGCCTCGGTGGTCGATTTGAAAGGCGCCGGCGAGAAAACCGCCAACGCTGTTCCGGGCATTCGAGCGGTTTAGGGAAAGGGGGACGTCACATGTCAGGGGCCCAAATCCTTGTTCGGAACCGCGATACGCTGCTTTCTGAGCCCGTGATCGACCAGAAGACCTGGGTTGAACGATTCGAGGGCGAGGAACAAGGCGGCCCCTCCTTCAGGGCTCCGGTCATTGCAGGCTTGGTTGCAATCATTGCGGGCGTCGGCGGGTTTGTCGGCTGGGCTTTCGCTGCTCACCTCGACAGCGCTGCCATAGCGACGGCCACTGTCGTGGTGGATTCGAAACGCAAGACTGTCAGCCATTGGGAAGGTGGCATGCTGAAGGCGTTGCTCGCTCAGGAGGGGGATCTGGTTCAAGCCGGCCAGCCGCTATTACGCCTGGATGATACACGGGCGAAGGCCGACCTTGAACAATTGCGTGCCAAAAGGCTTGGCCTCGAAACACGGCTTCTGCGGCTTCGGGCCGAGCAATCGCATGCCGCGGAGATCGTATTCCCGGATTCCTCCTCCGCCATTGCGCAGGATGTGATTCAAGCAGAGCGAAAGGTTTTCATCTCCCGTCGGCAGATGTTCGATCGGAGGGTTGAGATCCAACGGAAGACGGTCGAGCAGCAGGAAGCCGAACTCAGCGCCATTCGCGCGCAAACAGAGGCAAATAACCGGCAATCGGAGCTATTGAGTCGGGAGCTGAACGCTGTCGCGGGCCTCGTCGAAAAGGGCTATGCGCCGCGTCCCCGTCTGACGGAGTTGCAGACCCGGGAGAGCGAGCTGGTTGGCCGCGGAGCAGAACTCGTCGCCCGCAAGGCAAAGGCGGAGCAAGCCAAAGGTGCTGCCGAGCTGGAGATCCTGTCGCTCGAAAATGACTTCCAGCAACAGGTTGCGGCGGATCTTCAAGCGACGCAGCTTGAGCTGGCGGATACGGTTGAGCGCATGAGCGCCGCGACGGATGTGCTGCGCCGGGTCGAAGTGGTTTCGCCGCAGGCCGGCGTCGTGACCAACATCCGCACAAGAACTCCTGGCGGCGTGATCGCTCCCGGTCAGGCCATCCTCGACATTGTCCCCGAGCATGAGCCGTTGATCGTCGAGGCGAAGGTTGGCCTGCGCGACATCGACTCGGTGCGCGTCGGAGCGCCCGTCCAAGTGCGTCTGACCGCATACAACAACCGCAGCCTGCCGCCGCTGTCGGGTACACTGACCTATGTCGCGGCGGATCAACAGGTCGACGAGCGCGGCGACACCGCATTCTTCGTGGCTCGCGCATCAATTTCGCCGGAGAGTCTCGCGGCGAATTCGGCCATCAAGCTCTATCCCGGAATGCCCGCCGAAGTTTTGATCGTCAACAAGCCTCGCCGGGCGATCGATTATCTGATCGCGCCGGTTACCGAGAGTTTCAACCGCGCGTTCCGAGAGGAATAAGAGGCGACTCCGCCACTTCAGAGCGGAAACTCGCGCAACACGAAAATAGGCACGTAGCGCCTCGCCGACGGTTATTCGGCGGGCGGGCCGATTGCGCGCGAATAGCAGCTCTTGCATCCACGACATGGGTTCAGTCGTGATGCGGGGACGCGTGGCGGAGTAATTTGCTTCGAATTTGCAAATGTTTTGTTTTAACAACAATAATGTAATAATAATGGATTTCTGAATAATTTAAACATAGTATATATACAAGATAAAGTTCGTCGTTCTTGTCGTTTTAAGCTTTACAATTCTTTCTGATTTCACCAATGTTGCGGTGCGGCGAGTAGCGAATGCGAATTCGGCGTCCGCGTGCCTGGATTTATTCGCTATGCGCTCGTTCGCTCTGGTCGATCGACACGATCCGGCGGGCAACCGTCCCTCCGGCCTAGACATCAAGGAGATAGATATGGCGACTCTTGAGGGTGGTGCCTTCCACGACGTACTGCATGGCACCAACTCTCCCGACGTGATCTTCGGACATGGGGGAGATGACTTGATCTTCGGCGGCAATAGCAGCGATGCGCTGTTCGGCGACGACGGCGATGACATCCTGTTCGGCGGCAATGGAAGCGACGCGCTCTTCGGAGGCAGCGGCAACGACATTCTCTTCGGCGGTGCCGGCAACGATCTTCTGCAGGGCGGTGCGGGCGACGATATTCTCTTCGGCGGAAACGACGACGATATCCTTCAAGGCGGCGCGGGGGACGACTATCTCCGCGGCGGCAACGGCAATGACATTCTGCAGGGCGGCACTGGCAACGACATGCTCGATGGCGGCTCGGGCAATGACATCCTGCAAGGCGGCGATGGCGACGACGCTCTCGACGGTGGTTCGGGGAACGATCTGCTACAAGGCGGCGCCGGCGACGATATTCTCCGCGGTGGCTCGGGCAACGACATCCTCGACGGCGGCGCGGGCGACGATATCCTGATCGGTGGTTCGGGGCGCGATGTGTTCGTGTTCAGCGGCGGCGGCGGCAACGATGTCGTGATGGACTTCAAGGTTGGAGAGGACATTCTCCAGATCGCGAAGGGCATCAACGGGACGGATATCGCATCCGCCAGCGACCTTGCGAGCCGCCTGTATCAGGTCGGTCACAACACGATCGTCGATCTTGGCAATGGCGACACGATCACACTCGTGAACGTCAATGCGTCCGACGTTCAGCACCATCCGGGCGACTATTTCACCGTTCACTAGCGCAACTAGGCACCGCAGCACGCTGCTGCGGTGCCACCTCTGGGGCATAAGGAAGCGATGGCGCTGCTCGAATCTTCCGAAACGACGCTCGATCCGGTGACACAGCCGCAGGCCGTTCTTCTGGGCCGTGGGGTCGTCCTGTTGATGTGGGATGTTCCGCAAACGGTGCAGGCTCCGACACCGCTATCGGCCGCGGAAGGCAAGTCCATCATGCCAACGGCATCGTTGCGACTGGCTCGCTGCGATGGCGGGACTCGTTTGCTGTGGGCACTGCGTTGCCCTGACGGCGGGCCGCTGAACCTCACACTGTCGACAGGCTCTCTTGGATTGAAGGCCAATCTCTCCCTTCAACCCGACGCGACCCTTCCGGAGATCAATTCGGCGGACCTGACCGAACACCTGGATCCGCAGGCACGTGTAATGCTCGCTTCGATATTGTTGAATCTTTGGAGCGGCCTCTTCCACCTACAGCGCGACAAATTGTTCGTCCAGCTTCTGTTCGACCTGCTGGAAAGACTGCCATCGACTCCGTTGCTGGCAAGAGTTGTCGCGCGTGCAGTCGGTGGTATCGTGCTCCTGCAAACGACCCCTGCCGCAGAATTCGGTAAGATCGACGCGATCTATCGTGTCACGCGGGACGATGTTGGTCGGCTCGAGGGCATTCCTCATCGGAGTGCTTTGAAAGACAAGAGCGAGATCATGCACCTCCTCACCCCGGGGAGGGAACTCAGTGGGCGCGATGCCTACATTGTTCTCACGGGGCCCGAGGGGCTTCAGATCCGATCTCTCGTCAAGCCAGGAAAGCAGCCACCGCCACTGACGAAATGGTTTCGCGAGCGGGCAAAGCGTGCCGCCGGCCTGCGCGAACACCTTCTGATCGAACTGTCTCGATACGCGCCTTTTGGCGTGGCTGCAGCACTTGAAACGCAACTGAACGCACCGCTGGAGCCGCAGCGGGTTGGCTCACCTTTGTCCTCAAGCCTGTCCGCGGAAATTACGTGTGCGCTTCCGACGCCCTCAGGAATGCTCGTGGCGGGCTGGCTACGAGACCCGCTGAATCTAACTGCTGGCATCGCAGCAATTGACGCTGATGGCTCAATCCACGATTTGACGAGCGCGCTGCGCCGCTATCCTGTCCACCTCGGGGGAGAGGATTCTAGGCGTGTCAACGCCATGGGTTTTGTCGCCCTCTCTCCATCTCCAAGTGGGGATGCCCCCATTCTTCAGCCACGCTTCCGCTTGTTGCTGAAGTCCGGCGCCTACCACTCTCTCACCCCACCTGTGCAGCCTGCTGACCCAGCGGAGGCCCGGGCTGCAGCGCTGCGTGCGGTTCCTGCGCATCATGTTGATGAGACGATGCTTGCCGAAATTCTGGCGCCGGTCATCACTGACTTGCATGCGAAGGCGAGTGCAATCACGGGACAACCGCTCATCCGTCAAATCGGCGAGCCGGCAGTGCGCCCAAAAGTCTCGATTATTGTTCCTCTCTACAAAGTCTTAGACTTTATGAGATTCCAGATTGCGGCATTCGCGACAGATCCCTGGTTCCGAGAGCACGCCGAACTGATCTACGTCTTGGACTCGCCTGACCAGGCAACGGAGGTCGATCATCTTCTGGTCGGGTTGCACATGGTCTATGGCCTGCCCGTCACCCTCGCTATCATGAATCGCAATGGCGGTTACGCGCGGGCATGCAATACCGGGGTCACTATCGCCCGAGGAAGGGCGTTAGCCCTTGTCAATTCGGATGTCATTCCGCTCGCGCCGGGGTGGATTTCGTCTCTTGTCGCAAAGCTCGACAGCCGCAAGCGTGTAGGCGCTGTCGGCCCGAAGCTTTTGTTTGAAGACGGGTCCCTTCAGCACGCGGGAATGTATTTCGCACGCGACCATCGCGGACGCTGGCTCAATCATCACTACTTCAAAGGCATGCCACGCCACTATGCTCCCGCAAAAGAGGAGAGGGTTGTCCCCGCGGTCACAGGCGCTTGCCTTATCATGGCGCGCGACCTGTTTGAGAAGGTCGGTGGCTTCTCAGAGGACTATGTCATTGGCGACTACGAGGACAGCGACCTGTGCCTCAAAATCGCGACAGCCGGCCGTAAAATTTTATACGCCCCGAACATCGAGCTCTATCACCTCGAACGAAAATCGATGTCGCTCAATTCCGAGTACATGAAGGGCATTGCCTGGCAATACAATTGCGCTCTGCACGGCTCCCGTTGGGGGGACATGATCGCCAATCTGATGAAGGGCCATGCCTATCCCCCAAAAATGAGGAGTGCAGCATGAACGCTCAGGTCGGAAATCGGATCAATGCTTACGAAGCGCTGCCGGCACTATCGGAGGAAAGCAGGCTCTCCTGGTTGATGGAGGCGATCGAGCGCAATCGCTTTCTGCCAGTTCCTGCGCCTGAGAATGTTTTTGTCGGCGATGGCAATTTCAAGGCGATAGGCGCAGAGTTCCTCGGCCATTTCGTCCGCATCGGTGATCTCAGCCCGTCAGATCGCGTGCTCGACATTGGCTGCGGGATCGGCCGTATGGCGCTTCCTCTGACCCAATACCTCGACGAAGCCACCGGCTGCTACGAGGGCGTCGATCCCGTCGGCGAGGGCATTGCGTGGTGTGTAAAGAACATAACACCGGCTTATCCGCGGTTCCGGTTCTGCCAGATCGATCTCGCCCACGAACTCTACAATCCGGGCGGTTCTCTGGTGGGCCACGAGGTTGTCCTGCCATTTTTGGATGGGAGCTTCGATTTCATAGCGATGGTTTCCGTGGCGACACACCTGCCTCTTTCGGAAATCGCCGCTTATGCAAGGGAGGCCATGCGGCTCCTCGCTCCGGGCGGCCGCCTGTTCATGACCGCCTTTCTCGTCCTTGAAGGGGATCAGGAGCGCGCTGGAGCGAGACCACAGTTTGCGCCTGGAGCGGAAGCAGGCACATGGTACGGTGATCCATCCGCGCCGCTTGCAGCCATCGGCTTCGACAAGACGGTTATCAAGCAGGCGATCCGATCGGCAGGGCTCGATATAAAGCGCGTGGACTTGGGCCATTGGCGCGGCATCAACAGCACCCATTATCAGGACATTATCGTCGCAACGAAAACAGGAGCCGCGTAACCATGCGCATCCTCGCCGTCGCGCATAACCATCCTGATCTGCATCCGGGCGGAACAGAGATCTTTTCGCACGATCTTTTCCGCGAGTTTCGATCCCGGCCAGGGATCGAGGCTCTTTTTCTCGCCGCGACGAATCGTGTGCATCGCGAGCCGCGGCCGGGGACGAGCTTCCAAGCTGTCGGGGACGCACCAGATGAAGTGATCCTCTGGAGTGGCCACTTCGATCACTTCTATCTGAGTCAGATCGATACGTACGGCGTCGTTCCTCATCTTGAGAATCTGCTGAAGGAGTTCCGCCCCGATGTCGTCCACATCCATCACATCCTTTTGCTCGGCGTTGAGTTCATTGCAATCGTGCGGCGTGTCCTGCCCCAGGCTCGGATTGTCCTCACGCTGCACGACTACTACGCAATATGCGCTCACGACGGGCTGATGATGCGCCCACGGGGCCGAGAGCGGTGCGAGAAGGCTTCGCCGAACCGTTGCAATGCCTGCTTCCCAGAGACTGCTCCAGATCGCTTTTTGCTGCGTGAACGGCATCTCAAAACACTGTTCGCGCAAGTCGACCGTTTTATTGCGCCCAGCCACTTTATAAGAGACCGCTTCATCGCCTGGGGTTTGTCGCCGGCATTGATCGACGTCGTCGCGAATGGCCGCCCGGCAGCCCAAGCGGCTTCGCATCGACAATCGCACGATGGGCGGCGCCTGGTATTCGGTTATTTCGGCAACATTAACCCTTGGAAGGGTGCCGCGGTTCTTCTGAAGGCGTGCCACCTCCTGATCTCAGAGGGCGTCGAGGGTTTTGAGCTTCGTCTCCATGGAGGGACACCCTTCCAGGCGGAAGGATTTGTCGAGGAAATCGAAAAGCTCGTGCGGGATGCCGGGGTGCGAGTTGTAAAACTCGGCCCTTACCGGCGTGACGAAGTGCCTGCCTTAATGGAAGCAGTAGACTGGGTAGTGGTCCCTTCGATCTGGTGGGAAAATTCGCCTCTCGTTATCCAGGAGGCCTTTCTCCATCGCCGGCCCGTCATCGCGAGTGGCATCGGCGGAATGGCAGAAGCGGTGGCTGATGGCGTCAATGGCTTGCACGTCCGCCCCGATGATCCGGTTGCGCTGGCTCGCGCGATGAGGCGAGCAATGGATGAGCTTGATCTCTGGAAGACCCTTGTCGAGGGAATAGCTTCTCCTCCCGACATGGCGCAGGTCGCGGACCAGCATCTCCACCTCTATCGCAGCATCGCCGACTCGGCGCAGGCAGCATGAGAGCGACATGAGCATCGCAGAAGTCAAAGCGGCACTTGCACCAGTCGTGCCTCCAGCAAGCCAGATTCAGGGGCGGCTGGATACCATCGAGAGCCGGCGGCTCTATGGTTGGGTTTGGGATCGCGGGCATCCCGACGAACGGATTCTCATTCGCGTGCTCTTTCGAGGTCGTGTGGTTGCTTCGACCACGGCCGATCGCCCACGCATCGATCTTCGACGCAATGGCATCGGCGATGGCGCCTATGCTTTCGAGGTCGAACTGCCCGACGCTGTTGGGAATGAGCCTGACGCCCTGGAAGTCGTGGCATTCTCACGTACAACAGGAGAAGAAGTCGTTCTCCCGGCGCCGAGTCAAGGAGAGCGGGCCGCCGAAGCGGCCATCAGCGCTCCGCTCAACCGTGTCTTGGATCAACTTGAGGTGCTCATTGCAGCTCAGCGCCGTTCGCAGATTATTCTCCGAGAAGCGGCAGAGGCGATGCGCGGCACCGCCGAGCAGGTCGAGCAGATGTCCTCGAAGGAGGATGGAGTCGGCGCTGCGCTCGAAGTCGTGCGATCGAGCCAGGGTGAATTGGTCCAGCGCGTTGCGGATGTTGAACTGTTTTTGATGCGGTTCGATCAGATAATCGCGAGCTTTGACGAGCGCATCAAGGATCTCGCTAACGCCGCCGACCGGCCGATGCGCCGGGCCGTAGCAATTCTCATAATGCTGACGGCGGTATCCGCGGTCGGCGCCATCGCCACTCTCTTCGTCGCTATGCGATAGGGACCACATGACGATTGCCGCACGCCTTCCGATGCAACAAGAACTTCCGCCGCATCCCCCGCATGCCGAAAGCATTGCCGTGGCTCCGGCCCTTTCCGGTACCGAGCTAGATCTTCCGGTTGATGGAGAATCGGCGTTGGCCGCCCCTATCGGGGAGGACCTTGTGCTTGTCAGCGGAGTTTCCGACGCCATGCCGGGTGTCGTACCCGTTCTGCTCAATGGCGACCCGGCCATGTCCATGACCGCAAGTGTTTTCACATGGACACGGAACGGCGCGTCGGCGGAAGCAGCCATCGGCTTCATCGCGGTCATACCGGTCAAGGTTGCCGGTCGGGTTCGTGTTCGCTCGGTTGTCATGCGTCGCAAGGGACAGCAGCCGGTACGCTACACATTGATCCGCCGAGCTCTTTCCTTGGAAACGTTCATGAGCATGACATCGCGCGATGCCGGGCCAGAGTTCTCCGGTGTCGCGGATGGTGTCGCCAATGCTCTTTTAAAAGGGGGAGCCAGCTCTAAGCGCCTTGCCGCCATGCTTGCGATGCTGAGCGCTGCAGCGCTCAATGACGGATTTGTCGAGGTCATGGGCACGCTCGATACCGGAGAGGTCTTCCTTCAGGGATGGTCAAGCGGGCTACCGTCTGATCGGGTGCATTTGCTCGCATCACACGGGCAGCTTTCCATGGGCGAGTTCCGAAGCGCGGCTGTTCAGCGCGATGATCTCGGCGGACGTGGACATGGATTTGTCGGAATCCTGGATACCGGAGGGGCGCTCGTTGACACGCGGGGCCTGAAGCGCCTGTTTTTTCGAGGTGGTCAGGGCTGGCTTGCGCTCGATATTTATGACCGCTGCACCCATCTGGCGCCAACCGATGTGCCAGCTCATATTCGCGACGCCATTCCGCGAGCGAACGCTAGTTCTGAGACGCTGATGACATTGCGACGCGCGGGAGAGCGTTTTGATGGTCGGGATACGGTATCGACCCTCAAGCAGCCGGTTCGCATCGGCATGGACATGGTTCTGGAGTTGCCGAAAGGTGGCATGCTGGTCTGTGGCTGGATGCTCGACCCGGATAACTTGGTTCAGTCTGTCAAGCTTCATGCCGGGAAGGAATCCGTCGCGATTGACGGGATCTGGACGCGATTGGCTCGGCCGGACGTAACGGCAGCCTTCCAACAGGATGCCGCGTTCGCTCAAAGGCTCGATCCGCAACAGAACGACCATGGCTTCATGGCCTTTGTTCCGAAGCTATCCGCCGCGAACGACTGCGCGGTCTATTTTGAATTCTCTCTCGACGACGAAACCGCGTTCTATCCCCTCAAGGCGGTGAAATCATCGTCACGGCGCACGCTCGATCGGGTGATAACGGTCCTCGATCCTCGCTCCGCTGCCGCCGCGTCCGCAATCGAGGCCCATGTTGGGCCGATGCTTCAGGCGCTCGACCATCAGAAGCCGCGTGTCGTAGAACACCGGGATTTCGGCTACGATGAGAGCGCGGTACTGACCGGTCTCGTTGTCGGCGGAGGTTTCGAGTCGGAAGAGATCCTGACGACATTAGTCCTTCTCGCGCTCGATCCCGATACGCGCGACTTGCCGATGATCCTCTCGGTGCCGGCGGAGGTCTTTGGAAAAATCGCGCTGGAGGTCCAACGCCTGGCAAGCTTCTATCGTCTCGGCATAAGGCTTGTCTCGGCTGACGGCGTTCAGGATGCCTGCGATGCGTGGGATGCAGCGGTGCATGCGACGGAATGCGAGACGCTGGCCCTTCTCTCCGCGGGAGCGCTACCCCGTCTTCACGGATGGTTCTCGGTGATGGAACGTGCATACAGGGCACGCGCGGGCAAGGTTCTGGTGAGCCCGACGGTGGTCTTCGAGGACAATTCGATTTCCTTTGCCGGTACGCTCCTGGATCAGCGAGAGCGCAGACTGGTCGACAGCTTTCTCGGGTATCCTTGCGACGTGATCCGAGGCGCGGAGCCCATCGAGGTCATGGCGGGCTCCCCTGCATGTTGCTTGGTCTCTAGAGCCGCCTTTCAGGATGTCGGCGGATTCAGCCAGTCTTATTTGAGCATCAAGGAGAAGGTGCGTGATCTCTGCCTCAAGCTGAGACTCGCTGGCACACCATCCCTCTGGTTGCCGGAAGTGGAGATGATCGCCGCCGATGTAGTGCCTGCCGATGCCAACCTGCCTCGGACGCGGCTGACGCAACGGATCGATCACTGGAGTTTCGACCGGCGCTGGTCTCTCTTGGTTTCCAATATGCGAGGGACAGAATGACTTACGACCCGCTGCGAATTCTAATCGTCTCGCACGGCCATCCGAGCTTCTCGCTCGGTGGCGCGGAGATCGCCTCCTACAACCTCCACAAGGGGCTCAACGAGACGGAGGGCGTCAACTCCCGCTACCTGGCTCGTGTCGGGCACCCTGTCGTCCGGCACGGAGGAACGGCTCTTCTCAGCCTGCGGCAGAAAGAGGGTGAGTTCCTCTATCATGCAGACGAGTATGATCACTTCCTCCTTTCCAATCACAACACCGAAGAAATTGAGCGGGATTTTCTTCGAGTCGTGCTGGACCTCAAGCCGGATGTGATCCACTTTCACCACTTCATAGGACTCGGGCTTGAGTGCATCTATGCGGTTCGCCGGGCACTGCCTGATACCGTCATCGTTGTGACTTTCCACGAATTTCTCGCGATCTGTCACCATCATGGCCAGATGGTGAAAACGCGAAGCACAAACCTTTGCCGTCAATCCTCACCCGCGGATTGCAACGCGTGTTTTCCTGATATCTCGCCGGCGCGCTTTCTGCGTCGCGAGAATTTCGTGCGCGGTCTGCTCCAGGTCGCCGATCATTTTGTGTCACCAAGCCGGTTTCTGGTCGACCGCTACGTTGACTGGGGGCTGGAGCGTTCCAAATTCACCGTCATCGAGAATGGTTTGGATATATCCGCGCCGGTTGCGCCGCGAATAGGTGCCTCCGGCGGGCGGCGCGCCCGCTTCGGGTACTTTGGGCAAATCACATCGTTCAAGGGCGTCGATGTCCTGCTCGACGCCGTCGCTCGCATTCCGGAGGCGATCTGGGGCGAGGATGCGCAGCTCATGATCTTTGGCGGAAATCTCGACAGGCAGCCCAAGGTTTTTCAGGAGAAGATTGAGAAGCTCATCCAGCAGGCCGGGCCTCGTGCAAGGTTCTACGGTGCCTACCAGAACAGCGAAATGCCGCGTCTGATGCGCTCCATTGATTGGACCATCATTCCCTCAATCTGGTGGGAGAACTCGCCCATCGTGATTCAGGAATCCTTCTTTCACGGGCGGCCGATGATTTGCAGCAACATCGGCGGAATGGCCGAAAAGATCACCGATGGCGTCGATGGTCTGCACTTCCGTGCCGGCTCATCCGAGGATCTGGTTGACCGCATGGTTGAAGCCCTGACCGATGAGACGCTCTGGGAGCGTCTGCGTACCGGCATCACGCGCCCAATCGATTTCCGCGAATGCGCGAAGCAGCATCTCGATCTCTATTACAGCATCGCTGCCAGCCGGGATCGCGGAGCTTCTCGCTCGGTGCGCTCGGCATAATCGATACCCTGAGAAATCCAACCATAAGTAATTAAGGAGACAAAAGTGGCACGCATTCTTGTTATGATTCCCTCGGGCGAGGTATATGACCACGACAATGTTCGCTGGTATCGCTACAAGGAGATTCAGAACCATATCAATCATTATCATAATATCGGCGACGCTTTCGTCTTCGATTCATCCCTCAAGCTCCTGAACTTCGAAAAGCTTGGCGTTCTGCCTATTGCCAATCCGAATCTCGATGACATCGACCGGCTGAATGAGGAGTATGATTACGTCTTCCTGCGTGGTTCCAACTATGTGCACAAGGACATGCGCTGGAGCCAGACTATTGATGTTCTGAAGAGGTTGAAGATCCCGGTCATCGCTTATGGCATCGGCGCTCAGGCGCCGGTCAAGGGCAAGCTTGAGCTCTCCGACGAGACCAAGACGGTCCTCCGCATGATGGCGGATTCGACCACCTCCATCGGTGTGCGCGGCACCTACTCGGCTCAGGTCCTCTGGGATATCGGCATTCGCAACGTGCGGATCATTGGTTGCCCTACGGCATTCCGGCGCAACAACCCCAACATGAAAATCCAGTTGCCGCCGCTCGAAAAGGTCCGTTACGCGGGCATTACTATGCGCCGAGAGGTGTCTCCGGCCTATGCGCAGGATATTAAGCGCTACCTGACCTTCCATCGCGATCTCGTCAAATCCCTGGCGCAGCGCTTCGACGTCGTCCTCATGGCGCAGGGCGAAGTCGAGGAGAAGAAAATCGTCTTTGGCACGCAAGAGCAGAAGGAAGAAGCCTTTGCGGCTCTCCGCGCCAACAAATGGGTGTCCGACTGGTACATGGACGAGACGATGGAGAAGCTCCATCGTGAGCGGCTTTTCTATTCGGATGTCGTGGCCGACTATGAGGACCTTGTTCAGCAGAAGGACCTCGTCCTGGGCTATCGCCTGCACGGCAATCTGATGGCCCTGTCGAACGGAACGCCTTCCATCTACTTCACCTATGACAGTCGGACGGTGGAATTCGCCGAGACCTTCCAGATCCCGAGCTTCGATGTCTTCTCGGGCAAGGATTTCAACCTCGAAGAGTATTGGGATCAATCGTTGTTCGACAAATTCAACCGTGCCTACCACCACACCTATCGCGAAATGCGGCAGTTCCTGGTGGAGAATGGTGTCGATACCAAAATGGTCGATGTCATGCAGAGGGTTCAGGAGCCGACCCAAAAGGCTGCCTGATGGCCCGGTCGAAGAGAACGCTGGAGCTACTCGCCGTTTCCCTCCTGGCGGCGAGCAGCCTGTGGGCCGGTGTTCGAGCCGAGAAGCCCGAGCACCGGTCCCTCATGGTGGTTCCCGATGGACCTGTTGAGACGGTTTTTGAGTGGGCTCGGGACGCATGCGCAAAGAACAACGTGCCGGACGCGCCGGCACGCGCGTTTCGCGGCGCTTCCGGGCAAGTGAGCCTAGTCGTTAGTCACAACGACAATCGGGCTCTTGTTGGGCCCGACCTCGATGGTGTACGGCCAAAGTGTTCCATGTTGTATGAGGGGAAACGGTCAGCCAGGCTGTCTGATTTCGATGATCTCAGCTGGATCGGCGGCGTCTATACCCGCGATGGAACGACGGTTTACGCGCTCGCTCATACTGAATTGAGAGGCGAGCGCACCCCCGATCAATGCCCAGCCGGTCGCTACAGTCCTTGTTTGCTCAATACCATCACAGCTCTTGTTTCGCGTGACGGCGGACAAAGCTTTCAGCCCCTGGAGGTGTCGAGGCCGCCGGTTGTCGCAACATTGCCTTATGGGTTCCCGACGGATCGCAACGGGCGCGTGGGTTATGCAAACCCTTCCAACATCATCGAACACGAAGGATGGTTCTACGCATTTATCTTTGCGGATGGATACAAGGCGCAGCGCCGCGGAAACTGTCTGATCCGCACCAAAGACCTTGATGATCCGTTTTCCTGGCGGGCGTGGAATGGAACGGATTTCTCGGCTGAGTTTGTCGATCCCTTCCGGCAATCGGTCGAGAACCCGGGGGCCCATGTCTGTGCTCCCGTCGCGCCGAATGCAATCGGTCGCATGATTGGTAGCATGGTCAAGCACCGCGAAAGCGGCAAGGTCCTTGCGGTGTTTGGCGACAGGCGCCGCAACCTGGAGGGGCGTTGGGTGGAAGGGATATTTGCCTCGACATCATCGGACCTTCTGACTTGGTCGGATGCGTCTCTCGTCATGGAGGCGCAACTGCTTTGGGACAAATCGTGCAATGAGCTGCACGCCTATTTTTACCCCTCTCTCATCGATCCCGGCGCTCGGACACCGTCATTCGAGGATATTGGTGAACGCGGGTTCCTCTATCTGACCCGGTACCAGCTCAAGAATTGTGCAGTGACCTGGGATCGCGATCTCGTGCGCATCCCCGTGACAATTCAAGTCGAGTGAGAGCGCGTGTAAACCATGGTTATCAGGTATCGGCGTGCCTCAGCTTCATCGAGACGCGGATAAGATCGCGCGTTTGAGCTGGGTCGCTCGACGCATCAATGGGTTTCCATGTCATGTCTCCGTGAGCGCGCTGGCGCTGGCCTGCCAGCACCTCAACGGTTGCGTCGGATGGATCGTGATGCCGGGCCGCCAGGCGGGAAATGAGCGTTTCTCGTGGTGCCTCAAGCCAAAAGCCGTGGAAACGAACGCTTCCCTGCTCGGCAACTTGTTGAATGGCCTCGCGCTCGTCTGCACGGTCAAAGACGGCGTCCACAACGACGCCGTGACCCGTATCGAGAATGCGGCGAGCTTCCCTTCGGAGAAAGTTGTAAACCTTCTCTGACACGCTTGCCTGATAGGCTGCCTCAGGAAGATGGGTCTCAGCCGCGACACCATATAACTTCTTGCGTATTCGATCACTGTTGAGCGTTCGTGCGCCGGGGGCGGGCCCGAGAGAGGCGGCGAGAAGCGAGGTGACGGTCGATTTCCCTGATCCGCTAAAGCCGCCGATTGCAACCAGGCTTACGGGCTCGGGTTGCAGCAATTTGCACGCGAGATCGAAGTAGGTCCGCGCTTCGGCCTCAAACGTTGGCTTATTCTTCGCGTCCGCACTGGCCATCTGCGCCGCCGTAACGTGGGCTCTGACCGCGGCGCGGATCGCCATAAAGAAAGGCATCAGGGGCAGTCCGTCGCCTTCGTCGCACTCGTCGAGGTATCGGTTGAGCACGAGATTGGCGTGGTCACGTTGATCGCGGTGCCATAAATCCATCAGCAGGAAAGCGAGATCATAGAGGATATCGATTGTCGCGAGCGAATCGTCGAACTCGATGCAGTCGAACATCGTTGGTATCCCGTCCACGAGACAGATGTTGCGCAAGATCAGATCGCCATGACAGCGCCGGACCTTTCCAGCTTCGCGCCGCATGTCGAGAAGTGCGATGTGCCGCTCCAGTGTTTGCTTGAAAAGTGCGAAAAACGCATCTGCCTCCTCCCCGGTGACGAGGCCCGTCGCGCGAAGAGAGCGGTCATTGATGTGAAGAACGGCGGCGATCCCATCCGCGCCGCCATGGGTTCCGCTGCTCGCCGCGTCACGATGAAAGGCGGCGATGCACCGCGCGAGATCTGTCATGATTTGGGGCGTTAGCGCGCCACGTTGGGCCATGTTATCGAACAGCATCATCTGATCGAAGCGACGCATTTCGACCACGGCATCAACGAGAGAGCCGACTCCGTCGAAGGATAGTTGGCCGGCCATATCCCGCGTAATCATTCGAGCGCCGAGGTAGAGCGTGGGAGCCGTCCGCCGGTTCAGTGTGACTTCCGTCTGGCATGCAGCGAGGCGCTTCTCGGATGTAGAAAAATCGAGATAGGGGTAAGAGACGGCACGCTTCAGCTTGTAAGCGCGGTCGCCTGCCAGGAAAACCAGCGATGCATGTGTCGCTATGGTTTCAAGGTTCCAGCCACGCTGCTTGAGGATGTCCTCGATAAAGCTGACGACATCGCTCTGATCGCTGACAATCATGACGCCCTCTCCTCAAGGAACAGTTGGCGATCTTCATGATATAGACAATGTGCGTGGTTTAGGCAGAAAAAGAGAAGAGGTCTGCGCCCTGGACGAGATTTTCGTCGCGCTCAAGCTCGATCCGGTGGAACTTCGCCTGCGGCGCTATTCTGAGCATGGCCAGAGCAGCGGCCTTCCGTTCGCCAGAAAGAACCTGCGCGAATGTTACCGACAGGGCGCGGAGCGCGTCGCCGAAATGGAATTTCGACGATGCCACATTCGACCGCACGGCGGCGTCCTTCTACAATCCGGACCGCGTCAGCATCGTCATCCATAATTGCCGCGCGCGGCTGGAGACCTGAAATATGACGAACTGGAAAAGCGGCTTGCCAAATGTCCGGTCATTGCCGTGCCGACAATCTTCGGCAACCGAGCTGATGACCGAACGAAACCTGAAGGGATGGCAATCCCGGCCAACCAGGCGACCGTCCTGGCCGGCGACGACGAAACTGCGTATCTGGCCTTTGTGAGAGACCCAGCTAAATGGGCAATCGAACGCCACGTCCTGTGATGGGATACACTGAGGCTGGCGGGACGTTGGCGATCGCTCTTCCGACCGGGGATGCCTTGAGCCCAAGTCGGTCCAGCATCGGGCGAGAGATGGGGCATCTCGGGCCATATGTGAACTGGTAGAAAGCGGCACCTGGACGCATGTACCGAAAGGAGCCTGAGAGGATTCTAATGATCTTTCGTGGAGGAAGATTCAGGAGCGGAATGCCGCTGACGACAGCTCCCAAGGGCGCTCCCTCGAAGAGGCCATGATGCGCCAGTCGCGAGGCATCCATCCACAAGACGCGCGCCCGCGGGAAGCGGTGATGCAAAAGGCGCGCGAAATCGGAGCCGTACTCGATAAGCGTGAGTTCTTCCTGACGAAGCCCCTTGTTCAACAAGGCCTCCGTAAAGACGCCGGTTCCTGGGCCTAGCTCTAGAACTGGGCCGGAGGTTCGGCTTATCTCAGACGTGATGACTTCCGCCAACGCATTACCCGAAGGTGCAATCGCCCCGACATACTTGGGATCGGCAATCCAGGCCTTAAAGAAATGAAGTAAGTCACTCGAGGGCATCGACCGATCCTTTGATTGCGCGATCTGTTTACGCGTCTTCGGATAGGTCCTTAATGGCCGTGCCCGATTACATAGACATTACGTGCCGACGTATTTCCATTTGTGCGTATGACAATTGATACGAGGCTACGGGCGGGCGAAGCCGTCGCGAAGATCTATCTTGATGCCGACTGGCGCGGGGGGCGGAACGTCATACGGAAACAGGCACCTCCGTGCGGAACGTTGATCACCGTGATGCGGCCCCCGTGGCGGCGGACGATCTCACGCACCAGGTGAAGCCCGAGCCCGGCGCCGCTTCTTTGGGGGTGAAGCCGATGAAACGGCTTGAAGATGTCTTCGTTGCGTTCTGCCGGAACGCCATCCCCCTCATCGGTGACCGAGATCGAGTAATCCGATCCGACGGTGATCGTAATCGTTCCTCTCCGTCCTCCATGTTGAATGGCGTTCTGGATGAGATTGGTCAGGGCCCTTTCAAGGGACGATTGATCGCCATCGATTGGCATCTCATCCACGTCGGACTCAAGCGCCGGCTCATATCCCGCTGCAATTGCCAGAGGCGCGAGATCGCTCGCCACGCGACGAGCGAGATCAACCAAGTCGATGCGCGCAAACTCCGGTGCGGATTGGGACAGGCGCTGGATATCGAGGAGTTGCCCGGCCAGATTGGCAAGACGGTTGAGAGCTTCAAGGAGTCGATCTTTGACGGCCCCTTCGGCCAGCGACTCAAGGCGGACTTGCAACACTGCGATGGGCGTCCGCAATTCATGGGCCGCAGCCATCAGGAATCGTTGCTGCCCTTCATATTCTCTTTCGAGGCGGTCCAGTGCGTCGTTAATGGCCTGCACCAAGGGCGCGGCTTCGCTGGGAACGGCATCGGCCGACAAACGGGTATGAAGTTGGTTGATGTCGATATCCCTTGCTTGCGCGGCCGCCTCGCTCAGCCCGGCCAGGGCGCGTCGTATGACGACGGGGGTCACAACAATTGTTGCAATGATCAGGGGAACTAGGCTCGGTAGGATGAGGCTTGAGATGACGAGTGACGTCGCCATCAGAATTTTGTGTGGCGTCACTTGCGGCCCGGACCCGGTCAGGATTTGGACGCGACCGGCCTGGGTGTCGATCCATTTCATGCGTGCGGTGGGGCGAGACGAGCTGTCGTCGGCCATGTTCCAACCGAGCCGGGCCTGCCCGATCTCGTCGAGCGACGCACCGATACGGGCGAAGACGGATGGCGGCTGTCCCTCGGCTAGTCGTTGCCCGTTTTGATCGCGCACAATGAACCAGTGGTCAGGAACCTTGGAGCGAAGGTCAGCGAGCGCCGGTGTTGGACGAAGCAAGAGACCGTTGTTCTCGTCCCGAGCAAGTGCCTCTTGGAGGATGGCTATGGTCTCGTCTTCCGTCTCAAGGTTCACGAGCAGGCCCGTGGCGGACAAGGTTCCGACCACGAGGACAAGAATGAGGACGAGGCCCGCAATTTGGAAGGCAATGAGCCTCCATATGAGTGTCCGCGTAAGAGATCGTACCGGAGAGCTGATCATGCGACCTGCTTCAGGAGATAGCCGATACCTCGGACACTATGGATCTCGATTCCAGAGTTCGCGTCACCGAGCTTTCGGCGCAATCGTGAAATGTGGGTATCAAGGGCGTTAGACTGGATTTCATCGTCGAAACCATAGACTGCCTCTTCGAGTGTCGCCCGCTGCACGGTTCGACCTTTGCGCCGCATGAGAGCCTCCAATACGAGGAGCTCGCGCCGCGAAAGCTCAAGCGGTTTACCGTCGATGCCCGCCGAACGCTGCTGGCAGTCAAACGAAAGCCGTCCTGCCCGAATGACATCCGAAGAAAGGTTGGCGGGGCGACGGAGGACCGCCCGCAAGCGAGCCAACAGTTCCTCTACGGCAAAGGGTTTCGCGAGATAGTCGTCCGCGCTGGCATCAAGCCCGACGACCTTTTCTCGTAGCTCCCCCCGCGCTGTCAGAACAATCACAGGCACGCCGGGATCTTGGGCTCGTAGGGGAGGGATCAGATTCAGTCCGTCCCCATCAGGCAGGCGTCGATCAAGCAGGACGGCGTCATGGCTTCTCAACGCGGCAGCCTCCTCCGCCTCGGCGAGAGTTGCCACTCTATCGACGAGTACCGAATACTTCCTGAGGGCTTCGCTCAGAGCGTCGGCCATCTGAGGGTCGTCTTCTACGAGCAGAATCCGCATAGTCGGCATTTCCAGCCATTGTAATAAGTTAGTGCTTACCCCGGCACGATTGCACGAACATTACAATAAGGCCGAACCCAGCGCGCCGACCGCCCGGTCCGTTACTGACACATGGTCGATGATTTTATGGATGCAGCGGATCATCGACAGTCAAAGGCGAGGAGGCGCTTACGCGCGCTCCTCCCAGAGCTTGGCCAGTTCGACGATGGTCCTCACGGCCTTTTCCATGTCCTGGCTGCTGACGAATTCGAGCGGGGAATGGAAGGCATGGCCGCCGGCGAAGAGATTGGCGCAGGGCAGGCCCATGAAAGAGAGGCGCGAACCGTCCGTGCCGCCGCGAATGCTGCCGCGCACCGGCTCCATGCCAGCCCGCTTGATCGCCTCCAGCGCGTAATCGACGATTTCCGGATTGCGGTCGAGCACGATCTTCATGTTGCGGTACTGCTCCTTGACCGTGAAGGTGTAGCTGGAGCCCGGATGGCTTTTCATCACCTCCTTGGTGATATTTTCCAGAAGCGCTTCCTTGCTCTTGAGGCCATCCTCCGTGAAGTCGCGGATGATGAAACTGAGGTTCGCCTTTTCCATCACGCCGGAAACGCCGGTCGGATGGATGAAGCCGTCGCGGCCGGTCGTCATCTCGGGGGCCAGGTTCTTCGGCAGGCGATCTATGATAGCGCCGGCGATCTTGATGGCGTTTTCCATTTTGCCGAAGGCGAAGCCCGGATGCATCGCCACACCCTTAATGGCGATCTCCACGCCATCGGCGGAGAAGGTCTCGTCCTCGATGGTGCCGGCCGTCTCGCCGTCCATCGTGTAGCCGAAATCGGCGCCGAGTTTTTTCAGATCAACCTTGACGACCCCGCGGCCGATCTCCTCGTCAGTGGTGAAGAGAATGCGGATCGCGCCGTGCTTGATGTCCGGGTTCTTGATCAGGAGTTCGGCCGCCGCCATGATTTCGGCGATTCCAGCCTTGTCGTCGGCGCCGAGCAGCGTTGTGCCGTCCGACGTGACGATGTCGTTGCCGATCTGGTCCTTCAGCACAGGGTGGTCGGCAACGCGGATGATCTGGTTCGGGTCGCCGGGGAGTTTGATGTCGCCGCCCTGGTAGTTCCTGACGACCTGCGGCTTGACGTTCGCGCCACTGAAATCCGGTGCCGTATCCATGTGGGCACAGAAGCAGATGACGGGAACGTTGTTCTTGGCCGTCGTTGCCGGAATGGTCGCATAGACATAGCCGTGCTCGTCGAGATGCGCGTCGGAGATGCCGATCTCAAGCAGTTCCTCGACCAGTAGGCGGCCGAGGTTCTTCTGCTTCTCGGTTGAGGGTTGAGTTTGAGACTTGGCGTCGGATTGGGTGTCGATGACGACGTAACGGAGAAAACGGTCGGTAACGCTGGCGGCCATATCGCGATCCATAGTGCGAAGGAAGACAGCGGGCTTTGTAGCGGGGTAAAGCCGTCGCGTGAATGGGCTGCGAGAATCCTTATTTTCGGGCGTCCCAAACAATCAACCGCATTCCGATGGCGGAATTATACAAATATATCAGAGGCTTGGGTTGTCCTCACCGAATGGCCGCGATTGTTATTGCTAGGGCTGTCGAGTAGAACGGGGCAAGGAACTGCAATGCTGGCCCGGTTTCACCTGTGGGATAGGTAAGTCTCCCCGTGCCAGCGCGTTAGAAAACCGACGTCTCGAAAATGTCATTCTCTCCGCTATTCTCGTAAGGGGGAGTAATGGAGCACCTGGACCAGCACCATAAGATCCAGTTGAATTGGAAGTCCAGGATCCACCTCGCCTGCAGCAGCAACGAATAGCGTGACCTTTTCGTCGCTTCTGTCGCGGAGTCGAGCATGGCCCTTGATATCGCATCCCTCTACACGGAGCGGGAGGCTGAGCGCTACACGCTTCACTCACGCTATCTCAATGAGCAGATGGTGAGGGTACTGCAGGCGCTGGGGTACGATGTTGGATTTCGCCAGGGGCAGGGGGCCTATCTCTTTGATCGGAACGGGGACCGCTATCTCGATCTCCTGAGCGGTTGGGGTGTGTTCGCGCTGGGCCGGAACCATCCCGCCATCCGTGACGCTCTCAAGTCGGTGCTCGACGGTGATTTGCCCAACTTGGTTCAAATGGACGTCTCCCCCCTGGCAGGCGTCTTGGCCGAGAAGCTGCTGCAGCGCGCTCCCTACCTCCAGAGAGTGTTCTTTGCCAATTCGGGTGCAGAGGCGGTCGAAGCGGCGATCAAGTTTGCGCGCGCCGCGACGGGCCGGACGCGTGTCGTGTCTTGCAGCCACGCTTTCCATGGCCTCACTTACGGCGCCCTTTCGCTCACTGGAGACGAGATTTTTCAAACGGGCTTTGGTCCTCTCCTGCCGGATTGTGTCAAGGTGCCGTTCAACGATCTCGACGCATTGGATCAGGCTCTCAAGTCAAAACAGGTTGCCGCGTTCGTGGTTGAGCCGATTCAGGGCAAGGGCGTTAACATTCCTTCTGACGATTATCTTGAGGGCGCAGCGACCCTTTGCAGGAAGTATGGGACCCTGTTCGTGGCCGATGAGGTGCAGACGGGGCTGGGGCGCACCGGCAAGTTCCTCGCCGTCGAGCACTGGGATGTCGAACCGGACATGGTGCTTTTGGCCAAAGCGCTCTCGGGCGGGCATGTGCCCATAGGAGCGGTGCTCGCGCGGGAGTGGATCTTGGACAAGGTCTTCAATCGCATGGACCGGGCAGTGGTCCATGGTTCGACATTCGCCAAGAACGACTTGGCAATGGCGGCGGGTTTGGCGACCCTCGACGTTATCGAGCGCGAAGGGCTGATCGACAACGCGCAGCGGCGGGGAGACCGCTTGCTTGGCGCCTTTATCGAGATCGCCCGACGCTACGAGTTCGTGCAGAGTGTCCGCGGTAAAGGTCTGATGATCGGGATCGAGTTCGGCCCACCCCGTTCGTTGAAGCTGAAGGCGGCCTGGACCATGGTGGAGGCGGTCAACGCCGGGCTGTTCTGCCAGCTTATCGCGGTGCCGTTGTTCAGAGACCACAAAATCCTGGCACAAGTCGCTGGACACGGCAGTCACACGATTAAACTGTTGCCGCCTCTTACCCTCAGCGAAGCTGACTGTGACTGGATTGAGGCTGCATTCGATACGGTGATCGCGGATAGTCAGCGGGTACCGGGGGCGGTCTGGTCACTCGGCAAGACCATGATCGATCAAGCCATGCGAATGCGTGCAGGCCGAGCTCCTTAGTTCGGCCCGTATAAACTTCGGCCACAATATAGCATTAAACTGCATCTTATCTGACAGCTGCTTGTGGTTCGTCCGAATTGCTGAGGTTTATCGAGCAAACCTTGTATGCTTCCGGGACGCGAACGAAGGCCTGCGCCGGGTCGGGAGGTCGCGTGGCGGTCGTCACGCGCGCTGCGCTGGCGCAGTGCCGTCGATGGACTTCCGCATTCGCGAGCGAGCGCAAGGATCATCGCTTCTACGAGATCGTGGAGGACACGATTCATCCGGAATTCGAGTACCGGTACTTCATCATTCATGACGATAAGGGCGAACCCAACACCGTTCAGCCGTTCTTCGTTCTCGATCAGGATCTGATTGCCGGGACGGGCCCGCGTATGCAAGCTGTCGTGGCTGCGATCCGGCGCCTGTGGCCCGACTTCTTGAAGCTGCGAACCCTCATGGTCGGGTGTGTGGCTGGCGAGGGTCATCTTGACGGTGCCGATGAACCGTCGCGCCGGGAGGGCGCGAGCCGACTGGCGTCCGCGATTGTGCATCATGCACGCGCAATGAAGGCACGCCTCGTAGTAATGAAGGAATTTCCTGCGAAATACCGGCCGACTCTCGCGTGCTTCATACAGGCAGGATTTGCTCGGATACCGAGCCTTCCAATGACTCGCCTCGAGATCAAATATGACAGTTTCGAGGACTACATGAGCCGTGCCCTCCATCCGCCGATGCGCGCAAAGCTGCGTCGGAAGTTCCGGGCTCTGGATCGTGCGCCGCCGGTCGAGATGAGCCTGGCAACTGATATCACGCCAATCATCGGCGAGATCTATCCGCTGTATCTACAAGTCTACACGCGATCAAAGCAGCATTTCGAGAAATTGACGCCGGAATTTCTTTGCGCGCTCGGCCGAGCCATGCCGGATAAGTCCCGCTTTTTCGTCTGGCGTCAGTTAGGCAAGGTCATTGCCTTCAACTTCTGCATGGTCCAAAGCGACACCATCTATAGCGAGTACATTGGCCTCGATTATGCGGTCGCACTCGATCTGCATCTCTATTTCGTCGTGGTCCGCGATGTGATCGCGTGGGCCATCGCCAACGGTTACCGATCATATTGCAGCAGTGGATTGAACTACGACCCGAAATATCATCTACGCCATCGGCTCGATCCGATTGACCTCTACGTGCGGCACACGTCGGCCGTCATCAATCCCATTCTTCGCCGTTTGTTGCCTTGGCTCGAACCCACACGCAACGATCCGCTCCTGCGGAGATTCGAGAATTTCGACGAGATGTGGGATCGATCGTGACGAGATGTCGTGCAGAGGGAACAGCGGAACATTCTCGCAATCCTACGTTCATCGCAGGAGATAAGCCTCAAACGTCGGAGCCAATCTTGACCCCCGACGTTTGAGATGGGGAGCGACATCTATAGTGTCGCGATCACCCGAGTTACCTAGCGTGGCGTGACGTCATAGCCGAAGTACTTGATCGAGAGCTTCTCGATCGTCCCATCGGCTTTCGCTTCTGCAATCGCCTTGTCGAACAAGGCTTTCAGCTCCAGGTCGCTTTTGCGCAATCCCACGGAACTTCCGCGGCCCAGCATGCCTCCCTGGAAGCGAGGTCCGGCCATGGTCATCTCTTCATTGCCAGCCTTACCCGCAGCGCCGGAGAGATACGCGGTCGAAGCCATGATGGTGTCGATGCGCCCCGCCGTGAGATCGAGATCGTGCTGCTCCGTGGTCTTGTACTCGCGGATCTCCGCTGTGCCCTTCAGGTACTTGTCGAGGAAATTGGCGGCAATCGAAGAGCCCTGCACGCCGATGATCTTGCCCTTCAGGAGCGGCTTGAGTTCCTCGATGGCTGCGGCCACACCCGCTTCGTTGGTCGCCAAGGAGAAGGCTTTGCCCTTCTCCGGCAGGTTGACGAGAGAGCTGGACTTCAGCACGGCAAAAGTCTGTCCTGTCGTTCCGTAGGCCTCCGAGAAAGCCATGACCTCTTCGCGCTTGGCAGTCGCGGACATGCCGGCCATGATCGCGTCGAACTTTCCGGCATTCAGCGCCGGAATGATGCCGTCGAAGGATTGCGCCTCAATCGTGCATTCAACCTTCATGCGCTTGCAAAGATCCTTGTAGAGATCGATCTCGAAGCCATCGAGCGTGCCGTCTGGCTTCGTGAAATTCCAAGGAGCAAAGGCTCCCTCGGTCGCGATGCGGATCTTCGTCCAGGTCTTTTCCTGCGCCATAGCGCCCGGCCCAAGCACGAGTGTCGCGCTAGCTATAGCAAGCAACACGATTTTACCGATGGTCTTCATGATGTCCCTTTTTGTTGATCGTTCTTGATGAGCGCGCTTGGCGGCTCAGGGTGAAGGCTCCTTGCCGGAGATTCTCAGACGCAGCTTCTAGGGCTTGTCCGCCTTCATTGTAAGAGGTGGGTTCACGTCGTCTGGGATGGGGTTGATGAAAGGCGTGCCGGATAACCGCTCCCGGAAATCGGCTTTGGCCTCCTCGATCAGAGCCGGGCTGCGGAGGAGATCGACGGCCGTCGCAGCCATCACCTTGGCCGCATGCTCCATCCCCTTGTGGGCCGCAGGCGCTTTGCCTTGCGCCACGAGCTGCCAGGAATGGCCCGGCGTCCCGATGGCATAGGTGGCACCGCGCATCTGAACGGTGGGAACGACCCAGCTGACGGAGCCGACGTCGGTGGATCCCACGAGCGTTCCATCCCCACTCTCCGGCGGGAAGATCATGTCGCACAGTGGGACGCCCATTCGCGGCTTGAGGCCAAACCGTGCAAAGGAGGATTTGATATCTTCCGCCGTCAGAGTCTTCTGGATCTCAGCCGCGAAGGCCTTGTCCTGCTCGTCGAAGATCGGCGGCCCAAGCCGCTCGAGGTTCTGGTGCATCAGCTGTTCGAGAGGCGTGTTGCCGACCAGGTTGGCGTCTCCGCTGACGATCTCGCTGCGCACCGTCGTCTCTGTCATGAGCGCCGCACCTTCAGCGATCTTCTTCACCCGATTCAACAACCCCTGCATCTCCGGCAAGTCACGAGCGCGGATCAGATAGCGCACCGTTGCGTTGGCCTGCACCACGTTCGGAGCCGAGCCGCCCGTATCCGTGACGGCGTAATGAATGCGCGCAGTGCTGGGCATGTGCTCGCGCATGTAATTGACGCCAACATTCATCAGTTCCACCGCATCGAGCGCGCTGCGCCCCAGATGGGGTGAGGCCGCCGCGTGCGAAGCGCGGCCGGTGAAGTGGAAGTTGATTTCGTTGCAGGCAAGCGAAATCGGATTGTTGACGCCGGCAAATGGTGCCGGATGCCAGGAGATCGCAATATCGACATCATCGAAGACGCCCGCCCGCACCATGAAACCCTTGGCGGAGCCGCCTTCCTCTGCCGGACAGCCATAGTAGCGCACGCGCCCCTTTAAGCCGTGAGCTTCCAGATAATCCTTCACCGCGGTTGCTGCCATCAACGCGCCGCTGCCGAGCAGGTTGTGCCCGCAACCATGGCCATTGCCCCCTGCCGTGATGGGCCGCTTCTCGGCAATTCCGGCCTCCTGGCTGAGGCCCGGCAGAGCATCGAATTCGCCCAGAATGGCGATCACCGGTCCGTCCTCGCCTGCCTCGCCCATGACGGCGGTCGGCATATCGGCCACCGCAGGACTGACCCGGAAACCTTGCTGCTCCAACATCGCCGTGTGCTCGGCACAAGAGCGATATTCCTCAAAATTGAGCTCCGGCATCTCCCAAATGCGATCGCTGAGCGCAAAGAACGCCTCACGCTTGGCTTCGACAAGATCCCAGATTTCCGAGGAATTTTTCGCAGACACGGCCTGACTCTCCCGCTGGCATGACCCTGCTTCGAGGCCGGGCGGCTTCAAAACTGAGGCAGCTGGATATTTTCCAAAATTGGTACCAATATGATGCACGACCTCGGAAGAGACGCAAGAGCAGTGCTGTTGAATGGTGTTGCGATTGCGTGGAAGCGTGCCTAAAGGGCGGGTAGCGCTGACCGCTAGGGGAGGAGCACGACGTGACAGCAAACGACGCCGTACCGGGTGCGCTACCAAGGAAGGCCTGGATGACCGTCGCCGATCTTATCGCGCGCGATGTTCGCTCCGGCGTGTTTGCTCCGGGCACGTGGCTGAAGCAAATCGATCTTGAAAGCCGCTATGGATATGGCCGGCCGGACGTTCGGCGCGCCCTGGACTATCTGACGCAGAAGCGTCTGGTACAGCATGTGCCCAATCGCGGCTACCACGTCTTTATGCCGGACAGCGATCAGACCGCTCACATCCTTGAGCTGCGCGTCATCCTGGAAACAGCAGCCGTCGACAGCATCGTGTCCTATGCGACGCCCCCTGCGGTAGAGCGTATTCGGGAGCGGGCCCGGCAGTTCGATGACATGATCCTCCACGGGACAATTCTGGACCAGTACGAAGCAAACCTCGCCTTTCATCGCGAGCTTCTCTGCTTGTGCCCGAACCCTGAGCTTCTGAATCTTGTTACGGAACTCCGCGGCCGAACATCATCAGCCCTGGCCGGACAGTGGAGCACGCGAGCCCGCGTCGAACAGTCAAGCCGTGAGCATCATGCCATGGTCGACGCCCTCGCTGCCCGTGATATTCCGCGCCTCAAGGACATCATCGCGCAGCATATTCGCCAGCCACAACGAAAATGAGACAGCTCCGTCTGTGCGCCGCAACTTCCGCATCGAGTCAAAAGCGGGTACGCGCCGTCGTATGAATGCCCGCCGTAGCTAACTCTGCTCACGATCTGCTTTAGGATCTGTTAGAAGACAACACCTCCCGGCGCTCTCTCTGCCGGCGCTCCGGCTGATGGCCGCAGCACGTATCGCGGCTTGGCCGCTTGCCAGCCGGACCAGGCGGCGACCAGTGTAATCGCCAGGAACAACATTGTGGTGTCGATGGAGAAGTCGCGCAGGACGCTGACCGCAAAGGGGCCGGCGGATGCGGCCAGATAGCCGATACTTTGCGACATGCTGGATAGCATGGCAGCGGCCTCGGGCGACGGCGAACGGAGCGAGATGAAGAGAAGGGCGAGGCCGAATAGGCCGCCTTGGCCTAATCCGAGCAGAACGGCCCAGGCAAATCTTGTGGCGAGAGGGGCATAGAGAAGGCCGAGGAAACCTGCGCCCGTTGCGCCGAGCACAAGGAGAACCAGAAGGGAAGGCGATAGCCGCCTTGCTGCGAGCATCGGCACGAGTAAGGCGGTCGCCAATTGCGAAATGATGGAAGTAGAGGTCACGAATCCGGCATCGATCACACCAAGACCTCGGTCCAGCAGTAGGGTCGGGAGCCATCCGAGAACGATGAAGGCAAGGGCTGCCTGAAGGCCCATGAAGGCTGTGACATGCCAAGCGATTGGGTCGCGCAGCAAAATCGAGAAGGAAGTGATCCTGGAAATTCGCGTCGTTCCTGTTTGCCTCTTGGCGAGGACGCTCCAGAGCAGGGCGCCTGCCAGGGCTGGAAGACCCCAGGCCGCGAGAGCGAGCGTCCACGTGCCAGCATGAGCTGCGACGGGTGTGAAACCGGCGCCGATAGCGCCGCCAAAGCTCAGCGTCATCGTGTAGAGGCCCGTCACCAACCCCAGGCGGTGCGAGAAGTCGCGGCGGATGATGACCGGAAGCAGCACGCCGATCATACCAATTGCGGCGCCAGCCATGATCGCGCTCGTAACTAGCGGGACGATGTCGGGAAGCGTGCGGAGCGCGAGACCTGCCGCGAGAAGAAGAAGAAGTAAAGCGGTCGTCTTCTCCAAGCCCAGCCGGGATGAAGCGAGAGGGGCGAGGGGCCCGAAGATCCCGAAGCAGAGTACAGGTGCGGTGGTCAAGACGCCGGTCCAGAAGCCACTGACGTGAAGGGAGGCCTGGATTTCGGCGAGCATCGTCGCGAGGCTGGTGAGAGCCGGGCGCAAATTGAAGGCTGCAAGGAGAAGACAAAGCGCCATCAAGCTCGCCAAACGACGAGCCGAGAATGAATTTTCAGAGGCGGCCTTATTTGTCATGATCAAAACTCAAAAGAAGAAAATCGAAAGCAATTGCGGCGCGCGCCCACCATCTCGCCCCGGCTGGTGGCGCATTGCAGGGAAATGGCTGGTTGGGCTCTTCGGCGCTCTCCGAAGAGCCCATGTCGCTCGTCAATTCTCGATTTGGTCTGTCGCGCGCACGTGCTTCCAGAAGGTCTCAGGCGTTTCGAGCATGTAGTGGAAGCCGGTTCGATCCAGCATCAACTCGGTCTCGCGCTGGGCGTCGTCGAGGATTTCATCCTCGTCGACGAAGGTGGCCTTGCGGTTCTGCAGCGCGATGCGACCGTCCACGATAACTGTGTGAACGTCGTTGCCGTTGGCGAAATAGATCAGGCGGAAGACCGGCATGTTGAGGGGATAGAGATGCGGACGGCGGAGGTCGAGCAACACCACGTCCGCCTTCTTGCCGACTTCGAGCGAGCCAATATCCTTCTCCATGCCGAGCGCCTTGGCGGCATCGATGGTGCACATCTCCAGAACACGACCCGGTGGCAGCCAGGTCGGATCCTTGAAGTAGGTCCGGTGGTAATGCATGCATTGCTGCATGTGGCGGAACATGTCGCCGGACCGGTCGGGCGCCGTGGCGTCGGAACCGAGACACACATTAGCACCGGCTTCCAGAAGCTCCGGCACCGGGCAGCGTCCCAGAATCGATGCGATGGCGCTCGGATTGTGCGCGATATGGGTTCCTGTGTCCGCGACAATGCGGATTTCATCCGCGGTCAGATCCGTTGAGTGCGAAAGGAGAGCGCTGGGCCCAAGAATACCGAGCTCCATCGCGTAGGCAACGCTCCCGTTGTTGTGTCCGTCTTGCGTGAAGACCAGTCCCGCCTCGCGGGCGAGGTCCGCCGTCATCACCGCTTGGCGGCGCGCCTCGGCCAGATCTGCTGCCCCGAGGTCCTGCGCATGTTCTTTGCGCAATGTCGGCGTGATGAGAGCGATATTGAGTCGGCCGCCATGGCTCTTGTGCCAAGTCTCGATCAGTTTCTGGCAGGTGGCGAACTGCTCCTCGAAGCTCACGGGACGCTCGACGGCTTTACCGTCCACAAAACGTGCATAGGTGCGCGGGTGAGGGGGGCGAGTGGGGCCGACCGCCACGACGGAGCGGGTGCCGACTTCGCGGACACCCTCACAATGGGCGTCGCCGTAAACGGGCTCATCGGTACGCAGGATGGTGTCCCCCCCACCGAGAAGCGACACACCGGTGGTCACGCCGAAGCGCAGACGCTCAAGTGCGGCGAGGCGCGCTTCCGCGCGCCAGAATTCAGGTGTGGAAGCGACCGTATAGGCTGCGCCGCAAGCATCATACCATTGTTGGCTGTCGCCGCCGCCCATGGTCTTGATGAATCCATGTCCGGCATGGGCATGGCCATCGATCAGGCCCGGCATCACAATCTTGTTCTTGGCGTCGATGACCGTCGCGGCCTCGTGCGCGGCCGTGATCTCGGCAGTGGTGCCGACCGCGATGATCCGATCCTTCTCGATGGCGACGGCGCCGTTCTCGATGACGCGCCGCTGTGGATCCATGGTGACAACGATGCCGTTGATAATGAGGATATCAGCCATTCAAATCTCCGGTCGATCAGGCGGCTTCGGTTTCGCCGCGGATGCGTTCGAGGGTTGGAACCAGCGCTAGCAGCTCTTTCGTGTAGGGATGTTGCGGGGCCTCGAAGAGGGCTTCGCTAGCGGCTTCCTCGACAAGCTTTCCGCTTTTCATCACCGCGACGCGGTCGCACATCTGACGCACGACGGCGAGGTCATGACTGATGAAGAGGAGCGTAAGCCCGGTGGCGTCGCGCAGATCCTTGAGCAGATTGAGAATCTGAGCCTGAACGGACACGTCGAGAGAGGATGTCGGCTCGTCGCACACGATAAGCTTCGGCCTGGCGCCGAGCGCGCGCGAGATCGACAGACGTTGTCTCTGTCCGCCGGAAAAGGCGTGCGGATAACGCTCCGCCGCTTCGGCTTCGATCCCCACTGCTTCGATCAGGCGCGCCACGTCGTCCCTCGCTTCCGCGGTCGTTGCGGCGAGGCGGTAAAACAGGATCGGTTCAGCGAGAATCGAGCCGATGCGCATGCGTCCGTTGAGAGACGAATACGGATCCTGAAAGATCATCTGGATCGCCTGGCGTAAGGGGCCGACTCGGCTCGTTGCCCCCTCGCCGGCGACCGGTTGTCCGCGATAGACGACGCGGCCGGCGGTCGGTTTTATGAGGCCGGAAACGACGTTGGCGATGGTGGTTTTACCACAGCCGGATTCACCTACGAGACCAAAGATCTCGCCGCTGCGAACTGAGAAGCTGACGCCGTCGACGGCGCGAAAACGGTGTCCCCTCGATCCCGGAATCCAGCCGCTCGTAACGTAGTCGACGCATAGATTCTCAACGGACAGAATTGGAGCACCGTCGCTGCTCTCATCCGCGCGCTCCGCCTTGGCTCGCAAGGCAGCGCGAGCTTCCGCGGCACGTCCCTTTCCTTCATCGCCAAGGACCGGAAAACGGTCGAGCCGGATGTCAACCCGCGGCACGGCGCCGATGAGGGCCTTCGCATAGGGGGCCTTTGGGTGCCGAAGCACTTCTGCGGTCGGGCCTGTCTCCACCACCTTGCCCCGATGCATGATGGTGACTCGGTCGGCGATCTGCGCAACTACTCCCATGTTGTGTGTGACGAGAAGGATGCCGATCCCACGCGTATCTGCGAGATCGCGCAGGAGTTTGAGAATTTGCGCCTGCACTGAGACATCAAGTGCTGTCGTCGGTTCGTCTGCTACGACCAGCTTGGGATCGCAGGAGAGGGCGGCCGCAATCACCACTCGCTGCCGTTGACCACCCGCGAGCTGATGAGGATAGGCCTTGATCCGGCGTTCGGGTTCCGGAATGCCAACTGCTTCGAGAAGGGAGAGTGCCCGGGCCCGCGCCGCTGCCCTGTCGAGTTTCAGGTGAGAGCGCATGGTTTCCGTCAGCTGGCTCTCGACCGTGAACAACGGGTTGAGGCTCGTCATCGGGTCCTGGAACACGGCGCCGACATCGCGCCCAAGCACTACACCTTCTGCGGAACCCTTCGTCGGATCGAGAAGCTTGCCCCCGATATGGATGCTGCCGGCGGCAATGCGGCCGGGCCGTTCGAGAAGCCCCATGACGGCATTGCCGATGGTGGTCTTCCCGGCGCCGGATTCGCCGACAAGCGCGTGGATCTCTCCAGACCGGATGACGAGCGACGCGTTCTCGACGGCGGTGAATATGGCCCCATTTGCTAGGGGGTACTCGACCCGGAGATTATCGATGGAGAGAATAGGAGGCACGAGAGCGCTCATCGTTTCACCCGCAGTTTGGGATTGAAGCGATCACGGAGCCAATCTCCAACGATGTTGACCGCCAGCACGAGCACCACGAGCGCGAGCGCGGGGAACAGGGCGATCCACCAGATACCGGAAAACACGAACTCGTTGCCGATCCGAATCAGGGTGCCGAGCGAAGGGTAAGTTGGGGGCATGCCGACGCCGAGAAAGGAGAGTGTTGCCTCCGTCAGTACCGCTGCAGCCAGGTTGATCGTTGAGATCACGAGCACCGGGCTCATGACGTTGGGCAGAATGTGCCGGAGCATGATGCGATGAGAGGGCAGGCCGATGACTTTCCCGGCCCGTACATAGTCCTTCGCGGTCTCCACCATCGTTGCAGCGCGCACCGTGCGGGCATATTGCACCCATTCGTGGATCGCGATGGCGCAGATCAGGATGACAGGTGCCCACTCGGCCGTTGCGGCTTGCGGAAAGAGGGCTCGCGCGAGGCCGCTGACGAGAAGCGCGAGGAGAATTGTCGGGAAGCTTAAGATCACGTCGGCGACACGCATGATCAGCGCATCGACCTTGCCGCCGAAATAACCCGCCAGCAGACCAAGAACCACACCCAGAGTCGCCGCGACGAGCACCGCACCGCCGCCGATCATGATGGAGACGCGCGCGCCATAGAGCATTGCCGAGAGCAGATCGCGACCCTGGTTATCCGTGCCGAGTAGGAAGCGGCTGTCGCCGTCAGCGATGAAGGCCGGAGGCAGCTCCGCGTTGAGCAGCTCGAAGCTGGCGAGATTCGTCGGATCGTAGGGTGCGATCCAGGAGGCGAGAAGCGCTCCGGCAATGAGGATGAGGGCGAGCGCCCCCGCCACGAGGACGGAGATCGGCGCGCCGATGCGAAAGAAAAGGCTTGGTGATGCGACGGTTCTCATGCGGATCTCGCGCGCAGCCGCGGATCGACAACCGCGTAGAGGATATCGACCACGGTATTGATGAGGACGAAGAGCAGGCCGACGAACAGAAGATACGCTGCCATGACCGGGATATCGACGAAACTGACCGCTTGGATAAACAAAAGCCCCATCCCTGGCCATTGGAATACGGTCTCCGTCACGATGGCGAAGGCGATGAGAGAACCGATCTGAAGACCAGTGACGGTGATTACCGGCATCAGCGCGTTTCGCAATGCGAGACGGAAATGAATGTAGTGTGCCGGCAGGCCGCGCGCCCGGGCGAAGCGGATATAGTCCGTCGACATCACGTCGATCATTTCCGCGCGCACAAGACGCATGATCAGCGTGAGCTGATAGAGCGCGAGAGTGATGCCGGGGAGGAGAAGTGACCTAAGCCCGCTCCAGGTGAGAAATCCGGTTGTCCACCAACCGAGATCAACCACTTGGCCGCGTCCGAACGATGGCAGCCAGCCGAGGCTGACGGCAAAGACGAGGATAAGGACGATGCCTGTGACGAAGGTGGGCGTCGAGATACCGATGAGCGACACGGCCTGAATGAATCGCGTGACCACACTGTTCGGCTTCAAGGCGCAGAGAACACCGAGCGGAATGCCGAGCGCAAGGGAGAGGAGCGTGGCGACAATGACGAGTTCGAGGGTCGCGGGCAGGCGTTCGGCGATGAGGGCCGTCACCGGCCGCTGATTGCGGTAGCTGATCCCGAGATCGCCGTGCAGCGTGCGCCTCAGGAAGCGTCCATATTGGATGACCAAAGGTTGGTCGAGGCCCAGCGAGCGGCGCAGCTCGGCTTTTTCCTCGACTGTGGCATTCTCCCGCGACATAGTCGCCACGGGGTCGCCCACAAAGCGGAACATGACGAAGGATACAGCTGAGACCACGAGCATCACGAGAGCTGCTTGGCCGACGCGAGAAAGAAGGACTTTTAACATTGGTTTTACGGGCGGCCCGCCACGCCAGTGACGAGCCGCGCGCCCTTGTAAGTCTCACTTCACGTTAGCGAACCAGAGACGGACGTATTCGTCTGGGAACTGAGGCACATCGACGCCGTCGCGCACGGCCCAAGCGACCGGCTGCTGATGGATCGGGATATAGGCCACGGCGTCCTTGGCGACCTTCAGCGCTCCCTCAACCATGGCGCGGCGCTTGGGTTCGTCGAGTTCCACCGCCGATTTACGGGTCAGATCCTCGATCTGCGGGTTGGTAAAGGTGCTGGAATTAGAGCCGCCGTACCCCTCCTTCTGTTCTGTCAGGAGTGAGGAGAGAGCGCTGAAGCCGTCCATCGGTGGCAGGGTCGCCCAGCCCAGCATTGAGACATCGAATTCCCCGCGGTCCTGTCTTGGGAAATAGGTGGCGCGGGACTCTGTCTGTAACTCGGTCTGGATTCCGACCTTCGTCCACATAGACGCGATGGCGACACAGATCTGTTCATCGTTGATGTAGCGATCGTTCGGGCAGTTGAGTTTGGTCTTGAACCCGTTCGGGAGACCAGCCTCGGCGAGCAGTTTCTTTGCCTTATCCGCGTCGTATCCGAAGGGCTGGTCGTTGTCCTTGGAATAGCCGGGCACCGGTGGCGCGACGAGCGTACCCGTGTTACGGGACTTGTCGCGCATGACGCGTTTCTTGATCGCCTCGAAGTCGACGGCGTGCCACATGGCCTGCCGCACCTTAAGGTCCAGCATCGGGTTCTTCTGCCCCGGCATCGCTTTCAGCTCCGGCCTGAAATTGAGCGAGAGCATGATGAGGCGCAGCGAGGGCTCCTCTATCACCTTGAAGCCTGGTGCGGCACCGATGCGCTGCAAGTCCTGGAGCGGAGCGGGGGCAATCATGTCGAGTTCGCCCGAGAGCAGAGCGGCAACGCGGGTCGCATCCGACTTGACGGGCTTGAACTCGATACGGGTGAGATTGTGCTGCGGCTTGTCCCACCAATCGGGATTGACGACGAAGGTCGTGCCTGCATCCGGCTTGTAGGATTCCACCTTGAACGGGCCTGTGCCGACGGCTTGGGTCGAGGCCGCGGTCGTGACACCGGTTGCGATGTTGCCTGGCTTCAGCGCGCCGTTCGCCTCCATCCACTTTTTGTCCATGATGTAGACGCCGGCGAGATCGTTGAGCAGGAGCGGGTAGGGTCCGTTTGTGACGATGTCGACCGTGAAATCGTTCACCTTCTCGGCGCGAAGAACGGTCGCGATGTTGCCGCGGGCGCGAGCACTCGGATCCAGGAGGCGGGTGAGGGAGGCGACCACGTCGTCGGCGGTAAATGGGTCGCCATTGTGAAACTTCACATTGCGGCGCAACTCGAAACGCCAGGTATCCGGCTTGATCGTCTTCCAGCTTGTTGCCAGCGCGGGCTCAAGCTCGAGGTTGCGGCCACGACGCACCAGAGGATCGAAAACGTGATGCAGCATGCTCGTGGTGAAGCTCTCCGTATGTGCATACGGATCAAGCGTCGTGATGTCCGTCGGCGACGACCATCTCAGCGTCTTTGCTTCCGCCGACCACCCGAGCAGGGCGCCGATGGCGACGGACAGGCCAGCTGCAACTTTCGCATTCATCATAGGCCTCCACAGAACCTTCTGGATCGCTTGGTATTGGATACAATACGTGAAAGTTTTGCATACACTATAATAAACGTCAACGCTGTTGAGCGATCCCCCAAAAAGATCGGCCTCGATAAGATGTATTGCTAGTGTCTGCCGACCAAGCGTGACGATTTCGGCGCTACCAATGCAGTAAGGCGCAGCTCAAACATGCAGGGATTATTGCTGCATCGCACTATCGCGACGCAGGCGGGCCTCCAGATCGACTCTTGATCTTAGATTACGTTGCGTATTTATCGAGAATGGACCGGATATCGCGATGGCGGTCTTCGCCAGAGAACAGCAGGGCTCTCTCTGTGATCGCGTGCAGATGGTGGTCCATCGTCTTAATCGCGAGGCTCGCGTCTCGGGCGCGCAGGGCGCTGATGATCTGCTGGTGCTCGTTGACCGAGCATTCCGAGGAATGAGGGCGGCTATAGAGGGCGAGAATCAGTGAGCAGCGAGACACGAGCTCGTCCACGTAGCGAGTCAGAACGCTGTTTCCGGAGAGTTCGGCCAAAAGAATATGAAATTCGCCCGCGAGCCTGATCGAGGCGGGGCCATCATTGGAGTTGGCCTTGGCCTCGAAGGCCAGGTGCTGCTCAAGAAGCTGAATGTCCTTGTCGGTGATTCTCTCGACGAGGCGAGTGAGAACCTGGCGCTCCACGCAGGCGCGGGCCTCGAAGATGTCGTGCGCTTCGGACAAGCTTGGTTGTGCGACGGCTGCGCCCTTATTGGGCGGGAGATCGACGAGACCCTCGGCGTTAAGGCGCGCGAGGGCCGCCCGGACGATGGTGCGGCTGACGCCGAAACGCTCACCGATGAGATCTTCCGTCAGCTTGTCGCCTGGCATCAGCGCCTGCTCGATGATCGCCCGGCGCAGCCCCTCATAGACGGATTTTCCGCGGGGGCTCTGGGCGGATTTCGGCTTGCGCTGGGAGTTAGACATCGAAGTAAGTGCCGGGTGGGATTTCCACCATCTTGTATGCATTTGAGCCCTATAGATAGATCCATCGCGAAAAAAGTTCGGAGCGACAGCCGTATACAATTCGCATACGGTATAACCCAAGCGCGGCTGGATGCAAAACCCGATAGGAGAGACTTCCAGTGCGAAGGCGGCGCGTTAGCGCCAAGCCCAGCATAAACCGGCGTTGGCTGAGCCACTCCCTGGGTCTCGCCGATATATCAATGGGATAGCGGTGACGAACTCTAATGTCCGGTCGGACTGATAAGCGCGGCAGTGCGAGCAATCGCGTATTGCATCCCATTCCCACTTGAAATGGATACATAGATTGTATACTAAATCTGCATGGGTAAAGAACAGCGCCATCTCCTGCTCGTGAACGGCAATACGACCGCCAGCCTCACAGCGCGGCTGGATCGTTGTGCCGCTGACTTCCTCGGGGGGGACTGGGCAGTTTCAAGCGAAACCGCCCGTTTCGGGGCCGGTTACATTACCCAACGCGCCGAAGCGACTATCGCTGCTCACGCGGTGCTGGCGACCATAGGCGCAGCGGCCCAAAAGACGACATTCGACGCTTGCCTCATCGCCTGTTTCGGCGAGCCCGGCATCGCAGCAGCGCGGGAGATTTTCGCTTTTCCCGTGATAGGCATGGCCGAGGCCTCGGTCCTTTGTGCGATTCAGGTTGCACGCCGCTTTGCCATTGTCACCGTCGGCGAGCACTGGCCCGCGATGCTTGAGGACTATTTGAAGGCGAACGCTCTGCATGATCGGTGCTGCGGCATCATTCCGATTGCGGGCCAAGCGCTCGATTTGGCCAATAACCGGCAGCTTGCATTGGAGCACATTGCGTCCGCAATCCGGCGCGCGATGGAGTGCGGCGCGGATGCCGTCATCATCGGCGGTGCTGCCGTCGCGGGCTTGGCAAACGAGCTGCGCGAAGCCTTCACAATTCCCTTGATCGATTCCCTCGATGCAAGCCTAGCTCAAGTCGAGGCTCTCGCGCGGATGCGCGTTCACAACGTAGCCTGCAACCCGCAACCGCAGAACGTCCTGGCGACAACAACAGAGGGACTGTGACCTAGACGTTCCGCTTTCCATCACTCGATCAACCATGGGAGGAAGACCATGCGACCATTGAAATCAACGCTCTTTGCCGCAGCAGCCGCGCTGCTGCTCGCGGCACCGGCGTCAGCGGCCACGTTGAAATGGGGTGCACCGCGCGACATCGCGTCGCTTGACCCTTACTCCTTCGGCGAAACCTTTACCCTATCCGTTCTCAATCACGTCTATGAAGGCCTTGTTCGCTACGACGCCAATCTCAAGATCGAGCCGGCCCTAGCGGAACGCTGGGAGATCGTGGAGCCGACTGTTTGGCGCTTTCATCTCCGCAAAGGCGTCAAGTTCCACAACGGCGCCGATTTCACCTCAGACGACGTCATTGCATCGCTGAAGCGCGTTAGTCACGACACATCGCCCCTCAAAGGCAATCTCCCGGCCTACAAAGATTCGCGGAAAGTCGATGACTACACGGTGGATATCGTACTGAATGCCCCGTATCCGCTGCTTCTCAACGATCTGACCAACATCTTCATCTTCGACAAGGATTGGTTGGTCACAAACAATGCGGAACTCCCGACCGATTCCGCCAAGGGTGTTGAGGGCTATCCGACGCACAACGCGAATGGCACTGGTCCGTTCAAAGTGGAATCGCGGCGCCCCGACGCCAAGACCGTGTTCGTCGAGAACAAGAACTGGTGGGATAAGAAGAAGCACAATATCGACCGGATCGAATTGATCCCGATCGCTTCTGCGCCCACCCGTGTCGCGGCGCTTCTCTCTGGCGAGATCAATTTCACGAACGTCGCTCCGCTTCAGGATCTTGCGCGACTCGAACAGGCCGAGGGTGTCAAGGTTCTCCAGACCACCGAACTCAGAACAGTCTTCTTCGCGTTGAACATGCGCGACAAGCTCTTCGAGTCGGATATCAAGGACCGCAATCCGTTCAAGGACAAGCGGGTCCGCGAGGCGCTCTATTACGCCATCAATATCGACCAGATGCAGAAACGTGCCATGCGTGGTCTGTCGCGCAATACCGGGGCGATCGTCGCCCCCGCCATTCCCGGCTATTCCGCCGACATGGAACCGCGTTTGGCCTTCGACGCGGATAAGGCCAAGAAGCTTCTCGCCGACGCGGGCTACCCGAACGGGTTCGAGTTCTCCTTCGTCTGCTCCACGGATTCATACACCAACGAGGAAGAGCTGTGCCAGGCGGCCGTGTCCATGTGGTCTCGCGCAGGTCTCAAGCCGCAGCTCAGTTCCGGTCCGCGGACGATTCAAAATCCCAAGCGCGTCAGGGGCGACTTCGACGTTACGACGCTTGGCTGGGCAAATGAGCCGATGATCGATGCCTACAGCCTTCTCGTTCAGGTTCTGCATTCCAAGACCGGAACGGCAGGCGTCTTCAATTGGGGCGGATGGGGCAATGCGACGATTGACGACCTCACCGACAAGTCTGCGAGCGAACTCGATCAAGCCAAACGCATCGCCATGATGAACCAAGCGCTCAAAATCGCGCGCGATGACGTGATGTTCATCCCCCTGCATCAGCAGCCAATGGCGTGGGCGGCCAGGACCGACGTGACGAACATCGTCCAACTGTCGGATAACAAGGCCCGGCACTGGCTCACCACCATGAAGTGACGATCCCTCGGCGTCCCGCGATGGCCGCGGGACGCCCCCCTCAGGGAGTTTTCGATGCTCGCCTTCATTCTCCGCCGGATCGCCAGTGCGGCCGGCGTCATGCTCACCGTGGCTTTCCTCGCCTTTCTGATCTTCCGCTTTGTCGGCGATCCCGTCGATATGATGCTGAACGAGCAAGCCACCCAAGAACAGCGCGACGCCTTGCGCGAGCGCCTCGGCTTGAATGATTCATTCCTGATCCAGTACGGAAAGTTCGTCGCGCGCGCCGCGCACGGCGACTTTGGAATCTCATTTCGCAATCAGCAGGATGTCTCGACCCTGATTGGCGAGCGCTTCCCCGCCACGTTAGAGCTCGTTCTCGTCGCAACCGCCCTGTCGCTCATTATCGGTATTCCGCTCGGCGTCATAACGGCGATCTATCGACGAAGCGTTCTGGCCGAGACGGTTCAATTCGCGTCTATCGTCGGGGTTTCGCTACCGAGTTTTGCCTTAGGGATCTTTCTGATCCTCCTATTTTCGGTCAAGCTCGGTTGGCTTCCAGCCTTCGGGCGGGGAGAAACAGTTGATATCGGCTTCTGGTCGACTGGCCTTCTGACGTCGAGCGGGCGCCGGGCGCTCATTCTTCCCTCCATCACGCTCGCTCTCTTTCAAATCACGCTCGTCCTCCGGCTCGTTCGGGCGGAGATGCTGGAAACGTTGAGAACGGATTTCATTAAGTTTGCGAGGGCACGCGGCCTGCCGAACTGGATCATCTACTTCCGGCATGGCCTCAGAAACTGCCTCATGCCTGTGATCACCATTACCGGTATGCAGATCGGCAATCTGATCGCCTTCGCGCTCATCACCGAGACGGTGTTCCAGTGGCCCGGGATGGGAATGCTCTTCATCCAGGCCGTCACCTTCGTCGATATTCCGGTGATGGCAGCCTATCTCGTGATCGTGTCCTTCATCTTCGTTGCTTTGAACACCGTCGTCGACCTGCTTTACGGGTTCGTCGACCCGCGGTTGCGTGCCAAGGGCGCCATGGGAGCAAGCCATGCAGCAGCATAATCAGATCGCAGCCGTACCGTATCCGCAAAGATCATTTCTCACGCGCTGGCGGGAGAGTGATCTTTGGTGGAGTCTGAAACACAGCCCCTTGGCCCTGGGCGCCGCTATTGTCCTTCTCCTGATCGTGCTCGGTGCAGCTTTCGCGCCGTTGCTCGTCTCCCAGAATCCTTTCGACATGGCTCAGCTCGATCTCCTCAATGCGGAGCTGCCACCGGCCTGGGAAGTCGAAGGTCAGAAAGAGTTCCTGCTCGGAACCGACAACCAGGGACGCGATGTCCTTGCGGCGATCCTCTACGGATCGCGCATATCGCTTCTGATCGGCGCGGCGACAGTGGCATTATCGTTTGCGATCGGCATCACGGTCGGGCTGGCGGCAGGCTATTTTGGCGGCAGGATCGATAACTTCCTCATGCGTATCGGCGATACGATCCTGTCGATCCCGACGATTCTGGTGGCGATCCTGGTAACCTCCATGTTCCGGCAGATCCTGCCAGCGAACTTGCGCGAAGCGATGGCCGCTCTCATCCTCGTGCTTGCGATCTCTATGACGAGCTGGGTGCAGTACGCCCGAACTGTCCGGGCCGCCACACTTGTCGAAAGGCGGAAGGAATATGTCCAGGCCGCGACCCTGATCGGGGTGCGGCCGCTCAAGATCATGCTGTCTCACATTCTGCCCAACACTCTTACGCCGGTGATGGTCACCGCGACACTCAACCTCGGGCTTGCCATTCTGGTCGAGGCGACGTTGAGCTTCCTGGGTCTCGGAATGCCTGCGACGCAGCCGTCGCTTGGAACCCTGATCCGTATCGGCAACCAATATCTCTTCAGCGGTCAGTGGTGGGTCATTCTGTTCCCCTCCGTCTACCTCTGCATTCTCGTTCTCGCCGTGAACCTCCTCGGCGATTGGCTCCGTGACGCACTCAATCCGAGGCTCAAATGAATAAAGCTCAAGAAGTCTCTCCGGTCGTGGCCGACCTCGTCATTAAGAATGTTCGGCAAAATGCCGGAGCATCGGTCAATGTCGCAATTGTCGATGGCAAGATTGCCAGTGTCGGAGATCATGTCGCCAACGCGCGCGAAATGATCGATGGCGGCGGTGCCATCATGATTGCGGGCCTCGTCGAGGCTCATACTCACCTCGACAAGACACTCCTGGGGATGCCCTGGTATCGCAACGACGTGGGGCCGCGCCTGATCGACAAGATCGAGAACGAACGCGTCCAAAAACGCGCTCTCGGCATCGATCCGGTACGGCAGTCCGCTCGGCAGGTTGTGCTCTCCATCTCAAAGGGGACGACGCACATCCGATCCCATGTCGACGTTGATACCGAATGCGGTCTTGCCGGTATCGAAGGCGTCATGGCGACCCGCGAGCGCTACAAGGGTGCCATTGATGTCGAGATCGTCGCCTTTCCGCAGAGCGGCATGCTCGTGCGGCCAGGCACTGTCGAGCTGATGAAAGCTGCACTGGAAATGGGTGCGGAAGTGGTTGGCGGGCTCGATCCTTCCTCCATGGACCGCGACCCGAAGGGACATCTCGACGTAGTGTTCGGCTTGGCCGAGCGCTTCGGGCGTCCGGTTGACATTCATCTGCATGAGCCCGGCGAACTCGGCGCCTTTTCGGTTGAGCTGATCATCGAGCGAACGAAAAGCTTGTCGATGCAGGGCAAGGTCACGATCAGTCACGCCTTCTGCCTTGGCATGCCGGATCAGGACTACGTGGCAAGATTGATCGACGATCTCGCCGCCGCGCAGGTTCACATCATGACGTCGGGGCCGGCCTCCCGGCCCGTGCCGCCGGTGAAGCGATTGCAGGAGGCGGGCATCGTGGTTTGCGCGGGAACCGACGGCATGCGTGACACCTGGGGGCCCTATGGCAACGCCGACATGCTCGAACGCGCCATGCTCGTCGGTCTCCGGAACAATTTCCGGCGTGATGACGAGGTGGAGCGCGCTCTCGACACCTGTACCTTCGGTGGCGCGCGGGTCATGGATCTGCAGGGGTATGGCCTTGATGTCGGCTGCAAGGCCGATTTCGTCCTCGTCTCTGGGGAAATCCTTGCGGAGGCCATCGTGACAAGGGCTCCTCGCCAGCTTGTTGTCAAGAACGGGCGCGTCGTCGCTCGCGACGGAAAAGCCCTGATCGAGGCGGAGTGACCATGACGAAAGAGCTTATGGCCAAGGGTCGCTTCGACGGGCCAGTGCTGATGTCGAGCCGCTGGGTGATCGGGCATCTGGATGGGCGTCACCGCATCTTCGAGGACGGGGAAGTCGTCTTCGACCGGGATCGCATTCTGTTCGTCGGCCATAGATATCCGGGAGAGGTCGCTCACCGCATTTCTTATGGTGACGCCATCATCAGCCCGGGCTTCATCGACCTCGATGCGCTCTCGGATCTCGACACCACCATCCTCGCGTTCGACAATCAGCCTTCCTGGCGCAAAGGTCGGATCTGGCCCAAGACCTATATGGATCGCGGGCCGTACGAGATGTACACGCCGGAGGAACTTGTCTTCCAAAAGCGCTATGCCTTCGCACAATTGATCCGAAACGGCATCACGACGGCGTTGCCGATCGCGTCCCTTTTCTATCGCGAATGGGGCGAGACCGAGCACGAGTTTGACGGCGCGGCGGAGATTGCCGAATCCTTTGGGCTGCGCGTCTATCTGGGGCCTGCTTATCGCACGGGCAACACCTTCGTTCACGATGACGGGCGGATCGATTTCTTTATCGATGAGGAGAGGGGGCTCGCCAACTTTCGGGATGCGGTTCGCTTCGCGGAGAGAATTGACGGTCGCGCTGATGGTCTTGTGCGCGCAATGCTCGCGCCGGACCGCATCGAGACCTGCACGCCGGAACTCTTGCGCCGGAGCGCGGAGGTCGCGAAGGATCTCGACATCCCAATCCGGCTGCATTGCTGCCAATCCAAGCTCGAATACGACCGGGTCGTCAGCGCCCACGGTATGAGCCCGCCAGAGTGGTTGGAAAGCCTGGGCTTTCTATCGGAACGGGTGCTGCTGCCGCACGGAACCTATGTTTCGGGCTCAAGCCGGATCGAGCGGGCAGGGCGCGATCTTGAGATCATCAAGGATTCGGGGGCGACCATCGTTCATTGCCCACTCGTGTCCGCACGTCACGGCTCCACTCTCGAAAGCTTCGGTCGCTATAAAAAGAAAGGTCTTCGGATCGGCATGGGCACGGATACCTGGCCGCCCGATATGATCCATAACATGCAGATCGGTATGATGCTCGCGCGGGTGATGGATGCCTCAGTCGAGGCGGTCCGCTCGGAGGATTATTTCGATGCCGCAACGCTAGGCGGAGCGGATGCCCTGCGCCGTCCGGACCTCGGACGTCTGATACCTGGGGCGAAAGCCGACATTATCGTTGTCGATCTTTCTCATGACCGGATCGGACAGGTGATTGATCCGATTCAGACATTGATGCTGAGCGGATCGGGGCGTGATGTGAGCACTGTCGTCATCGATGGTCGTTTCGTCATGATGGACGGAGAGGTCCCCGGGTTCGATCCAGCGGCCGCCCATGCACAGGCCAAGGCCCAGTTCGACCGGTTGATTTCGCTTTATCCCGAGCGGACGCTCAATCATCCGCCGGTCGAGGAAATCTTCTCATCGAGTTATCAGCGCGTGAGGTCTACAGCATGATGCTCACAGCCTCCTCTGGACACAAAGGCTTGCCTTCGATGCCCGCTGTGTCCCGCACGCCCGTCCTGAGCGTGCGCAATGTTGGGGTCGAATTTCCGACCCGCCATGGCCTCCTGACCGCTACGGAGGGTGTCTCGTTCGACATCGCGCCGGGCGAGATCCTGGGGATGGTCGGTGAATCCGGCGCAGGAAAATCCTTGACCGGCATGTCGGTCATCGGTCTTCTCGAGCCACCGGGGCGTTTGTCGGCCGGGGAAATATGGCTGGAGAGCGAGCGGATCGACACATTGTCCCTCCGCGAGCGCCAGCGAGTCAGAGGCCGCAAGATCGGAGCAATCTTTCAGGATCCGCTCACCAGTCTTCATCCGCTTTTCACGGTCGGGAAGCAGCTTTGCGAAACCATCCGATATCACCTCGGTCTCGATAAGAAGGCGGCCCGGGCGCGGGCGCTAGAACTTTTGAATCAGGTCGGAATCCCCGGAGCGGAGCAGCGGATAGACCACTATCCACATCAGTTCTCCGGCGGCATGCGCCAGCGCGTCGTCATCGCTCTGGCGCTTGCAGCGGGACCGAGCTTGATCATTGCCGACGAGCCGACCACAGCGCTCGACGTATCGGTCCAGGCGCAGATCACGGCCTTGTTGAAGCAGCTCTGCCGGGAGAACGGAACCGCAATCCTCCTCGTCACGCACGATATGGGTGTCATCGCGGAGACCGCGGACCGCGTCGCCGTCATGTATGCCGGACGCGTGGTTGAAATCGGGCCGGCACTCGATGTCATTCAGCGCCCGCGCCACCCCTACACGCAGGGCTTGATGAATTCGATCCCCAGCCTGAAGATCAGGGCCGAAGCCCTAAACCAAATCGACGGTTCGATGCCGCGACTCGATTCCATGCCACAGGGCTGCGCCTTCCATCCACGATGCTCCTTTGCCGGGCCCCGATGCGCGAAGCAGCGTCCTCCGCTCGCGGCTGTGGGAGAAAATATGTCGGCTGCCTGTTGGCTTCATCAGGGAGGGGTGAATGGCGACGCCTGAGAATGCTGAAATCATGGTCGTCGCGGATAAGGTGACCTGCCTTTTCGATGTGTCCGCGCCTCTGTTGAACCGCCTCATCGAACGTCAGCCCAGGCGCACGCTGCGGGCTGTGGACGGAGTCAGTTTCGAGGTGAAACGCGGCACGACTGTAAGCCTCGTCGGCGAGTCGGGCTGCGGCAAGTCAACCATGGCACGACTGCTGGTCGGGCTTCATCGACCGACCAGCGGAGAGATCCGCTTTCCGGGAGAAGGTGGGCGTCCTCGGGTCCAGATGATCTTTCAGGACCCCTATGCCAGCCTCAATCCGCGCTGGCGTGTCCGCGACATCATCGCCGAGCCGATCCGCACCTTGAACCTTCGCTCCGGCGAGGACGCAACGCGGGATCGTGTCGATGAGCTTCTGGTGTTGGTTGGTCTGTCGCCGCGGGACGGGGAGAAGTATCCGCACGAATTCTCCGGTGGCCAACGTCAACGCATCTCGATCGCGCGCGCGCTCGCAACGGAAGCGGAATTCCTCGTCTGCGATGAGCCGACCTCGGCGTTGGATGTATCGGTTCAGGCGCAAATTCTCAATCTGATGCGCAAGCTGCAGCAGGAACTGGGCCTCACCTACGTCTTCATCAGTCATAATCTGTCGGTTGTCCGACACATGTCGGACCGCGTCGCGGTCATGTATCTCGGCCGCATCGTGGAAGAGGGAGAGGCGAATGCGATCTTCGCCAATCCGCAGCATCCCTACACAAAGCTTCTGATCGATACGATCCCGAACCTCGAAGATCCCAATCGCGACCGCAAGCCGCTTGGCGGCGAGGTGCCGAGCCCCATCAATCCGCCGCCGGGCTGTGCGTTCAATCCCCGCTGCGGTCTCGCCACCGACCGCTGCTGGAAGGAACGGCCTGAGCTTATGCGACAGAGTGATGGGCAGAACGTCGCCTGCTTCGTTGCCGACACAAGGATTCCATTCGAGGAAACAGTTCTCGTCAGTGAAGAAGTTTGAGTTGGGAAAGTATCGATGCCGGTGAAGGTCGACGGGGCTAAGCTTAAGATTCGCGACGTGGTGCGCGTGGCGCGCGCCAACGGCAAGGGGCGCTTCGAGAAAGCGGTTCTGCACCCGCAAGCGCGCGAGCGCATCGCGGCGACGCGGGCCTATATCGACCGCACCTGGATGCATGACGATGCGCCGCTGATGTATGCGTTCAACACCGGCGTCGGGCTGTTCAAGGACCAGCGCGTGCTGATCGCCGACATGGCGGCCTATCAGCGCAAAACCGTCTATGCGCACGCCACTGGCGTCGGCGAGCCGTTTGCCGAGGACGTGACGCGCGCCATGATGCTGTTGCGGGCCAATGCCTTCGCCTCCAATTATTCCGGCCCGCGCGTCGAACTTGTCGAGCGGCTCATCGCCTTCCTCAATGCGGGCCTGCATCCCGTCATTCCGCAAAAGGGCTCGGTCGGCGCGTCCGGCGATCTCGCGCCGCTGGCGCATATGGCCGGTGCGGTCTGCGGCTTTGCGGAAGCGGAGATGATCTATAAGGGCAAGCGCCTGCCCGCGCGCGAAGCCATTGCGAAGGCCGGGTTCGATCCCGATTTCGACCTCGGCGCGAAGGATGCCTCGGCCCTCATCAACGGCTCGACCACATCGCTCGCGCTCGGCGCGCTCGCCACGCACGATGCGCGCCAGCTGCTGAAACACGCCGACATCGCCATGTGCCTCTCGCTCGAAGCGATGCGCGGCGAACTCGCGGCGTTCGATCCGCGCGTACACAAGGCGCGGCCGCAC
>NZ_JAATJS010000007.1 GCF_011777495.1 Microvirga terricola | reverse complement strand
CATTCCCGGCAAGTCGAATGCGGAAGATCACGTGTCGAACTCCACCTGGTGCGGGCGCAAGGCCCGCACCGTGGTCGAGAACGTGGAGCAGATCGTAGCGGGCGAATTGCTGATGGCGGCGCAGGCGCTGACCCTCGTTGAGCCGCTGGCGAAGGACTATCCGCTCGGCCGAGGCTCGCAGGCGGCGATCGGGGCTATCCGCGCAATCATCCCGCCCGCGCTCGACGGCGACCGCTGGTACGCCACCGAAATGCGCCAGGCGCTCGATCTCGTGCGCTCCGGCGCGGTGGTCGAGGCGGTCGAAAGCGCCATCGGCGGACTGGAATAAAGAAAAAGGCTCGGCCATGCCGAGCCCATCGCTGAAAGAATCGTCAGTAGCAGCGGCGAACGCCGCGGAAAACGACGCGCCCGCTCGGCGTCACTACGCGCTGACGCACCAACCGGCAGCGCGGCATGGGGCGCACGCCGCATTGGCGCACATTCTGATAAACAACGCGGCCGTTGGGAAGGACAGTTCTTACGCGGCGCACGACGCAAGCCGCATCCTCCACGAGAGACGGCGCTTGTCCCGGCAGCGCGTTGAACCGAGCCTGCGCTTCGGAGGCAGCCCAAAAGCTGCTGCCGAGCAAGAGAAGCATGGCGGCTGGAATCACAGCTCTCATGATGAATATCCTTCTTCTTGTGAGGGACTGTCGACAACGGCTCCGCTATGACATGGTTCCAATGAAGGTGAGATGAATCCCATGATGCCTCGCGTGACCATCCAGCCTGTCTCCGCCGACGATGCGGAGGAATTGATCATGGCTAATCTCGCAAGCATTGCGCTGCACGAGCCATGGGTCTCGCCCTGCCGCGATCATGCATCCTTCATGGCGTATCTCGCGCGTTGCGATGGAGAGAAGACCGTGGGGCTGATCGCGCGCGAGCGCGAGAGCGGGCGGATCGTCGGTGTGATCAATATCAGTGAGATCGTACGCGGCCTCTTTCTCAATGCCTATCTCGGCTACTACGGCATGGCGGGCATGAACGGGCGCGGGTTGATGGCCGAGGCCGTTGCGCTTGCGGTGACTTATGCCTTTCACACGCTCGGCCTTCATCGCGTGGAGGCGAATATCCAGCCAGACAACAAGGCATCGCGCGCGCTCGCAGAGCGACTGGGCTTTCGCAAGGAGGGATATTCACCGCGCTATCTCAAGATCGCGGGCGAATGGCGCGACCACGAGCGTTGGGCAATTCTGGCGGAGGAGTGGGACGCCGCGAAAGGAGAAGTTTCGCGCTAAAGCTTCTTTTGCAGAAAGACGCGACTATTACCCACCGGGTAATCCGGCAGCTCGCCGAACCGCACATAGCCGAGGCGTTCATAAAGCACCGCAGCTTTGGGGTTGAGCGTGTCGAGCCATGCGGAGTGGCAGTCGCGACGGCGCGCTTCATCCTCTGCCATCGCGATCATTCGCGTAGCGAGACCTAAGCCACGCAATTGATCGGGCACGAAGAGAAGCTCGATGGCGAGCCATCCGCTTGCCGTGCGGCCCAGAAGGCCGCCAAGCGCCGCGCCGCTCTCAGGATCACGAAGCGCAATCGCGATGTCTTGACCCGGAGCCGAGTTATGAAAGAGAGCGCCGTTGTGAGCGCGAAGGCCGGTGCGGATCGTCCGGTACAGATCGCTATCGGACTCGCCCGGCGGCTCGAAAGCCGGATGCGGCGCCTTTGCGGCGGCGTTCACGCGACGATCCTTCTGACTGTTTCCAACAGTACACGCGCCGCGACATCTGCATCCTCGACCGTGATCGACTCTGCGGGGTTGTGGCTGATGCCGCCCTTGCAGCGCACGAAGAGCATGGCGACAGGGCAAAGCTCCACCATCGCCATCGCATCGTGACCCGCGCCGGACGGCAGATAACGTAGCTCGAGGCCGAGGGATGAGACGCCTGCCTCGAATGCGCTCATGAGGCCGCGATCCATGGGTGTCGCGGGAGAATCCATAAAGGGATCGAAATGGAACGTCACGCCGCGCCGCGCGGCGATGGCTTCGCATTCCCGCACGATCTCGGCGACCATCGCGTGGCGCACCACATCGTCGGGCGAGCGCGCATCGAGCGTGAAGTCGACCCGCGCAGGAATGACGTTGATCGCGCCAGGTTTCACCTGTGCGACGCCGACGGTGGCCACCGTGTCGGGCTGATGCGCGCCGATGCGCTCGATGGCGAGCGTCATCTCCGCGACGGCGGCGAGCGCATCGCGGCGCATATTCATCGGCACTGTGCCGGCATGGCCCGCTTCGCCGGTGACGAAGGCACGCGCGCGGGTTGCGCCATTGATGGCGGTGACGATGCCGATGGGCCGGTTCTCGACCTCCAGTAACGGCCCCTGTTCGATATGCACTTCGAGATAGCCGCGATAGCGCTTGGGATTGCGCGTGAGCGCGGCAATGCCGTTCGGATCGCCGCCGAAGCGCGCCAACGCATCGCGCAATGTCACGCCGGCCGCATCCTCGCCGTCGAGCCAGGCCGGGTTGTAGCGGCCGGAGAGTGCGTAGGACGTTGAAAGATTCGTCGGGAAGCGTGCATTCTCTTCGTCCCCGAAGGCAATCACTTCGATGGGGCAGGAGGGAACGATGCCTCGCGCCTTCAAAGCCTCGGCGATGACGATGCCGAGAATGACGCCGAGGTTGCCGTCATAACGGCCCGCATCGACCACGGTGTCGATATGCGAGCCGATGATGAGCGCTGGCGCATCGGGGTTGCGTCCCTCGATGCGGCCAACGACGGAGCCGAGCGTATCGATATGCGCTGTCAGCCCCGCCTCCTGCATGAAGCCGCGCGTCGCCTCCGCGGCAGCGCGATGGGAGGGCGAGAGATAAAGCCGCGTCAGGCGCTCCGGCTCGTCGCTGTAGCGGGCGAGCGCATCGAGCAGCGCCATGGCGCGACGGCCGAGGGAGAGGTCGGAGGAGTGCGTCATGGCAAGAAGAGTTTCAGGAACCGCTGCGCTTCGCAAGAGGCTTAGGCGGCGACGCCGAGTTTCTTCTGCAGGCTGGTCGACGAGGTCGTGTATTGGAAGGTCAGCCGTTTGTCGGGATAGACGTAGCGATGCACCCGCTGCGCCGCGAGCGCGCCTTCATGGAAGCCGGAGAGAATGAGCTTCAGCTTGCCGGGATAGGTGTTGATGTCGCCGATGGCGAAGATGCCCGGAACGTTCGTCTCGAACTTTTCCGTGTCCACCGGGATCAGGTTTTCGTGCAGGTTCAGGCCCCAATCGGCAATGGGACCGAGTTTCATGGTCAGTCCGAAGAAGGGCAGGATCACATCGCAATCGACCTTGAAGGTCGAGCCGTCGTCCTTGCGGATCACCGCGCCTTCGAGCACGGGCGCGTCGCCCACGAGAGCGGTGACCTGCCCGAGGTGCAGATCCATGTCGCCAGCGGAGACGAGAGAGCGCATTTTTTCCACCGTGTGCGGCGCGGCGCGGAAGGCGTCGCGGCGGTGGAGAAGCGTCAGGCGTTCAGTGATGGGCTGAAGGTTCACGGTCCAGTCGAGGGCGGAATCGCCGCCGCCGATGATCAGCACGCGCTTATCGCGGAACATCTCCATGCGGCGCACGGCATAGAACACGCTGGTGCCCTCATAGGCCTCGATGTTCTCGATCGGCGGCTTCTTGGGCTGGAACGATCCGCCGCCCGCCGCGATGATCACCGCCTTGCAGAGGAAGGTCGTACCGTTCTCTGCGGTTTTCACGCGGAACAGAGGCGCTTCGGGCGTGCCGAGGGATTCGAGGCTTTCCACCATCTCACTCAAGTGGAAGGTGGGATGAAACGGCTCGATCTGCGCCATCAGATTGTCGACGAGGCCCTGCCCCGTGACCATCGGAAAACCGGGAATGTCATAAATCGGCTTTTCCGGATAAAGCTCGGCACACTGGCCGCCGACCTTGGGCAGAATGTCGATGAGGTGACATTTGATGTCGAGGAGCCCCAGTTCGAACACGGCGAAAAGGCCGACCGGCCCCGCACCGATGATGACGACGTCGGTTTCGATTTTGTCGGTCATGACAGGCTCCTTCGGCCTTTCGAAAAGCACGGTCCTACGCGTTTGGCAATGCGCCCAGGCCTGGCAGCTCTTCCTGATGTGGTAAGGTCTCGGCCCGGCGAAAGTTCGGCTTGCTGGGCGTGGCCTTGGGTGACACAGTTGAGGCAAATAGTCTCAAAGCGATGGCTCCATGCTTCTCCCGCGCCTTCATGCCCTATCCGACGGTTGCCGTGCCGGAGGAAAAAACCGGCCCGCTCTCAGGCCCCATATGCTGGCGCTCTCCGGCATCAAGACACGGACCGCTCCGACGGTGCGCAAAATGTTGGAGGCCGGCGCGCGGTTCGTCGGCAAGACGATCACGGACGAACTTACCTTCTCCATGAACGGAAAGAACGCCCATTTCGGCACCCCGGTGAACGGGGCCGCACCGGGGCGCATTCCGGGGGCTCCTCGTCCGGCCCGAATGAACCTGGTCACGGGCGGCAGAGTTACCGGAACGGGGGCCATGGGGGAATGATATGAGCCATCCAGACGTCCACCCGCACGCGCCGCATGTGGTGGTGGCAAGCTGTTGCGTGCTGGGCGAGGGAGCCCTGTGGGATCACCGCACCGGCACGGTCTATTGGGTCGACATCAAGAACCCCGGCATCTGGCACTACCAGCCCAAGACGTTGAAGCACGATCGCATCGAGGTGCGCGAGCCCATCGGCTTCATCGCCCTCACCGCGGACCCGGACATCGTCATCGCCGGGTTCAAGTCGGGCCTCGCAAGGCTTCACCTGTGGGGCGGCGAGGTGCAGCCCCTCGTGGCGCCCGAACCGGACAAGCCCGACAACCGCATCAATGACGGCCATGTCGGCCCTGACGGTCGTCTCTATTTCGGCACCATGGACGATCTGGAGGTGAGCCCGACTGGCTGTTTCTGGCGCTGGGACGGCCATCGTCTGACGGCGTTGCGTGAAGGCATCGTCATCACCAACGGCCCGGCCTTCAGCCACGACGGGACGGTGCTCTACGCCACCGATACGGTCGGCAGGATCGTCTATGCCCACGATATCGTCGATGACGGGCTGGGGCCGCCCCGTGTGTTCATCCGCTTTGAGGAAGGATGGGGTTTTCCCGATGGCATGACAGTGGATGCGGAAGGGCATCTGTGGATCTGCCATTGGGGTGCGTCCCGCGTCTCGCGCTTCGCACCCGACGGCTCGGTGGAGCGGATCGTGCCCGTGCCGACCGCGCAGGTGACCAAATGCGCGTTTGGCGGCCCGGATCTTACGACGCTCTACATCACCACCGCGGCCATTGGGCGTGATGCCCACATCGATCCGATGGCGGGGCATCTCTTTGCTGTCGAAACCGGCATTCCGGGCGTGAGGGCGAATATCTTCAAGGGATAGCCAATGACCATCGAGCGGTTCGGCTCCGTCGACGGAAACGACGTCCTGGAGATCACGCTTAACGGTCCGAACGGGGTGGACATGCGCGTGCTGACCTGGGGCGCGGTGATCCGCGATCTCATGGTGCCTTTGACGGATCGTCTGCAGCGCGTCGTCCTCGGGCTGAATTCGATTGAGGATTATGCCGCCCATTCGCCCTATTTCGGCGCCATCGTCGGACGCTACGCCAACCGTATCGGCCATGCGCGCTTTCACCTGGGCGGACATCTGTTTAGGCTAAATGCGAATGAGGGGCGAAACCAGCTTCACGGCGGCGCGAAAGGATTCGGCACCCGCGTGTGGACCTTGATCGACCATCAGCCATCAAGCGCAACACTGGCGCTGGTTTCCGCCGATGGCGATATGGGCTATCCGGGGCGTCTCGTCGCGACATGCACCTACGAACTGAAAGAGCCGTGCACGGTGCGGATCGTGCTCGAGGCGGTCTGCGACAAGCCGACGCCGGTCAACCTCACGACGCACAGCTACTTCAACCTCGACGGCAGCGTGGACATTTCGTCCCACCATCTGATGATCGCCGGGCATTTCATCACGCCGACGTCGCCCGATCTCATCCCCACAGGCGCAATCGAAGGCGTGGCCGACACGGCCTACGATTTCGCGACCTTGAGGCCGATTGGCGCGGCGCAGCTCATGACGCACCGCATGTCCTACGACATCAACTACGTGCTTCCCCACCACTCCGGCGATTGCGCCCATGCGGCGACGTTGAAATCGATCAGGAACAGCTTGGCCATGGAGCTTTGGACCACGGAACCCGGCGTTCAGTTCTATGACGGCCACATGCTCGATATTCCGGTGCCGGGCCTAGGCGGCGCGCATTATGGCCCCCATGCCGGCTTGTGCCTGGAGCCGCAGCGTTTTCCGGATGGCCCTAATAAGGCCCACTTTCCACCGTGTATCTTGGAGCCGGGTCAGGTGTCGCGTCAGGTCAGCGAGTTGCGTTTCGCGTTGTCGGACGAGCACCACAGGCCCGGCTGAGCTTATCTGTTGAACAATCGAGGGAAAGCCGACGATGCCTGTACTAGACGCGAAAGCTTTGGAAACGGACCCGGAGGGTGCGGCTTTCCTGCTGAGCGTTCTGCGTCAGCAAAAACCAGCGAACTCTTCGCCCCGGAATATCGAAAGAGACATTCAGGTTCAGTTCCGCTGGCTCAGGCGTCGCACAAGACTTCTGCAGGTCAGTCTGCTCGGGCTTTAATCCTCCGCTGTCCTCATGCTGCGGGCGTCGTCGTCAAGCCGCGCTTGGCGAGAAGCGCCTCCGCCGACGGCAGGCGGCCACGGAAGGCCGTATAGGCTTCTGCCGGATCGCGCAGGTTTCCTGCGGAATAGATGAAGCGCTTGAGTTTCTCGGCCATCTCCTTGTTGAACGCGTCGCCCGTTTCCTCGAACGCGGTGAAGGCATCCGCGTCGAGCACTTCCGACCAGAGATAGCTGTAATAGCCGGACGAATAACCGTCACCGGAAAACACATGCGCGAAATGCGGCGTGCGGTGGCGCATGATGATCTCGCGCGGCATGCCGATGCGGGCAAGCGATTCCTTCTCAAAGGCGGAGACATCGAGATCGCCCGAGATTGTGCGCTTGTGCAGATCGATGTCGACAAAGGCCGAGGCCAGATACTCGACCGTCGCAAAGCCCTGATTGAAGTTGCGCGCCGCCATCAGGCGCTCCAAAAGCGCTTCCGGCATCGGCTCGCCCGTCCGGTAGTGCGTGGCGTAGCGGCGCAGGATATCGGGCTGCGAGAGCCAGTGTTCATAGAGTTGTGAGGGCAATTCGACGAAGTCGGTGGAACCGCTTGTGCCCGCAAGCAGCGGATAGGTCACGTTGGAGAGCAGCCCGTGCAGCGCGTGGCCGAATTCGTGGAAGAGCGTGCGCGCGTCGTCGAAGCTCAGCAATGACAGTTCGCCCGGCGAAGCCTTGGCGAAATTCATCACGTTGACGATGATCGGGCGAATGTCGCCAGAGAGTTTTTCTTGCGAACGGAAGGCGCTCATCCAAGCGCCGCTGCGCTTGGAGCTTCGCGCGAAATAGTCGCCGATGAAAATGCCGACCGGGTTTCTGGCCGCATCTGTAACCTGCCAGGCACGGATATCCGGATGATAGCGCGGAAAATCCTTCAACTCTTCGAAGGTCAAGCCGAACAGGCGCTGCGCCGTGTCGAAAGCCGCATCGATGATGCGGTCGAGCTGGAAGTAAGGCTTGATGGTGGCTTCATCGAGGTTGTGCCGCGCCATGCGGACTTGATCGGCATAATAGCGCCAGTCCCACGCTTCGATTTCGATGTTGTCGCCTTGCGACTGTGCCTGCGCCTGCAGATCGTCGCGCTCCCGCTGCGCGCGGGCGCGGGCGGGCGTCCACACTTCGTTGAGGAGCTTGAGCACCGCGTCCGGCGTTTTCGCCATGGTGTCGGCGAGCTTGAAATCGGAGAACGTGGCGTATCCCAGAAGCTTCGCGCGCTCGGCACGCAGACGCACGGTCTCGGCGATGCTCGCCTTGTTGTCCGTCGCACCGTTGCCATCGCCACGCGCGGCCCAGGCCTTGAAGGCCTGCTCGCGCAGATCGCGGCGGCTAGAGAATTGCAAAAAGGGTTCGATGCTGGAGCGCGAGAGCGTGATGGCATGCTTGCCCTTCAGGCCCGCATCGTCGGCCGCTTGTGCAGCGGCTTCACGCAGGAACGACGGCAAGCCCGCGAGATCCGCTTCCGTTTCGAGCACGAGACGGTAGGACTTCTCGTCGGCCAGCACATTCTGCGAGAACTGCGTACCGAGGCTCGCAAGACGTTCCGTAATCGCGGCGAGTCGCTTCTTGCCCTCCGCGTCGAGGCGCGCGCCCGCGCGCACGAAAATGGTGTGATAGCGGTCAAGGACGCGCGCCTGCTCCGGCGTCAGGCCGAGGCTGTCGCGGCGCTGAACAAGATCGTCCACGCGCTTGAACAGCGCTTCGTTCATGAAGATGCTGTTGCGATGCTTGGCGAGAAGCGGGGCCATCTCGCGCTCGACCGCCTGGATCGCCTCATTGGTATGCGAGCCCGCGAGATTGAAGAACACGCCGCCGACGCGCTTGAGCGCCATGCCGCTTTTCTCCAACGCATCGATGGTGTTTGCGAACGTCGCGGGAGAAGGATTGTCCGCGATAGCCGCAATCTCCGCCTGCTGCGCGGCCAGCGCTGCATCGAAGGCCGGCTTATAGTGCTCGGGCGTGATGCTCTCGAAAGGAGGGATGCCGAAGGGCGTGGTCCAGGGGCGCAGGAGCGGGTTGACGTTGTGAGACATGTCGGATGCGGTCATGGATGATGTCGTTGGTAACGTGGATGTTTCGATTCTTAGCGGTCTCAGCGCCTGCCCGAAAGGGGCGAGGCGTCATGTCCCGCGAGATAATGCCCGAGAAAGGCGACGACCCGTTCCAGGGCATCGGTGCGCGCGTCCCCACGGAAGCCGTGTCCCTGGTCGGGATAGACCATGATCTCGTGCGGCACGTCCTGCTGGCGCAGAAGCGCTTCGACCGCATAGGCGTTGGCGACGGGCACGATGGCATCGAGCGCGCCGTGGAGGACGAGCGTCGGCGGCAGATGCGCGTCGGCGGCAATCGCACCCTGCGGCAGCGGGCCGAAGTAATGGACCAGGGCCTTGATGCGCCGGTCGGCACTGGCGGCGGCAAGCCCCAGCGCGGCGCCCAATGACACGCCGATGATACCGATCCGGCTAGTATCGACCTCCGTGCGGTCCGCGACCCAGGCGAGGGAGTCGTTGACCGTCTCGAGCCAGATCTGGAAGTTTTGAAACAGCGTGTTGAAGGAGGCACGGTTCTCCTCCGTCCGGTCGAGATAGTGGATCAGATTGACCTGAAAGCCCGCCGCGGCCACGACCTGTGCGCCTTCATAATACTGCACGTTTTCGCTCAACCCATCGGCGCCGTGCAGCATGACCACGGCGGGAGGGCGCAACAGTCCCTCCACTTGAAGCGTCTCGACGGCGATATCCTTGCCGCCGCTCGTGAAGGTGCGGCGTTCCAGCGAGATCGGCATAGGGCTTAGCTTTCCCTCCTGGGCGAGAGCGACGGGAGCGACGGCGAGGGCGGCGCTCATCAAGAGCATGCGACGGGATATCGGCATGGGAGCTTCGGATTTCCAGGCGCGAATGGTTCGGACCTTAAGAGTTTAGACCCAGGGGATAACGGCCAAGCGGGCAAAAGGTCCCAAAACCGGTTGCTGTCTCAACGGCCAAGGATCGTTCCACGGCGGCGCACGTTGTCAGACAGCTGCAGTTTGATACCGGACTGGAGAATGATGACGCCTGCCGAACCGAACAGGTCTCAGCCATCATCGGAGATTGACGTCGAGCCCGCGCGCACGCCCGAGACCAGGGGCCTGATGACGCTGGTTTTCGGCATCGTGGTTTTCATGGTGCTCTATGTCGCGCAGGAGGTCTTTCTCCCCATCGTGCTCGCGATCCTGCTCGCCTTCCTGCTCGCGCCGTTCGTGGACCTGATGCGGCGGTGGCATTTGGGCCGCGTGCCATCGGTCATCATCGCCGTGCTCTTCGCCCTCGGCATCATCGCGGCGCTTGGCACTCTGGTCGGGTACCAGTTCGCGGGGCTCGCCAACGACCTTCCGCGCTATCAGGCGACCATCAAGGAGAAGGTCGGCACTCTACGTGAAAGGACCCTCGCTCGCCTGCCATCCGTCATCAGCGAAATCCGCAAGGCGGTGAAGGAAGAGCCCACGCCGCAACCCGCCCCTGCGCCGTCGCCCACGCCCCAAGCCGCTCCGCTTCCCGTCGAAGTGCATGAGCGTCCGGCAACGCCGCTCGAAATCGTGCGCAGTATCGCTGGTCCCGTTCTCCATCCCATTGCGACAGCGGGTATCGTACTCGTTGTGGTGATCTTCATCCTTCTCCAGCGCGAGGATCTACGTGACCGGATGATCCGGCTCTTCGGCGCGCGCGACCTGCACCGCGCGACAGAGGCGATTGACGATGCGGGGCGTCGGCTCAGCCGCTATTTCCTGATTCAGTTCGGCCTCAACGCGTCGTTCGGCATCATGATTGGGGTGGGGCTGTGGTTGATCGGCGTGCCAAGCCCGATTCTGTGGGGCGTGGTCGCGGCCCTGATGCGCTTCGTACCCTATATCGGCTCCTTCATCGCGGCGACCTTCCCCATTCTCGTGGCTGCTGCCGTCGAGCCGGGTTGGTCGATGGCCCTGATGGTGGCGGCGCTGTTTCTCATCGGCGAGCCGCTGATGGGGCAGGTCGTGGAGCCCCTCGTCTATGGCAGGGGCACGGGCCTTTCGCCGTTCGCGGTGGTGCTGTCCGCCATTTTCTGGACGTGGCTGTGGGGGCCTGTCGGCCTTGTCATCGCGGTGCCGCTCACGCTCTGCCTCGTCGTGCTGGGACGGCACGTGGAGCGGTTGGAATTCTTAAGCGTGCTCTTAGGCGACCAGCCTGCGCTGACACCTGCGGAAAACCTTTATCAACGCATGTTGGCGGGCGATCCGGACGAGGCGCTCGATTCCGCCGAGCACTTTCTAAAGTCCCGTGCGCCCTCGGCCTATTACGACGAGGTTGCCATCGAGGCTTTGCGGCTCGCCGCCAGCGATGCCGACCGCGGCGTGCTGACGGGTCGTCAACTGGCGCAGGTCAAGGAGGTCGCGCATGCGCTCGTTCAGGATCTGAACTCTTACGAGGATGTCACTGAGGGCGTGTCCACGCTTGAGATCGGTGAAAGTTGGAAAGCGGATGGCGCGATTTTGTGCGTGGCGGGTCGTGGACCACTCGACAAGGCGGCTGCAGCCATGCTGACGCAGCTTTTGGAAAAGCACGGCCTGGGGAGACGGACGATTCCCTATGAGGCCGTTTCCCGCTCCGCCGCTTTCAATCTCGATGTCGGTGGCGTGCAGATGGTGTGCCTCTGCGCTCTCGACATCAGCGGCACGCCCGCGCATCTGCGCTATCTGCTGCAACGGCTGCGCAAGCTCGTACCTGACATTCCGATTCTCGTCGGTCTGTGGTCGAAAGATAATGCTGTGTTGAAGGACACGAGTCTGCAAGCTGCCTTGGGAGCTGACTACTACGTCTCGTCCCTGCGAGAAGCCTTAAGTATTTGCGTGAAGCTTGCGAATGGCGAGGAGGAGCCGCGCGAATCTGGCTCCTCCGCCTCATCGGGGGATAGGCAGGCGGCAGGCGCATCGAAGCGCCGAGGCCTGCCTGCCTGACCCGCGCGGCCTTGTTAGGCCGCGGGGTTCTCTAGGAAGTTTTCTGCGTAGTGGCAGGCGACGTAACGCCCGTCCACCAGACGCGGCTGCGGGCGTTCCACCTTGCAGCGCTCCGTCACATAGGGGCAGCGGGTCGAGAACACGCAGCCCTTCGGCGGGTTGAGCGGCGAAGGCAATTCGCCCTTGAGCACGATGCGCGTGCGCTTGGTGCCGCTGACGCCGGGCGTCGAAGAGAGCAGTGCCTGCGTATAGGGATGCAGAGGCCGCTCGTAGATCTTGTCCTTCGGGCCCTGCTCGACGGCGTTGCCGAGATACATCACGAGCACGTCGTGCGCGATGTGACGAACCACGGCGAGGTCGTGCGAGATGAAGAGGTAGGCGAGGCCCATCTCCGCCTGCAGATCCGCCAACAGGTTCAGCACCTGCGCCTGGATCGACACGTCGAGTGCGGAGACCGGCTCGTCCGCCACCACCAGCTTCGGCGATAGCATCAACGCGCGCGCAATCGCGATGCGCTGGCGCTGGCCACCGGAGAACATGTGCGGATAGCGGTTGTAGTGCTCCGGCCGCAGGCCAACCTTCGCCATCATCGCGCGTGCGCGTTCAGTGCGCTCGGACGAGGACAGGGTGGTGTTGATGGCGAGCGGCTCCTCCAGGATCGTTCCCACTTTCTTGCGCGGGTTGAGCGAACCGTAAGGATTCTGGAACACGAACTGCACCATGCGGCGCAGATCCTTAGCCTTGCCGGCGGGTTGGTTGACCGCATCGATACCGTCCAGCGTCAGGCTGCCTTCGGTCGGCTTTTCGATGAGCGTGATCATGCGGGCCAACGTGGACTTACCGCAGCCGGATTCGCCGACCACAGCCAGCGTCTTGCCGGCTTCGACAGAGAAGGAAATGCCGCCGACCGCCTGCAGGCGGCCCGGCTCCTTGAACAGGCCTTGCTTCACCTCGTAGATGCGCTTCAGGCCCTTGGCTTCAACAACGGGAGCGCTCACGACGCGGCCTCCGTTCCAAGAGGATGATCGGCTTTCATGGCGGCGTCCCGGTTCGGGTCGCCGAGCGGATAATGACAGCGTACCTTGCCGCCAGCCCAATCGCGCAGATCGGGGCGCACGTTGCGCGAATGCTCGGTGGCATAGGCGCAGCGCGGGCTGAACAGGCAGCCGCGAGGACGGTCATAGAGACCCGGCACAACGCCTGGGATTGTCGCGAGACGCCCGCCTTCGCTGCGCTCCGGCAGAGCGGACAGAAGCGCTGCCGTGTAGGGATGCTGCGGCGAGGCGAAGAGATCCGTCGCGGAGCGCTCCTCCATGATCTGGCCCGCATACATCACCATCACGCGCTGGGCCGTCTCGGCGACGACGCCCATGTTGTGAGTGATCATGACGAGCGCCATGTTACGCTCTTTCTGCAGGGTCATCAGCAGGTCGAGGATCTGCGCCTGAATCGTCACGTCGAGCGCGGTGGTCGGCTCGTCGGCGATCAGGAGTTTCGGATTGCACGCAATTGCCATCGCGATCATCACGCGCTGGTTCATGCCGCCCGAAAGCTGATGCGGGTAAGCGGACAGACGGCTTTCCGCGGACGGAATGCCGACCTGCTCCAGCAGCTCGATGGCTCGGCGGCGCGCCGCCTTGCGATCCATGCCCTCATGCAGCCGCAGCGTCTCGGTGAGCTGGAAGCCGATGGTGAAGCAGGGATTGAGGCTCGTCGTGGGCTCCTGGAAGATCATCGCGACGTCCTTGCCCGTGAGCTTGCGGCGCTCGCGGTCGGACATCGAGAGGAGATCTCGCCCGTTGAAGGAAAGCTTCTTCGCCTTCACCCGGCCGGGGAAGGGGATGAGGCCCATGAGAGCCAGCATCGTCACGCTCTTGCCGGAGCCGGACTCGCCGACGACGCCCAGAACCTCGCCCTCGTCGAGCTTGAGGCTGACATCGTCGACGGCGCGCATGATGCCGCCTTGCGTCGGAAATTCGACCGACAGGTTTTCGATTTCGAGAAGGGCCATTGGTCAGCGCTTCAGTTTTGGATCGAGGGCGTCACGAAGACCGTCCCCGAGGAGATTGAAGGCAAGCACCGTGATGAGGATCGCAAGACCGGGGAAGGTCACGACCCACCAGGCGCGGAGAACGAATTCGCGGGCATCCGCCAGCATGGTTCCCCATTCGGGCGACGGTGGCTGCGCGCCGAGGCCGAGGAAGCCGAGCGCCGCCGCGTCGAGGATCGCCGTCGAGATGCCGAGCGAAGCCTGCACGATCAGAGGAGCGGTGCAGTTCGGCAGCACTTCCTTGAACATGAGGCGCAAGGTTCCCGCGCCGCTGACGCGAGCCGCGGTGACGTAATCCTTCGAGGTTTCGGTGATCACCGCTGCGCGGGCAAGACGCACGTAATGCGGCAGGATGACCAGCGCGACCGCCAGCATCGAGTTGATCAGGCCGGGGCCGAGCACCGCCACGATGACGATGGCGAGCAAGAGGCTCGGCATGGTCAGGATGATGTCCATCAGGCGCATGATGAAGATCTCGGTCGTGCCGCGCGCGAAGCCGGCGACGAGGCCGAAAATCGTGCCGGAGACGATCGAGATCGAGATCACGATCACGCCGATCAGCAGCGACAGGCGCGAGCCGTAGATCAGACGCGAGAGAATGTCGCGGCCGATGGCGTCGGTGCCGAGCGGATAGGTGATCGATCCGCCCTCCTGCCAGAACGGCGGCTTGAGCGCGATGGAGGTGTCGGTGAGGTAGGGCGAATGGGGGGCGAGAACGTCAGCCAACAGCGCCACGAGAACGACGCTGACAATGACAAAAAGGCCCGCCACTGCGCCGCGATTGGCGCTGAAATAGCCCCAGAACTCGCGGAGCGGATGGGGCGGCGTTGCCGTCGGTGCGGCAACGAGAGGAGCTTCCATGGTTTCTGCAGTCATCGGTTATGCCTGATGCGCGGATTGATGAGGCCATAGGTGAGATCGACGATGAGGTTCACGCTCATCACGATCGCGCCGACGAGAAGCAGACCGCCCTGCAGGACGGGGTAGTCGCGGCGGAAGATCGCTTCGATCAGCCACTTGCCGATGCCGGGCCAGGAAAAGATCGTCTCGGTCAGGATTGCGCCCGTGAAGAGAACGCCGACCTGCAGGCCGATGACGGTCACGACGGGGATCAGCGCATTGCGCAAGGCATGCAAGCCGACGACGCGGAAGCGCGACAGGCCCTTCGCCTTGGCGGTGCGGATATAATCCTCACCCAGCACTTCCAGCATCGCGGAGCGGGTCATGCGCGCGATGGTGGCGAGCGGCTGGGTGCCGAGCACGATGGTCGGCAGGATCAAGTGCCCCAGAGCCGACAGAAATGCCCCTTCATCCTCGGTGAAGAGCGTGTCGATCAAGAGGAAGCCCGTGACCGGCTCGACGTAATAGAGCACGTCGATGCGGCCCGAGACCGGTGTCCAGCCTATCTGCACGGAAAAGACCAGGATGAGGATGAGGCCCCACCAGAAGATCGGCATGGAATAGCCGGTCAACGAGATGCCCATGACCCCGTGGTCGAAGATCGAATTTCGTCGAACCGCGGCAACAATTCCGGCAGGAATGCCAAGCAGGAGGGCGAAGATGATCGCGCAGATGGCCAGTTCCACTGTCGCGGGGAACAAGGATTGGAATTCGGTGAGAACCGACTCGCGCGTCACGATCGACTTGCCGAGATCGCCATGCAGAACGCGCTCGACGTAGTAGCCGTATTGCACGATCAACGGTTTATCGAGGCCGAAGTCTTTCTTGAGCTGCTCATGGCGCGCGACGTCGATGCCGCGCTCGCCCGCCATGGTCTCGATCGGATCGCCCGGGACGAGGCGGATGAGGAAGAAGGCCAGCAGCGTGATCCCGATGAAGGTCGGAATGACGAGGCTGACGCGGGTGAGGATGAAACGGAGCATGTCTTGAATGGAAAAAAGGCGGAGCGGCAATGAAGCCGCTCCGCCGGAGGCCAATGTGAAAGCCTTACTTACCCTTGATGTCCACGCCGTAGAAGGTGTGGCGACCGAAGGGCGAGAGCTTGAAGTCGACCACTTCCTTGCGGACGGGCTTCAACTGCACGGCATGGGCGACGGTGAACCAGGGAGCCTGCTCCTTGAAGATCACCTGAGCCTGCTTGTAGAGCTCCGTACGGGCCTTCTGGTCGGACGTGACCTTCGCCTTGGTGACGAGGTCGTCAAACGGCTTGTAGCAGAACTTGGCGATGTTGGAGCCCGAAACGCCCTTGGCCGAGTCGCAGCCGAGGAGGGTGTGGAGGAAGTTGTCCGGGTCGCCGTTGTCGCCCGTCCAGCCCATTTGACCCATCTGGGACTCGCCCGCCTGAAGGCGCTTGCGGTACTCACCCCATTCGTAGGTCTTGATCTCGGCCTTCACGCCGATCTTGGCGAGGTCAGCCTGCATCAGCTCGGCGACGCGCTTGCCGTTCGGGTTATACGGACGCTGTACAGGCATGGCCCACAGGTCGGTCTCGAAGCCGTTCGGATAGCCCGCTTCGGCCAGAAGCTTCTTGGCGGCTTCCGGATCGAACGGATCGTCCTTAACGGCGTCGTTGTACGACCACATCGACGGCGGGATCGGGTTCTTCGCCGTCACGCCGCTCGACAGATACACGGCGTCGACGATGGCCTTCTTGTTCATGGCCATGTTGAGCGCCTTGCGGACGCGCACGTCGTCGAACGGCTTCTTCTGAGTGTTGTAGGCGAGGTAGCCGACGTTCAGACCGGCCTGCTCGAGGACCGTGACGTTCGGATCCTTCTTCATGGCGTCCAGGTCAGCCGGGTTCGGATACGGCATGACGTGGCATTCGCCCTTCTGGAGCTTGGCCCAGCGGACCGAGGCGTCCGGGGTGATCGAGAACACGAGGTCGTCGATCTTGGCCTTGCCGCCATAGTATTCATTGAACGCCTTGTAACGGATGGTGGCGTCCTTCTGGTACTGGACCAGGTAGAACGGACCCGTGCCGATCGGCTCTTGGTCGATCTTCTCGGGCGTGCCAGCCTTCAGCATGGCGTCGGCGTATTCCTTCGACTGGACAGCCGCGAATTCCATCGCGAGGTCGGCCAGGAACGGCGCTTCCGGCTGGTTCAGCGTGACCTTGACGGTGTAAGCGTCCACCTTCTCGACCGACTTGAGCAGCTTGGGCATGCCCATGTCGTCAAAGTAGGAGTGGTTCGGGCTCGTGACCTTGAAGAAGGGGTTATCCTGCTTCCACTGACGCTCGAACATGAACACGATGTCGTCGGCGTTCATGTCGCGGGTCGGCTTGAAGTTCTTGTTGGAGTGCCACTTCACGCCCTTGCGGAGGTGGAAGGTATAGACCGTGCCGTCAGCGGAGATGTCCCACTTCTCGGCGAGGCCGGGCTGCACCTGGGTGCCGCCGCGCTCGAACTCGACGACGCGGCTATAGATCTGGGTGCTGGCATCGAAGGAGGTGCCGGTCGTGTTCACGCCCGGGTAGAAGTTCTCAGGGCTGCCCTCGGAGCAATAGACGAGGGTTTTGGCCGCCAGCGGGGCGGCAGCCAGGAAAGCCGGGACGCAGATAGCTGCGAAAAGGGCTGATTTCTTCATATGAGGTCCTCTGAGACGGCCTACTGGTGGCCGTTCTGGGACGAAGTTAAGGTGCGAAGCCGCAACAATGTCAATGTGTCCTTACGGTTCGCGCCGGAATTCCCGAAAAATATAGCGTTTCATGCTTACCGGCGCCGCGTCCGCGGCGCCCCAAGTCTTGCCCGCGCTCGAATTGTGCGGCGCACAACGCTGCCGATCGCCTCGGTCTACGCTGGAAGACTGTCGCGCCCAGTCGGAGGGGCGTCGCTCGACTGGTACGGAAAAATTTCGATATTCGAACCTTCATCCACAACTTCCGCGTGGTGGCCCGCTCGGTTCGGGCCGCCTCGGGACGGAATTAGTATTGACGGGACGGCCGGATCGCCTCGGCGACGGCGTTCAGTCCAACGTTCGCTTCGTCGGAATAGCCGGTGCGCTGGACAGAACGGAAGACCGTCTCCGCATCCGTGTAGCGCCCCAGTTTAAAATAGGCCCAGCCGCGGATCAGCATGAGGTCGGTTTGTTCGGGGACGATCCTGGCGCGTTCGCTGAGTGCGAGGAGGGCCTCCGTGTATCGCCCCTCCTTGAAGGCGCCGAGTGCCCGCTGTGCCAGGATGGTGGCGTTCAGTTCCGTGCGGCGCTGGGCCGTCTGCGGCGCTTCGGACGCGGCAAGCGAAGCCTCCGAGGTCAGGTTTTTGCGCAAAAAGGCGAGTGTCTTGCCGTAGGTGGCTTCCTCACGCGTGCGGTCGCTGCCGCGCCGGATCGCCTGATCGAAGGCGGCGACCGCTTCCAGAGGTCGGTTGAGTTCCATCAGGCACCAGCCCAGGGTTAGCGCCGCATCGGGCGAGAGCGAACCTGGATTGCGATTGGTCGTGGTGCAATTGCGCGGCCCCGCGGAGCGCGGCGCTCCCTGCGTCGCTGGGTCACGCACCAGGTCGTGCTCCATGCGCTCGCCATACGACAACCGGGGTTCGGTCTCGGCTCGCGCATAGGCGGTTCGCGGAATCGCCGGTGCGCCCTCGGGGATGAGCACTGTCGCGGCGGGCGGCCGACCGCGATTGATGCCATCGGCCAGATCCGCGATGCGCTGCGAGCGGCTGCGCCATTGTGCGACGATCTTGCCGAAAGTGACGCGGTCGTTCAGGCGTTGGCTGGAAATCGCCACGCCGTAGGCCGAGGGCTCGTCGTTCGGCTTCCACTCCAGAGCCGTCAGGAACCAGTCGCGCGCCGTCCGGAACTGGCTGGTGTTGTAGGCGTACCAGCCGAGCGCCTGGCCGCCGTCGGTGAAGCGCTGTTGCGAGACGACGGGAACGATGCGGGCGACCACGCGGGGATCGAGGCGCGGTGGCGGGTCCTGACTCAACAGTGCGGTTGCGACGTCGAGATAGACCTTCAGATTGCCCGCGCCCTTGTCCCTCCAGTCGTAAGCAAAGGCCTCGGCATCCACGAAGCGATTGAGCGCCCTCAAGGACAGCGCGTAACCTTCCGCCGCCTTCGCGCCACCGTTGCGGTCGAGCGCGGTCTTGAAGAGCGCTAGCGCCTTTTCAGGATTGTTGTGGTGGTAGGCATAGTAGCCGAGAAGAATGACACTGCCCGGCTCGCTCGTTCCTTCCGCGAGCCGTTCGACGACAGCGAGGTCCTCGGCGGATACGGTCAACTTGCTGTCGGTGGAAGCGGTCTCGACCCGGCGGCGGGCGAGTTCGTCGCGAATGGCCCCGAAGTCATCCGGGTTCACGCCGCCCTTGCGCTCGAAGCGCAACAGGTCCGTCACCTGCTGCTCGGGGAGCAGCGTGAGAGCTTTCTGCAAGGTGCCGAGACGCTCGGCGGGGTTGTCGCAATTGGTCAGCAGATACGTGTAGACATCTCGGGCACGATTTTGCTGATCGGTCTTCGCGAAGGCTTCCGCCACGCGCCAAAGCACATCGACATTCGTGCAGGTGAGAAGCGTCGGCGTCTCGGTTGCGACCGACAGCACTGTCCGCCATTGGCCGTTGTCCGATGCGTTGGTCAAGCGTCGGCGCGACTCGAAGGTATCGAGCGCAGCAACAAGATCTGCCGGCGGCTTCCATTGTGGGTCGGAAGCCTGCCGCTCGGCGATGACCGCGCGTGCTTCCGCGATCTTGTCCTCGCTATAGAGCGCCCACAGTCGGTCGATGTCCGGGTCCTTGACTGCGACGGGGCCGCCTGAGAACTGCGTCAGATCGCTGGGCGGCGACCAATTGGGATAAAGCGCGCGTAGGCGCGCGATTTCCGCATCGACGCGGCGCGTGTCACCTTGCGACGCGAAATAGCGCAGGGCCGACTCATCGACCTGCAGCTGCGGCGCGGATGTGAATGCCGGATTCGTCGTCGATTGCTGTGCGAGAGTTGCGAAGGCGATGCTGCTCATCGCAATCGCTATGACACCGCGTGCTACAGGCATTGTGGATACCTTTCGCTGATGAGCGACATGGACAGCAGATAGAGCGTCGAGGGATAATAGAGCTTCGGCTCGAACATCTTCAGCATGCCGGGAAGAGGCTTTCCATCGAGAGCGCAGGCGAGCATCGCGGACAAAACGGCGTAACCTTGATCTGTCAGTCTTTCGCGAGGCTGACCGGTGACGACATTGACCACGGCGACACCTTCCTGACTTGTCGACCAGCGCTGATTCAGCGTTCTGAGCCACTCTAAATCGGTCATCCCCGCCCTTAAAAGGTAAAGAGATATCCTCAATGAGTTATAACCGAACTCGGGCGGAAAGCCGTCGGCGGGTTGCGTTTGCAGCTTTGTGCGAACCGAAACCCAGTCGGCGGGAAGGCGTGCTCTACCCGACGTCGCCTGATACAGCAGGCTGACGCCCTCCTTCCAGACTCCGCTCCAGTCATATTCTGGCGCAAGAGGCGCGAGCACCGGAAACGCCTCGAAGATCCAATAGGACAGATTGACGACCGGCCCATCCGGACGATCGTCAGCACCAAATCCCGTGGTCGCGGGAAGCAAAAGAGGCGCGTTGTTGTGGCGCGCAAAATTGTTCTTGCCGATGGCTCGCGCCATCTTCCGTGCAGCGGCCGTATAACGGGTGTCCTTCCATGCGGCGCCGGCCTTCGCCAACGCGTAGGCGACGAGAATGTCGCCGTCGCTGGCGTTGTTGCGGTCGGACACGCGCGGCCGGGCGGAGGGATCCCACTTCCACGCGACCAGCCCGTCGTCGCGGATCAGCAGTTCGGTCAGCGTGAAGGTCCAGATCTTCTCGAACGTGCGCCGGTCTCCGGCAGCGAAGGCGAGAAGCAGGCCGTAACCCTGCCCTTCGCTGTGACTGATATTGCCGTTCGCGTTGTCGATCACGCGGCCGCTATCGTCGATGAAGCGGGAGCGGTAGGCCTCCCAGTCGGCAGTGCTAATCGTCCCGGCCATTTGCAGCGGCTTGGCGCTCAATGTCGGGCCGGATGGCGCGGCAGGCGAAGTCGCGCCGAGCGCCAGAGCAAACCCGGCAATGAGCTGCAATCCACGTTTGACGCGCACGCTCATGACCGGCGTCCGAGACGACTCAACAGGAGGTGCGTCGCCAGCCCCAGCACGATGCAGCATGCCACCATGAGAAGCGCGTATTGAAGAATGTTGATCGACATCCAGTTCGCCGCGACAAGGCGCAGATTGAGGAACGAGAATGGTTGCGTCTGGACGAAGCTGAACGTGGTGGCAGGTTGAATCTCGAACTTGTCGTCGTTCCAGTCGAGCGCCGCGGCGCGGCCTGAGACTTGCGCCCACACAGGAGGGGCGGTGAGCCGTACCATCTCTTCGGCGAGAGCGTCAGCCGTCCGCGCCGTCACGAGGGTCCAGGTGCCGGAGCCTTCTCCGCGGCTTTGCGCCATGATCAGGGTCGAGCGCTGCGGCGGGTCGAAGGTGCTCGTCGCGCGCTCTTCAAACGACAAGGAAGCGAGCGAGAGGTTGAAGGTGTGCTCGGTCCACTCCTTGAAGGTGTCCAAAGTCCGCTGGATGATGCCACGCCTTTGAAGCGTGTCGGCCCAGCGGCGACGCACTTCGTCTGTCGATGCGGGATCGCCCCGATCCAGCGCGATCCGGTTGGGCGTGATGGTGAACTCCGCGCTCGCGACCTGTTGGCCCGCAGCGCTCTCTGTCACGGGTGTGACAGGGCTTGGCGGATTGAGGCGGTTCGGCGTCGGCGACGATTGCCAGACTGTGCGCAAATTCTCTGGAAGATTGACGCGGGCGAGTAATCCCGCGGGGAGTTGATCGACGGAACCGACGAAGAGAACCGACTGATCGCCGCCGGTGGCAGCGGCGGCGAACTGCGCCCGCACGGGCGCGCCGGAATCCCGCGCCATGCGGGCCAAAAGGGTGCCGGCCGCGGAATAGTTCAGCGGATCAGGGCGGGCCAGCACGACCGTCGCGGGAAGATCGCCATGCGGGAAGCTGCCGGAACTGAATGCGGCGAGATCCGGACGACGGCCGACGCGTCCGAAATTGGGAATGGAGAGCGAAGTCGAATCGAAGAGCGCGAAGCGGTTTGTTTCCGACAATGTCTCCCCGGGCGCGCAACGCTCATCGGCATCGGTCAGAAGAACGGCTTCGAAAGAGAGCTGATTGATGCCTGGCTTGAAATGCCGCATCGGGATGCGGACGGGCTGGCGTCGGAAGATGTTGCCGCGAGACGTAATGGTCATCGTCGTGCTGATGCGACCATTCACGTAGATGTCCACGTGGCTGCCCGGCTTGACGTTGGCCGTGTGTGCGGAATCGAGGAATAGCGTCGCCTCGCCGTAATCCGTGGCATAGAAATCGGATGGCAGGTTGATGGCGAAGCGCGCGCGGAAACGTCTACCTGAGAATTCCTGCGTCGGGATGCCGAGATCCGCAAAGCGAACGGACCGGTTACCGTAATAGGTCGGGATTTCCGGCCAATGCCAGGAAGCGGTGTCGATCCGGTCGCGCTCCATGCCGATGGCATTGAGAACGGGCGCGCCGACGATGTTGATGGCGGTGTCGAGATCGTTCCACGTCGGACCGGACACAATGAGGGACGGGGCGTTGGAGCCCGCCTCCTGCATCATGATCGCCAGCGGCTGCGTGGCGGCGGCGTCTGGGAGAGCGGCGACCAGGCCGCGCAATTCGCTTGCAACGCCCATGACGACCTTGATCGTGCCGACAGGCGAAGGGCCGGGGTCCGATTCCATGACGCGGATGACGGGATGCGCATAATGCCCGCGCAATGCCACCACCTGCACGAGACGAAGCAGGCGATCGCGGATTTCCGGCCGGTAGATTTTTGGTGCGACGACGCGGATGGTGGTGATGCCGGTGGCATCGAGACCGACGGCGGGAAGATCTTCGAGGCTGCGAAGAGTCTTGGGGGCGCCGTCGGCAAAAATCAGCTTCGTGCTTGCCGAATCCACGTCCGTCCAGAGTTCGTAAGTCGCCCTGACGGTGCAGTCCGTACGATGGCGCTGCGTCGCCTCCATGCGGATGATGTTTTGGCCTGCGCGTAGCAATCCGGCGCGGATGGGAATGATGACGCGCTGGATTCCTTGCGAGGACGAGATCGGAATGTCGACCACCGGCTCGCCATTGATCGAGGCGCGCAGGCGCGACGCCTCCGGCATCACCACGACAGCGTTCTGATATCCGATGGATATGCTGGCGCCACTCGCCGCTTCATCCTGGGTCAGATTGGACGACCAGGAGCGCGTGTCCACCTCGCCGTCGAGGCGAAGGGTCGCAAAGGGTAGAATCGGCCGCTCGTGGCGCGTCACCGGGCGCGCAGCTGAAGCGACAGTTGCGGGAGCCGCGGTAGGTTTACTTGTCGGCGCAGCGGGGCGTGCGGTCGCTGGGCGACCCTGAGGTGCCATCTCGAAGGGTGAAGTCGAGGGAGCCTGGGTCGCCGGTGTCGCCGCGGGCACAGTCGGGCCCGCCTGCATGTCGAACTGCGCGGGCGCAGCGGGCTGCACGGGTGTAGCAGCCGGCGCCGCCGGCTTGTCCGGAGACATACTGAAAGATGTCCCTTGCGCGAAGGCCGGTTCGCCGCCGAGCCCTGCGAGCGCAAGTATGGATATAATCAGGAGCGCGCGCACAACGACCTCTATTTTGCCGGCGGGGTAGCGACGACGGGGGCCGGCTGGACCGACGCGCCGAAGCGCTGCAGACCCGAGAGGTATGCCAGTCCGCGTCCCGTCTGGTAAATCGCGACGGTGAGGAACCAGAGCGTGCCGCGCAAGATCCCGATGTCCTGATGGCGGCGCTTCTGGAAGTGACTCCATTGCTCCGCATTGGCGAAGACCAGATCGGCGATGAGGCGGTGATGATCCGGCGTCTCGGTTAGGAAACGGCAACCGATCAGGACGCCCTTGTCGTCCATGCTCATTTTGCGCACTTCCATCGGCAATTGATTGGTCGGAAGGTCGGAATAAGGCTTGAATTCCAGCGTGCCCAAAGCCCCGCGCTTGAGCCCCGGCAGGGCCGACTCCGACAGCAGGAGGCTGATTCCGCCGACGGAGACGTCGCGGATCATCGCATGAACGAACTCGCCATCCATGAGGAAGCGGCAGGGACGCTCGGCAACGACACGGTGGCTATGGCGCCGCGTCGCGCGCTCCGACACGACACCGAGCGCGCAACCCGCGATGATGAGGTTGACGAGATTCCAGGCCCCAGTGACGAGTGTAACGTCAGCCTTGTAAGGCTCTGCCCAGACACGCACGATGGTGGCGATGACGCCGAGAACCAGAATACCGAAGATGATGAAGTATGGCGCACCGAGTTCCGAAACGCGGTTTCTGTCCATCGTCTCGTTCTTGGAGGTGACCTTGAAGGTCGGCTTGCTGGGATTGGCGATGACGGACAGCACCGCGGGCAGCAGGTAGACCATCTGGATGAATTCATACAGATCCGAAATCCACGGCCAGCGGAAGCGGCCGTAGAGATAGTTCTGCATCATGAAATTCACTATCATGTAGGTCGTGGTGTAGGCGAGGAATTCGCCGCCCGACGCGATGAAGATTTCAAGCGAGAAGAACAAGTAGCAGAGCGGCGACACCAGGAAGCAGAACCGGGTGAAGGGGAACAGCCAGAACAGCGCGCTCGACATGTAGCAGAGCCGCTGCGGCAGGCTCAGCCCGCGTTTGAACAGCGGGAAGCGGTAGCGCATGATCTGGATCATGCCCTGCGCCCAACGCGAGCGCTGGCCGATGAAGCTGGCGAAGCTGTCCGGCTGCAATCCGGCGATCAGCGGCTTGTCGACGTAAATGCTTTTCCAGCCGCGTGAGTGCAGTTCGAGCGCGGTTTCGCAATCCTCGGTGATGCTCAGGCCGCTGAAGCCGTTCGTCTCCTGCAGTGCCTCGCGGCGCAGCACGGCGGCCGAGCCGCAGAAGAAGGCGGCGTTCCATTTGTCGAGGCCGCGCTGAATGACGCCGTAAAACATTTCGTTTTCCGACGGCATGGTCTGGAACGTGCCGAGATTCCGCTCGAGCGGGTCGGGGTTGATGAAGAAATGCGGCGTCTGGACCAGGAAGAGGTCCTTCTGAGTATTGAAATAGCCGACCGTTTCTTCAAGGAAGTTTCGCGCAGGCGCATGGTCGGCGTCGAAGACGGCCACGAGGTCGCCCGTCGAATTCTCCAGCGCGTTGTTGAGATTGCCGGCCTTGGCGTGTTCGTTGCGCTTGCGGGTCAGATATTTGACATCCAGGGCCGCGCAGAGCGCCTGAAGCTCCGCCCGACGCTCGCGAGCTTCCCTCGCCAGAATGGCATCGTGCTGCTCGCATTTCTGGTCGGTCCCGCCATCGTCGAGCAGCCAGACAGTCACCTTGTCTGCGGGGTAGGACATGGCTTTCGCGGCGGCCAGCGTCGAGGCGAGAAGCGATGCGCTTTCGTTATAGCTCGGCACGAAAACGTCGACCGTCGGCAAGTGGGAGTAATCGACCTGCGGCGGCTTGCGCGAGCCCAAGGGGTTCGAGACTACGAAGAGGCTGAGAAACAGCATCATCACGCTGTACATCTCGGCCGCGTAGAGCAGAAAGGCCGGGATGTAGTTGGCGAGTTCCGTGATGGGCGGCAAGGTGCTGGTGGTGCGCCAGAAGACGTAGCGAAGCACGATGGCGGTGCCGAGCGCCAGGGCGATCAGGCGCCAAATGCCCTGCGCTCTGAAGAACTTCAGAACGACCATGCTGGCGACAACAACCAGGCCGGCGATGAGATGGGCCTGGAGACTGATGGGAAGGGCGACGAGCAAGACGATGATCGCAGCCGCGACGGCCCAAAAGGCCACAATGAGACCCTTCTGCATCACCTCATTCTCGGTCGGTTGGTTGTTGCGTTACGTTACGCTCATAGCGCAACGTTTCTTGAGTATCTATTACTATCTTCACTGTATTTCGTTGCCGTTCGAGGCAAGCTTAATGCATTTACAGTAAAGAATATTATATCAATACTATTGACTGGGCGGCGGAGGCACCAATGGGTAGCCGGACAAGGGGTTTCGCTCCGCCGCGGGCAGAGCCGCCGGTTCGAGGATCGAGGCTCTCGGCCGCGGTGCTGTGCGGATAACGGGGGCGCGGGGCTGTGTAGGAGGCAAGACAGCGCCGCTATAGGCTTCCATCCCGGTCGGATAGATCGGCGCGCCGAGCTGTCCGAGTTGCGGCTCGACGGGTGGCGGCACGAGGTTTGATCCCCAGATGTCCGACGGGAAATAGGCAGCGATCGTGAAGCCGTACATGGCACGCAACAACTGCTCCTCGGTTGCGCCGGCGGCGCAGAGGCGCAGGCGAATCGAGATCCCGTTGTTGGTGGCGAAGAACGAGGCCTGGTTGTGCTCGATCTGCTGCCACGCGTAGAGGCAGACATCGCCGCTCGCAGCGCGGCCCGTCGCAAATCCGAACGGCCCGTACTTATTCTGCACGTAGATGAGCGAAATGTTCATGGGGACGCCGGGGAGGCGCTCCTCCATTTCCTCCTGCATGCGATCATGCGTCAGAGGATTGAGCTTCAAAGTGTCTTCGACCTCCGATTGCATCCCCGCATCGTTGATGAGGTTCACATAGAAGGCGTTCTGGCCGGCTGTCCGCGACGTCGTCGACAGGGCGACCTCCTGCGAGACGCCGTTGATGAATTTGCGTTGCAGCACCGCGACCACGCTCAAACCGCCGGGCGGTGGCAGAATAATCGCTTGCGCCGCCGACACCTCGCCGGTGAGAGAAGCGTAGCGAATTTCGGGACGGGCCGCGCATCCCGCGGCCGTCGCGACCAGGGCGGTGAGGGCCGCAACTTTGGCAAGGTCGCGAATGCGCGTCCTCACGTGTCCGGGGATGGAACGGAGATACACCTTGCTGCGCGACAGCGGGGGGCGGATCCCGTTCGGAGGCAGTGAAGAAGGCATGAAGATGAATTGACCTGCAGCTGACCGGGATAAGGGAATAAATGATTAGTCACTGATGGGCAAATATGGTTAACGAAGCGTAAGCATAAAAAAAGGGGACAGAATTTGCCCCCCGAGACAGGAAATTAGGCGCGCTGCACGCTGCAGCCGCCGGCGAAGATCCCGCTGAATCAAAGAATCAGCTCAGGGAGGTGACAATTTCCGCAAGGGAATCGACAACAATTCGCGTAATTTTGCTGCCCTTCTCCGCCGAGGCGAGGCTCGGATCGCCGACCACGCCCGATCCGCCGGATATTTCCGCCATGGTGCGGAAGAGAGCCCCCTTGCCGCCACGCAGGAGATCACTGTTCGCCCAGTCGTGAGTCATCACGTGACTGTGCCCCGGCACGCGATCCTGCCGCACGCTGGCGGGATCGATGTAAAGCATGAGCGAGGTTTCGAATTCGCAGGCATGGCCGACGCCACCGAAGCCGCTTTCCTGCACCTGCAACAGGGCTTCCGTCGCGATCCGCCACCAGGTCAGCATGGCGATGCGACATTCCGGATGCTCCGCGCCGAAAGATTCCAAGATGACCTGACCGATGGCCTGGTTGCCGCCATGGCTGTTGAACAGCACAATATTGCGGAATCCGTGCGCTGCGACGGATGAGAGAATATCGCTCACATAGGCAAGGAGCGTCGTGTGTTGGACGGTGAGCGTGCCGGCGAAACTCATGTGATGAGCCGAGGCGCAGACAACGACCTGCGGCAGGATCAAAACCTTGTCAGCGTGCCTCGCATCCAGCTCGTTCAGGAAATGCGCGCCGATCCGTGCGTCGGTCTCCAGTGGAAGATGCGGGCCGTGCTGCTCGATGGCGGCGATGTTGAGGATGACGGGAATCGACCTGTCGAGCGCGTCGATTTCGAGCGTCGTCAGCTTCTCCCATTTCATGGCTTCACCGCCCAGAGTTCGATTTCCACCAGGAAGTCGCGCAAGAGCTTGGTTTCCACCGCGGTGCGCACGGGAAGCGGCGCGGGCATGAACTCCGCATAGACCTCATTGAAGGCTGGCCAGTTGTTGAGGTCCGTCAGATACACATTGACCTTGAACACGTCGGCAAGGCTGCAACCGCCGCTGCGCAAGAGCGCGGCGCAATTCTCGATGGTCGCCCGCGCCTGGGCGCGGAAGTCGCTGCCGCCGATGGTGGTGCCGTCCTGCGCGACGGCGGTCTGGCCGGAAATCACGACGATGCGTCCCGGCTTTACTTCGAGGACGGGCGAATAGGGGCCCGCGCCCGCATGCAGGGTCGCGGCTGGTGCCCTTTTCACCGGCTCGGCGGACTTCATGCTTCCCATCGGGTTCGGCAGGTAGCCAAGGAAGCCGGCGATGCGCCAGCGCCCTTCCACGCGGCGGCAGAAATACTGCGTCTGCCAGCGTAACGTGACGGTCTCGTCGTCATTCAGACGAATGTCGCCGTCGAACTTTTTGCGCGCGAGCGCGAAATCGCCATTGATCTCGATGTCGCGAAGAGTCGTCAGGTCGAAGATCGAGCGGCGCAGGTCTTCGTCGCTGATCCGACCCTTCAGCTCCTTCGATCCGGTGAGCCACGCCTCACGATAGCGGGCGATGTCCGCGAAGGTCGCGCGCCAGCTGTCCGGGTTGTCGGAAAAACGGGCATCGATGCCGAAGAAGAGATCGGGCGCGAAGTCCTTGAAGTGGCTGTCCCAATCGCCGGCGACGAAGGCGTCGATGTCCCGATGGACGAGCATCTCCCAAATGGCGTGGCGCGCCTCGTCGGCTTGCGGAAACGGATTGACGTCGGACATGGCGGGCCCTTTAGCGGATCGTGCGTTCGGAGACTTTGAATCGGCGAATAGCGTCTTCGTCCAGCTCGATTCCGAGGCCCGAACCCTGCGGCACCCGAATATGCGGGGGCTCGACCGCGAGCGGCGTCTTGAGAAGATCGTGCGAGCGGATCATGCGGCCAAAGATGTCACTCGGCCAGATGCAGCTCGCGGCGGCCGCTGCCTGATGGACATACATCGCTTCGAGAATGCCGAGATCGACCTCCGATCCATGCCAGCAATAGAGCCCCGCCATGGAGGCGAGGTTCGCGAGCGACTGGAACTTCGCAAGGCCGCCGTTGAAGTTGAACCCGTCGACCGCGCCATGGGCGATGGCGTTCACCGCCTCATAGGGACGCTGGCCCTGGAAGACGTAAGGCAGGGAGACGTGGAGCACGATGGGGATGGATGAGAACTGGCGCAGGCTCGCATAATCCTGAATCATCCAGCGCGCGATCGGATCTTCCAGCAGCAGGACGTTGCCGATCTCTTCGAGCCCACGGATGATCGGCCGCGCGCTGCCGGAATTCTCCCAACGCTGGTTGGGGTCGAAAATCACCTTCATCCCCGGCGCGTATTCCTTGATCTTGGCGCACCAGGCCACGACGTCGTCATCGAGATCGCACTTGAACTTGATAGAGTCGAAACCCTGCTGATAGTATTGGCGCGCCCAGGGGCCTATCTCGTCCACCGTGCGGTGGCTCGACCACGCGCCGATCTTGACGTGGCCGCGCACCGCGCCGCCGAGCAGGCGATGCAGCGGAACACCGAGGGACTTCGCGTAAGCATCCCAGATTGCGCATTCGAAGCCGTCATATTCGCGGCAGAGCGCAATGGGCAGATCCTGAAGCGGCAGGTCCGCGATGCTCTGGCCGAGCAGCATGTTCGACACGCCCTCGATGATGTTCCAGTTGTGATCGCGGTAAAATTCCGACAATCCGACGGTGCCATCCTTCAAGGTCATCCGCATGATGAGCTTCGGCAATTCGTCGAACTGCACCGACCACGCCTGCTTGCCGGCGACGGGGAGCATATGGAGCGGCTTGTTCAGGCTTTCCGAATTAATGACGCCCGGATGGGCGGGAACGATCACCTCTTCGAAATCGAGGCGGACGATGGTTTTATCTTTGGAATCCATAGCGCACCGGCAGGGTTGTCGGGGTGAGGAGACTAAGAGCAAAAACGTAGTTTAACAACGCAATTTCGCGCGCATCGGCGTTCACTTTCTCAAAAAATTGCGTCAAGCTACATTTTCGGTGGGATCGGGAAACAGGCCATGAGCAAAACCATCATCGTGACAGGCGGGGCGGGCGACATCGGGCAGGCGCTGTCCACGCGCTTTCTCGCCGATGGCCACAAGGTCGCGATGCTGGATAGGGACGAGGGCGCGCTCGCGGGTGTGATTTCCGCTCTCAGCTCGCCTCAGACCCTCTTCGGCGTCGCGGCGGATGTGACGGATCTGGAATCGGTGCGCGATGCGATCTCCCGTGTCGAGGCGCGGTTTGGTGTGGTCGATGTGCTCGTCAACAATGCGGGCGGCGTCGTCAGCCCGACGCTCCAGACCACCGGCGAAAAGGAATGGCTCGCCGATATCGACCTCAATCTCAACGGGGCCTGGCGCTGCGTGCGGGCCGTTCAGGACGGCATGATCGCCCGCAAGAGCGGGGTGATTCTCAACATCTCCTCGGTCAACGGCTCGGGGATTTATGGTTATCCGGCGTATAGCGCCGCCAAGGCGGGGCTTGGACAGTTGACCCGGTTTCTTGCGGTGGAATTGGGAGGGCACGGCATCCGCGCCAATGCGATTGCGCCCGGCAGCGTGAAAACGCAGGCCTGGAAGGCGCGGGTCGAAAAGAACCCGGAAATCTTCGAGCGTCTGAAGCGCTGGTATCCGCTCGGCGACATCTGTGTGCCGGACGATATCGCCGGCGTCGCCGCGTTTCTCATCGGCCCGGATGCGCGCATGATCACCGGCGCGGTTCTTCCCGTCGATGGCGGGCTCTCGGTCGGCTCGACGATGATGGCGCGAGAGTTTTGCGGCGTGGAGTTCTAAACCCGCGCTTCAATCGCCGATCGGTTGCGCCTCGGTGTGGCCGTGGAGCGCGAGCAACACTGTCCTGATGCGATGGAGCTTGCGGGCGGAAGCCGGCTGGCGCAGCGCGCCGACAAGGGCCGAGAGACAATCGATGACGAGCATCTGGCCGTAGCGCGTGCGGTTTGGAAAATTGAAATGCACCTCGTCACCCGGAACGGAGAGCGGCAGCAGGGTGGTGGCGTGCGCGGCAAGAGGGCTTTGCGGCTGCGTGATGGCAATGACGTTCGCACCCCGGCCGGCCGCAATCTCGGTGGCGTCAACCAATGAGCGCGGCTTTCCGGTGACTGAGAAGATGAGAAAGGCATCGTTCCTGTCGGCAATGGCCGCGAGCATGCGCTGCTTGTAGGGATCGGCGGAGGATGTGACGGAGAGGCCGAAACGGAAGAGACGGTTCTCCATCTCCTGCGCCATGATTGCCGAACTGCCACCGACGCCAAGGCACGCGACTTTATCGGCTTTCGCGATGATGCTCGCGGCCCCCGTCAGCGTCTTCTCGTCGAGCCCGGCGAAGGCTGTGGCGAGAGCATCGGTTGCCGATTGATAGACGTGCCGCGCGGTGCTGTCCGTATCGCCCGCCTGCACCCTGCGCTCGGCCTCGATATACATGCGTCCGACGGCGAAATCCTGCGCCAGCCGCAGCTTGAAGTCGCTGAACCCGTCGCAGCCCACGCGCCGTGCAAAGCGCATGATCGTCGGTTCGCTGACGCCGGTCTGTGCCGAGAAAGCCTTGATGCTGATACGTGTCGTGCCCTCGATGTCCTGAAGCACGCTTTCCGCCACGCGACGCTCGGCCTTCTTCAGGTTGGGCACGATCTGTTCGATGGTTTCGATCAGGTTCGTCGGGCGGTTCATCCTGCCATCCTGGCTCGCAAGGCCCGACGCCGCTTAGAACCGGATGCCCAGATAGGTTCTGTCATCGGCCCAGGTCGTCGCGGTCGATCCTTTGGGCGATGGATACAGGATCACCTTGGCGGGGTCCAGCCGCTCGGCCTCGGCGAAGGCGTCTTCCCAGGACGCGACGCCGAATTCGTCGCCGGGCTTGAAATAGCCGTCCGAGAAAATCTCGATGGTTTCGACCGAGGAGCGTGGCAGCTTTTCGATGCGGATGAAGTGCTCTGGCACGTCGAACCCGTCGAGGCAGGGATAACCGAGAATGGTCGAAGGGTCGTTCTGATAGCCGCCTTGCGCGTTGACGATGCCACCGCGCACGAGATTTTCGATGTGGTCGCGCGGCACATGCGGCAGGTCGCTCGCATTGGTGTCGATGGCTCGCTGCTCAATGAGCGCCATGTCGGCCGCGGTCAGTAAGCCGGCGAATGATTCGACGGGTTGACGCGTGCCGTGCCAGGTGATGCGGCGGGACGTCTGTTCCTGCTGCAACGGATCGGAGGTCTTCTCGCCGATCACCGGCCACGCCTGTCGGCGGAGCGTCGAGGTGATGAGGTCGAGATCTTTTTCCATGCGCAGGATGTTACGCCCGTTGATGCGCACGCCGCTGTCGCCTGCGAGCACGATGTCGATGGTGCCATCGGTGACGAGAACGAGGGCGAGAGCGGCGCCAAGCCGCACGTTCCAGTCAGTCTGCACCTTCTCAAACATGCCGTGCGCCTTGTAGGCTTCGACAATGCGGGCGGTGAGCGCGCGGACGATGGCGTGGCCGTCGTTGGTCGCATCGGGCGCGCTCAGCATATGTTCGAGCGCATTCTTGACGATGATGGCAGCGTACTGACCGGAGAGCACGCCGTCATAGCGCGTGCCCAGCCGGTCCGTGACGCCGTCGATCACCGCATAGGCGCGACCCGGCAGGATGACGAGGCGATCCTCGTTGGTGTGAGGCGCGGAAGGATCCTTCGCCTCGGAGAAAGCCTCGATCAGCATGTCGGGTCGTCTTCTTGTTGTCTTCGTTAGGTGATCAGCGGTTCTGCAGAGCCGCCTTCCACTTGGCGATCCAGTCGTTGCGGCTTTGCGCGACCTTCTTGATGTCGTAGTCGACGAGCTTGATCTCGCTCATCGGCTTCAGGCCTGCACCCGTCACGTCCTTGCGCACGGAGCGGCGGCCGATTTCGGAGACGAGCTGTTCCTGAACCGGCTTGGACAAAAGCCAGTCGATGAACACCTTGCCGTTCTCCGCATGGGGCGCACCCTTCACCAGCGCGACGCCGTCGGCCACCGTGGAGGAGCCGTCCGCCGGGTAGACGATGGCGATGTTGCCGCCGCCCTTCACGTAATCGAGCGCGTTGTCTTCCAGCGTCAGGCCGACGAGCGCCTCGCCGTCATTGACATAGCGCGGAACCGCGCCAGAGGAGTCCGACAGGTTGGTGTTGGCCAGAATCTTGTTGTTGACCTCCCAGCCCTTGTCGCCATAGGCGATCAGCACCGTCGCGAGCTGCTGGAACGAGGAGCCCGAGGTGTCGGCGCGGGCGGCCGAGATCTTGCCCTTCCACTTGGCATCGCCGAGGTCCGCCCAGCTCTTCGGATAATCCGCGGGCTTCACTTCCTTGTTGTTGACCGCCAGCACGAGCAGGATGCCGGTGTAGGGAATCCATTCGGGGCTGACCTTGTAGGCCGGCACGAGGACGGCGTCGTCCTTCGGCGTGTAGGTCGCCAGAAGATCCTTACTGTCTTCCAGCTGCTCGCCGCCGATGCTCCAGATCACGTCGGCCTTCGGCGCGGAGGATTCGGCCTTCACGCGCTTGATGATGTCGCCCGAGCCGGCCTTCACCACATCGAGCTTGAGGCCCGTTTCTTTTTCGAATTTCGGAGCCAGCGCATCGACAATCGACGCCTTGTGGGCCGTGTACACAACCACGGTCTTGTCCTGCGCCATGGCGACGACGCTCATCGATGCCAGCAGGACGCCTGCCGTCAAACCGACCTTCAACATTCTATCCCTCCCGAGAATAGGTAGCAAAGCTACGGCATGTTGCTGAAACCGATAAGTTTTGTAAAGTCGGGGCTATAGAAACGTAGTTATACTAAAACCAGGAGTGGGGCGTGGCGGATCTGAAAATCCAGGGTTTGGCCAAGAGCTATAAGGACGTGCGCGTCCTCGAGAGCATCGATCTGGACATCGCGTCGGGCGAGTTCTTTACCCTTCTCGGCCCGAGCGGCTGCGGAAAAACCACGCTGTTGCGGACGATTGCCGGTTTTCAGAGCCAGGATAAGGGCGAGATCATCGTCAAGGGCGAGCGCATCGGCACCAAGCCCGCGCACAAACGCGACATCGGCATGGTGTTCCAGGACTACGCGATCTTTCCGCACCTCACGGTTGCGGAGAACGTGGCCTTCGGCCTCAAGGCGCGCTCGCTGCCCAAGGCCGAAATCGAGCAACGCGTCATCGAGAGCCTGAAGATGGTGCGCCTCGACGGCTATCAGAACCGGCTGCCGGCGGAGATGTCGGGCGGCCAGCAGCAGCGCGTCGGCCTCGCCCGCGCCATGGCGATCCGCCCGACGCTGCTGCTCATGGACGAGCCGCTCTCCAATCTCGACGCAAAGCTGCGCATCGAATTGCGTGAGGACATTCGCGACATTCAACGGCGGCTCGGCATCACCACCATCTATGTCACGCACGATCAGGAAGAGGCGCTCGCCGTCTCTGACCGTATCTGCGTGATGAACAAGGGTCATGTGGAACAGATCGGCACGCCGTTCGAGATTTACCGCAAGCCCGTCCGCCGTTTCGCTGCCGCCTTCGTCGGCACCATGAACTTTTTGCCCGCGCGGCTGGATGGCGGAAACCTTGTCGTCGGCGGCCAGTCGGTGGCGTACCCTCACGTCGAAGGCTCGGGCGAGATCGAGGTCGCCATCCGCCCTGAAAACGTTCTGCTCGCCGGAGGAGCGGGTGAGGGCGCGGCCATTACGCTCAAAGGTGAAGTCCGTAAGGTGACTTTCCTCGGCCGTGAGGCCCATTACACCCTTAAAACCGAAGCGGGCGAAATCGTTGCGCAGGTGGCCGACCCGGCGCATGATTTCGTCACTATGGAAGGGCGCATGGTCGATATCCGCCTGCCGCTGAGCAAAGTCGCGCTCTTCCGTCCGAACGGAGACGTCGTGAAGGCGGGGTCGGCGCGATGACGACACGCTTTCGGTTTGATCTTTGGACGTTCGTGCTGATCGCGGCGTGGATCGTCCTTCTCATCCTCCTCGTCTGGCCACTCTCCTCGATCTTGCGGGCGAGCCTTTTGGACAATGACACGGGGGCTGTCTCCCTCGTCCATTACATTCAGATCTTCACGACGAAGGTCTATCAGCGCGCCATCGGCAACACCTTCATCGCCGGCATCGGCGGCATGACGGGTGCGCTCATCCTCGGCGTGACGCTCGCTTTCGTGACGACACGCTTTCACATCTATGGCCGCGCGATCATCCAGACACTGGCGGTGATCGCGCTCGTCGCGCCGCCCTTCATCGGGGCCTACGCGTGGATCGTTCTGTTCGGCGCGAGCGGCGTGGTGCGAAAAGGCCTTGCCACCATCAGCGTGTCTATTCCGCCGCTTTATGGCGTTGCAGGCGTCATTCTCGTCTTCAGCTTCAAGTTTTTCCCGCACGTCTTCCTCATCACCTCCGGCGCACTGGGGGCGATCAACCGTTCCGTCGAGGAGGCGGCGGAAAGTCTTGGCGTGTCGCCGATGAAGCGGCTTTTCACGGTCACGTTGCCATTGATCCTGCCGGCTATCGCGGCGAGCGCGCTTCTGACTTTCGTTCTCTCGATCGCGGATTTCGGAACGCCGCGCATCATCGGGCGCGATTTCAACGTGCTTGCGACGGAAGCCTTCAACCTCTTCGGCGGCGAGGTCGGCGGCAATCCCGGCATGGCCTCGGCGCTCAGCATCGTGCTCATCGTCTTGTCGATGATGATCGTGTTCGGGCAACGCTGGGTGCTGCGCAAGAACGTCTATTACAGCAACCTGATGAAGAAGCCCGAGCGCAAGCGCGTCATCGGACTCAAGGCGGTGGGGCTTCATGTCCTGGCCTACGCCATCGTCCTCTTCGGTGCCTTGCCCGCGATCATCGTGGTGCTGTTCTCCTTCCGCCGCACCAGTGGACCGGTCTTCCAGCCGGGCTTCAGCTTGCAGAGCTATGAGAAGGTGATTGCCACGGTTTCGGCCCCGATCTGGAACACGTTGATGTTTTCCTCCGCGGCGGTTGTTGCGATCGTGATCAGCGGCACGCTGATCGGTTATCTGATCTCGCGGCGTCCGAACATCGCGACTGGGACACTCGATGCCTTGCTCATGGTGCCCTACATCGTCCCCGGCATCGTCATGGGCATTGCCTTCATCACGCGCTTCAACGATCCGCCGATTGCGTTGACTGGCACCGGCCTCATCATCATTCTCGCCGTCTATGTGCGACGTCTGCCGTATTCGGCGCGCTCGGTCGCGGCCTCGCTGAAACAGGTCGGGCCCAGCCTGGAGGATGCGGCCGTGTCGCTCGGCTATTCGCCGGGCAAGGCCTTCATGAAGGTGACGGTGCCGCTGATCGTGCCCGGCATTCTCGCCGGGGGCCTCATGAGCTTTGTGACGGCCATGAACGAGCTGTCATCGTCCCTCGTGCTCTATGTCGGCAGCACGATCACGATGCCGGTGCGCATTTACCTGTCCGTCATGGATGGTGAATACGGCACGGCCTCGGCCCTTTCCACCATCCTTTTGACCATGACAGCGGTTGCGGTTTATGCCGCCTTCCACCTGTCGGGCCGCAAGGAGAGCGCCCTCCTTTAACGGAGGGGCGGCCCTTTTTGACAGTTTCACGTCGCGCTCCATGCGCGGCGTGCATAGGCTTGCTTCAATTCCCATCTTGACCTTTCGCGGTGCAGCATAAAGAATGCACACGCAACCAGTGAGCGTTCGCCCCACGGTTGCCCGCGCCGCGCCCCAATCCTTTTTCCAGTCGTTTTCCCTCCTGCGTTCGCTTCTGAACGCGGGCCGCTATCCCTTCCCGACCTTCTGGTCGGCTTTTGGAAGTCCTTTTCCATGAAATCCGCTTTCGTCCGTAACGCCACCGTCCTTGGCATGCTTTCGGCTATCGGGCCGTTTGCCATCGACATGTATCTCCCGGCCTTCCCCGTCATCGCGCGCGAGCTTCACGCCGATGTCGGTGCCGTGCAGATGAGCCTCACTAGCTTCTTCCTGGCCGTGGCGATCTGCCAGCTCGTTTATGGTCCGGTGTCGGACCGCGTCGGCCGCAAGCCGCCGCTCTATTTCGGCCTGATCCTGTTCATCTTCGGCGGGATCGGGTGCAGCTTCGCGCAGGATGCGAGCACACTCATCGCCTTCCGCTTCCTGCAAGGTGTGGGGGCCTGCTCGACCATGGTCATCACCCGCGCGGTCATTCGCGATCTGCATACGGGGGCCGAGGCAGCGCGGCTGATTGCGACGAGCATGCTGGTGCTCAGCGTCTCGCCCATTCTCGCGCCGCTTGCAGGTAGCACGCTGACCGAATTTTTCAGCTGGCGCATCATCTTCTGGGCTATCGTCGGCATCGGGCTCATCGGCCTCGTGATCGTCGCTTCCCTCCTGCCGGAAACGCGTAAAGCGGGCACGGTCACCGGTGGCGTCGGTCATGTGCTGCGGACCTATCGCGACCTGTTCAAGGATTGGCACTTCCTCGGCCTCGTCTTCATGGGCGGGCTGGGTCAGGCGAGCTTCTTTGCCTATCTCGCAGGCTCGTCCGTAGTGTTCATCGAGCACTTCGGGCTGTCTCCATCGCGCTACAGCCTGATCTTCGCCGCGAATGCGATTGCGTTTATCGGCGGAGCTCAGTTCAACAGCTTCCTCATGCGCCGCTTCGGGGCGGAGCGTGTGGTTCGTGCGGCGCTCTCTGTCTTTGCCATTCTCACGACGCTCCTGTGCGTGCTCACGCTGGGCGGCATCGACAATGCCTATGTGCTGTGGGGACTTCTGTTCGCCGCCTTCGGATCGCTCGGCCTCGTCATTCCGTCGACGGCGGTGCTGGCGCTGGAGTCGCACGGGCCCGTCGCGGGCACGGCGTCGGCGTTGATGGGAACGCTGCAACTCGGCACGGGCGCCACTGCCATCGTGCTCGTCAGCGCTTTCTTCGATGGCACGTCCCGCTCCATGGTGACGGCCATTGCCGTTTGCGGCCTGACGGCCTTCACACTGAGCCGGACGGTGCTGAAGCCGCGGGCTTTCCCATCCACTACCGCGTCTTCGCAATGATCCAGTCGCGGAAGGACCGCACTAGCGGTGCTTCCGCCTTGGGTTCCGGATAGGCGAGATAATAAGCGCCGCCGCTCAGTACGCTTTGGGGGAAGAGAATTTCGAGTCTTCCCGAGGCAAGCTCTTCCGCGATTAGGAAGTGCGGAATTAGCGCTGCGCCGAGGCCCGCCACGGCGGCGGCGGCGACCATCGCGAATTGCTCGAAGCGCGGCCCCCGCAAGGGATTGCCGACCTCGACCTTCGCGCTGGCAAACCATTCTGCCCAGGCGGTGGGGCGTGTGGATTGCTGGAGCAGCGTCGCGCGGGTCAGGTCCTGGGGCGTGGCGATGCGCTCCCGCTCACGATAGGCCGGACTGCAGACCGGCACGACCTCCTCGTTCAAAAGGAGTTCACACACGGCTCCCGGCCAATGGGGCTGGCCGAAATGGATGGCAGCGTCGAAGGGGTCGGCGGCGAAATCGAAAGGCACCAAGCGCACGCCGAAATTCACTGTCACATCCGGGTGACGGGCAAAAAATTCCGGCATGCGGGGAATGAGCCAGCGGGTGCCGAAGGTCGGCAGAACCGCGAGGTTCAGGACGCCCCTTGTGCCGGACAAGGCGATGGCCTGATGGGTCGCGCCTGACAGGTCCGAGAGCGTGTTGCGCACATTGGCCGCATACATCCGCCCTACATCGGTCAGCACCACCCGCTGCCGCGACCGGCTGAAGAGAGACACTCCTAAGGATTCCTCCAGCTGTTGGATCTGGCGCGAAACGGCGCTTTGGGTCAGATTCAACTCCTCGGCGGCGCGGGAGACGCTGCCGTGGCGGGCCGTGGCCTCAAAGGCGAGGAGGTTGCCGATATTGGGAAGAAAACCGCGACGAAGCACTCAAGTTCATTCCGTTTGCGAATAACCTGCTTCGAAGATGTCGCTTTACAAGCGACCTGTCCAGCGCGACTTTCGCGCCCAAATTCAACCCGGGTTGCAAACGCCCGCGAGGCCAGCGGAAGCGTTGCAGGAAAAGGAATTTCATCATGACTGGCGCGCATGAGGATCTGGCGAAACTGCACTGGGAAGACCCGCTGCTGCTCGACGACCTCCTGACCGACGACGAGCGCATGATCCGCGACACCGCCCGCGCCTACGCGCAGGACAAGCTCCTGCCGCGCGTGATCGAGGCCTACCGCGAGGAAAAGACCGACCGGGCCATCTTCAACGAGATGGGCGAACTCGGCCTCTTGGGCGTGACGCTGCCGGAGGATTACGGTTGCGCGGGGGCATCTTACGTCGCCTACGGCCTCGTGGCGCGTGAAGTAGAGCGGGTCGATTCCGGCTACCGCTCCATGATGAGCGTGCAATCCTCTCTCGTCATGTATCCGATCTATGCCTACGGCACGGAAGAGCAGCGCAAGAAGTATCTGCCGAAGCTCGCCTCGGGCGAGTTCGTCGGCTGCTTCGGCCTGACGGAGCCCGATGCCGGTTCCGATCCTGGCGGCATGACCACCCGCGCGGAAAAGATCGACGGTGGCTATCGCCTGAAGGGCACCAAGATGTGGATCTCCAACTCGCCCATCGCGGACGTGTTCGTGGTGTGGGCGAAGTCGGCGGCGCACAACAACGAGATTCGCGGCTTCGTGCTCGAGAAGGGCATGAAGGGCCTCTCCGCGCCGAAGATCGGCGGCAAGCTCTCGCTGCGCGCGTCGATCACCGGCGAAATCGTCATGGACGGCGTCGAGGTGTCGGAAGACGCATTGCTGCCGAACGTGTCGGGCCTCAAGGGTCCCTTCGGCTGCCTCAACCGTGCGCGCTACGGCATCTCCTGGGGCGCGATGGGTGCGGCGGAGGATTGCTGGCACCGCGCTCGCCAATACACGCTCGACCGCAAGCAGTTCGGTAAGCCACTGGCGCAGACGCAGCTCGTGCAGAAGAAGCTTGCCGACATGATGACTGAGATTACGCTCGGCCTGCACGCATCGCTTCGCGTCGGCCGCCTGTTTGACGAAGGCAAACTTGCGCCGGAGATGATCTCGCTCGTCAAGCGCAACAATTGCGGCAAGGCGCTCGACATCGCGCGCATGGCCCGCGACATGCATGGCGGCAACGGCATCCAAGAAGAATACCATGTGATGCGCCACGCGCAGAACCTGGAGACGGTCAACACTTATGAGGGCACGCACGATGTGCACGCTCTCATTCTTGGCCGCGCGCAGACCGGCTTGCAGGCGTTCTTCTGAGGCAGGCGGGCCGCGACATGACGAAGCCGCTTGAAGGGCTCAAAGTCCTCGAACTCGCGCGCATTCTGGCCGGCCCCTGGGTCGGCCAGCTTCTGGCCGATCTCGGCGCGGATGTGGTGAAGGTCGAGCGGCCGGGCGCGGGTGATGACACGCGCGGCTGGGGCCCGCCCTTCATCGAAGGCGCGGATGGCGGCGATCTCTCGGCGGCTTACTTTCACTCCTGCAATAGGGGCAAGCGCTCGATTGCGGTGGATTTCGAGACGCCGGAGGGGCAGGACCTCGTGCGCAAGCTCGCGGCGCATGCGGATGTGGTGATCGAGAACTTCAAGGTCGGCGGGTTGAAGAAATACGGGCTCGACTATGAGAGCTTGAAAAAGATCAATCCGCGCCTCGTCTATTGCTCGATCACGGGCTTTGGCCAGAACGGGCCTTATGCGGCGCGTGCAGGCTACGATTTCATGATCCAGGGCATGGGCGGGATCATGGATCTCACCGGCGATCCCGAGAGTGAGCCGCAGAAGATCGGCGTGGCGTATGTCGATATCTTCACGGGGGTCTATTCCGTCGTAGGCGTGCTCGCGGCGTTGCGTCGCCGCGACCAGACGGGCGAGGGCGCGCATCTCGACATGGCGTTGCTCGATGTGCAGACGAGCGTTCTCGCCAATCAGGCCATGAACTATCTCGCCTCCAGCAAGTCACCGAGGCGCATGGGCAATGCGCATCCCAACATCGTACCCTATCAGGTGTTCCCGGTCGCCGACGGGCATGTGATCGTCGCGGTCGGCAACGATGGGCAGTTCGCGCGCTTCGTCGCCGTGCTTGGGCAGCCCGAGCTGGCGCAGGACGAGCGTTTCAAGACGAATGCAGGGCGCGTCCGCAACCGGCCCGAGCTCGTGCCGATCCTGACGGCGCTGACGCTCAAGACGACGCGCGATGCGCTGCTCTCTGCGCTCGAGGCTCAGGGCGTTCCGGCAGGGCCGATCAATACGGTGGCGGATGTCTTTTCCGATCCGCAGGTCATCGCTCGTGGGATGAAGATCGACTTGCCGGCGTCGGCGGCGAAGGGGGCGTCGATTCCCTCTGTGCGTTCGCCGATTGTGATGGATGGACAGCCGATGGCGGCGGTGCGCCCCTCGCCGCGTCTGGGCGAGCATACGGACGAGGTCCTGAACGACCCGTCATGGATGGCGTAAAAAGGCCGCAGCCTTTTTTGCGCAACCCTTAGGCGGCGATGCCCTTGTGGAGCAGCCGGTTGACGGAAGCGACGATGCGAGCCCGGTCTTCCTCGGAGAAGGGGCTCAGGTCGTGCATTTCGAGGTTGGTGAGCCCTTCCACGGCAAGCCAGGCCAGCAGGCTTGCGTCGAGGTCCTCGCACGTGTCCTTCAGGTTCCCGAAGGTTTCCTTGACGATGTGACGGACCGGCTCCAGCAGGCGCGGATTTTCCGATGAAGCGGCCAGGAGACCGTTGGCGATCTCCCGCATGTTGCCACAGTGCAGGTTGAGAACCGTTGCTGTACAAAGGCGGGCTTCCAGATTCGGGCCCGGCTCCGCTTTTTCCCGAAGCGCCTCTTTCTGAGTAGACGCTTCATCGATCATGCGCTGGATCATGCCTTGCAGCAGCGCATCCTTGGAAGGGAAGTTGTAAAGGAGTCCTCCCTTGCTGAGGCCGGCCCGCTCGGCGACGGCGTCGAGGGTCAGGCGGCCCGAGCCGATCTCGCTGACAAGCTCCGCGGCGGCATCGAGAATTCTCTCGCGGGAATTTTTTCTGCCTCGGATGCACTTGAACATTGGGAGAACTCTTGCACTAAACCGTCCAGCCGGTATATAAATGCGCCCGCCGCCTTGGCGTCAAGGGTTTGTTGAGCTAAGGCCTCGCCTCCACAAACATGTAGGGTCCGGTCCCTCCGGACTTTGGAATATCGGAAAAGCCCATGAAACGGCGCATCGTAGTCTCTGTTGTCTTCCTCTTGGCTATCCTGCTCTGCGCCGGGTTGGTTGGGTTTAACCTTTTCCGCGACAAAATGATCAAGGACTTCTTCGCCAACATGAAGCAGCCGCCGCAGGCGGTGTCCGCTGCCAAGGTGGAGGCGAAGACCTGGAACCCGGGCATCCGTGCGCTTGGAACGGCGAGGGCAGCCAACGGCGTTGAACTCGCCGTGGAGACGGCCGGCATCGTCAAGCAGATCAATTTCAAGTCGAACCAGCGTGTCGACCAGGATACGCTCCTGGTGCAGATCGACGATTCGATCGACCGGGCGGACCTGCAGGATGTCAGCGCCGCCGTGAGGCTTGGCGAAGCGAGCTTCGAGCGCGCCAAGACCCTGACCTCGCGCGGCTACGGCACGGAGGCCTCCTATGACGAGGTCGTGGCACGCCTCGCCACCGCCCGCTCGCGTCAGTCGCGCATCCAGGCGGTCATCAACCAGAAGGCCTTGAAGGCGCCGTTCGCCGGCGTGATCGGTATTCCGCGCATCGATGTCGGCCAATATGTGCAGCCGGGCACGGTCGTTGCGACTTTCCAGGATCTCCAGTCGATGAAGGTCGACTTCACGGTGCCCGAGCAGCTCGCAAGCCAGATCAAGCTCGGTCAGGAGGTGCGCCTTGGCGTCACCGAGAGCGCGTTGTCCTTCTCCGGTCACGTGATCGGCAAGGACCCGCGCGTCGACCCCAAGACCCGTCTGGTGTCGGTGCAGGCCATCGTTGAGGAGAACAAGGACGGCGCGATCTTGCCGGGCCAGTTCGTCCATGTGGAAGCGATTCTTCCGGCTGAGCCGAATGTCGTGACCGTGCCGCAAACGGCTGTCATCACGAGTCTCTACGGCGACTATGTCTTTGCGATCGAGCAGGAGGAGCGGGCCGGTAAGCAGGTCAGCGTCGTCAAGCAGGTCTTCGTGAAGACTGGCCGCCGGCGCGAGGGCGTGGTGGAAATTCTCTCCGGCATCACGCCCGGCCAGCAGGTTGTGGCTTCGGGTCAGAACAAGTTGCAGGCCGGTTCGACCGTGCAGATCAACAACACCATCGATGTGACGAAGTTCGACGCGACGAAGCTTGCGAACGGACAATAGGCAATAGAGCCATGAGTTTCACAGAGCTGTTTATCCGCCGCCCCGTCCTGTCGATGGTGGTGAGCCTCCTGATCCTGCTGCTTGGTGCGCAGGGTCTGATGAGCCTTCAGGTGCGTCAGTATCCGGAGGTCGAGGAAACTACGATCACCATTACGACGGCCTATACGGGCGCCAGTGCCGACCTGATGCAGGGCTTCATCAGCACGCCGATTGCGAAATCGGTTTCGAGTGCTGAAGGCGTCGACTATGTCACATCGCAGAGCCGCCTTGGCCTGAGCACGGTCTCCGTGCGCATGCGCCTCAACACCGATCCCAATGCCGCGCTCACCGAAGTGACGGCGAAGGTGCAGCAGGTGCGCGCGCAGTTGCCGAAGGATGCTGACGATCCGGTCGTCGTGAAGGGCACGGGCCAGACCTTCGCGCTGATGTATCTGACCTTCGCCTCATCCGAAATGAATCCGGAGCAGGTGTCGGAATTCCTCACTCGCGTGGTGCAACCGCGCTTCGCCACCCTTGAGGGCGTTGGCAATGCGGAAATTCTCGGTGGTCGCGACTTCTCCATGCGCGTCTGGATCGATCCGATCCGTCTCGCGGCCCGTGGGGTGACCGCAGGCGACGTGGTGGCTGCGATCCGCAACAGCAACTTCCTGGCAGCACCCGGCAAGACACAGAACGAGTACGTGGCCTACGCGCTCGAGATGCAGACCACGTTCCAGACACCCGAGACCTTCGGCACCCTACCGATCCGCTCGAACGGCGATCAGGTCGTACGCCTGCGTGACGTGGCGGATGTGGCGCTCGGCCCGAAAAGCACGGACGTGAAGGTCAGCTTCAACGGCAAGGAAGGCACCTTCATCGGCATCACGCCGACGCCCTCCGCCAACCCGCTCACGGTTGCCGCCGCGGTCACGAAGGCCATCGACCAGATCCGTCCGACCCTCCCGAAGGGCATGACGGTTCAGATCGTTTACGATGCGTCGAACTTCATCTCCGCGTCCATCGAAGAGGTGTTCAAGACCATCGGTGAGGCGGCGCTCATCGTCGTGATCGTGATCCTGCTCTTCCTGGGCTCCTTCCGCTCGGTGTTGATCCCCATCGTGACGATCCCGCTGTCGCTCGTCGGCGTGTGCTTCGTTCTGTTCGTCTTAGGGTACTCGATCAACCTGTTGACGCTCCTCGCGATGGTGCTCGCCATCGGCCTCGTGGTCGACGACGCCATCGTCGTGGTGGAGAACATTCACCGCCACATCGAAGAGGGGCTCAAGCCCGTGGATGCGGCTGTCGTCGGCATGAAGGAAATCTTCGTGCCTATCGTCTCCATGACGATCACGCTGGCGGCGGTCTATGCGCCTATCGGGTTCACGCAGGGGTTGACGGGCACGCTGTTCCGCGAGTTCGCATTCACCCTTGCGGGCTCGGTGATCATCTCGGGCATCATTGCCGTGACGCTTTCGCCGATGATGTCGTCGAAGCTTCTGAAGCCGCACGAGCATGGCGGGCAGAAGGGCTTTGCTGGGTTCGTCGACCGGACGTTCACGCGCCTGGAGAACTGGTATGGGCGCAGGCTTTCCGGCTCGCTTGATTACCGGCCAGTCACGCTCGTGATCGTTTTTGCGCTGCTCGCGACGACGGCCTTCATGTTCACGAAGACGTCCTCCGAACTTGCGCCGGAAGAAGATCAGGGCGCCTATCTCGGCATCCTCAACGCGCCGCAATATGCGACGGCTGACTATACACAGGCCTTCTCGTCTCAGTTCACCGGCGCGGCCGAAACGATTCCGGAAATCGAGGACTCGTTCTTGATTGTCGGCATCGATGGCGGTGGTGGCGGTTTCTTCGGCTTCAAGCTTAAAGAATGGAGCGAGCGAAAGAAGAAGGGTGCAGTCACGAAGCAGGAGATTCAGAACCTGCTGAACCAAAATGCCGGCTTGCAGGCTTTCGCGTTTGCGCCTCCATCCCTGCCCGGCGCGGGTGGCGGTCTGCCGATCCAATATGTCCTGCGTACGATCGGCGATCCCTCCCAGGCCTATGAGGTGGCCGAACAGGTCAAGCAGAAGGCGATGCAGTCCGGCAAGTTCATCATCGTCCAGAACTCGGTGTCCTATCAGACGCCGCGCGCGCGCATCATCGTCGACCGCGACCGTGCGGCAGCGCTCGGTGTTCCGGTCAGCGAGATCGGCAACACGCTCGGCGCGCTGGTGGGTGGCGCTCCCATCTCGAAATTCGACCGCGACAACCGCAGCTATGACGTCGTTAGCCAGGTGCGTCAGGCGGATCGCCTGAACCCGGAGCGTCTCGGCGAGTACTATGTGCGCGCTGCCGACGGGTCGATGGTGCCGCTCTCCGCGTTGGTACGCATCGCCACCGATGCGGCCCCGGCCTCCATCGAGCAGTTCAACCAGCTGAACGCGGCCACGCTGTCCGCTCTGCCGCTGCCTGGTGTGACGACCTCGGAGGGACTCAAGACCCTTCGTGACGCGGCGAAGCAGATCATGCCGCAGGGCTTCTACGAGGATTACGCCGGTCAGTCGCGACTGGAAGTGCAGGAGGGGAGCTCCATCGCGCTTGCCTTCGGTCTCGCGGTCATCGTGATTTATTTGGTGCTGGCGGCGCAATTCGAGAGCTTCCGCGATCCGTTCATCATCATGATGTCGGTGCCGCTCTCGATGTTCGGCGCTGTGATGTTCCTGAATATCGGGCTGGCGACGCTCAACATCTACACGGAGGTCGGGCTCATCACCCTCGTCGGGCTCATCACCAAGCACGGCATTCTCATGGTGGAGTTCGCCAACGAGCTGAAGGAGAAGCGCGGCATCAAGAGGCGCGAGGCCATTCAGGAAGCGGCCCGTGTTCGTCTGCGCCCGATCCTCATGACCACTGCGGCCATGGTGCTAGGCGTTGCTCCGCTCCTCTACGCCAGCGGCGCGGGCGCGGCAGCGCGGTTCTCCATGGGCCTCGTCATCGCTGCCGGTATGTCTGTCGGCACGGTCTTCACGCTCTTCGTGGTGCCGATGTTCTACACCTACTTCTCGCGGGAAACCGAGCGGGCGAAGCTCCCGGCGGAAGCAGCCACGCCGCACCGGGCTCTTGCAGCCGAGTAAAGAAAAAGGCCGGGCAATGCCCGGCCTTTTTCATGTCTTGCAGATGGGGCGGTTCGCCGCTTACCGGGCGAGCTCGCCCTCGACTTCCATGAAGGGCGACAGGTTCTTGAAGCCGGCCTGCTCAGCGGCCTTCTTGACGGCTTCCGCAACCTCGGCCGAGTGCACTTCCACGGTCTGGCCGGTCTTGGTGCAGACGAACATGATCTTCATCGCGTTCACTTCCGGCTGGCCGTGCGAGACGATGTAGGAGTTCTGCGTCGCCAGCCGGTGAACCAGGCCGGCATCCCGCAGGAAGTCGAGCGCCCGATAGATCGTGACGGGGGCCAGCCGCTTCTTGTCGCTGCTCAGCCGGTCGACGAGGTCATAAGCCCCGACCGGGCCGCCGCTCTGGACGAGCTCGCGATAAACCCGCTCGCGAATCGGCGTCAGACGCAGATTGTTCTCGCGGCACAACTCGTCCGCACGACGGAGGAGAACCTCCTCTTCATCCTTCTTAAGGGCCCGGGCGCTCATGAACCTCGCTCCTGTTATTTCAAAACCTACCCGTTTATATAGGTAAAGCGCGGCTTGCACAATGTGGTATCGTTGCAATTTATGCTTGCAGTTGTGCACATTCCGTTGCGTGATGTGGTTGTAGCACGCGCAAGCTGGAGCTAGGGCCGAAATCCTTTGCCGCCATAGGAAAAAAGAATAAGGCCGCGCTTGAAGGTGGCGACCGCCGGCACGCGACCGCTATTTGGAGCAGGCCTCGCAGAGCCCCCGGACTTCGACCGTCACCTTCTTGGGGTTGAAGGCGTGTGCGTCGCTCCAATGGGTCAGACCCTCACTGATTTGCGGGTCCGTGAACTCCTTCACCATCCCGCAGGTCTCGCAGATGGCGAAGGCCGCCATGTCGTGATGGTGGGGGTGCTTGCAGGTCACATAGGCATTGAGGCTCTCGAGCCGGTGGGCCAGCCCCTTCTCGATCAGCTTGTCGAGAGACCGGTAAACCGTCGGCGGCGTGACTGAGCCCTTGGCCCGCATCCTGTCCAGGACCTCGTAGGCCGAGAGGGGATTCCGCGCGGCCGACAGAATCCGGTGAACGCGCTTCTGCGTCTCGTTCAACTCGTCCAGGGCATGATCGTGATGCGTCGCCATCGGGAATCCACCAACTCTTAGGCTGCATATAGTATCTTATACGCCAATTGCGAGAAGTGCGACCGAACATGGCTGTTTGAGCCGCCGAATCCAGCCTATACAGATTCGGCCCCTTTCTTTGCATGTGAGCCCATGACGAAGATTTCCGTCGCTGTTGCCGGTCAGGCCCTTCTTCATGGACCCATCGATGGAGCGGGTGCAGGGGCTCTCCGTGACATCCTGCAGCAGGCGGACGCGGCCTTCGTCAACCTCGAAGCCACGCTCGAAACCGAAGGCGCATGGCCGACCAAGACCAAGACGCTGCATCTGACGAACGCCGGCGGCATCGCTTCGCTGAAGGCGCTCGGCTTTGATGCTTTGGCTCATGCCAACAATCATGCCTTCGATCTCGGTCCTCCCGGAATCGCGCGGACACGATCCGTCGTCGAGAGCGCGGGGCTGCAACTCATCGGCAGCGGCATGAGCCGGGACGAGGCGGCGAAACCTGCCTTCATCCAGGGGCGCGCCGGCACCGTCGCCGTGCTCGCGGTTGATCTCGGGCCGCAACCGGACATCGTCTATGCGTCCGCCGACCGCGCGGGAATCAACCCGCTGCGGATGCGCCGACACGTCGCGGTCCCTCCCGCCCAACATGCGATGTTGCGCGAACTCGTTGCTGCGCTCGGCGACGACAAGCGCGAGGCCGCGCGCGCTGCGGTCGGCTATCGCGTGGATCACGCCAAAGACCTAGAGGTTTTCGGCACAGAAGTGGCGGAGGGCGCTCATATCGAGAGCGGATTTGCGGCCGATCCTGCTGACTTCGCGGCCTTCGATCTGGCTCTCACGGCTGCCCGCGCCCAGGCCGATATCGTTGCCGTCGCGATCCACAATCACCATTGGGACCCGAACTGGAAACAGATGCCGGCCTGGGTCGCGGACTTGTCGCGCAGGCTGATCGATCGCGGCGCCGACCTTATCGCCGGAACCGGCGCGCCCGTGTTGCAGGGCATCAGTTTCTACAAGGGCAAGCCGATTCTCGCGGGCCTCGGCAATCTGATTTTTCACACGCGCAGAAGCGAAACCTATGATCGCCAGGGCGTCGATGTGTGGACGGGCGCTGCTTGCCGCTGCGTGTTCGATACGGCGGAGAACGGCGCGCGAGTCGAAATTCTCCCCGTCGCCGTCGGTCGCCCGGCGCGCCAGGTGGGTGAGGTCGCGCCTGCGCCCGTGCCGTTGGAAGGCGAGGCTGCACGGCACGTTTTCGACGCCATGACAGCCGATCTGTTGGAAGAAGATCGCGCGCGGGTCGTACTGATCGACCCAGCGCGCCGTTAAGCGCTTTTAGCCAGAGGCCGAAGCGACTTGATGAGCGAAGGTTCTGCCGTCGGCAGGATGATGCGGGACGGGTGAGCCGCATCGACGAACACGCTGTTGCGCGCGATCTTCTGCGTCCGTCCCATGCCTTCGGGATCACCGGTATTCGAGTTCACATCGAATTTCGGGAAGTTCGATGAGGAGATGTCCACCCGGATGCGATGCCCTTTGGCAAATAGGTTCGCGGTTGCGAAGGGCTCGATGGTGATCTTGAAGATCTCGCCCGGCACCAGCGGCTCAGGCTTCTCCCAGGACTTGCGATAGCGGCAGCGGAAAATGCCGTCGGTGAGGATCATCGCATAACCGGTCGGATAGTCTTCCGATGGCGGATAGACGTCGATCAGCTTCGCCGTGAAATCCGTATCGAGTGCGTCTGACGACACCCAGAGCTCCGCGGTGATCGGTCCGATCACCGCGAGGTCGCCCTCAAGCGGCGCGGTCTCGAAAGACAATACGTCGCGTCGCGCAGAAAGAGGCAGGCCAGGTTGGTGGCAGCCATAGAACTGCGCCGCCTCGCGCTGGTCAAAGGCGCCGCCTTCAAAGACCGGTTGACCGCTCGTCAGCGCGCCGCCGATGGTCGGCACGGGATCGGATGGGTCGAAATCGTAACTCAGCGGCAAGGCATCCGCTGTAGGCAGTTCCTCGGACAAGCGCCCGCCGCGATTGAGATAGAAGGATTGAGCTGTCGCCTCGGGAAGCGGCCACTGTGTCGTCTCGATCCAGCGGCCGCCGTGATTGAGATGGCCGGTGTCCGTCTTGCGGCCCGTGCCGCCGCCCATGAGGAACAGGCGCACGCGCGGCTCCTCCTCGACCTTGTTGTTGACGCCTTTCAGCCAGTGATCGAACCAACGACGACGGAATTCAAGCCATGTTGGCGTGACGTTGTCTGCGATAGTGGCTTGAGGGCCGAATTCCGCATCGCCGGAACGCGTGGAGTTGCGGTTGCCGTGCAGCCACGGCCCCATGATGAGGGAGAGCGGGCGCTTGCCGCCACGCGAAAATCCTTCGTAATTGTCGAAGGTGGTGCGCACATAGGCGTCATACCAGCTCGACAGGAGCGCAATCGGAACCTCCGGGAAGGTGTCGTAAGAGCCCTCTGCGTAAATGCCGACCTTCTTCCAGAATTCGCCGAAGGTGCCTTGGCGCCATTGTTCGAGCACATAGTTCTCATAATCCGGCACCCAACGGACCGGCGAGCGCCCTTCCGACCACGGCAGAACCGAGAACCATGCCGTGATATCTTCGCCATCGAGCGCATTGCGGACAAGCGGGTCCGCCATCGCCTCGGGGCTTTCCTTTGCATTGTTGTAAGCCCAGGTGAGCTGCTTCAGCTCGAAAGCGCCACCCTGGCGAATGCCGGTACGATACGCGCTGGAGAAGCCGCCTGAGTCCATCACCATGCAGGCAAGGCCGGGCGGATTGAGGCAGGCGAGCGCGGCTTGCGTATGCGCCGCGTAAGAAAGCCCCATCGTTCCGATGCGACCATCGCACCAGGGCTGCTCCACGATCCAGGCGCAGGTGTCGTAGCCGTCGGGGCCTTCGGAGAGGTATTTCGTGAATTCTCCCTCCGAATTGTAGCGGCCCCGGCAATCCTGATAGATCACCACGTAGCCGGCGCGCACGAAATACGAGGCGACTTCCGCGCGCGTCATGGGCTGGCTCATGCCCGGTTCGATTTCCGAGCGTGAGCGTTGCGTCTTGCCGTAGGGCGTCCGTTCCATGATTACCGGCAGCCTCTCGTCGACGGGCTGCCCACCAACTGCGGGTCGGTAGACGTCTGTCGCGAGCGAGATGCCGTCGCGCATCCGAACCATCACGTTGCGATGAACGACGATGTCGTCAGCGAGGATTTCGATCTCGGGAGAGATGGAACGATTCATGGAACGAAGCGCCGCAGAAGTCATTGCGCAATTCCTGCGAGCGTCGCCATCAGATCTTCGCCACGATTGGCGGTGTAGGTGATGTTCTCCTTCGAGGCCCAGTAAACCTTCGGCCAGAAGAGCGGGACGAAGCCGACATCTTCGACGCCGATCTTGGTGGCCTGCTTGAGGAGCGCGATGCGCTTGTCGAGATCGAACTCCGACAAGGCTTCCTTCATCTTGGCGTCGAAGGCGGGGTTCGAATAGCGCGTGCGGTTGAAGGAGCCCGTGCCCGCATCCTTGTCCGGCGTCATCAGGAGATTCCGCAGGCCCGTCGCCGAAGTCGGCGTTGTGTTACCGAGCGAGAAGATGAACGCGCTGAACGACTGCTTGCCTGCCGCGGAAGCATAGACATTGTAGGGCTGCGCCACGACACCGTTCACCTTCAGGCCGCCTTGGGCAAACATCTGGCCGATGGCTTGGGCGCTTGCGGCATCACCCGCGAAGCGGTCGTTGGACGTGTGGATGGTGATGCCGAATCCGTTCGGATATCCGGCATCGGCCAAAAGCTTTTTGGCGCCTGCGACGTCCTGCGCCAGAGGCGGCAGATCGGGATCTGAGCCGCCGACACCCACGGGAACGAGCTGGCCCGCCGCATCGCCCGCGCCATCGAGAAGCCGCTCGACGATCAGTCGGCGGTTGATGAGCTTGGAGAGAGCGAGGCGGACGCGCTGGTCCTTCAACGGATTGGGATTGAGAGTCTTTCCATCCGGCCCGACGATGAACGGAGATTCGTCGCGGCTGCCGTCGAGCGCGAGATAGACGACGCGGGCGGACGCGGTGGAGGTCAGGCGAATACCCTTGGTCTTTCCGAGAGTTCCGACATCATTCGGCGGCACCGCGTCGATGAGATCGACGGAGCCGGAGCGCAGGGCCGCCACGCGGGCGGCGTCATTCGCGATGAACTTGATCGTGACGTTTTCAAACGCCGGCTTCTTGCCCCAGAATTTGTCGTTTCGCACGAGTGTGATGTGATCGCCCGGCACCCATTCCTTGATCTTGTAAGCGCCGGTTCCCACTGCGGCGGAACCGTTGTTGAACGCCTCGATGGTCTTGCCCTCGGCGAGCTTCTTCTGGACGATGTAGACGAGACCGACCTGTTCGATGAAGTCCGGCGCCGGACCCTTGGTCTTGAATTCGATGGTCTGCGGATCGACCGCGCTCATGCTGGCAATGGCGCCGACATTGCCGGTAAAGGGGGCGGGGCTGTTGGGAATGTCTTTCGCGCGGGTGAGCGAAAAGATCACGTCCTCCGGCGTCAGTGGGCTGCCGTCCTGAAAGGTCACGCCTGCGCGTAGCTTGATGCGCCAAGTGGTGGGATCGACATTCGTCCACGATTCAGCGAGCGCGGGGCGAATCTGCAGATTGGGATCGGGCTCGACGAAGCGGTCGAAAATCTGCGCTGCGATATTCTGATTGTTTCCGGTGCGCGAGAAATGTGGATCGAGCGCGGAGGGCTCCGTCGAGCTGCCGACGATGAGATCGGCGGCCTGCGCGGGCGCGAGGCCCAAAAGAGCTGCGATGGAGACGGTGAGGGCGAGCCCCTTGAGAGTGGCGGTTGATGTCATGGCATTCTCCTTCTGGATCAGAGTGCGGCGCTTTTTTCTCGCGGTGCGGCCGTTTGGGCTTCGTTGAGGTGGCAGGCGCTGATGTGGCCCGGCGCGATTTCGCGGAGTTTCGGAGCCTGCTGCCGGCAGCGGTCGAAAGCGTGCGGGCAGCGGGGATGGAAATGGCAGCCGGTCGGCGGATGAAGAGGCGAGGGAATCTCGCCCTTGATCGGCGAGAAGTTGCGTCGCCGATGGGCGATGGTGGGCACCTCTTCTAGGAGCGCAATCGTGTAAGGGTGGTTCGGCTTCTCGAAGAACGTCTCCGCCGGCGCGCTCTCGACGATGCGGCCGAGATACATGATGGCGACGCGGTCGCTGATGTGCTTCACCACGCCGAGATCGTGGCTGATGAAGAGATAGGTCAGACCAAGTTCGCGCTTCAGTTCCATGAACAGATTGATGATCTGCGCCTGGATCGAAACATCGAGCGCAGCGACGGATTCGTCGCAGACGATGAATTGCGGCTTCACCGCCAGCGCTCGAGCGATGCCGATGCGCTGACGCTGGCCGCCGGAGAACTGGTGCGGATAGCGGTTGCGATAGGAAGGATCGAGACCGACGCGCTCCATCAGGGCGGCGACATACGCATCCTTGCCTGAGCGTGGCACAAGACCGTGCGCGACCGGGGCTTCACCGATAATTTCGATGATGCGCTTGCGGGGGTTGAGCGACGACATCGGGTCCTGAAAGATCATCTGGGCCGAAAGCCGTGCCTTGTGAGCCGCCGCAGGATCAAGCTTTCGCCGGTCCTGACCTTGCCACAAAACCTCGCCACCGCTCTGCGGATTGATGCCGGCGAGAACGCGCCCAAGGGTCGACTTGCCGCAGCCGGATTCACCGACGAGGCCGACGACCTCGCCCGGCATGATCTTGAGATCCACATGATCGACCGCATGAACGGTCTGCGCTTCGAGCTTCACGCCGAGGAGGCGCGCGAGGCGCTCGGCATAGTCAAGCTCGCGCACGAACTTCTTTGAAACCTGAACGGCTTCGACGAGCGGGGTCATGCGGCCCTCCGCGCTTGGGGATGGAAACAGCGCCAGGCGACGGCCCCGGCCTCATCGAGCGGCGGTTCGGCCTGGCAGACATCCGTCGCGAAGGCGCAGCGGTGGCGGAAGGCGCAGCCGCTCGGGCGGTGCAGGGGCGAGGGCGCCATGCCGGGAATTGCTTTCAGTTTCGCACCGCGCGGCATGTTCGCCGGGACCGATTGCATGAGCCCGATGGTGTAGGGATGCCGCGGATGGTCGAGAATGTCGTCGGTGGGGCCGATTTCGACGATGCGGCCCGCGTACATCACGGCGATGCGATGGGCCAACCCGGCGACCACGCCGAGATCATGGCTGATCCACACCAGCGCCATACCGAACTGCTTCGTGAGCGTTTGGATCTGCGCCAAGATCTGCGATTGGATCGTCACGTCGAGCGCGGTCGTCGGCTCGTCCGCGATGATGAGATCGGGGCGGTGCAGCAGCGCAATGGCGATGGCTACGCGCTGGCGCATGCCGCCCGAGAATTGATGCGGATAGGATGCAAGGCGTTCATCGGGCGAGGGGATGCCGACCATGCCGAGGGTGTCCCGCGCCCGTTCGCGCGCTTCTTTCCGGCTCACCTTTTCATGAGCCTGCACGGTCTCGATCATCTGGGTTTCGATGCTGAGAACCGGGTTTAGGGTCATCATCGGGTCTTGGAAAATCATGGCGATCTTCCGCCCGCGCAAGGAGCGCATGTCGTGCGCGGGAAGCCCCACGATGTCTTGTCCCTGGAACAGGATGCGCCCACCAGAAACCCGCCCTGGCGGATCGACGAGGCCGAGGATCGAGAAACCGGTGATGGATTTTCCTGAGCCGGACTCGCCGACGAGGCCCAACACCTCACCGCGTTTGACTTCGAAACTGACGCCATCGACGGCTTTGATGATGCCTTTCTCGGTGAAGAAATGGGTTTGGAGTTTCTCGATCTTGAGGGTCGGTTGAGTCATGTGCCGTCCCTCAATGCTGGAGCCTGGGGTTCAGCACTTCGCGCAGGCGATCGCCCACGATGTTGATGCTGAACACGACGGCGACCAGAAGCAGGCCGGGATAGACGCTGATCCAATACTGCCCGGACATCAGCACGCTGTAGCCGTTGGAGATGAGAAGCCCGAGCGAAGGCTCGGTGATCGGCAGTCCGATGCCGAGGAAGCTCAAAGTCGCTTCTGCCGAGATGGCATTCGCCACCTGCAGTGTTGCGATGACGATGAGAGGCGGCAGACAATTGGGCAGAAGATGGCCGAAGAGGATGCGCGCCTTGCTCAGGTCAAGGCAGGTCGCGGCCTCGACATATTCCTTGCTCTTTTCGACCAGCGCCGCGCCGCGCACGGCGCGGGCGAAGAGCGCCCATTGCACGAGAACGAGCGCCACCATCACCTTGCCGACGCCTTGCCCGATGAGCGCGAGCAGCATCAACGCAACGAGAATAGTCGGAAAGCCGAGCATCAGGTCAACGAGGCGCATGATGAGCGTGTCGACGCGTCCGCCGAAATAGGCGGCAATGAGGCCAAGCGACGTCCCGATGCCGAGCGCGACGACACCGCTGACGAGGCCCACTGCAAGGCTCGTACGAAGCCCGTAGAGCATGGCCGAGAGCATGTCACGACCCTGTCCGTCGGTGCCGAGCCAGTAGATGCTGCCGGTCATGCTCTCGGAGCCGGGCGGCAGCTTGGCGTCCATGATGCTGATCTGCATCAAGTCGTAAGGGTTCTGCGGCGCAAGCCACGGGCCGATGGCGGCAAGAATGAGGAGGAGAATGCAGACGATGCCGGCAATCGTCGCCTTCGGGCTTTTCAGAATGCCGTTGAGGGCGCGGACGACGAGGCTGTCCTCTCCGAGCGAGCGAAGCGTCAGGGCGATCATGAGGCGCTCCCGATGCGAATGCGGGGATCGAGGAGGGAATAGAGAATGTCGACGATGAAATTGATCACGATGAACAAGGTCACGACGACGAGGAGGTAGGCAACCACGACCGGGCGGTCGAGCCGCATGATCGCGTCGATCAAAAGCTTGCCCATGCCGGGCCATGCAAAAATCGTCTCGGTGACCACCGCGAAGGCGATGAGCCCACCGAATTCCACACCGACGACAGTGACAATGGGAATCATGATGTTCTTGAGCACGTGAACCGAGACGATGCGCCGTTCGGAAAGGCCCTTGGCACGCGCGAATTTCACGAAGTCGAGCGGCATGGTTTCGCGCACGCCGCTGCGGGTGAGGCGGATGACGAGCGAGATCTTGAAAAGAGCAAGATTGATCGCCGGAAGGATCAAGTGCGACAGACCGGACCAGGTGGCGAGACTGGTGCGGATGCCGAAAATCGTGCCAAGTTCGCCGCGGCCTGTGGAGGGCAGCCAACCAAGCCAGACCGAGAAGATCATGATCAGCATCATGCCTTGCCAGAAGTTTGGCAGACTGAAGCCGAGGATCGAGCCGGTCATGACCGTCTCGTCGAGCGCGGAATTGGGCCGCAGTCCCGCCCAGAGACCAAGGGGAATGCCGATGAGGAGGGAGAGCGCGAGCGCGACGAAGGCCAGCTCCAGCGTCGCCGGCATCCGGTTCAGGATGAGATCGATGGACGGCTGGTTGAACACGAAGGACCGGCCGAGATCGCCGTGCAAGGCATTCCAGAGGAAGGTGCTATATTGTTCCAGAAGCGAGCGGTCGAGGCCGAGGGAGCGAATGGCCTGCTCCCGCTCCGCCAGTGTGGCGTCAGGGGCGATGAGAATGTCGATGGGGTTGCCGATGGCATAGACGCCGGCAAAGACGATGATGGAGGTGATGAAGAGGATCAAAAGGCTTTGGGACAAACGGCGGATGACGAAGACTGTCACAGGCCATCTCCCTGGTCATGGCGTATCATTGACGGCAATTCTCCCCTCTTTGGCCTCAGGTTACGCATCGCTTTGAAATTCGCGCAATAATATGATCAGAGCGGGTAGGGTGATGACATTTTAGAAACCGGCTGAGAGGTCACGGGGACGGAACGCTGCATGAACCTGAAGCAACTTGAAGTCTTGAAGGCCGTCATGGCGGTCGGGTCGACCGTCGGGGCGTCTGCGATCCTGAAGATCTCGCAATCGGCCATCAGCCGGCACCTCACGGCGCTGGAGGCCGATATCGGCTTCGAGTTGTTCATTCGAGACAAGGGGCGCCTGATTCCTCGGCCCGAAGCCCGCGCTCTCGTTCCCGAAGTGGAGGAGCTGACGGAGGTTCTAGCGCGGGTGAAGCGCAAGGCCGCCGATCTCAAGGCGGGAGCCGGCAGCGACACGTTGTTACGGGTCGCCTTTCCTCATAGCATGACGACAACGGTGCTCCCCGGCGTGCTCACGCGCTTCTTCGAGGATCGCCCCCGCGTGGTCGTGGAGGTTCTGCCGGGGCCTTACGGCGCCATCGAGCAGATGGTGCAATCCCGCAGCGCGGATCTCGGCTTCGTGCGCCTACCGACCGAGGACCAGGGATTCGACATTCATCCGCTGCTTCGCGGCGGCACGACTTGCGTGATGGCGAAGGATCACCCGCTCGCGGAAAAAGAGGTCATCGAACTCAAGGACCTCTCAAGCACAGATCTCATTCTTCTCGGGCGGCAGAGGAATGCGAGAAACGAACTTGAGGATGAATTGCGTGCATCACGTGTTCCGCATCGCTGCCGAGTGGAGGTCCACTCGGTCGAAGCGGCTTGTGCTTGCGCGGCGAGTGGCCTCGGCATCGCCATCGTACCGGGCTTGATCGCAAGCTTTTTTCGTTCTCTCCCCATTGCCCTTCGGCCGTTCCGTCCGGCGCACGCTTCCGATTACGGACTCATCACGTTGCCGGGCATGCCACTGTCGCGGACGGCAGAGGCATTCATCGAGATTTTTGTTGATGAGATTCTCGCGAAAGCGGCAGAGACAAGCCGCATAGATGCCGCGGGGATAGAGTGCTGAGGCTCTCTCCGGCGAGCACCTAGAGAAGAGTTCCGCTCAGGATCGCGAGGGCGACGGAGAAGTAGATGACCAAGCCTGTGACATCGACCAAGGTCGCGACGAACGGGGCCGATGCGCTGGCGGGGTCATAACCGATCCGTTGAAGGATAAAGGGAAGCATCGAGCCGGCGAGCGACCCGAATGTGACGATGCCGACGAGCGTTGCCGCGACCGTGAGCGCAATGAGCATCCAGTGTTCGCCATAATCATAGAACCCGAACCATTGCCACAAAGCGATCCGCGTCGCGCCAATGGTGCCGAGGATGGCCCCAAGCGTGACGCCGGTCGGCAGTTCACGAAGGACAACACGCCACCATTCCCGCAGCCGTACCTCCTGCAAGGCAAGCGCACGGATGATGAGCGACGTGGCCTGCGAGCCCGAGTTACCGCCAGAGCTCATGATAAGCGGGATGAACAACGTGAGAACGATGGCTCTTTCCAGTTCGCTCTCGAAATGCTGCATCGCGCTAGCCGTGAGCATCTCACTCAGAAACAGCGCGCAGAGCCAGCCCGCACGTTTCCTGATCATCTCGACGAAACCGATTTGCATATAAGGCTCGGTCAGCGCTTCCATGCCGCCGAATTTCTGTACGTCCTCCGTGCTTTCCTCGACGATGGCGTCGATGATGTCATCCACCGTGACGATGCCGATGACGCGGCCGCGCTCGACGACCGGGACGGCGAGCAGATCGTATTTGGAGATGAGCCGCGCGACATCTTCCTGATCGGCAAGGGGAGAAACGGTCACGGGCCGCCGGGGCGTCGCTACGGAGAGCACCGGCGCATGAGGCTCTCCCGCGATCAGGCGGCGCAGGGACACGGTCTGAACGAGCTTTTGGGTGCGCGGATCGAGAATGTAGATGGCATAGACCGTTTCGCGCGTGCGCTCGACGCGGCGGATATGATCCAACGTCTGCTCCACCGTCCATGTCTTCGGCGCGCTGACGAATTCCGTCGTCATGATGCTGCCGGCCGTACCAGGCGGATAGGTCAGAAGGCGTTTGACGGCTTGCTTCGTTTCAGGGTCGAGGCGCTCGAGCAGCGTAGAACGGCGCGGCTCTTCCATCTGCCGGAAGACACCCGCCACGCGGTCGGCGGACATGCCCATGAGCAGCGCGGTCGCGCGGTCGTCCGGCAGGGCGGCGATCAACTCGTCGGCAGATTCGAGATCCGGCTGGTCGAGAACTTCGATAGCCTGTTCAGTCGGCAAGCCGAGAAGGATTTCAGCCGCCGCCTCGGTCGGCATTCCATTGAGCGCCTCGGCGATGTCGGCGACGTGCTCGTGCGCCAGGCCGGCGGCGTTCACGACAGGGTCGAGAATAACCTCTGCGGGGATTTTGTCTTGCATGGCTCACCTTTTCGATCGCCGTGAACGGCAGATCGTGGCGAGCCGATCAAACGATCAGGCGTCCACGATGAGCCGTGACGGCACGGGCAATCGACTGTGACTGTCGCTTGGCATTGGGTTTTGGGTTCCTATGGGCCGCGCGGTCCCGCCGGTAGGCGAAGCTGTGCGGATAACCGGGCAAATGCTCCTCTCGCGGCGTCGCGTCAAGAGGATTTCGCGGCGAAGGTTGCGTTTGGTACGATCAAATTGCCGTGGCTAGCATTCCGACGACGGCAACGCCCATTATGATGGTGGAAGCCCATCCAAGCGCGAGGAGCCTGCCCCGGACGGCGAAAGGGCCCATGATGTCGCGGCGGACCGACATCAGCATCATCGTTACCATGACGGGGACAGCGATCACGCCGTTGAGAACGGCGCTCCAGTAGAGAGCTTTGATAGGATTAATGGCCGTAAAGTTGATGATCATGCCAACAATCGTTGCGAGAGCAATCGTGCCATAGAAGGCCTTCGCCTCCTGCCACCTGCGTGAGAAGCCAATTGGCCAACGGCGCGCCTCACCTATGGCGTAGGCGGCCGAGCCCGCGAGGACAGGCACCGCAAGAAGTCCCGTCCCCACGATTCCGATGGTGAAGACCCAGAAGGCGAAGGGTCCCGCGACCGGCCGCAACGCTTCGGCTGCCTGCGCGGAGGTCGCGATGTCGGTGATGCCATAAAAATTGAGATTCGCGGCGGAGGTGATGATGATTGCGAGCGCGACAAGATTCGAGAGAGCCATCCCGACCATCGTGTCGATTTCGATTCGATGGAGGGCGCGTTTGCCTTGCTCCGGCGCATCAAGGAGATTCACGCGGCGGGGATATGCGTGGATATCCTCGACCTCCTCGGCGGATTGCCAAAAGAACAGGTAGGGGCTGATCGTGGTGCCAAGAACCGCGACGATGGCGGTCAAATAGTCTGTTGACCAATGCACCTGAGGGATGACGAGATGGGAAGCGAGCTTGCCCCAATCGACTTCGGTCGCGATAAGAGCCGCGAAATAGGCGAATAGCGCGAGCGTGAGCCACTTCAACACGGCAACATAGCGCGTGTATTGCAGGAAGACCTGCATGTAGATGCAGATTCCCGCGAAGAGAATAATGTAGAGTGGGCGTGGTCCGGGCAGGAGCAGATTGAGCGCGGCCGCCATTGCGCCCAGATCTGCGCCGAGGTTGATCGTGTTTGCCACGAGCAGGAGCACCACGACCGCCTGTAGCAGCCAGTTCGGATAGTGGAGCCTCAGGATTCCGGCAAGGCCGTGACCCGTGGTGCGCCCGATGCGAGCGCTAATCATCTGGGCGGCGCTCATCAGGGGATAGCTGAACAGCATCGTCCAACTGAGAGCATAGCCAAATTGGGCGCCGGCCTGGCTGTAGGTCGCAATGCCGCTGGGGTCGTCGTCAGACGCGCCGGTGATCAATCCGGGGCCGAGAATTTTCAGAAGGCGGGGCTTGGTGGGAGGCACAACCGGGCTAAGATCCTCCGGGTCGAAATCGTCGGATAGTGCCATATATGAGCCGTCCCTGGGGCGAGCGTGGCCAATCTGCCATCGTCATAGCATGGCCACTCTCTCCCTCCAGGGGCTCTCGGTCAGTTATCCTCCTCTTCCTCCTCCTCATGCATGCCGGGCATCATCCCATGGCCGGGGTGCATCATCTTGAATTGCATGGCCATTCCCATACCCATTCCGTGCACGAGGACGCGCAGACGTCGCTTCTGGGCGTCATCGAAGGTGGCATAGAGCGGGGTGGCTGCATCGGCGAGCTTTCTCAAAGCATCTGCGCTCTGAGAAAGCCTGTCTGCCAGGGCCTTGATCCGGCGCGGCGCGTCCTCATCGGCAATGCCACCCTCCATCATCAATTTCATGTGCTCGCGGTGGACTTTTGCCAGATTGCGAATGGCGTCCTCCACCGGCGGCCAGAGCTTTTCCTGATCCGGAGTGAGCTTCAGACCAGCGTGAAGAGCGGCAATGCGCGCATCGCGGAACGCATCCATGTCCTCCGGCGAAGGCCGCCCCATCGGACCCATGCCGTCTGGGCGCGTCATGCCCCGCTGCTGCGCGCTCGCCGCTCCGCCCATCGCGAGAAGCGTGCCAGCAAGCAAAGTTCCAACAATCCAGCGTTTCATGGACAATCTCCTTTGACTATGGATTTGCGGCCCGGTCGGGAAATTCATCGTGCCGAAGCGCGTCCGCTCGGCCAAAGCGGCAGTCTAGGGGTGCGCGGTTCTTGGCGAATTGCGGAAGATCAACGCCGCACTATCTCAGCTCCCTTAAGCTGAATTCCGATCCACGAGACGGGTCATGGCCAAGGATGTTGTGATTGGCGTAGCCGGAGAGCCGGGCGAGGAGGATCGAACCCACCTTCCAACCCGCTTCGGTACGTTGGCCCTCGGCTCCGTCGGCGTCGTCTATGGGGATATCGGGACAAGTCCCCTTTACGCTTTGAGAGAAGCCTTGTCCGCGGCGGCAGCGGGCGGCGCGCCAACGTCCGAGATGGTTTACGGCGTCGTGTCGCTGATCCTATGGGCGCTGATCGTGATCGTCACGGCGAAATATGTGCTGTTGATCATGCGCGCCGACAATCACGGCGAGGGTGGCATTCTCTCTCTCATGGCGCTGGCGCAAAGCGCACTCGGACACAGCGTCTTACTGGTGCCGGTTTTAGGCGTTGCGGGCGCTGCACTCTTTTATGGCGACGCTATCATTACACCGGCGATTTCCGTTCTTTCTGCCGTCGAAGGCCTCGATCTCATCACGCCGGCGCTGAAACCTTACATTCTTCCGCTGAGCATCGGGATTTTGGTTGCGCTCTTTCTCGTGCAAAGCAAAGGCACGGCGCGTGTCGCATCCTGGTTCGGGCCGATCATGGTCGGCTGGTTCGTCGTGCTCGCCCTGGGCGGCCTGCTGCGCGTGGTTCAGGATCCGACCATTCTCGCTGCCATCAACCCGATTCACGGATTCCGCTTTCTGGAAAGTCACGGCTCGGCCGGATTAATCGCACTAGGCGCCGTGTTTCTTGCTGTCACAGGCGCAGAAGCACTTTATGCGGATATGGGCCATTTCGGACGCAGGCCAATTCAGGTGGCATGGGTGGCGCTTGTGCTGCCGTCGCTCGCCCTGAACTATCTCGGGCAGGGAGACCTGCTTCTCGCGGAGCCACAGAAGTTGGAGAACCCGTTCTTCCTCCTCTACCCCGACTGGGCTCTCCTGCCGATGGTCGTCCTCGGAACGATTGCAACCGTCATCGCCAGCCAGGCGGTGATTACGGGAGCGTACTCATTGACACAGCAGGCGATCCAGCTTGGCCTTCTACCGCGCATGACGGTGCTGCGGACGTCGGAGACCGAGAAGGGGCAGATCTACATTCCGCGGATCAACTTTCTCCTGCTTCTGGCCGTTCTCATGCTCGTCGTCGTTTTCAAAACATCGAGCGGACTGGCATCAGCCTATGGCATCGCGGTGACCGGGACGATGGTCATCACCACCATCCTCGCCTTCCTCGTGATCTGGCGGGTCTGGGGCTGGTCGCCCGTGATGGCCTCGCTCCTGATCGTGCCGTTTCTTCTCATCGACAGCATCTTCCTTTTGGCAAACGGCCTCAAGATCGTTCAGGGCGGCTGGATTCCGCTTGCTGTCGGCGGCGTGCTCATGACCGTCATGCTCACCTGGCGGCGTGGGGTGAGGCTGCTGGCGGAAAGAGCCAAGCGCGAAGAGGTCCCAACGACGGACTTCATTCGGATGATCGAGGCGCGCCCCGTCGAGCGTGTGCAAGGCACCGCCGTCTTCCTCACATCCGATCCGAGTCATACGCCCAGTGCCTTGCTGCACAATCTCAAGCACAACAAGGTGCTTCATCAGAAAAACGTCATCCTGAGTGTTGTGACCGAGGACACGCCTCGCGTGAACAGGAGCAGGCGCACCGAGGTCGCACGGTTGTCCGATGATTTCCTGCGGATCACCTTGCGGTTCGGGTTCATGGAAGTGCCGAATGTTCCGCGAGCGCTGCCAGCGTGCCGCAAGCAAGGTTTCCAGTTCGATGTGATGAAGACGTCGTTCTTCCTGTCGCGCCGGGCTCTCAGGCCGTCGCTGAAGTCGGAAATGCCGCGCTGGCAGGATCAGCTGTTCATCTGGCTGTCGCGCCGCGCCAGCGATGCGTCCGAGCATTTCGGCATACCGACCGGCCGTGCGGTGGAGGTCGGAACCCAGATCACGATCTGAGCAACCTTTCACGACGCTCCCGGCGGCACGAAGAAGCAGATGATGGTCTTGTTCGCCGTTTCGCAGAGGTGAAATTTTTTGTCCGGTGACGGCTTGGCAATTCCACGCGCGATGATTCGGCCGTCCCAAAGCTGCCAGCCGTTGGGAGTTTCGTCGACCGTCTCCCCCTGGTCCTCGGCCAGTTCCCGGCAATCGCGGTCGCTACAGCATTCGATAGGATACCAACTGTGGGCCATCGCCTGGGGCGCGCTGAGAAAAAGAGTGACGCTTGAGACGATGGCGAGAAACCTTTGCCGTGCCATGGGCTGCTCCAGCACCGAGGTCATAACGCTGGCCATGAACCGTAACCGTTCTGGATGGTCTTCGGTTCCCGACGAACCGCTATAGGTACCTTGACCTTGCTACCGTTGTAAGCCTCATCCGAGGGCAAAGTGATGGAATCCCCGCATGCTCCGACCAAAGCCGGGGCGTGCGATCCGGAGAGGATGATCCGTGCGGCGCTTCGGCACGATGATTGCGATCTTGCTGGCCTTGACCATGGCGGTCTTTCCCGTCCGTGGCGTGAGCGCGGCTGTCGCGATGTCACTTCAGAAAGAGACTGTTGCCGCCGCGGCGCATCATCATGACCATGCCTCGTATGATCGAGACGGTCAGGGTGAGGCTTCTGTCACCAGGGACGTGGGATCCCCCTCGCGCCACACACCGCACCATGCGGCCCCGGCCACTTGCTGCGACATGATCTGCCACGCCATTACGACGACAATGGCGGTCGTGGTCGGCAGATTGACACCCTTTGCCCGCCTGCGCGCGATCCTGAGCGATGAGCAGGTCGAGAGTCATCTCTCGGCGCGGCACGAACGTCCTCCCCGAACGGCTTGATCCAGGCGCGGGCGCGTGAGCCCGCACGAACCGGCGCGCCTTCTCAACAGGCCCGGCCAGACCTTCGCTCAATCGGCGCGACACTTCCGCATATCGGCTTCGAGTAGGCTTTTCGCCCGGAAACGGAACGACATGGCCACTTGCTGCCCTTTGTGCGGCGCATAGCGCCAAAGGCAAAATTCAATGATGAAAACAATAATGGCGGCCGGGCTGGCAGCTATCCTCGGCGCTTGCCTGCCGACCGCGCCGCAACATCTCGCATCTCCTGCCGATCCCACCATCGGCACGCGCAGTATTGTGACGCCACGCGTGACCGCAGGCGTGGTGCCATTCGAGGTCACTGGCCCGAAAGACTGGCATGAGATCAACCGGCAAGTCGCCCCCAAGCCAACCGAATAAAGAAACCCAATGTCTACGTATTCTCTCAACAATCGTGGGGGCACCTCTCCCATGGCGCATCGCCGCTTCCTGCTTGCGGGGGCCGCATTCCTGCCACTGGCGCTTGCAGGGTGCGCCACCTTCTCGCCGGATAACGGCCTGTCGCTTGCACGCGGCATTACCCAGCAGGAGCTCGGCAAGGGCGTTGTGAAAACAACGACAGAAGTTGACGCTGCCGCAGCGCAGGCGCGCGCGGAGGCGCTGCTGAAGAAGCCCCTCACCCCCGACAGCGCCGTGCAGATCGCGCTGCTGCAGAACCGGGGTCTGCAAGCCGCCTTCAACGACCTTGGGGTCTCGGAGGCTGTGTATGTGGAAGCGACTTTGCCGCCGCGGCCGACTTTCGCTCTGTCACGTCTCGCCGGCGGCCTCGAGCTTGAGGTCGAGCGGCAGATTCTGATCGGACTCTTCGAGCTTGCGACGCTTCCGGGTCGCGCGGCGATTGCCGAACAGCGCTTCCGCGCTGCGCAGTTCCGGACGGCGGAGGCGGTCCTGAGGCTCGCGGCTGAGACGCGCCGTCAGTACTATCGCACCATTGCGGCCAATCAGCAGGTCGCCTTCCTCGAACAGGCCCTTGCGTCGGCGGAGGCGATGTCTCAACTCGCCCAGCAGCTTGGCGAATCGGGTGCGCTCAACAAACTTGAGCAGGCTCGCGAACATGCCTTCTATGTGGAATTGGGAGCCCAGCTCGCTCGCGCCCGGATCGAACAGAAAGTCGCACGTGAGCGCCTGACCCGCCAACTCGGTGTGTGGGGCCGCGAGATCGATTTCCGTCTGCCGAACGCGCTACCGTCCCTGCCGGCGAGCCTTGTCAGCGCGAAGGATATCGAACGACGGGCGCTTGAAACGCGTGTCGATCTGCGAGCGCTACGTGCCGATCTGAATGCGGTGGCGGGGCAATATGGCCTGACTGGTGCGACCCGGTTCATTTCCGACATCGAGCTTGCGGGCCTGCAGAAGTACGACCGCAAGACGTTCATCGATGCGGCGGAAGGCAAGGTGGAGCGTGAGAAACTCAATCGGCGTGGATTGGAAATCGCCTTCCAGATTCCGATCTACGATTTCGGCGAAATCGGCGTTCGGAACGCAGAGGAAACCTATATGGCGGCCGCAAACCGTGTGGCCGAACGCGCGGTCAACGTCCGCTCGGAGGCGCGCGAGGCCTATCTGCGCTATCGCGGCCACTATGATCTCGCTCAGCACTATCAAAGCCGCGTTCTGCCTTTGAGGCAGGCGATTCAGGACGAATCGCTGCTCCAGTACAGCGGCATGCTGGCCGATGTCAGCCAGCTCATCATCGATGCTCGTGCACGCATCCTCAGCAACCTCGACGCCATCAATGCCCGACGCGATTTCTGGATCGCCGCAACCGATCTGAAGGCCGCACTCGTGGGCGGAGGAGCCGGCGGGAGTGACGGCGACGGCAGCACAACCGTCGCAGCCGCGGCCGGCGGCAGCGCCGGCGGGCACTAGAACCAGGGAGCGAACCATGACAGATCATCTTTCTCGCAGAGGTTTTCTCGGTGCCGGAGGCTTGGTGCTGGCCGGTGCGTCCATGATCAGCGGACGCGCCCAGGCCGCGAGCCTGCCCGAGGCGCCGACGATGACCGAGGCGACGATGCAGCCGCCACTTTTCCCCAGGAGCGGGCCTGACTATCAGCCCGTCGTGACGTTGAACGGCTGGACGCTGCCCTGGCGCATGAATGGCGGCTGGAAGGAGTTCCATCTCGTCGCGGAGCCGGTGGTGCGCGAACTTGCTCCCGGCATGAAGGCGCATCTCTGGGGCTATAACGGCCAGTCGCCGGGACCGACCATTGAAGCGGTCGAGGGCGACAAGGTCCGCATCTTCGTCACGAACAGGTTGCCGGAGAACACCGCGGTGCATTGGCATGGACAGATCCTGCCGAACGGCATGGACGGTGTCGGCGGCTTGACGCAGCCGCATATCCCGCCGGGAAAGACCTTCGTCTACGAATTCGCGCTGAAGAAGAGCGGTACGTTCATGTACCACCCGCATTCTGACGAAATGGTGCAGATGGCGATGGGCATGATGGGCTTTTTCGTCGTGCATCCGCGCAACCCTGCGGAGCGCCGCGTCGACCGCGACTTTGTGTTCCTGCTCAACGCCTTCGATATCGAAGCCGGGTCGTATGTGCCAAAGGTCAACACGATGACTGACTTCAATCTGTGGTGCTGGAACTCCCGTGTCTTTCCGGGCATCGATCCCTTCGTCGTGGGGCAGAACGACAAGGTCCGCATTCGGTTCGGCAATCTGACCATGACGAACCATCCGATCCACATGCACGGCTACGACTTCAAGGTCACGGGCACGGATGGTGGCTGGGTGCCCGACGGCGCGGCCTGGCCCGAGGTCTCGGTCGATGTCGCCGTCGGACAGATGCGGGCCTTCGAGTTCGTGGCGGATGCACCCGGTGATTGGGCGATTCATTGCCACAAGTCTCACCACACCATGAACGCCATGGGACACAGCGTGAAGACATATATCGGCGTGAACATGAAGCGCACGGCACCCGCGATCAAGAAAGTCGCGCCGGGCTACATGCCGATGGGTTCGACCGGCATGGGCGAAATGGGCACAATGGAAATGCCGCTTCCGGACAACACGCTGCCGATGATGACCGGTTACGGCCAGTTTGGCCCAGTCGAAATGGGCGGCATGTTCTCCGTCGTGAAAGTGCGGCCCGGCCTTTCCGCCAACGATTACAAGGACCCGGGTTGGTACAAGCATCCCGAGGGAACGGTGGCCTACGAATGGACCGGTGAACCGCTCGCCGATCCCGCCCGTGCGACATCCCCCGACAGCCGTGTGAAGGCGACGGAATTCCGTGCTGTCGATCCTCGCAAGCGTCCTTCGGCTACCGCCGGCAACGGCCACAGCAATCACTGAAATCATCATCCAGTAAGGAGAATAGATACGATGAAGCGCACTCTCCCTCTTCTCGGAACCCTGTCGGCCCTCCTTCTCACAACCGGCCTCGCGATGGCCGGCCCCGGAGCTGCGGGCCACGGTCACGGCGAGGAAGCTCCCGCCGGCACGCCGGGAGACCCTAAGAAAGCGGCTCGTGTCGTCCCCATCACCATGAAGGAAACCGACGACGGCAGGATGGTGTATTTCCCTGAGAAGGTCGAAGTTCGCGTCGGCGAGCAGATCAGGTTCGTCCTGAAGAATGCGGGTAAGGCCGATCACGAGTTCGTTCTCGATACGGTCGAGAACAACGCCAAGCATCGCATCGCGATGCAGAAGAATCCGGACATGGAGCACGACGACCCGAACGCGCGGCGCCTCGCCGTCAGCAAGGGTGGAGAGATCCTCTGGCAGTTCACCAAGGCCGGAGAGTTCGAATATGCGTGCCTCATTCCCGGTCACTACGAGGCCGGCATGAAAGGCACGGTCGTCGTCAAGTAACGTCGAAACCTTAATTGGGAGATTGAAAAATGAAGCGTCTCGTTTTCACCATTGCCGCCCTCGGCCTCTCGACCTCCGTGTTCGCGCAGAACGCGCCGCTGGTCCTTGGCGTCGTTCAGAAAATCGACGAAGCCCAAGGTAAGGTCACATTGCAGCACGGGCCCATCAAGAACCTCGACATGGATGGCATGACGATGGTCTTCCGTGCGCAGGACCCGGCCATGCTCAAGGAGATCAAGGTCGGCGACAAGGTTCAGTTCACGGCTGACCGGGTGAACGGTCAAATTACCGTGACATCCCTCAAGAAGGGTCAATAATCTCGGAGCGCCCCCGCGATCTGCGACGGGGGCGCTTCATGTCTTTTCAAGGCTGGCAACGCGCCGCCCTGACAGTTTTTATATATTCCTTATTTCCCCTCCTTCATTTTCCAATCGAGCCTTGATGGCGCTCGGAGTTAGCGTGCGACACTGAACTTATGTGGTGTCGTTATGCTTGACATTGTCTATCTTTCCCTGGGCATCGGCTTTTTTGCGCTTATGGCGCTTTATGCCGTCGCCGCGGAACGGCTTTGAAGAGAGGCTGCCATGTCTCTCGATCTTCTCCTCGGCGGTTTGGTAGCTGCCGGCCTTGCGGTTTATCTCGTCATGGCTTTGCTCAAGCCTGAGCGCTTTTAACGGGAGCGTTCACCCATGACTCTCAACGGTTGGATGCAAATCGGCATCCTCTTCTTCGTCGTCCTGCTCACGGCGATTCCGCTCGGCGCTTTCATGGCCAATGTCTATGCCGGAAAGCGCAATCTTCTCAGCCCGATTCTCTACCCGATCGAACGGAGCGTCTATGCGCTCGCCGGCGTCGAGCCGGGACGTGAGCAGGGGTGGCGCTCTTATGCCATGGCGATGCTGGCGTTCAACGCAGCGGGCCTTACTCTCCTTTACACGATCCTGCGTCTGCAAGGCTATCTGCCGCTGAACCCGCAGGGCTTCTCAGGCGTCGCCCCCGATCTCGCCTTCAACACGGCCGTTTCGTTCGTAACGAACACGAACTGGCAGGCCTATGGTGGCGAGACGACCATGAGCCATTTTTCGCAAATGGCGGGCCTCACGGTCCAGAACTTTTTGTCTGCCGCAACAGGCCTTGCATTGGCCATGGCTCTCGTGCGGGGCTTTTCCCGCTCACGCGCGACGACCGTCGGCAATTTCTGGGTCGATATGACCCGCTCCGTCCTCTACATCCTCCTCCCGCTCGCTTTCGTTACGGCGGTTGCGCTCATCGCGCTTGGTACGCCGCAGACGCTGCAAGCATCGGTCGATGCGACAACGCTTGAGGGCGCCAAGCAGACCATTGCGCTCGGACCGGTCGCCAGCCAGGTCGCGATCAAACAACTTGGGACGAATGGCGGCGGATTCTTTAATTCCAATGCCGCTCATCCGTTCGAGAACCCGAGCGAGCTCACGAACTTCATCCAGATCTGGCAAATGCTGGTGATCGCCGTCGCGGTCGTGTTCGTCTTCGGCCGGCTCGTCGGCGACCGCCGACAGGCATGGGCCATTATCGCGGTTATCGGCATTCTGCTTATCACGGGTGTTGCCGTCACCTACGCAGCCGAGGCTGCGGGAACGCCTCTGCTGAAAAGCGTCGGTATCAACCTTGCTGATGGCAACATGGAAGGAAAAGAGGTTCGCTTCGGGTTGGCTCTGTCGGCCTTGTTCGCTGCGGTTACGACGGGCCTTTCGTGCGGCGCCGTGAATGCGATGCACGCGAGCTTCACACCCCTCGGCGGCCTCGTTCCGATGTTCCTCATCCAGCTCGGTGAGATCCTGCCCGGCGGCGTGGGATCGGGACTCTACGGCATTCTCATCATGGCGATCATCGCCGTCTTCGTCGCTGGCCTGATGGTGGGGCGCACGCCGGAATATCTCGGCAAGAAGATCGAGGCGAGGGAGGTCAAGATGGCGATGCTCGCAGTCCTCATCCTCCCTACCGCCATTCTCGGCTTCTCCGCCATCGCCGTCGTCATTCCCGAAGGGCTCGCAGGCATCCTCAATCCTGGACCGCACGGGCTGTCGGAAGTCCTTTATGCCTATTCGTCGGCAACGGGGAACAACGGCTCCGCCTTCGCGGGCCTGAGCGCCAACACGCCGTGGTACAACACGACCCTCGGCTTCGCGATGCTGCTCGGGCGCTTTGCCTACATCGTGCCGATGCTCGCCATTGCCGGATCGCTTGCCGCAAAGACGCGAGTCGAGGCGTCCAGTGGCACCTTCCCGACCCACGGGCCGCTGTTCATCGGTCTTCTCACCGGGGTCATCCTGATCCTCGGCGGTCTCCAGTACTTTCCCGCGCTCGCCCTCGGCCCCATCGCCGAACAGGTGCTGATGCTCGCCGGCAAGACGTTCTGACAGGTGTTCCATGAGCAAACATGTTCAACCCACCATCTCACTGTTCGATGGAGCGATCCTGCGGCAAGCTTTCGTCGACTCCTTCAAGAAGCTCAATCCCGGGGTTCTGGTCCGCAATCCGGTCATCTTCGTCACCGAGGTTGTGGCGCTTCTGGTGACGGTTCTCTTCGTTCGTGATCTCATCTCCGCAAAATCGGCTTTCTTTTCCGGCCAGATCGCGGCGTGGCTTTGGTTCACCGTGCTTTTTGCGAACCTCGCAGAGGCCGTCGCGGAGGGAAGGGGCCGTGCACAGGCGAATACGCTGCGTCAGGCACGGACCGACACCATCGCAAAAAGGCTTTTGGACCCCGATCGCAAGGAATTGTTCGAGCGCATCCCCGCAGTCGAGCTGCAGGTCGACGATCTCGTCCTTGTCGAAGCGGGGGATCTTATCCCCGGCGACGGCGAGGTCATCGAAGGGATCGCCTCGGTGAACGAAGCTGCGATCACGGGCGAGTCCGCGCCTGTCATCCGTGAATCGGGCGGCGACCGCTCGGCTGTCACGGGGGGCACGACAGTTATCTCCGATTGGGTTGTCGTGAAGATCACGACGGCGGTCGGCTCCTCGTTCCTCGATCGCATGATCGCTCTTGTGGAAGGTGCTGAGCGGCAGAAGACGCCGAACGAAATCGCGCTCAACGTCCTGCTCGCCGGAATGACCATCATCTTCCTGATCACGGTGGTTTCTCTCGCAGGCCTCGGCCGATACTCGGGGGCCGATGTCCCCATTCCGGTTCTCGTCGCGCTTCTCGTCACCCTCATCCCGACGACCATTGGCGGCCTTCTCTCGGCCATCGGCATTGCTGGGATGGATCGTCTCATCCGGTTCAATGTGCTCGCCATGTCGGGCCGCGCGGTCGAAGCGGCGGGCGACGTGGACACGCTCCTTCTCGACAAGACCGGCACGATCACATTCGGAAACCGCATGGCTTCCGAGATTCTGCCTGTGCCGGGTGTCAGCGAGCGCGAGGCTGCGGAGGCGGCGCTTCTGGCGAGCCTGGCCGATGAAACGGCTGAGGGGCGGTCTATCGTGGCGCTAGTGCATGAGAAATACCGTTTGCGTGCGCCCGACCACCCGCCCACCGACGCGCGTTTCATCGAGTTCTCGGCAACGACCCGATTGTCCGGTGTCGATCTCGGCAACCGTTCATTGCGCAAAGGGGCCGTGGATGCCGTGCTGCATTTTGCTCAGGATGCCGGTGGCCGATCGGTCTCGGATGCCGCCTTCAACGCTGCGGTCGACCGCATCGCCCGCTCAGGCGGCACGCCGCTTGGCCTTGCGGAAGGCGGAAAGCTTCTCGGCGTCATTCACCTCAAGGATGTGGTGAAGCCCGACATCAAGGAGCGCTTTGCCGAATTGCGCCGGATGGGAATTCGGACAGTCATGGTGACAGGCGACAACCCCGTCACCGCGGCGGCGATTGCATCCGAGGCGGGTGTCGATGACTTCATCGCGGAAGCCACACCGCAGGACAAGCTCGACTATATTCGCGGTGCACAGAAGGAGGGGCGTCTTGTTGCCATGTGCGGCGACGGAACCAACGATGCCCCAGCCCTGGCACAAGCCGATGTCGGCGTCGCCATGCAGACGGGCACGCAGGCGGCGCGCGAGGCCGGCAACATGGTCGATCTGGACTCCAACCCGACAAAGCTCATCGAGGTCGTCGGCATCGGGAAGCAGCTTCTCATGACGCGCGGCTCGCTCACCACTTTCTCTATCGCCAACGATGTCGCCAAGTATTTCGCCATCATCCCGGCGCTGTTCATCGCTGCTATCCCGCAGCTTTCGGTCTTGAATGTCATGGGTCTCACAACACCTCAAAGTGCCATCCTCTCGGCGGTGATCTTCAACGCACTCGTCATCATTGCGCTGATTCCACTTGCTCTTCGTGGCGTGTCTTATCGTCCGTTGCCGGCGGCCTCTCTCTTGCGCCGCAACCTGCTTCTCTATGGCCTCGGCGGTCTCATCGTGCCGTTCATTGGCATCAAAGTCATCGACCTCGCCGTTGCGGCAATCGGCTGGGCGTGAGGGAGGAAGCCATGTCTCATCTTCGTCCCGCTTTGGTTCTGGTCGTTCTGTTCACGATCGTGACGGGCCTCGCCTATCCGCTCGCTGTGACCGGTATCGGCCAATCGCTTTTCCCCGCCGAAGCCAATGGCAGTCTCGTGACTGTCAACGGACGTGTGGTGGGTTCCGATCTCATCGGCCAGAACTTCACGTCGGATCGCTATCTCTGGCCGCGTCCTTCGGCAACGACGGCGCCTGACCCGCAAGATCCGTCGAAGGCCATCGATGCGCCCTATAACGCGGCGGCCTCGGGCGGCTCGAACCTTGGCCCGACCTCGCAGAAGCTGGCGGAGCGCCTGACCGCCTCGGCCGAGGGGTGGCGGGCCGCGAAGATGCCACAGCCGATTCCCGGAGATGCCATCACTACCTCGGGCAGCGGCCTCGACCCCGATGTCTCGCCGGCCTACGCCCTTGCCCAAGTTCCCCGCATCGCGGCGGCGCGCGACGTTCCCGAAGCGGCGGTGAGGCATGTGATCGACCGGCTCGTTGAAGGGCGCACTTTCGGCTTCCTGGGCGAGCCCCGAGTCAATGTTCTCAAGGCCAATCAGGCGCTCGACGAGATAGGGCCTTAACGGTTCGCAGCATAGCGCCTATTTTTGAGGGCATGGAGATGCCGTTCCGATGGGTTTGACCGATAAACCGCGGGCTTCGCCCGAGGCGCTTCTGGCTCTCGCCAACCGCGAGGGCAGGGGGCGCCTCAAGATTTTTCTCGGGGCGGCCCCTGGTGTGGGTAAGACCTACGCCATGCTCCAGGCGGCTCGGGTGGCGGCCCAGGAGGGCACCGACGTGGCGGTCGGACTCGCCGAAACCCATGGCCGCAGGGAAACGGAACTCCTCCTCGAAGGTCTGAGAATCTTGCCCCGCACATCCGTGCCCTATCGCGGGCGGATGGTGCAGGAATTCGACCTCGACGCCGCGCTAAAGTGCCGCCCCGAACTGATTCTGGTCGATGAATACGCCCACACCAATGCTGCGGGAAGCCGCCATCCCAAGCGGTGGCAGGATATCGAGGAGCTGCTCGATGCGGGCATCAACGTCTGGACCACGCTGAACATCCAGCATCTGGAAAGTCTCAACGATGTCGTGCAACGCATCACGCGCGTGCGGGTGCGCGAGACCGTGCCCGATGCCAATTTCGACAAGGCCGACGAGATCGTCCTCGTCGATCTCCCGCCCGACGAGCTCTTGAAGCGGCTGGCGGAGGGCAAGGTCTATGTGCAGGACACGGCGGCCAGGGCCGTCGACAATTTCTTCCGCCCCAACAATCTCGTTGCCTTGCGTGAACTGGCTTTGCGCCGCGCGGCCGCACGCATCGACAGCGATTTGCTCGAGCGCATGCAAGGCGGCGGTGTCGAAGGCCCGTGGGCCGCGGGCGAACGCATCCTTGTCTGCGTTGGGCCGGATGAGACCTCCTCGATGGTCGTGCGCCATGCCAAGCGATTGGCAGACATGATTGGTGCACCCTTCATCGCCGTGACCGTCGAATGGCCGTCCTCCCGCTTTAGCGAGAAACAACGCCACCGCGTGACCGAAGCCCTGCAGCTTGCGGAAAGCCTCGGGGCCGATGAGGTGAAGACCCTCGTCGGAACCGACCTCGTCGATGAATTGCTGCGCTATGCTAAGTTCGAGAACGTCACGCAGATCGTCGTGGGTCGCTCCCGAAGCAGCTGGCTGGCGGAGCTTTTGGGCCGCTCTTTCCCACATCAGCTCATCCGCGCCGCCGAGGACATCGCGATCCATGTGGTCACGCCGGTCTCAACGGAGCGTCGCAGCGTCTGGCAAGGCCTAGAATGGCGCTCGTTGTCCAAGAAAACGAGCCTCGCGTTCCTGTGGTCCGCTGTTGCCGTCGTCCTTGCGATTTTCGTTGGACGGGTGATTGCTGCTGCGGTTCCGCTTCCCAATGTGTCGATGGTCTTCCTGTTGGCGGTGTTCTTTTCTGCCGTCCAGTTTGGCATCTGGCCCGCAGTCTTCGCGTCGGTTCTGTCGTTCCTGGGCTACAATTTTTTCTTCATCGCTCCCTTCTACACGTTGACGGTCGCGCGGCCACACGAACTGCTGGCCTTGTTCATCTTCCTCGGCGTCGCCGTGCTCTCCTCCGCTGTCGCCGGGCGGGCGCGGGAGCAGGGGGCGGCGGCGGCGAGCCGCGCACGCGCGACGCGGCGTCTGTTCGAATTCGCTCGGCGTCTTTCGAGTCTTGCCGAGCCCCAGACGGTGGCGGACAGCACGGTGGCGGAAGTGCACCGGGACCTCGGCCTGCCGGCGGTCATTCTGTTCCCGCAAGGCGATGATCTCGTCGTCACCGCCGCTTGGCCGCCCGAGGATCAGCTTGGAACGGCGACGATGACGGCGGCCCGCTGGGCGTTCGAGCGGGACGAGCCTGCCGGCGCGGGAACTGGAACGCTGCCCAATGTGCCGTGGTACTTCTTTCCCCTACGCGCCTCGCACGGCCGTGTCGGCGTCATCGGTATCGCGTGCGGCGGGAAGGATGGCGCGGAGCTCGACGCGGAGGAACGCGCCTTGTTCGAGACACTGGCCGAGTTGACCGCCACGGCCCTTGAACGCTCCCAGCTCGCGCGGGAGATCGTGGTGGCGAAAAGCGCCACCGAGGCGGAAAAGGTGCGCAACACCTTTCTCGCCTCCATCAGCCATGATTTTCGCACGCCGCTTGCCTCGATCCTCGGTTCGGCGACCAGTTTGATCGAGTATCGTGCGAAACTGCCGGATGCTGCGAAGCTTGATCTACTTTCGCAAATCAAGGATGAGGCCGAACATCTCGATGGTATGGTGCGCAACCTGCTCGCCATGACGCGCGTCGAAGCAGGAGCGCTGGAATTGCGGCGCGATTGGATCGATGTACGCGAGTTGCTCGACCGTATCGTTGCCTTCGCCAAGCGTCGCGGTGCCGTGCAAGGCTTCACCGTGCGAACGGAGGACGATTTGCCTTTCGCGCCCGCCGACCAGACCCTTTTGGATCAGGCCATGACGAACGTGGTCGGAAACGCTGTGCGTTACGGTGGGCCTGATGCGCAAATTGTCGTTGAAGCGAGGCGCGTCGGCGATGACCTGCTTATCTCCGTCGCCGACGACGGGCCGGGCGTTGCGCCCGACATGTTGCCGCATATCTTCGAAAAATTCATGCGCGGCAAGGATCTGGGAATGGCCGACGGCGGCGAGGGCGCGGGCCTCGGTCTTGCCATCGCGAAAGGCATTGTGGAAGCCCATGGTGGAACGATTTCGGCTGATAGCCATGTCATCGATGGCCATGGCACGCGCGTAACACTGCGGTTGCCGCTCGGCACAGGACAGACACTATGAATCAAACGCCACGCGTTCTTGTGGTCGATGACGAAACGGCCATTCACCGCTTCCTGACACCCGCCCTGATGGCGAATGACTATGCCGTGCTGAAGGCGGTCACCGGCGCCGAGGCATTGAAGCGCATCGCGACTGACGCGCCCGACATCGTCGTGCTCGACCTCGGCCTTCCGGACATCGACGGCAAGGAGGTGATCCGGCGCGTCCGCGAATGGTCCGATGTGCCGATCGTCGTGCTCTCCGCCCGCGACCGGGAGGCGGAAAAGATTGAGGCGCTCGATTATGGGGCCGACGATTTCGTGAACAAACCTTTTGGCGTCGGCGAACTGATGGCGCGGCTGCGGGCGGCGCTGCGGCATCGCATGCACCGTAGGGGCGAAACGCCGGTGGCGCGGGTGCACGGTGTTGAAATCGACGTCGCGCGTCGTCGCGTGCTGCGCGAGGGGGAGGACGTCAAGCTGACCCCGAAGGAGTTCGACCTTTTGGCGCTCCTTACCCGTCACGCAGGGAAGGTGATCACGCACAAGCAGATTCTCTCCGTCGTCTGGGGCCCCGCGCATGAGCATGACACGCAGTATCTTCGCGTTTATGTCGGGCAACTGCGCCAAAAGATCGAGGCGGACCCGTCCTCGCCGGCGATCATCCTGACGGAATCGGGTGTCGGCTATCGTCTGGCGGATACGGAAGATTGACACGCTGCCAGTGCAAAAAGGCGCTTACCTTTCAACCCTGCGCGGTATAGGTACGCTTGAATCGATTTGGACTTTTCAGCAGTGGACGAAGCAAGAATGGAGGGTGTTTACGGCACCCCGCCGGCCGAACTGGCCGCTACCCCGAACGATGCGATCCAGTTTTCGCCTCTGATTCCTGGCTCCGAGGCCCTTGAGGCGCTCGGTGAAGGCACCCTGGCGAGTCTTGTGATGCTCGCCCCGCCCGGCACGCTGGAGCGGCGCTATACGATGGCTCTTGCTCTCAAGGCGTTGGCTCAGGGCGGCAGGCTGACCGTGCTTGCGCCCAAGGACAAGGGCGGCTCGCGGCTCGGCAAGGAGCTGGCCGGATTCGGTTGCCAGGTGGCCGAGACGGCGCGGCGGCATTACCGGATTTGCGTCTGCGAACGCGCTGCCGTTCTCAATGGCGTGGACGAGGCGGTGGCGGACGGAATGCCGCGGCAGGTGGAGGAGCTGGGCCTCTGGTCGCAGCCGGGTGTTTTCAGCTGGAACCGCGTCGATCCGGGCAGCGCTCTGCTCCTCAAGCACCTGCCGGCCTTGTCCGGTCGGGGGGCAGATCTTGGATGCGGCATCGGCTTTCTCGCCATCGACATTCTTAAGTCGCAAAAGGTGCAGCACCTGACCCTCGTCGATATCGACCGGCGTGCGGTTGAGGCGGCAAGACGCAATGTGAACGATCCACGCGCCGATGTGCGCTCGGCTGATGTGCGGGACGGCATTGATCTCAAGGGCCTGGACTTCGTGGTGATGAACCCGCCATTCCACGACGGTGGTGCAGAAGATCAGGCGCTCGGCCAAGGTTTCATCCGCCGCGCAGCAGAAGCCTTGCGTCCCAGCGGCGTATGCTGGCTCGTCGCCAACCGGCATCTGCCCTATGAAGCGGTGTTGAAGTCGCACTTCAAACGCGTCGCGCTGAAAGCCGAGGGCGAAGGCTATAAAATCTATGAGGCTCATCGGTGAGTAAGCCCGGCACGACGACGCTTCGTCTCGACCGCCTCCTGTCCAATCTGGGCTACGGCTCGCGGCGCGAAATTCAGCAGATGGTGCGCGCGGGCCTTGTGACGCTCGACGGCGAAGAACTCGATAGCGCCGATCAGCGCATCGCGGTGACGCGGGATTTGTCTGAACGCATGCAGGTCGACGGCGTGCCGCTCGATCCGCCGCCGGGTCTTGCCCTGATGCTGCACAAGCCCCTCGGCGTGACCTGCTCCCACAAGGAAGCCGGTCTGTTGGTCTATGGACTTCTTCCTTTAAGGTGGCGACACCGCGATCCGGCGATATCGACCATCGGGCGGCTCGACAAGGAAACATCCGGCCTGTTGCTTCTGACCGATGATGGCGTGCTGCTTCATCGCATCATCTCGCCGCGCAACCACGTGACCAAGCGCTATCACGTGACGCTCGATCGCTCGTTGCGTGGTGACGAGGCGGCGGTGTTCGCCGCTGGAACATTGCTTCTCGAAGGAGAAGAAAAGCCGCTTCTGCCAGTGCAGATGGAGGCGTTGTCGTCGACTGAAGCCTACGTGACGCTGACCGAGGGACGCTATCATCAGGTCAGGCGCATGTTCGCTGCGGTCGGCAATCACGTCACCGCGCTACATCGTGACCGCGTGGGTGATCTCGCGCTGCCGGACGATCTTGCGCCCGGTGAGTATCGGGTGTTGAGCGACGCCGATATCGCTTTGGTGCTGCCGCCGAAGTAGGGCGCTACTTGCGTCTCGACAGCAGAATGCTCGTCTCCGTCGACGAGATGCCGCTGATCTCACGAATCCGCCGCAGCACCTGATCGAACTCCTCAAGCGTCGCGACTTCGATTTCGGCCACGATGTCCCAGCGCCCATTGGTGGTGTTGATGCGCGAGACTTCGGGAAAGCCGTGCAACCGCTTGATGACCTTATCCGCGCCCTGGCCTTCGACCTCGATCATCGTCACCGCGCGAATGTTGTTGGGCCGCGCGCTGGAGCCCAGCGTGACGGTAAAGCCCTGAATGGTGCCGTTTTCCACCATCCGCTCGGTCCGCGTCCGCACGGTGGCGCGGGAGACCTTCAGCGTCGCCGCCAGGCTCGAGACCGGCTGTCGCGCATCGGCGCGGAGAAGCGCCAGCAGTTTTTGATCCAGTTCGTCCATCGCCTTTGACCATTTTGGAAGGCGAAGCTTACCATATTGGTCCATCCTCTATCCAGATTTATCGCTTCTCCCTCTTCAAGCTGCCACCTGCGGCATCGGATAATGCTGCTTGAAGAAGGGAATAAATGCCGATGCCTCACCTTGCGTCCCAGAACGCCGAAAAGCCCCGCCTCGCTGTTCTCGGCGCCCCCGTCGAAGTGGGCGCGGGACGCCGCGGCACGCTGATGGGACCGGCCGCGCTGCGGACCGCCGGGCTGGTTGCCGGCCTCAAGGAACTCGATCTGCACATCGAGGATCGGGGCGATCTTGCGGTTCCGGTCTTTTCAGAAGGCAACGGCGCCGGCCGCAACGCACGTCATTTCGATGAAATCTCGGCCTGGGCACGCTGCCTCAGCGATCACTCCTACGACCTTTTGAGCGGCGGCTATTTCCCGATCTTCCTTGGTGGGGACCACAGCCTCTCGATGGGATCGGTCCACGGCGCCATGCGCCATTGCGCGCGACACAAGCGGGAGTTTTTCGTGCTCTGGCTCGATGCCCATGCCGATTTCAACACGCCGGAGACCTCGCCCTCCGGCAACATGCACGGCATGTCGACCGCCTTTCTCTGTGGCGAAGATGGATTCCACGGCTTTTTCGAGCATGACTCGTTCGAACCGCTGCCGCCCCAGAACCTCTATATCTTCGGCCTTCGCTCGGTCGACCGCGACGAGCGCGCGTTGCTGCGGGAGCGCGGCGTCAATGTGTTCGACATGCGCCACCTCGATGAGTTCGGCGCATCGGTTCTGATGCGAAAGATCATCGAGGAAGTCGGTGCGCGAGACGGACATCTGCATGTCAGCCTCGATGTCGACTTTCTCGACCCTTCCATCGCACCTGGGGCGGGAACGCCTGTGCCCGGAGGAGCGACCTATCGCGAGGCGCATCTCATCATGGAGATGCTCTACGATTCCGGCCTCGTTCGATCGCTGGACGTGGTCGAACTCAACCCATTCCTCGATGAGCGCGGGAAGAGCGCCTGCGTCCTCGTCGACCTCATCGGCAGCCTTTTTGGGCGCCAGATCATCGAACGGATTTAATCCGGAACCTTTTCAGCGAGCAACCGATGCTGTCCATCACAGACACCCTGATCGAAACCGAAAACCGGCTTGGCGCGCACAACTACAAGCCTCTGGACGTCATGCTCTCCCGCGGCGAGGGGGTGTGGGTGTGGGATGTTGACGGCAATCGCTATCTCGATTGTTTGTCCGCCTATTCGGCGGTGAATCAGGGGCATTGCCACCCCAAGATCATGGCTGCGATGATTGAGCAGGCGCAGAAGCTGACGCTCACATCGCGCGCCTTCCGCAATGATCAGCTCGCGCTGTTCTATGAAGAAATCGCTGCTCTCACCCGCTCGCACAAGGTTCTGCCGATGAACAGCGGTGCGGAAGCGGTCGAAACCGCCATCAAGGCCGTGCGGAAATGGGGCTATGAGGTCAAGGGCGTGCCCGTGGGCCAGGCCGAGATCATCGTTTGCAGTGAAAACTTTCACGGCCGCACGCTCGGCATTATCGGCTTCAGCACCGATGAGACTGCACGCGGCGGGTTTGGGCCATTCGCACCCGGCTTCAAGGTCGTCCCCTTCGGAGACGCTGCTGCTTTCGAGGCTGCGATCACGCCTCACACTGTGGCGTTTCTGGTCGAGCCGATCCAGGGCGAGGCCGGGGTCATCATTCCGCCGAAAGGGTACTTCGCCAAGGTCCGTGAACTCTGCACCCGTCACGGCATCACGTTAATCCTCGACGAAATCCAGACCGGCCTCGGCCGAACCGGGAAGCTTCTGGCGGAGGAGCATGAAGGCATTGAGGCCGATGTGACGCTCATCGGCAAAGCCCTTTCCGGCGGCTACTACCCGGTCTCGGCGGTTCTCTCCAACACCGATGTTTTAGGTGTTCTCAAGCCCGGCCAGCATGGCAGCACCTTTGGCGGCAACCCGCTCGCCTGCGCAATCGCCCGCGCGGCGATGAAGGTGCTGGTCGACGAAGGCATGATCGAGAATTCCGAGCGTCAGGGCGCGCGTTTCAAGGCACAGATCGAAAGCATCCGCAGCAACGCGGTGCGCGAGGTGCGCGGACGCGGGCTCATGCTTGCGGTCGAACTGCATCCCGAAGCCGGCGGTGCACGGCGTTACTGCGAGGCCTTGCGGGAGCGCGGCATTCTCGTCAAAGACACGCACGTCAACACGATCCGCATCGCGCCGCCGCTCGTGATCAACGAAGATCAGATCGATTGGGCGAGCGAGCAGTTCAACAAGGTGCTGACGGCCCTCGAGCCGTGAGCACCCTCCAACGACCTCGCAACGATTAGCGGCCTCGTCACTCGACAAGGCGCGAAGCGTGGCCTCAGCACGGATAGACGTCGTAATAGTAGGGGTAACCGTAATAATAATAGTAGTAAGGCGACACGCTATAGCACTGGTTGCCGCCGTCGGTTCCTCTTATGAAGGCTCTGCCGAAGCGGTCGACACCAAAATGCCCACCATGGCGCCCCCCCTCGAACCCACCACGTCCGCCGCCGCCGGGCGAAAGGCTTCCGGTTGTTCCCGGCCCCATTCCGCCATGGCCGCCAAAGCCGCCACCGCCAAAACCGCCGCCGAAGCTACCCCCTCCGAAGCCGCCGCCCCCTGAGTGGGAGCCGCCGCCTCCGCCGTGGCCGCCCCCACCGCCGCCGCCTCCACGGGCGATCGCGGTGCCGGTGACCAAGCTAAGCCCAATCAGGGCAGTGCCGATCCCCAACAGGATCCGTTTCATGACACGTCTCCATCCAACAAACCCGATACCTGTTAGGTGAGGGGGCGAGGGGTAGCCGCAAAGAGGACTTGTGCGGCGGCTGTGTCGTTGCGTCACACGACATTTTGGCGGGTCGTCCGCGCAGCGCGCACGGTAAGGCGCGAACCCTGAAGGCCAGACAAAACCCGACCATTCGTTCCCTCGCGAGCCCCGCGCCAACACCTATTTCCAGGTTCTGGCGACTCAGGACAGCCTGCGCATCGCTAGGGAGAACATCGCCTCGGCGACGCATACTCTCCGACCCAATCCAGCAGCAATTCAATGCCGGCACGGCCTCACAGCTCGATGTCTCGCAACAGGAAAGCCTTGTCGCGACGCAGCGCGCCATGATCCCAGGCCTTCCATCCGATCTCCTGATTCGGCGGCCGGATATCCGCCAGGCCGAGATGCAGCTCGCTTCCGCGAACTACGATGTCGAGAGCGCGCGGGCGGCCTTCTTTCCGACCATTCAGTTGACCAAGCCCTCGGTGGAGGCTGGTCGTCGGATCCCGGCGCGGTGGCCAATATTTGAGGCGCCTGAGCGCTGCCGCTCACGCTCAGGTCTTGCCGACCGCCTGATTGGGTAGGCGTAAGTCCACAAGGTTTTTCATCTCAACGATTGACGGGCCGGGAAAGGCGAAGTTTTCGTGGTGGAGAACGGGGCGGACAATAGAGTTCTGGTAATCTAGAGCTTTATTCTGCCGCGCCATTCGAGCAATACTACTCATATGCCTAGGCTCAATCGAGAGGAGTTCCCAGTGGCAAAGACTGCAACCAAGACTGCGACCAAGAAAGCCCCGGCTCGCAAGGCTGCTGCGAAGAGCACGGCAAAGAAGGCGGCGAAGCCCGCGAAAGCTGTAGCTTCGAAGGCTGCGGCGAAGACTTCCGCGAAGAAGGCGACGAAGGCCACTGCGGCCAGCCCCATCCTGACGCTGCGCAACATCGCCGAGACGCTCTCCGAGCTGCACGAGCTGCCGAAGCGCCAGACGAACGAGATGCTGACCCAGGTCGTCGAGATGATCACCAAGAGCCTGAAGAAGGGCGACAAGATCCGCCTGAGCGGCCTTGGCATTCTGCAGGTGCGTAAGCGCGCCGCCCGCATGGGCCGCAACCCGCAGACCGGCGAGCCGGTGAAGATCAAGGCCTCGAAGAAGATCGCCTTCCGGGCGGCCAAGGATCTCAAGGAAGCTATCTAAGCTTCGCATAGCAGTGCCGCATGGACGATGCGGCACTGCTCACCCCGCACGGACCAGGCAGTTATGATTGCCGAAGGAACGGGTCGCGTGAGCGTGAGAAAACGATAGGCCGGCATTTCGTGGGGAGGTCACCCACATCTTCGGGCCGAAAGATGCCGATTGACGGCGAAAAGCGCTTAAAGACAAACCGGTGTTAGTCTTCAGCGGGCCGAAGCTCATGCTGGTACGTCGCAGCACAAAGCCAACAGCACGCGACTTTCGTTTGGCTCTTTGACAGCTATCATTGAGTCGAAGCTCTCGCGCGCCCTCACGGTTCCGGTGATCTTAATCGATCATTTTGGGTCGTCCGTCTCCCGCGGTGGTCCCATTAAGATAGGCTGGAACAGAACAGCCGCGGCGAGTGTGCAAACAAGCGAGAGGGCAAGTAACTTGCCCATGCTTGATGTGCCGGGATGGTGGGAAAACCACAAGCTCCCGAAGGCAGCAGCGGTCGTCGCGGCGCTGAAAAGCACTGCACGGGTGAGGCTTGAGGCCAAAAGATTGCTCTCGCCTGCGCGCCAAGCCATCACATAATAGACCTTGAAAGCTACACCGACGCCGAGCAGCAGCGGTAACGCGATGATGTTGGCGAAGTTGAGCGGCATGTCGAGGAGCACTGTGAGTTCCAGCGTCACGACGCCGGCGAGCAGCAGCGGTATCAGGGTCAGCAAGACATCCGTCACACGCTTCAACACGATGAAGAGCAGGATCGTAATACTGACAAGCGCAAAGGCGCCTGCTCTTAAGAAAGCACTTACAACAGTCTCGCTCGCCTCCTGGATGGTGACGGGGTACCCGGTTGCGTCCGGCGCTACTGCACGGACGGCGGCGGCGAACCGTCTCAAGACAGCATTGTCGTTTGAATTGCCGCGAGCGAAAACCTGGACGGCGGATCGCCCGTCCGATGTCGTCCAATCGCGTTTGAGTTCGTCCGGAAGGTCCGCCACGGTAACGGGCCCTGCTCTGAGGCTGTCCTTCAACAGCGACAGCATTGCCGGAAAGGAAGAGAACAAGGCATCTTGAGCGCGGGCCCGCATCTCCGGCTGCGCCTCAGCAAGTTCTGTCAACGCTGTCCTGAGATCGGCAAGCGTCTTGTCGTGGCCGGACGGTGCGCCGAGCGCGGCGGCGGCCTGTCGAAGTGAGGTGACGATCTCGCCGTCGGGGCGGGTAACGGATGAGGAGCGTGTGGCGAAGATCGGCTCGAGGGCTGCTCTCGCTTGTGCAATCGCCGCAAGCTTCTCTTCCTGATCGGCAGGGATGAAGGAGGCGAGCGTCAGCGCTCTGCTTACCTCAGGCAGACTGTCGAGCTTCTGGGCCGTCTCCTCGGCACCCTGCAGAGTAGGGCGCAAAATGTGAATGGTCGCGGCGCTATTGTCCGGATCCTGTGCAAGGTCGATGAAGGTCGCCACGGACTCCACAGAGGCGCTGCGCAGATGAATCGGATTGAAGTCCACACGGACATGCCAGAGTAAGGGGAGGCCGGCGGCCACGACGGCGAGGGTGCCGAACAGGATCGGATATCGATGGATCGCCGTGAAACGATCAACTGAGGCGAGAAAAAGAAAGCCGATAGGTTCCCTTTCTCCCGATGGCCGCAAATTCCGAATGAGGGCAGGTAACACCGTGATGCTGGTTATGAAGGCGACAATCATTCCGGTTCCGGCGATGAGCCCAAGTTCCGAAAGCCCCCGATAGGATGTCGGCAAGAAGGAGCAGAAACCTGCAGCCACAGCCACAGCGGCCAACGCCAAAGGGCGACCCACCTTCAGGGCGGTTTGTTCCAGAGCAGTGATGAGATCGTCCCCAAGGTATCGCTCCTCGCGGTAGCGCACACTGAACTGGATGCCGAAGTCTACGCCGAGCCCTACGAATAGAACAGCGAAGGCAATTGAAATCAGATTGAAGGAACCGACCATCAGCAGCCCCAAAGCGGCTGTGACGGCAAGGCCGATGACGAGGCTGATGACGACTGCGAAGATGATACGGCCCGATTTCAACGCTAACCACAAAATGGCGAGAACAGCCAAGGTCGTGAGTGTTCCATTCAGGGCGGCGCCTTCCGCAAGCGTGCCGAATTCATCATCGGCCATAGGCACGTCGCCTGTCAGGCGTACACGCACCCCAGCTTCCGGCAGGAGCTGCAAATCTTTTGCTGCGGCCCTGATCGCGTTGGAGGCAAGGCGCCCCGGTTGAAGGCTTCCAAAGTCCAGAATCGGACGAACGAGCAGGATACGATGCGTTCCGCGCTTGTCGGCGTTGCCGATCAAACTCGTCCAGTCGAGGGGCGTGGGATGGCCGGACAACACAGAATTGATTGTTGAGGTCATCGATATCAAAGGCGCTGCATCAAGCGCCTCGGGACGCATTTGTCCTGTTGAAAGAGCGATGCCGAGGCCAGACAGCATATGCCCCAGGCCTTCAAGGTTGGGTTCAGCTGCAAGAGGCTGCAGAAACGGCTGCGAGCGCATCAAGGTGGACGTCACGCGCTTCACTTCGTCCGTGGGCTTGTAGAGCAAGCCATTGCGTCTAAAGAACTCTCCACTCCCGGTCTGACGAACCGAGCGGATCGTATTCGGCATAATAGCCAGCCGAGCCGCCAGCGCCGTCGCCGCAGCATCCGCCTGATCCGGCGTCTGTGCGTCGATCACGACGATGACCCCCGACGCTAAATTCGGGAACGCAGCGTTGAAGGCTGCCTCGTGTTGCCGCCATGTGACATCGGGAGAAATCAGCGTGCTAGAGTCGGTGTTAATCGCGAAGCGAGCGACCGCGTAGCTCGCGGCGACGGCGCAAACGAGCAGAGCAATAATCAAAGTAAGCAGGGCGTGTCGGATGCAGGCCTGGACGACGCGTAAAACAAAGTTCTCAACCATCTCGCTTTCATATCTCCATTTGCCGATCGAGAAAGCGGTGCTGTTTCAGAGCTTAGAGGAGTAACGCCTGCCTTCAATTGAGGACGCAAGAAAGCTGGAAATTCCGGATTATCTCGCATTCTGAGTAGGACCGGAGGCGTGCGGTTGTTAGGTTCAACTCGATCTAGGAGATAGGCCTGTCGATGAAGATCATTCTCGCCACGCCTCGTGGATTCTGCGCGGGTGTCATCCGGGCAATCGAAATTGTTGAGCTTGCCCTTAAGAAGTACGGCCCTCCGGTCTATGTCCGCCATGAGATCGTGCACAATCGGCATGTCGTCAAAAGCCTTGAGGCGAAGGGTGCTCGCTTTGTGGAGCATCTGGGGGACATTCCAGCTGGCGCGATTACCATTTTCAGCGCCCACGGCGTGGCGCAGTCGGTTGAAGATGAGGCTCGCAATCGCGGTCTTCCAGTACTGGATGCAACGTGTCCGTTGGTCGCTAAGGTGCACAACCAGGCTAGGCGATACAACGCTCAGGGCAGGACGGTTGTCTTGATCGGTCACGCTGGTCATCCGGAGGTCGAAGGGACAATGGGTCGCGTTGAGGGCGATGTTCATCTCGTCCAGGCGATCGAGGATGTCGAGGCGCTACCGCTTCCTGACCATACGCCGATCGCCTATGTCACGCAGACGACGTTGAGCATCGATGACACGCGCTTGATCATTGCGGCGCTGAAACATCGCTTTAGCGATGTTGCCGGTCCGGATATCCGCGATATCTGCTATGCGACACAGAACCGGCAATGGGCTGTTCGCGAACTCGCCAAGGATGCGGATGTGATCCTCGTGGTCGGATCCAACAACAGTTCCAATTCGAACCGGCTGAGAGAGATTGGCGAGGAATGCGGCGTTCCGAGCTATCTGATTGCCGACGAAAGCAAGATTGATCGGGAATGGGTCAGGAACGCGCGCAGCGTCGGCCTCACAGCAGGGGCTTCCGCTCCCGAAGTCTTGATCGAAAGGGTCATCGACCGGTTGGCGGAGTGGGGTCGGGTCGACGTTTCCACACTGTCCGGCCGTGAGGAGCGTATCCAATTCCGCCTTCCGGCCGAGCTTATCGGCGGGTGACGGACCAGCCGAAAGCATTTTGAGCACTTAAGGATCGCTTCGTGGGCATTCCTTTCAACCAGATGGCGCGAATCGGCGTCTACATTTTGAAAAATGAAATCAGAGGCACGAAGCGTTATCCGCTTGTCTTAATGCTCGAGCCGCTTTTCCGCTGCAACCTCGCCTGCGCGGGGTGCGGCAAGATTGACTATCCTGCGCCGATCCTGAACCAGCGCCTCTCGGTTGATGACTGCCTCGGCGCCGCGGATGAATGCCCGGCCCCGGTCGTGGTTGTTGCAGGCGGTGAGCCCTTGTTACATCGCGAGTTGTCCCAGATCGTCGAAGGGCTTCTGGCGAGGGGCAAGTTCGTCACAATCTGCACCAATGCCCTGTTGCTGGAAAAGAAACTCGGTCAATACAAGCCGCACAAGAATTTCAACTGGTCCGTTCACCTCGATGGCGACGAGGCGATGCACGACAAGTCGGTGTGTCAGGCTGGGGTTTATGAGAAGGCTGTCTCGGCCATTCGGGTCACCAAAGCGGCAGGCTTCAGGGTGAACATCAACTGCACCCTGTTCAACGACGTGCAGCCCGAGAAGGTGGCTCGTTTCCTCGACACAATGAGGCCCCTGGGTGTCGATGGGATTACGATATCCCCCGGCTACGCCTACGAGCGCGCGCCAGATCAGCAGCACTTTCTGAACCGCAGGTCCACCAAGACGCTGTTTCGTGAAATTCTGAAGCGCGGTCGCAACGGCCGGAACTGGAACTTTTTCCAGTCCGGCCTTTTCCTCGATTTCCTGGCCGGCAATCAGACATATCACTGCACGCCGTGGGGCAACCCGACGAGGACCGTGTTTGGATGGCAGAAGCCTTGCTACCTGCTGGGGGAAGGTTACGCCAAGACCTTCCGCGAGCTCATGGACACCACCGACTGGGATACTTACGGCACCGGGAATTACGAGAAGTGTGCTGATTGCATGGTCCATAGCGGATTCGAAGCGACCGCGGTGAAGGACGCGGTGAGGCATCCCTTGAAGCTTCTTGCCATCACGCTGAAGGGGGTCCGGACAAACGGCCCCATGGCGCCGGAGATTCCACTCGATCGCCAGCGATCCGCCGAATACGTATTCTCGCGCCACGTTGAACAAAAGCTAGAAGAGATACGGACAAGCAAATCCAATGCTGAGATCTCGACGGATGCGGCTGAGTGAGCCGTATGCTCTACGGGCATCGAGCGCGACGCGGGCAAGAGCCGGAAGCTGGGTTGGGATACTGGCGAGCGAGACGAGCACGCCTGCCATGTCGGGCCGCCCGTCTCGCTTGAGTGGAACCAGCGCGACAGGCGGAAGATCTCTACTCGCAGAATCTGCGACGGTGCGGATAACCGCGAAGGGGAGGGCGTATCTGCAAGCTATCTGAGCCACGATGTGGGATTCCGTGTCGACGATCGATGCTCCGCTCAATGCGTGCAACTCTCGCTTGGCGCCAGCGCTGCCGATGGGAAAGTCACTTCCGACCACGACGGCTGAAATTGCATTACGACAGATCCGCCCAAGCGCGTTCAACCAACCGGCATCCGCATCCCACTGACCATCCGGCCCGACGACCCGCCGACCTAAGACGAGAGTCCCCGGCTCAAGCGCCGCATGCAGCCCTCCTGAAATTCCAAAGCTGACCAAACCGGCCACGGTCCCCGTCGCGAGAGCCGATGTCAGCCGTGCCTCGAGCAAGGTGGAATGCCCGCTTCCGCAGATCGTCGTGATAAAGGAGCCACGCGCGATGCGCTCTTCTGACTGCATGCCGCATACGGCGATCACACGGACTGTCGATGGCAAGGAGCTTTGCATGCGGCCAGTCCCTTCTCTCACATGCCGCAACGCACCCGCACGTCATTGCTGCGCATCAAGTTGCGGTAGCGGGAGATGGCCCAGAGCGGAAAGAATTTCGCGTAACCATGATAGCGTAGGTAAAAGACACGAGGAAAACCGGTGCCGGTATAACTTTCCTCAAACCACAAGCCATTAGCGGTCTGTTGCCTGAGAAGCCATTGTATGCCCTTTGCCACGGCAGGATGGTCAACCTCCCCGCCGGCCATAAGGCCGAGCAAGGCCCATGCCGTTTGAGATGCGGCGCTAGCGGTTCGCTCATATCCTACATAGTCGAGCCTGTAGCTTGCGCACCTCTCGCCCCATCCGCCGTCCTCATTCTGGATGGACAGAAGCCATGCGATAGCCTTTCTGATTTCCGGCGCAGCGTGATCGACACCGACAGCGTTGAGCCCAGACAGGACGGACCATGTGCCATAGATGTAGTTAACCCCCCAGCGTCCGTACCAGCTACCATCCTTTTCCTGTACCCTCTGCAAGTAGACGCGCGCGCGCGCAACGGCTTGGTTCGCTTTTTCGGTCCCGCCGAGTTGGCCGAGCATTGAAAGGCACCGTCCGGTGACGTCTGCTGTGGGGGGGTCGAGCAACGCTCCGTGATCCGAGAAGGGGATGTGATTCAGGTATTCGTGGGTGTTGTCCGCGTCGAAAGCGGCCCAACCGCCGTTTCGACTCTGCAGCCCCTCCACCCATTCCCACCCTCGTGAAATCGCCACGGCGAAATCACTGCTTCCAGCGTTTCTCTGGGCGCGATCCATCGCCATCACGACCACGGCGGTGTCGTCCAGATCCGGATAATGATCATTGGCATATTGAAAGGCCCAGCCACCGGGCCGGGCATGGGGTCGAGCCTTGGACCAATCACCTCTGATACTGAGAATTTGTCGCGACTTGAGCCATGCAAGGCCGCGATGAGCCTTAGGTGACGGCATGTCACCGCTTGCTTCAAGCAAAGTGTGGCAAACAAGCGCCGTATCCCAAATAGGTGACACGCATGGTTGGCAATACGCCTCCGTCTCTCCAATCATCAGCAGCTTTTCGATGGCGCGCCGTGCAGTCACCAACGATGGATGATCGGGGTCATAGCCAAGAGCATCAAGCGCCATGACGGCGTTCGCCATGGCCGGAAAAATGGCGCCGAGCCCTTCTTCGCCGTTCAACCTCTCAATGATGAACGCCTCGGCCTCGGTTATGGCTCGCTTGCGCGATCTGCCGCCAAAGACTGGATCGGCGACGCGTAGCGCGCGGTCAATGCCGCCGAAGATTTGGGAATATGGCGCCCGTTGATGCGGTCCCTTCGGCCACTTTCGCACCCGCGCAGGGGGCACGCGAAACAACTCCTCGATACCGATGCGGCGCGGGTTTTTCGCCATCGGCTTCAGTGCCTGAAGGATCAGGAGCGGTACGATCACCGTGCGCGCCCAATAGGAGATTTTGTCGAGATGGAACGGGAACCAGTGAGGCAGCAGCATGACCTCGACCGGCATCGCCGGAACCGCTCGCCATGGCACAATCTGATAGAGGGCGAGGAGTATGCGGGTGAAGACATTGCATTTTGCTGCGCCGCCATGAGAGATGATCGTATCTCTCGCGCGCTTCATGTGTGGAAGATCTGGGCTGTCGCCTATCATCTTGAGAGCGAAGTAGGCTTTGACGCTGGCGCTTACATCAAGCGGGCCTTCGGCGAAGAGTGGCCATCCGCCGTGATCGCTCTGTTTCCGCCGAAGGTAGGCGCCAATCTTGAACTCGAGTTCAAGATCATCCGGCTCTCCACGATAATGGCGTAACAGAATGTATTCGGCAGGTATGGTGACATCGGCTTCCAGTTCGAAGATCCAGTGCCCGTCCGGACGCTGATGGGACAGTAGAGCCTCTCGACCGGCGCGCACGGCGGCGTCGAGATCGCGCAGAGCTATCTTGGTTCTCTCCGCTTTCATAACGATGGTCATGCTTTGCCGGCCTTCCTGCGATGAGGACGCCAATCTCGCGTACGGCGGCCGGCAGAATGCTGCAACAGATTGGCTGCGGTAACCCCGGACCGGATGGCGCCCTCAATTGTCGCCGGTAGCCCAGTTGCTGTGTAGTCGCCTGCAAGGACAAGGTTGGCCCATCGCGTTCGGGAGGTCGGGCGTCGTATCTCCTCACTCGGGAGAGTGGCAAACGTCGCGCGCCTTTCTTTCACAACCTGCCAAGGCGGCATGGTCTGGCTAAATCCGAGCGCTCTCTCAATGTCGCTCCAAAGCCGCTGCGCAAGCACGTCGCGTGGCATATCGATTAGGCGGTCGGCGCTGCTTGTCGTCGTCGAGATTCGGTCACGATAGCTAAAGATCCACTCGACATCGCCGCCGATGACACCGAGAATCGGTGGGAGGTCCGATGGGGGTTCGATCTTGAAATGCCCGTTGATGATTGCGCGATGCTCAACCGGCGTGTCCACCTCCGGCAGAAGCTGCGATAAAGCCGTTCCAGAGACGGCCAGAACAACTTGATCATCGTGGGTGACCTGAACGGAATGGTCGCCAAACAAGAGCCGATCTGCGCGATCAGTCTTGAGCGATATGGAACGAAGGCGACAACCGAAGTGTATCGCGGCGCCGCGCTGCTCCAGAAGTCTGATGGCCGGATCGATGAAGGCTGCTGATAGACCGTCGCGGGTAACCAGCAGGCGGCAGGCCTTTCCTCCGCGCCCGAGAGTTTGGCGGATGACGGCGTTGGCGAGTCTGGCACTGGCGAGCGGTGGCTCGGTGTTCAAGGCAGCCAGTAGCAAAGGCTCCCAAAGCCGCTCGTAAAGCGTTCCATGACACCCCAGTATATCGCTGATCCGAGTTCGGTCGTTGCTGAAACGCAAGCCCAGAAGCTTCAAATAGTCGAACGGACGGGTTCCTGGAACCCGTTTGGCCTCATTGAAAATCCACCATGGAATCCGGCCTTCATTCAACTCAATATGCCATCTCTCGTCGCTGCGCAGATCGACGAAATCGAAGGCGGGGCGATCTGGTTCTATGAGCGAGTCTCGTGCGCCGATGCGATCGAGATAGGCGAGCGCGCTATGATTGCCGGAGAGAATGACATGGTTACCGTTGTCGATCGTCGCGCCGATGGTCTTATCGACATAAGAGCGGCAACGCCCCCCCGCCTGCGGGGCGGCCTCGTAGAGCTGAACGAACCATCCTCTCTCGGCGAGCGCAGTTGATGCAGACAGTCCGGCTAGTCCGGCGCCGATGACGTGGACGGTTCGTTGCGCCATCAGAATAGACCATGCCGGATGAGCAGGCTGATCAAGGTCAAACGATCAAGCCTTACTCGGTTGCGCGGCGGCTGGAAGCCTCGCGCTTCCAACTGGCCGAGGAGCCGTGCATAAACGGCGCCCATGAGCCGGGGCGCACGCGTTTTCGCACGGGGAATGCGACGCCACGCCGCATTGGCCTCTCGAAAATGCCAGCGAGCCTGTGCGACTATGGGTTGGCACGCCCGGGCAATAGCGGGATGGGAAATCACTTCATTCGGAACGCAGCTGGCGATGCTCGCCTCGGTCAGCGCCTCGCGGGGCAAATATAACCGTCCAAGATCGGCATCCTCGTCGAGGTCGCGCAGAATATTCGTCAGCTGCAAGGCTCTGCCGAGATGGTGGGCCAGGAGCAAGCCATCGTTGCCGCGAATGTCAAAGATCTGATTGGAAAGGCGACCGACGGCGCTTGCGACGCGGTCACAATAGAGATCGAGCATCGCCATGTCTGGCGCTCTCATATCTCTTTCTGCGTCCATGGTCATTCCGTCTAGGAGCGCTACGAAATCAGTCTGCTTGAGGCCAAACCGGCGAACTGTTGATGCAACTGTCGCGAACCGGCCCGGCGGACCGCCCGTATACAAAGCGTCGAGATCGCGCCGCCAGTTGGATAGTTCAAGGAGCCGTTGCTGCGGCGCGCACTGTTCGTCGGCGATGTCGTCAACAGCACGGCAAATATTGTAGATGGCATACATCGCCTGTCGTTGATCACGGGGCAGGATGCGCATTGCAGCATAAAAGGAGCTGCCCTTGGCGCGACTTGCGGCGACAACAGGAGCTTCTCTCATATCCGCACCTGATGCGCCCCTTGGCGATCTGAATGAGCGCTCATTCGTCGAGCGAGCGCAGAAATTGTGATGCCTAGTGCGCTGGTCCTTCCAATGTGAACGCGCCTGCTCAATGGATCCTGATGCTGGAGAAGTTGCGTGAGTCTGAGCGCTAGGCGATGAATCACGGAGACCTCAAGGGACAAGCGCCAGTCGCGAATATCCCCAGCAAACGAAGAGGTGGGGTCTAGAAAGTTCTCGGTTCGAGCTGCCAGACCCGCTAGGCAACGGCGTAACCCCGGAGACGATCGGTGGGCGTTCAGATCGGCAACGTCGGCTCCAGCGGCTTGCATGGCGTCCAACGGCAGATACACGCGATCAAGCGTGCGAAAATCTTCGCCGCAATCCTGAAGGTGGTTGATAATCTGCAGTGCGGCGCATAGCGCATCATTGGCCGGCCACGAGGCCTCGCTCTCACCGTGGACATCAAGAACGTAGCGCCCGACAGGCATGGCCGAGAGGCGACAATAATCGATCAGCTCGTCCCAGGTGCTGTAACGCGCTTTGCGTATGTCTAGACGGAAGGCGTCGAGGAGGTCGAGCGCATGCTTGGGGGTGAGGCCGCGCTCGCGCAGTATCGATCTCAGGGGCAAGGCGACTGGTTCGGTGTCGTTATGCCCTAGCAGGCTTGCTTCCAGCTGGTCCAGAAGGCGGAGTTTTTCTAAAGGTTGGAGCGTGGGATGATCCGCGACATCATCCGCCGTCCGCACGAACTCGTAAAATGCAAGGATGGGCGCTCGGTACTGGGAGGCAATCAACCACGATGCGACGGGGAAGTTTTCGTCGCGCGTGCTCTTGCGAGTTCTGGCGGAAGAAGCGGTGTCCATTACACATCTCGCGGAGCTTGCACCCGTCCCTTCCACAGCCCCCCGCGCCCGGCGACATGTTGCGCTGCTGAGTCGAGGGTAAAGGCTGCGTAGCAAAGGGCGATGACAGGTAAGAGGGCACTCCACAGCCAGGATGCCTTGTAGAATCTTAAGGTCGGCACGAAGGCAAGCGCCATGGCAGTCCATGCGAAGATCGCAACGTAACGAGCTGGAGGGGTAGAAGCTAAGGCGACTGCAGGCGGTGTGACATAGACAATCACCATACCGACCAACGTACAGAGCAGAAGCGTGGGCGAGTAGCGAAGCTGCGCGTAGGCTGAGCGGGCCACCATGCGGCGGATATCGTTGAGACGATCGTAAGCCCGAATGCTTTCGGCCCGATGCGTCAGGCCGATCCAGATCCTGCCGGTGTTCCGCTTGAGATGCGCCGCGAGCGTGCAGTCGTCGATAAGAGCGTCGCGGATTGCCATGAGACCACCGATGTCCGCCAAAGCCGCTCGACGAACCAGGATGCAGCCGCCTGCTGCTGCAGCAGTCCGTGACCCGGCCTGGTTCACCCAGCGAAAAGGGTAGAGCATCTGAAAGAAGAAGATGAACGCGGGGATCAGCATTCGCTCGGCGAAGCTCTGGCACCGTAATCGCGCCATCAGGGACACGGCCGAGAGGTTATTCTTGTCGGCGCGTAAGACCATCGTCCTCAGGGTATCAGGTGTATAGACGATGTCGGCGTCGCTGAACCAATAATAGGTCGGCTCCGTCTGGCTCGCGGCCTCGACGCCCTGGTTCAGGGCCCATAGCTTGCCGGTCCATCCTTTCGGTAAGTGCCGTCCTCGAATGACGGAAAGGCAGTCTTCACGATTGACTCCAATGGCCGCCCATTGAGCGACTTCGGAGGTGCCGTCGTCACTGTTGTCGTCGACAAGGATGACGCCGAAGGAGCCTCGGTAATCCTGCACGAGGATGGACCGGAGTGAGTGCGCAACGACGCCCGCTTCATTGCGGGCCGGAACAACTGCTATCACGCTTGGCCAGGTATTGTTGGGGCTCTCAATGACCGACGTGTCAAAATCAAGAGCGCGCCAGAAGTCACCCCGTGCAGTCAGCAGGTAAATCCAGACCACGGCGGTGATCAGCGCTATGACGATCATCGCAGATAGCCCGCCAATTGAAACCAGGAAACGGCATCGACTAAGGCCTCTCCATAGGGGCGCGCACTATAGTCGAGCTCTCGCTCTGCCTTGGCTGACGAATAGAACATTTTGTGGCGAGACATTCTCAGAGCGTCCCGACTGACAAAAGGCTCCCGTCCAGTGGCGCGTGCCCACGCTTCCGCCGCAAACGCAAGCGGCATCACGACGCCGGGCCGGAGTTGCAGGCGAGGGGGATTCCGGCCAACGATTGCCGCAATGTCTGCGAGCATGCGCTTGAGCGTCACGTTCTGGCCGCCCAAGATGTAGCGCTCTCCGATGTTGCCGCGCTTAAGGGCTACTAGATGCCCGCGCGCTACATCATCGACGTGAACCAGGTTAAGCCCGGTATCGACGAAGGCCGGCATTCGTCCGGATGCAGCCTCGACAACAATTCGGCCGGTTGGCGTTGGGCGAATGTCCCGAGGACCGATAGGGGTCGAAGGATTGACGATGACGGCTGGAAGCTTGTCGTCGTGCACCATTCGTTCGACAAGCCGCTCTGCGGCGATCTTGCTACGCTTATAGGCGCCGACCGCTTCGCTCTCATTGAGGCGACTCGCTTCATCGCTCGGTCGCGCACTAGAGGGGGGTGTTATGGTCGCGACGCTGGAGGTGTAGATGACGCGTTCCACCCCCTCGGCCAGGGCGGCACGCATGACGTTCTCGGTCATGGTGATATTGTTTCGGCGGATTTCGTCCGGGTCGCGCGCCCAGAGTCTGTAATCTGCAGCTACATGGAACACCGCTTGTGCCCCCTTCATCGCCCGCGCAACGGCGGTGGCGTCGCGGAGATCACCGGCAATTTTTTCGCAATCGACCCCAATCAGGTTCCGATGTGGCGCCGAGGCTCGCACGATCGCGCGCACGCGATAGCCTTCTCCGGCAAGATGACGCGATACTGCGGAGCCGACAAAGCCTCCGGCCCCTGTCACAACGACTACAGTCATTCTGGAGACGGCTCCACTGGCGGACTGTCAATGAATCAAAGCACTCGACGACAGCGAGTTCAATGGAGCAATCGGGACTGACCGTGCGAGGTACTCCGGATTTGTTCTTGGAAGCGTAACCGTAGGGTGGCGCGACACGGTGTTCGACGCGAGGCGAGTGTGAAATATCGGTATCCAAACCTCGTGACAAAACGCCGCTTGGCGGGTTGTGAAACAACTCGGCGCTATAACTGACCGGGAAGCGCTCGCATCCTGTTACTAACGGAGAGTCGTGCGTGAGCCTGTGGCGACTGATCCGGATTGTAGCCGCTGTCCTGATGGGGATGGCGTCTGCGGGGGTGACCGCGCGGGCTGATGATCTCCGAGACGGATCGAAGCAGCTCGCCGATTCGATCTCGGTCACCGGTGCGATTGGTCCTGCAACAGCCAAGTACGTCAAAACATCCCTTGCTCTTGCCGCTCAAAAGCGGGCCGAGGTCGTCATCCTGCATCTCGATACTCCCGGCGGGCTCGCCTCGAGCATGCGCGAGATCATCGCCGATGTTTTGGCTTCGCCGGTTCCCGTCGTTGGCTTCGTTGCGCCAGCCGGCGCGCACGCGGCGAGTGCGGGCACATACATCCTCTACGCGACGCATATCGCGGCCATGGCTCCCGGCACCAATCTGGGGGCGGCAACTCCGGTACAGATCAGTGCCCCGCCCATGCCCTCGACCGAGAAGGGCGGTGACAGCGATAAGGGCAAAGACGCTATGACTGCGAAGGTAACGAATGACGCGGTCGCCTTCATCCGCAGCTTGGCCGAGTTGCGCCGCCGCAACGCCGATTGGGCCGAACAGGCCGTGCGGGAAGCGGCAAGCCTCTCGGCTCAGGCCGCTTTGGACAAGGGTGTGATTGACATCATCGCGCGTGATGATGCTGATCTCCTCTCGCGCATCGACGGGCGCGAGATCGAGATTGCAGGCGCGCGCCGTCGGCTTGCTACTGGCGATCTTTCGATCGAGACGCTTGAGCCGGGCTGGTTCAACCGTCTCCTCTCCGTGGTGACCGACCCCAACATCGCCCTCATTCTAGTGATTGTCGGCCTCTACGGCCTTGTCTTCGAGTTCAGCAGCCCGGGCGCGATTGCTCCCGGCGTCGTCGGCGGCATCAGCCTCGTCTTGGGTCTCTATGCCCTGAACATGCTGCCGGTCGACTATACCGGCCTCGCGCTCATGCTGCTCGGCATCGGATTCCTCACCGCGGAAGCGTTCACGCCGACCGTGGTGCTCGGCGTTGGCGGCCTCATCGCCTTTCTTCTGGGGGCGACGATGCTGATCGACACCGATGCGCCGGAATTCCGGCTGTCCTGGACCGTGATCGGAAGCGTGGCGGCGCTGTGCGTCGGTTTGTTCACCCTGACACTCGGCTATGTCTGGCGGATGCGGCACCAACCCGCCCGCACGGGCGCTGCGTCGATGCTCGGGCAGCCTGCGGAGGTCCTCGACTGGGCAGGTGAGGAGGGCCATGTGCTGGCCTTCGGAGAACGCTGGCAGGCACGGGCCGCGCAAGCGCTCGCGCCCGGCAATCGTGTCGAGGTGACGGGAGTCGATGGGCTAACACTTGTGGTGCGTAGCAGATCAGAGGTGACAGCAAGAGGAGGAGGATCGCCATGATCTTCGACTATTTCACCTATCTGGTTCTCATTCTCCTCGTCGTGATTTTTCTGAGCGCCGCGATCCGCGTGTTGAGGGAATATGAGCGGGGCGTCATCTTCACGCTTGGCCGCTTTACGGGCGTGAAGGGCCCGGGCCTGATCATTCTCATTCCCGCTGTGCAGCAGATGGTGAGGGTCGATCTGCGCGTCGTCGTCCACAATGTGCCGCCGCAGGATGTCATCTCCCGCGACAACGTCTCGGTGAAGGTCAACGCCGTTCTCTATTTCCGCATCGTCGATCCCGAGCGGTCGATCATCAAGGTGGCGGATTTCATGGCGGCGACGAGCCAGCTCGCACAGACGACCTTGCGCTCGGTTCTCGGCAAGCACGAACTCGACGAGATGCTCGCCGAGCGAGACCGCCTCAACGCGGACCTCCAGCAGATCCTCGACCTACAAACCGACGCCTGGGGGATTAAGGTGACGAATATCGAAATCAAGGACATCGACCTCAACGAGAGCATGATCCGTGCCATCGCCAAGCAGGCCGAGGCGGAGCGCCTGCGGCGGGCGAAGGTCATCAACGCGGAGGGCGAGCACCAGGCGGCGGAGAAACTCGTCGAAGCCGGCAAATCGCTCGCACGGGAACCGCTCGCGATGCAATTGCGCTATTTCTCGGCCCTTCACGATATTGCCAGCGATCGCTCGTCGACCATCGTGTTCCCCTTACCCGTCGATCTCTTGGCTCACCTCAGCACCGCAGTGTCTGAACATATGACCCGGTCTGGACCGGACGCGCCTCGAGACTGAAGGGATCGAGGAGGGCTGCGGTGCCAGGACGTGGTTGGTATCGGTGCCGGCACGCCGGCTGTAGAGAACCTTATTTCCCCGTGTGTTCGTATGGGGACTTGCTCTCGTCCATCCGATTTACCTGTCAGCTACCGTTTCGGCATGTTCTGATCTTGTTTCTTACCAAGCGAACCCACATGCGGCCGCGGTGAGGGAGGGGTAGCCCTTGCGGCGCACCTGCGCTTCCCAGCGAGAGCCGCGTTTACGAATGGATCGTCTACTCGTCGGTACGGCACGAGTTGTGGCGGAGCGATCTGTTCGGCTGCTGAGGTGCTCTGATAAAAGCCCTTTTAAATCAAGGGCCTAATGGCGGTGGAAGCGGTCACCTGCGAACCTGTCTCCAGTAGCGTTCCCTGTTTTCGGCGAAAATACTGGGAAATTCGCTTAATCGGCCTGGCTTCAACCAGGTCTAGTTGCGGTATTCCATAACAATATCAGCTGCTTGTCCTGTCAAAGCTGCGCAAGATAACAGGGAAAGAGTTTAGCTAAACAGGGAAGCTATATGGGTAGAGCAGGGTTCTGAGGTTGAGTCCCTCGCATCTCAGGGTTTTCCGGCATTCAGCAGCAAAGGCCAACGAGCGCTTAGTAAGTGTCTGAACCGGAAAGATTCCGGACTCCTCGATGTACCGTGCTGAGATGCACTATGGATCAGGCCGGGAAGTGACGAACTGAAACACCGCTTAGCCGACGCCGAAAGCAGGCTGGCCGACGCAGAGAGCACGAACGCCCATCTCCAGATCCCTGCCGACTCAACAACATCCTCTTCAATCTGGAATGCTGGCGCCGCCAACCTGGAGTCTTGCATGACGATAAAGGTCGCGTCGTCGACCTTCCAGAGATCGCCACCCGCACAATCGCTCAGTCTCCAAGAGCGAGCCTGTTGTTTGCACTGCCCGCACTGGCAGTGCCCGACCGGGGGTGGTGCCGTTGCTAGGCCGGCAGGACGATCACCTTCGTCTTGACCGGTGTTCTTTCGTACAGGTGCATCATGTCCTGCGTAAGGAGGCCGACGCAGCCGCTCGTGATGCCGTTGCCGATCGATTCGGCGTCGAGGCTGGCGTAGATCGTGTAGAGCGTGTCGGCGCCGTTCTGATAAAGATAAAGCGTGCGGGCGCCGAGCGGATTGTCGAGGCCGCCCGGCATGCCGCCGGCCCATTTGGCCGCCTCAGGCTGGCGTTTGATCATCTCCTTGGGCGGGGTCCAGGTTGCCCACTCGCCCTTGCGCCCGACATAAGCGTCACCACTCCATCGGAACCCGTCGCGGCCGACATTGGCACCATAGCGGGTGGCGGTTCCGTCGTCCTCGATGCGGTAAACATAGTAATTGCCGGGATCGACGATAATCGTACCGGGCGCCTCTTTGGTGTCGTAGCGAACGGTTCGGCGATAATATTTCGGATCGACCTTGCTGACATCGACCGCCGGGATCGGGAATTTCTCATCGGGCACCGGCCCGTAGACCTTCGCCGCCTCAGCAAGGCTCATGCCGTCGGATGCGCAACCGGCCAGCCCCAGCGCGCCGACACCGGCGGCCGAGCCGACCAGAAACGACCGGCGGGTGAGAAGCCCCGCCCGACGCCCGAGCAAAACTGCCTCGTCTCTCTCACCAGCACCGGCATTCCCACCGTCCATGATCATGGCAGTTTCCCTTGTCCTATTGCCCGACGAGAAAAATAGTCCGGCTTACACCCGTTGAACGTCTTGTTGAGCTTAAAATTGCCGCCACGCGGCTCGGTTGGCAAGCCCGGGCCTTCGCTGCGCGGAGCTTGCCATGCATCAAAGTCAGTAACGTCTACGCGGTCTCGCATCTCACTTCGCATGGCGCTCGGGGTGGCTCAATCGGACCGTCCCGAAGCCGGGCCGATTGGCCTGATCGCCACCACCCTGATCCACGTTAAGGCACTCGCGTTGTACATCTGACCCGCGGGCGTTCATCAACTCAAACTATCGATTCCGCAAGAGGTGCTGGGTCGACTCGGTTCCGACCAATGCTAAGGTCCATTCCCTGTCATCCACAGGTTGAATTAGTCCCTCAGGTGACAACCTAGTGGAGGTCAAACATTCTGGGCCAACCCTTCCATAAGGCTCTCCATGTTTGACAACCTACTTCTTGGAACTTCTCTCTTCTCAATAGCTGCTGCCGGAACGGCGGGTTGGGTCCTTTACAGGAAAACGGCTACCCTGAAGCAACGTCTTGAAGCTGAAATCGATGCCAGGATCGCTGTGGAAGCGAAACTCGCACGGTATGCTGATATCATGGATACTGAAGCAGAAGTCGAACGACTCATCGCAAGCGCTAGAGAAAAGGCAAACAGCGGTCTTCAGCAAGCGCGAGAAGAAGCAGCCCACCTTCTTGAAGCCGCACGACATCAGAGCGACGCGCTTGTCCGTTCCGCCGAGGTCGTACAGCAAGAGGCGAAGTCGATCCTCTCGACGAGCCAGCTTGAGTCGCAGATTATCATTGAGGCGGCTCGCAGTAGTGCTGAAGGGATCACTTTACGCGCTCGCGAAGAGGCTAAGGCTATCATCACAGGAGCTGAGAGCAGGGCTGCTGAGGTCTTGCAAGCTCTTACCCGTGCGGAGGCTCTGCGCCGGGAAGTGGAGGCGCTGGAGGCAAAGATCAAAGGATATGGGAATGCGCATGTCATCCCAGGGCGGAGCCTTCTCGATGACCTCGCAGCAGAATACGACCATACCCAAGTGGGTAGAGAACTGAAGGAGCTTAGAACTAGGATCCGGTCATACACGGAGAAGGGCATGGCCGCCACGTGTGACTACGTCGAGTATGTTCGTAGAACCACGGCTATAAACTTCATCACCGATGCGTTTAATGGCAAGGTCGAGGATATCGTTACCAGAGTTAAAGTCGATAACTACGGGGTCTTGAAACGAGAGATCGAGGACGCCTTCGTCCTCGTAAACCGCAACGGGCGCGCCTTCCGTGATGCTCGGATCGAGCCGAATTATCTTGAGATGCGCTTGGAAGAGTTGCGCCTCGCAACTGTCATCAAGGAACTCAAAGAAAAGGAGCGTGAGGAGCAACGCATCATCAAGGAACGGATTCGAGAGGAGGAGAGGGCGCGGAGAGAGTACGAAGCGGCAATCAAGCAAGCTGTGAGGGATGAGGAAGTCATCCGCAAAGCCCTTGAGAAGGCACGCAAGGAAGCCGAAGCAGCCTCCGAGTCTCAGCGTGCCGTGTTTGAGGAGCGTCTCAGAGACTTAGAAGCAAAGCTTCAAGAGGCCGAAGCACGAAACCAGCGTGCTTTGTCAATGGCGCAACAAACGAAGTCAGGCCATATCTATGTTATTTCCAACATCGGCTCGTTCGGTGAGGACATCTTCAAGATAGGAATGACGAGGCGCCTTGAGCCCTTGGATAGAATCAAAGAGCTCGGCGATGCCAGTGTCCCGTTCGAGTTCGATGTCCACGCGATGATCTACTCTGAGGATGCCCCCAGGCTCGAGAACGAGCTTCACAAGATATTCATTGAAGCTCAGGTGAACAAGGTCAATTCGAGAAAGGAGTTCTTCAAACTCTCCCTGACGGATCTTCGGCAGCAGCTGTATCAGCTTGGACACACGGAAGTGCACTGGACGATGATTGCGGAAGCCCGCCAGTATCGAGAGACCTTGGCCATTGAAGAGCGGTTTGCCAAAGATCCGGATGCTCGCTCAAAGTGGATTCGAGAACACCGTAAGCTGGAAGATATCATGGCATACGATGAAGAGGTCGTGGCCGAGTGATGCATCCTTTGTAATCTAGGTGTCTATGAGAGACGGCTGGGTGATTTTTGCCTGAGGTCGCCTATGCAGAGATCCGAGAGGCACTTCGCTGCCTCCCACTATATCTCTAGTGCTCTTCTCTCAGAATAAGACTCCAAGATACCATGCCTGAAAAGTTAAGCATCTTTCCCCGTATGATCTCCGACTTCTGCCGCATACGGGTCTCAAAAGCTCTTCCTCCCCATGAAGTCGAGCGGCTGCGCCAATATATGCTCGATCTGTTTGCCTCAGATCAGGTAGCTCCGACGCCTTGCACAATGATAGTTACTGCGGTTGGGCGATTTCTCACGGAACCACTCACCTGTATGGCGCCACGCTAGATGATTAGAAAATCCTTGTAGATCAGCGCGAGTTTCTTGGCGATCTTGGCGAAGGGGACGCCCGAGCTGCTGGTCCCAAACAGCTTGAGGGAGTACCTGGCCAAATTTCGGGACCTCCGGATATTCAAGGAACGAAAGTTCATCCCGGTAATTCACGGTTGCGGAGGGTGATGCAAGCTGATCTTCGGTCAAATCATTCACCGGCACGCAAGCCCGCTTGTCCACCAAGGAGAATGACGATGTCCTTTCTTACAACCTCAGCCGCAATGCTTCTTGCCACGTCGGCAACCGCGGTAGCCGTCAGCCTGATCCCCGTAGGGCTTGCCGCGGCACCCGCCACACCTGGCACAGCGGCCGCCACACCGGGCAAAGCGACCGAAGATACCGCAATCCACCCTTTCCGCACCGTCATTCCCGACGATGCGCTTGTCGATCTCCGCCGCCGCATCGCGATGACCCGCTGGCCCGATAAGGAAACCGTCACGGATCAGTCGCAGGGCGTTCCATTGGCAACGATGAAAGAGCTGGCGAGCTACTGGGGGACAGACTACGACTGGCGCAAGGCCGAGGTGAAGCTGAACGCCTACCCGCAGTTCGTAACGAACATCGATGGGCTGGACATTCATTTCATTCACGTTCACTCGCCTCATCCGAACGCGATGCCGCTCATCGTCACGCACGGATGGCCCGGTTCGATCGTCGAGCAGCTGAAGATCATTGAGCCCCTGACCAATCCCACCGCCCATGGCGGACGTGTGGAGGACGCCTTCGACGTCGTGATCCCATCGATGCCAGGCTATGGCTTTTCCGGAAAGCCAACAGGCACCGGCTGGGGCCCCGAGCACATGGCCCGGGCCTGGGCGGAGCTGATGCAGCGCCTCGGCTACAGCCACTACGTCGCCCAGGGTGGCGACTGGGGGGCGTTTGTCGTCGACCAGATGGGCTTGCAGGCCCCGGCGGGATTGCTTGCCATCCACACTAACATGCCTGCCACCGTTCCAGCCGACGTTGACAAGGCTCTCCAAACCGGCGGCCCGGCGCCATCGGGTCTCTCAGCCGAAGAACAGCGTGCTTATGAGCAGTTGGTGAGAACTTTCAAGCAAGTCGACTACGCCAGGCTGATGGGGTCGCGCCCGCAGACCTTATACGGCATTGCGGATTCACCTGTCGGCCTCGCCGCTTGGCTTCTGGACCACAATGATGCTGATGGCCAGCCGGCCGCCGCAGTCGCGTCGGCACTGAACCGGACCACGAGCGCCACGGGCGAACTGACGCGGGACGAGATCCTCGACAACATCACGCTTTATTGGCTGACAAATACGGGTGTCTCGGCGTCTCGCCTCTATTGGGAATACAAGGGCGGCTTTTTCAACGCCAAGGGGGTCTCCATCCCGGTTGCCGTAACCGTCTTTCCGGGCGAGCAATATCAGGCACCGCGGAGTTGGACCGAGAGGGCGTATCCCAAACTCATCTACTACAACAGGGTCGACAAGGGCGGCCACTTCGCCGCGTGGGAGCAGCCGGAGCTATTCGCTCAAGAGATCCGTGCCGCGTTTCGACCGCTCCGCTGATCGCTCAGAGGACGCGGCGCACGCGCCATGCGCCGGCTCCCGTGCATGGGCCGAGTTGATCGCGTCCTTCGAATTCGAACCGACCACGACCGACTGAGGCCTCATCGACCCCTACGCAGGAGAATGACGATGTCCTTTCTGACCACCTCAACCGCCATGCTTTTGGCCTCGTCAGCAGCCGTGCTCGCCGTTAGCTTGATCCCCACGCCTCTGGTTGCGCAGCCAGCCACAGCGGGCGCTGCGACTGAAGACGCAGCGATCCGGCCGTTTACATTCCGCGTGTCTGACGAGGAACTTGCCGATCTCAAACGGCGGATTAAGGCGACCAAATGGCCCAGTCGGGAGTTGGTCGTGGATGACACGCAGGGCGTGCGCCTTGCGACGATGCAGAAACTCGCCGACTATTGGGCCAGCCAGTACGACTGGCGAAAGGTCGAGGCGCGCCTCGCCGCGCTGCCGCAGTTTGTCACCAACATCGACGGTGTCGACATCCACTTCATCCACGTCAAAGCAAAGGAACCGAACGCGCTGCCGGTGATCATCACGCATGGTTGGCCGGGTTCGATTATCGAGCAGCTGAAGGTCATCGACCCGCTGACCAATCCGACGGCTCATGGCGGGACTGCGGCGGACGCGTTCGACATCGTCATTCCCTCGATTCCAGGGTACGGCTTTTCCGGTAAGCCGACAGAGCTCGGATGGGATCCACAGCACATCGCGCGCGTCTGGGCGGTGCTGATGGACCGGCTGGGGTACAAGAAATATGTCGCACAGGGCGGTGACTGGGGCGATGCCATTTCCGAGCAAATGGCGCTTCAGAAGCCTGCGGGGTTGCTTGGCATCCACACCAACATGCCGGGAACCCTCCCTGATAATATTTCAGCGGCGCTTGCCGGCGGACCACCGCCCACGGATCTCTCAGCTGACGAAAAATATGCATGGGACCAGCTGGACTTCTTCTACAAGCACCGTGTGGGTTACGCGCAAGAAATGGGCAACCGTCCGCAGACGCTCTACGCTCTGGAGGATTCGCCCATCGGCCTTGCCGCGTGGATGCTCGACCATGATGCGGCCAGCCAAAAGCTCATCGGACGAGTCTTCGACGGGCAGTCAGAGGGCCTCACGCGTGACGATATCCTCGACAACGTCACGCTCTACTGGCTGACGAACACGGGTGTCTCGTCGGCGCGTCTCTTTTGGGAGAGCAAGCTTGCATTCTTCGCTCCCAAGGGCGTTACCATTCCGGTCGCGGTGAGCGCGTTTCCGGACGAAATCTATACCGCACCGCGTCGTTGGACCGAGAAAGCGTTTCCCAACCTGATCTACTACAACCGCCTCGGCAAAGGCGGCCACTTTGCGGCATGGGAGCAGCCGGAACTCTTCACCCAAGAGATCCGGGCAGCGTTCAAGTCACTGCGCTGATCGGGAGGAGGCAGCGTGCACGTAATGCGCGCCGTTGTCTCCCGCCACACGAGGCACGTTCGGTGCCAATTGGGGAGAGGTCGATGCCCGAAGACGTCAAATACAATCGCCGTCGCTTTTTGAGCACCGCGGCCATGACCATTGCTGCGGCCGAACTCGCCATGATCGGTTCGGCGAAAGCGCAAACCAGCGGAGGAGCATCGCCCGCGATCAAGCCGGTGACGAGTACGTCGTTCGGCTCGCTGAAGCAGATCGATGCCGGCGTCCTGAACGTCGGATACGCCGAAGCCGGCCCTGCCAATGGCCCGGTGGTCATTCTTCTGCATGGCTGGCCCTACGACATTCACAGCTATGTCGATGTCGCCCCGTTGCTGGCATCGAAGGGCTACCGCGTGATCGTGCCTTACCTGCGCGGCTATGGCTCGACGCGTTTTCTCTCAAGCGAAACCTTCCGGAACGGTCAGCCTTCGGCGCTCGCGGTCGATATCACCGCGCTGATGGATGCGCTCAAGATCGAGAAGGCGATCCTCGCCGGCTTCGATTGGGGAGCGCGGACGGCCAACATCATCGCTGCGCTGTGGCCGGAGCGTTGCAAGGCCATGGTCTCGGTCAGCGGTTATCTGATCGGCAGCCAGGAAGCCGGCAAGATGCCGTTGCCGCCCAAGGCTGAGCTCCAATGGTGGTACCAGTTCTATTTCGCCACAGACCGCGGCCGCGCCGGCTACGATCAATACCGGCATGATTTCAACAAGCTCATTTGGCAGCTCGCGTCGCCGAAATGGGATTTCAATGACGCCACATTCGATCGCACCGCGGCGTCCTTCGACAACCCGGATCATGTGAGCATCGTCATCCATAATTACCGCTGGCGGCTCGGCCTCGCGGCCGGAGAGCCGAGGTATGACGATCTGGAGAAGCGCCTTGCCGAAGGCCCGGTCATTGCCGTGCCGACCATTACGATGGAAGGCGATGCCAATGGGGCGCCACACGCGGACGCCAGTTCCTATGCCAAGAAATTCTCGGGCAAATACGCGCACCGGCTCGTCACGGGCGGCGTCGGGCACAATTTGCCCCAGGAAGCGCCGAAGGCCTTTGCCGATGCGGTGGTCGAAGTAGATCGCTCTTGATCGGCCCTTGTCGCATTCAAGAACCCGTTCTCTGGCCATTGAGGTCCACATCGACAAGAACCGCGAGCCGCCGTGCGGAACGACGAAACCGGGACCTCCGCGATCAAGCCTGCGGTCGCTGCCGATCGATCACCCGCGTTGAAGCAGTTCCCGTGAGCAATGATCGCTTGCGACCCTCACGTCTCTGACCGATCTGTTTAATAAGGAGGACCGCGATGACTCAAATCCACCAGCCGGGCCAAGCCGCTTTCAGTGCGGTCCTTCCCGAAGACATCGACTGGAAGCCATTCCCGGCGTTCCCGCCTTCGGTCCGCCTTGCTGTCATTGTCGGTCAGCCATCCGAACTGGTCCGTACGTCATCAGGGTCAAAGTGCCATCGGGCGTGAAGCTGATGCCACACCGACATCCGGAGGATCGGGTCTACACAGTCATATCCGGCGTTTTTTACATTGGCCTTGGGGATCAGTTCGACGGCAACAAGCTGGAGGCTTATCCACCGGGTAGCGTCATCGTTCTTCCGGGCAATACATCCCACTTCCACTGGGCAAGGTCCGGCGAGTACGTCACCCAAGTCACCGCCATTGGTCCGTTGGGAATAGGATACATTCATCCCGACGACGATCCGCGTGGCGAGAGTTTTCAGGATCAGAGCGGTGACGCTGGCCCGCGAGATGATTGAATAGAAGAGGCTCTGACTTTGCCCCAGCCTCACAGCACACCGTGTTAATCGACATTCCGGCTCCCTCAATCGAGTCGATCAGCTCTTGTCGAGGAAAGCACGTACGGCGCTGATCGTGGCGGCAGGCTGCTCCTCCATTAGCCAGTGCCCGGGAATTCGGGATTACGAGTTCGGTGACGTCGGTCGCAGCAGCCCGCATGACCACCGCCATGGTGGGTCCGAATGATTTTACGCCGCCGACTGCCAACACCGGCATCGTCAACTTTCCTTGCGCCACGAAGACCCTGTTGTCGTTCGCGTCCTGGTCGAAGGCCGCGAACTGATTGAAGCCGGCGTGCATCGCGCCAGGCTGGGCATAAATCCTCGCATAGTGTTCCCGCGAGGCCTCGCCAAAGCTCTTCGGGTTGGCCGAGAACTCGTTCCAGAAGCGATCGAGATAAATCCGTTCCCGCCCGGCCACCAGTCGCTCGGCGTCGGGACCCTGAAACGAAAAATGCCACAGGGCCCAATTGCGTACGATCTCGTCCCATGGGCCAATCCCCGGCAGTGGGGCGTCCATGATCACGAAGCGCGCGACCCGCTCGTGATGCTGCGCGGCAAACGCGTAGCCAACCATGTTGCCGATGTCATGGGTGACGAGGTCGACTTTGTCGATCTTCAGGGAGTCGAGCACGCCCGCCATGTCTTGGCCCTGGGTTTTCTTGTCGTAGCCGGTTTCGGGCCGGGACGAGAGTCCCATGCCACGCAGATCCGGGGCGACGACGGTATGATCGCGGGCGAGGTCGGTGGCCAAAGGCGCCCACATGTCACCGGTCTCGCCATAACCATGCAGCAGCAGGACTGCCGGTCCCTGGCCGCCGACCCGGACATGTAGGATTGTCCCGTTGGTCTGGATCTCTTGCGTGCGAAAACCGTCGGGATAGGGCTGAACCTGCGCCGCGACGGGCAGCGATGTGACAAGGGCAGTTAAAGCGCTCGACACAATCCGGAACATGTCGGACCTCGTCCAATCGAAGGAAGGCAGCTCTATGCGATCTCTTTAGCCTTTCCGAGAGCCGAGAGTATGGCATGCGTGCCGGATCGCCCGGCGTGGAAAAGGAGGGGATGGAGCCCGACACCTACGAGGTGGCTTTGTCGAACCAACGGAGGTACGTGACCAGTGGCGGTACCGAGCAATCGACAGCACCGCGACACGGTGGAATTCTGGTTCAGCGTTCGGAGAAATCTCACGGACGCCAAGGTTTCCGCGCAAGGCATTGAAGCGGCACGGTCGGCCTGAGAGGATTGTGATCAATGGCAGCCAGACGAACCGTGAGGCGGTTCTATTATCGGACATTCGGCGCTATCGGCGTTGAATTGTTCGGTGCACCAGCCAAATATACAGCAGCTGCCGCCAAACTCAGCGGAGTAGCACCATGAAACGCTCGATTCTGGCTCTCCTCACGGGAACCGCGCTTGCGGCGTCATCCCCTACGTACGCAGCCGTCAAGACTATCGTTTTGGTGCACGGCGCCTTCGCCGATGTCTCCGGATGGAAGCCGGTAGCGGACATTCTCCAGAGTCACGGTTACTCGGTACGGGTCGTCCAGGAGCCCGAGACGAGTTTCGCGGCAGATGTGGCTGCGACGCGCCGGGTTCTCGACACGTTGGGTCCTTGCGTGCTGGTCGGCCATAGTTATGGCGGGATGATCATCACCGAGACGGGAGCGCATCCCGACGTCAAGGCTCTTGTTTATGTAGCGGCGATGCAACCGGACGTCGGTGAGAGTCTGTCTGATCTGGCAGGTAAAATGCCAGCGGCTGCCAAGAGCATCGGGCCTGTTGGCGACGGCTTTCTGGCCGTCAACCCCGCTGCGTTTGCGAGTGATTTCGCTGCGGACGTTCCCAATCCGGTCGCTCGTTTTATGGCGATCTCCCAAGTACCAGTTTCAGGCGAGGCCTTCGATGCGAAGGCCACGGTTGCGGCTTGGAAACAAAAGCCGAGCTACGCAGTCATTCCCACACAAGATCGAATGATCAATCCAGACCTCGAGCGATTCATGGCGAAGCGAGCCCAATCGCAAGTCATTGAACTTCCAGGCAGCCACGCAATCTTTCTTTCGCACGCGCGCGAAGTGGCAGCATTGATCGAGAAAGCGGCTACGGCAGCGAAGTAGGCCATCATTTCTCGATGTCTGCCTCCGGCGTATTGCAACGGACGCGCCGGTCAATCCGGCGCGTTCAGTGAGGTACGTGGAACTGAAATCCCCTGGAACATGCTGGGTGCTCCAGGGTCATGCGGTAACGGCGGTCGACTGGTAACAGCGTGTGGCGCTGCCCCCGGCTTATGGCCTCCTCTGACGGAGCGCACTGCGTTCTGAATCTCGTCGCACTGCAAAGTGGCAGGGTCTCCGGTTATCTACAAGGGAGGGTAAGTCATGAAGATCGTCGTCATCGGCGGCACCGGCCTGATTGGCTCGAAGACCGTTGCGATTCTGCGCCAGGGCGGCCACGAGGTCGTCGCCGCCTCGCCGCAAAGCGGAATCAACAGCATCACCGGCGAGGGGCTGACAGAGGCCATGGCCGGCGCGCAGGTCGTGATCGATCTCGCCAATTCGCCTTCATTTGAAGACAAGGCGGTGCTGGAGTTCTTCGAGACCTCCGGCCGCAACCTTCTCGCGGCGGAGGGCGCAGCGGGCGTCCGGCATCATGTCGCGCTATCCATCGTCGGAACCGACCGGACGCCCGACAATGGCTATTTCCGCGCCAAGGTCGCCCAAGAGAAGCTGATCCAGACCTCCCGTGTCCCCTACACCATCATCCGCTCGACTCAGTTCCTGGAATTCCTCGGCGGCATCGCCGATGGAAGTGCAGTTGGAAATGTCGTCAGGCTTTCGCCCGGCCTCTTCCAGCCCATCGCCGCGGACGACGTTGCTGCCATCGTTGCCGATGTGGCGCTCGCGGCGCCGCGAAACGGCATCGTCGAGATCGCCGGCCCGGAACGAGCGCCGTTCAACGAAATCGTCGCCCGCTACCTGAAGGCTGTCGGCGACCCGCGTGAGGTCGTGCGCGATCCCGACGCCCAATACTTCGGCGGCCGGGTCGAGGAGCGCTCGCTCGTGCCGTTGGGCGAGGCACGCCTCGGCCGCATCGGCTTCGACGAATGGCTCCGCCGCTCCCGGGCAGGAGCCTGATACCGCATCCGCCATCCGAAGGATGCCATTAGGAGTAGGGGGCAAGCCAGCGCGGCGGTGGCTCCCCATGCTGCGTGCCATACTCTGGGCACGTAGTCAGGTTAAACAAAGCCACTTGGGTCGCTTTCCTTCTCCGGCGGAAGAGTGGCTCCGGTTGCACTGTTATCCCGAGCACGGAGCCGGGCCCGCGACCGTCGGACGATGACGGCACCCCTTTCGCCCACGGTCCCGCTCTCCGGTACGCTCTGGCCGGGATGACGGTGAGTGCGTTGGGGAGGAGATACGATGAGCCCGTATCAGTGCAAGACCCCCTCGTGGAGGCTGGCCTTTCTTCTCGGTCTTCTGCTGCCGGCGGCGTGCAACGCTCCGCAGCAAGCGGCGGCTCCGGCGCCGCAGCCAGCGGTCGGTGTGCGGCCCGCGGAGATGCGCGGGGTGAGCCAGTCCTTCCAGTTCGTTGGGCACATCAAGGCGGTGAGCAAGGTCGATCTGCGGGCTCGCGTCGAGGGCTTTCTCGAGCGGGTCGCGTTTCGGGAAGGTCAAACCGTCAAGGCCGGCGAACTCCTCTACCAGATCGAGAAGATCCAATTCAAAGCGCGGGTCGACCAGGCAAAAGCGAACGTGGCTTCGGCCGAGGCCGTCGTGACGAACGCCCAGCTCCAGTACGATCGACAACTGTCGCTCTCTCAGCGCCAATTCGCGTCCCAGTCGGTCGTCGATCAGGACAAGGCCAATCTCGACAGCGCCAAGGCCAACATCCTGCAGATGAAGGCCGCACTCACACAGGCTGAGGTCAATCTCGACTACACCGAAATCAGGTCGCCGATCGACGGGCTGATCGGTCGCACGGCCTACACGGTGGGGAATCTCGTCAATCCGGCGAGTGGCGTGCTTGCGACGATCGTGAGCAAGGACCCGATCTATGTGCTCTTTCCGGTGAGCGTGCGCGACCTCGAACTTATTCGCGAGGCAAGGCGCGAGGAAACGGGCAGCCCCGCCAAGATCGAGATCCGCCTCCGCCTGTCGAACGGCGCCAAATACCCGCATCGCGGTGTGTGGGATCTAACCGACCCGCAAGTCGATCAGCAGACGGACACGCTCATCATGCGCGCCACGGCGCCCAATCCCGACGGGCAGCTGATCGACGGCCAGTTCGTGACGGCGGAGGTCCGCCTGCGCCAGGAAGAGCCGCGCTTAGTCATTCCGCAGGCAGCCTTGCAGTTCGATCAGAGCGGCTATTACGCCCTGGTGGTCGATAATCAGCACAAGGTGCAGCAGCGCCGCATCACGCCTGGTGCGAACCGCGATGCCGATGTGGTCGTCACCGCGGGCCTTCAGGAAGGTGACAACGTGATCGTCGACGGGGTTCAGAAGGTCCAGCCCGGGCAGGTCGTGCAGGCGAATGTGCTGGCGCCAGAGGCCAAAAGCCAATGATCTCGAACATCTTCATCGACCGGCCTCGTCTCGCCTTCGTGATCTCGATCGTCATCACTCTTGCTGGTCTGCTCGCGATGCGGGCGATCCCGGTCGCCCAGTTTCCCGATATCGTGCCGCCGCAGGTCTCGCTCACGACCCTCTATCCCGGAGCCGACGCGGAGGTGGTCGAAACGACTGTCGCTCAGCCAATCGAGCAACAGATCAACGGCGTCGACAATGCCCTCTATTATCAGTCGACGAGCGGAGCCGACGGCAGTTACTCGCTAACCGTCACCTTTGCGCTCGGCACCGATCCTGACATCAATACGGTGAATGTCCAGAACAGGGCCCAGCTTGCAACGCAGCTCCTGCCGCAGGAAGTCCAGCGTCAGGGATTGGTCATCCGCAAGAAATCGGCGGCGCTTTTGCAGGTCATCACGCTCTCGTCGCCGCGGGGAACTCATGATGCGCTGTTTCTCAACAACTATGCCACTATCAACATCATCGATCCGCTGGCGCGCATCCCCGGCGTCGGCCAGGCAAGCCTCTTCGGTCCCCTCGATTATTCCCTGCGCCTTTGGCTCGATCCCGACCGCCTGACGGCTTTCAATCTGACTCCGGCCGATGTGATCTCGGCGATCCAGTCCCAGAACCTGCAAGCCGCAGTGGGCCGCATCGGCGCGGAGCCCGCACCGGGCAACCAGCAACTGCAGCTCACCATCAAGACCAAGGGACGTCTGACCCGGACGGAAGAGTTCGAGAACGTTGTCCTGCGCGCAAACCCCAATGGTTCCGTCGTCCGCGTCAAGGACGTGGCCCGTGCCGATCTCGGCGCAAAGACACAGGACCGTTACACCCGATTCAACGGCGCACCATCTGCAGCGATTGGTATCTATCAGACGCCCGGCGCCAATGCGGTCGAGGTGGCGCGGCGCGTACGGGAAGTGATGGACGGCCTGGCAAAGCGTTTTCCGGACGATATGCGCAGCGATCTCTTCTGGGATGCGACCACCTTCGTCACCGCAACCGTCAACGAGGTCATTCGCACCCTGATCGTCGCTTTCCTGCTGGTGGCGCTCGTGGTGTTCCTGTTCCTCGGCAAGCTGCGGACGATGGTGATCCCGATGATCGCGGTGCCGGTCTCGATCATCGGCACCTTCGCGGTCATGCTCGTCATCGGTTATTCAGCCAATACGGTATCGCTCCTTGCCTTGGTGCTCGCCATCGGCATCGTCGTCGACGATGCAATCGTCGTCACCGAGAACGTGGAGCGAGTGATGGAAGAGGAGCCGACTCTGTCGGTCCCCGACGCCACCAAGAAGGCCATGGCGGAGATCACCGGGCCGATCATCGCGATCACCCTTGTCCTGTTGTCAGTGTTCATTCCGGTGGCATTCATTCCCGGTATCAGCGGTCAGCTTTTCCGCCAGTTCGCCGTCGCGGTGTCGACTGCGATGGTCATCTCCGCAGTGAACGCCCTCACTTTGAGCCCGGCCTTGTGTTCGGTTCTTCTGAAGCGCACCGGGCCGCGTCGCGGACCGATGCGTTACGTGCTCGGCGCGATCGATCAAGCGCGCGACGGGTACGCCGCGCTGGTGCGCCATTTCGTCCGTGTCGCAATCGTCAGCCTGATTGTCGTGGCCGGAGTCGCGGCGGGCTCGTTCTTTCTCTTCAGAGTGACGCCGCAAGGCTTCCTGCCGTCGGAGGATCAGGGCGCGATCTTCGCCGCCATGCGGCTGCCCGAGGGCGCGTCCAACGAGCGCACCGAGAAGCTTGTCGCTCAGGTGGAAGACATCATCCGACAGACCCCGGGGGTCGCGCGCGTCCTGTCGGTGGTGGGTTTGAATTTCATCGATTACGTGGCCTCGTCGAACAATGCCTTCTTCGTGATCCGCATGAAACCGTACGAGGACCGTACCGATCCGGCTCAGAGCGTCGATGCAGTCCTCGCCCGCCTGCGCCCACAGCTCTCCGCCATCCAGGGAGCCGTCGTCTTCCCGTTCAACTTGCCGCCCATTCTCGGGCTGGGCAATACCGGTGGCTTCCAGTACGCGCTCGAAGCTCTGCAGGGCCAGAGTCCCACGGACATCGCGGCCGTCAATCGCGCGCTTCTCGTTGCCGCCAATCAGCAACCCGAGCTTGCCGCCGTCTTCAGCACCTTCGCCGCTGACACGCCGCAGATCTATCTCGACATTGATCGCGACAAGACACAGGTGCTGGGCATCCCCATCAGCAGCATTTTCAACGCGCTTCAGGCGTCACTCGGCGGATTTTACGTCAATGATTTCAATCTCTTCGGCCGGACTTGGCAGGTCAATGTCGAGTCGGAGGCCAAGTTCCGCAATGAGATCGAAGACATCTACCGGGTTTATGTCCGCAATGCCGCGGGCGCGATGGTGCCGATCCGCGCCCTGGCACAGGCGCGGCTCGTGCAAGGACCGCAGGCGCTCGTGCGCTACAATGGCTTCCGCGCCACGATCATCAACGGCGCCCCCAAGCCGGCCTACAGCTCCGGCCAGGCGCTCACGGCGATGGAGCGGATCTCGGCGACGACACTCCCGCGCGGCTATGGTTTCGAATGGACCGGGACCGCGCTGCAGGAAAAGACAGCAACCGGTCAGACTGGCGTCGTGCTCGGCCTCGCCGTGCTTTTCGCCTATCTGTTCCTGGTCGCGCTCTATGAGAGCTGGAACATCCCGATCCCGGTTCTCTTGTCGGTCACCGTCGCCGTGTTCGGCGCCATCGCGGCGGTGAAGCTGTCCGGTCTCGCCTTCGACGTCTACGCGCAGATCGGGCTTGTGGTGCTGGTGGCACTCGCCGCCAAGAACGGGATTCTGATCGTCGAGTTCGCGCTTCAGCAGCGGCTCCAGGGCGCAAGCATCGGCGATGCGGCGATTACTGGCGCGCGCCTGCGCTTCCGGCCGGTGATGATGACGAGCCTTGCGTTCATCTTCGGCCTCCTCCCGCTGGTGATCGCCGAAGGCGCCGGAGCGCTCAGCCGTCGTGCCGTCGGCACTCCTGTCTTCGGCGGCATGCTCGCTGCCGCATTCTTTGGTATCTTTGTGATCCCGATGCTCTACGTGGTCTTCCAGAAGCTGCGCGAACTCAGCGCCGCAAAGTCGGCATCGAAGGCCCGCCTCGCAGCGGAGTGAGGGGCAGCCTGTCTCGGTTCCCCATTCGCCATCGACGCTGGCTTTGATTGCGATTCAAAAGTGGCTTCGCAATCGCGGGCGTTCAACGGGCGGAATCGTTCAGTCGTAGGCTCTCCGGTCAAGCGGATAGCCCCCACGAGGCTCAGGCATTGTCGTGAACGTGTGGCGCCGTCTTTTTGTCCCGCGGTGACGTCACGCACGACGTCACGCACGACGTCACCGGTGACGTCATAAGTGACGGTCTAAGTGACAAGGGCTGCGTCGCGGGTGCGACAAGAGGGCGGCCACATGAGCCGCTGGTTTCGCTTTTATGATGCCGTGCTGGATGACCTGAAGATCCAGAAATTGTCGCCGCACATCTTCAAGGCATGGGTCAACAGCGGCCGGTTCGGTCAGCTCCCCTGCCTGCGAGTAGTTGCCTCACCCGATCAAGTGTAGTCCATCAATCGATGGGACTACTAGGACGCGGCGGGATTTGACGGCGGCAGAGCGCGCAGCTGCTGGGGCCCATGTTGGGACCCAAAGCGTGTCCGCTCAATAACTTGCTTATAAATCAGATACTTAATCGAATAAGATGGCGGAGAGGGGGAGATTCGAACTCCCGATACGGTTGCCCGTATGCCGCATTTCGAGTGCGGTGCATTCAACCACTCTGCCACCTCTCCGGAGGGCCTGATCCTGTTGCCAAGGTCGGCTGGTTGAGGCGGGGTGGATATCATGGGCCTCTCAGGTCTTCAAGCACCCTTCTGCGGGTTTTTGCCGGGTTTTTGATTGACATCGGGGCGGGCTGTCCCTACAGACACCCCTCTGTACGTGAGGGGCCTTGTGCCCGCGCGTCTCGCTGCGATGGCCTCGGCCATCGTGAAATGAAGCCGGAAACTGCCAAAAAGCCGACCCTGCGGGTTCCCGCGGAGAGTTGGGTTTGAACACGAGGATGAAGATGTTCGCAGTGATCAAGACCGGCGGCAAGCAATATCGCGTCGCCGCCGAAGACGTCATCACCATCGCCAAGCTCGAAGGAGAGCCGGGCGCCACCGTCACGTTCGACCAGGTTCTTATGGTCACGAACGACAACGGCACCCAGGTCGGCGCGCCCCTCGTCGAGGGCGTCACCGTGGCGGGCGAGGTGGTTGAGCACACCCGCGGCGAGAAGGTCATTTCCTTCAAGAAGCGCCGCCGCCAGAATTCGCGCCGCAAGCGCGGGCATCGCCAGGACTACACGGTCGTGCGGATCACCGAGATCCTCGCCGGCGGCGAAAAGCCCAAGAAGGCTGCGGCCAAGAAGACCACCAAGGCTGCAGCGAAAGACGCTGCGCCGGCCGCCGCTGAATAAGCGAACGGAAACTGACAGGAATACGGGAGTAACCCATGGCTCACAAAAAAGCAGGCGGTTCGTCTCGCAACGGTCGTGATTCCGACGGCCGTCGTCTGGGCGTCAAGAAGTTCGGCGATCAACAGGTCGTGTCGGGCAACATCATCATTCGTCAGCGCGGCACGAAGTGGCATGCGGGCGCCAACGTTGGCATGGGCAAGGATCATACCCTCTTTGCCACCGCCAATGGACGCGTCCGATTCCTTACGAAACAAGGCCGAGCTTTCGTATCGGTCGTCCCGGCCCAAGAGGCCGCAGAATAAACGGCGAGAGCAAAGCGAAGGAGCTCCCGCCGGTATCACACCGAACCCGGCGGATCCAAAAAGCTCCCGAAAAGGCCCCTCAAACGGCCGAGCTCTGATCCAGAAAATGCCAGGGGAGGTGGGATACCACCTCCCCTTCGCGTTTTCGGGCCTTGAAAGATGGCCCAATCTGGATCGGAGCAAGACCATGTTTCCCGACCTCACCCGTGACGATGTTTTCCGCTTGGAAACGCGCCGCCTTTGGCTGCGTTGGCCCCGTCTTGCCGACGCCCAAGCCATCGTACGCCTTGCCGGTGAGAAAGCTGTCGCGGAAATGACGGCGCTTATTCCGCATCCCTACCCACCGGAAGATGCCGAGCGGTTCATCTTCCACGCCCGGCGGGCGAATGCCGACGGGCAGGGCCTGCAACTCGCCATCACCCCCAAAGGCCGGCCCAACAGCCTCATCGGCATGGTCGGCATCAGTCCGGGGCCGGAGGACGGCAAGCCGCATCTCGGCTATTGGCTGGGCCAGCCTTCCTGGGGGCAGGGCTACGGCACCGAGGCGGCGCGCGCGCTGATCGACGCCTTCTTCGCCTATGGCGAGGAGGATGAGCTGATGGCTTCCGCCAGGGTTATCAACCCGGCCTCGCGCCGCGTTCTGGAAAAGTGCGGCTTCGCCTATCAGGGCGCGGGCCTCATGGAGTCCAGGGCGCGCGGCGGGCTCTATCCGGCCGATCATTTCCGCCTCGACCGGCGGGCCTGGAACAGCCTGAAGAGCTGGGGACACACGGGTCTCGTCCGCGGCCCGGCAACGGCGGATGCCGCGGCTGGTCTGTCCCTGGCCTCCTAAGTGTTAAGCGCCTCCGAGAAATTCGGAGGCGCTTCTTGCCTGGTGCGTTGCTCCCGCACGCCTTGTCCCGTAAAGGATGCGGGCTATGAAATTTCTCGATCAAGCCAAGATCTATATTCGCTCCGGCGACGGCGGCGCGGGCTGCGTGTCCTTTCGCCGCGAAAAGTTCATCGAATTCGGCGGCCCGGACGGCGGTGACGGCGGGCGCGGCGGTGACGTCTGGGCGGAATGCGTCGAGGGGCTGAACACCCTCATCGACTATCGCTATCAGCAGCACTTCAAGGCCCAGAAGGGCGAGCACGGCATGGGCAAGAACCGCGCCGGCGGCAAGGGTCGCGACGTGGTGCTGAAAGTGCCGGAAGGCACGCAGATCCTCGACGAGGATGGCGAGACCGTCATCGCGGATCTGACCAAGGTCGGCCAGAAGATCCTGCTCGGGCGCGGTGGCAATGGCGGCTTCGGCAATGCCTATTTCACCACCTCGACGAACCGCGCACCGCGTAGGGCGAATCCGGGTCAGGAGGGCCAGGAGCGTTGGATCATCCTGCGGCTCAAGCTGATCGCCGATGCCGGTCTGGTCGGCCTGCCGAATGCCGGCAAGTCGACATTCCTTGCGACCGTGACGGCGGCCAAGCCCAAGATTGCCGACTATCCCTTCACCACGCTGCACCCGGGCCTCGGGGTCGTGCGGGCTTACTCACGCGAATTCGTGCTGGCCGATATTCCGGGCCTCATCGAAGGCGCATCCGAAGGCGTTGGCCTCGGCGACCGCTTCTTGAGCCACGTGGAGCGCTGCCGCGTGCTGCTGCACCTCGTCGAGGGCACGAGCGAGCACGCGGGCAAGGCCTACAAGACCGTCCGCAACGAGATCGAGGCCTATGGCCATGGTCTCGCGGAAAAGCCCGAGATCGTCGCTCTCTCGAAGACGGATGCGCTCGATGAGGAAACGCTGAAAGAGCAGCTGGCGCGCCTGAAGCGGGCGGCGAAGCGGACGCCTTATGTCGTGTCCTCCGCTTCCGGTCAGGGCGTGCAGGAGGTTCTACAGGCGCTGCTTTCGGTCATCGACGCGGCGAAGGCCGAAGAGCAGATCGTCGAGACCAAGCAGGAAGAATGGCATCCGTGAGCCCTAAGCTTCATCAGTTTCGCCGTGTCGTTCTGAAAGTCGGCTCGGCCCTGCTCGTCGACCGCGCGCGGGGCCGCTTGAACCATGCCTGGCTTGCAGCGCTGGCGGAAGATATTGCCGATCTGCACGCGCGCGGAGCCGATGTGCTCGTCGTATCCTCGGGCGCCATCGCGATGGGCCGCACCGTGCTCGGGCTTCCGGCGGGACCGTTGAAGCTCGAAGAAAGTCAGGCCGCCGCCGCCGTCGGGCAGATCGCACTGGCGCGCACGTGGTCCGAGGTTCTGGCGCATCACGGAATTACCGCGGGTCAGATTCTCGTGACGCTCTCCGATACGGAAGAGCGGCGGCGCTATCTCAACGCCCGCGCAACGACGCTGAAACTGCTCGACATGCGCGCCGTACCGGTGATCAACGAAAACGACACGGTCGCAACCTCGGAAATCCGCTATGGCGACAACGACCGCCTTGCGGCGCGCGTCGCGACCATGATCGGCGCTGACCTGCTGGTGCTGTTCTCCGACATCGACGGCCTCTACACCGCGCCGCCCGCATCCGATCCAAATGCAAAACACATTCCGGTCGTTGAGCGTATCACGCCGGAAATCGACGCGATGGCTGGCGGACCGGCGTCCGAGCTGTCACGCGGTGGTATGCGCACCAAGATCGAGGCGGGCAAGATCGCCACCGCCGGCGGCACGCATATGATCATCGCCGATGGGCGCACGAAGAATCCACTGAAGCGGATTGCAGATGGCGGGCGCTGCACGTGGTTCCTCACGCCCTCCAACCCCGCGACAGCACGCAAGACGTGGATTGCCGGAGCGCTCGAGCCGCGCGGCACGCTCTATGTCGACGACGGCGCGGCACGCGCGCTGAAGGCGGGTGCGAGTCTGCTGCCCGTCGGCGTGCGCAAGGTCGAGGGCACGTTCGCTCGCGGCGATGCGGTTGCGATCCGCGATGCAAATCGCATCCTCGGACGGGGCCTTGTCGCTTATGACGCGGACGATGCGGCGCGTATCATCGGCCGTCCTAGCAGCGAGATCGAAGCGATCCTCGGCTATCCCGGCCGCGCTGAAATGATCCACCGGGACGACATGGCGCTGGCCGACTAGTTTTCCTTCGCGCTCAAGGAAAGCAGCGTTTCCGCATCTCTGGGCGCGGCGCATTTCACGTCGTTGTCGAAATAGACATAGACGTCGCGCCCCTCGCGTCGGAATTCCGCGATGGAGCGGCCCCACGCGCGCAAGGTCTCGGTGTCGTAGCGTCCTGTATAGCGCCCCTGGATGCCGTGGCCCCGCACATAGACGAAATCGGCTGTCGTCACCCAGGGAGCGGGCGCATCGACGTGGTCCGAGATGCAAAAGGCCACGTTGTGGTTGCTCAAGAGGTGAAAGGTCTCGTCCTCGAACCAGCTTGCGTGCCGGAATTCGAAGACGCAGCGGCGCTTCTTGGGAAGGAGGTCGAGGCACTGGACCAGCCGATCCCTGTTCTCAGGCTTGGCGGCGAATGAGGGTGGCAGTTGGAAGAGGGCGGGGCCGAAGGCCTGCTCCAAGCCGCCCATACGCTCGAAAACCAACGTGATGCTGTCTCCCACGTCCTGAAGGCGCTTGATGTGGGTGATGAACCGCGAGACCTTCCAGGCGAAGACGAAGCCCTCCGGCGCGGTGTCGTGCCATGCCTTGACGGCTTTCTCAGTCGGAAGATGATAAAAGGAATTGTTGATCTCCATCGTATTGAAATGTTCGACGTAAAAGGACAGGAAGTCCTTGGGCGACATATCGGCGGGATAGAAGGGGCCTCTCCAGTCCTCGTAGTGCCAGCCGGAGGTGCCCACGCGAAGCGCGGCGGTGAGGGCATGCTTTGCCTTGTCGGGAGACAGGGTGCGGCGCGGCTCCCGCGACGCTCTTCGTGCGATGGTTTTCGTTTTCGGGGCGGATGCTCCGTGAGGCTTGGACATGGGTGACACTCATCGCGGGACCTCTCCCGCCAGCCGATTCAACGTCGCGCAAGCGGTTTCGGGTGAGCCGTCCGATGTCCCGGCCCTGATGCGCGACATCGGTCGCCGCGCACGCTTGGCGGCGCGCCGCCTCGCTATTGCCACGGCAGACGAGAAGAACGCTGCCTTACGAGCCATGGCCGCACGCATCCGTGCCGCTTCGGCTGCAATTCTCGCTGCCAATGCCGAAGACGTGGCCGAGGCGCAGGCCAAGGGCCAGACGCCCGCCTTTCTCGACCGTCTGACACTCAACTCCGAACGGCTTGCCGATATTGCCGACGCGGTCGAAAGCATCGCCGCCTTACCTGATCCGGTCGGACGTGTCCTGGCACAGTTCGAGCGCCCGAATGGCTTACGGATCGAGCGTGTGGCGACGCCGCTCGGCGTGATTGGCGTCATCTTTGAGAGCCGGCCCAATGTCACGGCGGATGCCGGGGCGCTTTGCCTGAAGGCCGGTAATGCGGCGATCCTGCGGACCGGGTCGGAGAGCTTTCGTACCTCGCTCGCCATTGCGGAGGCGATGGGACAGGGTCTGAGCGATGCTGGCTTGCCGTCCGACGCGATCCGCCTCGTGCCCACCCGCGACCGGGCGGCGGTGGGAGCGATGCTGAGCGGACTTGAAGGCCAGATCGACGTCATTGTGCCGCGTGGCGGCAAAAGCCTCGTGGCGCGCGTGCAGGATGAGGCGCGGGTGCCCGTCTTCGCGCATCTGGAGGGCATCTGCCACGTCTTCGTCCATGCTAAGGCTGATCTGAAGATGGCCAAGGGCATCGTGCTCAATGCCAAGATGCGCCGGACCGGCGTCTGCGGCTCGGCTGAGACGCTTCTGGTCGACCGGGCCTGCGCCGCCACACATCTGAAGCCGCTCGTCACGACGCTGCTGGAGGCCGGTTGCGCCGTGAGGGGCGACGAGGCCACGCAGGCCGCCGATCCGCGTGTCACACCCGCGACGGAAGAGGATTGGCGCACGGAATATCTCGACGCCATCATCGCGGTGCGGGTCGTGGACGGGCTCGACGCAGCCATTGCCCATATCGAGGCCTTCGGCTCGCACCACACCGATTCTATCGTGACCGACGATGCGGCGGTGGCCGAGCGTTTCATGGCTGAGGTCGATTCCGCCATCGTGCTCCACAATGCTTCGACCCAGTTTGCCGATGGCGGCGAATTCGGGTTTGGTGCGGAAATCGGCATCGCGACCGGGCGCATGCATGCGCGCGGGCCGGTGGGTGTCGAGCAGCTGACCTCGTTCAAATATCGTATTCGCGGTTCGGGCCAGATCCGCCCGTGAGTGCATCTCCTCCCGCGCCGTCGCGCTTTCGCTTGAGCCCGTCGGGCCTCGCTCGTCTGCCGCGCATCGCGCCCGGCATGCGGATCGGGCTTTATGGCGGCTCCTTCAACCCGGCACATGACGGTCACCGTCATGTGAGCCGCATGGCGGTGAAACGGCTCGGACTCGACCGGATCTGGTGGGTCGTGACGCCAGGCAATCCATTGAAGGATGCCGGCGATCTCGCGGCTACCGAAACGCGAGTCGCGGAAGCGAAAAGGATAGCCTCTCATCCCCGCATCGACGTGACGACCTTTGAGGCAGATATCGGCGCGCGCTACACCGTCGATACCCTGACCTACCTCAAGCGCCGCTATCCCGGCGTGCGATTCGTCTGGATCATGGGGGCGGACAATCTGGCGAGCTTCCATCGCTGGCGCGGCTGGCGTCGCATCGCTCAGCTGATGCCCATTGCGGTTATCGACCGGCCGGGATGGACCCTGAAGGCAGCCCGGTCGCGGGGCGCGACCACCCTTGCCTCAGGCAGAATCCCGGAAAGCGATGCCCTGGCTCTGCCGGACCTCGCAGCCCCCGCCTGGGTGTTCCTGCACGGGCCGCGCTCGCCACTCTCCTCCACCGAGCTTCGCCGGGCGCGGCGAACTTCCCATTCGGAAGGCCGTTGAAATAAAGTGCCATCAGGCATTATTCTATAAGCACAGCGCGATTTGCAGCGCTGGATGAAAGGGTCTGAACCTGAACCGACTATCTCCGATTGGAGCGGACAAGAATCCGCTTCCCCCTCTCTCCGGAGCGAATGCTCCGCAAGATGAGGATCTCCGGGTCGTCGCCCTGGCTTCCATCGAGGACATGAAGGCCGAAAACACGGTCGTCATCGACCTGGCCGGGAAAACCTCGCTCGCAGACACCATGATCGTCACGTCGGGCCGTTCCAACCGTCATGTGGGCGCCATCGCCGACCGCGTCATTCAGGACCTCAAGGACAAGGGGTTCGGAAATGCGCGCGTCGAGGGCCTGCCTGCCTGCGATTGGGTGCTGATCGATGCCGGCGACGTGCTGATCCATGTGTTCCGTCCCGAGGTTCGTGGCTTCTACAACCTCGAGAAGATGTGGGGCGCCGACCGTCCTCACGACAAAGCCAGCTAATCGAGGCTGCCTGTCGTGCGATTGAGCTTGCTGGCCGTGGGCCGTCTCAAGAGCGGCCCCGAGCGGGAGCTGGTCGAGCGATACAGGCAGAGGATCGAAGGCATGGGCCGGAGCCTCGGCGTGGCCGGGCTCGACATGGTCGAATTGCCCGAAAGCCGGGCGCGCCGGGATGACGATCGCCGGGCGGAGGAGGCTTCTGTTCTTCTCGAAAAGGCAGGATCGTTTGCGATCATCGCCTTCGACGAACGTGGCAAGAGCCCGACCAGCGAAGAATTTGCGAACCGGATCCGGCACTGGCGCGATGAGGGCCGTGCGGGACTGGCCTGCATCATCGGGGGTCCGGACGGGCTTGATCCCAAGATCCGCCAGAAGGCCGAGCTTGTCGTTTCCTTCGGTGCGCTCACCATGCCGCACCAGATCGTCCGCGCGCTGGTGGCCGAGCAGCTCTACAGGGCGCTGACAATGATCGCCGGTCACCCTTATCATCGCGCCGGACACGACGATTCCTGACGCATGGACCGCTTCCGCTTCTCCACTATCGGCAAAGCTCTTGGCCTCGCCCTGATCGCCGCCCTCGCGACCGGGCCGGCGCGGGCGCAGCAGGCCGTCGCGCCCGCGGCGAACCCGCAGCCGCCGCTTGAGACGGAGGAGCAGCGGGTCCAGCGGGCCAACGATCTCAAGGCGCTTGAGGAGGCCATGGCGGCGAACGCCGAGGCCCGCAAGCGGCTCGAAGCCGAGGTTGAGGGGATCAAGACCGACCGAGCCAAGCTCAACGCGGCCCTGATCGAGACGGCGGAGCGGACCCGGGCTACCGAGGATCGGATTCGCTCCCTGGAGCAGCGGCTGCAGACGCTCGCCGCCAGCGAAACGGCGATTCGCCGCTCCCTCGACGGGCGCCGGGGCGTGATCGTGGAGGTTTTTGCCGCCCTGCAGCGTATGGGCCGCCGCCCGCCGCCGGCGGTTCTGGTGCGGCCCGAGGATATGCTGGAGGCGGTCCGGGCCTCGATCATGCTCGGCGCCGTGCTGCCGGAATTGAGGGCTGAGACCGAAGCGCTCGCGTCCGACCTTGCCGAGTTGGTCCGCCTCAAGAATGCCATCGCAACCGACCGTTCCACCCTCGGAACGGAGCTGTCGGCTCTGGGCGCTGAGCAGGAACGCCTCAAGGCGCTGATGAACGCCCGGCAGGGCCGCATCGCGGAGGTGGAGCGCAACATCGGGGTGGAGCGGGAAAAAGCCGCCGAGCTCGCCCGCCAAGCCGGCACTCTCAAAGAATTGATCGACCGCATGGAGCAGGAAAGCGTGGCCGCTCAGCGCGCCGCGGACGAGGCTCGCAAGGCGGCGGAAGCCCAGGAGCGCAGTGCCAAGGAGAAGTTTGCTCAGGCTGCTTTCCGCGACCCTGCGCGGCTTGCTCCCAAAATCCCGTTTTCCGAGGCGCGCGGCCTGCTTCCACGGCCTGTCAGCGGCGAAAATACGCTCAGTTTTGGCGTGCCGGACGGCTATGGCGGAACGACGCGCGGCATTTCTATCACGACCCGTCCGAAGTCAAATGTCGTATCACCGGCTGACGGCTGGGTGGCCTTCGCGGGGCCCTTCCGATCATATGGTCGACTCTTGATCATCAATGCCGGCGGGGGCTATTATGTTCTTCTGGCCGGTATGGACCAAATCAACGTCGATGTTGGGCAATTCGTGCTCGCTGGCGAACCAGTCGCAACCATGGGGGAAACGCCTCTCATGTCGCTGACGGGGAACGCCATAGAAAAGAACAATCCCGTCCTCTATGTAGAGTTCAGGAAAGACGGCGGTTCGATCGATCCGAGTCCATGGTGGGCGAAATCGCAAAGCGAGAAGGTTCGCGGGTAATGCGCAAACTGTCCCTTTTAATTCTTGGCGTGGCCATTGGTGCCGGTTCTGCGACGATGGTGTCGCAGACGAGCTTGCTGTCGAGCACGAGCGCAATTGCCGCCTCGTCCGACACTTATCGTCAGCTGAGCCTTTTCGGCGACGTGTTCGAAAAGATTCGCACGGATTATGTCGAGAAGCCGGATGAGCCGAAGCTGGTCGAGTCGGCCATCAACGGCATGTTGACCTCGCTCGATCCGCATTCCAGCTACATGGATGCCAAGAGCTTCCGTGACATGCAGGTGCAGACGCGCGGCGAATTCGGTGGCCTCGGCATCGAGGTGACGATGGAGGATGGCCTCGTGAAGGTCGTCACCCCCATCGACGACACGCCTGCTTCGCGCGCTGGCATTCTCGCCAACGACGTCATCACGCAGATCGACGGCGACAACGTTCAGGGTCTCAACCTGAACCAAGCCGTCGACAAGATGCGCGGTCCGGTCAACTCGTCCGTCATGCTCAAGATCCAGCGCAAGGAAGCGAAGGATCCGATCGAGGTGAAGCTGACGCGCGAGACCATCAAGGTTCGGCCCGTTCGCGCCCGTGTCGAAGGCGACGTCGGCGTGCTGCGCATCACCCAGTTCAACGAGCAGACTTATGAAGGCCTGAAGGCCGGCATCGACAAGCTCACGAGCGATATCGGCGCCGACAAGCTTTCCGGCTTCGTCATCGACCTGCGCAACAACCCCGGTGGCCTGCTCGACCAGGCGATCATGGTGTCCGATGCGTTCCTCGATCGCGGCGAGATCGTTTCGACCCGCAGCCGCAATCCTGAGGACACGCAGCGCTTCAATGCCAAGTCGGGCGACCTGACCAAGGGCAAGCCGCTCGTGGTTCTGGTCAACGGCGGCTCGGCCTCGGCTTCCGAGATCGTGGCCGGTGCGTTGCAGGATCACAAGCGCGCCACGGTGCTCGGCACCCGCTCCTTCGGTAAGGGCTCCGTGCAGACCATCATTCCGCTCGGGGGCAACGGTGCCGTGCGCCTGACCACTGCCCGGTACTACACGCCGTCGGGCCGCTCGATCCAGGCCAAGGGCATCGAGCCGGATGTCGAGGTGTTGCAGGACATCCCGGACGAGCTGAAGGGCAAGGACGAGACCAAGGGCGAAGCCGGTCTGAAGGGCCACCTTCAGAATGGCGCCGAGAAGGAAGAGCGCGGCGGTTCCTCCGCCTATATCCCGCCGGATGCCTCGAAGGACAAGCAGCTGATCGCCGCCTACGACTACCTCCATGGCGTGCGCAAGGGTGCCTCCAACGCGACGACTTCGCCAAACTAAGGCGCTGTCACTCTTTGTCTGCGAATTCATCAGGCCCGGCGGTTAACCACCGCCGGGCTTTTTCGATTCGAGCGACGTGTGGAAAGGCTTGTCTCGGGCTGTCTGAAGCGTCACTCTTATATCCCGCACAAGAGAGGTTTATGTCCGATGAGGAGCGCGAAGGGAGTACCGAACCTGAAGGATCTGCCCTACCGGTCCTGCGTCGGCGTGATGCTTCTCAACAGCGAAGGACTGGTTTTCGTGGGCCGCCGCCGCTCCGAATCCGGCAGCGAGCATGTGGCGGACGGCTATGCCTGGCAGATGCCGCAAGGTGGCATCGATCCGGGTGAAGACCCCTATCAGGCCGCGATCCGCGAGCTTTATGAGGAAACCAGCGTCAGCACGGTCAGCCTCTTGGCCGAAGCACCCGACTGGTACGCCTACGACCTGCCCTCCATGGTGGCCGGCCGCGCCTGGCGCGGGCGCTATCGCGGCCAGATCCAAAAGTGGTTCGCCTTCCGCTTCGAGGGCGATGAAAGCGAGATCAACATTCTTCAACCCGGCGGCGGCCACCACAAACCGGAATTCGACGAATGGCGCTGGGAAGAAATGAGCCGCCTGCCAGAGCTGATCATTCCGTTCAAGCGGCCGGTTTATGAGAATGTGGTGGCGGCGTTTCGGGGGCTGGCACGGTAGCGCGAATAAGAACGCGCGCCTGTGACGAGAGCTTGATGTCGCAAATACCGAAAGCGCGAAGAGGGGATTGTTCGCGGCTCACCGAAAGCGGCGTGATGAATGGTGCCCCTGGCCGGGATCGAACCAGCACTCCTTGCGGAACTCGATTTTGAGTCGAGCGCGTCTACCAATTCCGCCACAGGGGCAACGCGGTTGCCGAGTTACCATGGGGTATGAAGCGGGGTCAATGGAGGAGATGTGATCGGGCGCGGCATGCACACCCCTCGTCAGGGGCGCGTGCTTGTGCTCAAAGGAGGAACGGCCGGACGGCCCCAATCCTCGTCGCACCCCTCGGATGTCCATGCTGAGACGCCTCTACGACTGGACCCTTTCCCTCGCGGGCCGGCCTTCGGCTCCCTACGCGCTGGCCGCCGTGTCTTTCGCGGAAAGCTCGTTCTTCCCGGTTCCGCCGGATGTGATGCTCGTGCCGATGATGCTGGCGCGGCCCGACAAGGCCTGGAGCTACGCCCTCATCTGCACGATCTCGTCCGTTATTGGCGGGGTGCTCGGCTACATGATCGGCCTGCTGCTCTACGATTCGGTCGGCACCTGGCTGTTTCAGCTTTATGGCCTGACTCAGGGTGCGGAGGCGTTTCGGCACTCTTATGCCCAATACGGGCACTGGATCATCCTGCTCAAAGGCCTGACGCCGATCCCCTACAAGCTCGTCACGATCACCTCAGGCTTTGCCGGGTATAATCTTGGCTGGTTCATCGTGCTTTCGATCATCACGCGCGGGGCGCGCTTCTTCATGGTCGGATTTTTGATGAGCAAGTTCGGGTCGACGATTAAACGTGTCATCGACAATCACTTCAACCTGGTCGCGGCCGTCTCCGTCGCCGTGATCGTCGGCGGGTTTGTCGCCTTCCGGTACCTTTTCTGAGAGATCGAGAGCGATGCGCTTCAAATTGGACGTTCGGCAGGCGGCGCTCGCCGTCGCGCTGGGAGCAGCGGCGACGATCGGCGGCGCGCTCGTGTTCCAGCATGTCTGGGGCTATCAACCCTGCAAGCTCTGCCTCATGCAGCGCGATCCCTATTATCTCGGCATTCCACTGGCTCTGGCGAGCGCTCTTCTGCCTCGGCAATGGGCGCGGCTCGGCCTGTGGCTTTTGGTGCTGGTCTTCATCGTCAGCGCAGGCATGGGCGCCTATCACGCAGGCGTCGAATGGGGCTGGTGGCTAGGCCCTAGCGATTGCGGCGGGGCGGCTGGCGGTGGCGCGGGCAACGTTGGCGATTTTCTCAATCAGCTGCAGAAGACGCGGGTAGTGAGCTGCACCGAGGCCGCGTGGCGTTTCCTCGGCCTGTCGCTGGCCGGCTGGAACGTGCTGATTTCGCTAGGGCTCGCCGGCGTGGCGGGCTTCGCCGCTCCGAAGAACCGGATTTAAGCGGCTACGGTTCGAGTTCGCTGTCCCAGTAGAGATAGTCGAGCCAGCTTTCGTGCAGATAATTGGGCGGGAATAGACGCCCATTGGAATGCAGATCGTTCAGTGTCGGAGCGAAGGGGCTTTGGCGCGGCCACATTTCCACATCACGGGGCATTCGGTCGCCTTTGCGCAGATTGCAGGGGGCGCAGGCGGCGACCACGTTTTCCCAGGTCGTCTGGCCGCCCTTGGAGCGGGGAATGACGTGATCGAAGGTCAGATCCTCGTGGGTGCCGCAATATTGGCAGGTGAAACGGTCGCGGAGGAAGACGTTGAAGCGGGTGAAGGCCGGTTGTCGGGAAGGCTTGACGTAGGTCTTGAGCGAGATGACCGAGGGGAGGCGGATTTCCGAGGTCGGACTTCGCACGACCTTGTCATACTCTGAGACGATGTTCACCCGGTCGAGAAACACCGCCTTGATCGCATCCTGCCAACACCAGATCGACAAGGGGTAGTAACTCAAAGGCCGGTAATCGGCATTGAGGACGAGGGCCGGGCAGGCCTCCGGTCGCACAACAGGCTGGACGTGTATCGTCACCTCACCTCCTCGAAGAGAGAAGATCTGTATCCCGTTTGTATCAGACTATGAAACTGTGACGCTGTTGTGAAGCGTAACCACGCGCCCTTCATGCCACACCCACAGAAATCGCATGAGTACCGACAAGGTGACGGATGATGTCGGAGCGTGAATACTGGCGAGCCGCTTAGACGAGAGGCGGTGACGAAGGCGGGAGGTCCCATGAGCGTCCTGGAGCATGGCCTGGGCTCGTTCGATGCGGCCGTCGCGGCCTATGGCGTCGCGGCCCTTTTCGTCATCATCTATCTCGAGAGTTTCGGTGCGCCGCTGCCGGGTGAAAGCGCTCTCATCGGAGCTGCGGTGCTGGCGACGAGGGGCGACCTTGCCATCGGGCACGTCTTTCTCGCGGCCTGGTCGGCGGCCGTGCTTGGCGACAGCACCGGCTACCTCATCGGCCGCTACGGCGGCCGCCCCCTGCTGCACCGCTATGGATCTTTGGTGAAGCTAACGCCGGAGCGTTTGTCCCATCTCGAAGGCGTGGCGCGAGAGAAGGGCTTCGTGATGGTGATGACGGCGCGGTTCGTCGTGCTGCTGCGCCAGCTCAATGGGCTGGTCGCAGGCACGGTTGGGATGCCATGGCTCCACTTCGTCAGTGCCAACGCCATCGGAGCGGTGTTTTGGGCCGGGCTGTGGAGCTTCGGCCCTTACTTCTTCGCCGACCTGTTCCGGCGCTTCGTTTGAGGCCTTAGCGGGTCGGAACGGGCTTTTCGCCGCGGTAATCGTAGAAGCCGCGCTTGGCTTTGCGCCCAAGCCATCCGGCTTCCACGTATTTCACGAGAAGCGGGCAGGGGCGATATTTCGAGTCGGCGAGGCCTTCGTGCAGTACCTGCATGATGGAAAGGCAGGTATCGAGGCCGATGAAGTCCGCCAATTGGAGCGGGCCCATGGGGTGGTTGGCCCCGAGCCGCATGGCGGTGTCGATGGCATCGACCGATCCGACGCCCTCATAGAGCGTATAGATCGCCTCGTTGATCATCGGCAGGAGAATGCGGTTGACGATGAAGGCCGGGAAATCTTCCGAGACGGTCGCCGTCTTGCCGAGCTTGCCGATGAATTCCTTGGAGGATTCGTAAGTCGCATCCTCGGTCGCGATGCCGCGGATCAGCTCGACGAGCTGCATCACCGGCACGGGGTTCATGAAATGGATGCCGATGAAGCGCTCCGGCCGGTCCGTCGAGGCGGCGAGGCGCGTGATTGAGATCGAAGACGTGTTGGTCGCGATCATCGTCTCGGGACGCAGGGACGGACAGAGTGCGGTGAAGATTTTGCGCTTCACTTCCTCATTCTCGGTCGCGGCCTCGATCACGATATCGCAGGGCGAAAGGTCGTCGTAGGAGAGCGCCGGCACGATCCGGGCGAGGGCGGCCTGACGCTCGGAATCCTTGATCGTTTCCTTGGCGACCTGACGGGACATGTTGCCGTTGATTGTCGCGAGGCCGGTCTTGATCCGCTCCTCGGACAAATCGTGCAGCCGCACGCCGAAGCCTGCCAGCGAGCAAACATGGGCGATGCCGCTGCCCATCTGACCGGCGCCGATCACGCCAACGGTTTTGATCTCGATACCCATCTGTCCGCCGCCCCGAACCTCCTTGCCATCGAAAGAACCGGGCAGGAGGCCCGCCTGGCTCTTCTTCATTCCTGACCTCAACGACCGGCTTTGGTCAACTCCTCCTGAAGTTCAGGCAGGATTGTGAACAGGTCGCCGACGAGGCCGTAATCGGCCACCTGGAAGATCGGGGCCTCCTCGTCCTTGTTGATGGCGACGATGACCTTGGAGTCCTTCATGCCGGCGAGGTGCTGGATTGCGCCGGAGATGCCGACCGCGATGTAAAGGTCTGGCGCCACGACCTTGCCGGTCTGGCCGACCTGCCAATCGTTCGGGGCATAGCCCGCATCGACCGCCGCGCGCGACGCGCCCATGGCCGCGCCGAGCTTGTCGGCGATGGGCTCGATGTACTTGGCGAAGTTCTCCGCCGAGCCCAGCGAGCGGCCGCCCGAGATGATGATCTTGGCCGAAGTCAGCTCCGGCCGGTCGGACACGGCGATCTCCTCGCCCTTGAAGGTCGAGACCTGCGGATCGGCAGCCGGGGCCACGCTCTCGACCGGGGCGGAACCGCCCTCGGCAGCCGCCGGGAAGGAGGCCGTGCGCACGGTGATAACCTTCTTGCCGTCCGTCGCCTGCACGGTCTGGATGGCGTTGCCGGCATAGATCGGCCGCTCGAAGGTGTCGGCCGAGACGACCTTGGTGATGTCGGAGACCTGCATCACGTCGAGGAGCGCTGCGACCCGCGGCAGCACGTTCTTGGCCGTCGTGGTCGCGGGGGCGACGATGGCGTCATAGGGGCCGGCGAGCGACACGATCAGCGCCGCCAGCGGCTCGGCGAGCTGGTGTTGATAAGCCGCATTGTCGGCCAAGAGCACCTTCTCGACGCCGCTGAGCTTCGCCGCGGCATCGGCTGCGGCCTTGGCGTTCGCGCCGGCCACCAGCACATGCACGGGCGCGCCGAGTGCAGCGGCGGCGGAGAGCGCCTTGTTGGTGGCGTCCTTCAGGTGAGCGTTGTCGTGCTCGGCAATGAGAAGCGTCGTCATGTCTTCAAATCCTTCCGCTCAGAGCACGCCAGCTTCTGTTTTGAGCTTGTTCACCAGCTCGGCGACGGAGCCGACCTTGACGCCCGCCTTGCGGCCGCCGGGCTCCGCCGTCTTGAGCACCTTCAGGCGCGGAGCGACGTCGACACCGAGCGCCTCAGGCGTGGTCTCATCGAGCGGCTTCTTCTTGGCCTTCATGATGTTGGGAAGAGACGCGTAGCGCGGCTCATTCAGGCGCAGGTCCGTCGTGACGATGGCCGGCAGCTTGAGGCCGACCGTCTGCAATCCGCCATCGACCTCGCGGGTGACGTCGATGGTGCCGGCATTAAGCGAGACCTTGAACGCGAAGGTGCCCTGCGGCCAGCCGAGCAAAGCTGCCAGCATCTGGCCCGTCTGGTTGGAATCGTCGTCGATGGCCTGCTTGCCCATGATGACGAGCTGCGGGCTTTCCTGCTCGACAACCTTCTTCAGGATCTTGGCCACGGCCAATGGCTCGACGGTTGCGTCCGTCTTCACCAGGATGCCGCGATCCGCGCCCATGGCGAGCGCGGTGCGCAGGGTCTCAGCCGCCTGCGCCGGGCCGACGGAAACGGCGACCACTTCGGTCACCTTGCCCTGCTCCTTCAGCCGGACCGCTTCCTCGACAGCGATCTCGTCGAAGGGGTTCATCGACATCTTCACGTTCGCCAACTCAACCCCGGACCCATCGGGCTTCACCCGGATCTTCACGTTGAAGTCGACGACACGCTTCACAGGCACCAGAAGCTTCATTTGTCTGTTCCTATCGAAAGGTCAGATCCGGAGGCGGCGTGGCCTGCTTCCGGACAGGCAGGAAAAAGATGAGAGGGACCGTAGCGGTCGGTTTTCGATTGTCAACGCGGCGCCTGCAGTTCCTGCGCCTCGATGCGCGCCCGAATGGGATCGGGGTGAAGACGCATGAAGGGGATAAGAATAGCGCCCGTGATGAAACCGCCGAGATGCGCATACCAGGCAACACCGTCGTCGCTGCCGAAGAAGGCTGCCACGATTTGCAGGGCAAACCAGAATCCGATGGCCCAGTAAGCTGGCAGACGCAAGGGAATCCCTTGCAGGAAAAGGCACCAGATGCGGACACGGGGATAAAGAATGAGATAGGCCGCGACTACACCGGCAACCCCGCCCGATGCGCCGATCAATGGTCGGTCTGAAGTCGGGAGGGCAAGTGCATGGGTCAGGCTGGCGATGCTGCCGCTCAACAGGAAAAAGACCAGGAAGCGCACGTGCCCCATCGCGTCTTCCACGTTGTCTCCGAAAACCCAAAGAAACAGCAGGTTGCCGGCAAGGTGGAGGAACGACACGTGCAGGAACATGCTGGTGGCAAGCGTCAGCGCCACGGGCACGAAAGGATAGCCATCGGGAAGGCTTTCCGTGCCGAAAAGCACGGATGGGATCAGGCCTAAGCCCGCCACCAGCGCGTCGCCCCCCAAGGGTTCATAGAAGGTCAGGAGATAGACGACGATGCAGGCCGCGATCAGCGATCGCGTCATGATCGGTGTCTTCATGTTTCGAAGAGGGACGCCGTCGTGAAGCGGAAGAAACATCGTCCGCTCCTCTTGAGCGTGATCGCTGCGGATTGCCCGGCTGGCCACGCCTCAAAAGGTCGAGGTGAGGCGTGATCTTTCGACCGGATCGTTATCATCCCGGTCGAACGGGCGCTAGCGGTTTTGGCCGGGGACCCAGAGGACGTCCAGCGCGCCCTTGTCGTTGATGTAACGCGAGGCGACGAACAGAAAGTCGGACAGCCGGTTGAGGTATTTCAATGCCTCCGCAGAGACCTTTTCCTCCGGCTTCTCCATCAAACTGACCACGCACCGCTCGGCGCGGCGGCAGACGGTCCGCGCCAGATGAAGCGCTGCTGCGGCCGCCGTTCCGCCGGGCAATACGAAGGAGCGCAGCGGTGAAAGGTGGGCGTTCAACTGGTCGATTTCCTGCTCCAGACGCTCGACCTGTTCCTTCGAGATTCGCAGAGGTTCGTAAGGCAGCGGTTTGCCGGTCTCGACCGTCGCTAGGTCCGAGCCTAAGTCGAACAGGTCGTTCTGGATGCGTGCAAGCATCGGATCGATTTCGTGGCCGGCCGTGTGGAGTCGGACGAGACCGAGACAGGCATTCGTTTCATCGACGGTGCCGAAGGCCTCGATGCGCAGATCGTTTTTCGGGCGACGGCCACCGGCCGCGAGCGCGGTCGTGCCTTTGTCGCCTGTGCGTGTGTAGATGCGGTTGAGAACGACCATCGGATGCTCAAAAGGTTGGAGTTCGTTTAGAACGAATAGCCAACCCGCGCGCCCACATTCGTCAAGCCCCGATTTTCCGAGCAGGAGCCGGCATTCGAGAGATGTTCGATGGTGGCCACCACGCTCCAGTTGGCTGCGAGACGCACGCCGACCGAGCCCGCTTCACGGAACAGGGGCGAGCACCCCAAGGGCTGCAGATCCGCCGGCGTGGAAACATGATTCCGGCTGCCGTTGTGGACCGCGCCACCGAAACTGCCTTCGACGAAGAGCTGCGGCGTCAGATCCACGGTCCAGGACAGGCCCGCATAGGCAAAGCTGGTTCGACCGTCGAAGTTCACGCTGCCGCCGATATGGGGACGCGGAATGAAGTAGCTTGTGAAGAGGTCCGACGGCGTAAACGGCTTCGCGAAAAGGATTTCGCCGGTCAAATTGGCCGAGCCGTCTCTGCCTTCCGCCCCCCAGGGGTCCTGCGCGGAAAACCCGAACCGGAATTCGGACAGGAGACTGGGCTGCGTGAGGGCCGGCTTCTTAACCTCGGCGGCAAACGCTCCTGCGGCCCCCAATGAGGCAATCAGAACGCTCAGGCCAATGGCTTTGCCGACACGCATCAAGCGATCCATCGAAGGGGTTAAGAGTTAGTTCGTCGGAGGTACTTTCTCCGACTATGCCTAACAGTCTCTTAAAAAGAACAATGGCGAAAAAGTGTCAACACGGCGGAAGCTAGGCCGCTCTCCACCATATAACGCCCATGATGATGATAATGGCGAGCAATTGCAGCAGGATGCGCAGGCGCATGAGCTGCTGAGACCGATTCGGGCTTCCGCCACGTAACATGTTGATAAGGCCGAGAAGTAGCACAAAGGCCACGGCTACAACGGCTACGGGCACGAGCAGATCGACGAAGCTATTCATCCTGATTCCATCGCAAAAGTCGGCGGACCGTGGCCCGAACCCGGCGGCGAGGCAAGGGCCGATCCGTTAGCAGGCTCATTAACCTTGATTTAATTGCGACGAAGAAGCCGGTCGAAATAGTCGAGCTCTTCCTGGGGCCGGTTGGGATCGCCCAGTTTCCGACGCAATTCGTCCAAGATTTGCCGTGCCCGGGCGGCGGCGTCGGGCCCTGGCACGACGACAGAGCCGTCAGACATGCCTCTATCGCGCAAGGGGCGTCCTAGCGGGTCCGCATCCCGTTGCGTGGTCTGCTCGCCGCCTTGGCCTACGCCCGGCTGATCGCCCTCGCCCTGCTGCATCTGTTGCATCTGCTGCGCCATGCCTTGCATCCCGCGCCGCAGCGCGTCCAGGGCGCGTCCCTGGGCGTCGACCGCCGGACTGTCCTGCCCCTGGCCGAGAGCGTTCTCGGCCTCGCGCATAGCCTGATCGGCGTCCGAGAGGCCCTGTTCGTTCTGCATGCCGAGGCCCTGCATCCGCCGCTGCAATTCCCCGAGAGCGTCCCTCAGCGCCTGCTGTCGCTGGCTGAGGGCCTGGCTGTCCTGGCTCTGCTGCCCATCCTGGCCGCTCTCGGCCTGGTCCTGTTCCTCGCTGTCCGGGCGCGGCCTCTGCCGCATGCGATTGCGCTCGCCCTGCTGCATGCGTTTGTTCTGGCCCTGGCGGAAGGTGTCGTCGCGCAGGTTCTGCTGCTCGCGCGCCATGTTCTCCAGATCCCGCATGGCCTGGTTCATCTCGCGGCCGAGAGGATCGGTCATGCGGCTGTTGGGCTGGGCGGTTTGAAGGTTATCGAGAATATTGCGCAACTGCTCGAGGAGCCGCTGGGCCTCGGCCATGTCACCGCGGCGCATCGCGTCTTCCATCTGCCGCAGCATGCGGTTGAGATCGTCCTGTGAAATCACGCGCTCGGGTCCGCGCTGGTTCGGGTCGCGGGTTTGCGGGTTCTGTTGCATGCGCTGGGCGAATTCGCGGAGGAACTTGTCCATGGCTTGGCGCAGTTCGTCGGTGAGGCGCTTGATCTCTTCGTTCGGCGCGCCGCGTTCCATGGCTTCGCGCAAGCGTTCCTGCGCCGCGCGCAACTCACGCTCCGCATCCGACAGGTTCCCATCCTCGATCTGGACCGCCATGGTCCAGAGCCAGTCGGCCACATCGAGAAGATCCTGATCCGTGTGTGCCCGCCGCAAGCGGCTCGCCCCAACGCGCAGGCCCATATACACGCCCCATTGCGGAGTGAAGGTGTCGGGCGCGATGAGCAGCGCATCGAGCGCCGTCTGCACCCGCTTGCGATCATCGGGCACCATGACCAGATGGCGCCGCTGTTCGACCAGGGCCTTGGCGAGAGGATCCGTGAACGGGCGCTGCGGCAGCGTGAAGGTGATGGCCTCGCTCGTGCCCTCCTGGGCGGCTTCGTCCTTGGCTTTGAGCTTGATCGTGACCTTGGCTCCTGCCCATGAGTGATTGGTCAGATCGACCTGAGAGCGGGTTTCGGGAGCGTTTTCCTCGTGGCCGGGGAGAGCCAGATCGAGACGGGGCGGCGCCACCAGAGACCGCCCCCTGGCGCCCTCGGGTCTCTCCACCAGGCCTTCCACGGAGACGATGCCGTAATCGTCCTTGCCCTTGTAAAGCAGGGTGAAGGTGCCGCGGGCGTTGACCTCGGGCGGCGCGGTGAACGCGATTTCGGGCGGCTTGTCGGGTATCGACTCGAGTGTCAGCCGGACGCTTCGGGAGCCTGTCCGGACAGCAACCTCGGCATTGTTCTCAAGAGTGAAGCGCTCCTCGCGAAGACCCGCCCGCTGAGTGCCGTGAGGCGGCAGGGGCATCAGCCCGGCGGTGGGGACAATCTCGGCTTTCCCGTCGCCCGCGATGCGAACGACCACTGTCGAATGGACCGGCGCCCGCAGGTGCTGGTCCTTGGCAAGGTCGATCATGACGGGCGGGGTTCGGGTATAGCGCGGCGGGTCGATCCAGCCGTCGATGCGAAAGGCCGGAGCGGCGGCTTTGGGCGCATGCCAGTCGAAAGCCGCGCCGATCCGTGAGCCCATTTCCGGCCCCGCAACGAATGCACTGGCGACAAGCGCCAGAACCCCCATCGCGCGCAGCGCATAGCGGTCGCGTTTGGGCATGTCGGGCCGGGGAGGTGCCACGCGCATCCGCGCAACCGCTTCCTCGGCGCGTTTGCGATGGAGGGCCCAGAGGGCCTGGGTGCCGGGATCGTCGGTGCCTGAGGCCAACGTGTCGTCCAAGGCGCGCGCGGGCGCATCCTTGAGGCCGGTGTCGCGGTCGAGGCGGTCGAGCGCGTTCAATCGGCTCGGCCAGCGCAACCGAAGCAGCGGCCAGACCGAGAAAAGGGCAGCGGCCGCGAACAGGCCAAGACCCACGATCCGCCAGAAGGGAGGCAGATCGAGCCAGAGGCCGAGCCAGGAAACTGTCAGGAAGAGGGAGAGGACAAAAAGCGGTAGCCAAATCCGCGGCCACGCACGCTCCCACCACAGGAACCGGCCCGCCCGCGCGACGAATTGCTCGAACTGCCGGTTCAAGGGCGTCTGCGTCGATTTCGGCTGTGGGCCTTCGCTCATGCCACGGTCTCCGGCTGCACGGCCTTTCCTACATAACGCCCGGCGAGCGAGGTTAGCACGGCTCGTTCTCGTGGGCAGCCGCCAAATCGGCACGGATCGAGGTTTGCGCGGTCATGCGGGGAGATCAATTTTCCGTCATGTCGGCCAACCAAGAGGCATGGGGCGGTGCAGCTTTTCGCGTGTCGCGAGACGACCGTTCCTGTCCTTGTCGTTGCGGAAAATTCCCGCTGGCTCGCGATCTCTGAGCTTATGGCGTGAGAGGGAGGTAAAGCGTGGGCGGTCCAGGCTAATAGAATAGCATACCATCGCCTCGGGCGGCGGCCCTTGCGAGCGCAGGCCAGAAGTTCCAGAGAATGCGCAACCGTAAGTTTAATTTATTGCGCCATGCTGAAAAGATATTCCCATTCAAAGGGTTGCTCTTCTGCCAGCGGTTGAAGGTTTAGGTTGAAATAATGTTCCCATAACGATATATGATCCGCTCCTTTCTAGGGAAGACGCTTCAAGGGGGCACTCTCATGACGACTTTAAGTTCAACTTTCCTCGCCGGCGGAACGCTGGAGCTTTCCAAGGTCAATATCGCCGAAAATCCCCATGCCGGCGACGTGATCGGCACGCTCAGCTACGATGTGGGCACCTACACTTTCGAGCTCGATGGCGGGTCGGAAGTTTTCGATATCGATCCGGAAACCAACAACCTTTTCGTGAAGAACCCGGGCGCCTTCGATTACGAGAACCCGGGCGATCTCGTTGCCAAGATCATCGTGCGGGACGCTGGCGGCGAAATCGTCGCGCGGGAGCAGTTCACGATCGCGCTTGACGACGTGAACGACAGCGCCCCGACGGACATCAAATTCACCGGGGGCACGGTTGTCGAAAATGCGGACATTGGCACTGTCGTTGCGTCCCTGAAGGCGGTCGATGCAGACACGGCCGCGGTCAACAACTTCACCTTCAAGCTCGTCGACGACGCGGGCGAAGAAATCTCGAACGAATTCTTCAATGTCGTACAGAACGAAGACGGCACCTGTGTGGTCATTCTGAAGGCCGCGCTCGACTATGAGTTCGCGACCTCGCACACGCTGAAGATCCAGGTTTCGGACGGCGAAAACACACCGTTCACGAAGGACATCACGATTACCGTCGACAACGATCCGTCCGACGATCCGGTCGACGCTGCCGCTCTTCTCGCGGCGTTCAACGATGCTGCCGACGCGACCGCAATTCTGACCGCGATCGATACTTACGAAACGAGCCTTCTCGATGGCGTGAATGCGGCGCATTTCCACGAGCTTCCGGACAATGCCGGTCGTCAGCAGGCGATCGCGCTCGGCGTGAAGGAGATCGCGAACCTGTTCGGCAGTTATACGTCGGTTGCGGACCTCAAGCTGGCTCTGAACCATCAGATCGAAGTCGAGTATGCCAAGTATCAGTTCATCAACGCGATTGACGCTGCGACGACGGCTGAAGAGATGGCGGCTGCGATCTCGGCTCATGTGGCCGTGGTCAACGCGGATCGCCAGGCTCTGATCACGGAATGGAGCGCAGTGATCGGTAATGACGCCGTTGCCGCGCGCGTTGCGGAGCTGCAGGCTGATTCCTACACCACGGTTCTGAAGGGCCTTGCCGGACATCTCGGTGATGCCGCCTACGTGGCGGATGTGGCAGCCAAGCTTCTTGCCGCTCGTGCTGAACAGCCGGGCGAGAAGTTCTTCGGCGTCGTCAAGATCGTCACTGCGATGGACGCTGCGGTCGAGGCTGTGGATACCGCCGCTCTTCTCTCGGCGTTCAACGGTGCTGCCGACGCGACCGCAATTCTGACCGCGATCGATGCTTACGAAGCGAGCCTTCTCGATGGCGTGAATGCGGAGCATTTCCACGAGCTTCCGGACAATGCCGGTCGTCAGCAGGCGATCGCGCTCGGTGTGAAGGAGCTCAAGACCCTGTTCGGCGATTATACGACGGTTGCCGACCTCAAGGTCGCTCTGAACCATCAGATCGAAGTCGAGTATGCCAAGTATCAGTTCATCAACGCGATTGATGCTGCGACGACGGCTGAAGAGATGGCGGCTGCGATCTCGGCTCATGTAGCCGTGGTCAACGCGGATCGTCAGACCTTGATCACACAATGGAGCGCTGTGACCGGTAATGACGCCGTTGCCGCGCGCGTTGCGGAGCTGCTGGCCGATTCCTACACCACGGTTCTCAAGAACATTGCCGGACGTCTCGGTGATGCCGGCTTCGTGGCGGATCTGGCGGCCAAGCTTCTTGCCGCCCGCGTTGAGCAGCCGGGCGAGAAGTTCTTCGGCGTCGTCAAGATCGTCACTGCGATGGACGCTGCGGCCGAGGCTGTGGATACTGCCGCTCTTCTCGCGGAGTTCAACGGTGCTGCAGACGCGACCGCAATTCTGGCCGCGATCGATGCTCACGAAGCGAGCCTTCTCGATGGCGTGAATGCGGAGCATTTCCGCGAGCTTCCGGACAATGCCGGTCGTCAGCAGGCGATCGCGCTCGGTGTGAAGGAGATCAAGACCCTGTTCGGCAATTATACGACGGTTGCCGACCTCAAGGCCGCTCTGAACCATCAGATCGAAGTCGAATATGCCAAGTATCAGTTCATCAATGCGATTGATGCTGCGACGACGGCTGAAGAGATGGCGGCTGCGATCTCGGCTCATGTGGCCGTGGTCAACGAGGATCGTCAGGCTCTGATCACCGAATGGAGCGCAGTGACCGGTAATGCTGCCGTTGCCGCGCGCGTTGCGGAACTGCAGGCCGATTCCTACACCACGGTTCTCAAGAGCATTGCCGGACATCTCGGTGATGCCGCCTACGTGGCGGATCTGGCAGCCAAGCTCCTTGCCGCTCGCGATGCGCTGCCGGACGGGAAGTTCTTCGGCGTCGTCAAGATCATCGACGCCCTCGCTGTGGCCGATAACGAAGCACCAGTTGTGAACGTCCCGACCGTGGCTCACAGCGTTCTCGACAATGCGACCATCGCGCCCTTCGCCGACGTCGTCATCTCCGATAACGACAGCGCGAAAGTGACGGTCAAGATCACGCTTAGCAACAAGGCGAACGGCGTCCTGACCAACCTTGGTGGCGGCGAATATGATCCCGCGACCGGCGTTTACACCATCACCGACACGGCGGCTGCTGTGACGGAGGCGGTCAAGGGGCTCAAGTTTGATCCGAACGACCGTCCGAACGGCGTCGTCGGCGCGAGCGAACTCACCGAGTTCACCATCGCGGTGACGGACGAGCAGGGCGCGAGCGCGGTCGAGAAGGTCGTTACCGTGGACGCGACGGTTGCCAACCGCGCTCCGACGGAGCTCAAGCTCAGCGATCTGTCGGTGGCCGAGATGGCCCGCAACGGCCTGACGGTCGGCACTCTGTCGGCGACCGACCCGAACGAGGGCGACAACGCCACCCTCGAGTTCAAACTGATCGACACTGCCGGCGGTCGTTTCAAGCTCGACGGCACCAAGATCGTGGTGGATGACGGCCTTAAGCTCGACTACGAGCAGGCCAAGTCGCACAAGATCACGGTGCGCGTGAAGGACGGCTCGGGTGGGTTCCTCGACAGGGACTTCACCATCACCGTCAAGGACGTCGCAGAGAGGGGCGTCGTCGGCTCGAAGGACCATGATTACCTCGTCGGCGGCTCCGGAAAGGACAGCTTCGATGGCAGCGCTGGCAACGACACGCTGAACGGCGGCCTTGGCAACGACACCCTGAAGGGTGGCGCGGGCAAGGACGCGTTCGTGTTCAACACCAAGCTCGGCAAGACCAATGTCGACAAGATCGTGGGCTTCAACGTCAAGGACGACACGATCTTCCTCGACAACGCGATCTTCAAGAAGCTCGGCACCAAGGGCACGTTCGCGAAGCCTGCGAAGCTCGACAAGAAGTTCTTCACTATCGGCACCGAGGCGAAGGACAAGAACGATTACATCGTCTACGACAAGAAGACGGGCAAGCTCTTCTACGATGCCGACGGCAACGGAGCTGCCAAGGCGGTTCACTTCGCCACCTTGGACAAGAACCTCAAGATGACCTATGCCGACTTCATGGTGATCTAACCCGATCATCGGAGGATCGAAACAAACCCCGGCGCGAAAGTGCCGGGGTTTTGTTATGCGCGCTTTCCGGCAGCCTGCTTACTCGCCGCGGTTGCGACTTCACGGGGGTGCAAAGGAACTCCCCGCAGCCCTTTTCGGGCAACGTGGTGGGATAGCGGCTTAAGATCCGCGATCATGTGGGCCGAATTGATCGCGTCTCAGCGATGCGCGAGTTGGTCGGGCGTTCAGATAAACACTGCGTCCGAAATCGCACGCCGGAGGCGTGCGATTTCGAGCTTTGAAAAAGGGGCTGTCGCTGCGATCTAGATTAGCCAGCCCGGAACCCGGTCGAGATCGATCAGATCCTCATAAGACGGGCGGGGCCGCACGACGGCGTGATCGGAATCGCGCACAAGCACTTCGGGCACCAGCCGACGGGTGTTGTATGTCGTCGCCTGGACGGCGCCGTAGGCTCCGGCGGTCATGAGGGCGAGGAGATCGCCCGGCTTCACTGCGGGCATATCGCGGGAGAGCGCCAGATAATCGCCCGTTTCGCAGACGGGGCCGACCACGTCGGCCACGATGTGCTTTGCATCGCGCGCCGGTTCCACGATAGGCTTGATGTCGTGATAGGCGTCGTAGAGCGTCGGGCGGATCAGGTCGTTCATCGCAGCGTCGACGATGACGAAAGTCTTGCCCGCGCCTTCCTTCACATAGATAACCTGCGTCACCAGGATGCCAGCGTTTCCGGCGATCAGGCGGCCCATTTCAAAAACGAGCTTGAGGCCGAGGCCGCGCGTATGGCGCTTGATGATCTCGGCATAGGCCTGTGGGTCCGGCGGGGGCTCGTTGTCTTCACGATAGGGAACGCCGAGGCCGCCCCCCAGATCGATGTGATGCAGCTTGTGCCCGTCGGACATCAGATCGCGGGCAAGCTCCGCGAGCAGCGCCGACGCGTTGTCGAACGGCTCAAGATCCGTGATCTGACTGCCGATATGCATATCGACGCCGGTGATCTCGATGCCTTTCAGTTGCGCTGCCCGGGCATAGACCTCCCGCGCGCGGGCGATCGGGATGCCGAACTTGTTCTCCGATTTGCCGGTCGAAATCTTTTTGTGGGTCTTGGCGTCCACATCGGGGTTGATGCGGATTGAGATCGGCGCGCGCCGTCCTTTGGAAATGGCGACGTCCGACAGGGCCTCGAGCTCGGGTTCGGATTCGACGTTGAAGCAGAGAATGTTGCTGTCGAGGGCAAAGGCCATCTCGGCCTTGGTCTTGCCGACGCCGGAGAAGACGATCCGTTCTCCCGGAACACCCGCCGCAAGCGCGCGGCGCAGTTCTCCCTCGGAGACGATATCCATGCCGGCCCCAAGGCGGCCGAGTGTCCGCAGCACCGCCTGATTCGAATTCGCCTTCATGGCGTAGCAGACGAGGGTGTCGGTATCGGCAAAAGCTTCAGCGAAGACGCGATAGTGCCGCTCCAGCGTCGCCGAGGAATAGCAATAGAACGGGGTTCCGACTTCATCCGCGAGACGGCGCAGATCGACGTCCTCCGCATGGAGAACGCCCTGACGGTAGGCGAAATGATGCATGGCCGGGCCTAGAGCAGCGGGTCGAGGATGAAGGGCTGGTCGGGGATCTTATAGGCGCGGTTGACCTTTTTACGCTGTGTGCCGACCGGCGAGGGGAGCGCACTTTCATCTTCGCTCCCGCTTGCGGCCCCCTGCTGAGCCGTCGGAGCCGAGGGATCCGGCGGGGGCTCAAGCGCGCCGCGGCGGCCACAGGCCGAGAGGCTGAGGACGAGGAGGCCCGCAACAAGCACTGCGCGGGAAGAAACAAGGCGTGGCGACATCAGATGCTCCGAAACGTGGCCGCACCATAACGGGAAGGAGCCGCGGAGGCGAGAGGCTAGAACAGGGTTCACGCGCTCCGAATCTTCTATTGCCACGAGATCCCGGCAGGCAAACCGGTTCGCCTTGCCGCAACCGAGGCTGCAGCTGGGCTTTACGCCCTGCTCGCCAGCCCTGGTCCGCTTTCCATTGCGCTCCGTAAGGACATTTCAGGTGACACCGCCATCTCAGCTCAATAATGATGAGATAACGTAACGGTTTTGTTGAGAGGGCTCATTATGGCGCAACCTGTTCTGTCGGGATCCGAACAACTGATTGCTGGGGGAACCGCATCTGAACTGACGGCGCTGGCGGACGGCACGCTTCTCGCTGTGTGGAGCCGCGCGAAGGAGGGAGGAGGGAGCGACGCTGTCGCCCGTGTCTTCAATGCCGATGGCACGCCGAGCGGGGCGGTCTTCGTCCTCGCGTCGGCTTCCAGCGGCTTCATCACCTCCATCGCCGCTTCCGTGCTCGGCGATGGCCGCTATGTCGTCGCCTGGACGCAAGACGATGGGCTGGGCGCAACGACGATCAAGTCTCAGATCATGCGCGCCAATCATGAAGCGGACAGCGGTATCATTGCGGTCGGTGCGGGTACGGCGCTTTCTTCCCCGCGAATCGCTGCGTTGGCCGACGGCACCTACATGATCTCTTACGAAGACGCGACGACGGTTCGGCGTGCGTTCTTCGATAAAGCCGGGGTTCAAGAGCATGATGAGCCTCTATCTTCCCACGGCTCCATGCCCGTGAGCGCCGGGTTGACGACCGGCGTCGGCGTGACGCTCGATTATGTGATTCCAGACTTGGATCCGGGCGTTGATCTCGTTGCCTATGTCGGTTCGGAGAGGATTGTCACGATCACGCATCTCGACAATGTCTCGTCTCCGCCGGCGATTGCTGCCCTCGCCAATGGCCGCTTCGTCGCCGTTTGGGGCGATGGCGTCGCGGCGGGTGGGGCGCTCAAGGCCCGGATATATGACGGGAACGGCACCCCCGTCAGCGACGAGATCCTTATTTACAAGAACAACGATGCAAGCGTCGCTTCGCCCGTGGTCAAGGCGCTGCCGGATGGCGGTTTTGCGGTGGCGTTCTCTCGCTATGGCGCGGATTCGGATATCGTCGCTGCCACGTACAACTCCTCCGGCGGTGAGGTCTTCGCTCCTTTCACCATTGGGGCAAACAAGACGGGAGATCAGGACGGCCACTCGCTGACCGTGCTCAACGATGGACGGTTCGTCACTTCCTGGGTCGACCACAACGGCGATGCTGCGCAGACGCTCTCGCAGATCTTCGATCCGCGTCCTACGGGCGTTCAATGGCAGGCCGGCGACGGCGGTGAACAGTTCGGCGGCACGATCTATGGCGACACCCTGTCGGGTGGGCGGGGTGACGACAAGCTCTATGGGTATGCCGGAAGTGACATCCTTAGGGGCGGCGAGGGGCGCGACACCCTCGTCGGCGGCGCCGGCGATGACGTCTATTACTTGACGCCCGGCGATGCCGTCATCGAGGAGCGAGGTGGAGGGTACGATACCATCATCGTCGGCTACACCGCCAATCTCGGCAACGATACCGAGGTTGAAGTCCTCAAGGCCCAGGAGGGTATCGCCAACATCAACCTGGGCGGCGCCAACAAGAACGACACTCTCGTCGGCAACAGTTTGGCAAACGTGCTAAATGGCAGCACGGGGGCCGACACGATGCAGGGTGGGGCCGGGAATGATACTTACTATGTCGACAATGCTGCCGATAAGGTTGTCGAAACCTCGTCCGGCGGCACCGACACGGTGATCACGCTCATTGACTATAAGCTTGCCGCCTTCCTCGAGAATCTCACCGCGGCGGGTGCCGCATCCCTCAAGCTGACGGGCAATTCTCTGACCAATGTCATCACCGGCAATGCCGGCGCCAACGTAATCGATGGCGGATCCGGTAACGACAAGCTTGCCGGTGGCCTTGGTAAGGATACGCTCAAAGGCGGGATCGGCAAGGACGCCTTCATCTTCGATACGAAGCTCAACGCCAAGACCAACGTGGACAAGATCGTCGACTTCAACGTCAAGGACGACACGATTCATCTCGCCAAATCGATCTTCTCGAAAATTGCGAAGAAGGGTGCGCTAGCGAAGGGCGCTTTCTGGATCGGCGCGGCGGCTCACGACAAGGATGACCGTATCATCTACAACGACAAGACCGGCGCGCTCCTCTACGATGCCGATGGGTCGGGCAAGGGCAAGGCGATGCAATTCGTGACCCTGTCCAAGAATCTGAAGATGACGTCGGCGGATTTCTTTGTGATCTGACCCGCTTTGCCGCTCCCAGCAGCACGGGATCGTGATCATCCCGCCGCGTTCGGGGGTTGAGGGGCGCGAGAAAACGCGTCAGATGCATGGATCATGTCTTCTGCATCTCACACGCGTTCGGTGCCCCGTCTCCTCTGGGCCGCCGTCATCGTCGGGCTGGGCCTCGTTGCCGCTGCCGGCGTTTGGTATGGGCTTTCGAGGCCGGAGCTGACCGCTTCCGGCGCCTCCGAATGCCGGCTCGCGAAGCCCGTTCTCGATAGTCTCAAACCCCTGGCGAAGGGCGAGGTGGCGGCCGTCGGGGTGAGCAGCACGCCAAAACCCGCGCCCGCGATCAATTTCACCGGACCGGACGGCCAGCCCAAAACGCTGTCCGACTTCCGCGGCAAAACGATTCTCGTGAATTTATGGGCGACGTGGTGCGTGCCGTGCCGCCAGGAAATGCCGGCGCTCGACAAGCTCCAGGCGGAACTCGGCGGCAAGGATTTCGAGGTCGTCGCGATCAATGTCGACACCCGCAACCCCGACAAGCCGAGGGCATGGCTGCAGGAGAACGGGGTCCACAACCTCGCCTACTACGCGGACCCGACGGGCAAGGTTTTGCAGACGCTCCAGAAGTCCGGGCACGTGGTCGGCCTGCCGGCGACCTTCGTCGTGCATGATTCCGGCTGCGAACTGGCGCTTCTGAAGGGCCCCGCGGAATGGGCTTCGCCGGACGCGCTGGCCTTCATGCGCGCGGCTTTGGGACGTTCCTAGGCGCTAGGCCAGAAAGGCTCCCATTCCATCCGGCGCCCCGGCCCGCCCGGTGAAGGCGGGCTTGGATAGCCGCCACGGTCGGCCTGTCGCTTGGCCGCGGATGACTGGCTGGATCGTGCCGTTGATCTGCACTTGCTCGATGACGAGCAAACCTAGCGCTTCCAGCATCGTGGCTGCCGTCTTGGTGGCGATGTCGTCCGCCGCGACCGCGATGGAGCCGGCCGCATAGACCCTCTCAAGCAGGCTTTTGGCCGGGTACCGTATCTCGGCGCCCTTGCGCGGCCTGAACATGACGACGTTCGTTTGCTGTTCGGACATGAAACCCCCGATCGAAGATCGCCGCATATCGTTCTTGTGGCGGCGAATGCGGGCGCAATGTGCCCGAAAGCGCCGGGTCGGGGCTATGTGACAAAACATCGGGCGCAGGCGGCGGCCCAATAAAAAAGCGGGGATGGGCCCCGCTTTTGAATACGTGATTGGCGCAGCGCCTCAGGCGCTCTGCTCGATCTTGATGCCCTTGTCGGCAAAGAGCTGCTGCAGCTCGCCGGCCTGGAACATCTCGCGAGTGATGTCGCAGCCACCGACGAACTCGCCCTTCACATAGAGCTGCGGAATGGTCGGCCAGTTGGAATAGTCCTTGATGCTCTGGCGGATGCCCTCGTCCTCGAGAACGTTGACGCCCTTATAGGGCACACCGAGGTAGTTGAGGATCTGGACCACCTGGCCCGAGAACCCGCACATGGGGAATTGCGGCGTGCCCTTCATGAACAGCACGACGTCGTTGGACTTCACTTCGTTGTCGATCACCTGGCGGGCGTCGGTCATGGAATTCTCCTGTTCCTCGGCGTTCAAGGCGCCGGGTTCGATCATTAATTGTCGGGCGTCAGTGTCGTCAGTGCAAGAGCGTGCAGCGCGCCGCCCATGCGGCCTTGCAGCGCCGCGTAGACCATCTGGTGCTGCTGCACCCGGCTTTTGCCCTTGAAGGCCGAGGAGGAGACGGTGGCGGCGTAGTGATCGCCGTCTCCCGCCAGATCCTTGATCTCGACCTCCGCGTCGGGGAGGGCGGCCTTGATCATGTTTTCGATTTCGCGCGCATCCATCGGCATCGTGTCAGTTCCTCAAGCCTTGCCGGCCATGTAGTCCGGCAGCCAGGATTCATGCGCTGCCTTCAATTTCGTCACCGATATGGCCTGCCCGCCGGGCAGAATCAACGAATCGCCGCCCGTGATGCCGAGCGCCATCGCCGGAACGCCGATGGATGCGGCCTCATAGAGGATGTCAGCGGCTTCATCCGGGTCGACGGCGAGCACATAGCGGCCCTGATCCTCACCGAAGAGGAAGGCATGGAGGGCCAAGCCCTCCGGCGCGGTGGCAATGGTCGCGCCGATTCCGCCGGCCATCGCCATCTCGGCCAGCGTGAGCGCGAGGCCGCCATCGGAGCAGTCGTGCACCGTCTTGACCTGTCGCGAGCGGATGAGCTGGCGCACGAAGTCGCCGTTACGCCGCTCGGTGGTGAGATCGACCGGCGGTGGCGCGCCTTCTTCGCGGCCGCAGATGTCGCGGAGGTAGATCGACTGCCCCAGCCAGCCTGCAGTTTCGCCGATGAGGATGATGGCCTCTCCCTCGTCCTTGAAAGCGACGGAGGCATTGACCGTCACGTCGTCGAGCAGGCCGACGCCGCCGATGGCCGGGGTCGGCAGAATGCCTTGACCGTTGGTCTCGTTGTAGAGCGACACGTTGCCGGACACGACGGGGAAGTCGAGCGCGCGGCAGGCTTCCGAAATGCCGCGCAGGCAGCCGACGAACTGGCCCATCACCTCGGGCCGCTCGGGGCTGCCGAAGTTCAGGTTGTCGGTGATGGCGAGTGGCAGGCCGCCGACGGCGGTGATGTTGCGCCAGGCTTCCGCCACCGCCTGCTTGCCGCCCTCGACCGGATCGGCCTCGCAATAGCGCGGCGTCACGTCGGTGGTCATGGCAAGGCCCTTCGGCCCATCCTCGATCCGCACGAGGCCGGCGTCCCCGCCGGGGATCTGGACGGTGTTGCCGAGAATCAGGTGATCGTACTGCTCCCACACCCAGCGCTTGGAGCACTGGTCGGGCGAACCCACGAGCTTGACGAGCGCGTCGGCTTCCGAGACCGGGGCCTTCACGCTTTCCGGCGCGATGACCGGCAGATGGGTGTTGGGAATGTGCGGGCGGTCGTAGAGCGGCGCTTCGTCGCCCAATTCCTTGATCGGCAGGTCGGCCATCACCTCGCCGTGGTGCTTCACCACGAAGCGCAGCGTGTCGGTGGTCTTGCCGATGACCGCGAAATCGAGGCCCCATTTCACGAAGATGGCTTCCGCTTCCTTCTCCATGCCGGGCTTGAGCACCATGAGCATGCGCTCCTGGCTCTCGGAGAGCATCATCTCGTAGGCCGTCATGCCCTCTTCGCGGCAGGGCACCTTGTCGAGGTCGAGTTCGACGCCGAGATCGCCCTTCGCACCCATTTCGACGGCGGAGCAGGTGAGGCCCGCTGCGCCCATGTCCTGGATCGCGATGACCGCGCCGGACTTCATGAGTTCAAGGCAGGCTTCGAGCAGCAGCTTTTCTGCAAAGGGATCGCCCACCTGCACGGTCGGGCGCTTCTCCTCGGAGGCATCGTCGAACTCGGCGGAGGCCATGGTCGCGCCGTGGATGCCGTCACGCCCGGTCTTGGAGCCGAGATAGACGATGGGATTTCCGACGCCGGTCGCCGCTGCGTAGAAAATCTCATTGGTGCGGGCGAGGCCCACCGCCATGGCGTTGACGAGAATGTTGCCGTTGTAGCGCGGATGGAAGCCGACGCTGCCGCCAACAGTCGGCACGCCGAAGGAGTTGCCGTAGCCGCCGATGCCCGCAACGACGCCAGACACGAGGTGACGGGTCTTCGGGTGATTAGGTTCGCCGAAGCGCAAAAAATTCAGCGCCGCGATGGGGCGCGCGCCCATGGTGAACACGTCGCGCAAGATTCCGCCGACACCCGTCGTCGCGCCTTGGTAGGGCTCGATGAAGGAGGGATGGTTGTGGCTCTCCATCTTGAACACGCAGGCGAGCCCATCTCCGATATCGATCACGCCTGCATTCTCGCCGGGACCCTGGATAACCCACGGCGCCTTCGTCGGCAGGCCGCGCAGATGCATGCGCGAGGACTTGTACGAGCAATGCTCGTTCCACATGGCCGACACAATGCCGAGTTCGGTAATCGTCGGCGTGCGGCCGATGAGCGCCACGAAACGCTCGTATTCGTCAGGCTTCAGCCCGTGCTCCTTGACCAGCTCCGGGGTGCTGGCGACGTCGTTGCGGATCATCAGGGTCTCGTTTCTTTGCGCTTCCAAAAGGAAGATAGAAGGAACAATCGGCGTCCTCATTTGAGATGCTTCGCTTCCCGTTAAGGGAGCCGGGGGCGTCTCGTCCCCGCTATCGACTTATGCCGCTTTGGCGAGCGAAGACACGAGGCTCTGGAAGAGGCCGCGTCCGTCCGTGCCGCCCATCATGTCTTCGATCAGGTTCTCGGGATGGGGCATCATGCCCATCACGTTGAGCTTTTCTGAATAGATGCCGGCAATGGAATTCATCGAGCCGTTGCGGTTGGCATCGGGCGTCACCTGCCCGTCGGCGTCGCAATAGCGGAAGGCGACGAGGCCTTCGCCTTCCAGGCGCTTCAGGGTTTCGGCATCGGCGGTGTAGTTGCCCTCGCCATGCGCCACGCAGACATCGATGGCCTGGCCCTTGGCGTAAGCCTTGGTGAAGGCCGTGTCGTTGCGCTCCACCCGCAGGAACTGACGGTGGCAGATGAATTTCAGGTTCGCATTGCGCATCAGGATGCCCGGCAAAAGCCCCGACTCGCAGAGGATCTGGAAGCCGTTGCAGACCCCGAGGACCAATCCGCCACGCGCCGCGTGGGCGCGCACCGCATCCATGATGTGCGCGCGCCCGGCAATTGCGCCGCAGCGCAGATAGTCGCCATAGGAAAACCCCCCCGGCAGAACGACGAGGTCGGTGCCGGGAGGCAGCTCGGTATCCGCATGCCAAACCTTCTCAACCCGTGAGCCGGCCTGTTTGAGCGCCCGCAACATGTCGCCTTCGCGATTGGAACCGGGAAAAACGATGACAGCGGATTTCATGAGGTCCTCAGTTCAGGATAGGTGGAAGCTTGGCGAGCTTGAGACTGTCTTTCGCCATTTTAGCCGATTCTGAGAATGCGACACCCGTTACCATCCGATTGCCTCGGACACGGGCTTCAACGGCGAAGTAGGCGTTTGTGCCTTTGGCGTTCGTTGCCGTGCCGTCATAATAGAAGCCTAGTGGCTCCGCATTGATCTTCCGGACGGTTTTAATCTCGATCGTCCCGGTTTTGCTCGTCGTGTGAAGGTTCGCCATTTCCCTGAGCAAGGGTTCGTTGACAGACTTCAGACGAAGGACATCTTCCGTTGTCAGGAGGGCCGTATTCCGCCCTTCAAATTTGGCTATGGCGACTATCACCAACTCGCCGCACTTGGTCGGCGGGCAGATATACGCAGTGCTTTCGAACTCGCTAGATTTTATGCTCCTTGTAGCCCACTTGTCGGCAGGAAACCGTGTGCTTTCGGAGAATAGATTCGTTGACGAGCGCGTCGTTTGGCAAGCCGTCAAGAGTCCCAGCAGAAGACAGGACAGGAGAATGCGCATTGAAAACCTCGGTTGCATCTGAGCGGCCTCAGTGGCCGCTTTCAATTGCAACGTTATAGTTTTCGATCACCGTATTCGCCAACAGCTTCTCGCAGGCCGCCTTGAGGGCCGCTTCGGCCTTTGCCTTGTCGGTGGTGCCGAGCTCGATGTCGAACACCTTGCCCTGCCGCACGCCATCGATGCCCTCGACTCCGAGCGATTTCAGCGCGCCTTCGATGGCCTTGCCTTGCGGATCGAGAACGCCGTTTTTCAGGGTCACGGTGACGCGAGCTTTCATGGGATCCTCGGCTTTTGAAAAGATGGCCAACGCCATAAAGCCAATGGCTTCAAGAAACAACGGTTCATTGCCCCAATTCGGCACGGGCGACCCGGCGTGCGGTGGCCTCCACCGCGTCGGCCGCATCGCCAATGACCAGGACCACCATCAGGTCCTCGCCAGAGCGCTGCCCGAGGACCGCGCCGAAGGCCGGCGCCTTGCCGCCTTTTTGAGGGCCGAGGCTGATTGTGAAGCCGTAGGACGGGCCTTCCTGCAACGCTACCGTGGACACGGCTGTCTTGGGAGAGCGCAGGGCCTGCGCCAGAGCCGCGGGCTTTCTCATGAGGCGGTCGGTTGTCTCCGCGTCCTTTCCCTTCAGACGCACAACCGCCACGGCAAGTCCGGGGCGGCATTCGGGCGGTGCACAGAAGGACAGAGCTTGTGGCTCCGCCCGGTCCTCGGCGAGCCACTTGCCCAAGGGCAGCGCCTCCCACGGCGGCCCGGGCGGCACGCCTTCGACCGGGCGGGGGACGTAGCCGCACCCGGCGAGCGCGAGAAAAAGGGCCAGCCCAAACGACAATGCCCGGCGTGGAACCGGGCATTTCAGTTTCAATGACGAAGGAAACCCGCTCACTGCACGAGACGCGGGCCGCCCATGGTCGGGTTCTCGTTCTCGGACATGATGCCGAGACGGCGAGCCACTTCCGAATAGGCCTCGACCAGCCCACCCATGTCGCGGCGGAAACGGTCCTTATCCAGCTTGTCCTTGGACTTGATGTCCCACAGGCGGCAGGAATCGGGGGAGATTTCGTCGGCGACGACGATGCGCATCATCTCGCCTTCCCAGAGGCGGCCCGTCTCCATCTTGAAGTCGACGAGGCGGATGCCGACGCCGAGGAAGAGGCCGGAGAGGAAATCGTTGACGCGGATGGCGAGCGCCATGATGTCGTCGATCTCCTGCGGGGTCGCCCAACCGAAGGCCGTGATGTGCTCTTCCGACACCATCGGGTCGTTGAGCGCGTCATTCTTGTAATAGAATTCGATGATCGAGCGAGGGAGCTGCGTGCCCTCCTCGATGCCGAGGCGGGTGGCAAGCGAGCCTGCCGCGACGTTCCGTACCATGACCTCGAGCGGGATGATCTCGACTTCCCGAATCAGCTGCTCGCGCATGTTGAGGCGGCGGATGAAGTGGGTCGGGATGCCGATATCGTTCAGATGCTGGAAAATATGTTCCGAGATCCGGTTGTTGAGCACGCCTTTGCCGTCGATCACTTCATGCTTCTTGGCGTTGAAGGCGGTTGCGTCATCCTTGAAGTGCTGGATGAGCGTGCCGGGCTCGGGGCCTTCATAAAGGATCTTCGCCTTGCCTTCGTAGATGCGACGGCGACGATTCATAGGCGTGTACCGTGGTTTGAGGAAATCCATTGCCGTGGCCCCTTGAGGAATAAACTGTCAGTTCCGCGGCTGGCGTGAGCGCGGTCTGACCCGCCGCCCCGCTTGCGGCGCAACCTATCCGATCCCTCACATAAGCACAACGCGGCGCTTTTGCTGCTTCGTTACAGCCCGCTTGGGACCATTCTGTGTAGAAATGGTGGCGATTGGCGGGAACGCGAGTGCGTTCCTATATCGCAGAAGGGTTCAGACAGGGAGAAGAGGGGTCTATGACCACTTTCGACGAACGGGAACAGGCCTTCGAGAAGAAATTCGCCCACGATGAGGAGCTTCGCTTCAAGGCGACGGCACGGCGCAACAAGCTTTTCGGCCTCTGGGTGGCGGAAAAACTCGGCAAGAGCGGCCCCGAGGCGGACGCCTACGCCAAGAGCGTGCTCCTCGCCGATTTCGGGGAGGAGGGAGATGCCGACATGATCCGAAAGGTCGGCCGCGACCTCGAAGCCGCGGGCAAGGCAACGGACGAGGCGGAGTTCCGCCGCGTTCTTGGGGATTTGATGGCAAAAGCCATCGAAGAAGTGAAGGCCGGCCGGTAAGCTGCGGCCCCGGACGCCGTCAGGCGCCCAAGAACTCTTCAGACCTCGGGGAAGGGCGCCATGCCGACCAATCCATCGTTTCTGGATCGCCTCAATGGCGGCCCATCCGCCGTTGCGGCCTGGTGCGGCCTGCCCGATCCGACCATCGCGGCGCTTCTGGCGCGCGAGAATTTCGATGCAGTCATCGTCGACATGCAGCACGGGGCGGTGGATTTCTCAAATGCTCTCCGCGCCGTTCCGCTGATCGCGGGCGCGGGGAAGCCAGCGGTCGTGCGGGTTCCGGTTGGGGAATTCGCCACCGCCTCGCGCTTTCTCGATGCGGGTGCTTCCGGCGTGATTGCGCCGATGATCAACACCATCGACGATGCGCGGCGCTTTGCCTCCTTCATGAAATACCCGCCCATCGGCGAGCGCAGCTGGGGGCCGCATGGCGCTCTGTCCCTGACAGGCATGCAGGCGGCGGAATATTTCCCCGTCGCGAACGGCCTCTCGGTCGCCCTCGCGATGGTGGAAACCCGCGAGGCGTTGAACATCATCGACGACATTCTGGCCGTTCCGGGCATCGACGGCATCTTCATCGGCCCTGCCGACCTTTCCATCGCCCTGTCCCAGGGCGCGAAGGTCAATCCGCTGAGCGCAGAGGTTGAGGAGGCGATCGATTACGCCCTCTCCCGCGTGAAGGCCGCCGGCAAGGTGGCCGGCATCTATGCGCCCACTGGAGCGCGCGCGGCGGACATGGTCGCCAAGGGCTTCCACCTCGTGTCGGTCGCCAGCGACAGCGCCTACCTCCGCCACGGGGCCCAGATGGCGCTCGCAGCAGCGCGGGCGTGACTGGCCCGTGGCGAGACCCGTTTTCCGATTCGCTCCGAGCCCGAATGGGCGGCTGCATTTCGGTCACGCTTACTCGGCGCTCCTGAACGCCGATTTCGCCGAGCGTTTCGGCGGACGCCTTCTTCTGAGGATCGAGGATATCGACCTCACTCGCTGCCGACCGGAATTCGAGGCCGCTATCTATGATGACCTGACCTGGCTTGGCCTGAACTGGGAAAGGCCCGTGCGCCGGCAATCCGAGCATTTCGACGATTACCGGGCCGCCTTCGCCAAGCTGAAGGAGCAAGGCATTGTCTATTCCTGCTTCTGCTCCCGGAAAGAGATCGCCGATGCGGTCGTCCTCCGCGAAGCTACGACGGGGCAACCTTGGCCGAGAGATCCCGATGGCGCTCCGCTTTATCCCGGGACCTGCCGGACATTAAGTGCCGGCGAAGTTGCGCACCTTTCAGCGTCGGGCCGACCGCATAGCTGGCGCATCGACATGGCGGCCGCCCTGGCGCTCGCCCCCGGTCCTCACCTGTTCAAACGCTTCGACAAAAACGGAGAAGAGACGACTTGTCACGCGGACCCGGCGCGCTGGGGAGATGCGATCATCGTCCGCAAGGACGTCCCGACGAGCTATCATCTTGCCGTCGTCGTCGACGATGCGCTCCAAGGCGTCACCCATGTGGTGCGCGGCAAGGACCTCGAGGCTGCAGCCGATCTGCATGTTTTGCTACAAGCCCTGCTCGGCCTGCCGACGCCTCTCTACCACCACCACGACCTCGTCCTTGACCAAGTGGGAGACAAGCTCGCGAAGAGCAGACAGTCGGAATCGCTGGCGGAAGTGAGGGGGCAGGGAGCGACGCCGGACGAGGTGCGTCGCCGACTCGGGTTTTCGCCTCAGCCGACCCCGAGCACGTAAAGCCAGACCAGGGTCGTGCCCAAAGCCAAAATGGTCGAGAGCGTGACGGCGCTCGATGCCAAGGCAACGCCTTCCCCGTAACGCTCGGCGAAGAGATAGGCATTGATGCCCGAGGGACAGGAGGCAAACAGCACCGCGACCCCGGCCCAGACTGGCGGAACATGGAAAACCTGCGTCGCCAGCACCAGGACGATGAGCGGGTGCAGCACGAGCTTGAGCGCGGAAATCAGCGTCGGCAGCTTCCAGCCCGCATCGAGGCCATAGCGATGGAGCGCAACGCCCATGGAGATCAGGGCGCAGGGGATCGCCGCGCTGCCGAGCAACTCGACGATCTGCCAGACCGGCCCCGGGATGAAGGACGCCAGAGGGCGACAGGCTGAACCCGCGATAATGCCGACCACGATGGGGTGGGTGGCCAGCCGCCCGAGAATGCGGAGCGGCGAGGCTTGGCGGCCCTCAGCCAAAATCGTCGCCAGCGTCATGGTCACGGGCAGATGCACGGCGATCAACATGAAGAGCGGCACCGCCCCGGCTTCTCCATAGGCTTTCAGGATCATCGGAACGCCGACGAAGACCGTGTTCGCCTGTCCCGCTGAGAACCCCGCGACGACAGCAGAGATGCCTTTCAGCCCAAACGCCCGCTGCCCGATCACCGTGGCGATGGCCCACACGATGGCGACCCCGGCAAAGTAGGAGATCCAATAGCCCCAAGGCTGCACAGCTGGAATGTCCGCCCGCACCAGCGTCTTGAAAATCAGGCAGGGCAGGGAGAGCGTGAAGACGAATTCGGAGAGGCCTTCCCCCGCTCTGTCGGAGACATATCCCGTGCGCCGGGCCAGATAACCGACGCCGATCAGGCCGAAGACCGGCAGAACGATCATCAGAAGATCAAGCATGGGCCTTATCGGATCTCAGCGCGCTGGGCGAGGTTGGCGGAGGCGCCCGCATGGCCCATCAACTCGTTGACCTGCTCGCGCTGGCGCTTGAATTCGGTAAGTCCGCGGCCTTCAAGCTCGCGGCCTCGGGGCAGGCGGATTTTCAGCGGATCGACAAAGCTGCCGTTGATCTTCACCTCATAGTGGAGGTGCGGCCCGGTCGAGAGGCCCGAATTGCCAAGAAAGCCGATCACTTGGCCCTGCTGGACTTTGACGCCTGCCGCGATGCCTTTGCCGAAATTCGACATGTGCGAATAGGTCGTCACGTAGCCGTTGGTGTGCTGGATCTCCACATGGCGACCATAGCCCGATTCCCAGCCGGCCGAGAGCACGGTGCCGTTACCCGCGGCGATGATCGGCGTTCCGATCCTATTGGCCCAGTCCACGCCCGTATGCGGACGGGTGTAACCCAGAATCGGATGATATCGGGAGCCGAAGCCCGAGCGCAGGATGCCTTCGGTGATGGGCTTGCGGATCAGGAATTTCTTGAGGGAGCGCCCGGCTTCGTCGAAGAAGTCGATGGCACCATCGTCTCCCTGGTAACGATAGACGCGCCGTGCCTCGCCGCCGACCGAGAGGGCGGCGTAAAGGACTTCGGGGGGCGCGTTTTCGTCGTCCGAGCCGTAGAAGATCTCGAAAGTGTCTCCGGCCGAGACCCGGCGCTGGAAATCGACATCGTAGCCGAAGATCCGGACCAGCTCGTCCACAGTCTGGCGGGGCAGGTCGTTCTTCAAAGCCGTTTCATACAGGCTTTGATAAAGGCTCACGCCGCCGCCTTCCTCATCCGTCTCCTCGTCGTCGGCAGCGACCTGCTTGGGATCGGTCTGGTCGGCCGGGGGCGTGACCGACACGAAAACGCCGCGGTCGTTCGTCGCCGCAATCGCGTCGAGGCCTTTGTCGCCGAGCACAAGCACGCGCACGATCTGCTTGGGGTCGCCGAGCCGCGGGCCGGGGGCGATGAGAATACGCAGCCGCTGACCCTCGGTGAGGGCGGTCACTTTGATGCGGGCCGCAAGCGCTGTGGTGATGGCCTGAATCTGGTCCGGGCTCGCGCCGTAAGCGCGCAGTGTCGTCTCGAGAGTCTCGCCTTTCTTGAGAACGACGTCCCGCTCCTCGATGAGGGGGGTGGCGGTCCGCTGATCGACTTTCGGAAGGTTGGTGACGTTCTCCGGCACCACCCGCACCTCGATGGAGCTGAAGGGCGCGTCGACGAGACGGGCATAGCCGAGCGCTTCTCCAAGCCCGTCCGGCTGCCGGAGAGTGCGCGAGAGCATCTGCTGGGCTGGAATCGGCACGGAGGTACGGCGGCCGGCCTCGGCCGACATGCGGCGCTCTTCCTCGAGAATCGCGAGGACGTCGCTGTCCGCCAGAGACGGGGCGCTCGCCTCGATGGCGATCAGGGCCAGGTCCCGACGGACTACGGACACGTCCGCATCGGCGACTTCCGGGGCGGGCTCGGTCGCCCGCTCCTGCGAATCCTCGGCGAAGAGACGCATCGGATTGAAGGGAGGAATATCGCTCGCATAGGTGCCCGCCGTCAGCGATAGGTTGGTTGCGACCTTGACGAACTGGCGCACCTTGATCGCCTCGCGGTCGCCGTTGCGAATGGTCATGGGCGCCCGGAAGCTTTGCTTGGCGGAGGAAGTGTTTTCGACCCGATTCAGTCTGTCGCCCTTGCGAGCCACATTCGTGATGCGCTCGTCGGCGTTCTCACCGCGGGCGGCGTTCACGGTCGCCCGCTCGGGCTGGGACACGGAGTAGGTCGCGCCCTCGATCGCTATATAGATAGAAGCGCCGATCAAAGCCGCGCCGGTGACGCCGGTCAGGACGCTTGCGCCGAGCCAGCGCAGATTGACCTCGCGGCGGTCGACCTCGGGCGCGGCGGCGCCCGCAGGGCTCAGCGGCGGCTCATGTCCCAGATCCACCGACGACGCGCGCGAAAAGTCGCGGAGGGCGCCTTTCGCGGGGGGCTCGTCTGGTGGGGGATGAATCATCGGGAGCGGAGTTCGGCAGGCGTGAGAGTTAATATTGAAACGGCGCTCTAGCACAATCGACGACGACCGCACAGAGCGGGACCGCGCGAGCGTCGCTGTGACAAGCGTTGCTATTGCCGGTGCTTCGATCCGCACTGTGTCCGCAGTGAGGCAGGCCAGCTGGTTTTCGCCGAATTCCAAGGGTTCGGCGAAAGAGATCCGAAACGCGTCAAAAAACTTTCACATCGTTGTTGACAGGCCCAAAAGGTTGAGCCTATAAAGCGCCCATCGACGCCGCCGCTGACGCGAACGGCGCCAAACACTTCCTCTGAAACCGGGCCGTTTCGCCCGACCTTGGTCGGGAAAGAAACGCCGTTCACTGGAAGTGCTCATCTTCGGATGGGGGTCAAAAACCGGTTCGGTGAAGATCGAATACGGAGTTGACAAAGGAATTCGGCGAGCCTACATGGGCTCAACACGAGGCGAGCCACTGAGTGGTTTCGATCTCGCGAGTTCTCTGAAATATAGCGCGGCCTGAAGCCGGGATTTCCGGTGCAGGTCGTTGTTGTCTTCGGATGGCTCGTGCTCTTTGACAAGTGAAGAAAGAAAGAGAAACGTGGACGGCGAGGTCCTTGCGGACTGCCTTCGGGCAGTTGATAAAGAGACTTCGACCAATCTACGTTTTGAGAGTTCACCATTCCGGCGGAAACGCTGGATATGAGTGGATCTCTGTCAATTTGCGTAGAGTGAAGTCGAGATCAAATTCTTTAACTTGAGAGTTTGATCCTGGCTCAGAACGAACGCTGGCGGCAGGCTTAACACATGCAAGTCG
>NZ_JAATJS010000006.1 GCF_011777495.1 Microvirga terricola | reverse complement strand
AAACCCGAACCACAAAGCCGCCGCAGCCCTGGCCGCCGCCGCAGCCCTCTGCCTCATCGCAACCGGCGCGCTCCTCTGGCAACACTTCGGACCCACCCTCTTCAACGCCCTGATCCTCGCTCCCCTCGCCTGGTGCTTCTAAACCGCGACGTCCGACCCAAGCCATGAAACGTCTTCGACCACCAAAATGGACGGAAAACGAGGTCCCATAATCCCCGCCAGCACGCCACGCTGACCAAAAGGTAATAAGCCGGCAAGGCCAGCACCCACGGAGCAAGCTGGATCAGCCCTCGGCGGCGAAGCGCGAGGAGCGCGGGAGCAACCATCGCCAGTGCGCCAAGGACGAACAGCGTCCGACTTCCGGCGAGCCACGCGCTCGCAATGCTGTCGGTGGGAACGCTCGTACTCAACAACAGAAAGGCCGCCGTGAAAAACGGATAGCCCAACGCACTCAACACCGTGCCCAGGGTGACGACGACAGCTCCGTAGAATCGCCAGAGCCCCAGCTCTGACAGCGTCTGGTGGGGCCTTCGCGAATGGCTGATGCAGGTCTGCATGTAGCCTTTCATCCAGCGCGTCCGTTGATGCATCCACGCTTTCAGCGTACTGGGCGCCTCCTCCCAGGTGGACGATGGCAGGTCGGCGACGCGATATCCAAAGCGGGCCAACCGGATGCCGAGATCTGCATCTTCCGTCACATTCCACGCGTCCCAGCCACCGAGTTCTTTCAGCGTCGCCGTACGAAAATGATTCGATGTGCCGCCGAGTGTGATCGGGCAACCGATTTCGGCGAGGCCGGGATTGAGCACGTCGAACAAAGCCGCGTATTCGATCGTGAACAGGCGCGTCAGCCAGGAATCATCCGTGTTGTCGATGGTGAGGCGCGCCTGCAGGCAGACGACGTCCGGCGGCTGTGCGGCGAAGGACGCGACGGCCAGACGCAACTGGCCGGATTCCGGCACATCTTCGGCATCGTAGATGACGGTGAAAGCGCCGCGCGCCAGCGACAAAGCCACGTTGAGCGCGCGTGGCTTCGTGCGCGGATAACCGGGCGGCGCGATGATGATCTCCATGAAGCCCGGCAGCCCGGTCGCTGTCAGGGCATTCAATGTTTCCTTGTCGTCGGCCTCGAGCACGAGTTTCACATCGAGTTTCGCTCGCGGATAATCGAGCCGCATGAGCGCCGCGACGAGCTTTGCCGCGACATTCTTCTCGCGGTAGAGCGCTGCGATGATCCTGTACACGGGCAGATCCGCGTCATCGACCCTGGGGGGGAGCGCGGCGGGCTCGATAGGGTTGTGCAGTAGCGAAGCCGCGAGCCTCAACACAACCATGCCGAGGAAAAGCAGCGCCATGGACAAGGCGAGGCCGTGAAGAGCGATAGCCGGCGCCGAGACACCGACGAATGAGGCCAACAGCGCCAGGGCCGACAGGGCCGCGATTTGTGATGTGGTGAGTCCGTCCCTGTTTGAGAGATGCGGCTTCCGGTCGGGCAGGGCGTTCGAGGCGTGATGAGCGATGGCCTTGGCGCGATCCCGGAAAACGGCCCTGGTGAAAGAGGAGGGCGTCGCAATGGCGAGCGGTCCGCCGGGTGCACGGCGGTTCTTCAGCAGATGAACAATAGCCGGGCCGCGGGGAGCAAGGACGAAACCGCCGCCTGCCAAGGGTGCCATTCCCGTCAAAATGCTGTCCGGATAGCGAGCCTTGGGCGAAAGGTGTGGCACGGACAGAAAGGGGACCGACAGTTCCGCCGCAAGCGCGCGATAAAACGCGGTTTCGTCGATCAGGCTGTATTTCAGCAAGAACTCGTCGACCGGGGTTCCGGTAAGTCCCGCGAACGTGGTCGCGTCCCGCAGATTGCCGGAGGAATAACCGTGCCGCGCGAGAAACCCGACCTCAAGGGCAAGGGGCGCTTGGCGGCCGGTTGACGCCGCTTGGTCCTCCACTAGACCCAAATCGGTAGGCAGAAGCGCGTTGTGAAGGGCGGAACTCAAACGAACTCGGTCTCTGGAATGCGAAATAATATTTCAGTTCTTGCGTGCTTTGCGGGGCGGATCAAGTCCCTACGAAAGGCGTGGCCGACGGCTTTCGTTGCGGTGGCAATGGCCATCTGCCTTCCAGGCAAAGGCGCGACGCAGGCCGTGGCGATCCCGAATTTCTGGGATCCGCGCGTGCAACTCGAGCGGCCGGATCTGGCAGGCCTGCGCAATGTCCGGTTTTTGACCGACGACGAGTTTCCCCCGCTTCACTTTGCCGGGCCTGACGGCAATCCGACCGGGTTTTCGGTGGAACTGGCGCGCGCCGCGTGCGACCGGCTGAGTCTGACCTGCACCATTCAGGTCCGCCGTTTCGACACGTTGCTCGACGCACTTGCCAACAAGCAGGGGGACGTGGTCGCGGCTGCCGTTCCAGTCAATGCAGGATTGCGGGACCGCTTTGCGAGCACCGGCGCTTATTTCAAGATTCCCGCCCGCTTCATCGCGCGTAAGGATCGCAACCTGCCCGCGCCGAGCGCTGCGGCTCTCAAGGGCAGGACCGTCGGCGTCATCGGCGGCACGGCCCATGAGGCCTTTGCCAAGGCCTTCATGCCGATGGCGACGTTGAAGCCGTTCTCGGACCTCCCGGAGGTCGAGGCGGCCCTGAAGGCAAGAGAGATCGATTACCTCTTCGCGGATAGCCTGAGCCTCGCTCTCTGGGTGGGCGGCGAGGAGGCGGCCGATTGCTGCGAGCTGACGGGCGGCCCTTATCTGGAGAGCCGCTTCTTCGGGGAGGGGATCGGCTTCGTGGTCCGCAAGGACGACGAAACCCTGCGCCGCGCCCTCGATTATGCCCTCCAGCAGCTCTGGAAAGAGGGAAAATACACCGAGCTGTACTTGCGTTTTTTCCCCGTCAGCCCTTTTTGAGCGGCGGGGCGGTGGCGCGGGGAGCCTGCGTCATCGCATCCGCCTTATCGCCCTGTTTGGGCGTCATGTTGTCGGAAAACCGGATTCCCCTTTTCCGGATCATGCTTTAGTGTGCCGCGCTTCCCTAACCTGACTGGTCCGATGTCTCAAAAGCTGTCCCTTGACCCCGCCCTGATTGAAGCTGCTCAAACCGCTACGGCCTGGCCGTTCGAGGAGGCGCGCAAGCTCGTCGAGCGGCTCAAACGGACCGGCAAGAAGGAGGCGCTGTTCGAGACCGGCTACGGTCCGTCGGGCCTACCGCATATCGGCACCTTTGGTGAGGTCGCCCGCACGAGCATGGTGCGGCACGCCTTCCGCGTGCTCACCGGCGACACCATTCCGACTCGCCTCTTTGCGTTCTCCGACGACATGGACGGCCTGCGCAAGGTGCCGGACAACGTGCCGAACAAGGAGCTTCTGGCCGCTTCCCTCGGCAAGGCTCTGACGCAGGTGCCGGACCCGTTTGGCCTCTATGAGAGCTTCGCGCACCACAACAACGCGCGCTTGCGTGAATTCCTCGACGCCTTCGGTTTCGACTATGAATTCAAGTCGGCGACCGAGTGTTACAAGGCGGGGCTCTTCGACAAGACGCTGCTGACGGTGCTTGAGCGCTACGATGCGGTGATGGCGATCATGCTGCCGTCGCTGCGCGAAGAGCGTCAGCAATCCTATTCGCCGTTCCTGCCGATCCACCCGAAGACTGGCATTGTGATGCAGGTGCCGATCGACGAGCGCAAGCTCGACGCGGGCACCATCGTGTGGCGCGATCCGGAAACTGGGGAGCGCTTTGAGACGCCCGTCACCGGTGGTCATGCGAAGCTGCAATGGAAGCCCGACTGGGCCATGCGCTGGGTCGCGCTCGGCGTCGATTACGAGATGGCCGGCAAGGACCTGATCGACAGCGTGAAGCTCTCGGGCGAAATCGCGAAGGCGCTCGGCGGCCAGTCGCCGGAAGGGTTTAACTACGAGCTCTTCCTCGACGAGAAGGGCCAGAAGATCTCCAAATCCAAGGGCAACGGCCTGACCATCGACGAGTGGCTGACCTACGGCACGTCGGACAGCCTCGCGCTGTTCATGTTCAACAAGCCGCGCGAGGCGAAGAAGCTGCACTTCGACGTCATTCCGCGTCAGGTCGACGACTATCTGACGTTCCTGGAAAAGTATCCAGCGCAGGACATCAAGGCGCGGCTCATCAACCCCGTCTGGCATCTCCATGCCGGCAATCCGCCGGCGGCGGAGCTGGTGTCGTCGAGCGGGCAGGGTGGCACGACGATCTCGTTCTCGATGCTGCTCAACCTCGTCGCCGTGGCGAACTCGGAAGATCCGGCTGTGCTGTGGGGCTTCATCCGGCGCTATGCACCGGGCGTTTCGCCTGAGACGCATCCGCGCCTCGACAGCCTCGTGAAGCGCGCGGTGCGTTACTTCGAGGATTTCGTGAAGCCGCAGAAGACCTATCGTCTGCCGGATGAGGTGGAAGCAGCGTCGCTACGCCGCCTCGCCGATGTGCTTGCCGCCTTCGAAGCGGATGCGCGCACCGCTACGGCGGAAGCAATCCAGGACGAGATCTACAATGTCGGCCGCGCCGAGCCGCGCTATCAGGATCTCAAGGCGAAGGGCGCGACGCCTGAGCGTCCGGGCGTGTCCATCGAGTGGTTCAACACGATTTATCAGGTGCTGCTCGGCGAACAGCGCGGGCCGCGCTTCGGCTCGTTTGCTGCACTCTACGGCGTGAAGGAAACACGCGCGCTGATCGAGAAGGCGCTCTCCGGCAAGCTCGTGCAGGAGCACGAGGCCTTTCTGAAAACGAAGGAAGGGCGCGCGGCTTAAAACGTTACTGGCGCGCCCACATCACCTTCGCGACCCAGGACACCTCTTCTGCGGGGATCGTGCGATCCTCGTGGTCCTTGGTGAGGGGGCCGAGTTCGAGCGCCTTGGCGGAGCGGCGCTTCAACTCCCTCGCTAACACGTCCCCGTTCGTGGTGCGGACCACCACGCGATCCCCTTTGCGCATGTTCGCGGTCGGCGACAGGATGAGGATGTCGCCGTCGCGGTAGAGGGGAGCCATGGAGTCGCCGGACACTTCCAGCGCGAACACCTTCTCCTGTCCGAAATCCGGAAAATCGATCTCGTCCCAGCCAGGGCCGCCAACCGGTAGCCCCTCTTCGGTGAAGAGCTTGCCCGCCCCCGCCTGCGCCAGACCGACCAGCGGGATCATGGAACGACGCAGCGAACCCGACGGTTCGACGAGGCGCAGGAAATCTTCGAGCGTCGCGCCGGTGGCGCGCAGGATCTTCGCAATGGATTCCGTCGAGGGCCAGCGATCCCGTCCCTCGGGACTTGTGCGCTTGGATTTATTGAAGCTCGTCGCGTCGAGACCAGCCTTGCGAGCCAGCCCCGATGCGGTCATGCCGTGGCGTGCGGCCAATGCATCGATAGCAGCCCAGACGCGGTCGTGAGACAACATGTTATGAACCTTCGCAGGATGCGAAAAACGTCCTGAACCCGAAACTATGACTAGGAATTAAGGTTGTTCTATGACTCAGGCAAGCGGCTACTTCCGCTGCGTCAACAAGCCCATATTCCTGTTGCACCCCTTCAAGCACCCGTCTACTCAGCTTGGCTATGCACGTTATCTACAAAATCTGCCCGGAATCCCTCTGGCAGGATGCTGAAAAGGTCGGCTTCTTTGCTGGAGCACCCATCGATATTCAAGATGGGTACCTCCATTTTTCAACGGAAAAACAGGTGCATGAAACTGCCGCGCGACATTTTGCCGGGCAGATTCAACTTCTGCTGATCGCAATCGACGCGGACAAACTTGGCGATGCGTTGCGATACGAGCCGTCGCGCGGTGGCGATCTGTTTCCGCATCTTTACGGGACGCTTCCGCTATCCGCCGTGCTGTGGGTGAAGCCGCTGCCGCTCGGCGCGGATGGCCGCCATGTTTTTCCGGAGCTTTGAACGTGATCGGCAATCTCTTTCCCTTCGCAAAACCCGTGCTGCACGCGCTTGATCCCGAGACGGCGCATCACCTCACCATCAAGGGATTGTCGCTCCTGCCAGCGAAGGTTCCGCCCAAAGACGGTGCTCGCCTTGCGGTTGATTGTCTGGGCTTACATTTTCCGAACCCGGTCGGTCTTGCAGCAGGCTTGGACAAGCAATGCGAAGTGCCGGATCAACTGCTGTCGCTCGGCTTCGGCTTCGTCGAACTCGGAGGCGTCGTGCCGCGCCCGCAGCCGGGTAATCCGCGCCCGCGCCTTTTCCGGTTGGTGCAGGATGAAGCGATCATCAACCGCTTCGGTCTAAACAGCGAGGGGCTCGACGCCGCACGGCGGCGGCTGATTCAACGCCAAGGACGCCCCGGCATCGTCGGCGTCAACATTGGAGCCAACAAGGACTCGACGGATCGCATCGGCGACTATGCCTTGTGCATCGCGCAGTTATGCGGCCTCGTCGATTTCCTCACCATTAACGTGTCCTCACCGAACACGCCGGGCCTGCGCGATCTGCAGGGCGAGGCGTTTCTCGATGACCTGCTGGCACGTGGCATCGAGGCGCGCGACAAGGCGGATGAGGGGCGCAAGAAAACGGCCATCCTCCTGAAGATCGCACCCGACATTTCGCTGGAGACGCTCGACGCCATCGTCGCGACCGCGTTGAAGTGCGGCATCGACGGATTGACCGTGTCCAATACGACGATTGCGCGGCCCGACAGTCTCAAGGAGAAGACGCTCGCGAAAGAAACCGGCGGCCTTTCGGGGAAGCCGCTCTTCGCGCCTTCGACCAAAGTTCTTGCGGAGACCTTTTTACGTGTTCAAGGTCGCCTGCCGCTCATCGGCGTAGGCGGCGTCGATTCTGCTGAAGCAGCATGGGCAAAGATCCGTGCAGGCGCCAGCCTTGTGCAGCTCTACTCCGCGCTCGTTTACAAGGGGCCGGGGCTCGTGAGCGACATCAAGAGTGGCCTTCTGCGTACTCTCGAACGTGAGAAGACCACGCTCGCACAGGCTGTCGGTCGGGACGCCGCTGCGATTGCGGAAGGCCGGTTCTAAGCAGCGGCGAACGTCCGTCGCGTCAGGCGGGGACAGAGCACGGCCTGGCCGATGCCGCGCGAGCCGAGGAAGGCGAGCATCGCCATCCATAGGGCGACATTGCCGAGGTTGCTGATCGCAAAAAGGATGAGCGCGAAGACCGCAAAGGCAACCACCATCAAATCGCGCATAGCCTTGGTCCAGGTCGCGCCCGTGTAGATGCCGTCGTAGGCGAAGGCGCAAGCGCCGACGAGCGGGGTCAGCGCGGCAAAGACCAAGTAATCGCGAGCATAGGCACGCACATCCGGGTTGGTCGTGACGAAGTCGATGAAAAGACCGCCTCCGACGAGGAAGATGGCGGTAATCGCAAGCCCGAAGCCCACGCTCCAGCCCACGCTGAGCGAAATGGACTGACGAAAGGCGCGCTCGTCCCGCGCGCCGACGCTCTGGCCGCAGAGCGTTTCGGCAGCGGTGGCGAAGCCGTCGAGGAAATAACCGCCGATCAGGAACATGTTGTAGAGCACGGCATTCGCCGCCAGCGTCACGTCGCCGTTGCGTGCGCCAAGCGCGCTGAAAATCGTGAAGACCAGAATGAGCGCCACATTGCGGATCATGATGTCGCGGTTGACCGCCATGGTTCGCATCATCGCGGCGCGGTCCAGAACCTCTTTCAGGGTGACCGCAAACGGGTTCGAGCCGAGGCGGCGGAGCACCACGATGCCGAGCCCGACGCCGATCACTTCCGCAATCGCGGTGCCGATGGCTGCGCCCGCAACGCCATAGTGAAAGACGAGCACGAGCGTCGCCGTGAGCGCGATGTTGGCTAGATTAATCGCGACCTGCAGAAGTAGTCCGAGATCGGTACGTCCGCGCCCAAGGGTCGAGCCGAGGATGACGTAGTTCGCAAGTGCGAACGGCGCGGACCAGATGCGCAGGAAGAAGTAGGTCGAAAGCGCGTCCGTCACGGCCTCGCTCGCGCCCACGAGCGGAAACGCGATGAGTGCGATCGGCCATTGCAGCAGCACCAGCAGAAGGCCGATCACAGCCGCGACGAGAAGCGCGCGGGCGAGCGTGCAATCGACCTGATGCGCATCGCCTGCGCCGGTCGCCTGTGCGGTCAGGCCCGCCGTCGCCATGCGCAGCGAGCCGAAGCTCCAGAACACGAAGTCGAAGATGACGGCCCCGAGTGCCACTGCGCCGAGCAGATGCGCTTCGCCTAGCCGCCCGATCACCGTCGCGTCGACGAGGCCGAGCAGCGGCGTCGTCACATGCGACAGGGTCATGGGCAGTGCCAGCATCAGCATGCGCCGATGGCTGATCTCGATGCGGCGGAGCGGATTGGAGCCGTGCATGGGGGCCTCGTGTTAGCGCTGGCTGAAAAGGCGGGTGAGCAGCCAGATCGGCACGACAATGATCGCGCCATAGACGATCCACAGGCCGACTTCCCTCACCGTATCCAGGCTGAGGTTCAACACCGAGCGGACCCAGTTCATGACGCCTTCGATCAGCCCGAACGGCGTCAGGCCGAGAAACGCCATAAAGGCTCCGACCAGAAGCGACAGAAAGATCAGCTTGGCGAGCACCGAGCCCGGCGACCCACCGAGAAACCGATTCATGTTCGACATTATCGCGTCCTTGCCCTCGTCTCGATCAAGATCCGATCCGACGGGATCGGATCTTGCTCTTTGTCTTGCCGCATTTTCCTTCGGCGAACCGGTATCCACTTCGCCGGAAAATGCCCCTAAGGTCGGCTGGACCTTGGCTGTCCTGTGTGCTTCATCGCAAGGGCAGACGATGAATGCAACCTGACCGAGACTTCCATGATCGACCCCGCCCTCTTCGACCCTTCGGCCATCAGCGATGAAATCCGCGCGCAAAACGCCGATATCGTGGCGAAGCTCTCGAAGCTGCCGGATCCGTCGTCAGTGCCGCCCGCTTTGGTGCGTGAGCGCCGCCGCCAGGGTTTGGGGCCGTTTCCGCTGATGCAGGAGAGCACGCGGGCGAAGGTCTTCACCATCGACGGGCCTGGCGGCCCGATTCCCCTGCGCATCATCGCACCGGACAATCCGCGCGGCGTCTATTTTCATATCCATGGCGGCGGCTGGACCTGGGGCACGGCCGACGAGCAGGACCCCTGGCTCGACCGTCTGGCCGAGCGCTGTGGCCTGGCTGTCGTCTCCGTCGAATACCGGCTCGCGCCGGAGGACCCGTTCCCCGCAGGCCCTGACGATTGCGAGGCGGCGGCTTTGTGGGTGATCCGGGAAATGGAAAGCCGCTTCGGCACGTCGCGCCTGTTCATCGGCGGCGAGTCGGCGGGCGCGCACCTCTCCGCTGTGACCATCCTGCGCCTGCGGGACAAGCACGGCCTCAAGCCCTTCCGGGGCGCGAACCTTTTTGCGGGCTGCTACGACCTGTCCCTGACGCCGAGCGTCGTGCGTTGGGGAGCTGAGCGGCTCATTCTGAACACCAGCGACGTCCGCTACTTCACCGACAATTTCTGCGGGCCTGACCGCGACCGCCGCAGCCCCGAGATCTCGCCGCTCTACGCGGACCTGACGGGCCTGCCGCCCGCGCTGTTCTCAGTCGGCACGCAGGACCTTTTGATGGACGACACCCTGTTTATGGCGACGCGCTGGGCGTCCTGTGGCAACAAGACGGACCTCGCCGTCTGGCCGGGCGGCTGCCACGTGTTCATCCGCTTCGACAGCGCCCTGTCGGAACAGGCGCTGTCGCGGATCGATGGTTTTATCGAGGGACTTTGACCGAGGTATCTCAACCTTGACGCCGGTGGAGATCGGCATAGCGACCGGACGATTGATCCAGCCGCATCGCCCCGGCTAGATGAATAATCTCGTCGTATTCCTCGACCACAATAGTGACTTCCTCGTCCTCGAGAAAGTCACATAACATCTCCAGAGCGAGACCACACTCGTTGTGATCGATATAGTCAATCACTTGATCGAGCCTGTCTGACGACAGGCGGCTCCGGAAACGTGCCGCAAGATGTCGTATCCGGTTTTCTAAGTTGCCTATCATAGAGAAAAGCATCCTCTGCGACACCGGAGTGGATTTAAAGCTTGCTGGCTGAAACCAAAAGGCTGATCAGATCTAATCCGCGCTGGCGGCGGAGGGGCGCTGGGTCACGCCGATCTTGGCGGCGGCGATGACGGCCTGCGTGCGGCTGTCGACACCGAGCTTGTCGAGAATGGCCGAGACATGGGCCTTCACCGTTGCCTCGGAGACGCTCAGCTCATAGGCGATCTGCTTGTTGAGCAGGCCCTCCGAGAGCATGGTCAGCACACGGACCTGCTGGGGGGTGAGGGTGCCGAGGCGGCGCACCAGATCGGCGGCTTCCTTGTCTTCAGTGGCGGTCAGGTCCACGTCGGCCGGGGTCCAGGTGTCGCCCGCGAGCACCGCTTCGATAGCCCCGCCGATGTTGTCCACATCGACCGATTTCGGGATGAAGCCCGAAGCGCCGAATTCCATGGCGCGGCGGATGACGGTCGCTTCCTCGTTCGCCGAGACGATGACGACGGGAAGCTCGGGATGCTGGGCCCTCAGCGACAGGAGGCCGGAAAAGCCCTGGACGCCGGGCATCGTCAGATCGAGGAGGATCAGGTCGACGTCCCGTTCCTGGCCGAGCGTGGCGTTCAGCTCGTCCATGCCGTTCGCCTCGACCACCCGGGCCTTCGGCATCACTGAGGCGATGGCCTGCCGCAACGCGCCGCGGAACAGAGGGTGGTCGTCAGCGATGATGATCGTGGCGGTTTGACTTTGCACTCGGTCTTCTCCCACGCAGCCCAAAAGCCTTAGCCGCATCCCTATCGACATGGCAAGGTTGTGATGAAAGCCATGAACACTCTACTTTCAACTGCATGACGCAAGGGAAGATCACGCCCCGATCAGATGAAAGACGATCTCGCGGCGATGCGGCGCATCCCGGTGCTCGACGAGATAGAGGCCCTGCCAGGTCCCCAGCACCATTTGCCCCTCCATGACCGGAATGCCGATGCTGATGCCGCTCAACATGGTCCGGATATGGGAGGGCATGTCGTCCGGCCCCTCGAGGGTGTGGATGTAGTCGCTGTCCCGGGGGGCGAGGCGGTCGAAGGCGGTCATCAGGTCCTGGCGCACGTCTGGGTCGGCGTTTTCCTGGATCAGGAGAGAGGCCGAGGTATGCCGGCAATAGACCGTGAGGAGGCCGTGCAGGATGCCGGTGCCGAAGACCCAGCGGGAGACGGCCTCGGTAATGTCGACAAAGCCCGGCCCCTTCGTTTCGACGAAGAGCCGGCCGTTGGCCTGCTGTGTCACGCTGCCTTCGGTAATGGTGTCGACGGACAGCATCGTCATGACTGTCGGCCCTCCGTTCGCTGGCCTTTCAAGGGGTGAATTTCCTTCTCGCCGCGTGCGAGGATCTTTTCCAGGGTCTCGATCCGGTCCGCCTCAGCGGGCGGCTTGTCCCAGCGAATGCGGTTGATGCGGGGGAAGCGCATGGCGACGCCGGATTTATGCCTCGTCGAGCGCTGCAATCCCTCGAACGCCACTTCCAGCACGAGGCCGCGATCCTTGCCGTATTCCACCTCCCGCACCGGCCCGAAGTGGTTGACGGTGTGGTTGCGGACATAGCGGTCGAGCTTCATCAATTCCTCGTCCGTGAAGCCATGATAAGCCTTGCCGACGGGAACGAGTTCCTCGCCCTCCGGGCCATCGCGCCAGACGCCGAAGGTGTAGTCGGAATAGAAGGACGAGCGCTTTCCGTGCCCGCGCTGGCCATACATCATGACCGCGTCGACGAGATAAGGATCGCGCTTCCACTTGTACCAATAGCCCTTGGGCCGCCCCGGCAGATAGGGACTGTCCGCGCGCTTGATCATGCAGCCTTCGATGGCGTCCGCATCAAGGCCAGCGCCGACGAAAGCGGGGTCGGAGCGGGCGGCTGCCAAGTCATCCCACGAAGCGAAGGGCACCATGGGTGAAAGATCGATGCGCGGATGGTTCAATCGCGCGACCAGCGTCTCGAGCCGCTCACGGCGCTGCATGAAAGGCAGGTCGCGCAGATCCTCGTCGCATTCGGTGAGAATGTCGTAAACGCGTAAGTGGGCCGGAAACTCGCTCATGAGTTTGGCCGTGACCGCTTTGCGGTTCAGGCGCTGTTGCAGCACGTTGAAACTCTGCACGCGCCCGTTGCGGACGATCAGTAATTCTCCGTCGATGGCGGCTTCGAAATCGAGTGCTTCGACGAGATCGGGAAAGGCGGCAGAAACATCCTCGCCGGTGCGCGAATAGATGCGCCGCGCTGGGAGTCCATGGTCGGATATTCCTGCGACAGCTTGCAGGCGGATGCCATCCCATTTCCACTCGCCGACGAAATCCGCGGCATTGAGCTTCGCCATGTCTTCGTCTTCCAGAGGATGCGCCAGCATCGGCGGGCGGAAGGGGGCAGGGTTGCCGGATTCAGGCTTGTCCGCCCGGCCTTCGACCCAGGCGAAAAGGTTCTCGTAAGGCGGCTCCAGTCCGTGCCAGATCAGCTCGATCTCGTCGGGCTCGATTTGCCCAAGTTGCGCGACGGCGGTTTTTGCAAGCCGCGCCGAGACACCGACACGCAACTCGCGCGTGATCAATTTCAACAGTGCCCATCGCCCGGTTTCATCGAGCGCATCGAGCCACGATGCCACGCGCGCGGGGAGTTCGCTTTTGCCGGTGGTGGCGAGTGCCTCGACGACTTCCGCGATGGTCGGAACCGAAGGCGGGTTGTTGTGACCGAGAAGCGCCTCTCCTCCCACTTGCGGCGAGGAGACGTGCGGCGTAGGCCAAATCAGCGCCGCCGTCTCCGCGAGATCGCCCACGTAGTGATAGGACATGCGAAACAGCACCGGATCGGTGCGCTCTTCCACGAGACCGCGGATCAGGCCGGGCTTGGCCTCCTTGAACATGAGTGCGTTCGTCAAAGCCGCGAGCGCATAGCCCCGATCAGGATCGGGCGTGTGACGGAAGTAATCCGTCATCAGCCTGAGCTTCGCGTTGCGGCCAGGCTCGTAGACCAGACGGTCGAGGAGGGCGGCGAAACGGTTCATGCGGCCGCTCCTTCCGCCTCTTCCGCTTCATCGCCATAGCCGAGCATGTGCAAGGGCCGCGCAGCGATACCATGCGGGCGGCACCAATGAACAAGTGCATCCTCCTGTCCATGTGTGACCCATACCTCGCCCGCGCCGGTCTCAATGATCGTCCGGCACAGGTCGTCCCAATCGGCGTGGTCCGAGATGACCAGCGGCAGCTCAACGCCGCGTTGTCGCGCGCGGGCCCGCACGCGCATCCAGCCGGAGGCGAAGCAGGTGACGGGATCCGGGAAACGGCGCGACCAGAGATCCTGAATGGAGGTGGGCGGGCAAATGACGATAGCGCCCGCGAATTGCGCGCGATCCGCGCTGCCGACCTTTGGCGTGTCGCCAAGGGGAATGCCTTCGCTCTTGTAGAGATCGGTCAGACTTTCCATCGCGCCGTGGAGATAAATCGGCTCGCCGTAGCCTTCCTCACGCAGCATTCCGATGACCCGCTGCGCCTTTCCAAGCGCGTAGGCCCCGACGATGTGGGTGCGCTCGGGAAAGAGGGCGACGGAGTTCAGAAGCTTTCGCACCTCGCTTCGCGCGTCGGGATGGCGGAAGACCGGCAGGCCGAAGGTCGCCTCGGTAATGAAGACGTCGCACGGCACGACCTCATAAGGAAGGCAGGTGGGGTCCTGCTCGCGCTTGTAGTCGCCGGAGACGACGATGCGGGTGCCGCCTGCTTCAAGCACGATCTGGGCCGAGCCCAGCACGTGTCCCGCCGGGCTGAAGCGCACGGTCACGTCCTTGATGCGGATGTCTTCCCGCAAAACGGCGGCTTGCGTGGTGCCCGCAAAGCCTTCGCCGTAGCGCTCGCCCATGATGAGCAGCGTCTCCCGCGTTGCGAGCACCGATTTGTGCCCCGCCCGCGCATGGTCCGAATGGCCGTGGGTGATAAGCGCGCGCTGCACCGGGCGGACCGGATCGATGTGAAAATCGCCGAGGGGGCAATAGAGCCCCTGCGAGGTCAGGGTCAGGATATCGGTGGAGCGCAGCGCCATGGTTTCAAAATATAGGATGAAAAGACGTCGATTTCAGCGAGGGTCGGTGGCGTCCGTCGCGGCTGCGCTCACTGCTTTCGGGCGGAACGCCGTGATGAATGGGCTGGTGTTGCATTTGCGTCGTTGACAGGTTGTTTCGTCTGCCTCATTGCCAAGGGAATGGCGCTGACCGCGACCCTCCGATCCTCAGGCGACCTCATAGCTGATCGCCGCTACGAATATGCCCGCGCCGCCTTCGATGAGAAGGACTTTGAGGCTGCGGCCGATCTGGCGCGGCAGGTGTTGGAGCTAGCGCCGCGTTTCGCACCCGCCCACGCGTTGCTCGGGCGGTCGCTGGCGGAGCAGGGCGCGCGGGACGAGGCGGCGGATGCGCTTCGTCAAGCTCTGAAGCTTGAGCCTCAAGATGCGCTCGGCGTCGGGCTTGATCTAGTGAAACTGGGAGCGATGGCTTCGGATCACGCGGTTACTGATGGCTATGTGCGGGCGCTCTTCGACGATTACGCGCCGCGCTTCGACAAGCACCTGACGGAAACGCTCGCCTATCGCGGTCCGGTGCTCGTCGCCGATGCACTGCGTCGCGCCTGCGCGACGAAAGGGCGTGCCGACCGCTTCGGCCTCACCCTCGATCTCGGCTGCGGCACAGGCCTCATGGCGCGGGCGCTGGAAAAGCGGATGGAATCCGTCGAAGGGGTCGATCTGTCCCCGAAGATGCTGGAGCAGGCGCGCAAGACGGGTCTCTATGCCGGGCTGCACGAGAACGAGTTGGCCGCGTTCCTCGCCGGTCGCGAAAGCGCGGAAGCCGATCTCGTCGTCGCGGCGGATGTCTTCGTCTACATGGCCTCGCTCGATGCGGTTTTTCGCGAGGCGCACCGCGTGTTGAAGCCGGGCGGGCTTTTCGCCTTCACCGTGCAGGCGCACCGGGGTGAAGGCGTCATTCTCGGAGCGGATTCCCGCTACGCCCATGGCGAGGGAATGCTCTCTCGCCTCGCCGCAGGCGTCGGGTTCAAGACCGTCCTCTTCGAGGAGGCCTCGACCCGCGAGGACCGGGGTAACCCGGTTCCCGGATTCCTCGCGGTTCTTCAGCGTTAGGATTTAGCTCTGGAAGGGCAGGGACGGGTGCGGGGTCGATTCCCAGCAGCCAAGGACCGACTGGTCGAAGTCGATGATCGAGCCGGTCATCAGGCCCGATTCAGCGCTCGTCAGGAAGGCCACGGCGCGGGCGACCTCGGCCGGGTCGAGCAAACGGCCGAAGGGCTGGCTTTTGACCGCGTTGTCAAGCCAACCGTCCTGGGCGTTGTGATAGGTCCGCATGATACGGTCTTCGCCCGGCGTGTTCATCCAGCCGATGTTGAGGCCGTTCACGCGGATGCGCCAGGGCATCAGGCTGAAGGCCGCGTTCTTGGTCAGCGTGGCGAGCGCGCCTTTCGAGCCGCAATAGGCCGAAATGAAGGGCTGGCCGCCATGGGCCGACATAGACAGGATGTTGACCATGGTGCCCTGGATCTTCTCACGGCGCATGATGGTGGCGGCGTCCTGCATCAGGAAGAAGGGCGCGCGCACGTTCACCGCGAACATGCGGTCAAACAGCTCAGGGCTCGTGTCGAAGACCGTGCCGCGGTCGGTCATGCCGGCGGCATTCACGAGCACGTCGACCCGCCCGAAGGTCTTGTCGGCGCGCTTGGCGATCTGGCGGACGTCGTCCATGTTGGCGAGGTCGGCCTGCACATATTCCGTGCGGCAGCCCTGCGCGGTGATGTCCTTGGCGACCGCCTGGCCCTTCTCGGCATTGCGGCCGCAGATGACGAGGCCGGCGGCGCCGCGCTCGGCGAGCGTGCGGGCGATGGTTTCTCCGACGCCCTGGGTGCCCCCCGTGACGATGGCGATGGCGTTCTTGAGCTGAGATGTCTGCGACATTGGCGTCACTTCTTTTTGGTTTGGCTGATAGCTCTGGATTGTTGCCCGGCTACATTTTCATTGAGATGAAGGCGAGGGATGGTGCAAGCCCGCTCAGGCGGCATCCACACCTTGAGCGTAACAAGTTCCAGCCGGCATGACGAGCGGCGAGGGAGCGCTTATGCTCGTTTCATGCCGAAAGCAGACGCCACCGCTCTCCTGCCCCCGGATTTCCGCCGCTGGTTCGAAAGCCGCGGCTGGGAGCCGCGCACGCATCAGCTCGAGCTTCTGGCGAAGGCGCGGGCGGGGCGCTCCGTCCTGCTCGTCGCGCCGACGGGCGCGGGCAAGACGCTCGCCGGGTTTCTGCCGAGCCTTATCGAGCTTTCGGGAAATGGCCGACCCGGCCGAAAGCGCCGTTCTCTTCACACTCTTTACGTCTCGCCCCTCAAGACGCTGGCAACCGACATCGCCCGCAATCTCGAAACCCCGGTGCGGGAAATGGCCCTGCCTGTCCGCATCGAGACCCGGACCGGGGATACTCCCGCCCACAAGCGCGCAAGGCAGATCGAAAGCCCGCCGGACATCCTTCTGACGACGCCGGAGCAACTAGCACTGTTGCTCGCCCATCGTGAGGCGGGCGAGCTGTTCAAGGACTTGCGCCGCGTGGTGCTGGACGAGCTGCACTCCCTCGTCACGTCCAAGCGCGGCGACCTGCTGTCGCTCGATCTTGCGCGCCTCTTCACAATCGCGCCGCACCTGACGTCGGTTGGGCTTTCCGCGACGGTGCGGGAGCCGGACGATTTGCGGCGCTATCTCGTGCCGCAACGGTCTTCACCCGCCCTTCAAGGGGAGGGTAAAAGCGCCATGGCCGATCTTGTGGTCGTGCAGGGCGGAGCCGAGCCGGATATCCGCATGCTGGAGCTGGATGAGGCGCTGCCGTTGGCAGGCCACACGGCAGCGCTTTCGATGCCGGCGATCTACGATCTCATTCGCACGCACAGGACGACGCTGGTTTTCGTCAATACGCGGCTGCAGGTGGAATACACCTTTCAGGAACTCTGGAAGCTCAACGATGATGGCCTTGCCATCGCGCTTCATCACGGCTCGCTCGACGTGTCACAGCGGCGGCGCGTCGAGGATGCAATGACGGCGGGCAAGCTGAAGGCTGTCGTGTGCACCGCGACGCTCGATCTCGGCATCGACTGGGGCGATGTGGACCTTGTGGTGAATGTCGGAGCCCCGAAAGGTGCCTCGCGCATCATGCAGCGCATCGGTCGCTCCAACCACCGCATGGATGAGCCTTCGCAGGCCTATCTCGTGCCTGCGAACCGCTTCGAGATTCTTGAATGCCGCGCTGCGCTCGATGCGGTGCATGAGGCTGCACAGGACACGCCGGATGCGCGCATCGGCGCGCTCGATGTGCTGTGCCAGCACATTCTCGGCATGGCCTGCGCCGATCCCTTTCGGCTTGAGGATCTCTATGAAGAAATCCGCTCGGCCGCACCTTATGCGTCGCTCACCTGGGAGGATTTCGAGGCCTCCGTCGCCTTCGTCGCGACGGGCGGCTATGCGCTTCGCGCTTATGAGCGCTTCGCCAAGATCGTGAAAGGAGCGGATGGACTGTGGCGCGTGCGCGATGCGCGCATCGCACAGCAATACCGCCTGAATGTCGGTACCATCGTTGAGGCGACGATGATCAAGGTGCGGCTTGGTCGGGCCTCCCGCGCGCGGCCCGGCACGGTTCTGCCGCGTGGCCGGGTGCTCGGCGACATCGAGGAATATTTCGCCGAGACGCTGACGCCCGGCGACACCTTTCTCTTCGCGGGCGAGGTGTTGCGGTTCGAGGGAATTGTCGAGGACGAGGTGTTGGTGACGCGCGCGACGGCGGGCACCGATCCCAAGATTCCATCCTATGAAGGCGGCAAGTTTCCGCTCTCGACCTTCCTTGCCGCGCGGGTGCGCGCGATCCTGGCTGATCCGTTCGAGTGGGACCGCCTGCCGCCACAGATGACGGAATGGCTGTTGCAGCAGCGCCGCCGCTCCGTCCTACCGGGTGCCAACGATCTTCTGGTCGAGACCTTTCCACGTGGCGGGCGCTTCTACATGACGTGCTTTCCCTTCGAGGGACGGTTGGCGCATCAGACGCTCGGGATGCTTTTGACGCGCCGATTGGAGCGTGCGCGGCTGAAGCCTCATGGCTTTGTCGCCAACGATTACGGCCTCGCGATCTGGGGCGCGGGCGACATCGCTGCGCGGGTCGGGCGCGAGCCGGAGTTTCTCGACGACCTCTTTGCGGAAGACATGCTCGGCGACGACCTGGAGGATTGGTTGGCGGAATCGACCCTGATGAAGCGCACCTTCCGCCAATGCGCAGTGATCGCGGGGCTGATCGAGCGCCGCTTTCCGGGCCAGCAGAAGACCGGACGGCAGGTCACCATCTCCACCGATCTCGTCTATGACATGCTGCGCAAGCATGAGCCGGACCATGTGCTGCTGCGCGCGGCGCGGGCGGATGCGGCAACGGGGCTTCTCGACGTGAAACGCTTGAGTATGCTGCTTCGGCGTATCCGGGGACGAATCGTTCACAAGGCGCTCGACCGGGTTTCTCCTTTAAGCGTGTCCGTCATGCTGGAGATCGGCCGCGAGCGCGTCTATAGGGACGATGCGGACGATATTCTGGCCGAGGCGGAAGCGGCCCTTCTCGACGAGGCTTTGGCGTGACGGCGTTGCCCCTCATCAAACAGACGGCGACCGAGATCGGGCTTCAAGACCGCGCGGCGGTGCTCGACCTGACCGGCGCGATGTGCCTTCCCGATGACGGCGTGTTGCTGGTGGCCGATCTTCATTTCGAGAAAGGTTCGTCCTTCGCGCTGCGTGGCATGATGCTGCCGCCGTACGACACCCGTGAGACCTTGAAGGCGCTGACGCGGGCAGTTGCCCGCTTCAATCCGCGCGGTGTCATCGCCCTCGGCGACAGTTTTCACGACATCGGCGGGCCGGGGCGGCTGGGCGAGGAGGAGCGCGCGACGCTCGCGCGCGTGCAGCACGGGCGCGAGTGGATCTGGGTCACCGGCAACCACGACCATCATCTGCCAGACAGCATCGGCGGCGAGGTGGTGGAGGAGATGACGCTGGGCCCCTTCACCCTGCGCCACGAGCCGCAGGAAGATGGCGCAGCCGAGATTGCGGGACATCTGCATCCCGTGGGCAAGGTGGTGATGCGTGGGCGTGCGACTCGCAGGCGGTGCTTCGTGACCGATGGCGTGCGCTGCATCATGCCCGCGCTCGGAGCTTATGCGGGCGGGTTGAATGTGTGCGATGCGGCGTTTACGCCGTACTTTCCAGATGAGTTCACCGCGCACCTCATCGGCACCGAGCGCATCTTCGCCATTGCGCGGTCGATGCTTTGCGACGATTGAGCCTCAGTCGCGCCGGAAGATGACGCTTGCGGTCCAGCCGAAAAAAACGGCGATGAGCGCGGTGAACAGGCCGTAGATCAGCCGCCAGTCACGGGCCGCTTCGCCGACCCGCTGCTCGAATCCGGTCTTGACCAGCTCGAAATGCGTGAGAGTGCGGGCCAGGATAACCGTGTCGGCAAAGAGCGCGACTTCCACGTCGTATCCCCCCGGCGGGGCGATAGCGGGGAGTGAAATGCTCGCGCGGAAAATGTTGGGCGTCAGGAATGTCGCGCCGCGTTCGTCTTCGAGATAAAGGCCCTCGCGGGCTTTCAGGCGAAGGAACGCATCGCGGAACCGCTCGTCGCTCTGCCCGCGGTCGTTGGTGAAGTCCGGTGCGTCAATGATGGCGTGAAGGCCGATCTTCTGGCGCTGGCGCAGTGCATCGGTCGTGATCTCCGAAATGGGGCGCGATGCGAGAACATTCAGATAGGCGGGGGCCATGGGAAATTTCTGCTGCTCGCGATTGAGCCAGACGGGTCCCACCCGGCTCTTCTCGCGCACCACGAGAAATTGCCGCGGCCCGCGGACCGTGACCACGACGTCATAGCCTGAGGCGCGCGCGACGGTCTGCGCATCACGCTCGATGGCCCCGAAAATGGCAATCGACGTGCCGGTATAGTTCGAGTTGATGAGAACGCGATGGTTCGACAGGGACGTAATCAGCGTTTCGGCAATGGAGGGCGTCGCGAGGCCGAGGAGGATCAGAAGCGCGGCAGCGATCCTCATGGGCGCGTCTCCTGAACTGCGATGGAGAAGCGCTCCTCCGGCTTCACTGTCAGTTCCAGCGCGAAGCGCAGGCCGACCGCCAGAAGTAGGACCGCCAGGAGGAATCGAAAGAGGTCTGCCTTTAGATTGCGCCCGGCCCGTGCGCCGAACTGCGCGCCGAACACGCCGCCGACGATGAGCAGAAGGGCCAGAACGATATCGACCGCCTGGTTCGCCACCGCGTGGAGAACAAGCGCCACGAGCGTCGTGCAGATGATCTGAAATTGCGACGTCCCGACTACGACGGTAGTGGGCACGCGGAAGATGTAAAGGAGTGCGGGAACCATGATGAACCCGCCGCCGATACCTAAGAGAGCACCGGCAAAGCCGATGAAGAGGGCAAGGCCCAGAATTGGAATGACGCTGCCGTAGAGCTTGGAGCGGTAAAAGCGCATCCGCAGCGGCCAGAAGAGATAAGGAGCGTGTTGCCCGCCGCGGCGCCGGGGACGAGTGGGGCCGCCATTGCGGTTCGTCCAGAATTCCCGAACGCTTTCCTTCAACATCAGGCCGCCGACGACCATGAACAGCGTCACGTAGGACACCACGATGACGAGATCGAGCTGGCCCGCCCGGCGGGCGGCGGCGAAGAACCAGACGCCGAGCACCGAGCCGATCAAGCCGCCGAAGACCATGACGGAGCCAAGCTTGAGATCGAGCGCATTACGCCGCACGGCCCCAAGCACGCTCGTGGTCGAGGAGGCGACGATCTGAGCCGTTTGGGTGGCCACAGCCACTGCGGGCGGAATACCGAGGAAGATCAACAGCGGCGTCATGAGAAAGCCGCCGCCGATGCCGAACATGCCCGAAATGAAGCCGACCGCCGCGCCCATCGCGAGGATGAGAAGAACGTTCACGGGCATTTCAGCGATTGGCAGGTAAATTTGCACCCCGGTTCCCCTATGGCCGGTGCAGCCATGTTCTCGTTAATGGCGTCGCTCAATGCGACCTTAGAATTGCCGTTCTGAACGAAGGCTGACGGAACCGACCGAAGGGTCAGCTCCGGCTGGCGAAAATCCTGTTCAGGGCGGCGGTTTGACCTTCTTTTGCGGGCGGCACGTCGTTTGCGGTCGGATCGACGGCTCGCGGACGCCACTGCTCGACCAAGGTTTTTGCGGTGGACAGATCGGCGGCGCTGAGCTTGGCTGCCACTTCGTCCCGCTTCTTGGCCGCGTCGGTGTCGCCAAGCGCGGCGGCGAGCGCGAACCACTTGTAAGCCTTCGCGAGATCGGGACGGATGCCGAGCCCGCGGGCGAGCAGGATGCCCATGTTGAACTGACTGTCACGGATTCCGGCCTCTGCCGCCTCGCTGTACCAGCGCAGGGCCGCCGCATAGTCGGGCTTGCCGTTCGCGCCCGAGGCGAGAAGGGTTGCAAGGTTGTGCATGGCGCGGGCGTTGCCGCCCAGAGCCGCCCGCTCATACCAGGTTGCCGCAAGCCTGGCATCGCGCGCCACGCCGAGCCCCTTGTCATGCAGCATTGCCAGACGCTCCTGCGCCGGCACGAAACCGGCTTGTGCGGCCCGCTCATACAAGCGCGCGGCGAGCGCCATGTCCTGCGGAATGCCACGGCCTTCCATGGCGCGGGCTGCGATCTCGTAAATCGCCGTCGCATCACCAGACGAGGCGGCAGAGATTAGAGAAGCGGGAAGCTGCGCCGGCAGTTCCCCGACCGTGGCCGGGTCCACGCCGAATTTCGGCGCAGCGGGTATCATCAGGCTTGCCGACCGGAACAACGCTACGCTGTCCGGCGGCACAGCGGCGTTGAGCGCGCTGACCGCCACCTGCGCAATGGCGGCCTCTGCCTGCGCTTGGGCGGCGATTTCGGGTTGCACCTTGGCCGTGACGCGCTGCGCGGGCTGCCCGCTCGACAGGATCTGCGCCGTTCCAGCGGCCAGGATGAGGAAGGCAAGGCCGAACAACAGGGGGCGGCGATGCGACTCGAAAGACCGGCGGAGGCGTTCGATCAGCGAAGGCGGGGAGAGATCCTGCTCTTCATCGTCGTAGGACACATCGTCGGTCCGCGTCTCCGTAAGCTCCTCCAGTGCATCGACAGGCGCCGTCGATGTCGGCTCTGTCTGCGAAGCGCGGCGCGCCGCGGCGATGAAGGTCGCGCGGACCTGACTGAGGTTCGAATCCGGGGACGGAAATCCCGATGCAGGCGTGCTCTCCGGTTCCGGACCGCGCGCTGTCTCGGCAGAGACTTCCTCCATCTGCGACAGAGCAGCCGCGTGCAGCCTGCGAACCGCCGCTTCAAGTCGGTCGGCAGGCGCGACCTCATCGGCAGGTTGCGCGAACGACGGGTGACGCTGCATCGGCACGTGTTCCGGGAACCGGGACACGAGCGTTTCCAGGGCGTCGTGCACCGCACGCAACGTCTGCTGCGTCTTCGTCTCGGAACGGGTCTGAAGCGCCTTCAGCTCGACGAAGCCTTGCTTGAGCGCATCAAGATCGTTGTTTGCCGGGTTAGGCTGAACTTCTTTCAACGCGGCGCGCACGGCGCGTTCCGCAATGACATCCGCCTCGCTCTGAAGGGTCTTCAGATGCGCTGTGGCCTGAGCGACAACATCGCGTAGCGGTTCCGCAGGTGCGTTTGACCACTGATCTGCAAGCGTCATGAGGCGCTTTTCGAGAGCAGCGAAGGCCGCTGTCGATACGGGTTGTTCCTCCAGCCGTGTGCTGATGGTGCGCAGCATCAGCTCAACGCTCGTCGTGTCGGCCTGCTGGCCGATGCGGCGCATTTCATCCTCAAGCTGGTCGAAGCGCCTGAGCACCGGCTCCTGCGACGGCACAGACTCGGCCACCGATTGAACCTGAGACGACAGTCGAGACATCATCGCGCTCAGCGCATCGTGCTGCTCCTGGCGGCGGTCGCTGACGTTCGCCATGCGCTCAGTTAGAAGCGCCAGCTGTTCGGCGATAGGGTCTAGATTGGCGGGCTCGGGCTCCGGGCGACTCGCCAGAATGTCGATGCGGCGGCTCAAGTCCTGGATTTTTCCCGGTACGTCGTTCGCGTCCTGCGCGGCCACCGTGCGTTCGAGGGCGGAGCAAACATTTTGAAGCGACGTTTTCAGCGTAGCGAAATCGGTGCGCCCCACCTGATGTTCGCGCAACTCCGCGATCTGCCTGCTGAGGGCGGCGACATCGCCGGTCAGGCGCTCGATCTGCTGTGGCTCGGCACGGCGGGCGAGATCGTGACGCATATCGACGATCTGGCTGCTCAAGAAATCAATCACCGTGCGGTCGACACCCGTTTCGGCGATGCCATCGACCTTACGCTTGATGAGATCGATCTCGGCTCCAAGCCGCTTGTGAACGCCCTCGCCCAGATCCTCGGAAAGACCCTGGATCTGCCGCGAGAGCGAGGCCACCGCCCGCGCGATGGTCAGCATGTCCTTAGCAGAAGGGCCTTGGTCCATCTCACCCGCGATGGTGCGCAGGTTGTGGTCGAGTGCGGCGATTTCCTCGCGCGTCGCGAGGCTCCCAACATTCGCGCTTAATCGCTCGATCTCGCTGCGGATACCTTCCACGGCGGGCGTCCAGGCGGGGCTTGCCGGTTGATCGAGCTTTTCGGTGAGGCGCGACATGTCCGTGCGCAGACCGACCAGTGTTTCGGACAAGGGTTCGAGGGCCTTGATGGCCTCGTGCACCGGAAACTCGATCCGCGCGGGGGCCGGGGTCGGGCGCTCGGCGGCGGCCTGCTCGACCGCGTCAAGGCGATCCTTCAGGGCGGAGAGGGCCTGGGACAGGGCGGAGGCGATCCGGTCATGATGGTCTGCGGAGGTGCGGGTGGTCTCGTTCAGGCGCTCTTCCGCGTGTTCGATCCAGCCGGCCATGGATTCGAGTGCGACGGCCGTCCGTTCTGCCTGATCGCGCGCTTTGCGCTCGTTCTGGGCCGCGACCGCGCCCATGAGGACCTCATAGTCGTCCCGGGGGGGCTTGGAGGCGGTTCGCGTGATGCGCGCGACGATGCTCTCGAGATCCTGGAAGGCATGGCGGCGGGTCTGCTGCGGCGCCGGTTCAGGCTCCTCCGCCCGGCTGGCCAGCGTCGCGGCCAGCCACTCTTCCAGGCTCAGTCCTGCCCGGCGCGCGGCGATTTCCGCAACCTCCCGCGCATCGCGATTCAGATCGTCAGGTGTCGGGAGAACGTGTCGTCTCATGGCCGCGCCTGTGGGAAACCCAACAAGAACGAGCCTGTCCCCACGCCGGGATCCCGTCCTGACGGTTCAAAAGGGACGTGCGGCGAATCATGAAAAACCGCCGCCGGATCCTCGAACCGACGGCGCAGTTTTTGGCGAACGTAGTAAAAAAGCCGTTAAGGCGAGGGCGCTTAGCACCGGTGGCACCTCTTGAGGTGAAGTCGCCACCTTCCCCTTCGTCGCCCGCAAAGGAGAGTGCCCCTTCTATCCTTGCGCGTGTACGTGCTGGAGCGCACTTGCTGATAGCATTGCAAACGTTCTATCATTGCAATATTGAATGAATCGACGGTTCTACCGAACCACAAACGCGACCAGTCAAGACTAAGAATACGGGGCATGGCATGAACAAAGAAATTCGGGGGGATTACGCTGTCGTCTCCGACGCTTCGGAAGGTGCTAAATTTTTTACGATCGGCGATCTCGCCCGCGAGTTCGGAGTGACGCTGAGAACCCTCCGCTTCTATGAGGACCGCGGCCTTCTCTCGCCTCGCCGCGACGGCACAGCCCGTATCTATGATGTCCGCGACCGTGATCGTCTCTCGGTCATCCTCAAGGGTAAGCAGCTCGGTTTCACCCTCACCGAAATCCGCGCCATGCTGGCCGAGGATCGGCTGAATGGCGTGCCTGCCGCCAATCTCAAGCTTTCGCTCGACCAGATTGAGGATCAGATCCGCCATCTGGAGCAGCAGAAAGAAGAGATCGAGCAGGCTCTGATCGAGCTGAAGTCTCGCCGTGCGAGCCTGGCCGCCGCGGCGTAAAGCCGGGGGCGCCCTGACGACTTCTTCCGGCGGCAGACCGGTCGGGCTCATTGGCTTGACGCGGTCTCGGCCGACCGGCAGGAGTGGGCCATGAAGACAGTGGCCGCTTATTGCCTTGCAGCGCTGGCGGAAATCGCCGGCTGTTTTTCTTTCTGGGCCTATCTGCGCCAGGGAGCATCACCCTGGCTGTTGCTGCCCGGCCTTGTGGCCCTCTCTCTTTTCGCCTTCCTCCTGACTCTCGCCGACAGTCCCGCCGCTGGGCGGGCCTATGCCGCCTATGGCGGCATTTACATTGCCGCGTCGCTTTTCTGGCTTTGGGGGATGGAGAGCGTGCGCCCCGACCGCTGGGACCTCGCGGGTGCGGCCTTCTGCCTTGTCGGCACCTGCCTCATCCTGTTTGGCCCGCGCCCGGCCTGAAGTCGCATTACCAAGATAGAGACGAAGCCTGTTGCGTTAGGGGCCTGAGTAGGGCTCGCTCCGCGGGTTGCTTCCGCATGACCGGCGGTGGTGCAAAAGGCGCTCTCCCGTGTTCCGATCAACATTTCGCGCCCTACCTCTTCCCCAAGGTGACCAAATAGTTTAGATATGAACCATCCATTCGCCGGCAACCTCGTTTGGAAGGTTCCGCCGGCCCGCGATCCGACCTGGGAGGAGCTCTATGCCGGTCTATAAGGCCCCCGTCGACGATGTGATGTTTCTTCTGAACGACGTCTTTCCTATCGAGCGCTACAACAACCTGCCTGGCTTTGCCGATGCGACGCCCGATGTGGTTGAGGCGATCCTCGGCGAGGGTGCCAAGCTCTGCGAGGAGGTTTTTGCGCCGTTGAACGCAACCGGCGATCAGGAAGGTTGCCGCCGCAATCCCGACGGTTCGGTGACGACGCCGAAAGGTTTCAAGGAAGCCTATGCCTCTTACACCGGCGGCGGCTGGATGGGCCTGTCAGTACCGGAGCAACATGGCGGCCAGGGCCTTCCCTCGGTGCTCAACACCGTCATGCAGGAATTCCTGTCCTCGGCGAACCTCGCACTCGCCATGTATCCCGGCCTGACGCAGGGCGCGATTGCGGCGGTTCTGGTTCACGGCTCGGACGACATCAAGAAAACCTATCTGCCGAAGATGGTCGAGGGCACCTGGACCGGCACCATGAACCTCACCGAGCCCCATTGCGGCACGGATCTCGGCCTTCTCAAGACCAAGGCCGTGCCGAACGGCGACGGCAGCTATTCGATCACTGGCACCAAGATCTTCATCTCCGCCGGCGAGCACGACATGGCGGACAACATCGTCCACCTTGTGCTGGCGCGCATCGAGGGCGCGCCTGCGGGAACGAAAGGCATCTCGCTCTTCGTCGTGCCGAAAATTTTGGTGAACGGCGACGGTTCGCTCGGCGCGCATAACGGGGTGTCCTGCGGCTCCATCGAGCACAAGATGGGCATTCACGGCAATGCCACCTGCGTCATGAACTACGATGGTGCGAGAGGCTGGCTCATCGGCGAGGAAAATCGCGGCCTCAACGCCATGTTCGTGATGATGAACGAGGCGCGCATGGCGGTGGGCGTGCAGGGACTTTCGCAATCGGAAGTCGCCTACCAGAACGCCGTCGCCTACGCGAAGGAACGCCTTCAGGGACGCGCGCTGACTGGATCGAAATTCCCCGACAAACCGGCTGATCCCATCATCGTGCATCCGGACGTGCGCCGCACGCTGATGTCCGTCAAAGCCTTCAACGAGGCGGCGCGCGCGCTGCTGATCTGGACCGCGCTCAAGAGCGATGTGGCGCATCGCTCGTCCGACGCGGCGGAGCGCCAGTCCGCCGACGACCATATGGGTCTTTTGACGCCGGTGGTGAAAGGCGTCCTCACTGATCTCGGGTTCGAGAATGCGGTCAGGGCGCAGCAGATGTTCGGTGGCCACGGCTACGTCGAGGAATCGGGCATGTCGCAATTCGTGCGCGATGCCCGCATCACGATGATCTATGAGGGCGCCAACGGCATCCAGGCCATGGACCTTGTGGGCCGCAAGCTCGCGAAGGATGGCGGCCGCGCCGTCATGGCCTTCTTCAACGAGGTCGGTACCTTCTGTCAGGAGAATGCCAACGACGAGAGCCTGAAGGCCTTCGTCATGCCGCTGCAAAAGGGCTTGGCGGATCTCCAGCAAGCCACCATGTGGTTCATGAACAATGCCATGGCGAAGCCGGACAATGCCGGTGCCGGTGCCACCGACTACATGCATCTCTTCGGTATTGTGGCGATGGGCTACATGTGGGCCAAGATGGCGAAGGCCGCGAATACGAAGAAAGCGCAAGGCAACGGCGCAGCCGACAAAATGGACGCCAAGCTGATGACGGGTCGCTTCTTCATGGAGCGCATGATGCCGGAAACGGCGACACGCCTTGCCTGCATCTCGACCGGCGCGGACTCGACCATGGCAATGCCGGCGGAAATGTTCTGATACCGATCCCGGGGCCGGCATCGCCGCCTCGGGCGCTCGAAGGACTGAGGGAGAACACCATGTCTGAGGCTTTTATCTACGACGCGGTCCGCACACCGCGTGGACGCGGCAAGCCGGACGGCTCGCTGCATGAGGTGCCGACAGTGGATCTCGCCGTGACGGCGCTCAATGCCATTCGCCAGCGCAACAACCTTGATCCGAAATTGGTTGAGGACGTGGTGCTTGGCTGTGTAGATCCGGTTGGCGAAGCTGGTGGCGACGTTGCCCGCGCCGCGGTTCTGAAGGCAGGCTTCGGCAAAGAGGTGCCGGGGGTACAGATCAACCGCTTCTGCGCGTCGGGCCTCGATGCCGTCATGCTCGCGGCTTCGCAGGTCATGGCTGGAATGAAGGACATCACCATCGGCGGCGGCGTCGAATCCATGAGCCGCGTCGGTATGGGTGCATCGGGTGGCGCATGGCCGGTGGACCCTGGTCTCGCGATTGCGAACTATTTCCTGCCGCAGGGCATTTCGGCCGACCTCATTGCGACGAAATACGGCTTCTCGCGCGACGATGTGGACGCTTTCGCGGTTGAATCGCAGAAGCGCGCGGCCAAGGCGTGGGATGAAGGGCGGTTTAAAAAGTCCATCATTCCGGTGAAGGATATCAACGGCCTCACCATGCTCGCCAAGGACGAGCACATGCGCCCGTCCACCGACATGCAGTCGCTCGGTCAACTGAAGGCTTCTTTCACGCAAATGGGAGAGATGGGCGGCTTCGATGCGGTGGCGATCTACGCGCACCCGGATGTGGAAACGATCAACCATGTGCACCACGCCGGCAACTCATCCGGCATCGTCGACGGCGCGTCCGCTGTTCTCGTCGGCTCGAAGGAAGGCGGCGCAAAGGCTGGCCTGAAGCCGCGGGCTCGCATCAAGGCCTTCGCTTCGCTCGGCTCCGATCTCGCGCTGATGCTCACTGGCCCCATCGAGGTGTCGCAGCTCGTCTTGAAGAAGGCGGGCATGACGACCAAGGACATCGATCTCTTTGAGATTAACGAAGCCTTCTCCGCTGTCGTGCTGCGCTACCTGCAGGTGATGGAGCTTGATCCCGCCAAGGTCAACGTCAATGGCGGCGCCATCGCCATGGGCCACCCGCTCGGTGCAACCGGCGGCATGCTCTTGGGAACGGCGCTCGATGAGTTGGAGCGGACGGGCAAGCAGACGGCTCTTGTCACGCTGTGTGTCGCGGCGGGCATGGGCACGGCGGCGATCATCGAGCGCGTTTGAGAGCGGGACGGGAGGACACCATGACGAATTTCACCAACTTCCGTTTCGAAGTCGATAGCGACGGCATCGCGCTCGCGACCTGGGACATGCCGGATCGCTCCATGAACGTCATCACCCCGCAGGTGATGGAGGAGCTGTCGCAGATCGTCGAGAAAGTCGCAGGCGACGCCGCGATCAAAGGTTGCGTCATCACCTCGGGCAAGGAAACCTTTTCCGGTGGCGCGGATCTGACCATGCTGCAAGGCCTTGGCGCACAATATGCCAAGCTCGTAAAGGAGAAGGGGGAAGAGGAGGCGATGAGCTTCTTCTTCGAGGAGTCGCGCAAGCTCTCGCTGCTTTATCGCCGTCTCGAGACCTGCGGCAAGCCGTTCGCAGCGGCGGTGAACGGCGTGTGTCTTGGCGGCGCGTTCGAAATGGCGCTCGCCTGCCATTTCCGTGTGCTGTCGGATTCGGATGCCACCCGCGTCGGCCTGCCTGAGATCAAGGTCGGGCTCTTTCCAGGAGCCGGCGGCTCGCAGCGCGTCTCGCGCCTGATGCAGACGGGCGATGCGCTTCAGATGCTATTCAAGGGCGAGCAGATCCGTCCGCTCATGGCCCGCAACATGGGCCTTGCCCACGCCGTCGCGCCGCGTGACGAGATCGTCAAGACCGCGAAGGAGTGGATCAAGAGCGGCGGCTCGGCGGAAGCACCGTGGGACAACAAGAACTTCAAGCTGCCGTCGAACAAGGTCTATTCTGCCGCCGGCATGCAGATCTGGCCCGCCGCGAACGCGATCTATCGCCGCGAGACGCAAGGCAATTATCCGGCAGCCTATGCCATTCTTGAAGCCGTCTATCAGGGCCTGCAGCTGCCCATGGACCAGGCGCTCAAGGTGGAATCGCGCTGGTTTGCCAAGATCCTGCGCTCGAAGGAAGCGGCGGCGATGATCCGCACGCTGTTCGTGTCCATGCAGGAGCTGAATAAGGGTGCGCGCCGTCCGAAAAAGGTGCCGCCAACCCATCTCAAGAAGGTCGGTGTCGTCGGCGCAGGCTTCATGGGCGCCAGCATCGCGTATGTCACCGCCAATGCCGGACTCGAGCTCGTGCTCATCGACCGCGACGTGGAGACGGCGGAGAAGGGCAAGGCTTACTCGCACAAGCTCATGTCCGACCAGATCATGAAGGGCCGCGCCAAGACGGCGGACCGTGATGCGTTGTTGTCGCGTATCAAGACCACAGCGGATTACAGTGACTTGGGCGATTGCGACCTTGTGATCGAGGCCGTGTTCGAGGATCCCAAGATCAAGGCCGAGGTGATCGAAAAGGTCGAGGCCGCGATCCGGCCTGATTGCATCTTCGCCTCCAACACCTCAACGCTGCCGATCTCCGGCCTCGCCAAGTCGTCGAAGCGGCCGGACGAGTTCATCGGCATTCATTTCTTCTCGCCGGTCGAGAAGATGATGCTGGTCGAAGTGATCGTCGGCAAGCAGACGGGCGACAAGGCGCTTGCGACCGCGCTCGATTATGTTCGCCTTATCAAGAAGACGCCGATCCTCGTCAACGACTCGCGCGGCTTCTTCGCCAATCGCTGCGTTCTAGCCTACATCCTCGAGGGGCACCTGATGCTGATCGAAGGCGTGCCGCCCGCGATGATCGAGAATGCGGGTAAGCAGGCGGGCATGCCGGTCGGCCCCCTTTCACTTAACGACGAAGTCGGCGTCGATCTCGGGTTGAAGATCCTGAAAGCGACGAAAGCTCAACTTGGTGATGCCGCCATCATCCCGCAGCAGGAAGCGCTGCTGATGACTCTCGTGGAAAAGGAAGGCCGCTTCGGCCGCAAGAACCGCAAGGGGTTTTACGATTATCCCGAAAGCGGCCCGAAGTATCTCTGGCCGGGCTTGAAGGATCTGCAGCCGAAGCATCTCGATCCGGAGACGCTCGGTATGCAGGAGATGAAGCAACGCCTTCTCGTGACACAAGCGCTGGAAGCCGCGCGCACGGTGGAGGAAGGCGTCATCACTGATCCGCGCGAGGCCGATGTCGGCTCCATCCTCGGCTTCGGCTTCGCGCCCTTCACGGGCGGCGCGCTGTCCTACATCGACTTCATGGGCGCGAAGAACTTTGTGGAGTTGTGCAAGGCGCTGCAGGCCAAGCACGGCGACCGCTTCGCGCCGCCGCGCATTCTTCTCGACATGGCAGCCTCCGGCGAGACCTTCTATGGTCGGGCCGGGGCCAAGAAAGCGGCGTGAGCATAGCAGATGCTGCGAGAACCCCGGTGCCATGCGCCGGGGTTTTGGCTTGGAGCTGGTGAGGCTTTGGACATCCCATGAACCTGTGGCTGCGCGTTCTGCATCTGATCGTCGCCTCATTCTTCCGGGCGCGGCTCGACCCCGCGCGGGACGTCTCGCACCTGTCCTTCCGTGTCTGGCCGCACGATCTCGACACCTCGCTGCACATGAACAACGGCCGCTACTGGACTCTGATGGATCTCGGCCGCGCCGATCTCATGATCCGTTCAGGGCTATGGCGCTCCATTCTGAAGCATAGCTGGCTGCCGGTGGTGAGCGCGGGGCAGATCCGGTTTCGCCGTGAGATGAAGCTCTTCCAGCCCTTCGCACTCGAAACTCGCATCCTCACCTGGTTCGAGGGCCAGATCGTGATCGAGCATCGGCTGATCTCGAAGGCCAAGGACGGCGCTCCTGTTCTCAGCGCGGTCGCTCTCGTCCGCGTCGGGCTCTATGACCGCAGGGCCAAAAACTTCGTCAGCGTCGAGCAGATGTTCGACGAAATCGGGATTCACGCTCCTGCCCCTCCCGTTCCGCCGGAGGTCGAAGCCTTCCTGGCGGCGGAAGAGACGTTGAAGCGGGCCGCTTGATGGTCCAAGCTGGCGCGGTACCTTTCTCTCGCCCGCCACAACCGTGAAGCTGATTCCATGGCCCGTACTATCGATTATTACTTCTCGCTGCTGAGCCCCTGGGCCTATATCGGCCATGCGCCGTTCATGGGAATCGCTCGGCGGCATGGGGTCGAGGTCAATTACAAGCCGGTCTTCCTTGGTCGGGTCTTTGCGGAAACGGGCGGCTTGCCGCTCGCCCAGCGCCACCCGGTGCGCCAGCGCTACCGTATGGTGGAGTTGCAGCGGTGGCGCGAGAAGCGGGGGCTCTCGTTCAATCTGCAGCCGAAGCACTGGCCCTTTGATGTGAATCTGCCAGATCGGTTCGTGATCGCGATTTCCGTTTCGGGCCAGAACCCCGATCCCTTCCTGCGCCGCGTCTTCGCGGCCATTTGGGAAGAGGAGCGCGACGTTGGCAACCCGGCAGTACTGGCCGAGATCGCGGAATCGGTCGGGCTCGATGGCTCTTCCCTGATGAACCTCGCGACCGGCAGCTCGACGGAAGCGATCTATGCGCTGAACCTGGAAAATGCCGTCGCGGGCGATGTCTTCGGCTCTCCGGCCTACGTGCTCGACGGCGAGGTCTTTTGGGGACAGGACCGGCTCGACCTGCTCGACGACGCTTTGCAGAGCGGACGGCAGGCCTATCGCTCCGAGGTCGCGGAATCGAAGTGACGCCGCCCGCCGTCTAAAACCTATTCCGCCGCCACCCGCGTCGCGCGCCATTGTGTCAGCAGGGCTCGCAGCGCTGCAGGTTTCACTGGTTTGTTCAGAATGTGAACGTGCATCGCCATGGCGGCGTCGCGCACGGTTGGCGTGCGGTCGGCGGTCACGAGTACGGCTGGCGTGTCGACCTGCGTCTTCCAGCGCAGGTTCTTGATAAGATCGAGGCCGTCGCCTTCATCGAGATGGTAATCCGCGATGATCGCATCAGGCGGCGTCTTATGCGATTTGAGCGTTTGCAGGGCCCCGTTGAGGTCGGAAGCCGTCCACACTTCGCAGCCCCAATTGGCAAGAAGCAGCCGCATGCCTTCGAGAATTGCGGGCTCGTTGTCGACCACGAGGATGCGCAGGCCCGACAGCAGCGTCACCGGCGGTTGCGGCGCTTCGGGCGCGGCAGCGGTTTCAGGTAGTGCCGCGACGACCGGTACCTCCACGCGGAACACGGACCCGCGGCCCGCTTCCGATTTCAGTGCAACGGGATGGCCGAGAACGCGGCCGATGCGCTCCACGATGGAGAGGCCAAGGCCGAGGCCTCGCGCCGCTTTCGCGCCTTGATCGAGACGCTGGAACTCGCGGAACACGATCCGCTGTTTAGACGGAGGAATGCCGAGGCCTGTGTCCCACACTTCGATGACGAGGTGCAGTCCATTGCGACGCCCGCCGACGATGACGCGTCCCGCCATCGTATATTTGATTGCGTTGGAGACGAGGTTCTGCAGCAAGCGGCGCAGCAGTCGTCGGTCGGAGCGCACGGTGAGAGAGGAGGGGACGAAGGTGAGCTCCAAGCCCTTGGCACGTGCGATGGGGTCGAACTCACGCTGAAGTTGGCGGAACAACTCGTCGATGCGGAAGCTCGACCATTGCGGCTTCATCGCGCCCGTATCGAGACGGGAGATGTCGAGAATGGCGGTGAGAATTTCCTCGACCGCGTCGAGGGCCGCGTCGATGTTTTCCGCAAGGCTCGAGTCGCCGGCCTCTCGATCGCGCTCCACGAGCGAGGTCGCATAAAGACGCGCGGCATTGAGCGGTTGCAGAATGTCGTGGCTGGCGGCGGCGAGAAAGCGCGTCTTGGAAATGTTTGCTTCGTCCGCTTCCGCCTTGGCGCTGGTCAGCGCTTCATTGAGACGGGTCAGTTCTTCCGTGCGTTCGCGGACACGCCGCTCCAGCGTCTCATTGGCGCGGCGGCTTTCTTCTTCCGCCTCCACCGCTTCGGTGACGTCCGTGTAGGTCGTGACGAGACCGCCATCGGGCAGTTGGTTCGAACGGATCTCGATCACCTTGCCCGAGGGCTGCAACCGTAGGCGCACCGGCTCGAGATCGTGCAGGAAGGAATGGATGCGCGCGGCAATCAGTTGGTTGGTGTCGCCCGGTCCGTAAGATCCGCGCTGCGCGTTGAAGGAGAAAATCGCGTCCATGCCGATGCCGACGCGTACGAGATCGGGCGGAAGCTCGTAGAGATCGACGAAGGCCTGATTCCACGCGAGCAGGTTCAAGTCGCGGTCGAGCACGGTGATGCCCTGTTTCGCGTAGTTGATTGCGTGTTGCAGCAGGTCGCGGCTGTGCTGGATGGCGGCGGAGGCATCGTCGAGGAGCTTAAGCGCCGCCTTGGTGGAAACGGTGCGGCGACGCAGGAGAAGCGACAGGGCCAGGCGCGATGACGCTGTGCCGATGGCGGAGGCGAGCAGGTGCTCGGCATAGCGCAAGAGATGGACATCGGCCTCTGCGCGGGTCTCGAGCGCCTGCCCGCGACTATGGGCGAAGCCTTCGAACGACCGTGTCGTGCGTTCCTCGCCGAGATAGCGCGCGACGGTGGCGCGCAATTCATCGACGGTCACACTCGCCCGAAAGAGCCGGAAGCTCGGAGCGGCGGAGAAATCGGGCTCGCCGACGAAGATCGTGGACTGAATCCGCTCAAGCGCTGTCACCGGCTTCCATAGCGAGCAACCGATATAGGTCAGGATGTTGAGCGTCAGGCTCCACACTACGCCGTGGGTCAGCTGCGGCAGATCAACCCCGAACAAAGCCGTCGGCTTCAGCGCCGAAATGCCGAAGGGGCCGGTAATCACCACGTCCGACCAGAACACGCCATCCCAGACGAGGCTCGGCAGAAGGAGCGTGTAACCCCAGGTAACGAAGCCGACGATAAGCGCGGCGCTTGCGCCGAAGGCGGTGCCGCGCGACCAGATCAACCCGCCGAGAAATGCCGGTGCCACCTGCGCAATAGCGGCGAAGGACAGCAAGCCGATGGAGGCGAGCGCTGCTTCGCCGGACAGGCGATAGTAGACATAGGCCAGAAGGATCACGAGGACGATGGCGGCCCGGCGCATGCCGAGCACGAAGCCGCCGAGATCGACGCCGGAGAAGGCGCGCCGCCGCAGAACGATGGGCATGACGAGATGATTGGAGATCATCACGGCGACAGCGACCGAATCCACGATGACCATGGCGGTTGCCGCCGAGAACCCGCCGAGAAACGCGATGATGGCGATGATGCCGGCATTGTCGTGGAGCGGTAGCGCCAGCACGGTCATGTCGCGGTCGATCGTGCCCTCATTAAAGATCGCGAGCCCGCCGAGTGCGATGGGAACGACGAAGATGTTGATGAGAACGAGATAGAGCGGGAAGAGCCAGGCTGCGCGCTTCACGTCGCCGATGGCACGGTTCTCGACCACCGTCACATGAAACTGGCGCGGCAGCAGAATGGCGGCGCAGCTCGAGAGAAGAATGAGCGTGATGTAGCTGCCAAATCCTGAGGTGCGATCCAGCAGGCTCGCGTCGATCCCCTTGGCGGATAGGCGCTGGGCAATGTCGCCAAAGCCGCCGAACATGATGAAAGTGATATAGCCGCCGACGACGAGAAACGCGATCAGCTTGACGACGGATTCAAGCGAGATCGCCATCATCAGGCCGTCCTGGTGCTCGGTCGCATCCGTGTGGCGCGTGCCGAAGGCGACCGCGAAACCAGCGAGCACGAAGGCGACGATCAGCGCGAGATCGCCGAAGATCGGAATCTGCGGATGGGTGGTGCCGTTCGTTGCGGACAAAAACACGTCGAGTGAGGACGAAACCGCTTTGAGCTGTAGGGCGATATAGGGAATGGAGCCGACGACCGCGATCACGCTCACAATGGCGGCGACGCGCTCGCTCTTGCCATAGCGGGCGGCGACGAAGTCGGCGATGGACGAGATGTTTTGGGTTTTGGCGATCCGCACGATCCGCGCGATCAGTGCGTGGCCGAGGCCGATGACGAGGATCGGCCCGATATAGATGGTGAGAAAGTCGAGTCCGGAGCGGCTGGCGAGCCCGACCGAGCCGAGGAAGGTCCAGGACGTGCAATAGACCGCGAGCGACAGAGCCGCGATGGTGGAGCGCGCGGGCCCTTGGAGGATCCGCCGACCCTCGTTGTCGCCCCAGTGAGCAACCAGGAACAGCAGGCAGAGATAGACCAGCGCCGATAGAATAACCGCCCAGCTGGCGACCATATGCGATCCTCGCGAGAAACTTGCCGAAAAGGTTTAGCCGGTCGGAAGAGCGAATGCCACTGCCGGTTGACCGTCCGCGGTCCTCATAAGTCCCGGTCCCAGGCCGGTTCCGGGGCGAAGCGGTCGGCGAGAAATTCGGTGAAGGCGCGAACCTTGGCCGGAGCCTGGCGGCCGGAGGGCAGCACCGCGTGAACGCCGAGCTCTTGGTTCGGATAATCGGTCAGCACGCGCACGAGACTGCCGTTACGCAGGCTGTCACCCACGAGGAAGGTGGGTTGGCAGATCAGGCCCTGTCCCGCCAGCGCTGCTGCGAGCAAGGCATCCCCGTTGTTGGCACGCAAGGTCCCCTTCACCGGAACGACGATGTCGCCGTCCTTTCCGAAGAGCCAACGGTTGGCATTTGCGGCGCTAGGCAGGGTGTAGCCGAGGCAGTTGTGGTTGCTGAGATCGTCGAGGGTTTTCGGCGTGCCATGCGCCTCAAGGTAGGATGGAGCGCCGCAGACCGCGATGCGGCAGGGCGCCAGACGCCGCACCACGAGGCTTGAATCCTTCAGTCGCCCGATCCGGATCGCGAGGTCCCAGCCTTCTTCGATCAGGTCCACATAGCGGTCGGCGAGGCCCAGATCGACGGTGAGGGCGGGGTAGTGGCTGCTGAACTCGGCGAGCGCCGGCACGATCTGGCGGAAACCGAAGGTCAGCGGCACATTGAGCCGCAGCGTGCCGCGCGGCTCGATGCGGTCGAGGCTGGCGGTGGCCTCCGCCTCTTCGATCTCGGCAAGAATTCGCTCGCAGGCGGCGAGATAGTCGCGGCCGCCCTCGGTCAGGGTCAGGCTCCTCGTCGAGCGGTGCAGGAGCTTGACGCCGAGGCGGCTCTCCAGCGCCGCGACATGCTTCGTCACCATGGTTTGCGACAAATGCAGCGCCCGCGCGGCGGCGGAGAAGCTGCCAAGCGCGGCGACGCGCACGAAAACCTGCATGCTGGTAACGCGATCGAGCATGACTTTTATTTCACTCTCATGGTGTGAGCTGATATTCCGATGCCGTGCTTATCACATCAAGGGTTTGAGGTCATAACGGTGCAGATTTTTCTTTTGGAGATCATCATGATCGATACCCGCACCGCTCCCTATGCCGCCCTGGTCCTCCGCGTGACTCTCGGCGTTCTCTTCCTCGCCCATGCCGGCCTCAAGATCTTCGTCTTCACGCCCGCCGGCACGGCGCAGTTCTTCGGCAGCCTCGGCCTGCCCCCGGCGCTCGCCTACCTCGTCATCCTCGCAGAGGCCGCCGGCGGCGCGGCGCTGATCCTTGGCTTCCTGACGCGCTGGGCGGCTCTGGCCTTGATCCCGATCCTCCTCGGGGCGATCTTTACGGTGCATGGCCCGGCCGGCTTCTTCTTCAACAACCCGAACGGCGGCTGGGAGTTCTTGGCGTTCTGGATTGCGGCGCTCGTCGCCCAGGCTCTGCTCGGTAGCGGCGCTTATGCGCTCAGCACCGGCTCGGCAAAGGCTTCCGGCTCACTTTCGGCTCGCTCGGCTTAAACGGAAAGACCATGAGTGCAACCGTCACCTCATCGGACGCCGCCGGAACTCCGACGACACGTCCCATTCATCCCGGTACACGCATCGGCCACGTTCACCTGAAGGTGGCCGACCTCGACCGGTCTCTCGCCTTCTATTGCGGTGTTCTCGGCTTCGAGCTGATCCAGCGCTATGGCACGCAGGCCGCGTTCATCTCGGCAGGCGGGTACCACCATCACCTGGGGCTCAACACCTGGGAAAGCCTGGGCGGTTCGCCGCCGCCTCCCGGCACGACGGGGCTCTACCACACCGCGATCCTCTACCCGACGCGCGCCGCTTTGGCTGATGCCCTTTATCGGTTGGCCGAGGCCGGCATCCCGCTCGAAGGTGCAAGCGACCACGGCGTGAGCGAGGCGCTTTACTTGAGCGATCCCGACCGGAACGGTGTCGAACTCTATTGGGACCGTCCGCAAGAGCAATGGCCTCGCACGCCTGACGGCAAGCTGCAGATGTTCACCAAGCGTCTGGACATCCAGAACCTTCTCGCTAGCCGCGAGGCTTGACTAAATCCCTCGTTCAGCCAGCTTAATCCTAACTTAACTGGCGGACGAGGGTCGACCATGCTCAACGAGTTCAAGAAATTCGCCCTGCGCGGCAACGTGATGGATCTCGCCATCGGCGTCATCATCGGCGCGGCGTTCGGGCGGATCGTGGATTCTCTCGTCGGCGACATCTTCATGCCGGTCATCGGCGCGATCACCGGCGGTCTCGACTTCTCAAATCATTTCACCGCTCTTTCGAGCAACGTCACCGCTGCCGCCCTGGCCGATGCGAAGAAGCAGGGCGCGGTGCTGGCCTGGGGCAATTTCATTACGATTGCCCTCAACTTCCTCATCATCGCTTTCGTGCTCTTCCTCGTGGTGCGAGCCATCAACAAGCTGCAACGGACCGAAGCGGTGAAGGCTGAAAAGGCGCCGGAAACTCCTGAGGACGTGAAGCTTCTTTCTGAGATCCGCGATCTTCTGAAGAATAGACCATCGGTGTGAGATTCATCACCGGATTCGATCGGTCACTCTCCTTCTTTTCATGGAGACGTTGGGACTGCTTGCATTAAAACCAAGGGGCTCTCCCGTTTGCTCAGGGACGTTTCCATGGATGCTTCCGTCGCGAGTCGTTCGCTCTTGAAACTGCGCCCTGAAGCCGAGGGGGCTCCGGCTAGCGGGATCGTCGACGTTGCGAATTTCGGGCGCGGACGGCCCGGTATCATTCCGCTCTGGGTCGGCGAAGGCGACCTGCCGACGCCGGCTTTCATCTGCGAGGCGGCGACACGCTCGCTGGTGGAAGGAGAGACCTTCTACACCTGGCAGCGCGGCATTCCTGACCTGCGCAGCGCTCTCGCCCGATACCATGAGCGCGTTTACGGCGGCTCCTTCGACCCCGAGCGTTTCTTCGTCACATCGGGCGGCATGCCCGCGTTGCAGATCGCGGTCCGCATGATTGCGGGCGCGGGCGACGAGGTTCTGATTCCCACGCCCGCATGGCCGAACTTCATCGGCGCCATCACCATCGCAGGCGCGCGCACCGTTGAAGTGCCGATGGGCATCGACGCGCGCGGCTGGAGCCTCGATCTGGAGCGGCTCGAAAAGGCGATCACGCCCCCACTCGCGCCATCATCATCAATTCACCCTCCAACCCCACCGGCTGGACCGCGAGCGAGAGCGACCTACGCGCCATCCTGGCATTCGCCCGACGGCACGGACTGTGGATCATCGCGGACGAGATCTACAGCCGCTTCGTCTATGATCCGGCTCTCACAACGGGTGGTCGGTCGCCCTCGTTCAGGGATGTGATGGATGAAGAGGATCGCGTTCTCTTCATCCAGACTTTTTCCAAGAACTGGGCGATGACTGGATGGCGGCTCGGCTGGATCGAGGCCTCGCCCGCTCTTGGAACGGTAATCGAAAATCTGGTCCAGTATCAGACGTCGGGGACGCCGGTTTTCATACAGCGGGCTGGCATTGCGGCGCTGGAGCAGGGCGAGAGTTTTCTCGCCGAGCAGATCGCGCGGGCGCGAGCGGGTCGCGAGATCGTGCAGCGGCTTGCCGCGACGGAGCTTGTCGAGTTGCCTGCTCCAAGCGGAGCCTTCTACGCCTTTCTCAAGATTCGAGGGACTGAGAGCGCGAAGGACATCGCCTTCCGCTTGATCGAGGAAGCCAATGTGGGTCTCGCGCCCGGCGCGGCTTTCGGCGAAGCGGGCCGGGGATATCTGCGCCTGTGCTACCTGCGCAAGACCGAGGACATCGACGAGGCCGTGCGACGCATCGCAGAGGCCTTGCCGCGGATCACCTCTTGAATCCTGCCGTACCGTTGCCTCGCAATGAGCGCATGCCTCGCTCGCGCTTCAGGCAATTGACCTCGGCGCAGTGGGCGTCCATGGAGCGGGCGAGGGGCTTGTTGTCCGGTTATGCGTCTGATCTTCGCTCATTGCGCCCAAATCCTGATTGCCGGTTTGGGCGGGTTGCTCTTTCACGTGCTCGGCGTGCCTGCGGCGTGGCTCTCCGGCGCTGCCATCGCCATCACGCTGTGGGGGCGGACCCGCTGGGCCGTGCCCATGCCCCGCGCTCTTGCCGATGCAGCAATGCTGGTTTCCGGCGCCTCGATGGGGGCTGCCGTGACGCCAGAGGCGCTTGCCGCAATGGCTCGTTATCCGTCGAGCCTCATTCTTCTCATCGTCGCAGTCATTGCGATTTCCTCCGCCTCCACCTGGTGGCTGACGCAAGTTTCCGGTTGGCGCAAGGATGACGCGGTTCTGGCCTCAGTGCCGGGCGCTCTCTCGACGGTTCTTGCCATTGCGGTCGATCGCCGGGCGGAGGTCACCGCCATCGCCGTCGTCCAGAATATTCGCCTCTTTGTGCTGATCGCACTCCTGCCCAGCGCCATCGTCCTAGCGGGAGAGGGCGGAAGCGGCGCCGCGCTCCTCGGACAGGGCCTGCCGGTCGAGACGCCTGCCGGAATGGCCTTCGTGTTCGGTGGCGGGTTGCTGTTGGGGGCGTTGTTCAAACGCCTCAAGGTTGCCGCACCGATCCTCCTGGGCGCGACCGTTGTCAGCACGATCAGCCACGGCACGGAAATGGTGACGGGTGTCATCCCGCCCGTCATCGCGACCGGCGGCCTCGTTCTCATCGGCATTTTCATCGCCGAGCGCTTCCGCGACGTGCGACTCTCAAGCCTGAAGGCGACGCTCGTTGCCGCTCTTGGGTCTCTCGCCATCGGTATGCTGGTGGCAATTGCCTTCGCGATCCTTGCCGCATGGCTTGCCGGGGTCAGCTTCGCCAACGGCCTCATCGCCTTTGCGCCGGGCGGGTTGGAGGCGATGACGGTGCTTGCCCTCATCCTCGGGCTCGACCCGCTCTATGTTGGAAGCCACCATCTGGTGCGCTTCCTCAGCATCGGATTTGTCGTTCCGTTCGTGGTCGCATGGCTGCAGAGAGGCGATCCGCCGAGGGCGGAATAGCCGTTACGGCTCGCCGTTGCGCAGCCGCTCCACCGCCTCCATGCGCGGCTTCGCCGTCTCCCACAGACGCTTCGTCACTGCAGAGACGAGCGCTTCCGTCAGCAGCAGCAGACCCGCGGAGGAATCCCAGTTGGACGGCGCGGTGATGTGCGCCGGCAGAACATGGCGCGCCACCCGCGCTATGGGCGAGAGCCACGGGTCGGTGAGAAGCACGATAGTCGCGCCCTGCCGCGCGGCGGTTTCGCAGAGCGCCGTCACGTCTTCCTGATAGCGGCGGATGTCGAAGGCGACGACCACGTCTTTGCGGCCGATCTCGATCATTCGGTCGCGCCACAGAGCAGGCTGCCCCTCGATGAAATCGACGTGGCTGCGGACGATCCTGAAATGGCTTTCCGCATAACGCGCTAGCGCGCCGGTAAAGCGTCCGCCGGTGAAATGGATGTTACGGCGCTGATCGCTCAACAGGGCGACCACGGCATCGAATTCTGCCGGAGCGATGTTTTCGACGGTCGCCGTGAGGTTTCCGATCACCGCCTGCGCGAAGGCCGCGAGCGCCGGGGCGCCCTGTCCCGGTTCGACCGGTCCTGATTTGGCAAGGGGGGAGAGGAGCTGCGCCTCCAGTTCCTCGCGCAGGTGCTTCTGGAAGTCCGGAAAGCCGCTGAATCCGAGCCTCGTCACAAAGCGCAGGGCGGAGGGAGCAGAGATGCCCGCGCGGGAGGCGAATTCCGCCACCGTATCGAGACCCGCGAAGGGGTAATGACTCAGGAGAAGGTGGGCGGCCCGCTTCTCGCTGGGCGTGAAGGAATCCATGTCATGGCGGATACGCTCCGCGAGACTGGGCTGTTCGGCACTTGGGGGGACGATGTCGTTACGCATGCCAGATCGATCCACACCCCTCCTTGACGAGTCGGAAAAGCTGTATCAAAAATTTCAAAACAATAAAATTACGAATGAACGTACCAAGCGTTCAACAGTGGGAATAAGGCTCGCAAGGGCGAGCCAACGGAGGGCCGCATGACGAATGCGAGTCGCACGGGTGCGCAGGCCGAGGCCGTCGAGGCTGTCGCTCGCGTTGAGAATGCGCAAGGGCGCTCCCCCCTTCTGCTGATTTGCGAGCACGCTTCGCGCCATCTCCCGTCCCGCTACGGCACGCTGGGGCTTGGCCCCGCGGAGCTCGAGAGCCACATCGCGTGGGATCCGGGTGCACTCGGGGTGGCCATGGGCCTGTCGCGGCTGCTCGACGCGCCTTTGATCCATGCGACCGTGTCGCGCCTTGTGCTCGATCTCAACCGGCACCCTTCGGCGCCGGATTCGATTACGACGTTGAGCGAGCTGACCTCGGTTCCCGGCAATCAGGATCTCACCCCTGCCGAGCGCGGGCGACGTGCCGCGGAGGTGTACGAGCCGTTTCACAGTGCCGCCGACGAATTCATCGAGGCGCGCAAAGCGGCGGGGCACGTCACCGCCGTCATTTCGATTCATTCCTTCACCCCGATCTACAAGGGCGTCTCGCGCCCTTGGGAGATCGGTCTCATCTTCGATGAAGACGCGCGCTATGCGCGACACGTGGAAGCTGGCCTGAAGCGCGATGCGTCGCTTAACGTGGGCATGAATCAACCTTACTCTCCCGCGGACCGGGTGTTCCACACTCTCGACCGCCATGCAGTGCGGCGCGGCCTTGCGCCCCTCATGATCGAAATCCGCAACGACCTGATCCGCACGGAAGACGGACAGGCGTCGTGGTCTAACCGTCTTGCGCCTCTTTTGAGGGAGGGGGCGCAGACGCTGTGACGACGGCCACGGCGCGTGGTGTGCCGTAGCTCAGAGGACAGACTTACTTCTTGGAGGAAGAGTCGATGTCAGTCGGACAAGGGAGTACGGGGGCGCAGGCTCCTGCCGGAGCGCAAGGCGCTGCCGGCATTACCTACACTAAAGTAGATGCCAGCTATTTCGAGGCCCGCAAGCTCAAGCGCTATGCACGCGTTTGGTCGCTGTGGGCGCTCGGCGTTGGTGCGGTGATCTCGGGCCATTATTCCGGATGGAATCTCGGCTTGGCGCAGGGCTACGGCTCGATGCTGTTCGCCACCATCATCATCGCCGTCATGTATCTCGGCCTCACGTTCTCGCTGGCCGAAATGTCGCCGGCGCTGCCGCATACAGGTGGTGCGTATTCCTTCGCTCGTACGTCGATGGGGCCCTGGGCGGGCTACATTACGGGCATCGCGGAAAACATCGAGTTCGTGCTGACGCCGGCCGTCATCGTGTTCTTCATCAGCTCGTACCTTTCGGCCATCTTCGGCACGCCGCCTGAGTTCCAGCCGATTTACTGGGTCCTCTCATACGCGCTGTTCGTTGGCCTCAACATCGTGGGCGTGGAATTATCATTCCGCGTAACCGTCACGGTAACCGTGATGGCGCTGGCCGTTCTCGTCGTCTTCTATCTCTCCGTTCTGTTCTCCGGAAAGATCGACTTCGCTCGCTGGGCGCTGAACGTCGGTGCAGATGGTGCAGAACTGGCGAATGGCGGCGGACCGTTCCTTCCGCTCGGCATCAAGGGCATCTTCATGACCATGCCGTTCGCAGTGTGGCTGTTCCTCGCTATCGAACAGTTGCCGCTGGCGGCGGAGGAGTCGCACGATCCGCAGGCGGATATGCCGAAGGGCATCATTCTCGGCATCATGACCCTCATCGTCTCCGCGTTCCTCGTGACCTTCCTGAACACGAGCATCGCGCCGGGCGCTGCGGGCCTTGCCAAATCGGGCGAGCCTCTGCTCGACGGTTTCCGCACCCTCTTCGGTTCGGATATCGCGAAGATCCTTGCGGCCGTCGCAGTGATCGGCCTGATCGCGTCGTTCCACACCATCATCTTCGCGTTCGGGCGGCAGATCTATTCGCTCTCGCGCGCGGGTTACTTCCCGCGGTTCCTGTCCGTGACACACGGCAGCCGCAAGACCCCGCACGTGGCGTTGATCGCGGGCGCGGTTCTGGGCCTGCTGGTGATGCTCATCATCTGGTTCTCGGTTGGTGCCGAGGCGGGTGCGAATATCATCGGCGGTACGCTGCTCAATATGGCGGTCGCGGGTGCGATGCTGGCTTACTTCATGCAGGGCATGTCCTACATCACCTTGAAGAAGAAGTTCCCGAACATTCACCGGCCCTACAAGAGCCCGTTCGGGATCGCGGGCGCGGTCGTCTGCATGGTGATCGCGGCCATCACGCTCTACTTTCAGTTCACGGATCCCGTGTTCCAGAACGGCGTGCTTGGCGTTGCGATCTACTACGCGGTGATGATGGCCTACTTCCTCATCCACGGTCGCCACAAGCTCATTCTCTCCCCCGAGGAAGAGTTCGCCCTCACCAAGGGCGAGAGCGATTACAAGACCCATTGACCGTTCGGGGAGCGGGCATCCGCGCGCTCCCTTCCCCTTCTTTTCGGTTAGGTTTTCGGCATGAACGCCCCCAAACTCCGTATGGATATCCCTAAGATCAAGACGGCCGCCGATGCCGCGGCTTATGTGCGCAGCCGTGACCTGCCCTTCGTGAAGATCGGTATCGTCGATGTCGACGGCATCATGCGCGGCAAATACATGGCGCGCGACAAGTTCGAATCCGCCCTCGAAAAGGGCTTCGGCATGTGTGACGTCGTGCTCGGCTGGGACTCGAACGACCAGCTTTACGACAACACCACGCTGACCGGATGGCACACCGCCTATCCCGATGCGACCGCGCGCATCCTTCCCGAGACGATGCGTCTCATTCCTTTCGAGAACGACCTGCCGTTCTTCCTTGCGGAATTTGAAGGCTATGCGGAAGCCGCCTGCCCGCGCGGCGTCCTGCGGCGTGTGCTGAAGAAAGCCGAGGACATGGGCTATGCTGTGTCGGCCGCGGCGGAATTCGAGTTCTTCATGTTCGAGGAAACGCCACATTCCGTGCGCGAGAAGAACTATCGCGACCTCAAAAACCTGACGCCCGGCTTCTTCGGCTATTCGGTGCTGCGTTCGGGCGTGCACTCGGAATTCTATCACGATCTGCTCGACCTCGGCGCGAAGATGGATTTCGAGATCGAGGGCTTGCACACCGAAACCGGCCCCGGCGTTCTCGAAGCCGCGATCCGCGTGGACGATGCGCTGAAAGCTGCCGACAAGGCCGCGCTCTTCAAGACTTACACCAAGATTTTAGCGCAGCGCCGTGGTCTTATGGCGACTTTCATGGCCAAGTGGTCGCGTGACTGGCCAGGCCAGTCGGGCCACCTGCATTCGTCGCTACGCGATGTGAAGTCCGGCAAGGGCGTGTTCTACGACGCCAAGAAGCCGCACAACATGTCGGACACCATGCGCTGGTATGTGGGCGGTCAGCAGCAGCTGATGCCGGAACTGCTCGCCATGGTGGCCTGCACGGTCAACAGCTACACCCGTCTCATCCCGGGTTACTGGGCGCCGACCGATTCCGCTTGGGGCGTGGAAAATCGCACCACGGCTTTGCGCGTCATTCCGGGTTCGGAGAAGTCGCAGCGCGTCGAGTATCGCGTGGCCGCCGCCGACATCAATCCGTACATTGCGTTGGCCGCCGCCATCGGCTCGGGCCTCTGGGGCATCGAGAACAAGATCGAGCCGGGCGATCCGATCCAAGGCAATGCTTATGCGGTAAAGCATCCGAAGAAACGCGCGCTGCCGCGTTCGCTCGGCGAAGCAGCGGACCGCCTGAAGGCTTCGAAGCCTGCCCGCCAGCTTTTTGGCGACACCTTTGTTGACCACTACGCGGCAACGCGCGAATGGGAGGAGCGGGAGGCCCGAAAGGCCATCACCGACTGGCAGCTCGCCCGCTACTTCGAGATCATCTGATACATGAAAATCGGAGAGACGGCCGCCGCCTCTCCGAAGATATTTTCGACACTTTCCGAGGAGAAGGCTATGGTCCCTTTCGGGATCATCGTCGTTCAAGAGAGCATCATGGCCGAGACCGATATCGTCTGTATTTCCCCCATCGATGGGCGCGAACTCGTGCGCCGTCCGATCATGTCCGAGAGCGCCATCGACGCCGCGATCAAGGCGGCGCGCGAGGCGCAAGCCAAGTGGCGGCATGTGCCACTGGCTGAGCGCGCCGCGAAGGTGCTCGGCATGCTCGATGCGCTGGTTGCCATGAACCAGGAAGTGGTGCCGGAAATCGCGCAGCAGATGGGCCGCCCCGTGCGCTACGGAGGCGAGTTCCGTGGTGTCGAGGAACGCGCGCGCTATATGGTCCGCATCGCGGAGCAAAGCCTGAAGGCCATTCCCGCTGATGATCCGAAGGATGGCTTCCGCCGCATGATCAAGCGCGAGCCGGTGGGCGTCGTGCTCGTCGTCGCGCCGTGGAACTATCCGTATCTCACCGCCATCAACACCATCGCGCCGGCTCTCATGGCGGGCAACGCGGTTCTCTTGAAGCATGCTTCGCAGACCATTCTTGCCGGCGAGCGCTTCCAGATGGCGGCGGATCGCGCTGGTCTACCGAAGGGCCTGTTCCAGAATCTCGTTCTCAGCCACGACCAGACGAGCCGCATTCTCGGGCAGGGCCTCGTCAATCACTGCAACTTCACGGGTTCAGTCTCCGGCGGCAAGGCCATCGAGCGTGCGGCGGCCGGCTCGTTTACCTCGCTTGGCCTCGAGCTCGGCGGCAAGGATCCGGCTTATGTGCGTGCGGACGCGAATGTAGAGAACGCCATCGAGAATCTCGTCGACGGTGCGTTCTTCAACTCGGGCCAGTGCTGCTGCGGCATCGAGCGCATCTATGTGCACGAGAGCCACTATGACCGCTTCGTCGAGGGCGCAATCGACCTCGTGAACAAGTATGTCCTCGGCAACCCGCTCGATGAGGCGACCACGCTCGGCCCGATGGCGCACAAGCGCTTCGCGGATCTGGTGCGCCAGCAGAATGCGGAAGCGGTGGCGAAAGGCGCGAAGGCGCATATCGATGCCAAGCGCGTCGCGGCGGATGTCGGCAACACCGCCTATCTTGCGCCGCAGGTGCTGACGAATGTGGATCACTCCATGAGCGTCATGCGCGAGGAGAGTTTTGGTCCGACCGTCGGCATCATGAAGGTGAAGAACGACGAGGAGGCGATCCGCCTCATGAACGACTCGCCTTATGGCCTCTCCGCCGCGATCTGGACCTCCGACATCGAGGCTGCGGAATCCATCGGCGACCGGCTGGAGACGGGCACCGTCTTCATGAATCGCTGCGACTATCTCGATCCCGCGCTTGCCTGGACCGGCGTGAAGGATACGGGCCGCGGCGCGAGCCTGTCGAAGCTGGCCTATGAGTCCCTTACCCGTCCGAAATCCTTCCACCTCCGTCAGATCTGAGTGACCTTGATATGACTGCTTCTCCCCGCTCCAACTGGAATTACCCCACCGCTGTCCGCTTTGGCGCGGGCCGCATTTCCGAACTTGCCGAGGCATGCAAGTCGGTCGGCATGAGCGCGCCGCTCATCGTCACCGATCCGTTCCTCGCCACGCAGCCGATGACCAAGAATGCGCTGGAGGCTTTGAAGGCTGCAGGGCTCAAGGCCGCGATGTTTTCGGAGATCAAACCGAACCCGGTCGAGACCAATGTCTACAAGGGCCTTGAAGCGCTGAAAGCTGGCGGTCACGATGGCGTCGTCGCCTTCGGCGGTGGCTCGGCACTCGATGCAGGCAAGGTCATCGCCTTCATGAAGGGCCAGACGCGCCCCATGTGGGATTTTGAGGACATCGGAGATTGGTGGACCCGCGCGGATCCCAAGGGCATCGCGCCGATCATCGCCGTGCCGACGACGGCGGGTACGGGCTCGGAAGTCGGTCGTGCGGGCGTCATCACGCAGGAAGCGACCCACACCAAGAAGGTCATCTTCCATCCGCTCATGATGCCCAAGATCGTCATCTGCGATCCGGAACTCACCGTCGGCATGCCGCCCCACATCACGGCCGGAACGGGCCTCGACGCGCTGGCGCACTGCATCGAAGCCTATTGCGCGCCGGGCTATCACCCGATGGCCGACGGCATCGCAGTGGAAGGCATCCGCCTCGTGAAGGAATATCTGCCGCGCGCCTACAAGGACGGCAAGGACATCGAGGCCCGCGCGCAGATGATGTCCGCCGCCGCCATGGGCGCGACCGCGTTCCAGAAGGGCCTGGGCGCCATCCACGCGCTCTCGCACCCGACGGGCGCGCTCTACGACACCCATCACGGCCTCACCAACGCGGTCTTCATGCCCTACGTGCTGGTTTATAACCGCGCGGTGATCGAGAAGAGGATCGAGCGTCTCGCGGCCTATATCGGCCTGCAGCCGTCGTTCCAGGCATTCCTCGACTGGGTGCTGCAACTGCGCAAGGACCTTGGGGTTCCGCACACCCTCGCTGGCCTGAAGGTGGACAGCGCCCGCTTCGACGAAATGTCGGAAATGGCGCCGAACGATCCGACCGCCGGCGGCAATCCGGTGCCCCTCACCAAGGAAAGCGCGCGCAAGCTTTTCGAGAATACCCTGGCCGGCGTGCTTTAAGACGCGACGCCAACGCTGAAAAATTGATGGCGCCTCTGAGAAGTCAGAGGTGCCGTTTCTTTTTAGGAGCTTAGTGCCTGCACGCCCCACCAGCCATGAAGGCCCACATAGAGCCCAACCAAGGCGATCAGCCCGCCGGAGAGATACGGCGCACGCTGCGCTGCCGCATTGAACCACGATGTGCGCTGTGATGCGTAGCGCACGCTCAACGCTGCGGCGGCCCCGACGGAGACAAGGGTGATCGCGAGTCCGATGCTGAAGCACAGGACGAGCACGACGCCGAGCGGGATCTGCTTGAGCTGCAGACAGATCAGCAGCACCGTAATCGCGGCGGGGCAGGGGATGAGACCACCGGTGAGGCCGAAGAGAACAATCTGCCACGTCGTCACGCTGCGGCCTGCGAAGCGGCGGCGGATGTCGTTAGCATGCGCGAGCTCATGCGCGTCCTGATAACCATCGGTCGCCAGTTGCAGCCCCTCCACCTCTTCATGGAGCGGGTCGTGGCCGTGGCCTTCGACGAAGGACACGTCGTAGCGATGGGCGTGGTCGCCATGCGACAGTTTGAGCCGCGCCATGAATTCGTGCGGCTCGGGAATCTCTTCGGCGGATTCCAGACAACCGTTCTTCTGCACGAATGAGAAGGCTTGCACGGTGCCATCGGGGCGTTCGGTTTCGAGCGCCACATTCCCGGCGGCCCACGCGTGCCCGCTCAAAGCCCGGATTCGCCAACGCGGTTTCTCGGCATCCTCGGCGATTTCGAGAGCCAGAACGCCGTGCCCGGTGTCGATATGCCGGACGTCATCGTGATGATGGTGGTCATGGTCATGATGGTGGTGATGATGATGGCCGTCCATCGCGTCTGCGAAACGCCGGTCGCGCCATGTCCGCCAGATCATCCAGGCCGCGACAGCGATGATGATGCCGCCGGACGCGAGCTGGAAATAGGGCTCTGTCGTTTCCGCATTCACATCCCGCCAGAGATACATGCCGGTAAGCGCGATGCCCCAGACCACGACGGTGTGCGAGATCGTCGCCGCGAGGCCGAGCAGAATGGCCTGCCACACGGTGCCGCGTACGGCGATGATGAAGGCCGCCATCAGCGTCTTGGAATGGCCCGGCTCAAGTCCATGCAGCGCACCCAGCGCAATGGCACTCGGAACGAACAGCCAGGCATGGGCGGCGCTCTGCTGGATCAGGTCGGCAAAGGATGGCATCGGCTTCGTCTCTTAAAGATACTTGGTAATGGCCTTGAACTCGTCGATCGATTGGCGCTGCGAGCGCGGCAATTGGCCGACGGTGTTTTCAAGGCAATGGTCCAGATGATCCTGGATCAGCGTTTTCTTCGCCTGCACGATGGCCTTTTCGACGGCGTGAAGCTGCTGCGCGACGTCGAGGCACGGCCTGCCGGATTCAATCATCTCGATGACGCTGCGAAGGTGGCCCTCCGCACGTTTCAAGCGCTTGGCGATCTCGGGGTGGCTTTGATGGGCATGGTTGCTCATACCCAACACCTATCCCCCGGGAGGGGATGAGTCAAATGGGCGGAGGCCTTTGGGGCGGCTTATACGCAATCGGTGCGGGGCTCACGCCCCGGTTGAGGTGCATTCAAGAAAAAAGCCGCCGGTCGAGCCGGCGGCTTTTTTCTGGTTCTGCTTTCTTACGCCGCCGCTTTTGTCGATGCAGGGGCTTTGACGGGGGCACGAAGGGGCTGGAGCACCTCGGCCCAACGGTGCAGCTCATCGAGCATGGCCTTGGCTGACGTGCGATGAATGTCTTCCGCCTTGAAATTCTTCTGTTCGTCGAGCTGGCCAAAAACCATCGGCAGCGGCACACCTTCCGGGATTGCCATCATCTTGAGCGTGCTCACCAGCGGCTTGATGGCTTGGGCAGAGCGAAGACCCCCGGAAATACCGCCGTAGCTCACAAAGCCCACCGGCGCGTAGTGCCATTCGAGCACGAGATAGTTCAGCGCGTTCACAAGCGACGGAGGCGGGCCGTAGTTGTATTCCGGTATCACGAACACGAAGGCGTCCGCCGACTTCACGCTCTCGGACCAGGACTTGGTGTGATCCTTGGTGTATTGCTGCAGTCGCGGATGCGCGGGCTCGTCGAGGATCGGCAGGTTGAAATCAGCCAAGTCTACCAGCTTGGGATCGAATTTACCGTGCTCGCCGACATAGTCGTTGAACCACTTCGCGATGCCGGGGCCGACGCGGCCCGGGCGTGTGCTGGCGATCACGGTGTGAAGCTTGAGCGACATCGGAACTCCTGACATTTGCACTCGGGCGGAACAGTTCTTAAGTTCCGCTTTGTAACCGAGGCTCATTAGGTAACTTTCAGAGCGAGCCGCAAGGAGGCACTTTCTTGTCACCCAGTCACACCCATGTGCCTAGCAATTGCCGGACCGTGACCGAAATTCTCTCACGCGTTGGAGACAAGTGGAGCGTCCAGGTTGTCGCGCAGCTTGGCGACGGGCCTAAGCGCTTCAATGAGTTGCGCCGCCTCGTCGCGGGAATCTCTCAGCGAATGCTCACCCTGACGGTGCGTAGTCTCGAGCGTGACGGCCTCGTGACGCGCACGGTCTATCCCACCATTCCGCCGCGGGTGGATTACCAGCTCACAGGGCTGGGTTGCTCTCTGCTCAAGACCGTGCGTGAACTCGGGGCCTGGGCCATCACAAATCGCGACCAGATTCTGGAAGCGCGCCATCGTTTCGACGAGGCGCATGCTAGCGAGCTGGAGCGGCAATCCGACGCGGCGTGATGCTTACGCGGCGAGTCTGCGCTCCAGCACGTCCCACAACGCGCGGTCCTTGAAAGTCTCGATGGTGCTGTCCGCGCCAAGCGTCAGCAGTTCTTCGGGCGGCACGCCGGTGAGAACGCCGAAGGAAAACAAGCCTGCGCCCTTCGCCGCCTTCATGCCGGAAGGCGAATCCTCGAATGCGATGGCTTCCTCAGCGCGAATGCCGAAGCGCTCCAGAGCGGTCAGATATGGCAGCGGGTCCGGCTTGCCGCGCTCGACCTGGTCGATGGTGATCTTCACCTGAAAGCGATGTGTCAGGTTCAAAACGTCCAGCATATGCGTGGCGTTCAGAAGCGGGGCGTTGGTGACGAGGCCGATCTCGATGTCGCGCTGTTCGGCCCAGTCCAAAAGCTCGGACAGCCCCTCCAGTGGTTCCAAATCCAGGGCGAGACGCCGGAACGCGGCCTCCTTGCGGTCGGCATAGGCCTCATGCTCCGCGATCGGAAGATGCGGCAGCAGCTTGGCAAAAATCGACTCGTTCGTGTGGCCGATGATGGACGAGCGATAAAGCTCGTCAGTGATCTCGATGCCCTCGGGCCCCAGGATCTCGGCAAACGCGCGCAAGTGGACCGGATCGCTGTGCACGAGCGTTCCATCCATGTCGAAGATCAGGGCTTTGAGGGGCATGTCGCCTCGCGAAAGAGTAGGCCGGGCTGTATCGGGGATCTTCTGGGACGCAAAAACACGGACGTCAAATGAAAGCTTTGACGCCCGTTTCAACGCGAAGATGTGTTGGGTGAGCGTTACGCGCCGGGGACGATGGCGACGCCGCGCTGCGTTTCGAACGTCACGCCCACCGCCTTGCCGATTTCGATAGGTTGCGTGCGGCCATACTGGACGACGAAGAGATTGCCGATGGCGGTCTCGACATCATACTCGATCTGCGTGCCGAGATACGACGCCTTCCGGATGTGCCCGGCAATGGCGGAGGGTTGCGGTGTTTCGTTCAGCAGAATGGCATCGGGCCGCACGGCGAGCTTGACCGCACCGGGAGCCGCGCCGCGATGGGGCAGGCTGAGACTGAGCGTATCAATCTTCACCTGCGCGCTAGCGCCCTCAATGCCCGTGATGGTGCCGCCGAGAATGTTCGCATCGCCGATGAAGTCGGCCACGAACAGGTCGGCGGGTTCCTCGTAAAGCTCGCGTGGCGTGCCGGATTGGGCGATGCGCGCGTTGGACATGACGATGATGCGGTCGGAAACGGCGAGCGCTTCTTCCTGATCGTGCGTGACATAAGCCACGGTGAGGTTGAGGCTCTGTTGCAGTTCACGGATGTCTTCGCGCACCCTCCGGCGCAGCTTGGCGTCGAGGTTCGACAGAGGCTCGTCGAACAGCAACACTTGCGGCTCCAGCACCAGCGCGCGGGCGACAGCAACGCGCTGCTGTTGACCGCCCGAAAGTTCGGACGGTGCGCGGCGCTCAAGTCCTTTGAGGCCGACAAGGCCGAGCTTTTCCATCGCCATCGCCTCGGCGTCCTTGCGGGATGCGCCCTGCACGGACGGCCCGTAGGCGACGTTCTCCAGCACCGACATGTGTGGGAACAGCGCGTAGGACTGGAACACCATGCTGACATCGCGGTCGGCGGCGGAAAGGTTCGTTACATCCCGACCGCCGATGAGGATCTGTCCCTCGCTCGCCATTTCGAGGCCCGCGATCATGCGCAAGGTCGTCGTCTTGCCGCAGCCAGAGGGACCGAGCAGCGTCACGAGCTTGCCCGGCTCGATGGTGAAGGACACGCTATCCACGGCGGTTACGCCGCCATAGCGCTTCGTCACATTGCGGAATTCGACCGAGGCAGCCTGCTTCTTGGATGCGCCGGAGCGGGTGGGGGAGGTGTTCATTTGGTTCATGGCGTGGCTTGGACCGCAACAGGAGAGGTGTTGGCGCTGGCGCTGCGGCGCCCGAGGCGCCGCTCGCCGACCGCAAGCTGGATCGCGACGATGGCGAGCAGCATGACGAAGATCAGCGCGGTGGAATAGGCGATTGCGAGACCGAACTCGCCCGCCTCGACGCGACCGACGATGTAAGTCGTCGCCATGTTGTACTCGGCGGTGACGAGGAAGATCACGGCGCTGACCGCGGTCATCGCGCGCACGAAGGAATAAACCAGCGAGGCGACGATGGCCGGGCGAAGCAGCGGCAGCACCACGCGGCGCATGGTGGTGAAGGAGCGAGCGCCCAGAGTGAGCGAGGCCTCGTCCAGGCTCTTGTCGATCTGGCTCAACGTGGCGATGCCTGAGCGCACGCCGACCGGCATGTTGCGGAAGACGAAGCACATCACGAGAACGAAACCGGTGCCGGTGATCTCGATGGGTGGCACGTTGAAGGCGAGAATGTAGGACACGCCGACAACGGTGCCCGGAATGGCGAAGCTCAACAGTGTGCCGAACTCGAACGCGCGCTGGCCGGAGAAGCGCTGGCGCGTCAGGAGATAGGCGGTCAATAGGCCGATGGCGGCGGTAAGGGGGGCTGAGAGCGCGGCCACCTTCACCGTAGCGAAAAACGAGTTCCACGCCGAACCGGAGAAATAGATACCCCAATCCGCGCGCTCGACGCGGAACGCCGTAATGAAGTGGTCGAGCGTCGGCGTGTAGTCGCGGCCCATGGAGCGCACGAACGCGCCGATCACGATGATCGCATAAATCGCCACCGTGAACAGCGCCCACGGGATCGCCGTGAGATAGGACGCGGCGGCGACGCGGCGGGGGAGGGGCAGCGGAATGCCCGCGTCGCCCTTGCCGGTGACGGTGGTGTAAACCTTCTTGCCGAGCCACGCATGCTGCAGCCAGAACGCACCGAGCGTGAAGGCTAACAGGATGATGGAGAGCACGGCCGCGCGCCCCTGATCCTGCTGTGCGCCGACGACGGCGAAGAAGATCTTGGTCGACAGCACTTCATAATTGCCGCCGAGAACCAGCGGGTTGCCGAAGTCTGCGAGGCTTTCCACGAAGCCGAGGAGGAACGCGTTGGCGAGGCCGGGGCGCATCAGCGGCAACGTGACGGTAATGAAGGTCGTCCAGCTCTTGGCGCGCAGCGTTTGCGAGGCTTCCTCCAGCGTCGGGCTGATGCCCTGCACGACGCCGATGAGAACAAGGAAAGCGATGGGTGTGAAAGCAAGAAGCTGCGCGATGAAGACGCCCGGCAAGCCGTAGATCCAGCGAGAACGCGGAATGCCGAACCATTCGTAAAGCGCCGCCGATAAGGCGCCGGAGCGCCCGAACAGCAGAATCAGCGCAAGGCCGATTACGAAGGGAGGCGTGATGATGGGCAGGACGCTCATCACGCGAAGCAGCTTCTTGAATTTGAAGCCGGTGCGGGTCGCGATCAGCGCGAAGGCGAGGCCGAGCAGCGTCGTGCCGAAGGCGACGAGAATGCCGAGAAAAAGGGTGTTCCACGCCACGCCACAGCGCAGGTCGCTGGTCACGCAGTCAAGACCCCAGATCGACCGGTCAAGAAACTTCGCGACGAATTCCATTGGGGCGAAATTGCCTTTGTTGTCGGCAAATGCGCTCGCCAGAATGGTGCTCACGGGGAAGAACACGAAGACGATGATGAGTGCGAGGACGATGCCGATAGACGACGTTACGAAGGCGTCGCCGCGGCACCAGCCGCGCGCCGCAAGGCCGTGACAGAGAACGATGAGGAACGCGGTCGAGGAGAGTGCGCCACCGTAACCCATGCCGGCCTGGCGCGGCCCCGGCGCACCGAAGAGGTTTTTGAGAAGATCGAGCGTCCAGCCGTTGAGGCCGATAGTGAAGCCCTGCAGGATCACGAGGGCGAGGCCCAGAACGCCGGACGCGATGAGCCAGTCGCTCTCGGAACGAGGCGCGGAGCCGAAGGTCGGCCGCAGCGCCATCAGAAGTGGCGCGATGATCGGTAAAAGCCACCACGCGCCCTTTACTCCAAGCACAAGCCCCGATCCGGTGAGGCCGGGAACGTCGGCGCGCTCAAAACCGTACCAGGGAAGGAGGGCGTACCCGATCCAGCCCAGGACGACCCAGCCAAGTGCGGCTCGTGACATATCAATTCTCGCGTAACAGCCAGAGCGGCTTCAAATCAGAACCCGTTCTGGAATGAACCTTATGCGGAAGCGCCAGTCGGCGGCCGATAGGGCTCGCTGACAACGCCTCCTCTGACGATGCAAAAAGAGATCGGCGAACCGGATCGAAAATCCGGTTCGCCGGGAATGCAGTCGAAACCGACTATTTCGGCAGGTTCTTCACCTCGTTGTCCCACTTGGACAGGAGGCGCTTGCGCTCGTCCGACGAGCCGTACTTCGCGAAGTCGAAGTTGATCAGCTTGATCTCGCTGAGCTTCGGCGCTTCCGGCGGGACCGGCGTCGCCTTGTTGGACGGCACCTGATAGGATTTGGCTTCCGCGCCAAGCTTCTGCGCGGCCGGGGTCAGCGCCCAGTCATAGAACTTCTGCGCGTTTTCGAGGTTCTTCGCACCCTTGACGATCGACATGGAGCCGATCTCGTAGCCGGTGCCTTCGCACGGCGCGACGACCTTGATCGGGGCCTTGTCCACGACCATCGTGACGATGTCGTGCATGAAGGCGACGCCGACGGTGGTTTCACCCAGCGCCATTGCCTTCGCCGGAGCCGCGCCCGACTTGGTGTACTGGTTGACGTTCTTGTGCAGGCCCTTGAGGTATTCGAAACCCTTGTCCTCGCCCATGAGCTGAATGACCGTCGCGAGAAGCGTATAGGCCGTGCCGGACGAGTTCGGGTCCGCCATCTGCACCTCGTCCTTCAACTTCGTGTTGAGGAGGTCGGCCCAGCACTTCGGCTCCGGAACGCCCTTCGACTTGATGAGTTCGGTGTTGTAGCCGAAGCCGAGGGCGCCGGAGTAAATGCCGATGGCGCGGTTCTTCGACTGCTCCCACTGGCGCACGGCCCAGTCCTGCAACTCGCCGAGCTTGGGCGACTTGTACTCCTGGGTCAGGCCTTCCTCGGCCGCCTGCATGTGCGGGTCGCCGGTGCCGCCCCACCAGATGTCTGCACGCGGGTTGGCGGCTTCCGCCTTCACCTGCGCATAGATCTCGCCGGAGCTCTTGCGGGTCATGGCGACCTTGATGCCGGTGTCGCGCTCGAAGGCGTTCACCATGGCGCGGCACCATTCCTCCTGGACGCCGCAATACATGACGAGCGCTCCCTGAGCCTGCGCCGCACCTGCGGACAGGAATGAGAAGGCGCTCACAGCGCCCGCGAGCATCGTCGCGGCTACGAATTTCGTGCGAAGTTTCATTGTCATCCTCCCAGCGTCACAATGACTTTTCTTTTCTTGTGTCGGCTAAGCTCCATCCAATGCGCCCTCGGGTCAAGGGATTTGCGAAGGTTTCCGACACATCGTTGAAATCAAAGGATTTTTGGCGGTAGCGCTTGTGGATCGAAGCGCGCCGATCCGGCCCCGAATTTGGTGCATGGAGCGTTCCATCGTGTTCCAAATTCGGGCCGCTTCGACATTCGTGAATCGTTCACGGTTCCTTGGCGATGCCCGTCGCGGCGATCACGGCTTCCGCGAGTTCCGGCGTGCAAGCCAGCACGGGGTTGCCCTTGCGCAACCCATCCTTCGCCAGGAAGTTGTTGGCCCAGCCGCCAGCCTCTTCGATGATGAGCAGGCCTGCCAGCACGTCCCACGAATTGATGTGCAGTTCGCAATAGGCGTCAATGCGCCCGTCCGCGACATAAGCGAGGCCGAGCGTGCCCGAGCCCGCGCGGCGCACGTTGACGCCTGCAGCCTTCAGCCGATCGACGAGGGCGATGTAGGGATCGCGCGGCAGGCGGGTGGACCACCCGGCCTCGACGGTGGCCTGGCGGATGTCGGCAAGGCCGCTGACGCGGATTTTCTCGCCGTTAATGAAGGCGCCACGCCCTCGCTGCGCCGTGTAAAGCTCGTCCTGCATGACGTTGTAGACCACGCCGATCTCGGTGCGGTTGTCGCGCACGAAGGCAATGGAAATCGCGAAATGCGGGATGCCGCGTGCGAAATTCGCCGTGCCGTCGATGGGGTCCACCACCCACACATCGCGCTCGAACGAGCCGCCGCCTTCCTCTCCGAAGAACGCGTCGTTCGGCAGAAGTTCATTCAGGCGACCGCGGATGAGTTGCTCCACCTCCGCGTCGGTCGCAGTCAGAAAATCCTGCGGCCCTTTGAAGTCGGGACGTTGTGAGCGGGGCCGTTCGAGAAAGCGCTTGCGCGCCAGAACTCCCGCCTCGCGGGCAATGGCGCAAGCCGCGGCAAATCTCGTTTCCAAGCCGTCATGCATCATGGATTCCCCCATCCGGAATGCCCGCGGTCTGTCGCGTGACATTCATCTTTGTCTGTTAAAATGCAGTGGACCAAGCGCACGGAAGGCGCAAAAGCCGTCACATTGGTTCAATTGATTCTTTATTAGCCGGCTCCAATCAACTAGGCTCGACCGCTGCACACCATAAATCCCCATCTTATCGAATGCCACGGACACCAAAAGAAGAATTCAGCCAGGTTGCCGCGCTGCCTTTCCGGATCAAGGACGGAAGGATCGAAGTGCTGCTCGTGACGTCACGCGAGACGCGGCGCTGGCTGATTCCCAAGGGTTGGCCGATGAAGGGCAAAAAACCCTACAAAGCAGCGGAGCAAGAAGCTGCGGAGGAAGCAGGCGTTAAAGGCGAAATCAAGCAGGAGCCGCTCGGCTTCTATGATTATTGGAAACGCCGCTCCAAGCATTTCGACCTGTGCCGTGTCGAGGTTTATCCGCTCGAAGTCTCCAAGCAGCTCGAGTCCTGGCGCGAAAAAGGCCAGCGCCAGACGCAATGGTTCGAGGTGGAAGAAGCGGCGCATCAGGTGCTCGAACCTGCCCTCGCCGAGTTGATCCGCAGCCTGCCTGCGCGCGTTTAAAGGCGATTTTTCCGCTCCGCTGACGGAACGCAATGCTGTGTTGAAAAGTCTTCTCTCGGGAGACGGCCCGCACACAAGCTTGGCCGTGACAGCGAATCATCGGTTTCGCGATGGCTCAGATCAGCAAGGACATCTCGCGGTCGCACAAGGCGAGCCTCGTCAGTCCTCGCACCATCGGCTGGCTCAGCCTGGCGCGAGGGACAGTTGAGCTGCTCGCCGCGCGCAAGTTGGCGCGCTGGTTCGGAATGGAACGAAATGAAACGCTGATCCGCGCTTTCGGAGCGAGTCGGATCGCGGCCGGCATCGGCCTTCTGGCACGTGATGATCCGACACCCTGGATGCGCGTGCGGCTCGTAGGCGACGCGCTCGATCTCGCAGTTCTCGGCCGCGCTCTGATGGATCGGAATGCGGAGCGAGACCGCGTGGCGATTGCGTTCTACGCGGTCGCGGGCATCACGCTCGGCGACGCGTTGCGCCTGAGAAAACTAAGACGCGGCGGCTACCATCGCCACAACATCCCGAAATGGGCGACTTTGCGCGAACGCCCCAACATGTAACGGTGGTTCCCCGGCCATGAAGAAGCCGCACGTTTTTACCATCGGATACGAGGGTGCGGATCTCGACCATTTCGTCACCACGCTGAAGGATGCGGGCGTCGCGGTGCTTGTCGATGTGCGGGCGGTCGCATCGTCCCGCAAGCGCGGTTTCTCGAAATTCCTTCTGCAAGACGAATTGGCTCATCACGGCATCGGCTATCGCCACTTCATCGAACTCGGAACGCCGAAAGCGGGGCGGGAAGCGGTCCGCGCCGGACACCCGGAGCGGATGCGAAAGATCTACTGCGATGAAGTTCTTTCCACCAAGCCCGCACAGGACGCGCTTGAAGAGGTGGCGGACCTCGCAAAGCATCAGCCGATCTGCCTTTTGTGCTTCGAGCGGGACCCGACCACCTGCCATCGCCACATCATCGCCGAGCGCCTAGCAAAGCGCGGCATAATGGTGACTGACCTTTTTGTGATGCCTTGAGCGCGAGCTCACCCCACTTCTCCCGATCTCTTGTAAGGTTGCCAGCGCTTGATAGTGTTGGCGTCACGTATCGAAGGGGGCATGCATGGGTAGAATCGTGACTGCGGTAAGCGCAAGTTCCGAGCATCGGTTCAGCAAACATAACCTCGCCGAAATCAGCCTCGTCGCCGGTCTGGGCGTGGAAGGCGATGCGCATGCCGGAAGGACGGTGAAGCATCGCTCGCGCGTGGCGAAAGATCCGACGCAGCCGAATTTGCGACAGGTTCATCTCGTTCATGCCGAACTGCACGATGAACTGCAGGCTGCCGGGTTCTCAGTGTCCGCGGGTGACATGGGGGAGAACATCACGACGCGCGGGCTCGATCTTTTGGGTTTGCCGACGGGGACGCGGCTGCTGATCGGCGAGGGAGCAGAGATCGAGGTGACGGGCCTGCGCAATCCGTGCGCTCAGATCGATCGCTTTCAGGCGGGCATGATGGCGGCTGTTCTTGACCGCGACGAGCACGGCAATCTCGTTCGCAAGGCCGGCGTCATGGGCATTATTCTCGCTGGCGGTGCGATCAGGCCCGGCGATGCGATCCGCGTCGTTCTGCCACCCGAACCGCATCACACACTTCAACCGGTCTGATGTGCTCTAACCCGGAAGCTTGAAGGCCAGCACTTCCGCTTTCCGGATGTCGGGGGCGACGGCAAGCAGCTCGCCTGCTTTTGCTTTCAGCGCGGCGGCGACTTTGCCGGAGAGATGGGCATCGCGGGCGCTCTCCGTGGGAAACGCGTCGAAGATGGCAAAGCTCGTCGGGCCTAGCCGCACGCCGAACCACGCGGCCGTGCCGGGTTCGTCCTCCACCAGCGGCTGCCCCTGGCGGAGAAACTCTGCCACGGCTTCCTCCTGACCTGGCTTTGCTTCAAGGGAGACATAAAGAGCGTATTTCGGCATGGGATTGCTCGCTGCTGTCCGGCGCCCCCTATTCAAAGCGGGCGTGTCGAAATCGATCCCGGGCAGCCTACGTTGGAACGAAATCCTAGGCCAGGCAACGCAAATTTAAGATTACAATATGATATATCAGGGCTAAAAGGCTCCTTGGCTGGCATCCTGGCGGACCGGCGGCCTGCCTTCGATCTCTCACTCATCTGATGTTGTTCCCATGACCATTCTGACCCCCTGGAATTCACCATTCGCCGTCAATGCTGACAGTGCCGGCGATCAGCAGGATTCGGTGCTCCAGGCCCTCAGCGACGGAACCTTCGTTGCTGTCTGGTCGAGCGATCAGGCCATCTTCATGCGGTTCTTCGGGGCCGATGGCACGCCGAAGGGTACCGACGTCAAGGTCGAGCGGAAAACGGGGGATGGGGGAAAATACTTTCCCTCGGTCACGGCGCTGAACAACGGCAACTTCGTCCTCGCCTGGGAGGATTCCAGCGATCCCGATACCGATCCCGACCAAGGCTTGAGAGGGCAGGTCTTTACCTCGAATGGCACGAAGGTCGGCGCCGATTTCCACATCAACTCGAATGTCACTGACGCCCAAATGGAAATTTCCATCGCGGGCTTGGCCAATGGCGGCTTTGCGGTCGTTTATACGGATGTGTTCGGCGACGGCGACGGGAGCTGCGTTCGTACCCGCGTCTTCAGCAACGAGGGGGTTCGGCTGGGCACCGATGAGGACCCGATTGCAAATTCCACGAGCGCGAACGGGCAGGTCGCGCCGGCTACGATCGCGTTGAAGGATGGTCGCTACGCGATCTTCTTCCACGATTACAGCCTCAGCGACGATGACAAGAATCAGACCATCCGGGGGCGCCTTTTCAAAGCTGGTGGCACGCCGGTTGACTTGGACTTTCTGGTACCGAGTTCGGAAGGGAATAAGAGCGCCCCTGCCGCCGCCACGTTGAGCGATGGCCGGTTTGTCGTCGCTTGGACGGCGGACATTGGCGATGATTCCGGGAACTGCGTCAAGGCGCAGCTCTTCAACGCTGACGGCTCGAAAATCGGCGGCGAATTTCTCGTTAACGAGCGCGCTACGAGCGGGCTGCAGTCGGACGCTGTTGTCGCTGCCTTGCCGGATGGCGGATTCGCCATTGGCTATTTGAGCCGCGATGCGACGGAGGAGGCTCGCGTCGCGGTGTTTTCACGCGACGGCAGTTTGATCGACGACGGTTCCGTCGGCCCTGCCCCGGGAAGCGTCATGACAAGTTTCTCTGGCATGACAGTTCTGGCCGATGGCCGATTGGTGACCTCCTGGTCCGATTGGCTCGAAGAAACAGAGGACGTCGACGTTCATGCGCAGATGTTCGATCTGCGCCAAGGGCCCGTCTCCCTCGGTGGAACGAGTGCGAATGATGAATATGTCGGCACGCGGTTCAACGACTATCTGGGCGGAGCGGGCGGAAACGATCACTTGTGGGGTGGTGAAGGCCATGACGTCCTCAGCGGCGGAATCGGCGTCGATACGATGGAAGGTGGTGCGGGCAACGACACATACTATGTCGACGACTCGAACGATGTGATTGTGGAGACTGTATACGGCGGCACCGATACGGTGTTCACCAGTGTCAGCCATGCTTTACGGGCTTTCGTGGAAAACCTGACGGCAACCGGCTCCAGCTCCATCAGCCTGACCGGCAACGAGCTGGCCAATGCGATCATGGGCAACACGGGCAAGAATAAGATTTCCGGCGGGGCAGGGAACGATACCGTCAACGGCGGCCTCGCCAATGACACGCTCACCGGCGGCAGCGGTCGGGACACATTTGTTTTCGACACAAAGCCGAACGCCAAAACGAACCTGGATCGTGTCGTCGACTTCAGCGTGAAGGACGACACGATTTGGCTCGACAACAAATACATGCCGAAGATCGGCAAGGGCACGCCTGCGAAGCCCGTCCGGTTGGACAAGAAGATGTTCTGGATCGGCTCCGCAGCGCATGATGCGGACGACCGCATCATCTATGATAAGGCAAAAGGCATTCTCTACTATGACCCCGATGGTTCGGGTCGGGCGAGCCAGGTCGCTATCGCGACTCTAACGAAAAACCTTAAGCTGACGGTGGCGGATTTCTACGTCATCTGATCGAAGCCGCGAGGGGAGACGAGCTGCCTCTCGTTCTTCCGGCGGCGCCGACAAGGCGGTCGAGATTGCCCTGTTGAAGAAGTGCCTCAAGATGACCGCTGCCGAGTTTCTTCGTGATCTAGCGGTCAAGCCTGCTGATTTGCGATAAGGGCTCCTTCGGGAGCGAAGGGGCCCTTCGTTTTTCAGGGGGCTGGCGTTTCGCCGTTCTTTACGAAGCCAGTTTCGAGATTATCTCACATGGGTGGGGGCGTGTTGCGATGGGAGACTCCTATGCGGACCATCCTCGCCGTTGCCTCGGCCTTTCTCGCACTCTCACTCATGCCAGTCTCTGCGCAGACGGCGACAAGCCCGTCTAGCCACGGCCTCAGCTCCCAACAGGAACGCATGAAGTCCTGCAATACCGAGGCGGGAACTAAGAAGCTGTCTGGGGACTCGCGCAAAACTTTCATGTCCGATTGCCTATCCGGAAAAACCGGATCGGTCTCGTCCGATCAAAACATGTCGCCTCAGCAGATGAAGATGAAGGAGTGTAATGTGAAGGCGAAGACCATGAAGGGCGATGCGCGCAAGAACTTTATGAGCAATTGCCTGAAAGGCTAAACGCCATCTTCCGATTGATCCTCGCTGAAAGCGAGGAGACGCTTGAGGGCAGAGCCCTCAATAACGCAAGCCGCCGGTGAAGCACTCCGGCGGCTCAGTTTTTGCACGGCCGCGTTAGATCGCCGGGCTGAAGCGGGCGACATCGTCCGCGCGGAATTGGTCAAAAACCGCTGCTGCCACGCGGACGAACGGGCGACCTTCTTCCGTGACCGACAAGGTTCCGTCGCTCAAGGTCACGAGACCGTCTGCGATGAGGGGCCGCAACAACGCCAGCTCGTCGGCGTAAGTGGCGTTCTCGCCCAGCAAGCTCAGATCAATGCGGAAGTTGCACATCAGCGCCTCGATGATAGAGGCCCGGACGCGGTCATCGGGCTTGAGGCGATACCCACGGGCCGAGGCGAGCTTCCCTTCGCCGATGGTGCGCATGTAGGTGCCGATGTCGGCTGCGTTCTGCACGTAGCCGTCGGGCAGCTGCGAAATCGCGGATGCGCCGAAGGCGAGCAAGGTTGGCCTGCCGTCATCCGTATAGCCCTGGAAATTGCGATGCAGTTTTCCGGCGTGACTGGCGACGGCGAGCGGATCGTCGGATCTGGCGAAGTGATCGAGGCCGATGGCGACATAGCCGTTCTGCTCGAAAACCTCGGCGACCTTGCGAGCCTGAAGAAAGCGCGCATCGGAAGCGGGCAGGGTACTCTCGTCGATCAGGCGCTGATGTGCCTTGCGCCGGGGCATATGGGCATAGCCGTAGCAGGCGATGCGGTCAGGCTGCAGCGCCAGAACCTGGGTGCACGTTGCCTCGACGGAGGCGATGCTCTGGCGAGGCAGGCCATACATCAGGTCCACGTTGAGGCTCTTGATGCCGGCAGCGCGCAACATGTCGGCCGCTTTTGCGACAACCTCCAACGGCTGCACGCGTCCGATGGCGACCTGGACATCGGAATCGAGATCCTGCACACCCAGGCTGACCCGATTGACGCCGATAGAGACGAGGCCGCGCGTGAGCGTTTCATCGACGAAGCGCGGGTCGAGCTCAATGGCGTGCTCGAATCCGTCATCGAAGCTGCCGTGCCGGTCAAGCACCTCCATCACGGAGGCGAGGCCATCCGCCCCAAGGATGCTGGGTGTGCCTCCGCCCCAATGTAGACGCGCGATCTTGAACGGCCCCTGCAAATGGCGCGCAACGAGCCAGATCTCGTCTTCCAGCCTCTCCCGATAGGCCTGGATGACCTCATCGCGCCGCGCAACCTTGGTGTGGCAGCCGCAATAATGGCAGAGCTGCCGACAGTAAGGCACGTGCAGATAAACCGATACGCTGTCCCGCAGATCGAGCCGACGCAGCCACGCCTCGTGATTGGACGAGCCGACGGCCGGGGTGAACTCCGCCGCAGTCGGATAGGACGTATAGCGGGGAACCGCCAAGCCACCGTAGCGGTGGATGAGAGCATCCGACATTAGCGCGCCCTCTTTTTCTCGAGCCGGCGGTCTTCACGCATCTCAAACCACATGGCGTTGAGAATGGCGAAGGCGCATGCGAGGCCGACGCCGAGGATCCAGGAAAAATACCACATCGTTCATTCCTCAATATGCGTTGGGGTTCCGGCCGATTGTTTCCGTCGTCACCGTTCCGCGCATCACGCGATAGACCCAGGCGGTGTAGGCGACCACGATGGGCAGAAGCACGCCGGTGACGAGCAACATCGTCCACAATGTCAGCGGGCTCGACGAGGCGTCCCACACCGTAAGACTCGCGTTAGGTTGCAGCGACGACGGCAGCAGGAACGGGAAGAGCGAGAGCCCAGCGGTCGAAATGATACCGAAGATGGCAAGGCTCGTGCCGACAAGCGCGATTCTCCAGCCATTCACGGTCATGCCGAACCAGGCAAGCGCGCAGCCGGCGAAGCCGAGGGCGGGCGCAATCATCGTCCAGGGCCGCGCCGAATATCCCGCCAGCCACGCGCCAGTCGACTGAGCAACAGTCTTCAAGAGCGGGTTCGACGGGCCCGAAGGATTCTGGACGCTCGTCACGGAATATCCGGCGATGCCGTAGGCGATCCACAAGCCACCGAAGGCGAAGAGAACGGCCGCCGTCAGCGCCGCGATGCGCCCATAACGGCGCGCGCGGTCCGACGGTGCTCCTTGGGTGCGAAGGCCGATGACGGCTGCGCCATGGGCGACGATCATCGACAGGCTCAACAGTCCACAAAGCAGGGCGAAGGGTGTCAAGAGGCCGAAGAAGTTGCCCGCATAGCGCGGACGCAGCGTGTCGTCCAAGCCAAAGGGGATGCCGAGCAGCACGTTGCCGACCGCGACGCCGAGAATGAGGGACGGCACCGAACCACCAATGAACAGTGCCCAGTCCCAGACATTGCGCCACCGCAAATCGTCGATCTTGCCGCGGAATTTGAATGCGACGGGCCGCAGGATCAGCGCAACCAGAATGACGAGCATGGCGAGGTAGAAGCTGGAAAACGACACGGCATAAAGCGGAGGCCACGCAGCGAAGACTGCACCACCGCCGAGGATCAGCCACACCTGATTGCCTTCCCAGACCGGGCCGACGACGTTGATGAGCACACGCCGTTCCGCATCGGTGCGCGCGACGAAAGGCAGAAGCGTCCCGATGCCGAGATCGAAGCCATCAGTCAGTGTGAACCCGATCAGAAGAATGCCGATCAGCAGCCACCAGATCAGTCGGAGGATCTCATAGGAGAGGGGAATGAGGTCTATCATGGAAACGGTCCTCAAGCGGTGTTAGCGGTTCGCGTCGGCAGGCGCGGCCGCCGATGCGTAAGGCGCACCTGTCATATCCTCGAGAACCGACCGATCCGCCGGCCCCTTCTTGATGACGCGGATCATGAGGATCAGCTCGATGATCGCGAGCACGGTGTAGATCGCCAGGAACACACCAAGGCTGATGGCGAGATCGACGAGGGTCAGGCCGGATGCGGCGTAGAAAGTCGGCAACACGCCTTCGATGACCCAGGGCTGGCGGCCATATTCCGCGACGAGCCAGCCGAGTTCGATGGCCACCCATGGCAGCGGCAGGCTGAGCAGCGCGATCCATAGCACCATGCGGTTATTGCCGAGCGTATGCCTCGACGCGAGCCAGAAGCAGAGAGCGAAGAAGGCGATGAGGTAGAAGCCGATGCCGACCATCACCCGGAAGCTCCAGAACAGCACGGGCACGTTCGGTACAGTATCGAAGGCCGCCTTCTCGATGTCGGCATCCGTCGCCTTCGCCACATCGTCACGATAGCGCTTGAGGAGAAGCGAATAGCCGAGATCCGGCCATGTCGTGTTGAAGGTCTTCCGCGCCGTCTCATCCTGCGGGTTCGCGCGAAGGGCCTGCAGAGACTCGTAAGCCGTAATGCCATTGCGGATGCGAGTTTTCGCGTGATCAACGAGGGGCAGGATTCCCGGCACTTCCTGAGTCAGGGACCGTGTCGCGATGAGACCGAGTGCATAAGGAATTTCGATCTGAAAGCTGTTCTCACGCTTCTCCACGTTCGGGATCGCGAAAGCCATGAAGCCTGCGGGCGCGGGCTCGGTGTGCCACATCGCTTCCATCGCGGCGAGCTTCATCTTCTGATGCTCGGTCGTGACATATCCGCTCTCGTCGCCAAGCACGACGACGGAAAGTGCCGAGGCAAGGCCGAAGCTCGCGGCAACCGCCATGGAGCGGCGCGCGATGTCGAGGTGGCGCCCGCGCAGCATGTAATAGGCGCTGATCGACATGATGAACATGGCGCCGGTGACATAGCCGGCGCTGACGGTATGCACGAACTTCGCTTGCGCCACGGGGCTGAATAGCACCGCCACGAAGTCCACGACTTCCATGCGCATGGTCTGCGGATTGAAGATCGAACCGACCGGATTCTGCATCCACCCATTGGCGATGAGGATCCAAAGCGCCGAGAAATTCGCGCCGATGGCTACGAGCCAGGTCACTGCGAGATGGCTGACCTTGGAGAGTCGATCCCAGCCGAAGAAGAACAGGCCGATGAAGGTGGCCTCAAGGAAGAAGGCCATCAGGCCCTCGATGGCGAGAGGTGCGCCGAACACGTCGCCGACATAATGGCTGTAATAGGCCCAGTTCGTGCCGAACTGGAATTCCATGACGATGCCGGTGGCGACCCCCATGGCGAAGTTGATGCCGAAGCATATTCCCCAGAAGAGGGTCATGCGTCGCCAAACCTCACGCCCGGTCATCACATAGACGCTTTCCATGATGGCCATCAGGAAAGACAATCCGATCGTCAGGGGCACAAAAAGGAAGTGATACATGGCCGTCGCCGCGAATTGCAGCCTCGACAGGTCAACGACGGTGAAATCGATCATGATCGGTCGCCTTTTGGGGGCCCGCGAAGCACCGGGCCGCGTCACGGATTACGCCACGCTTGCGCCACCCGCTTTGATCGCAATCAATGCGGAAAATCGCGCCGTCACACCCTAAATAGAGCTTGAGTTTGAGGGATGTAGAGGCATGGAGAATGATGCCGCAAAGGGCATTGGCGGCCCCAGCGGGGCCCCTGACAGGCGTCAGGCGCGCTGGATGTCGGGCCTCTGGCGGCAGGCGCGCGCCCTTGTCGCAGCCTCCGTCCTCGCGCCCCTGATCGGCGGCGCGCTCCTTATCCTCCAGGCCAGTCTGCTCGCGTCCGTGCTGCATGACGCAATCATCGGGCGGGCCGACCGTGTAACTCTGCTGCCGTCGATCTTGGCTATTGGGGGCCTCATCGGCCTGCGCGCCGCTTTGGCTTTCGTCAGCGAGCGAGCGGGGGCGAGTGCGGCCGAGACTATCAAGTCCCGCTTACGGGCGGCGCTTTTCACGCGGCTCCTCGATGAAAGCCCGGCCTGGACGGCGGCGCGTCCCTCCGGGGCCATTGCCAGCATGATCGTGGATCAGGTCGAGGCGTTAGAGGGGTTCTTTGCCCGGTTCATACCCGCGCTGGTGGCCGCCGCAATCCTGCCTCTCGCCTTTGCCGTCGTCGTGCTTCCTGTCGAGCCGGTGGTCGGCCTGCTTTTCCTCGTGACCGCCCCGCTTATTCCTGTCTTTATGGCGCTTGTCGGGTGGGGGGCAGAAGCGGCGAGCCGCAGTCATGTCCGGGCCATGGCGCGATTGTCGGGCCTGTTTGCGGACCGGCTGCGAGGCATCGTGACACTCAAACTTTTCGGCCGGGCGGAGGCCGAGGCCGCGCATGTCGAGGCCGCGAGTGACGAATTGCGGCGGCGCACGCTTGGTGTGCTCAAGGTCGCGTTCCTGTCCTCGGCGGTGCTGGAATTTTTCGCCGCGCTCGGCGTTGCGGGCGTCGCGGTCTATGTCGGTTTGACCTATCTCGGGCTGATCGATTTTCGCACGACGCCACTGACCTTGCAGGCCGGTCTCTTCTGCCTACTCATGGCACCGGAAGTCTATTTCCCGCTGCGCCAGCTTGCCGTGCACTATCATGATCGCGCCGCGGCCAAGGCGGCAGTCGCGGAAATGGCGATCCTGTTCGATGCGTTGCCCGATCTGAGTGAACGCGAGGCACCGGTCAGACCCGCGGGTGATGCTGCACTCGTACAAGCCATATCGGTTGCCGTTTCCAGCCTCACGATGAAAACACCTGATGGCCGACATCTCGTGTTCGATGAAGCGGGTTTTTCGATTTCTTCTGGCGAGCAGGTTGCGATCCTGGGCCAAAGCGGCATCGGAAAATCGACCCTACTCGAAGCGCTGGCGCGCTTGCGCACCTATGAGGGAGGCATCGTTCTCGGCGTTCAGGATCTGCAGGATATCAAAGAAGAGGACTTACGAAACCGCATCGCCTTTCTCGGTCAAAGGCCGCGTCTGTTTCAAGGTTCCATCGCCGACAATATCCGCTTAGGGCGTCGCGATGCGTCCGATGAGGAGGTGCGCACTGCCGCCGAGAAGGCCCAGGTCCTCGCATTTGCCGATCTCTTGGATCAGGGCCTTGAGACCATCATCGGCGATGGCGGCGTCGGCCTGTCGGGCGGCGAGGCGCATCGCGTGGCGCTGGCGCGCATCTTCCTGCGCGATCCCGCCCTCATCCTGCTCGATGAGCCGACCGCGCATCTTGATGTGGAAACGGAGGCGCGTGTCATCGACGCGATCCGCGTTTTCGCCAAGGGCCGCACGCTGATCGTCGCGACGCATTCGCAAAAGGTCGCGGCCGTCGTGGATCGTGTGTTCCACATCGCGGATGGAAAAGTCGTTCCAGCAAAGACCGACATGCGGAGGAGCGCCGCATGAAAGCGCTTTTCTCCTTTTCGCCCTTCTTCGCCCATCGCAGTGGTGCGTTTCTGCTGGCGATCGCGTTGTCTGTGCTAACGCTTGGGGCAGGCGTGGGCTTGCTTGGCGTCTCGGGTTGGTTTCTGACCGGTGCGGCCCTTACCACTGCAGGCGTCGCCTTCAACCTCTTCGGCCCTTCGGCGCTGGTGCGCGGCTTTTCGTTCCTGCGTATCGTGTCGCGCTATGGCGAAAAACTGGTGGGTCACGACGCGACTTTGCGTCTTCTCGCGGATCTGCGGGGCTGGCAGTTCCGTCGCCTTATTCCTCGCGTTCCGCTTCAGGGCAAGGCTTGGCGACGTGGTGATCTCGTCTCGCGCCTGACCGCCGATATCGATGCACTCGACACGGTTTTTCTTTCCGCGCTCGGCCCCATCGCAACGGCACTGGTTCTAGGCACAGCGATGACGGCAGTGCTCGCGTGGTATTTGCAGGGCGCAGGCCTCGTTTATGAGCTTGGCTTTTTCGGCGCGTCTCTGGTTTTACCCGCTATTCTTGTTCTCGCCGCGATAGCGCCGGGCGAGGCAGCGGTGGGCGCATCGGCCGATCTGCGCATGGCGGTTCTCGATGGCGTCGAGGGGCACACGGACCTGCGCGCTCTTGGCGCGACCGCCTGGGCGCAGCAGACATTCACTGATGCAAGCGCCCACCTTCAACGCGCGAAGACACGGCAGGCGACTATCGCTGCCATCGGCAACGCGCTCGTGCAGCTTTTTGCTGGCGTAACGCTGGTGGGCCTCTTGTGGATTGGTCTCGATGCGCACAGCGCCGGCGCGCTTGGTGGCCCGCTGCTGGTCGGGTTGTTGCTGGCGTCGTTGGGGAGCTTCGAGGTCGCCCTCTCCATCGTCAGGAGTGCGAGCCGCTTGGGCGCAGCGCAAGCAGCGGCGCAGCGCGTGAAAGCGCTGTCGGAAACGGCACCCGCCGTTCGGGATGTGGATGCGCCGAAGGAGCTGCCTCAAGGCGGCAGCGTCACATTCGAGAATGTGTGCTTCGGCTACGTTCCTCATCGCCCCGTGCTCGACGAGGTGAATCTGCAAGTGGGCGCTGGCGAACGCGTCGCACTCATTGGTGCGAGCGGCAGCGGCAAGTCCACCATTCTCAGCCTTCTCCTCAGGCTTGCAGATGCCCAGGCTGGAACGGTGCGTGTTGCGGGCGAAAACGTCGCTCAGGTTGTGCAGGCCGATCTGCATCGGCGCGTGGCGCTGCTCAGTCAGGATACGCCGGTCTTTCTCGGCACCATCCGCGATAATCTTTTAATCGGAAAGCCTGATGCAAATTCGGAGGATTGCCGGCGCGCGCTCACGGCCGCGCGGCTCGATGCCTTCGTCAGCACGCTGCCCGATGGGCTTGAGACTTGGCTAGGGGAGGCGGGGCGTACGCTCTCGGCGGGACAAGCGCGGCGTCTCTGCCTCGCGCGGGTTCTTCTGTCGCAGGCCAGCATCATCGCGCTTGACGAGCCGACGAGTGGACTCGATCCCGAGACCGAGCGGGACTTCCTGTCCGACCTCTCGGCTGCAACGAGCGGACGGACGGTGCTGATCGCCACCCACGCGAAACTCGCGCCTGGCATGGTCGAGCGCGTCTATCGGCTGGACAATGGACGTTTGTCTCTCAGTGAAGCGTAATGCCCGCGACTGTCGCGAGCCGGGCCTTGTCGGCGATTTCGACGGAATGCGGATCGGGCAGGTGGATAAGCCCTTGCGTCTTCAGCTTCGTGAAAGTGCGACTCACCGTTTCGATGGTCAAGCCGAGATAATCCGCGATGTCGGTGCGGGTCATCGGCAGATGGACCGGGCTTTCCGGCAAGCCATGCGCGGCAGCGCGGTTCGACATGATGAGCAGGAAGGACGCGACTTTTTCAGATGGCGCGAGCCGCCCCAAAATCATTTGTGTTTCCCGTGCCTGGCGAAGGGCTGCCCGCGTCATAAGATGCAGCCGATCCTTCAGATGGGGGAACCGCTCCATCAGTTGGTCCATGTCGCGCACGGAGAAGGAGCAGAGGCCGGAGGGGATGACTGCCTCTGCGGTCTGCGAATAAGTATCATCATCGGCAAGGCCCAGAAAATCGCCGGGCATCAGGAAGCCGGTGATCTGGCGGCGGCCATCGGGCAGGGCAAGCGACAGACGCAGCATGCCGGAAGTCAGGCTGTAGACCCGGCGGCGCGGCTCGCCTTCCTCCAGCAGGATCTGGTTCGCCTCGAGCTTGACGAAGCTCATGACGCGCTCGAGTTCGCCTACCTCGTCGTCCTTCAGGGCCGAGCAGACCGCTTTGCGCCTCACATCGCAGTTCAGGCAGGCCTTACAAGGATCGCGATAGGGTAATGACATAATGGAGCCGGGCGGACGGGACTCAGAGCGGTTGGGCAGGTATCTTTTCCACTATTCGGGCCGTTCTGTCTCGCAACAAATGACCGCAGGGTCTGTTTTGCCGAGCAGAGCCGATAAACCGGCCGGTGTCAGGTATCTGCGCTTCACGCGCCTGGACAAGGCCGGGGGATCTCCATAAATCAACGGAATGTTTGCAACGACTGCCCTTCCCCTGTCCGGCAACAAGCAGGACGCCTATGCATCCCTTGCCCAGCAGCTTTCGGGGTTGCTGGAGGGAGAAACCGATCCCATCGCCAACGCCGCCAACATGTCGGCGCTGCTCTATGACCTTCTTCCGGATCTGAACTGGGCTGGGTTCTATATTCTGCGTGGGAAGGAGCTCGTTCTGGGGCCGTTCCAGGGCAAGGTCGCCTGCGTTCGTATCCCCATCGGACGCGGGGTCTGCGGCACGGCGGTGGAGCGCGAGGCGTCGGTCCTGGTGCCTGATGTCCATGCCTTTCCGGGGCACATCGCCTGTGACAGCGCCTCCCGTTCGGAACTGGTCGTGCCGCTGATCAAGCAGGGACGGACCTTGGGCGTCCTTGACCTCGACAGCCCCTCGCCATCCCGGTTCGACGAGGCCGACCGGGAGGGATGTGAAAGACTCGTGCAGATCTTTCTCGAAGCCACCGATTTTTCGGGGCATGGATTTTAGAGGTGGCCGAGACGCCACCGCATGGATGAAGAATGATGCGGCGCGCGGACGGTCAATCTTTTCGTTGGTCTCTGCAGGCGGTCGTCGCCCTTGTCTTCACTCTCGTCGTTCTGGCGATCTCGTCGGCCCTGATCGGCTTCAACCATTACCAGCTGACGAAGCTGACGGTCCGCGACGCGGAAGACGATTTCCAGCGCATCTCCAACAACGTTCGCGATGAAATCTCCGGCAGCTTGCACATTGCAGGCTCCGTCCTGGACACGGCATCGCTCACGCTCGATCCGAACCTGCCCTCCGAGCAATTGGGCGGGCTCCTCATTTCCATTCTGAAAGACCTGGACGATGCGCTTCCCGCAGCCATGGGCATCTTCATCGGCCGTGGCGACGGAAGTCATATCGTCGTCCAGAGCCTCACGGGGAAATGGCCGCACGAAATCGGCACCGGCATAGAAGGCGCTGCCTATGCCTTCATGATCATCGAGAATTCTTCGAGCCAGCACACCGCGCGCTGGGTCGTAACCGATCGTGAGGGAAAAGAGCTTCGGCGCATTCCGCCCCAGCCGTCCGAATTCGATCCGCGTCGGCGGCCCTGGTATCGGGCGAGCCTGCAAAGCCCCGGCATGATCATCACGCCGCCTTACCGCTTCGCCAGTGTGCCCGAGGTCGGCATCACGCTGGCGCGCCAGTCGCGACAGCAGGAGGATGCGGTCTTCGGCATCGATATGACGCTGGCGAGCCTCGACCTCTATCTCGAGAAGCTGCGCATCCCGGCCGAACTCGAATTGCTGGTCTTCGACAATTCCGGTGTGTTGATCGCTCATCCGAGGGGCGCGGCCTATCGAGCTGCGCTGCCGGACCGGTCGGGAAAGCTTCTGACGGTGGACGATGCCCGGTCACCACTGCTCACCGGCATGTTCAAAACCTTCCAGCAGAATCATGACAGCTTGGGCCAAAGCGCTTCCTTCTCGGTGAATGGCGACGAGTATTTCGGACGGACGGAGCGAGTCGGGGAGGGCGTCGACAACCTGTTCGTCAGTCTTGCGATCCCTTACGACATCATGATCGGTCCGGCGCAGCAGATCCGTTCGGGCCTGCTCCTCATCAGTGCGGCCTCCGTCCTTTTGGCGCTGTTGATCGTTCTTTTGGCCTCCCGGCGTCTTGCTTTGCCATTGCGCAAGGCGACTGAGGATATCGGCCGCATCATGAAGTTCGAATTCGGTCACACGCGCCGCGCCCCATCGCGCATCATTGAAGTCGGGGAATTGTCGCGGGCCATCGACACGCTTGAAATCGCGTTGATGAATTTCATGCGTTATGTGCCCGACGCCCTCGTGCGGCGCATCATCGGGCGCAAGTTCTCGGCGGATCTCGGCGGCAAGCGCCAGCCGGTCACGGTGCTATTTTCGGACGTCGCCGGTTTCACCACCATGGCGGAGGGGCTCGACCCTGAAGAGGTCATGGCCAAGACCTCGCGCTATTTCAGCGAGATCGGGAATGAGCTCGTCCGCTCCGGCGCGACCATCGATAAATATATCGGCGACAGCATCATGGCGTTCTGGAACGCGCCTGACGAGCGGCAGGATCATGTCGCCGCCGCGTGTCTCGGCGCGTTGCGGGCTTCGCACCGGCTTGAACGGCTCAATGCGAAGTTCGTGGCTGAAGGCGGAGCGCCCATGCGCACCCGCTTCGGCATGCACACGGGCGACGCGGTTGTCGGCAATGTCGGCTCGGTTGACCGGGTCAACTATACGGTGCTCGGCCACACGGTGAATATGGCCTCGCGCTTCGAAAAGCTGAACAAGCGCTACGGCACGACGATCCTCGTCAGCGAGGATGTCTGCGCGGCGGCGGGCGAAAACTATCTCTTCCGCTTCGTCGACCGCACGGTCCCGGAAGGCGCGCATCGTCCCATGGCGGTTTACGAGCTTCTCGGCGCGATGCGTCCGGACGAGCCGGAACTTGCGCCAGTCCCCGAACGTCTCGAAACCCTGGAGGCTTGGGAGGTCGTGCGCGCGCTCTGCGAAGCCGGCGATTGGCAGACGGCTTTGGGGCTCCTTGAAAAACTGGTTGAAGCCGCACCTGACGATATTCTGTTTCGCGTTTATCTCGACCGGTGTCGTGCTAATCTCGGAACGCTCCAGACCACATGAGCTTCCGTCACTCTTCACGCGCCAAAGCCATTTTTGAAATGAACGCCCCGTCTTACATCGATTGCTATTACAGCCGGACCCTCGCGACACCAGAGTCGTATCCCAGCGCCGTAGGCCGCCTCGAGGCGGATGTCTGCATCGTCGGCGGCGGCTTGGCCGGCCTGACGGCGGCGCTGAAACTCGTGCGCGCGGGGCGCTCCGTCGTACTGCTCGAGGCGCAGCGCGTCGCGTGGGGAGCCTCCGGGCGCAATGGCGGCTTCGTCTCTGCCGGCTACGCGACGGGGCTGAATGCCATCGAGCGCAAGGTCGGGCCGGATCAGGCTAAAGAGCTTTTTCGGCTCTCCATGGAAGGCGTCGACATCGTTCGCCGCCATATCGCCGATCTCGGTATCGTCGAGGCTCAGCCCGTTCCTGGTATCGCCAAGGCCCTTCGCTACGATTCGAAAGGGGCTCTTCGCGCCGCGCGCGATCGGCAGGAACGGGACTTTGGACAGACCACGCGCTATCTAACTCGCGAGGAAACGAGAGATCTTTTTGCCTCTCCGAAATATCACGAGGCTCTGCTCGATGACGGGGCGTTCCATTTCCATCCGCTGAACTACGGCCGCGCGCTTGCCCGCGAGGCGGTTCGCCTCGGCGCTGCGATCCATGAAAATTCGCCCGTCCTATCGGTGCATCTCGATGGGCCGCGCAAGATTCTGAAGACGAAGGATGCGGAGGTCGAGGCGCGGGATGTGCTGTTCACCACCGGCGGCTATACCAGCGGTATCCTGCCAGCATTGAAAGCATCCTATCTGCCGATTGCGACTTACGTGCTTCTGACCGAGTCCGCGCCGGATCTCGTGCGCAGCGCCATTCGCACCTCGGCGGCGGTGCTCGATGATCGCCGGGCAGGGGACTATTATCGTCTCGTCGATGGCGGAAACCGTATCCTCTGGGGCGGTCGGATCACCACGCGGACGACGGACCCGGCCGACATCGCCGCGCTGCTGCGGCGGGAAATGGTGACGACCTATCCGCAACTTGCCGATCTGAAGGTCGATGTCGCGTGGTCCGGCCTCATGTCCTACGCACGACATCTCATGCCGCAGATCGGGCAGTTGAAGCCGGGCGTGTGGTTCTGCACTGCCTTCGGCGGTCACGGCATGAACACGACGGCGATTGGTGGCACGGTGATTGCAGAGGGGATTGCCGGGGAGAGCGACCGCTACCGGCTCTTCAAGCCCTTCGGCCTTGCGTGGAACGGTGGAATTTTCGGGCGCGCCGCGGTGCAGTTGACGTATTGGTCGTACCAGGCGGCGGATGCGTTGAGAGAGCGGGGCTCCGCATGACAGGCTGAGGCCGTCACGTCATCGCAGACATTTTGCAGAATTCGTTTGAAAACAGTTGGTCCAATCCGGAGCCTCAGCGTGCCGGACCTCATGTCCGTACACTCTGGGTGTTCGTCCGGGGACGTTAGTTTATTTTTTTGGTCCCGCCGGCGCGTCGTAATGACGGCTGGTCGAGTTCTTTGGCTCTGAGCATCTCCGCGACTCTCTCGCGAAAATGGCGCGCGATGGCTTCAGACAACATCGCGGTTTGTTCTTCCGACGGCGTATGATCCTGCGCTGAATGGATCATGGCGATGGCGCAGACGACGCCATCATAGATTTCATGTTCATTGAGGCGAATCATGCCATCTTTCACCGAGGCGTCGAGGATTGCCTTGAAGCACCCCTCTCGGACTCGCCGTGCATAATCGTCGTCGAACTTCTTCATTAAGGCCCCCCTCCCGTGGCAAGGGCTGGCTCCAGTGTGACGCAGCGAAAGTTTTTTCTCAAGCCACGTATGGGACTCATGCACTTCATAGGATAACTATCCTCCATGCCGGGGGCTGTCAAAGGTGCGTCCCCGATCAAGAGATCGGTCAAACGCGGCAGATTCGTGTCGGGGATGGATCGCTTGGGGAGCCAGAAAGGCCGGAGGAGCGTTTGCGCAAAACGTACCGCTTCAGCCCCAGATTCTGGCGATGTTCCATGCGCTGAATTGAAGAGAGGACATTGCGGTTCCTCCTGAGAGCCCGCAATCAAGGAAAGTCGATGGTGCTGCCAGAGAGGATTGAACTCTGACGAGCAGTCACATTTCAATTGAAAAACAAAGTCTTTTTCGACCGCGCATCTCGGCTTGTGTACCAGCGGCGTGTATCAAGATCAACATCGCAATACAGGCTTCGTCAAAGGCGACGCATGCGCCGCGCCTTTCGGAACGTTAGCTAGTCTCGGACAGGAAGCCCGAGAAACTGGGTCCTGTAGGTAACGAGAGCTTACTGCCCAGGAGAGTACTCGCCACCTCCCCTGGCAAGTGATTGATTCGGCTTGTCGCCTTGACCCCTCCGGCGAGAGGTTGTGCCTCCGTCAAGCCAAAGCCAGTTCTGAGGGCTTGCATCCTGCATCTCTAGTCCGCCGACCCGCTCGGCTTGTCCTTATTGGGCTCGAAGGCTTTCTGATCTTCTAGCTGTCCAAGCACATTTTTGACGAGCTTAGCACCAGGATTGTCTTTCTTGAGGTCCCTTTTAGCACGGATGAAAGCGACAATTCTCTTCAACCGTTCTCGGTCCTGTCCTGTATTCACCTCACTATGGAATTGCCGGAATGTGGTTCCAAGCATTTTACGGAGATAATACGATGTTCTCGGTGTATTCGTTAGGATATGTTCAACGGATTCGTTCCAATTACGAGGTTTTGATCTTAGCAAACAAGTAAAATTGACATACTGCTTATAAGCAGAAACTTTATTTTCTACCCCGATTACCCTGAACACCTCGCTTAGCTTGCGGGTCCCGGTAGTATTGGCAAAGCCCTCAGCGAAGGAATGAGCCAGCGACATCAAAACAATAAAAGTTCTCTTTTCTTGATCATCTCTATCTTCAGGGCTATACTCAATCGTATTATGAAATACTATGCCGTTCCAGATGTACGTACGGTACTTTGCAATGAGAGGAGCGTACATTATTCCTACACGATAGACCACGAACATTGAATCTAGCAGAGACTCAACAGCGTGCTTTTTGAGGCTGCCATCAATAGTATCGCTATTTTTCAGTGCTTCTCTAAGTTCGCTGCAATAGGCAACTAACCTCCGTTCCATTTCATCAAATTTACGGAGGACCACTGTCTGGTCGTGTGTTCTCTTCTCTGCCAAGAGCGATCTTTTTACCTGATCTAGTTCGGCTTGGCTTGCAGGCCCCGCCTCTATCCTTGCAGCGAGCGGTTGCCAGAGCTCCTCCTCCTCCTTTGTATGTACTGGCCACACAAGCTCTTCAAACGGGTCTACATTCTCTGAGCCGTAAGTGCTGTTGAACTCCGAGATGCAGCTGTCGAGTTTAGTTACTAAATCAGTGACGAGTGCCGTATTATCAGCGCCGATTCCAGAAATCACCTCGACTAGGCTCTCTGCTGAGAGATAGGCCTCCTGTTTGATAAAATCAGCGAGGACTGTCGGCCTGTTCGCAACATAGTAACCTAAGAAATAGCTGTAGAATAGCCTGTATTTAAAATAGTAATGTGCGCCGATCTTGGTGACAACTCTAGATTGGACAAGGTCTAACAAAAGGGACTTATCGTCAAATCCCATTAGTGCTTTATTCTTGTACTTTTGGCAGAAGCTCGTCCAGTCAGCGTCGCTGAAGTACGTCTTATAATTTAGGTGCAGATCGTAGACGAATGCAGAGACGACGTCCAACTTGTTCTTGGTGTTGAAAGATTCCGCGTAGGCGTCGCTTGGCCTCCTCAACAGCTGCTGAATGTACCGCTCGATAATCTGGACACGGCTTAAGGGATGGAAATCTCCCTCATGACCCTCACGGTGCAGAATAGTGAGATACATCACCACATTGCCGGGGGTCAGGGGTATGCAGAGATCTAAGAGGTCACTGTAGACTTTGTCCACCACAGTGGAGACGAGATCTTGGTCGGAGGTATTGTATAGCGCCGAAGCCAAACTCCGTATGTCGGTACGGTCAAGATGCTCAAGAATAAGAACATCTGCCTTCATTGGGAGGGCGTCGGCAGAAGCTCCTGCCCCACTGCGCCCTCCTTGCGATTGCGAGCAAAGAATAAAGCGCCTGAAATAGTTCAGTCCAACTAACTCTTTTAGTAGTCTCTCATGCCTTTCTTGATCGAAATTATCTAAGATTAGTACAGCTTTGGGAGGCTCGTTCCCTTTTGAGCCTGAGAATTCCTCTTGAAGCTTTTTCTTATAGTTTGGAAGGCTCTCTGCGTCCCTAAGATGGGCCTCAGCCGACATAAGAAGTAGATCTTTATAAAGGCGCCGGCAGAGCGTGCTTAGACCATACTCTGGTCTGGCTGAGATCAGGTAGGAAGCATCAGACTTAAGCACATCAGCGATACTGACCGGCGCGTACTCTGCCGCTCCAGTGTCGGATGCAGCGTGTTCGGGTTTAACCAGTCTGGGCTCAACATACAGTAGTCTCCCCGACGGGGCGAAGTGTAGGTGCTGCTCGAACTCACGCCGAACATTCTGAGCAGAGGCGCTGACAGACGTTGAGCCAGATTGCACCGTTATGACTGAAGCACCCGAACCATCCGTGCCTTTCGTTTCTGCGCTTTCCAGAGACCCGCCACGGCCTACGTTCGTTAGTGCCTCCAGGATGATTTGAAGATCCGAATGATCAGTATTCTCCCCGCGCTCGCTATCACGAACTTCATAGAAGATCGGGTCAAGCCTGTATTTTCTAGCGAATTGCTTCCGGGCAAGATTGGAAATTGGCTCTTTTCCGGTATGTCCGATGATAGCAAAATGGCGAGTGTCCGTTGGAAGCCTAAGCAGTGTGTGCTCCGCAACTCGAGTCAAAAACGGATCGGCAAACCCGAACCCGATAGCCACGAGGCTCTCTGATCGCCACAACTGCTCAACGAGGGTTTGTGTGTCCTTCTCGGAATAAAAGCGGTCGTAGTCCTCAAGCGTGAAAATCATCTGATCTGGATTGGATGGAGTTCCATGCAGATGGAAGATCGGCAAGCGGCCTTCACCGAACGCTCGGTTTTGAACCCAACGTGTCAATTCGGACTTTTCATGCGCACGCATAGTCACGGGCGGTCTCGCTGTGTACTTGCTGAACGCGACATCGAGCCCATTGTCGTAGTTAGTCGTCACGATACCCTTCGCATTGAGCCGAACAATTAGTTCGTGACTGGCTGTGCATTCTTGGTCATGCCCGCGAAACATATCTGCAAGGCGAGCTCGGAAAACAGGCTTACCGAAGTAGTCTTCCAGCATGCTTGCAACATCGAGCGGCTGGGTTGGGACTTGGGCCCGAAGTTCCGCAGCCTCTGTCGGGTCCGACATGCGACCTTCGACCTGAGCTTTTGTGAGAAGCTCGCTCAGCGCAGCGGTCCACGTTGGGTAGAGCGGAGCACTGGCTCCCGCCCCAACTAGGCAGATGATGTTACCGCTAGCGCATTTTGCTTTCAGACCCGAAAAGGCAGCCCTATTTCCAGGAAACAAAGTTTCATTTAGAGCTTCTTCTATCGTTCTCATTATTAGCTTCATCTTTGCACATAGCGGGAAAGGGCCGAGTTTCTCGACCCGCAGCATCTCATGGAAGGGTAAATTCCGGTGATCAACCTTAGGATTGTTTGCCAGAGTAGCGTGCACCCGAGCCGGGAGTAAAGCGTCACCGCTGCCAGGATGTGAGTCCGCTCCGTCCTCAATGAGTGGATGAGCCCTTTTCAGATTTGTCAGAAAAATTTCTAATCCCTAACCGATGCTCGGCTTGTAGAGTTTTCCCCCCGTGGGGGAGATCCTCGGCTTTAAATTTCTGCGGCAGCTGATCGGAGTTTCGGGAGTCTAGGCGGAACGGAACGATGGGCTTTGAAGCTTCACCATTTTGATTGCTAATCCAGCATTTTGCTTCAAGCACTAAGAGGCTTCTGTCTATTAGATGACCTTGGCCTAGTGATAGGTCGTTCAATCCTGCCTACAACCTATCACATGCGTTGACTTTCCTATTTTGATAGGATCATATCTCAATGTCTATGACGATATTGATAGGGCGAGGCGCGGATGATTATCGGATATGCCAGGACAAGCACCACGGACCAGAAGGCCGGATTAGAGGCTCAGGAGCGTGATCTAAAGGCCGCTGGCGTTGAACGGCTCTATCAAGAGCAGACAAGCGCCACAGGGCCCCGCAAGGCACTGGCTGAGGCTATCGACTATGCACGAGACGGCGACACTCTGGTTGTAACAAAGCTCGACCGGCTTGCGCGTTCTGTTGCCGATCTCGTCAGCATCACCAAGCAGCTTGAAACCAAAGGCGCATCCCTACGGGTCCTCAACCTCAACCTCGATACGGAAACGCCGACCGGCAAGTTGATGCTGAATATGCTCGGCTCAATTGCTCAGTTTGAGCGTGAGCTAATGCTTGAGCGGCAACGTGAAGGCATCGCTAAGGCGAAGGGTGAGGGCAAATATAAGGGTCGTAAGCCTACGGCTAGGGCTATGGCTGACGAGATTGTACGTTTCGTTGATAAGGGCATGACCCGCGAGGCTGTAGCCAAGGAGTTGAATATAGGTGTTGCAAGTGTATATCGAGTGTTGTCATCGTTGAAATCTTAGTATGTCTTAGCAATTGAATTGGAGCTTGGCTTACAAATCGCATGGAAGCTAAGTTGAAAATTGTATATTGACTCAATTTTACTTGTCGTGGCAATCCGCGTTCGCGCCTGTTCTGTCTGTTCGGGCGTGGATACGGAAAACTGAGAATGAATTACATTTGTCGAGCGCCGGGATGCGGCTCCCGCGCTGCTTCTCGCTTCGGCGTCTATTGCTCGTCGCACAAGGCTCAACTCCGTCGACATGGAGCCATCGGGCAACGGGCGATCACCAAGGCAGACTTGAAGCTCTATCGGGCTTTGGTCGTGGCTCGCTTTGCGAAGAACCAAGGGACAGTTCTGCGAAGCCAGTTTGAAGCGCAATGGAAGGCTCTTGTCTCTCGCGCTGAGGCAATCATTCAGGCTTTCAAGGCGGGGACGCCGATGGTGCGGTTTCGCCGTGAGGCGGCGAGGGAGGTCCTCAAGCTCAACAAGGGCGTGAAAGTTGCGGACCTCATTGAGACGGTGTTGGCGATCTATGTGATGCAGGACCAAGAGCCGCGTCGCTTCAAGAACGAGAGTGCCTTTCGGACGCAGATGGTGCGGCGCGTTCGCGGACTGACGCCTCTTAACTCCGATGCTTGGACGGATTGCAAGACCGGCAAGGCGAAGCGCGTTTATCGTGACCTTGCGCCAAGGACAGTAGCAGTCATCAGCCAATGGCTTGCCGAGGCGTTGGGCGTCGCTGGCTTGCACTTTGCCAAGTTGGAGCGGCGCGACCATGAGCGGAGGCAAGAGGCGCTGAAAAACTACCGTCAAGCCTTGGGGGATATGCAATGAGCGCGGTTGCCGTGAAGCATGTTGAGCCTGAGGAAAATGGAGCGGTCCAAAGCAGTCATCCCATCGCGGTTTGGAAGAGCCGGAGGAATGAGCACAGGCTGAAAGTGCCGACGCTCGACTTGCTTCTTTCAAGCTCGTTTCCGGAGCGGCAACACCTTCTGTTTCCGTGGTTGCGCGAGCAAGAAAGCTGCATGATCTATGCCGACACTGGCGTGGGTAAGTCGCTGTTTGCGCTGTCGCTCGCCATTGCGGTTGCGGGAGGTGGAGAGTTCCTAGGCTGGAAATCAGACCAGCGTGAAACGGGAGAGCCTTGGCGTGTTCTTTATGTCGATGGCGAAATGCACATTGGAGACATTCAGGAAAGAGCAAGAGCACTCATCGAAGCTGTTCCCGGCATCGACAAAACTCAAGCCGGTAAAAACCTGTCGTTTCTCGCTCGCCAGCACCAAGACCCCGGTACGCCGTTTCCGCTCATCACTGACGAGGACGGGATGAAGTTCGTCGTCAGACAGGTCGCGGAGCGGAGGCTTGATCTTGTGATCCTCGATAACTTTTCGACGCTTGGTGAAGTGGAGGATGAGAACAGCGCGGCGAGTTTCAACGCCATTCAACAGTTTCTGCTCAACTTGAAGGTTCAAGGCGTGGCGACGATCCTCGTCCATCACGCGGGAAAAAGTGGTGACTTCCGTGGTTCATCGAAGCTTGCCGCGACGTTCGAGACCATCATCAAACTTGAGCGGATGAAAGAAGAGGCTGAGCACGGTGAAGCCCAGTTTCGTGTGACATGGGACAAGGTGCGAGCCGGTGGACCGAAGAAGCGGGTGCGCGACGTTGTGGCGAAACTCGTCAGCAGCGATGAGGAAGGCGAGCAGTCACGGCAGGAATGGGAATACGAAGCCGGAAGTCTGAGCAGGCTCGACGACATGAAAGAGCGTATGGCGAACGGGGAGTTCGTGACACAGAAGGAAATGTCGGACTGCTATGGTCTGTCCAAGACCATGATCGGCAAGGATATTGAGAAGGGTATCAGGATCGGGCTTTGGACTGACCGACAGGTGAACCAATGGCTAACGAAGGGCAAGCAGTTTCGGAAAATTGGCAAAACGTTTGCGCCTATCCCAGAGGGAGGGAGTTGGCGAGATGAGCCGGATGAAGCCTTTCAAGCCTTCGAGGAGCCGCCCGATTTTTGAGCCACTTGGCGGCCTGAGTAAACCTAGGCGAAACCCTTGTCGGGCAACGGTTTGCCGACGTTGATGAGGGCGAAGTAAACCTGTTTGTTTTACCTTTAGGTTTACTTCGTCCTCAAATCCGTTGTCCCGGTTGCATTTGTGACGGTTTACATTTCAAACTTCATACCACGGCAGCTTCCCTATCTCCGCCGAAAGCCCGGCCATATCGCCATAGACGCTCCCGAGGCCGGGAAGACGATGACCGACAATGTACTCACGCTTCTCGTGGTCCATGGAGACCGCGCGAGAAACGGTGGTGAACCTGTGCCTCCAACCGTGATTGGGCTGGACACGCGGATCATCAATGCCGAGTGAGCGTACCCACTTCGCAAGTTTCCCAGATTGAGATTCCGGGCCGCGCCCCTTTTGATCCTTCTCGCTGTAAAACAAGGGGCCGGATGAAGCTTGCCGAACGAAGTTCAACAGTCCGACAGCTTCAAGCTGCGGATGGAGCGGTACATCGCGGTAGGAACCCGTCTTCGTTCCGAAGATACGGACTACAGAAACGTCACCCTCGGATCGAAAGCTCTCCTTCCTCAGAGCAGTCACTTCTGAGACTCTGGACCCTGTGAACGCGCAAAGCCAAGGAACCCACTTCTTGGCTACCGCGAGACCTGCGCTCTCCTTCGGCGTCTTGCTGTAGGCGAGGGCGGCCTTGAGAATATGCTTGGCCTCTTGGTCATTGAATCCTCGCTCACGCTCAAGTTTTCGTTTCGCCACTCGCACAGTGAGTTCAGCCGCAGGGTTGGAGGGAAGACGCTTATTCTCTGCGGCCCAACCGAGAACGGATTTGAGAGCCGCCAGGTCGCCGTCTTTGATGGTCTTGCCTGAGATTCCCTCAGCCAGCCTCGCATCCTTGAAGCGGACAAGGTCCTCAGCCGTAATCTTCGTGGCGTCATCATGCTTGAGGAAAACACGCAGATTCGTGAAGACCGAGCGATAACGGTTAATTGTAGCCTTCGCTCGATGAAGATGCGTCGCCTCTTTCTCCCACGCATCGAACAGACCGGAAATGGTTAGGGCAGCGATTCGCCTCTGTTTCTCTGTCTGGAACTCACCGAACCGGTCAGCTTTTGGATCAGCGGTATAGTCGCCATCCGCATAGTTCTTGAGTTGATGCGCGGCCTGATCCAGCGCCTCGCCGACCTGCACCATGACGCGGTGGCGGCTCTTATCGTCAATGACCAAGCCCTTTGCACGTAACACGGCGTCCGCAATCGGCCCAAAACGACGCTCCATGGCGTAGTCGACCTTCCCAACTTCGCCGATCATCAGCGCGGTTCTCCCGTAACTGCCGGTTCTTGCCGCCTCATTGTCATCGAGCACGGTGGCCCAACGCTCGTATGATCCCGGCTCGTCCTCAAAGGCAGAGGTAAACGCGCGATAGACTTCGCCAGAGAGCGCAACGGCTTCCTTGTGGTAAAGCTTCCGTGGCCCTTTCCGAATCGACTCCCAATAAGCCGAGAGAGCCGCGTTTGCGGCGACGAAGTATGTTTTGGCCTTGCGCGGATCGCGGGTGCGCAGTGACAATTTCACCACATCAGAGGCCGTTACTGAAACCAAATCCTCGCCAACTGGGAGAGTGACGGTTTGGCCTTTGATTCGAGCGAGCAAATCAGTTGGAACGCGGACGCGGAAATAAAAGATGCCGCTCGTCTTGTCGGGGATTGGAGAAGCCATCCTGAGAACCATGTGTACCGCCCATGTGTACGAGTGGGGCGGCCTCAAAGCCTTGTTCTACAACAAGATCTTGGTTTCTCAAGGGAAATGATGGTGCTGCCAGAGAGGATTGAACTCTCGACCTCTCCCTTACCAAGGGAGTGCTCTACCACTGAGCTACGGCAGCGCGCCAACGAAGAGGGCCGCTTACTGCCACAGGGCGGACCTCGACGCAAGGTTTGAAATCGATCTTTATTCGGCCGCCTGCGCTTTTGGCCGGAGGGGCAGCCCGAGAGCGGTCCAGACCTCGACGAGGGCGGCGGCGAGCGCGTCGATATGGGCATCCGTATGGAATGGCCCGGCGGTGACCCGCAGGCGCTCCGTTCCCTTGGGAACCGTGGGATAGTTGATCGGCTGGATGTAGATGCCGTGTTTGTCGAGAAGCCGGTCGCAAGCCGCCTTGCAGGCCTCGGCGTTGCCGACCATGACCGGGATGATGTGGGTCGCCGTCTCGAGCAGAGGTAGGCCTGCACTCGCCAGGACGGCCTTGGTCCGGGCGACCTGGCGCTGCTGCTTCTGCCGCTCGACGTCGGACGCCTTCAGGTGGCGAATCGAGGCCGTGGCGGCGGCGGCGATGGCCGGGGGCAAGGCGGTGGTGAAGATAAAGCCGGGCGCGAAGCTGCGTACCGCGTCCATCACGGCCTTGGAGCCGGTGAGATAGCCGCCCATGACGCCGAAGGCCTTGCCGAGGGTGCCCTCGATCACGTCGACCCGATGCATGGCCCCGTCGCGCTCGGCGATGCCGCCGCCGCGCGGGCCGTACATGCCGACCGCGTGGACCTCGTCGAGATAGGTCATGGCGTTATAGCGCTCGGCCAGATCACAGATCGCGTGGATGGGCGAGACGTCTCCGTCCATGGAATAGACGCTCTCGAACACGATGAGCTTGGGCCGGTCTCCGGCGGCCTGAAGCAGTTCTTCCAGGTGCGCCAGGTCGTTGTGGCGGAAAATGGCCTTGTCGCAGCCGGATTGGCGAACGCCCTCGATCATCGAATTGTGGTTCAGGGCGTCCGAGAGAATCAGGCAATTCGGAATGAGCTTCGCGAGCGTGGAAATGCCAGTCTGATTCGACACATAGCCCGAGGTGAAGACGAGGCCCGCCTCCTTGCCGTGGAGGTCGGCGAGTTCGGCTTCCAATTCCACCATGGGGTGGCTGTTGCCGGAGATGTTGCGGGTGCCGCCTGCGCCCGTGCCGAGCCGCCAGGCGGTTTCCACCATGGCGCGGGTCACGTCGCGGTTCTGGCCCATGCCGAGATAATCGTTGGAGCACCAGACGGTGATGGGGAGCTGACCCTCAGGGCTGTGCCAGATCGCATCCGGGAAATGGCCTGCCAGACGCTCGATGTCCGCGAAGACGCGATAACGGCGCTCTTCCCGGAGGCGGTCGAGGGCTGACGTGAAAAAGTCTTGATATTCCATCATCTCACCGATGCGGCGACCCAATGCCCGGGATTTAGGGCGGCGGGGACCAGAGGACATTGATCCTGCTCAAAGTCTGGATCACTGATATTCTGATTGAGAGCCGATTGCGAAGCCTTTAATTGATCATGGCGACGATGGGTCGCGTGAACCATGTCCGACGTGAAATCGCAAGAGAAAGCGGACCGTCTCAAGGCGGCGCTGAAAGAAAATCTTAAACGGCGCAAGGCTCAGGCGCGCGGACGGCAGCAGGCCGGATCCGCCGCGTCTCCCACCCGCGAGCCCGGTGCCTCCTCCGACCGCGACAAGCCGTCCGACTAGCCCGGCAGGGCCGCGGCGGCATAGCTCGCGTTGATATTGCAAAGGAACGATTCATGGATCGCATTCGCATCCGGGGCGGCGCGCCTCTCAACGGCTTGATCCCGATCTCGGGCGCGAAGAACGCGGCCCTGCCGCTGATGATCGCGAGCCTTCTGACCGATGAAGCCCTGGAACTCGGCAACGTGCCGAGGCTGGCGGATATCTCCTCGCTCCTGCGCATCATGAGCAATTTCGGCGTGGACCACTCCATCGCCGGGCGCCGTCCGGGTCAGACCTCTGAGACGGGGCAGACGATTCGCCTGACCGCCCGTTCGGTCATCGACACCTGCGCGCCTTACGAGCTGGTCTCCACCATGCGAGCGAGCTTCTGGGTCATCGCCCCTCTCGTCGCCCGTTTCGGTGAGGCGCGGGTGTCCATGCCGGGCGGCTGCGCCATTGGCACGCGCCCCGTAGATCTGCTTCTCATGGCGCTGACCAAGCTCGGCGCGACCATCGAGATCGATGGCGGCTATGTGGTCGCAAAAGCCCCCAAGGGGCTCATTGGCGCGGAAATCGAGTTCCCGAAAGTGACTGTCGGTGGCACCCATGTGGCGCTGATGGCGGCGACGCTCGCCCGCGGCACGACCGTGATTCGCAACGCCGCCCGCGAGCCGGAGGTGATCGATCTCGCCGACTGCCTCATCAAGATGGGCGCGAAGATCGAAGGCGCGGGCACCTCGGAAATCGTGGTGGAAGGCGTTGCTCGCCTTGGCGGGGCCTCCCACGAGGTCCTGCCGGACCGCATCGAGACCGGCACCTACGCCATGGCCGTCGCCATGACCGGCGGCGACGTCACGCTGGAGCATACCCGGCCCGAACTTCTGCAATTCGCCCTCGACGTCCTCGGCCAGACCGGTGCGGAGGTATCCACGACCCCCGGCGGTATCCGGGTGAAACGCAATGGTAACGGCCTGACCTCCGTCGACGTGACGACCGATCCGTTCCCCGGCTTCCCGACCGATCTCCAGGCCCAGTTCATGGCTCTCATGACGCGGGCGAACGGCGTCTCGCGCATCCGCGAGACGATTTTCGAGAACCGCTTCATGCACGTGCAGGAACTGGCCCGCCTTGGCGCCAAGATCCGCCTCGATGGCGACAGTGCCTATGTGGAAGGTGTTCCGGCGCTGAAGGGCGCCCCCGTCATGGCGACGGACCTGCGAGCCTCGGTGTCTCTGGTCATCGCCGGCCTCGTCGCCGAGGGCGAAACCACGATCAACCGGGTCTATCACCTGGATCGCGGCTTCGAGGCGCTCGAGACCAAGCTCGCCCGCTGCGGAGCGGAGATCGAACGGCTGCGGGGCTGAAAAAGAAAGCGGAGGCCAAGGCCTCCGCACTCTGCAATCTCAATAAAGAATCGCCCCACGCTTCATGCCGAAGCCGGGGATATCGCACCGGCAAGGCGTGTTGATCGGGAAGTATTGCGGGTATTCGCAGCTTCCGCGCGAGGTGTAGCAGACATTCCCGACGCGCTGGCGCGGCGCGGGGCGCCGCCATTCATGGCGATAGCCCGGAGGCGGGCCGCCCCATTCCGGGGCAGGCGGCGGCGGATAGGGATTGCCATAATATTGGGCCGAGGCTGGAGCCGTGAGGGCCAGGGCCAGGGCCGCAAGGGCGATGCGTTTCATCCAAATTTCCTTCAACACCGCGACCATGGTCGGCCCCAAAAGATGAACCGGCGCTGAGCGGGAAGGTTGCGCTTGCCGCGGCGGCTCTCTACCTAGTTTTCAACGCTTAACAACAGGTTGGCAGCCCCATGGACCTCCTGAAACTCGTTGCCCTCGATCCTGACGATCTGGCCGTCGTGTCGGCTCACCTGCAGGACGCGATCTTGCATGTCGGAGACATCGTCTATCTGCCGAAGGAGCACCGCTTCGCCATCGAAGCCCGTCGCTTCGACTGGGAGGCCCCGGCGGGTTCCCCTCAGCGGCGTCTCGCCTGCATGCATTTCGAACATGTCACCGGCGTGCGCGTGAGGGGCATCGACCAGAGCAACAAGGATGCGGTGCTCAACCTCCTTGCGATCTCTTTCGAGGAACGCGATGCGCCTTCCGGCACCGCGACCTTGATCTTCGCCGATGGCGGGGCCATTCAGGTCGATCTGGAGTGCATCGAAATGCAGATGAAAGATATCGGCCCCGTCTGGGCTGCCGAAAGCCGCCCCTCTCATAACGGCCAGCCGTCGGAGCGCGGCTGATGGTGCAACGGCTCGACGCGCGGGACGCCTCGTTCCCGCAGGCTTTCGCCGATCTTCTGTCCGCGAAGCGTGAGATTTCGGAAGATGTGGACCAGGCCGTCCGCGCGATCATCGACGATGTGGTGGCGCGCGGCGACGAAGCGCTGATCGACTACACGCGCCGCTTCGACAAGCTCGAATTGAGCGCGCAGACCTTGCGCATTTCGGATGCCGAGATCAACGCGGCGGAAGCGGAATGTCCGCGTGAGGCATTGGACGCGCTGGCGCTCGCGAAGGAGCGCATCGAAGTCTATCACCGGGCGCAGCGGCCGCACGATTCCATGACGACGGATGCGCTCGGCGTCACGCTCGGCTGGCGCTGGACCGCGCTGGAATCGGTCGGCATCTATGTGCCGGGCGGCCGCGCGAGCTACCCATCTTCCGTCCTCATGAACGCTGTGCCCGCGAAGGTCGCGGGCGTGCCGCGTGTGACCATGGTGGTGCCGACCCCGCATGGGGAAACGAACCCGCTGGTGCTCGCCGCAGCGCGGTTGGCCGGTGTGGATGACGTCTTCCGTGTCGGCGGTGCGCAGGCGGTTGCGGCGCTCGCCCATGGCACTGCTTCGATGCAGCCGGTCGCCAAGATCGTCGGGCCGGGCAATGCCTATGTGGCGGCGGCGAAGCGCCGGGTCTTCGGGCAGGTCGGCATCGACATGATCGCCGGCCCTTCCGAGGTGCTGGTGATTGCGGATGGTCACGCCAATCCCGATTGGATCGCCGCTGATCTTCTGGCTCAGGCCGAGCATGATCCCGTGGCGCAGGCGATCCTCCTCACGGACAATGCCGGCCTCGCGAACGCGGTCGAGAAAGCCGTCGAGCGGCAGCTCGAAACTCTGCCCAAGGCGGAGATCGCCCGCGCGAGCTGGCAGGATTTTGGCGCGATCATTCTGGTTGAGCGCCTGGACGACGCCGTTCCTCTGGTGGACCGGCTGGCACCCGAGCACCTGGAAATCGAGACCGAAAACCCCGAGGAACTGGCCGCCAAGATCCGCAACGCCGGCGCGATCTTCCTCGGCAGCCATACGCCCGAAGCCATCGGCGATTATGTCGGCGGTCCCAATCACGTGCTGCCGACGGCCCGTTCGGCGCGTTTCTCGTCCGGCCTCGGGGTGCTTGACTTCATGAAGCGAACCTCGATCCTGAAATGCGACGCGGATGCCCTGCGGGCGCTCGGCCCGGCGGCCATTGCCCTCGGGCGGTCGGAGGGTCTGGAAGGTCATGCACGGTCTGTGGCGATCCGCTTGAATCTGTGATGGTGTGAGGTCGCATGATCTTTTCGGAAAACCGGACACCACTTTTCCGGATCATGCGCGGGTGAGGCCGAACGAGGCATGGCGAGCGAACCGAAGGAGCGCAGCAAACTGGTCGCCGTCACGCTCGACGAGACGTCGATCGGGCGCGGCAATCCCGACCAGGAACACGAGCGCGCCATCGCCATCTACGACATTCTCGAGGCGAACTCTTTCGCATTGCCCGATTATGAAGGCGGGCCTTATGCGCTGCATATCGCGCTGATCGAAAAGCGCCTCTGCTTCGAGGTGCGCACGGAAAGCGGCGCGCCGCTCATCACCCATCAGCTTTCGCTCTCACCCTTTCGCAGGGCGATCCGCGATTATGAGCTGATCTGCGACAGCTATTATCAGGCGATCCGCTCCGGCTCGCCCTCCCAGATCGAGGCCATCGACATGGGGCGGCGCGGAATGCACAACGAGGCGGCGGAGCTTTTGGTGGAGCGCCTCAAGGGGAAGATTGTGGTCGATTTCGATACGGCGCGGCGCATCTTCACGCTCATTTTCGCTCTTCACTGGCGAGGCTGACGGGTGGAAATCGCTCGCGCCAAACGGGTTCAATCGGTCCTGTTCGTCTGCGCCATGAACGCGGTGCGCTCGCCGATGGCGGAAGCGATCACGCGGCACTATTTCGGCAAGTCGATCTACGTGCAATCGGCGGGCGTGCGCCCGAGCGAGCCGAACGGATTCATCGTCTCCATCCTCGATGAAATCGGCATCGACGTGTCGAAGCACAAGCCGCGCACGTTGCACGAGTTGGAGGAATGGGAGGGCCTGAATTTCGACCTCATCATTTCACTCTCGCCCGAGGCGCATCACGCCGCACTCGAATTGACGCGAACGGTCGCGGCGGAAGTGGAATACTGGCCGACGCCGGACCCGACCTTGGTGCAGGGCGCGCGCGAGCAGGTTCTCGATGCCTATCGCCATGTGCGCGATGGTCTGGTGGAGCGCATTCTCGACAGGCTTAAAGTCGTCTCAACCGCCAAACAGGCGGATGAGTGACAGCGTCCCGAGGCCTGCCGCAAGGCCTATGAGTTCGAACCGCGTCAACGCCATGGCGACGATCGTCGCCGCAAGCGCCATGATGGCGGGCCAACCCTTGTCGATTACGACGGGTAGGATCGTTGCGAGAATGATCGAGCCCGGCAGCGCCCGTAAACCCCGCTCGACGCGCGGCGTGATGCGCACGCGGCTCATCACCACCATGCCTGCGATGCGGCACAGAAAGGTCGCTGACATCATCGCGCCGATAGCAAAGGCCGCGCCCCAAGGTCCGGCGATGACGGATTCCAAGCCGCTCATTCGATCAGCATCCCTGCGACGACGCCCGCCAGCGCACCGGCAAGAATGAAGAGATAACCCGGCACGAGCGCGTGGAAGACAAGCGACACAGCGCCCGCCACGAGCCAGGGCAGGGCAGGTCGCGGCCCTTTCCAGAGAGGCACCAGCATCGCACCGAAAAAGATCGGCATGACGAGATCGAGGCCAAAGCGCGTGGGCTCCGGTACGAGTGCGCCGGCGAAGAACCCTATGAAGGTCGCAACGAACCACACTGCCCACAGCGTTAGCCCTGAGCCGAGCAGAATGCCGACATCGCGGCCGCCGTCGCTGTGATAGCGGGTGCTGATGAGCCAGCCTGCTTCCGTGATGAGAAAGAGATTGAGCGCGGTGCGCGGCTTCGGCTCGTCCTTGAGCCAGGGATGCAAGGTTGCACCGAGGAGGATCATGCGCGAGTTCACGACCGCCGTGACCGTCATGATGGTCAGGATCGTCGTCGGCGACCACACCCTCTGCCAGATCTCGAGGCCCACCATCTGCGACGCACCGGCATAGACGAAGGCGCTGAGGCCCAACGCTTCAGCCAGCGACAATCCTTTTTGGGATGCAGCCGTGCCGAAGGCCATGGCGAACATGATGAAGCCGGGAAAAGCGGGCAACGCGGCGCGCGCGCCTTGGCCAAGGCCGGCAAGGGAGAAATGAGAGCGCAGGGCGGACATGAGCCTGTGCTCTGTGCCCGCCCTGCGCCGATGCGTCAACCGCGCAGTGGCGCGCGGTCGCTATCTTTAAGTCTTAGGCCGCTTTTGCAGACTTGCGTGACAGGACGAAGCCGACCGCGACCACGAACAACGCGCCCAAAGCGGCCGCGCTGTAGAGAACCGCGCCGATGGGCTTGATGTCGAGCGGCGGATGACCCGGATCAGGCATCACGAAATGCGGGTATTGGCCCGACAGCCAGCCGAGAACGGCCGGATCGGTGACGATCATTTCCGCGGCGATGTAGCCGAGCAGAGCAGCGCCCGCCCAGACGAAGATCGGGAAGCGCGTGATCAGGCTCGTGATGAGCGACGCACCGACCATGATCAGCGGGATCGAGAGCAGAAGACCGAAGATGAAGAGTTCCGGGTGGCCGCGCGAGGCGGCGGCGATGGCGACCACGTTGTCGAGGCTCATGACCGCGTCCGCGATGGCGATGGTGCGCACGGCTCTCCACAAGCTGGTGCTGGCCTCGACGTTGCCGTGACCTCCGTCATCCTCGCCCTGGATCAGTTTGACGGCGATCCAGAACAGCAGCAGCCCGCCGACGATGCGCAGGAAGGGGAGGCCCAGAAGCTCGGACACGAGGAAGGCGAAGACGATGCGCAGGCCGACGGCCGTGCCGGCGCCGAGCAGGATGCCGAGTTTGCGCCGGTTCTCGGGCAGCGAGCGGCACGCCATGGCGATAACCACCGCATTGTCGCCCGAGAGCAGAATGTCGAGCCAGATGACCTGAAGCAGCGAGACGAGAAATGTGGTCGAAAGAATATAGTCCATGACGGCCTTGGGAAGGTTCAGGTCGGGAATGGAGAGTCGAGCTTAAGTATATACGGCTCTCCAGAATTCAACCGCAGACGGCTGTATCTTGCGTGGAAAGTCAACTCTGCCTGTGGAGCTTCGACAAAGGTCTTAGCCGTTACGCCCACATTTTCCCGATGAACGCCTCTAATTTAGGCGTCGCTTGCTTGATCCGACCGCCGGCCTTGGGCACAACACACAGAAACAGAACAAGTCTCGGGCGCGAGGCACGCGCCCGTTCGGGAGGCCGCCTATGTCTGCTGCTCACCACCGTCCCGGCTCTCCGGGGCGACGTTGGGTTATCCGTGCGCCGCAAAATTTTGCCGGCGGCAGTTTGTTGATAGCCTTGGCCATTCTGGCCCTGTCGCTAACGCAGGGGCTCCCGCAAGGAACATTGCGTTCCATGGGCCCGGCCATGCTGCCCGATTGGCTCGCCGTCGGCGTTGGGCTCTCGGGCCTCGCGCTCGTCGCCTCCTCCTTCCTCACGGATGGAGAGCCGTTGGAGCGCTGGAGCCTGCGCGGTGTGATCTTCATTATGCTCGCGATCATTGGGTTCGCGATCACGATCAGGCCCTTCGTTCTCGGGCCCATTGCGATTCCGGGCCTCGGCCTCGTCGTGGCTGGTCCGCTCGCGATCATCGTCAGCGGCTATGCTACGAACGAGGCGCGGCTGCGCGAACTGGTGATCCTCGCGCTCAGCCTGACGCCGTTCTGCATGCTGTTGTTCGGTGATCTCCTGAATCTCCCCATTCCGATTTTTCCGCAGAGCCTCGTTGGTCTGTTTCCTGCTGACTGGTCGCAGAAGGATGTACTGCGCGCGACGGCGGTGATCATGATCGTCGCGGCGGCCGTCGTGTTTTTTGTCGGACGTCGCAAGCATGCGCAGGGCGGTGTGGCAGCTCAGGGTGGGAGCGTTTGATGGGTGATTTTGTTTCCAATCTGAGCCTCGGCTTCGGCGTCGCGCTGTCGCTGCAAAATCTCGGCCTCGCGTTCCTCGGCTGTCTTGTCGGCACGCTCATCGGCGTGCTGCCGGGCGTGGGCCCCATCGCCACCATCGCGATGCTGTTGCCGATCACCTTCGGGCTCGATCCGGTTGGCGCGCTCATCATGCTCGCGGGCATCTACTACGGTGCGCAATATGGCGGCTCGACCACGGCGATCCTCGTCAACATTCCGGGCGAAGCGACTTCGGTGGTCACAGCGCTCGACGGTCACCAGATGGCGCGCCAGGGTCGCGCCGGCGTTGCGCTCGGCATCGCCGCTATCGGCTCGTTCTTTGCCGGGACGGTGGCAACGCTGGTCATCGCCGCGCTCGGCGCGCCGTTGACCAAGCTCGCCCTGGTGTTCGGTTCGGCGGAGTACTTTTCGCTGATGGTCATGGGTCTCGTCTTTGCGGTCGTGCTGGCGCGCGGCTCCATCCTCAAGGCCATCGCGATGATCCTTGTCGGCGTTCTGCTGTCGACCGTCGGCACCGATCTCGAAACCGGCCGGGAGCGCATGACCTTCGGTCTGTCGTTCCTGTCCGACGGCATCGATTTCGCGGTTCTCGCCATGGGTATCTTCGGCATCGCTGAAATCATGCGCAATCTCGAGAGCACGGAAGCACGCGACATCGTGCACAAGGCCATCGGACGGCTTCTGCCGAACAAGGACGACTTCAAGCAATCCTATTGGGCGGTGATCCGCGGCACGGTGATCGGCGCGATCCTCGGCATTCTGCCGGGCAACGGCGCGGTGCTGGGGCCGTTTGCTTCCTATACGGTGGAAAAGAAAATCGCGAAGGATCCGCGCCGCTTCGGTCGTGGCGCCATCGAGGGTGTGGCGGGACCTGAATCCGCCAACAATGCCGGCGCGCAGACCTCGTTCATTCCGCTTCTCACCCTCGGCATTCCGCCGAATGCGGTGATGGCGCTGATGGTTGGCGCGATGACGATTCACGGCATCGTGCCCGGTCCGCAGGTGATGACCAAGAACCCCAACCTGTTCTGGGGCATGATTGCCTCCATGTGGGTCGGCAACCTGATGCTGCTCGTCATCAACCTGCCGCTGGTCGGCATGTGGGTGCGGTTGCTCAAGGTGCCTTATCGCCTGATGTTCCCGGCGATCCTGATGTTCTGCGCCATCGGCATCTATTCCATCAATTCGCTGCCGACGGACGTGATCTTCATCGCGCTGTTCGGCCTCGTCGGTTACCTGCTCATCAAGTTCGGCTTTGAGCCCGCACCGATGCTGCTGGGCTTCGTGCTCGGCAAGCTGATGGAAGAAAACCTGCGCCGCGCGCTCATCTTCTCGCGCGGGTCACTCTCGACCTTTATCGAGCGCCCGGTCAGCGCCGGCCTTCTGGCGGTGGCGGTGCTCCTCTTGGTGCTGGCGCTTCTGCCGTCGATCCGGAAGGGCAGGGACGAGGTGTTCACGGAATAGGCTTGCATTCCGACGACCTGTTCTCAAGTCTCAAGACAAGGAAATTTTTCCAGGAGGAACCAATGAAAAAGATCGTACTCGGCCTTGCGGCCCTTGGACTGGCCGTGTCGGCGGCACAGGCGCAGACCTATCCGCAGCGGCCGATCACCATGATCGTGCCCTTCGCAGCGGGTGGCCCGACGGACGTGATCGCCCGCATCGTCGGCGATCACATGTCCCGCACGCTCGGCCAGCAGATCGTGATCGAGAACGTGGCGGGCGCCGGCGGCACCACAGGCATCACCCGCGCGGCGCAGTCGCAGCCGGACGGCTACACCATCATGATGGGCCACATGGGCACGCATGGCGCTGCGCCCGCGCTCTATCCGAGCCTGAAATACGACCCGACGAAGGACTTCGCGCCCATTGGGCTCGCGGCCGGCACCCCCATCATCATCGTGGCGAAGAAGGATTTTCCCGCGAAGGATCTGAAGGGTTTCGTCGATTACATGAAGGCCAACGGTGAGAAGGTGAACATGGCCCATGCAGGCGTGGGCTCAGTCTCCCACATGACCGGCATCTTCTTCAGCTCGGTCATCAAGACCAAGCCGACCATGGTGACCTATCGCGGCACGGGGCCAGCCCTCAACGACCTGATGGCGAACTCGGTCGACTACATGACCGACCAGATCGTCAACGTCGCGCCGCAGATCCAGGGCGGCACCATCAAGGCCTTCGCCATCGCGACGCCTGAGCGCTCGCCCGCCCTGCCGAACCTGCCGACCACCAAGGAAGCCGGTCTCGACGGTTTCGAGGTCAGCGCTTGGAACGCGGTCTTCGCGCCCAAGGGCACCTCGCCGGAGATCGTCAAGAAGCTCAACGATGCGCTGGTCAAGGCTTTGGACGACGAGAACACCAAGAAGCGTCTGCTCGACCTCGGCGGCGTGATCCCGACCGGCGCCGAGCGCACCCCGGCAGCGCTGCAGAAACTCGTCGAGAGCGAGGTCGCCCGCTGGACCCCGGTCCTCAAAGCGGCGGGAGCCACGGCGGAATAAGGCTTTTTCCGGCTTTTCCGGACAAGGGTGGCGGGCCCCACGGCCCGCCATTCGCTTTTGAGAGCCCGCGGCGACAAAGAAGCCTTGAAATTGATCGCCGAGGCGATTACACCCTGCCGCGAGTGCAGCCGTAGCTCAGTTGGTTAGAGCACCAGATTGTGGATCTGGGGGTCCCCCGTTCGAGCCGGGGCGGCTGTACCATATAAAATAAGGGTTTTGGCCGAGTGAGCCCTAGCCCTGCTTCTTAGGAAGTGAAATTGGGAAGCATATGGGAAGCAGAGCTTCCAAGCTCCCCTGGTTACCTCGATAGTTATCATTTCCTACAGTCGGCTCATGCGGTTGAGTCGCATATAGGCCCTGCAGTGTTGTTGGGGATCCTTTTCGAGGGTTAGTTCATGCCTGCAATCGACAAGCGAATCCTCAACTAGAGCTTCACTTCCACGCCCAAGGCCATCAGCACAGAGGCCTGGGATCTATGTTGAGAGCTTTCCCCTGAGCAACTCTCCTGTCACTATCAATGTGACTGCCCTGTGCGTGTCAGCCATGCCAATGCTGCCTCATCTCCTCAGGACCTGGGATATCGGACATCGCCCGAGGGACACTTCCCCAAGTTAAAGCCGCTAGATTTCATCCCAGACGAGCCGTTTCGCGGCGAGAGCAACTTCGTCGAGCGGAACGTCAGTTCCAATCTCAACCACTCTTGCCGGCTCCTGGAAGCGGAAACTCTGCACGGCCTGCACGCGGCGGCGTATCTCTTCGAGACTCATCTCGGGCCGGCGACCCAGTGCAACCTCCGGCGTGACATTCAGCTTAATGACAAGGTCCGGCGGATCAAGCTTGGCGTCGGCATAGGGTTTGGCTTCCCAAACGGCCAGGGCCCGGCAGATCCGCCAACGGGAACGCCGCCAATGGGCCAGTAGAGGACCGTCGTTGAAACCCGGAATATCCGCCTGCGCAAACCGGTCGCATACGACGATCATGCCCCGATTACGAGCCCGGGTCATTCGCCGCAGCTTACCCCTTTTTTCCAAGCTAAGGGTCAGAGCCCATGGGATGAGCGCCGCCGCACGCAAAGAACTCCGGACGCGCATCCAAAGGCGCTGATGATCGAGGCCATTATCGTCAACAGATCGCGACTTCTTTCCATTGCCAATGACCGGCGATAGGAGCCGGTGTGCGAGCCGTAGGGGCAGCCGGTAGAAGGAGCTAGGGCCGTCACCGCTGCCGAAGTAAATGGGCATCACGTCGAGCTTGACTCCGAGCCAGGAGACAAGGGTTTTCGCGAGGCTGGATTTCCCCGAGCCGTCTGATCCGAGAAGGACAATGACAGTGCCGCCTCGGGGCGAGATCCGTCGCAGCGGCACTGGGCGATGGAGGTAGCGACGGTTTACTGCATCTGCGGCCCACTGCAGTTCCCGCAGCCAGGCACGCAGTGGGGCAGCCAATGGTCCATAAGTTCGGTATCGCCGCAATGCGGGTCGGACAGCTGCTGAAAAATCGGTCAGACGATTAGATATGGCTTGATCGTCGAGCAAGCGGCGCAAAGGCTCGTCAGCGATCGAGCCGAGAAATCCGTGCGCCGTTTCACACACGGCATTGTCGTCGACGCGCTCACGCAGCCATGCGAACTCGCGATGGAAATCCGCCACGGCGCCTTTGAGTCTCCTCTTTGATCTGAGGCGCAACCGATCGCGAATGCGTTGCTTCAGGGCCGCGCGGACCAGGAGAAGCACCAGCTCGGTGGCCGGATCCGCGACATAAATGCCGTATTGGGGATCCAGGATGCGCCTAGCAAGCACCTGATGCTCCCAAGGCACACGATAACCCTTGAGATGCCGCTGCCCGAGTGTGAGCTGATAGTGAAGATGAAGATGCACGAGATGCCCGGTACCGTCATCGAAGCCGAGGTAATCTTCAACCGCGGGGTAGGCGCGTAGCGGCGGGGCTGCGAAGCGCCTGAATCCGCTCTCGGCAAGGATGCGCTGCAGATCCGAGGCACGGCGCTGATCGACCAAAACGTCAAGATCTGTGAGACCTTCCACTGCCGCGCCCAGATGCTCGTTGCTCTTCCAGTGACAATAAGCGAGATCCGCTTTGTGGAGTCGCGTAAACAGGTTCTGTACGATGGGAAGCCCCTTGGGCGGGGTCGGGAGAGTCGAATAGCTGGTTTGGGTTTGAGCTTCTACATCTGACATTGTCTCTCCATCATCTGAGAGAACGGCGTTGCAGCTTCGCTGGCATCAACGCACTGAGTGCGCGAAGCAGTGATTGTGAATCCTGCCCAAGAAAGAAGGTTGGCATAAGCCAGCACAGCAACAGGCTTATTGTGGGCGCGAGAAGCGCGATTTCAAAGAGGATCACGACCGGCGAGGTTTGTTGCTCCCGAAGCCAGCCAGCCAATGCCCAGGCACCGAAACCGAGAATTGCCGCGAGCGCAATTCCCGGTAAGTGTGCCCGGCAGAATTCCGACCCGCTCATTCCAGTCAGACGGAGACTGAGGTGCGCCATCAGAACAAAGTTGAGGCCAATGGCGGAAAACACTCCGAAAGCCACTCCGCCCAATCCCCAGAGCTGTCCAATCAATGAACCGAGGACGACCGCGCCTGCAAAGACGGCTTGTCGCCAGGCTCGAGCATAGACTGCGCCGGTCGCGCGCGCGATCGAGTCGCTTAGCTTGTAGCTGGTGCGGAACAACATCCCGAATGCTAAAATCCGAAGTGGGAAGATCACGCCGGACCACGCGGGTCCAAGCAGGACCAGTACAATTTCATCCGCGACGATCCCCACGATGACACTTGCCGGCAGGATCACCAGAGCACAGGCGGAAATGCCGCTTCGATACGCGCGGGCCAGACGCTGTGGCTCAAGCTGGACGAGCGCCATTGTGGGAAACAGTACGCGGTCCAGAACCTGGCCGACGAGAACCGCTGGCGCGGCCATCAGCTGGTAGGCGTGGGTATACAGACCCAGGGCTTGGGGACCTAGCCACCGCCCTACGACGAGATTATCCCCTTGGTTGGCGAGGTAATTTCCGATCCGGGCTAGAGTGAAGCCGCCTCCGAAGTAGAGTAACTCTTTGATGGCGCGGCGTTCCAGGAGTAGCCGCTTGGAGTGTGGTTGGCCGACCAGCAGAATGATCATACGCAAGCCCTGCTGTGTCAGATAGGCACCGACCAGTGCCCATATGCCGAAGTCAAACCAGGCAAGCACCGGAGCAACGATAACGAATCCTGCGGCGAAGGCACCGGCGTCGATAGCTGCAAGCCAGCGGAAGCGCAGGTCACGCTGGGCGAGAGCTTGAGCTACCATGGATACCCCTTGAAGAGGGAACCCAAGGGAGATTGCGCGAACGACTTCAGCCAGATCAGGAATTTGGAAAAACCGCGCGATGTATGGAGCGGCAGCCCAGACCAGACCTCCCGCAACAAAGCTGAGAAGCACAGATAGCGTGAATCCGACCCGGATATGACGCTGCTTCAACGTCGGTCGCTGCACGATCGCCGGGCCGACGCCCAGCTCGGAGAAGATGGCGCAAAAGCTGGTGACGATCAGCGCCGCTGCAAACACGCCGAATTTGCTGGGTGGCAGCAGCCTCGCCAGCATGATCAGCGCAACGAGTTGCATTAGCGCCTGAGCGCCCATGGCCAGAGAAGTCCAGACCAGGCCCAGAACGGTGCGCTCAGTCAGTCCGCGGCGCATGTTGCTCATGGCTGATTCCTGCGGTGTTCTCTGCCGGAGCGGATCGCATACTGTCTCCTTTGGTTGCTCGTCCATGGGTGGCGGATCCTTGGGTGCTTAGCATCAGAGCCCACGTATTGGCGAAGCTCTCTTTTGGGGGGCGGATAACGGAGCCCCTTGCGGCCGCTCTCTCGATGCGGCTGTCTGCTCGTTCACGAACGCTATGATAATGTCGGTGACAAGCCGCGCGTTGGACGCCAATTGCTCAGGGTCATCGTTGTGAACTTTAATGATTGGCACGCCGGCGGCCTCGAATCTCAGGCTGATCTCATCGCAGTGATCTTGGGCGTGCTGTAACACCGAGTGGTTCTGTACGAGGCTTTCCAGGCGACTGATGCGTTTCTTGCGGGAGTCCAGCCGGACGCTAACTGTCTCAAAGCTCGCTTGGACCTGTATAATCAGGTCCGGTTTTGGCGTCCTTTCGGACGTAGTATTCATGTGAAGGTCAAGCCAGAGCTCTTGCTCAGCCGCGAAGCCAATCGACCAAACGGCCTGTGCGACGCCTTGATCGAGAAGGATGATTCGATCGTCGGAACGCCTGCGCGAGACGAGGGATGCCACATACAGCCAGTTGGGAATGGATTTCTTGATGTCGGCGAGTGTCGCTTGCCGTGTGGCCAGGATGCTGCTCACGTTGGACAGCGCGCAACGCGGATGCGTGCAGAGGTAGCGCGCGATATGTGCGAGCTTTATGACAGATCGCTCGAATTTTCCGAAGCGGCGATCGAGGTCGTAGGTGGTCTCCTCAACGGTATATCGGCGTTCCAAAAGGAGGTTCGCTACAAGATGCGACAGGGTCGATTTTCCGGCACCTGGCAAGCCAAGGAACTCAACCAGCATTGCATCCCCCTGGGGCAAGTTTCGAGATTCCCTCACGCCGAGGTCTGGCAATGATATCATCCGCGCGGCTGAAACCGCAGACACTTATCCTGATCATTCGGGGTAGTGTTGGGATAATCCTAGATGGTGCGGCCGGATTAGGACATCTTTTCGCAGCAGTCAGAAAAATCAGAGAGCCTCCCTCTGCCGCACCGTCGCCTACGCCCAGCTTACCCCAAGGCTAATCTCGAACAGGCGTCCGTCGGCTTTTTGATCGACGCCGTAGTCCGCTGCATAAAGGCTCAGCCGATTGCCGTCATTCGGATCGCTGCTCAGCGCCAGCTCAAGCCCTTTGATCTTGGGCTTTGACCCGGTGATTGGATTAACATAGGTGGATGCATTCAGGGTCGTGATGGTTTCCAGCACATTGCCGTCGCGATCCATCTCGAAGATCGTTCCACGCGTGGCGCCGGACGCGATGAAGAACACATCATGGCTCGAGTCATAAGCCAATGCCTCCGCATCCGTCATCACGGACGGCAGAGTGAAGGATTTGACTAGCTGACCTGTATTGGTGAGCTCGAAGAAAGTGCGCGAGAGGCCATCCAACATGTACATATGGCCGGTGACGGGATCGAACTTGGGGTCCTCCGCGTCGGTGATCCCGAGGGCTTTGACGCTGAACTCGCCAACTTTCACGGAAGGGTTAGCCGGATCGACCCAGAAGACCTTCCTTTGATCGTCATCAGTGATGTAGAGATAGCCGTTCTTGGGATTGTAGGCGACGCCCGTCGGTTCTTTGGTGAAGCTCGTCAGGCTGTATGACTGCACATGAGTACCGTCAGGTCTGATCGCAAACAGATTGGTGGGGCTGAAGTAGGGGCTCTCGTCGTGCTCGGAATCGGCGATGAACAGAAGGTTCAAACCCGGTACATAGGCCAGCCCTGACGGGTCTCCGCTGCCGTAGCCCGTCGGATCTCCAGCTTTGTACTGGGTCGTATCATGGACCCTGACAACCGTGGCATTGATTTCGGGCGGCGCGGTGGAATCATTGTCAAAGATCGTTCCGGTGGCCGTGGCGGTACCGATCGTGGCGTTGGTAGCGGAGTTGAGCCTGAGGGTGAAGGTTTCGGTGCTTTCCGCGACGGTGTCGTCCTTGAGGTTGACCGTGATGGTCGCCGTGGTTTGTCCAGCCGCGAATGTGGTGGTTCCGGATGTGATCCCGACAAAGTCGTTTGCGGCGGTGGCGGCCCCATCGAGGGTGGAGTAACTAACCACCACGTCCTGCGTTGCTGCCGTGTCGAGGGTCAGCGTGAACGTGATTTGCGCGTTCGGTCCTTCCGTCGCGGAGGCGTTTTGCATCGTGACGACAGGCAGCACAGGAGGAGGGGCATCATTGTCGAAGATGGTCACCGGGACCGGCGCGATGCTGAGGCCGTTGTACTGGGGATCTGTGCTGGAGACGGTCAGTGTGACGTTGCTGGTCTCGGTTCCTTCCACCAAGGTATCGTCTACCGCGGTCAGCGTCACGGTCTGAGGTGTCTGCCAGTTCGTGGGTGTGAAGGTCAGCGTGGCCGGTGCGCGGTCGATATCGGCATTGCCTGTGATCGTGATTATCACATTGGCCGTAGGAGCACTGGCAAGAGCCACTCTAAACGTATCGCTTGCTCCGCCCTCCGTGACGGCGGTTGAACCACCGCTTTCCGTTACCGTCACGCCAGCCGTGGGAGCGGGCAATTCGTAGGTGACGGTGAGCCTCGGCGCGACTGTTCCTTCAGACGAATTGAAATCCCAGCCATCGGGACCGGCCGGGTTGAATGCCCAACCGTAGTTGGCGGCGCCGGCTGCCCACGCCTGCAGGCTCTGCGTAACATTGAAGCTCTGGCTGCCGAGCCCCACGGCCCCAGTAATGAGGTCGGCCGTCGCGGAGGCTTCCGTGCCATCGAACTGGATGCCATTGCCGAACGAATCCCAGGTCCAGGTCGGAAGATCCGTCCAGTTGGTCAACATGCGGTGGAGAGAGACGCCGTCGCTTGACTTGTCGGAGACCTGCAGCGTGAGTGTCGCCGAGGTGATCGTCGCCCCCAGCGGAATTTGCCCAGGGCCTGAGCCAAACAAGTTTGCGAAATACAGCAGTGCCACATTGTGCTTGCCGGCAGAGTCAACGCTGTCGACATTGAGGTCCGTCGCCGTGGCATAATCCTTTGTCGGTCGACTTTCCCGCAGCATTGTGTCGACGGTGCCGCTGTAGGTGCCCACATTTTGCTGAAAAGTGACGGTCGTCATCTTCGTCTCCAAATATCGAGGCGACAGGCCGACTACACCCGAGCCAATTTACAGGAGTGCGATACCTCTCGCCAGAAATCTTTGGGGTGATCCACCTTCTGCGCCCAATGAGCGTTTCCGCCTTCGCTGGGTGCTTTCATCGCACGGCAGATGCGCAGTCCTCACCAGCCTGCTGGACCCTTGGTTCTGCGGCGAGAGTATCAAAGTCGCGCTAAAACACATCGAAGGCCGCCGTTTGAGCGGCGGGGAGTGAGGCTTGGCGGTGCGGCTGGATGATCTGGCGAAGCAGCATTTTCCTCCAGCCTATGCGGTTACAGTAATCCGCCAGCGATTCATTGCGCCAATCGAAGTCTTTGGTCCAGACGAATTCGGGACTAACAGCTCTGAGAAATGCTGTTCGATACACATGAGCAAACACATTCCCACCCTCATGAGTGGGATCGCTTACATTGGCAAGTACATGCACCCGGCGATTGGCGCCTTCGCGAATGATATCGGCCGTGATGGCTCGATATCGGTCGAGATATTTGGACAAATCGTTGTTGCGGTACTCGGTGTCAGCAAAGTCGAAGACGGGTCGCAGCTGCAGCGTCGTAAGGTTGTACGCGCCATAAACATCGAAGAAACTCTTGAGCTCCTCCAAGTTGTCCGGGTTGATGGTGAAATTGATTCGCAGCCTCGGTAGCTTGTTCAGGGATCTTACACTCGCAAGGTCGCGCAGGGTCTCGTGATGTTTCTCGAATGAGGCCCCTCTCATCAGGCGCTCATAAGTGTCCTTGTGGACGCCATGGCTTGAGATTGTGATCTCATCTAATCCTGCGGCGGCAAGTTGGCGGATGCCGTCTGACGTGAGTAGTTGTGCATTTGTCGTGAACCCGACGAAGGGTACTTTGTGCTGCTTCGCCAGCCTGACGAGCCAAGGATAATCCTTGAAGGTCGTTGGCTCCATGGAGGCTCCGAAGTGAACCTGGATCGCCAGAGGAAATAGCATCGACGCGATGCGTTCGAGTTCTGATTTCGTGAGGCGCCCTTTGGCGTGTTCCGTTCTCCAGGTTGCGCTTGAGAAGAAACACATTCCGCAGCGCAGATTGCATGCGCCAACCGGATCAACACGCACAATGGTGTGTCGGATACGGGCAATATCGGCGAGCAGCGCAGCCCCGAACTTGATTCTTTGACCGCGGACAAGTCGGTTTATGCGATGAAGCGTCTCGGAAGTTGCCATAGCTACATCCCTTTTGATCGGAGGGAATTGAGCGTCCTCGGCTGGCGTCTTGTTGGACCGACGTCGGTTAACTGAAATACGGAAATCAGAGGGCTCTATATCGTCATCAACGGAAGCGCGGGGAAGTCGCAAAGAAGAGCACTTAGGGCCTAAAAAGGAGTATGATGGTCACAGTTGCTCCGGCGTTCCCGGCCTTGGCGTTGTGATATCCATCATATCATCCAGCGGAAATCCAAGCGCCAAGTTCTTCGACGCGTCCTTTCTGGTGATGCTCGCCTTGATGAGCTTCGGCTTGAAGAGGACCACCCACCTGTAAGAGCGACCGCGAAACGCGTGGTTACGTCGAAGTTGGCGCTGAGCGCCGCGTCCAAAGCCTTGGCGATCAGTTATCGCGCCTCACGTGCTCCGTTCGCCACCTCATAATGCACAGAACATGTCACGCCAATGCGTTGCGTGATCAGCGAGTGTGCCGTGCCATAACGCGGTATCCCGAACAGACACTTCGCGGATCGCCCTAAAATTCTGCATGGGTAATACAACTTGGTGAGTTGGCGATCTCGCGAAGGTCAGATTCGCCCTTGTAATCGCATCTCGCCGGTCTGGAGTCGATATGACGGCATCTATGCCGAAAGAGGTATTTTGGCAATGAAGCTGCTGGCTAAGCTTGTATACTCTCCTCGTCGTAACTGACTTCGAGCGTTGACGTGCCGGCTAACTAAGCATAGTTTTTTGCGCTCATGGCGGCGTTAATTCAGCCACAGATTTCCAAGTCAGACATATTTTCGAACGTTGAGAGTGCGCGCTGAGGGCTCGACAGGGCTCCCTAATTTTATCGCTAGGTGGAGGGGTCCATGTCTAGTGACATTCATTTGCGTCCCGCGCTCGCGCGAGTTCAAGAAGCTCCGCGGCCATCATTCCAACATACTTCATTTGAAGGTGCATGTAAGAGAGTGCTGGATGTTAACATCGCGGCGTTGATGCTCTTTCTCCTCCTACCTCTCATGGTGTGTATCTATGGGCTGATCAGGTTTGACTCTGGAAGGCCCATCCTGTTCAGGCAGCAGCGTGTTGGATTGGGAGGGAGGTCGTTCGCATGCCTGAAGTTTCGCACGATGACTCCGAACGCGGACAAGGTACTGCAGGAACTTCTGGAAAGATCTCCGGAGGCGCGACGTGAATGGGAGCAGAGCTTCAAGCTCAGGAACGACCCGCGTGTTACGCCACTTGGGAAATTCCTGAGAAGATCGAGTCTCGACGAACTTCCGCAACTCTTCAATGTGCTCGCAGGCGACATGAGCCTTGTTGGCCCGCGCCCGATCGTGGCCGCCGAAATGTCGCGATACGGTGAGGCACTCCCCCTCTATCTCTCTGTTAGGCCGGGTCTCACGGGGTTGTGGCAAGTCAGTGGGCGCAGCGACTGTTCTTATCCAGAACGGGTAGCGCTCGATGAGCATTATGTGCAGACCTGGAGTTTGTGGAATGATGCAAAGATAGCGCTGCGAACCATCAATGCGGTCTTGAGCAGACGGGGTAGTTTCTGACCGCTCGCGTTGGAAGTCCTTGGTAGGGACTGATCTGTTTAACTTGCCGCTGTCACGTCGCTCTGTTTGTTCAATTTCGTGGTGCTGTTTGGTTCTTGTGCGAGGATCGATACACAGGTCGGGTTCCCTAGTGCCGGCTCCTACGTCAGACGGTTGATCAGTTGCAGGAAGGCCGCAGATGCTGATGATCCAACCCTCTCAAACCCCTCCGGGCGGTCCACAAGGCGAGTGGTTTGAGCCTCCGGGACGAAGCATCGATCTCTCTAGCATTCTGGCGATGACGCGTCGCCAGATCTGGGTTTTTGTGGCGGTCACTTGTCTAAGTCTCGCAGTCGGTGTGGCTTACATTCTTCTCGCGGAACCTCAGTACACCGCGGCCTCAAGTATTCTTATCGACACGCGGGCAACTCGTGCCGTAGAGGGAGCGTCGGGGCCATCCGTGCTCGGCTCTGACAAAAGCGACAATTACATCGATAACCAGGTGGAGGTCATCAAGTCCGACTCCATCGCGCTCGCTGTCGTTCGTAAGCTCGATCTCACAAACAATCGTCTGTTTCTTCAGGACAGTTTGATGGGATTGGTCATCAAGGCCGTAACTTCCGTCCTTAATCAGTGGTTCAACTTCCCGATGCCGGCTGCTCCCACGGGCGATGCGCTGAGGATGACAGTGGTCTTGCGTCTGCAAACGGGCCTCGATGTCCACCGCGTACCGAACACAAGCGTCATCGCTGTTAATTACACTCTTTCGGATCCCGCTCTCGCTGCACGCATCGCGCAGGCTTATGCGTCTGCCTACCTTGAGAACCAGTATGCCGCGAGAGAAGACACGTCGAACCGCGCCAGGGCCTGGCTCGAGGAGCGCATTGAGGAACTCAGCAGGAAATCTCTTGAAGCTGGCCTCGCCATTCAACGTTTCCGCACGGAGAACAATCTTGTCTCAGCTGGTGGTAAGCTCATAACCGATCAGCAGCTGTCTGAGTTGAATACGCAGTTGACCCTCGCCCGTGCTGAAACCGCACGCATGCAAGCACGCTATCTGCGCATTCAGGATATTCTGGATGCGGGGCGGACAGACGCGCTAGTTGGAGCGGCACTCGAGGATACTGTCATCAACGGGTTGCGCTCAAAATTCCTTGACGCTGCCAAGCGAGAGGCCGAGATATCGTCGCGCCTTGGTCCTGATCACACGCAAGCCGTCAGTCTGCGGGAGGAAATGCGGCAATACGACAAGCTGATCTTGGCGGAGCTTAAACGCATCGCGGACAGCTATCGCAACGACTTCGAGGTTGCGAAAGCTAGGGAACAGTCCCTGAAGGACGGTCTTGCAAGTTTGGCTGGCGTCAGCGCAGCGGAGAATGTTCAAACGCTTAAACTGGGAGAGCTCGAACGTCGGGAAGAGACTCTCCGCATCCTTCATAGGAGCCTTCTGCAACGCGTCCAGGAAGCCAACCAACTCGAGTCTTTCCCGATTGCGGAGGCGCGCATTATTACCGATGCAGCGACGCCCTTGATTCCCAGTTATCCGCGCAAGGTTCTGACACTGGCGGTATCCTTGATCGGAGGTGCCATGCTGGGGGCCGGCCTTGGTCTCTTGCGCGACTTCGGCGACCACAGCTTGCGGACTGGTATGCAGATCCGCGACATCGTCGGCACGGAATTTCTCGGCAACTTGCCGCAAGTGGCTCCGGCAATGGAACGTGCCCCACCTGATCGGGTTCAGTTGGCCGAAGAGCGCGAGTTTCACTCCCCGCCGATGATGCGCTACGTCGCGCAAGCTCCGCTTTCGAGTTATGCGGAGACATTGCGCGGGGTAAAGGTTGCTGCTGATCTTTCCTTGCAAGACGGAGCGTCTAAGGTGATTGGCGTCACCTCCGTTCTGACTGACGAAGGCAAATCAACCACTGCAAAGAACTTTGCGAGCCTGTTGGCCCTGCAAGGCGCGCGCACGCTTCTTATCGACGCTGATTTGCGCAATCCAGGCCTGACGAGCGCGATAACGCCTCTTGCTGAGGGCGGGCTTGTGGAAGCGCTGCTTGCAGAGGCATCCCTCAATTCGCTGATTCTGCGGGAGACAGATACAGGCCTCCTGTTCTTGCCGGCTTCCGGAAATCGTCGATTGACCGATACAAGCAATCTTCTCACCTCGGCGCGTATGCGAGATCTACTGCGCTGGGCTCGCGAGCGGTTTGACTATGTCGTGCTCGATCTGCCACCGCTCGGGCCGGTGGTCGACGTCAGAGCCGCCGCACCATTGTTGTCGGGGTTGCTTGTCGTTGTCGAATGGGGACGGACACCGCGTAAACTCGTGCGCGAGATGGTGCTGTCGGACAAGATTATTCGCGATTGTTGTCTCGGCATCGTATTCAACAAGGTGAATACGAAGATACTTTCCAAGTACGAGCAACTCGGATCTCGGCAGCGTGAGAGCTACCGAAGATACTACTACGATGCCTGAACCGTGGTTTGACAGTGCAAGGGATCGAAACAGAGATGCCATCGGCATTCGATCAAAGAGGGATTGTTAACTTTCCGACTGGAGCCGCCGGTCGCTCTCTCTATTGCGCGAAAGCTGCCTATCTGTGTCTGGGCATCACAGTCGTACTGATCTGGTTCCCCGAACCCTTGGCGTTGCCGGGAGGGATGTCGGTCGTTACGCCTTTCATGGCCGTAGCCGTTTGCATTGCGTTCAGAGGCGCGCGGTTGAGGGCCTATCCTGTTCTTGACAGGGCGTCTACCCGCTTTGTTGCGGTTGCGCTGGCTAGCAGCGCATTCGTCCTGTTCTGGTCGAACATTTCGATTCTGAATGCGCCGGAACCGCTTCGCTCCGGAAGGGTGATCGTTACGCACTTTTCCGGCGCAGCGCTTCTCGTCCTGCTCTATGCCACTTTCACAGTGGAGCGCGCCCGCAACCTTGTGGGCCTGCTTCTGATCCTTGCGTCTGTCATCTCGGCCCTGAGCTTTGTTGCGTACTTCAATAGCACTCTGTTTGCGATTCTATTCGCGGATCGAGATAGGTCGAACGGCTTCTTCAAGCACGCAAACCAGTATGGCATGGTCCTGTCAACCGTGGCTCCCGTTGGGCTCGCGCTGGCGCTATCAAGTCAACGACGCCTGTGGTGGCTTGCCATAACCGCCGCAACAGCCTTCGGATTCATTGCGGCAGGGTCAAAGACGAATCTGCTCATATTTGCGGCAAGCTCATCTCTTTTGCTTTTGTTTGCCCCCCTCCTGGAGGAGGAGGCAGCACGGAGCGTGTTTAATTTTTTCAGAAATCTCGGGATCGGCATAGGCGTGGCGATCATTGGCTTCGCTAGCCTCATCTCCTTCAATCCTAGGGCCGTTCGTCTCCTCACCCAGTTTTTTTCGGATGAGGCCGAGGTCAAGTCTTTGCTGAGTCGAAAGGCGCTTTGGGATTACAGTTTCGAGCAGTTCTATAACAACCCGATTTTCGGCCAGGGCGCAGGCCAGATGTTGAACGTTGATTTCGGTGACGGTCCTGTACCTCACAGTCACAATGTCATCATTGATTATATGCGCATGCTCGGCGTTCCTGGATTAGCCGTCTGCCTTATCTTTCTCACGGCTGCAATCATTGTCCTGTGTTCGACAATCATGCTGGCGTACCGGGCGAAGAATGCGAGCCATAGCGATCGAATGATGGCGGTCGGGCTGGCTTTGGGAGGGTTAGCGTATATCGCCGCCAATATGTCGAGCGATTCATTCGGGCCGTCGACGAGTCCGTTTTTTTGGCTTGTAACCTACCTCGCTCTGTTCATGCGCACAGTCCTTTCCCGAGATAGCCGCGCACGTTCCGTGCGACGTCCTAGGATACCGGATGGACGCCATCGGGTATCCCAGATCAGTGCATCAAAAACTTACCAACAGAGATCGCCCTCTCTTTGATGGAGCCCAGCGCACGTTCGGGGACATACAAATGCGACAGACACCTAAGCCCGTGAACCTAGCGAGGCGCAGATACGGTCCGATTCCGCAGACAGGCGACATGAGTCTGATCCAGCACATTTTTTCAAACACCCCTCGTCCGGGGAAGATGGTGGTGAAGGCAATGCGAGCCAGGGCGCATATCTGTCACGAGGGCATGCGAATAATGAGCGAGGGAGAGCGTGTACGAAAACTTTCGCGAGGATTGTTGCATCTGATTGCATTGTCGATCGTTTGTTTACTCCCGGCCGTTCCGACCTTGGCCTCTGAGTATCGTCTCGATGTTGGTGATGTCCTCGAACTGTCTATCATGGGATCGCCTGAAGTTCGGCAGCGCATTCCGATCGATCTCAATGGCGACGCGTCGTTCCCGCTTATCGGCGAGATGCAAGTGGTTGGGATGTCTTTGCCGGAATTGCGATCCCGGGTCGGGGAGCGGTTGCCCAATTTCGTTTATAAAAATCGCAGCATCAGCAGTGGTGGAGATGCTGCTCAAATCATCGAGCCCCACGAGATTTCGCTCCGCATTCTGGAGTACCGACCAGTCTACTTGAACGGGGATATAGCCCGCCAGGGAGAGATCGCTTATCGGCCCGGCCTGACGATCAGGCAGGCGATATCTATTGCCGGCGGTTACAACATAATGGGTTCCACGGCGGGGAATTCACTCTTGGAGGTCCTTGAGCTTCAGAAGCAGCGAACCACCCTTGCAATCAATTTCGCCAAAGAAAGCGCGCGTGTCTGGCGTCTCCAGAACGTGCTTGGCCGGCAAAGTGTGCTCAATCGAAACGAGCTGCTGGCTAATCTCAATCCCGAGGTCGTGAATCAGATCATCGATCTGGAGGCGGAGCATCTGAAAACTGCACTGAATGATTACGAGGTGGAAAAAGCTAATCTGCTCAACACAATTGCGCAGGCGAAGCAAAGAATCGAAAATCTTCTGGCGCAAGCAAAAAGCGAAGAAGAAGGCGCCAAGCTTGACGCCGAGGACATGGAGAGGGTGAACGAACTGTTTAAGAAGAGTCTTGTGCCTGCCAGCCGTGTGACCGATGTGCGCCGGACGGTCCTTTTGTCCTTAAGCCGCGCTCAGCAAACGAACGCCGCGGCCGACAATGCGAAAAAGGATCGCGATGAGGCAGATGCTAAGTTGCAAAGATTGCTTCTTATTCGCCGTATCGAAGCAGCACGCGAAATGGAGGAGGCAAATGCGAGGGTGGAGTCGCTGCGAGGGGAACTTGATACGATAAAAAAGAAGGTTCTTTTGGCTGGATCGACGACGACAAGCCTTCTCAAAGCGCGAAACGCCAACATGCACATCTGGATCTTCAGAAAGAATGACCGCGACCGGTCGCGTATCGTTGCTGAGGAGGATACGGAGCTCGTCCCGGGCGATGTTGTCGAAGTGAGCCTGGGTCTCAGTGATTCCGTAGGTGTGCCCCAGGCTTTGGATGTGCCGAAATAAAGCGGCTTGGTTTTGAAAGGGGGGAACGACTCAACCGGATAGAAGGGACCGTTAGCCATGCTCCAAGCCGGGAAAAAGCATCGTATGTGCGTTATGTGCACTCATAGCTTCACCCTCGCAACCCTTTACAAGGGCCTCCTCCCGTTCCTGGAGAACCACGGCTACGAAATTCACGTCGTCGTCGGGGATCGCGAATACACAGAGTTCGATTCTGCCCTTTTCGGGAACCCTCGGATTTCGGTGCTCCCGATGAAACGTCTTCCGTCTCCGTTCGATTTGATCTCATTAGTGAGAGTGGCTCACTTCTTTTTCAGAAATAGATTCGACGTCATTCATCTCTCTACTCCTAAGGCAAGTCTTTTGGGATCTGTTGCGGCCCGTCTTACGGGGAACGGCAGGATCGTGTTCGTCAATCGGCGCCGGGTCTATGAGATGATGTCAGGTCGCAAGCGACGTTTTTATGCGGCGGTCGACCGCCTCATTTGCGGATTGTGTGATGTCGTAGTGCCCGTCAGCCGAGAAATGGGCCATCAGTTGGTCGAGGAGGGCATCTGCAGCGAAAGCCAGCTGCGGATCCTCGGATATGGCTCAAGTAACGGCATCGATACGGATCGATTTTCGCCTCGTGATGAAGCGCTGAATGCCGGTCAGGAATTGCGCCGAGAACTCGGGATTCCTGCTGATGCACCCATTCTGCTCTTCATCGGAAGAATATGTAAGGAGAAAGGCGTGGATCACCTTGTACCCGTCTTCCGACGGATCAGAGATGTCGTCCCGCACGCGCATCTGATCATTCTAGGCCCGGACGACCCGCGGGATCCGATCAGCCCTCAGTCCGAAGAAACATTTGCGACGGATCCGCAGGTGCACCGGTTCGGCTTCATAAACGATCCTCGTCCATTCTATGCATGTGCCGATGTCTTCGTTTTTCCTTCCTTCTTCGAAGGGCTGCCGAACGTGCTGTTGGAAGCAGCCGCAATGGAGAGACCTGTTGTCGGCTTTGATGTTCCTGGTGTTCGCGAAGCCGTTGAAGATGGCGTTTCAGGCTTTCTTGTTCCCTGTCGCGACGATGACGCCATGGCAGATCGTACGATCCATCTCCTGAACCACACAGAAGAGCGGCTGCGCTTGGGCCGCCAAAGTCGAGAGCGAGTCATGAGGCTTTACCGCCGGGAAGTCACTTGGGAGAACCTGCTTGCTATCCTCAACGATCTCGCAACGACGTCCATCGGTTCCATCGCCAACACTAGGTATCGACGCATTTAGCATAAGCCCAGGTGGATCTCGGGCCTATGCATAATCGGCTCGAGATCTCTGCCATCCCGAACAATGGAAGCTCAAGGGTAGGGTCGATGTTTACTCGTGCATTTGAAAGGGGTCTTCAGCCGCGCGCTCGACACGGCCGGACGGTGAGGGAACTCGGCCGCCTGTGGGTCATCGGCGTTGCCATGCTCTCAGCGGCTCCAGTTGGGGCGGCCGAATACTACGTTTCCACCACAGGTAACGACTCGAACCCCGGCACTTTGAATGCCCCTTTTAAGACGATTAACCTTGCAGTCGGGAAGCTGCAGCCTAGCGACACGGTCTATCTTCGGGGCGGTACGTACTTTGAAAGCGTCAAAGTGCATGTCAGCGGAACAAAGGACGCGCCCATCACGATCCGCTCATATCCTGGGGAAATGGCTACGATCGACTCTGGGGTTCCCGACTTTCGCCAGGTCGGCAATGGCGATTGGGAGCTCATAGATGAGTCCCTCGGCGAGTATAGATCGGTTCGCACTTTTCCGGCGGCCAATCACCCATATGCTTACATCGACGGTATCCCAGGTTACGAGAACCAAAGGGTCCTTCTCGTGCCCTACAAGGATCCGCAACCTTTTCGGGCTTCCAGTGAGACCTATGTCGAGCCGACTACCTCATTTTACATAGGTCCTGGAGTCTATTACGAGCCTTCTGATGGCAGAATTCATATTCGCCTTTCAAAAACAGCGGATCTCAAGGGGGCAGAAGCCCGGTACGGACCCGTATTCAACGCGGATCGTCCCGATCCCAGGAACTACGCCATTCTTCTCTCAATGGCCCGTCACACTCTGGATGTGGCAGGGTCATACCTGACGTTTAAAGATCTCACGATCAATCAGGCGAACAGAAGCGTTGGAATTTCTGCCAGCGTTCATGATCTTCAATTCGATGGACTTACAATTTGGAACGGCGCGAAGGGCATTGTCGCTGACGCGGACAATGTGTCCAATGTGTCGATCACCCGCTCAAAGATTTATGGTGACAATCCGTATTGGATTTTTTGGAGCGATATAAAAGACGAGCCCTATCCCGCCCAGCTTATGCGGGTGACTTCACTCGATCTTCGAGGCGGAGCTCACGATTGGGAGATTTCCTACAATCACATTCGAGGCTCAGGCCAGGATCTAGTGAGCACGAACACCAACGAGGACAGGATCTTTGTCCATCATAATCGGCTTGAGAATTGCGCCGATGATGCCTTCGAGATCGAGGGTACGATCAATGTCGGCCTGATATCGATACACGACAATTACATTTCGAACTGTCTGACCGCTGCGGCTCCGGGACAAGACACGCCGAAATTCAACGGCCCTTTGCTGTTCTACCGCAATGTTGCGTCGCTTTTGCGAAATCCCCCCATAAACCGGGCCATCGGGATCAACTCCTGGAATGGCGGCAGCCGATTCGGATTTATGGAGATGTTCAAAAACAGCGACAGCTCACGCTATTCAACGAGGAACGCACATTTTTATCACAATACCCTGATCCTGCTCGGCAGTAGCAAGGGCCGAGGCATCAACATCACACCGAAACATCCCGAAGACGGCCGGATCGCCAATAACATATTGATTACAATAAATGGTCCGGTCATGGACAAATATCGATTGGGAGAAGGTCAGGTCGTCGACGGTAATCTGTATTGGAAGCTCAACACGGTTGATAGTGAGTCTCTGGCCTGGAAATTCAACACCGTTAGACAACTTTATCAAGCGAAGGGTATTGAGGCCCAGGGTATTGGAGACACGCCGCACCGAGGAACCGATCCTCGATTGACCGGGCTTGTTTTCGACTTTCTCGATAAGGGCAACTCCGTGTGGCAGTTGACGCCCGGCAGCGAGATTCGGAGGATCACTGATTTCGCATTGTGTGCCGGAAGCCCGGCCATTGGCGCCGGGATCGACATCCCACTTCACCCGGTGCTCGGCAAACTGCCGGATAGTCACTCCTCCCGCGATATAGGTGCCATACCTTTTGGGACGCCTGCCGCCGAATACAATGCGTTTCCTTTTGTTGTCGATGCTCCTTCGCAGCCACCGAGCGGAAGGGTGGGGGGATGTGGGAGCACTTCGCTGCGTGCGCAGGATGCCGCTTCGCTAGGCCGCCCGGAGTTAAGGATGCACGTTAAATGACGCAGAAGCCTCATTGCGGCGACCTAGGCTCAGGGCCATTAATTTGAGCTGAGTTGTGATTCAGAGGCCCCTTTCGAGGAGGTTCTGAATGAGTGATGGTTTGCCCCTTGGAAGTGGTCCTCCCTGATGTATCTTGTCACAACGGCTGCGGTGCCCGAATTATCGTCAACGAAGAGGGCACGAACATGCATGATGTCTTGGAACCGATCCTCAAACCGACATTGCTCACGGATCTTCGGCCGACGCAGATCACGGTCGGCATGAGGGAGGTCGAGGAGAAGCGGCGTCGGTGGCGGGAGAAAGGCACCAAGGGGAAGAAGGGTTCTGAGTTCCTTGGCACGCATATGATACCCGTCGTCATCGGGCCGAAAGGACGGGATTACATCCTCGACCATCACCATCTCGCGCTCGCTCTACATCTCGAAAAGGTCGAGCATGTTTTCGTTTCCCCCGTGGCGGACTTGAGCGCGCTGGACAAGGAGGCGTTCTGGGTTGTGCTGGGCCACAAGAACTGGATGCATGTTTACGACAGCGACGGAAAGCTGAAGACCCACCGCGACATTCCGAAATCCATCGAAGGGCTTGTTGACGATCCCTATCGTTCGCTTGCGGGAGAGCTGCGGCGAATAGGCGGGTACGCCAAGGACACGACGCTCTACAGCGAGTTTTTGTGGGCCGATTTTCTCCGCCGGAACGTGAAGAGAAAATTGGTCGAGGAGAATTTTGCGCAGGCCTCGGAACAGGCGCTCGAACTCGCCAAGAGTGCTCAGGCGGAATACCTGCCGGGCTGGTGCGGGCCGCACAGTTCCGACTAGTCACTCAACTGTCGGCAATGTCCCGGCGATCCGAAGGCGCATTCGAGAGCGTGGCGATCCCATTTCGCCGTGTCCGCGGCGGCTTGATAGGTGGATTGCAGAAACGCCATCAGCGCGTCGTCCGGCGAGGTATCGAGTCTCACCGCGTCATAGGGCAGAATGAACTCTCCCAATTGCGGATTGAACGAAGCGGCCGAAGGCAGGATCGCGCGGTCGCGGAATCCGGGCGGTTCGGGATAGGCATATGAATAGAACGCCGCCTGCGGAAACGTTGCATTGCCCGGCCAGAACCCGGCGCTGCTGACCTCGTGTGAATAGGCTTCCCGCGCCACGTCGTCCGGGAGATTTGGGACGCCGCCGGGATGAGGCGGGGCCGTGCGCCCTGAAAAGCGCGTCACGGCGAGATCGAAACTGCCCCAGAAGAAATGGACCGGGCTGCACTTTCCGATAAAGCCGGTGCGGAAGCGTTTGAGCACCCGATCTACTTGAACCAGAGCGCGCCAGAAACGTTGCGCCGCATCGGCGTCGTAGGCTCGGTGCACATGGTCGTCGGGGAAGGGGATCGCGTCTGCGATCTCGTTCGGCATCGGATCGATGGCGATGGGAAGGCCGATATCGTCCAGCGTCGAGAAGACGGCGCGATAGAAAGCGCTGATGGGCTGGGCTTTAAGCGGAATCGCGCGGCGGTCGCCCCGGCTCGTGCGGAAATGAAGCTGCTGCGAGAGAAAGTCGAACTCGATTTCGAGAACGGTTCCGTCGACATAGATCGGCGATGTCGCGAGTCCCACGGCGGAGACGTAAAGCGTGACGTGCCAGGAATGGTTGAGCCAGGGCGTGCGCGCCAGACGGATCTTGCCGACGATCTGCGTCATGAGCTGCAGCGTCGTTGCCGTGTCGTTCCACTCGCCATAAGGCAGCGCCGGCCACAACTCGGTCGCGCCAGTCGAAGTATGTTTGACGTTCATGTGCTTGCGCCGGGTTAGAGCGTGCCGAGGAGGGCAGGCCTCTCGGAAATGGGGCGAGGACACAGCGCATCAAGCGCTCATCACTCCATCGCGCGCGCATGAAAAAGCCCGGTGTTTCCACCGGGCTTCCAAAAAGTTTGTTTCGGCAGAGTCGCGATTAGTTGAACTTGTAGTTCACGCCTGCGCGGAGGACGCCGAATTCGGTGTCGCGGCGGCCGCTGTAGCGCTCACCGAGAGCGTAGTTGCTCTTGGTGTCGAGGTTGACATAGAGGCCCTCGACCTTGGCGGTGATGTTGTCCGAGACAGCGTATTCAGCGCCGGCGCCGAGCGTCCAGCCGCCGTTGGTGCCGCCGTCGCGACGATAGCCGAGGAGCTGGTCATAGGAGTTGTTGCCGCCGACGTCGCCATAAGCGAAACCGCCGGTGCCGTAGATGAGCGCGCGGTCGAAGGCGACGCCGAGACGGGCGCGGATGGTGCCGAAGTAGCCATCCGAGTTGCCCGGATAATAGGCCCTGCCGTAGGAAGCGCCCTTGTTGCCGACCGAGGCATACTGAATGTCGGTTTCGGCGCCGAGCACGAACATGCCGAACTGGTAGTTATAGCCGAGCTGTCCACCGCCGACGAAACCGCCCTTCTTGCTGCTGCCGACATAACCGAAAGCCGGGTCATAGTAGCGGCTCGTGCCAGTGCTCCAGCCGTAGCCGGCATTCGCGCCTACATAGAAGCCGGTCCAAGTGAAGGCCGGGACTGCCGCGTAAACCGGCGCCGGGCCACGGCGCGAGGGGAGGTCAGCCGCCTGGGCGGTTGAGGCGGCGACGACGAGAGCTGCGGTTCCAGCGAGCAATCCGAGAAGAGAGGTGCGCATAACTATTTTCCGTTCATAAAGGACACAAAGAGCACGAGGTCTCATGGGTCTGGCGGAGTATTTATGAGGGATGGGCAAGTCATGCAACATAATTGCTATAACGTGATACTCGTATGATTGATGATTTATGAATGTTTACTTTCCATAAACCATGAAGGGGTGGTTGAATTGACCTCAATATGGATCTCATGCGCAGATGGGTAACGCTTTATTGGCCTCCTGACCAAGGCGAGAGACAACCGAAACTTGGCCCTGCCTGGAAAGGCAGGGCTCTTTCGTTTTTGGGCCCGGCTCCTCAGGGATCCAGGCGCGCCAGGTCCTCGGCGAGGCGGGCAATTCTCTCCACGTCCGCACTCATCTCGGCTGTCTTTGTGTGAAGGTCCGCGATGGGGAACCAGCGCGCCTCGAGCGCATCGTCCGCGGCTTTCGGCACGCCGCCGCGCGACGCGCAACGCACCGCGATCAGGATGAAATGCTGGCTCGGTTCGCCTGTGGGGGAGCGCTCGATGATGTCGAGGGTGGTGATGACGCCGCGTGCTTCCCCCGTGATGGAGGTTTCCTCAAAAAGCTCGCGGAGGGCGGCGGCTTCGACGGTTTCGCCGTATTCGATCTTCCCGCCGGGAAAGCCCCAGAGGCCCGCATCGGGCGGGTTCGCGCGCCGCACGAGGAGCGTCATGCCCTCGTGAACGATCACAGCGATGACGGCGGGGATGGGGGAGGAGGCTTGGCCTGACATGACCAAGCCTTATCGCAAGGCGCCTGTCTCCGACAGGGGATCAGCGGTCCTGACGGTGCAGGGCCGATTGCAGCGGCTCAAGGCTCTTGTGGACCAACCGCGCGGTGGTTTCCGTGATGTCCTTCCAATGCGCGGAGGCCGTCTCGTAGGCTTCCCGGACGCCGCTCGTCTGCGCCAGGATCGCCTCCGAGAGGCGGGGCGCGTTCAGCGTGCGCCGCCATGTGTCGAGGACCGCATGCCCCTGGGCCTGCAGCGCGTCGAGGATCTTCTCGTTAAGTTCAAGAGCCCCGCGCGCCGCTTCGCTCACGCTCGCGCGCAGGACCTCGTTGGGGTCCTTTGCGGAAGCCTGAGCGGTCTCGGCGGCAGGAGGCGGCTCGACCGCCCTCACCGTTTCCCTTGCCTCGGCGAGGGCGGCCGGCTTGGGGGTCTTAGACTTTCGCACGCTCTTCGTACTCGTCCTGGCTCCGGCCTTCTTGGCGTCCGCCATGCATGCCTCCTCGCGAAGGTTTTTGGATCGGGCTTACTTCTTCGAGCCGGGCTGCTTCACGGCGGCCTGAGCCATGGCGCCGAGTTCCTTCATCTGGGTCTGCATCGCCTCGAACTGCGAGCGGACGAACTCGGCCTGATACTGCATGGCCTCCTGCACGTCCTTGGCGCGAACGAGCTTCTGCGCCAGGTCGAAGGCGGCGGCGATGTTCTGCTCGGCGTAAGAGAAGCTCTTGCGCGTCACATCCTTGGCGCTGGCCTGCGCCGTAGTGGCCGAGCCTTCGAATGTGTCGACGGTCTTCTGGGCGGCGCCCATGAAGCCATCGACGGCCTTGCGGGCCTGCTCGACGCTCTTCTCGGCGAAGTCGCGCATCTCAGTGGGGATCTCGTAACCGGGGGTCGGATTCGTTGCCATCGAACACTCCTTTTCGGCAATTGTGCAGTGCAATATCACATTGTGCACCGCAAAACAACTCGAGGCCTCAAGATTAAGGTTACTATAAAGTAAAGCGGTGAGAGAGCTTTGCCACCGGCCCAGGATCGCCGATAGTGAAGAAGACGTATTGTAAGAGGTGCCTTGTCGGCAGGTGAAGGTCTAAGCCGTTCATGACGGATGCTCCGAACCCCTTTGAAGCGATGATCGCGCGGCTCGCCGCGGACCCGGCTTTGGCCATGATGGCGAAGCCGGGAATGGGCGTGCTCGTGTGGGATCTGGCTATCGAAAGGCTGCTTTGGGCCTCCCCAGTGGCGGAAGGCTTGGGGGATGTTTTTGCCGATGCCGAGGGCAAGGTTCTTCCCGGGTTCAGGGCGAGTGACCGCCTGAAGGCGCTGGCCGGCGGCCTTGCGCCCCGGCAGGGTATGCGCCTGGAACGCCTGCGGCTCGATCCCACGCAGGCATGGATGCCGGTCACCTGCGCCTGCCGGCTCGCGGATCTCCCGACCGGGGAGACGGTGCTGGTGACGGCGATTGTCGGGCCGGTGCCGAAGGTCTCTCCCAAGCCGCGCGCCGTTCCGACGGCCGAAGCTTCTGCCGCTATTGCTCCGGATGTCGTCCTGCCTCCGAAGGTCGCCAAGCCGACCACGGTTCGTTTCGTCTGGCAGGCGGATGCTGCGACCCGTTTCATCCATGTCTCACCGAACCTTGTCGAGGCCGTCGGGCCGGCGGCGGGGAACATCGTCGGCCGGACCTGGGACGAGGTGTCCCGCTCCGTTGCCCGTGATCCGGAGGGGGCCATCGCGTCCCTCTTTGCCCACCGCGAGACCTGGAGCGGCCGCACCATTTTCTGGAGCCTCGATAGCTCCCCGAAGGAGGTCCCTGTCGATTGGGCCGGGATGCCGATTTTCGGCGATGATCGCGCACTTGTCGGCTTTCGCGGTTTCGGCCTTCTGCGCATGGACGCAGCCCGCGAGGCGGAGCAGCCCGACGAGGAGCTCCCCGCGCCGAACGATGAAGCCGCTGCGGACGACGAAGAGAGCCCCGATCTGACGACAAGCGATGACGAAAGCTGGTTTGCGCATCTGCGCGACCGGGTGGCCGAAGCCCTCGCAAGTTCCAAGCCCGTCGCACCGGAAGAAGTCAGGAGCGAACAGGCTTTCGAGCCGACCGCCAAGCCAGCGGTAGTGCCCGCTCGTCAATCGACCTTGTCGAGCGTCGAGCGCAATGCCTTCCGCGAAATCGCACGCGCCCTCGGCGCACGCGTGGAAACCGCGCCTGTCGAAGAGACGCCTGCCGTCGAGGAGCAAGAGGCTGCGCCTGCTGTTCCGCCAGAGGCTCCAGGCTCCAATGGCGACAAGGTGCTCGACCGCCTGCCCATCGGCGTTCTCGTCCATCAGGGCGAAGAGGTGCTTTTTGCCAACCGCTTCCTGCTTGACCTGACCGGCTACGACGATATTGACCAGATCGCGCGCGAAGGCGGCCTCGTGTCCCTGTTCCGCGGCAGTCCCGTTCTGCAAGGCGCGGACGAGGGCGGCTCGCAACTCGCGCTCACCAACCGGCGAAACGAAAGCGTGGCCGTTGAAGTGCGCCCCGCGGCCGCTGAATGGAACGGCGAGCCTGCAAGCGTCATGGTCATCCGCAAGGCTCCTGAAGCGGATCAGGCGCGTCTGCGGGCCGTCGAATGGGATCTACGCGAGCACGAAAGCCGTGTGCATGAGTTGGAGTCGATCCTCGACACCGCAACTGATGGCGTCATCGTGTTCGACGAGACCGGGCGCATTCTGTCGTTGAACCGCTCGGCGGAAGCGCTGTTCGGCTATGACCAGCGCGACGTGGTGGGCGATGCGATCACCGTCCTGCTCGCGCCGGAAAGTCACATCGTGGCGCTCGGCTATCTAGAGGGCCTGCGTTCACCCGGCGTGGCGAGCCTGCTCAACGATGGTCGCGAGGTTCTGGGGCGCGTGCGCCAGGGCGGCACGATCCCGCTCTTCATGACCATGGGCCACGTCAATGACGGGCCGCAGCGGAAATTCTGCGCTGTGCTGCGCGACATCACCCCCTTCAAGAAGGCGGAAGGCGAGCTGGTCGGCGCGAAGCGCGCGGCTGAGCAAGCGAGCGCGCAGAAATCCGATCTCTTGGCCAAGATCAGCCATGAAATCCGCACGCCGCTCAATGCCATCATCGGTTTTGCCGAGGTGATGCTGGAAGAGCGCTTCGGCCCTATCGGCAACGAGCGCTACAAGAATTATCTGAAAGACGTTCACGCCTCCGGCGCGCATGTCATCAGCCTGGTCAACGATCTTCTGGATCTCGCCAAGGTCGAAGCCGGGCGGATGGAGCTGACCTTCACGAGCGTCAATCTCAACGATCTCGTGTCGTCCTGCGTCGCGCTTCTTCAGCCGCAGGCCGCGCGCGACCGCATCGTCATGCGCACGAGCTTCGCCGTAAAACTTCCGCCCGTCGTCGCGGATGAGCGCTCCATGCGCCAGATCGCGCTCAACCTCATCTCGAACGCCATCAAGTTCACCGATGCGGGCGGACAGGTCATCATCTCGACTGCGCTGACCGACCGGGGCGAGGTCGCGTTCCGCGTGCGCGATACCGGCATCGGCATGACGGAAAATGAGATCGAGGCAGCGCTCGAACCGTTCCGTCAGCTCGCGACCTCGCGCAAACGCGGCGGCACCGGCCTCGGCCTGCCGCTGACCAAGGCGCTCGTCGAATCCAACCGGGGCGCGTTGCAGATTTCGAGCCACCCGAACGACGGTACCCTCGTCGAGGTGATCTTCCCGCCGACGCGGGTTCTCGCCGAGTGATGCCGGCTTTGCGCAGCCCCCACGCCCGCTATTGCTGAGTCAGACGATTGATCCTGGCGGAATAGACGCTACGCTTCTCTCTTCCGTGACACGAGACGAAGGATTATCATGTCCACCTATCGCCTCGACAAACTCTTCTCGCCCCGCTCCGTCGCCGTCATCGGGGCGAGCCCGCGGCCGGGCTCTCTCGGCTCGACCTTTCTCAAGAACCTGATCGAGGGCGGATACGCGGGCGCGCTTTATCCGATCAATCCGCATCATCGTCAGGTGGAGGGTAGGCGATGCTATGCGTCGATCTCCAAGCTGCCGGAGACGCCGGACCTTGTCATTGTCGCGGTGCCGCCGCGCAACGTTCTGGAGGTGATTGAGGAAGCTGGCCGCAAAGGGGTCGCGGCGGCGATCATCGCGACCGCGGGGCTTGGCTACGGGCGCGATTCTGAGGCGGAAAAGGTAAGGGTTACAGCGCGCCGCTACGGCCTGCGCGTCATCGGCCCCAATTGCATCGGCGTCATTGCACCACGTGCGCGGCTTAATGCGAGCTTTGCGGCGCATAGCGCCGCCCCTGGCGATCTCGCGCTTGTCTCGCAATCGGGCGCAGTCGCGGCAGGTCTGGTCGAATGGGCGGCGCAGCGGCAGGTCGGCTTTTCGGCCATTGTCTCGCTCGGCGACAAGGTCGACGTCGACTTCAGCGACTGCATGGATTTCTTCTCGGCAGATGCCGGCACCCGCGCGATCCTGCTTTACATCGAGTCCATCGACAACGCGCAAAAGTTCATGTCGGCGGCACGGGCCGCCGCGCGCACCAAACCCGTCGTGGTCATCAAGGCTGGGCGCCATGCACAGGGCGCGAAGGCGGCGGCAACGCATACCGGAGCTATGGCGGGGTCGGATGCGGTTTACGACGCCGCCTTCCGACGCGCCGGTCTTTTGCGCGTGCTCGATCTCGATCAGCTTTTCGCCGCCGCCGAGACGCTGGGACGGCAAAAACCGTTTCCCGGCAATCGCCTTGCCATTCTCACCAATGGCGGCGGCGTGGGGGTGCTGGCGGTCGACCGCCTCATCGACCTCGGCGGTACGTTGGCCGCGATCTCCGACGCCACGCGCGCGAAGCTCGACAGCTTCCTGCCGCCGACATGGTCACATGCGAATCCGGTCGATATCGTCGGTGACGCCGATCCCGCCCGTTACAAGGGCGCGCTGGAAGCGTTGATAGCGGATCGTGACAACGATGCGATCCTCGTGCTCAACGTGCCCACCGCCGTGACGAGCGCGCCCGAGGCCGCGACAGCCATCGCCGGCGTGGTGAAACACGAGCGGCGTCATGGCTTGCAGCACAAGCCGGTCTTTGCCGCCTGGATCGGCGAGGACCCGGATTCCGCCCGCGTGTTCGAAGAGGCGCGCATTCCGCATTTCTCGACGGAAGCGGACGCCGTGCGCGGCTTTCTGCAGCTGGTGCGCTATCGCGAGGCGCAAAGCGAACTCATGGAAACGCCGGATAGTCTGCCCCATGATTTTGCACCCGATACCGCCGCCGCGCAGAGGATCGTCGAGCGCGTTCTTGCCGAGGGGCGGGAGTGGCTCGATCCGTTGGAGGTCAACGCCCTCTTGCGAGCCTATGATATTCCCGTCGCTCCTGTCGTCCTCGCCAAAACCGCCGATGAAGCGGCGGAGGCCGCGCGCCCATTCCTGGCGAATGGCGGCACGGTCGTGGTCAAGATCCTCTCTCCCGATATCGTGCACAAATCCGATATCGGCGGCGTGAAGCTCGATCTTACGACGGAGGGTGCGGTGAAAAATGCCGCCGCCGACATTTTCGCGCGCGCGGCGCGGCTGCGCCCGGATGCCTCTGTGAGAGGCGTGACGATTCAACCGATGATCCGGCGGCCGAAGGCGCGTGAACTGATTGTCGGCCTTGCGGACGATCCCTCTTTCGGGCCGGTCGTTCTCTTCGGTCGCGGCGGCACGGCGGTGGAGGTCATCAATGACAAGGCCCTCGCGTTACCGCCGCTCGATCTGAAACTGGCGGACGATCTCATTTCACGCACGCGCGTGTCGCGCATTCTCAAATCCTACCGCGACGTTCCTGCCGCAGACATGCCAGCCATCGCGCTGGTTCTGGTGAAAGTCGCGCAACTCTCTGCCGATATTCCGCAGGTCCACGAACTCGACATCAATCCGCTGCTCGCGGATCACGACGGCGTCATTGCCGTTGACGCGCGCGTCGCCGTCGCGCCGGTGCCAAAGGCGCGAAAGGGCAAAGGCCATCCGCGCTTAGCCGTGCGGCCGTATCCTAAGGAATGGGAGCGCACCATCACGCTACGCGACGGACGCACGATTTTCGTTCGCCCGGTTCGCCCTGAGGACGAGGCAGAGTTTCGCCGGTTCTTCGAGCAGATCACGCCGGAGGATCTGCGACTGCGGTTCTTCGCGCCGGTGCGCGATTTCAGCCATGCCTTTCTCGCCCGGCTGACGCAGCTCGACTACGCGCGCGCCATCGCCTTCGTCGCGTTCGATTCGCAGACCGGCGAAATGATGGGCGCGGTCCGCGTCCATGCCGACGCCAACCACGAGACCGGCGAATACGGTATTCTCCTGCGCTCCGACCTGAAGGGCATCGGCCTCGGCTGGGAACTGATGCAGCTCATGATCGAATGGGCGAAGGTGGAAGGCTTGCGTGAAATCGATGGGCAGGTCCTGCGCGAAAACACGACCATGCTCGACATGTGCCGTAGTCTCGGCTTTGCGATTCATCCCGATCCGGAGGATCCGGAGCTTCGCCTCGTCACGCTGCCCATCGCCTCCATGGGAGAGGCCGAACCCGTGCCGCCATAAGAGCGGTTCAATCGGCCTCTGCGGTTGCCCCCAAAGGACGTGAGAGGAGCGCGCGAAGATTGTCCGCCCCGGCCTCGGCCCCATCCCACGACATGTTCTCGATCCGCCAGCCCTTCAGGGTCTTGACGAGATCGTAGGTGATCTTCGTCACCGCGCCGATATTCTTGAACGAGACGTTTCCGACCGCCCGCGCGGTGCCCTTGGGCGTAACGGTGATGCTGAGATCCTGAAGGTCGAAGTCCTGAGCGTAGATGAAGGGGTCGAATTCGATGCGGCTGAGCTCGCCCTTGGATTCCTTGAGGTCCTTCAGGATGAGCTTCGTCAGGTTGGCGTCGAAATAAAGCTGTGCGTTCGGGCCGCGCCATTCGATGCCATCGGCGTTCGCGTCAGTGTACGACTTGTAGATCGACTCGAGAAACGGCTTCGCGCCGGCATCGGCCGCGAAGGATGACGAGGGCGTGCCGAAAAGGAGAAGGAAAGCCGCCGCGAGCGCAAGAACGCTCCGTTGTGATACAATCTTGCAAAGAGTAGTGATCATTGTGGTCTCTGTCAGGGCGCATCGAGCGATGCACTTGACAGTATATGCCAGGATACAAACCGATGCACCGTGTGCAATGGCACGATCCGAGATCGGTTTAGTGGTCGAGGCCGCCAATGTGTTTCTGGGCGTAAAGCTCCACGCCGACCTGCTCGACAAGCTTGAGCTGTGTTTCGAGGAAGTCGATGTGGCTTTCCTCGTCCTTCATAAGGTCCTCGAACAGGATTTTCGACACGCGATCGCCGACGCTGTCGCAATATTCGGCCGCTTCGCCGTAGAGATTGCGCGCGTCATATTCGGCGGCGAGGTCGGATTCGAGGATTTCCTGGACGTTCTGGCCAATGCGCAAGGGATCGAGCACCTGCAGGTTGGCGAAGCCGTCGAGAAAGAGAATGCGCTCGATGAAGCGGTCCGCGTGGTGCATCTCCTCGATGGATTCCTCGCGCCACGCCTTGGCAAGTTCCTTGTAGCCCCAATTGTCGAGGGTTCGGTAGTGCAGCCAGTATTGGCTGACCGCCGTCAACTCGCTGCGCAGGCCGCGGTTGAGATACTCGATGACCTTCGGATCGCCCTTCATCGTCGCCTCTTGTCCAACGGTGCAGGCTCGCGCCCGCCATGCGATGTGAGAGGATTGAGGAATTAGAGAGAATGGAGCGTTCTTAAAGGGCCGGTTCTGCGGCGGCCGGCTGAGGAATGGCTGGGCAACACCCCCCCTCGCAAGTCCCAAGCGGCTCCGCCCCGGCCTCGGCAAGTGCCTGGTCCATGATCGTGCGGATCGTCCGCACGCAGCGGCCGCAATTGGGACTGCACCCCAGGCAGCGGTAGACCTGTGCGGGCGTGCGCGGACAACGCGGCCCTGGCGCGAGACAGGCCTTCACATCGCCGTCGGAAAGGACATTACAGGAGCAGACGATCATCTTGAGTAGTTTAGAATTGATAAAAACTATATCTCTCTCAATGACTTAGTCCAAAATCGCGGCTTTTGCCATAGCAACGCTCTGCGCCGGGTTGTCGCGGCCCCATCAATCCCTCACGACGACGATATGCAGCCGCCGCGGCCCATGCGCCCCTAAAAGCAGCGTCTGTTCGATGTCACCGGAGCGCGATGGGCCGGTGATCCAGTTGACCGTGCGCGGCATCCCGCCCTTGCCGAAGGTGAAGCGCACGCGGTTCCAGACGGTCTCGTAATCGCTCGCGATGTCCTTTGACGACACCACGATGATGTGATTGTCCGGCAGGAAGTTGAGCGTCGAGGGGTTCTCCGGGCCGGAGACCATCACCAGCGTGCCGGTCTCGGCGACGCCGCCGAAAGCGTGGCTGACGGCGTTGAGGTCGCCGCCCGCGCTCGGTCCGTGCGAGATCTCGAGTGAGGTCTCGGCCCAGGGCATCGCCTTGAGACGCAAGTCGTCACCCATACGCAGCGTCGCGGGCAGGTTATGGCTGCGCAGGAACAGCGCGATCGATTGCGGCACCTCCGCCGGGGACGTGACCTCCGTCACCGTGGCAAGAGACGCTTCCGCCTGCGCTTTGAACACGGCAAGCCGCTCCTCGCCCGATGCCTGGCCACGCGCAGGGATCAGCCCCTTCGGTGCGCGTTCCAGCCGCTCAGCCACGATCTGCTTGCGGATCGTCTCCGTTCCCTTCACGCCGAGCGCGCGGCGGATATTGGCCAGGATTTCGTCGCGCGCGCTCATGCGGGCCTCCTGCTGCGCTCGCGTTTCCATCGCGCCTGAAATGTCTCACCTTCCGGTGCGGGGAAGTCGCGATACTTCGTCCAGCCCTTGGCGAGCGGCAGCCATTTGAAGCGTCCGCGATGACGGCCGGCAAAGCCCAGCGTCACCATCGCCGCGCGGGTTGCGAGCCGGTAGAGCGCGGGGCGCTTGGCAAAGAAGCTCCAGAAGGCGAGCCCCGAACGGAAGGTGGCGGGCGCCAGATGCCGCTCGAATTCCCGCTCGCGCCAATGACGCATCAGTTTCGGCAAGGGGATGCGCACCGGGCACACGCTTTCGCAGCGTCCGCAGAAGGTGGTGGCGTTGGGCAGATGGCCGGCCTTGTCGACGCCGATCAGCGCCGGGGTCAGCACCGCGCCCATCGGCCCCGGATAGACCCATCCATAAGCGTGTCCGCCAACCGCGTGATAGACCGGGCAATGATTCATGCACGCGCCGCAGCGGATGCAGCGCAGCATCTCCTGAAAATCGGAGCCGAGCATCGCCGAGCGCCCGTTGTCGATGAGCACCACGTGATAGTTCTCCGGCCCGTCTGCATCGCTCGCGCGGCGCGGGCCGGTAGAGAAGGTGGTGTAAACCGACATATCCTGCCCAGTCGCGGAGCGGGCGAGCACGCGCAGGATCTGGCTCACATCTTCCAGCGTCGGAACGAGCTTTTCGATGGAGGCGAGAACGATATGCGTCTTCGGCAAAATCTGTGTGAGATCGCCGTTGCCCTCGTTCGTGACGATCACGGAGGTGCCTGTTTCGGCCACAAGAAAGTTCGCACCCGTAATCCCCACATCGGCGGCGAGAAAGCGCTCGCGCAACACTGACCGTGCTTCACTGAGCAATTGCACGGGCTGCGAGAGATCGCGGTTCGGGTCGAGGTTCTTGTGAACGCGGCGGAAGTCCTGCTCCACCTGGGTGGCGTTGAGGTGGACCGCCGGCGCGATAATGTGGCTCGGCAATTCGTGGCGGAGCTGGATGATGTATTCGCCGAGGTCGGTTTCGACCGGCGTGATGCCGTTCTTCTCCAGATGGTCGTTGATCTCGATTTCCTCGGCGATCATCGACTTGCCCTTGGTCACCGTCTTCGCACCGGCCTCACGGCAGAGGGAGAGGATGATGTCGCGGGCGTCCTCTGCGTTGCGGGCGAAATGTACATGCCCGCCGGACGCCGTCACCTTGGCTTCGTAGGCTTCGAGATAGAGGTCGAGGTTTTCGAGCGTGTGGTTCTTGATGTCCCGCGCGGAATCACGCAGCGCCTCGAATTCCGGCAGCTTGGCGGCGGCTTTCGCGCGCTTGTCGATAAAGCCCTGCTTCACATTGCCGAGGGCCTTCTGCAGCTGCGTGTCGGCTAGTGCGCGGGCGGCGTTGCGCTTGAATTGAGGAGAGGTGGTGTGAACGTTCATGGCCGCTCTCCCTTTTCCAATTTTGGCGCGCCGATGGGCGGCTCGTCGGTCATGCCGGCGAGAACCTCGGCCACGTGACGCACCTCGATGGTCTTGCCGTCGCGCGAGAGCTTGCCGGCCATGTTCATGAGGCAGCCGAGATCGCCGGCCAGCAATGTGCGGGCATGAGCTTCCTCGACGTTCTTCGCCTTCGCATCGACGATGGCGCCGGAAATGTCGCTGTATTTCACGGCAAAGGTGCCGCCGAAGCCGCAGCAGACATCGCTGTCGTTCATCTCAACCAGAGTCAGCCCTTCGACGCTGGCCAAGAGCTTGCGCGGTTGCGTCTTTACGCCAAGCTCGCGCAGGCCCGAGCAGGAATCGTGATAGGTCACAGTGCCGCTGAACGCGGCATCCACCTTCGAGATGCCGAGCACGTCGACCAAAAAGCTCGTCAGTTCGAAGGTCTTGTCCGCCAGCGCCTCCGCTTTGGGGAGAAGGTTCGGATCGTCCGCGAAAAGTTCGGGGTAATGCGCCTTGATCATCCCGGCGCAGGAGCCTGACGGCGCGACCACGTAGTCGTAGCCTTGAAAGGCAGCGATCACCTGTTCGGCAATGTCCCGCGTCGTCGCCCGGTCGCCGGAATTGTAGGCGGGCTGGCCGCAGCAGGTCTGCACCGGCACGTCGACGGTGCAGCCCGCATCCTCCAGAAGCTTCACCGCCGCGAAACCGATGGAAGGGCGGATCAGGTCGACGAGGCAGGTGACGAACAGGCCGACCCGTGGCTTGGCGCGACGCTCGGTGGGGGAGGCGTCCGCGCTCATGTTACTGCGCCTTCTTTCCGGTGGCGTCGAACTGCTTCAGATAGGCCAAAAGGTCGTCGATCTTCTTGTCATCCTTGACGCCGGCATAGATCATCTTGGTGCCGGGCACCTTGGCGCGCGGATCCTTGATGTAGTCCCGGAAGGTTGCCTCGTCCCAGGTCAGGTGGGAGTCCTTGTTGGCGGGAGAGTAATTGTATCCCTCATAAGTCCCCGCCGGGCGGCCGATGACGCCGTTGAGCACCGGGCCGACCGCGTTCTTCGCGCCCTCTCCGATCTGGTGGCAGGCCTTGCACTGGGTGAAGACCTTTTCGCCGGCAGTGGCGTCCTGAGCCTGCGCCGGACTGACGGCCGACAGGGCGACAAGGGCTAGAGCAGCAGAAAGAACGGGAAAACGCATCAGAAAACTCCTATTCGGCGATGACGACGCTATCTTAGAGGACGTCCACATTATTGGAAAAATCGTTGAAGAGCAGCTACCGTAGGATGAGTCGCTCAGAGGCACAAAGAAGCCCATGAGCGGCCAATCCCACGATCTTCGGCCGGGAACCCTGTTTCCCGCAAGGATCGTGTGCAAACAAGAACGCCGGGCTGCCGCATGACGAACATCATTGCGTTTAAGCCCCAGGAGAGGCGCCATGTCGATTGCATTTCCGAAGCCGGATGAGGCCGTGCTGTCTCGCAGAAGCGAGATTTTGGCGGGCCTTGCGCGGCTCGTCGCGCCGGAGGCGCTGATCGTCTCCGAGGACGAGCGCCGGGCCTTCGAGACGGATGGACTGACCGCCTATCGCCAGATGCCGTTGGCCGTGGTGCTGCCCTCGTCGACGGCGGAAGTCTCCGAGATCATGCGGTTCTGCCGCGACAACGGGGTGAGGGTGGTGCCGCGCGGCGCGGGCACCTCGCTCTGCGGCGGGGCGATCCCGCAGGAGGACGCCATCGTGCTCGGTATCGCCAAGATGAACCGGGTGCTCGACATCGATTTCGCCAACCGCACCGCCCGGGTCGAGGCGGGCATCACCAATCTCGGCATCAGCCAGGCCGTGGGGCATGAAGGGTTTTTCTACGCGCCGGACCCGTCGAGCCAGCTCGCATGCACGATTGCGGGTAACATCGCCATGAATTCCGGCGGCGCGCATTGCCTGAAATACGGGGTCACCACCAACAACCTTCTGGGTGTGACGATGGTGCTTTTGGACGGCACCGTGGTGACGCTCGGCGGCGAACACCTGGACAGCGCCGGCTATGATCTTCTCGGCCTTGTGGCCGGTTCGGAAGGCCAGCTCGGCATCGTCACCGAGGCGGTCGTGCGGATCTTGCGCGCGGCGGAAGGAGCGCGGCCTGCGTTGTTCGGCTTCGAGCGGGTCGAGGACGCAGGCGCCTGCGTCGCCGCCATCATCGCGGCGGGCATCATTCCGGTGGCGCTGGAATACATGGACCGTCCGGCCATTCAGATCTGCGAAGCCTTCGCCCATGCGGGTTATCCGCTCGACGTGGAGGCCATGCTGATCGTCGAGGTGGAAGGATCGGACGCCGAGATCGACGACATGCTCCGACGCATCGTCGCCATCGCCGAGCCCTTCAAGCCGAAGACCATCAAGGTCTCGCAATCGGAAGCCGAGAGCGCAGCGATCTGGAAAGGCCGCAAATCCGCCTTCGGCGCGACGGGTCGAGTCGCCGACTACATCTGCATGGACGGCACGATCCCGACCGGGCAGTTGCCTTATGTGCTCAAACGCATCGATGAGATCGCCAAATCCTACGGGCTCGGCGTCGCCAACGTTTTTCACGCCGGTGACGGTAATCTTCATCCGCTGGTGATGTTCAACAGCAGCAAGCCCGGCGAGATGGAGAAGGCGGAGGCCGTGGGCGAGGAAATCCTCAAACTCTGCGTCGAGGTCGGCGGCTGTCTTACCGGCGAGCACGGCGTCGGCATCGAGAAGCGGGACCTCATGCCCTTCCAGTTCAACGCGACCGATCTCGCACAGCAGATGCGCGTGCGCGGTGTGTTCGATCCGCGCTGGCTGCTCAATCCGGCCAAGGTGTTCCCGCTCGAAGGAAGGCTGGCTGCGTGATGTCGATTCATACCCCCGGCAACGAACTGGAAGCATCCTCCGTTATCCGCGAGGCGGCTGCGAGGGGGACGCAACTTCATGTCCTAGGCGCGGGAACGAAAGCGGCTATCGGCCGGCCGGTCGATGCCGAAAACGGCATCTCCTCGCGGGCGCTGAGCGGCATCACGCTTTATGAGCCTGCTGAACTTGTGATTTCCGCGCGCAGTGGCACGCCTGTTTCCGAAGTCGTGAAAACACTCGCCGCGAAGGGTCAAGAGCTTCCCTTCGAACCGATGGATTATCGCGCGCTTCTGGGCGCGCAGGACGAGCCCACTATCGGTGCGGTTGCTGCCATGAACCTCTCCGGCCCGCGCCGCATCATGGCCGGGGCCGCGCGCGACAGTTTGATCGGCGTGCGCTTCGTTAATGGACAGGGCGAGGTCGTGAAATCGGGCGGACGGGTGATGAAGAACGTCACCGGCCTCGATCTCGTGAAACTCATGGCCGGTTCCTGGGGCACGCTTGGCTTCCTCACGGAAGTGACGTTCAAGGTTCTGCCGAAACATGAGCGGATGTCGACGCTCCTGCTACGTGGGCTCGACGACAAGCGCGCCATTCAGGCTCTCTCGGAAGCGCTGGGCTCGCCCTATGACATCACCGGCGCGGCCCATCTGCCCGCGCCCGACCTTCAGGGCGCGCGGACGCTGATCCGCCTCGAAGGGTTCTCCGTCTCGGTCGATTATCGCCTCGGCGAGTTGCGCCGTCTCCTCAAGCGCTTCGGCACGGGCGACATTCTCGAGGGGCGGGGAGCAGAGGCCATCTGGCAATCCGTCCGCGATGTGACCGTCATGCCGGATCGCGCCGAGCGCGCCATCTGGCGCGTGTCGACCGCGCCGACGCGCGGGCCGGATTTTACCGCGTGGCTGTCGAAGTCCATCGATGCGCAATGGTTTTATGATTGGGGCGGCGGCCTCATCTGGATCGCGACGCCTCTCGTCGCGGATTTCGGTGCTGCCGCCATGCGTGAAGCCACCAAGGTTTTCGGCGGTCATGCGACCCTGGTCCGCGCGCCAGCGGAGGCGAGATCGCAGCTTGCCGTCTTCGAGCCGCTGTCGGACGCGGTGATGACCCTGACACGCGGCATCAAGGCATCGTTCGATCCGGCCGGAATTCTCAATCCGGGCCGGATGTACGCGGGGGTTTAGAGTGAGCGGAGCCGTCACTTTCGCATCGGACGACACAGTATCGAAGTCAAACCGCACGGTGCTCCACGCCGCGTTGGCCATGGCCATCGTCGCCCTGACCGCCGCCATCCTGTTGGCCATGGGTCGCACGGCGATCTGCAAGTGTGGCACGGTCGAGCTGTGGCATGGAATCGTGAACGATTCAGGCAATTCCCAGCACCTGACCGATTGGTACTCGTTCTCCCACGTCATCCATGGTTTTCTGTTTTATACGGGAGCCTGGCTCATCGGCCGGATGATTGGAAAGCCGTTGCCGCTTGGCATCGCGTTTCTTCTGGCGCTCGGCCTCGAATGTGCTTGGGAGATCGCCGAGAACACCAACACGATCATCGAGCGTTATCGCGCCACCAATATCGCGCTCGATTATTATGGCGACAGCGTGCTCAATTCCATGTCCGACATCCTGATGATGTCCTTAGGCTTTTTCCTGGCGCGTTTCTGGCCTGTCGGGCGAACGGTGGTCGTCGCTTTGGTGATGGAACTGATCGTCGGGGCCTGGATACGCGACAATCTCACCCTCAACATCATCATGCTGGTTCACCCGGTCGAGGCCATCAACCAATGGCAAGCGGGGAGCTGAGTTGTAATCATGCAGACCAATTTCACGCCCGAACAATTGCAAGACCCGGTGATGGCGAGTTCGGAGAAGATTCTCCGCACCTGTGTCCATTGCGGCTTCTGCACCGCCACTTGCCCGACCTATCTGCTGCTCGGCGACGAGCTCGATTCCCCGCGCGGCCGTATCTACCTCATCAAGGACATGTTGGAGGGCGGAAAGCCCGCGACGCCGGAGGTGGTGAAGCATATCGACCGCTGCCTCTCCTGCCTGTCCTGCATGACGACCTGCCCGTCCGGCGTGCATTACATGCATCTCGTCGATCATGCCCGCGCCTATATCGAACAGACCTATAAGCGGCCCTGGCACGACAGGCTCCTGCGCGCGGTTCTGGCGCAGGTTTTGCCTTATCCCACCCGGTTCCGCTTCGCGCTCATGTTCGCCATGCTGGTGAAGCCCCTCAAAGGGGGCATCGGCGCGATGCCGCTTTTCGGCACGCGCCTCAAGGCCATGGTGGACCTCGCTCCGACGCGCATTCCCGCGCGCTCTCCCTTCGATGCGCCGGGCGAGTTCAGGACGAAGAAGCCGGCCCGCCGGGGGCGCGTCGCGATCCTCTCAGGCTGCGCCCAGCCGGTTCTCAAACCGGGCTTCAACGAGGCGGCGATCCGTTTGCTCAACCGGCATGGCATCGACGTGGTGCAGGCGAAAGGGGAGGGGTGCTGCGGCGCGCTGGTCCACCACATGGGGCGGGAGGAGCAGGGCCACGCCTTCGCCAAGCGCAATATCGATGCCTGGATCGCCGAAATGGACGGGCCTGGGCTCGATGCCATCATCGTCACGGCCTCCGGCTGCGGCACGACGATCAAGGATTACGGATTCATGTTCCGCAACGACCCGGCTTATGCGGAAAAGGCAGCGCGGGTCTCGAATATCGCCAAGGACATTACGGAATACGTCACCAGCCTGACCCTGATGGACCCGGTGCGCGAGGTGGACCTCATCGTGGCCTATCATTCCGCCTGTTCGATGCAGCACGGGCAGCAGATCCGCACCGAGCCCAAGACCCTGCTCAAACAGGCAGGCTTCATCGTCAAGGATGTTCCCGAAGGGCATATCTGCTGTGGGTCGGCGGGAACCTATAACCTGCTGCAGCCCGAAATCGCCGAAAAGCTGCGGGAGCGGAAGGTGGACAATATCGAACGCACCCAGCCGGATGTCATCGCTACCGGCAATATCGGCTGCATGACCCAGATCGGGAAGGGAACCAAAATCCCCATCGTCCATACGGTCGAGCTGCTCGATTGGGCGACCGGCGGCCCGGTACCGGAGGCTATCGAGGCGGCGGGCCTCCAGAACCGCATGGCCTCGCCGTTAACCATCGCGGCGGAGTAAGTCTGTCACGTTTCTGTAACACGAAATTTCGTTTCCAACCTTGGCCGCTCTGGGCTAAAAGAAGCCCAAAGTACGACAATTTCATGCGTAAGGGGGCGGCACCGTGTCTTCAGGTTGGACGTCTTTCAGAAGCCGTTTTGGCAAAAAGACGGAGCAGGACGGCCCCAGCCTCCTCTCCGAACAGATGGAATCCGTGCAGCCGGCTCCGGTTGCCGCTAGGGAAGAATCCGTTGGCGTGCGGCCGAATGGCGCACTCGATTCCACCGGCCAGAAGAACGAGCTGATCCGCGTCCGCTTCGCCAACCTGATCGACCGGCTGGAGGAAATCCGCAGCCTGAAGGACGACTTCACGCTGCTCAGCGAGCCGGTTTACGACCTGATCCGGGCCTATCCGCAGATCCAGTCGCGCCTTCTCGAAACCGAGGCGGTGCTGAAGCAGGAGACCGAGAATACTACGGCGCTGCGCCGGGAATTGGCCGATCTGACAACCGTCCAGGCCCGGATGTCGGACGATCTCTCCGCCACCGTTTCGCAGCTCCGCAAGGCCGAGACGAAGGTCCGCGACCAGGAATCGGCCATCGAGGATCTGCGGCTGAACGTGAAGGACAAGGAGGCGATCGTCGCCGACCTTGAGAACCAGCTCTCCATCGAGACCGAGCGCGCCCGCAACATCACGGAAGAAAACCAGGCGCTGCGCCTCGAAGCGCAGGAGGCCGACCAGACGGTCGCCCGCGCCGAGCGCGAGCTGATCGAGACTCGCGAGCGCAACGGCCTTCTCGACCACGAGGTCAAGCGCCTCCAGAAGGTCGCCGAAGAGCAGAATTACCGCCTGTCGAGCCTGACGAACCGCTATGGCGAGCTGGAAACGCAGCTCGAATCCACCCGCCAGCGCGCCTCGGAGCTCGAGACGAAGCTGATGTCCGAGCAGGTGATCCGCCAGCGGCTCGAAACCCAGCCCGACTCCGAGCGCTCGGCCCACCAGACCGACCTGTCGGCGCTCGACATGAAGATCGAGGGCTTGAACTCCCGCCTCGCTGCGACAGACAAGATTCTGGCTCACACCCGCGATCAGCTGCGCGACAAGAACGAGGCCCTGCGAGGCGTCGAGCGCAGCCTCAAGGAAACCACCATCGAGAAGAACACCGTCGACCGGCGCCTCGAAGCGACCCAGCAGGAGGTCGAGCGTCAGGTCGCCATGGTCAACGAGTTGCAGCGCTCCCGCATCGAGTTGCAGGAACGCGTCGAGATGCTCAACAAGGCCATCGCCGCCAAGGATTTCCAGATCGAAAGCTCGGACAACAAGGTGGCGAGCCTCACCGAGCGCATCGATCAGGTCACGAAGCGCTTCGAGCAGGAGCGCAACACGCTCGAATCCGCCAATCGCCGCCTCACGGAAGAGCTGCAGAACGAGCGCGCGGAACGCTCGCTGGTGCAGGGCGCGCTGGAAATTGCCCGCGAGAGCCGCGTGAAGATCCAGAAGAAGTACGTGTCGCTGCGTAAGAAGACACGCCTCGATACACAGGAAGAAGACCCGACCCTCTTCGACGAGGACGAGGTCGAGACCAATGTGCGGCCGCTGAAATCCTCGGACGCCGAATAACGACAGGCTTGAAGCCCCGCCCTCGGCGGGGCTTTTGCTGAGAGGGCGGCGCTTCGGTCGCTCCCGCGCCGTCGCTCTGCCCGCGGTCACCTCAATTCCGACACTCGGAACCGTCCATGGCCTTCGATCCCGCCGCCTTCCGTCGTCACGTTCTGACTGTTCTCGACGATCACGCGCAGGCCTTCGGCATCCCGGCGGATCATCACGCCGTGCTGCGCGGCCAGATCGCGGACGGGGACGATATCCACTCGCGGAAAACCTTTCCCGGCCATGTCACCACCTCCGCCATCGTTCTGGACACGGAGGGACGGCGGACTCTTCTGATCCGGCATCGGGCGCTGGAGCGCTGGCTCCAGCCCGGCGGTCACTACGAAGCGCCGCAAAGCCTTGCGGCCTCCGCGCTGCGGGAAGCCGTGGAGGAAACTGGCCTCTCCAGGCTTTCCCTCGACCCTTGGCATGAGGCCTCAAACCTGCCCATCGATATCGACAGCCATTTCATCCCCGCCCGGCCTTCGCGGGACGAGCCCGAGCACTGGCACCATGACATCCGCTACATCGTGAGGGCGATGCCCGAGGACGGCTTGCGGCCGGACCTTGCCGAGGTGGAAGGGGCGGAGTGGCGTGATCTGGCGGACCTTGAGGATGTCGCCCCGCGAGCGTTGCGAAATCTGAAACAGCTTGGTTTCGCCGCGACGTAACGGCGGACCCGGCCCCTTACAAATGGCTGGGCCATCCTTACATCAGTCTCCGGCATTCGTAAGGTTCGAAGGAGGCATGCCATGAACGACCAGGAGCGCGAGGTCATCGCCGATATTTTTCGCCGTCTTGAGCAGGTGGCGAGCCAGCCGCGCGATCCGGAGGCCGAACGGTTCATCGCCGACAAGGTGCGCGAGCAGCCCTACGCGCCCTATGCCATGGCGCAGGCGATTTTCGTTCAGGAGCAGGCGCTGAAGAACCTTCAAGCCGCGAACGAACAGTTGCGCGCCGAACTTGAGCAGGTCCGCCGCCAGCCGCAGGCGCAGGGCGGCTTCCTCTCCGGGCTTTTCGGTGGCGGCGCTCGCCCGCCGGAGCCGGATTACCGGGAGTCTCCGCGTCCGTCGCCCTGGGGCGGTTCCGTCCCACAGGTTCCGCCGCAGCCCCAACAGCCTTACGGACAACCCTATGGCGCGCCGCAGGGCGCGCCCGGCGGCCCCTGGGGCGGCAGCATGATGCAGCAGCGCCCCGGTGGCGGCTTCCTGCAAGGAGCCTTGTCCACGGCGGCCGGTGTCGCGGGCGGTGTGATGATCGCCAACGCGCTATCTCACGCCTTCGGCGGCGGTCAGGCGGGGGCTGGCGAGAAAAGCGCGCTCGCCGATCTCGGCGGCAACCAGAGTGGCTCCTTCGATCAGGCGAGCATCACCGATTCCCTTTATCCTAAGGGGCAGGACAACCAGACAGGCCCCGAGCCGGATGAGCCCGATGACGACTTCTCCGACATGGGTGGCGACAACGGCGACGACGGCGATTGGATCTAAACCTCGCCTCGATTGCAGAGCGCCCGCCATCGGCGGGCGTTTTCTTTTCAGTGCCCTGCGGTGCGCGAGAACAGGTTGATGACCAGTACCCCGGTCAGGATGAGGCCGATGCCGAGGATGGCGGGAAGATCGAGCGACTGGCGATAGAGCACCCATCCGGCAAGAGCGATGAGTACAATGCCGATGCCCGACCACACCGCATAGGCGATGCCCACCGGGATGGTCCGCAGGGTCAGGGACAGGAAGTAGAATGCCAGCCCATACCCGACGATGACGAGGGCCGACGGCCACAGCCGGGAAAAACCTTCCGACGCCTTCAGGGCCGAGGTGGCGATGACTTCGCAGATGATGGCGGCAAACAGATAGGCATAGTTCATGGCGAAAGCGGAGGTTTGGGGAGGGAAGGGCGGTCTTGCTTCGCGCGATAGCGAGGCTGCGCGCTGTAATCAAATGACCTATATGTTTATACAGGCACCTTTGAGATCGTGTTGCAATAGTATTGATTACGTCATATAGCTATATAATTAAATAGTATGTTGCGCTATATTATTTTCGATTTGGTTTTTGTTGCCGAATAATTGTCGATTTGTTCTGAGTTTGGTCCGGATTAAATGTAACTATATCCGAAATATTTCGGTTTCTTGGAACGAATGAGGAACCGCCGCGCGCGCAAAAGAGGCGGCGCGGACCTTGGCGAAAGGGTCCGCGCTCCTGAGGGAACGGCGATCAGATCACCACCACTTGAGCGCCCACCGGGACCCGGTTGTAGAGGTCAATCACGTCCTTGTTCAGCATGCGGATGCAGCCGGACGAGACGGCCTTGCCGATGGTGTGGGGCTCGTTCGTGCCGTGGATGCGATAAAGCGTCGAGCCGAGATAAAGCGCGCGCGCGCCGAGCGGATTGTCGGGGCCGCCTTCCATGTAATCAGGCAGGTCCGGCCGGCGCTTCAGCATCTCCTTCGGCGGACGCCAGTCCGGCCATTCCTTTTTCTCGCTGACCAAGTGGTGCCCAGCCCATTCGAAGCCGGGACGACCGACCCCGATGCCATAGCGGATCGCCTTGCCGCCTTCCTGGACCAGATAGAGGAGCCGCGACGGCGTATCGATGATGATGGTGCCGGGGCTCTCCTTGCCGGAATACGCCACCACCTGGCGTTGGAAGCGGGACGGGATCGCATAGCCGGAACCAATGCCGCCATCATGCTCGTAATAGCGTGGCACGGATGCCGTGCGCCCATAAGGCAGGCGCGGGTCATAAGAATAGCCCGTCATGGGGTCGACGGGCGAAGCGCGATAGCTGCCGCGGTATGAACTGGCGGGCGGGTAATCCGGCGCATACCCGTCGCGTGTACGCGCGTAAGGATAAGCGTAGCGCGGCACGACGAGCAGGTTTCCATACGCATCGCGCGGCAGGCCGCCATAATAGCCCCGGGAGGGGGCCGGTTGTGCGAAACTCGTGGCGGGAAGGGAGAGGGCGAGAAGAAAAGTGGAGCAAGGAAGCCAAGCGCGCATCGCAGCATCCTTTCTTGCGATTTTAGTCGGAGATCAGCACTTCAATTCTTGCTCGGAAGATGGACTGAAGTTGGGCGTGGGGCCGCTCCGGCTTTTCTGTCGAAGAGAATGGAAGCGGGGGTGTTGCAGTCCCAAAAGTGATGTAAGACGCCTTTCGCTCTTCACCGTATGGGGGATTCCGGTTTTGGAATCGCCTCCAAATCGCCGGAACATCATGCAATTCGGATCCGCCTTTCGGGCCGCCGCGGGCATCGCGGTCTTGTCCATCATGGACGCGATCATCAAGGGGATGGCCGCCCATTATCCGGTTTTCCAGGTCGCCTTCCTGCGCTTCGCCTGCGGCTCGATCATCGTCTCCGGTGTGGTTCTCGCGATGCGGCCCGGTTGGCCAGGCCGCGAGACGATCATCGCCAATGCGTTTCGTTCGGTCGTCGCGGTGACGACCGCTGTCAGTTTCTTCTATGCGCTCGGGCAATTGCCTCTGGCCGAAACGCTGGTGCTCTCGTTCCTGTCTCCGATGTTCATCGCCCTTTTCGGCCTGCTTCTGCTGAAAGAGCGGGTCGACGGCAAAGTCCTCGCTGCCATCGTGGTCGGCTTCGTCGGCACCCTCATCGTGGTTCTGGGCCAGACCGAGACGGCGGGAGCCACCCGGTCCTGGGGCGGCGTTGTGGCGGCGCTTTTGTCGGCCGTCACCTACGCGTTCAGCCTCGTCCTGCTGCGCCAGCGCGCCCAGCGGGACAAGTTCATGCATATCGTCATCTTCCAGAATTTCGGCCCGGCGATCCTTGTTGCGCCGTTCGGGTTCTATGTCTGGCAACCCTTGGACCTGTCGCATCTGGCCTGGTTCATGACGATGGGCGTGCTGGGCGTGGTCGGCCACGTCCTTCTGGTGACGGCCTATGCCAAGGCCGAGGCAGCGCGCCTCGCGCCTCTGGAATACACAGCCCTGATCTGGGCGGCGGGCATCGGCTACGGCGTTTTCAGTGAAATTCCCACCTGGGCCACCCTCGGCGGCGGCGCGCTGATCGTGGGGGCAGCGCTTTTGACCTCCCGACGGTAACCTTGAACCCGAAGGAAAGTCCGGGTTTCGGCATCATTTGACCCGCGGATACGATTCCTTTTGCAGCGCGTCTTGACTCACCTTGGGGGCGTACTTATTTCGCCCGTCATTGGCACTCGTCACCCGACAGTGCTAACAGAACAGACCAGGACGCGGCCAATGGGGGCTGCGCTAACAGTCAAAGAGGAAGTTCCATGAAGTTCCGTCCGCTGCACGACCGTGTCGTCGTTCGCCGCCTTGAGAGCGAAGAGAAGACCAAGGGCGGCATCATCATCCCGGACACCGCCAAGGAAAAGCCGCAAGAGGGCGAAGTCGTCGCCGTCGGCTCCGGCGCTCGTGACGAGAGCGGCAAGCTCGTTGCCCTCGACGTCAAGAAGGGCGACCGCGTTCTCTTCGGCAAGTGGTCCGGCACGGAAGTGAAGATCGATGGCCAGGATCTCCTGATCATGAAGGAATCCGACATCATGGGCGTGATCGCGAAGTAAGTTCGCGCCGTCTGCCGAAATCTCCTCAAATCTTTTTTCATTTAACTGGAGGCTCAGCCTATGGCTGCCAAAGACGTTAAATTCGCCGGCGAAGCTCGCGAGAAGATGCTGCGCGGTGTCGACATCCTCGCCGACGCGGTGAAGGTCACCCTCGGCCCGAAGGGCCGCAACGTCGTGATCGAGAAGTCCTTCGGCGCTCCGCGCATCACGAAGGACGGCGTGACCGTCGCTAAGGAAATCGAACTCGCCGACAAGTTCGAGAACATGGGCGCGCAGATGGTGCGCGAAGTCGCCTCGAAGACCAACGACATCGCCGGTGACGGCACGACGACCGCGACGGTTCTGGCCCAGGCCATCGTTCGCGAGGGCGCGAAGGCGGTTGCCGCCGGCATGAACCCGATGGACCTGAAGCGCGGCATCGACCTCGCTGCTACCGAGGCCGTCAAGGACATCCAGTCCCGCGCCAAGAAGGTGAAGTCGTCGGATGAGGTCGCCCAGGTCGGCACCATCTCCGCCAACGGCGATGCCTCCATCGGCGAGATGATCGCTCACGCGATGCAGAAGGTCGGCAACGAGGGCGTCATCACGGTCGAGGAAGCCAAGACCGCCGAGACCGAACTCGACGTCGTCGAGGGCATGCAGTTCGACCGCGGCTACCTCTCCCCGTACTTCATCACGAATGCGGAGAAGATGGTCGCCGAGCTCGAGGATCCCTACATCCTCATCCACGAGAAGAAGCTCTCCTCGCTCCAGTCCATGCTCCCGATCCTCGAGGCCGTGGTGCAGACCGGCAAGCCGCTGCTCATCATCGCCGAGGACGTGGAAGGTGAGGCTCTCGCCACCCTCGTCGTCAACAAGCTGCGTGGTGGCCTCAAGATCGCTGCCGTCAAGGCTCCGGGCTTCGGCGACCGCCGCAAGGCCATGCTCGAGGACATCGCCGTCCTCACCGCCGGCCAGACGATCTCCGAAGACCTCGGCATCAAGCTCGAGACCGTGACCCTCAACATGCTGGGCCGCGCCAAGCGCGTCCGCATCGAGAAGGAAAACACCACGATCATCGACGGCGCCGGCAAGAAGAAGGACATCGAGGCTCGCGTCGCTCAGATCAAGGCGCAGATCGAAGAGACCACCTCCGACTACGACCGTGAGAAGCTCCAGGAGCGTCTCGCCAAGCTCGCTGGCGGCGTCGCGGTGATCCGCGTCGGCGGCGCGACGGAAGTCGAAGTGAAGGAGAAGAAGGACCGCGTTGACGATGCGCTGAACGCCACCCGCGCTGCGGTTGAGGAAGGCATCGTTCCCGGCGGCGGCACGGCACTGCTCCGCGCCAAGGCTGCGGTTGCCAAGCTCAAGACCGACAACGCCGACGTCAAGGCCGGTATCAACATCGTCCTGCGCGCGCTCGAGGCTCCGATCCGTCAGATCTCCGAGAACGCGGGCGTCGAAGGCTCGATCGTCGTTGGCAAGATCAACGAGAACAAGTCCGACACCTTCGGCTTCAACGCGCAGACGGAAGAGTTCGTGGACATGCTGAAGGCCGGTATCGTCGATCCGGCGAAGGTCGTCCGCACGGCTCTGCAGGATGCGGCTTCGGTCGCCGGTCTCCTCGTCACCACCGAAGCTATGGTCGCCGAGCTTCCCCGCAAGGAAGCGGCTCCGGCGATGCCGGGCGGCGGCATGGGCGGCATGGACTTCTAAGTCCAAACGCACTTTGAATACGAAAGGCCCCGGAGCGATCCGGGGCCTTTTGTTTTGCCTGTTGCTTGTCTCGGGCGTGTGCGGAGCCATTACTGATAGGCGGGCACGGAGACCAAAGGTGGCATTTCCGGCAGCATCAAAAGTCTGGGATTGGTTGGTGGGCCACCGCGCCGAGTTGCGGCTTGCGTTGCGCGTCACCATCGCGGGAGCGGCTGCCTTCGCCCTGGCTCACGCGTTGTCCTTGTCCCAAGGCTTCTGGGCGGTGATTACGGCGGTCATCGTCATGCAGGCGAGTGTGGGCGGTTCCCTCAAGGCAGCAATCGACCGCTTCCTGGGGACATTCGCCGGTGCGGTTTATGGCGCGGCGGTCGCCGCCTTCGTGCCGCACGAGACCGTCATCCAAACGGGACTTGCCGTGGTTGTGGCTCTGGCGCCTCTGGCGCTTCTTGCGGCGGTCAAGGCGAGTTTTCGGGTCGCACCCATCACAGCGCTGATCGTTCTTCTCGCAACGACGAGCCAGACGCTCGGCCCTTTCGCATCGGCCATCGAGCGGGTGCTTGAAATTACGCTCGGAAACGTAGTCGGCGTCGCCGTTGCCCTGTTCGTGCTGCCCGCGCGGGCGCACACGCTCTTGACGGAGTCCGCGGCGCAGGTGGTTCGGCTGAATGTGCAATTGATGACCGCGATGATGAACGCTCTCATCGCGGAGCCCGGCACGCCTGGCGGAGTTGCACCCCTTCATGCGCGCATTCGCGTCAGTCTGAAGCAGGTCGACACGGCGGCTGACGAAGCCGCGCGAGAGCGCAAGACGCATCTGACCGACGCGCCCGATCCCGAACCATTGGTGCGCACGCTCTATCGCGTACGGCATGATTTTGTGATGATTGGCCGCGCCGCATCCGGTCCGTTGCCGGATGCCGTTCGCGACCGGCTCAGACCCTCCATCCTCGCGATCCGCGATACGGCTTGCGCGCTCCTGAACGAACTCGGCGACGCGTTGCAGATGCGCGCGCTGCCGCCGACCTCGGAGGCTTTTGATACGAGTCTCACGCGTTACGTGAGAGAGATGGATGCGCTGCGTGCGGAGCACTTGATGGACACGCTGCCGGGCGACACGGTCGGGCGCCTCTATGCGCTGCAATTCGCCTTCGAGCAGTTCCGGCAGGATCTCGACGATCTGACCGGGCGCACGCACGAAATGGCAGTGAGAAACGGTCGCGCGTCGGAAGAGAGATAGCCTTACAAGGTCAGCGAAAGCTGCGGCGTGACGGCGGCTTTCGCTTCATGCGCAAGCAGCCATCTCTTGCGCTCGATGCCGCCGCCATAACCCGTGAGCGTGCCGTTCGCACCCACCACCCGGTGACACGGCACGACGACTCCGACCGGGTTCGCGCCGTTGGCAAGGCCGACTGCGCGTGTGGCGGTGGGCTGGCCGATGCGCCGCGCCAGCTCGGCATAGGAGATTGTCGTGCCGCAGGGAATGTCGCGCAGGGCAGCCCAGACCTTGCGCTGGAACGGCGTGCCCGCAGTCTGGGCTGGCATGTCGTCGATGACCGACAACTCGCCCTCGAAATACGCGTTCATCGCGGTGGTGAAACCGCTCGGATCGCGTGCTGGCGTGAGGGTGAAGCGATCATCACCGTAGGAGCGCCGCAGCAGCAGAAGCAGGCGGTCCTCGTGATCGGTCCAATCGACGACGCGCAGATGTCCGCTGTCATCCGCAATCACTACGAGTTCGCCAATCGGCGTGCTCGTTCTGTCGATGAGAAGCCGCAACACGTCAGTCATTTCGCAACTCCGCTGCGTTCTGTTTTCAATCCGGGATCGGCGGCCCAAAGATGTTGTGCCGCGTAGGCGCGCCACGGTCGCCAGGGTTCCGCCCGTTGCAGAAGGTCCGCAGGCGTCGGGCGACTTCCAGTGTCGATGGCCGCCCCGCGCAGAAGGCCGATATCGCTTGCGGGAAAAGCATCCGTCTCGCGCAGGACGCGCAGCGCAATGTAATGCGCCGTCCAGTCGCCGATGCCGCGAATGCGGCGCAGGCGCGCAATGGCTTCCTCAATCGTTCCGAGCGGACGAAATAGGTCACGATCTTCAAGTGATGCTTCGGCCAACGCGGTGAGTGCTGTGCGTCGCGCACCCGGCATGCCGAGGCTGGAGAGGTCCGCCGCCGCGACACGTTCGGGCGTGGGGAAGGTGCGTAGGAGCGCGGGGTGCGTGCGCTCGTTCTCCGTCAGCGTCTCGCCGCACATCCTCACCAATTGCCCCGCGAGTCGCCGCGCGGCGCCAATCGTCACCTGCTGGCCGAGAATGGCGCGCACGGCGAGTTCGAAACCATCCCATCCGCCCGGCGCGCGCAGGCCCGGCCGCTCGGCGACAAGCCGCGCCAAAAACGGATCGCGGGAGAGATGCGTGCCGATGGTTTCGATGTCGGCTCCCACATCGAAGACGCGGCGCACGCGCGCCAAGATGGAGGGAAGCGCACGCACGCAAGGAAAATGGATTGTGACGGCAAGGCTGTTTTCCTGCGGCGCGTGACGCACTTCGACAGTGCCGTGCTTGCCCTCATGCGAAACGCTGCGCCGGTAAGTGTCGCCCACAACCTCCTCGACGCCCTCGATAGCGCGCGCTTCGAGATAAGCCAGAATGGCGGACCAGTCGTAAGGCGGCCGATAGCGCACGTTCAAGGTCACGCCCGCTTCCGACTGAGCGGAGAGATCGGTGACGCTCTTGCGACGCAACTCGCTCGGCGGGCGGCGGAAGAGATCGTGAAAAGTTTCGTTGAAGCGCCGCACACTGCCGAAGCCTGCGGCGAGTGCAACCTCGGCCATCGGCATGCGCGTTTCCTGAATGAGCTGTTTGGCAAACAGCACTCGCCGCGTTTGCGCGACCGCTATCGGAGACGCACCGAGATGCTGCTTGAACAGCCGACGAAGCTGCCGCTCGCCGAGCCCCAAACGGTCGGCGAGGGCTTCGACGTTCGCTTCATCGCCATCAAGCGCGCCATCGGCAATGAGCGCGAGAGCGCGCGACACCGTATTCGACGTGCCGCGCCAGGAGCCGAAATCTGGCGCGGTCTCCGGGCGGCAGCGCAGGCAGGGCCGTAAGCCCGTTTCCTGCGCGGCGGCAGCGGAGGCGAAGAAGCGGCAATTTTCGAGCTTGGGTGTCTGCGCCGGGCAGACAGGGCGGCAATAGATACCCGTCGAGGTCACGCCGACGAACAGGCGTCCGTCGAAACGCGGGTCGCGGGTCTGGAGAGCCCGGTAGCAGGCTTGGCGGTCGAGAAGGTCCATGAGCGGACCTTCTCACATTTTGCGCATCAGCGCTCGCGGTTTTCGGACGTGACCATTACGGTCAAGCCGCCGCCTTTGCCGCGAGGAGCGTGCTGAGATGCGAATTTCGCTTGGCAATGAATTGCCGCAAGCGCTCGGGGTAATCTGGCTGCACGGCGCCTCGCACGGAGGGTCGGGTGCTCAGCGCCGCGCGCCAACGGCTTACCTTGGGCTTATCGGCAAAGATGCCGAGATCGGTGAAGCCGTCGAAAACGTCGAAATAGCGGAAGATTGGACCGAAGACGGCATCGACGAGCGAGAACGAGGAGCCGTCGAACCACGGATCAGCTTTGAGCCGCTTCTCGATCCACGCGAAACGCTTGCTCAGAACGGCGCACTTGGCGTTGAAGCTCCGTTCGTCGGGCGCGTTGTAGAGCCCGCCGATGTCGTTGAGGATCGTCGATCCGAATTCGATCCAGGCGCGGTGGTCGGCCCGCGTGAGCGGGTCGACCGGATGCAGTTTCGGAGCCACCGTATCCTCGAGATACTCGAGGATCACGGCGGATTCGAAGATCACCGCATCACCGACCTTCAGCAACGGCACCTTGCCGAGCGGCGAGATGGCCTTGAACCAGTCAGGCTTGTCCGCCGTGTCGACATAGATGCGCTCGAACGGCTCGCCTTTTTCGGCCAGTGCAATCGCGGCGCGCTGGACGTAGGGGCAGAGGTGGCTGCTGACGAGGGTAAGCGTGGTCATGCGGTGTCTCTCTTCGTGCTTAGGCCGCGGCTTGCAGCAAGCCCTCGGCGACGAGCGCCTCGCGCACCTTCGGACGGGCGCTGACGCGATCGAGGAAGGCCTTGAGATTCGGGTATCCCGAGATGTCGATGTTGAGATAGCCGGCCCAGTTCACGACCGTGAACAGATAGGCATCGGCCACCGTGAACTGCGAGCCGGTCAGGAAGGGCTGAGCCGCGAGGATCTTGTCGAGATAGGCGAAGCGGATCGCCAGGCGGTCCTTTGCAGCCTGCTTCGACTCTTCCGGCGTTGCCGGGTTCCAAAGCGGCGAGAAGCCCTTGTGAACCTCGGAGCTGATGAAAGCGAGCCATTCCTGCAGGCGGTAGCGTTCCATGGTGCCGTTTGCCGGCGCGAGCTTAGCGGACGGGTTCTTATCGGCAACGAGCTGCACAAGGGCTGCGACCTCGGTCATCACTGCGCCGTCGTCAAGCTTGAGAGCCGGGACGTAACCCTTCGGGTTCAGGGCAGCGAAATCGGCGCCGGTTTCGGTCTTGCGGGTGGCGAGATCGACCTTCTCAATCGTGAGGGGCAGGCCGGCCTCATAGGCGGTGATGTGAACCGCGAGCGAGCAGGCGCCGGGAGCATAGTAGAGTTTCATAGGGAGGTTTCCTTTGGAGTGGGGATGAGCAGAAGGATCAGGCGGTGCGCCCGACGGGGGAGGTCTGCGAGCCGAGCGGCAGGGACCGCGACGGGCTCAAGGCATAAGCGCCATCGCCGAGCAGGGCCTGTGCGACGGAAAGGATGATGAGGTAGAGCGGATATTCCCAGCCGCCGCCGGTCGACGTAAACACCCAGCCGTTGCCAGAATGGACTTTGAGCGCGCCGATCAGGATCGGAACAAGCGCCAGGGCGACCCAACGGCTCTGAACGCCGAGGATGAGCAGAACGCCGCCGATGGCTTCAGCGAAGACGGTGACGTACGCCAGCCAGCCGGGCAGGCCGATGGACTGAAAATACTGCGCAGTGCCGGCCAGCGTGAAGGTCATCCATTTCAGGACGATGCTGTGGGAGAGATACATGAGGCCGAGCGACAGACGCAGAAGCAGGGTCGCGTAGGCGGTCGTGGGGGAGGTGGTCGAGGTCATTGCAAACTCCATGCAGGTGCATGGATATAGACATACTTGCCTTTTGGTGTCAAATTTGATGCAATTGCATGAGAAAGAGGAGAGGTTTGCGGCAATGCAAAGACCATCCGAGGCGGTCGTCGATCTCTGGATTCGCCTGAACTGCGCCCAGCGGCGGTTGAGGGCGAATATCGAGGCCGACTTGAAGAAGGCGGGCCTCCCGTCTCTGGATTGGTACAGTGTGCTGCTTCACCTCAAGCGCGTCGAGTGCGGCCGCCTTTCTCCCCGCGAAATCGAAGAGGGGTTGCTGTTCGAGCAATATAACCTCTCGCGCCTCCTCGACCGCATGGAGAAGGAGGGGCTGGTACGCCGCATCCCTTATCCCGGCGACAAGCGCCGCCAATTGATCGAAATCACCGACAAGGGGCGGGGTCTGCAAAAACGCATGTGGTTGATCTACGGCGCGGCTATCGACCGCTTCCTCGGTGCGAGGCTCGATGAAGGGCAGGTGGAGCAATTGTCCACCCTGCTGTCCCGTCTGTAACGAACTCGTTAGCCCGCCAAGTTTCCGCCTTGTTCCTCGGGTTTGGCAGCCCATCTTTTCTTCCAGACAAGGCTCGGTTCTGGGGGAGGCAGAACGGGTTCCCGTTGACGAGGACAGTTTTTGTGAAACGTTTTTTGCTCGCCGTGATTTTTCGAAGCGCCCTATGCGTGCTTGCTATCGGCGCTCTTTTCTCCCTTCTTCCCACCGCGCTTCCCGTTTCGGACACGGCCCTTGCCGAAAGCGCTCCCACGGTTCGCTCAGGCTCGGTCTCCATCCGAACGGCAGACTTCACCGAGAGCGTGCAGTGGTATCAGGATCATCTCGATTTCCGCCTGATCACGATCCGCAACACTGCTCCTGAGCGCATGGCCGTTCTGGAGCGCGGTTCCTTTCTTCTGGAAATCACCGAGGCGGACCATCCGGCCCCCGCCCATGCGGCTGGCGACCGCGAAGCCAGGGTGACTCATTTTCCGGTGATCACCCTGTTGGTCCAGGATGTGGACGAGGAGATCGAGCGGCTGGAGACCCAAGGCGTCGAGATCCTCGAAGAGCCGGAGGACGATCTCGACGGCTCCTACCGGACGGCCCAGATCAAGGACAATGGCCGGCATCGCATCGAGCTGCGCGAGCCTCTCGGCTCCCCGGCCAGCATCGATTCAAACGGGCGGTGAAGCTGGCCGAAGCGATAAGCTGTGTTATAATATTTTTTCTCGGAATTCTTGAAGACGTCGGCGGCGACAACGCGTCAAACCGCATCGTCGCCACTCTCCCGCTCCGGCCTGTGTCGGCGGAGAACCCTCAATGACGATGGCCGGGCTTTCACTTAGCCATCGCATAACGATGACGCGCGATCCTAGCGCGGTGCAGATTTCACGTCCGCGTCCCACTTCTTGAGCAGGCGCGTGCGTTCCGCGACCGAGCCGTATTTTGGCACGTCGTAGTTGATGAGCTTCATCTCGGAGAGTTTCGGCGCATCCGGCGAGATCGGCGCGTTCTTGTTGGACGGGATCGAGTAGATTTTCAGATCCGCGCCGACGAGCTTTTGTGCTTCGGTGGAGAGAGCCCAGTCCACGAATTTCTGCGCCAGTTCGGTGTTCTTGCCACCCTTCACGATGGAGACGGAGCCCGTTTCATAGCCGGTGCCTTCGCAAGGAGCGACGGTCTTCACCGGCGCGCCCTCGGTGATCATCGTCACCATGTCGTGCATGAAGGCGATGCCGATGCCGGTTTCGCCGAGCGCCACCGCCTTGACCGGGGCCGCACCCGACTTGGTGTACTGATTGACGTTCTTGTGCAGCGCCTTCATGTAGTCGAATGCTTTGTCCTCGCCCATCAGCTGCACCAGCGTCGCGAGCATCACATAAGCGGTGCCGGACGAGTTGGGATCGGACACCTGAACTTCGTCGCGATATTTCGGGTCGAGCAGATCGGCCCAGCATTTCGGCTCGGGCAGGCCGCGGCTCGCAAGCACCTTGGTGTTGTAACCAAAACCGAGCGCGCCGAGATAAGTGCCGGTGGCGCGATAGCCCGATTGTTGCGCAAAGCGCGACGCCCAATCGTGAAGTTCCGGCAGCACGGGCGATTTGTATTCGACGGTCAATCCTTCTTCCGCCCCTGGATGTGGGAATCGCCGGGTCCGCCCCACCACACGTCGGCGCGCGGATTGGAGGCTTCGGCGCGAATCTGGGCCAGCGCCTCGCCGGTGCTCTTGCGCACCATTGTCACCTTGGTGCCGGTCGCCTTCTCGAAGGCCGCGACACCGACGCGGCACTGCTCTTCGAGAATGGAGCAATAGATGGTGAGGGACGCCTGTGCCTGGGCCGCAATCGGCGCAATACCGAGGCCGGCCGCAAGAGCAGTGCCGAACAGAAAGTGGCGCATTCGTTTTCCTCCTGAAGGCCGGACTCTTTGCCGGCTCTGTTACGAAGCGGAATGCGCGATCAGGACTATTAGCCGGCTTCTTGTCAAGCTGGCGGTGCTCCAGACGGCGAAAAATCTCGGCGCGAGGCGGGGCTTCAGATGATCTCGAAATCGAGCGCGGTCAGCTTCAGATACATGGGTAGGATCGCGAACTTGATCGGCGCTGCCGCGCCCGTTCCGTCCGTGTCGTAGAAGAGATCGCCGGTCTTGTTGTTGTAGATGATGCGGTCGCTGGAGTCTTTCGCCCGCGTGCCGATGACAAATGCGGAAGCGGGGAGCAAACCCCTCTTGAGCCTCGTGAAGATCGCGTCGTCGAGGCGGATGGTGTCGTCCGTCACGTTGAAGTCGGTGATCTTGTCGATATTGATCCTGCCCAGAGAGTTGTCCGAAAATCGCGTGTCGAAGACGAAAAAGTCCTTGCCCACGCCGCCCGTGAGGGCGTCGCTATCGAGACCGCCGGAGAGATAGTCGTTACCGACGCCGCCGGTTAACGTGTCTCGCCCCTCGCCGCCCTTCAGCACGTTGTTCACATTGTTGCCGATGAGCTTGTCGTTGCCCGAGCCGCCGGTCGCCCGCTCGATGATAGTGTTGGGGCCAATACAGATCGTGCTCCGGCTCGCGGTGCCGTCGGAGAAGGTGATCGGGTCACTCAACGTGCTGAACTTGCCCGGACGCAGGTCGATAGTGCAGTTGAGCCACCCTTTGTAAACGATGGCGTCCGTCCCGCTGACGTCGTCGATGGTCTGCCAGTATTTTTGCCCGTAGTTGAACGTGTAAAGCGTAGATCCCGCATTCGACTGCGGATCGCGCCCATAAAGATACTGGATCGCAACGAGGTCGAGATACATCGGTGTCGTCGGATAGTAGTCAGCAGTCACCGAGTCAGGCGCATAGGCTTTCGCTGAATAGCTCATCACCGTGTAGAAATAGCTGTCATACGCCTTCGACAGGATGCTGGAGCCTTCAAACGGATGTTTGAGGCCCAGGGCGTGGCCGATCTCGTGCAGCAGCGTGAAATAATCGTAAGTGCCGACGGGCGCGCCGGCGCCGTACCTGTCCCAATCGAGGCTCATCCAGACGTCGCCCGCCGACGGATATCCGGATGGAAGATAGGCGTGAGCATACTGGCTCACGTAGGCGCTCTGCGCGAAACGGAGCTCACCGACGACGGTGGAGTTGTCGGAGACGCGCGAAAAACTCAAACCCGATATGTTGGCCCAAGCCGTGAGCGCCTTAAGCGTCTGGTCGATTTCTTGGGAGGTGAATACGTACCAATCGTTCCACTCCATGGAAGCGGAGTAGTTTCGATCATAATAAGCCGTCGACTGCGGTACGCTCCAGGTCAGCGTCACTCCGCTGCCGGCGGGCTCGCTACCCCATTTTGTGCCATGGATCAGCGCGCTCGCCAGACCGATGGATGTCGAGACGGAGGAGCATGAGACAGAATTTGCAGTCGGGCGGGCCACAGTATTTTCATAGCATTCGCGACAATGGACGTGGCAGGAAGATTATCTGGGGTACCTCTTTCTATCAATGTTTTACGGTTACGTTTAATTGTCGCGAGCCGGCTTTAATGAAAAACGGCCGGCCCCTCATGAGGACCGGCCCGTCAGCAGGATCACGCTAGTGGAGAGCCTTACCAGCTCGTCAGCACCGCGCCCTTGAATTTCTCTTCGACGAACTTCTTCACTTCGGGCGTGTGGTAGGATTCGACGAGGGTCTTCACCCACGGTTTGTCCTTGTCCTCGGCGCGCACGGCGATGATGTTGACATAAGGACCCTTCGGGTTCTCGCGGGTCAGCGCATCCTTCACTGGGTCGAGACCAGCCTGCGTCGCGTAGTTGGTGTTGATGACGGCCGCATCAACGTCATCAAGGACGCGCGGAGCTTGTGCTGCGTCGATCTCGACGAATTTCAGCTTCTTCGCGTTTTCGGTAATGTCGAGAATGGTCGGCTTGAAGCCGACGCCGTCCTTCAGCTTCAACAGGCCCTTGTCCTGCAACAGCAGCAGCGCGCGGCCGCCATTGGTCGGATCGTTCGGGATCGCGACTGTCGCGCCATTCGGCAGTGCGTCGAAAGCCTTGTGCTTCTTCGAGTAGACGCCAATGGGGAAATTCACGGTCGTGGCGACGGTCTCGATCTTGTAGCCGCGGTCGGTCTTCTGGTTGTCGAGATAGGGCTGATGCTGGAACGAATTCGCTTCTAGTTCGCCGGAGGCCAGTGCCGCATTCGGCACGACGTAGTCGGAGAATTCGACGATCTTGATGTCGAGGCCCTTCTGCGCGGCGATGGGCTTCACCGCTTCCAGGATCTGCGCATGCGGACCGGGCGTGACGCCGATGCGAATGGTCTGCGTTTGCGCAGCGGCGGGCAACGCCGCAAGGGCGAGGAGGGCGGCAAGGCCCAGTTTCTTGAGAGACATCGGAAGGATCCTTGGATGAGGATAGAAAAGATGGATCAAGCGTGACGGATGCGCTTGTTGAGACGCCGCGCAAGCCTGTCGCCGATGCTCTGCACGAGCTGGACCAGCACGATGAGAACGACGACCACCGCGATCATCATGTCAGGCATGAAGCGCTGATAGCCGTAGCGGATGCCGAGATCGCCCAGGCCCCCGCCGCCGACCGCGCCGACCATTGCCGAGTAGCCGATGAGCGAAACGACCGCGAGCGTCAGACCGAGCGCGATGCCGGGTAGCGCTTCGGGGATCAGGACCTTCAGCACGATTTGCAAAGGTGTCGCGCCGAAGGCGCGCGCCGCTTCGATGAGGCCCTGATCCACTTCGCGGATCGCGCTCTCGATGAGACGTGCGATGAAGGGCGTTGCGGCGACGGTGAGCGGTACGATGGCCGCATTGGTGCCGATGGACGTTCCCGCGATCAGGCGCGTGAAAGGAATGATCGCGACGACGAGGATGATGAAAGGCGTGGAACGCGCGGCGTTGACCACCGCACCGAGCACGCGGTTGACCCACGGCGCGGCGTAAAGCTCACCCTTGCCGCTGGTGGCAAGAAACACACCGAGCGGCAGGCCGAAGAGGGTGCCGAGCAGCGCCGACACCGCAACCATGTAGAGCGTTTCGCCGGTCGAGGCGGCGATGAGGCGGATCATCTCAGGCGACATGGCCGAGCACCTCCGTGTCGAGTCCGTATTGCGTCAGGAAATTGAGAGTGGCGGTGAGCGAAGCGACCGGCACGCCGATGACGATCGTGCCGCAGGGGCGGCCCGCAATCTCGTCCACGGAGCCCGCGAGAATGTTGGCCTCGATGGAAAGGTCGCGCGCGAGCCGCGCCAGAACAGGATCGGTCGCATGCGGTCCGCGAAAGCCGATGCGGATTACCGCCTGACCGCCTGCGACCGGTTCCGCTTGCAGGCGGCTCGCCACGTAAGGCGGCAGCGCACGGCCGGCTTCATCCGCGAGGAAAGAGCGTGTCACTTCATGCTGCGGGCGCGTGAAAACATCGAACACGTCACCCTGTTCGACGATGCGTCCGCCTTCGATCACCGCGACCTCGCGCGCGATCGAGCGGATCACCGCCATTTCGTGCGTGATCAGCACGATGGTCAGGCCAAGCTCAGCATTGATGCGCGCGAGGAGGTCGAGAATAGAGCGCGTGGTTTCGGGATCGAGTGCGGAGGTTGCTTCGTCGGACAGCAGCACCTTCGGCTTCGTGGCGAGTGCGCGCGCGATGCCGACGCGCTGTTTCTGGCCGCCGGAAAGTTCGGAAGGGTAACGGTTGCGCTTGTCGGAGAGGCCGACGAGCGCCAGAAGCTCATCGACGCGCGTTTTGATCGCCGCCTTGTCGTAGCCCGCAACCTCGAGCGGTAGGGCGATGTTTTGCGCCGCCGTGCGCGAGGAGAGCAGGTTGAAATGCTGAAAAATCATGCCGATGGAGCGCCGGGCGTGGCGCAGCGACTTTTCCGGCAGCGCCGCGATGTCCGCGCCGTCGACAATGACGCGGCCTGAGCTCGGCTTTTCGAGGCCGTTGACGAGGCGGATCAGGGTCGACTTGCCCGCGCCCGAACGACCGATGATGCCGAGGATCGAGCCTTGCTGGACCGAGAGGTCGATCTCGCCCAGCGCCGTGACGGGCGAGCCGTCGCGGCCCGCAAAAATCTTCGAGACTTTCTCCAGGCGCACGATGGGTTCCACCGGGACCAAGCGTCGCACCGGCTGATCGCCGAGATATCCGAGAGAGGCGTTCATGGGTTCCGTTCGTGGTTTTCCTTGGGGACCGGTCTCATTGTGCGGATGCGAAGAGATGCGCTATCTTGTTCTCTATGTCAACTTTTTCGTTCTTTAAATCGGAAAGTATGTTCTGAGGAACGATCTGCCGGGTGCCACGATGCCCTGGTACGTGTCGTCACAGCCCCGGAAAATCGGGACTTTCACCATTTTTTTGCCACGAGGGCGGTTGATCGGGCATGCACGGCCCGCCGCAACAAGGGGCGCGGGACGCTCGCTCACATTTGAGCCGATCCGAAGGGGCAGTCTGATTCCCCTCCGTCGGATCATGCTTTAGACAAGTCATAATTCGTTTTTGCTTCAGAGGGTTTGGGGGACCAACCATATGATTCAGGCCAGCATAGCCACAGCAGCAGCCGGTCTTGCGCTACTCGCCCTGCAATGGGGCGGAACGGACATCTCGATCCTGTTGCCGGTGGCAGTGCTAGGCTTAAGTGTGGCGCTCTTCCTCGCCCGGTCGATGGCGAAGTTTCTCCAGATCTTCATCGGCGTCCTGGCGGGTGTCGAAGGCCTTCTGGTGGCCTTAAGCCTCCTGCGGGCGTTCGGCCTCGTATCGGAATCCTTCGCGGATTATGTGCCGCCGGCCTCCATGCCCATTGGCGCGACGATCTTCGCCTTCATCATCTTCGGCGTGTCGCGCGTCCCGGTCATCCGCACGATCACGCGCATCGCGGATCGCTATTTCACCTCCAGGGCGTTGAGTGAAATCCATGTGCCGTTGATTGGCCGCATTCGCGCATCGGAAGGGGCCATCGGCACAGCGCTACTCGCTTTCCTACTCCTCATCAATCTGGGTCAGGTCGCGCTGAACGTCCGGCTGAACTTCTTCGGGCGCGACATGTTCAACGCCCTTCAGGAGAAGGATGCGGGAGCGTTCTGGTATCAGCTGTTCTGGGTCTTCGTGCCGCTCGCTTCTGTCTTCATCACGACGGCACTGGTCGAGATCGTATCGCAATACGTGCTTCGCATCCGCTGGCGCGGCTTTCTCAACCGGCTCTACGTGCACGAGTGGTTGAGCGAAGGCACGCATTATCGCATGCAGCTTGTCGGCCACGCGGCGGACAACCCCGATCAGCGTATCGCGGACGATTTGAAGAGCTATATCGACCAGACCTACACGCTCTCCATCGGCCTGCTGAACCAATCTGCGACACTCGTGTCCTTCATCGCGATCCTGTGGTCGCTCTCGGCTGGATTCACGCTGCCCGGCACGGACATTCCGGTTCCCGGTCTGCTGGTCTGGGTCTGTATCGCCTATGCCGTTCTCGGAACGTGGCTGACACATGCCATCGGGCGTCCGCTGATCCGCCTCTATTTCCAGCAGGAGCGCGTGGAAGCGGATTACCGCTTCTCCCTTGCGCGTCTGCGCGAATACACCGAACAGGTTGCGCTGCTCGGCGGTGAGACGGCGGAGCAGCAGGCACTGAACGGACGCTTTGGAATGATCGTGCGCAACTTCATGCAGATCGTTCGCCGCGTTATGCGTCTGCAAGTATTCCAGTCGGCTTACTTCCAGGCCAACGTGGTCGTGCCCTACATCCTGACCGCGCCTTACTTCTTCATTGGCAAGGTGACCCTTGGCCAGATGCAGCAGACGGTCGGCGCGTTCTCGAGCGTGCAGGGCGCGCTGGACTTCTTCATCACGTCTTACTCCACTATCGCCAATTACAAGGCGGGCGTTGACCGTCTGACCACTTTCGAGGCCGCTATCGAAGCGGTGCGTCACCAGGGTGAGAAGGGCCGCGTCACGCTCGCGCCCTCGCACAACGGCGATCTCAATGTCGAAGGCCTTCAGGTTGCGCTCCCCGATGGCCGCGTGTTGATGACGGCCGATGGCGTGTCCTTCCGCCAGGGGGAGACGACGTTGCTCACGGGACCGTCGGGCTCGGGCAAGTCGACGCTCTTCCGCGCCATCTCTGGCATCTGGCCATTTGGTACGGGCCAGATCCTCGTGCCGAAAGGCCAGTCGATGATGCTGCTGCCGCAGCGGCCCTACATTCCGATGGGAGCTTTACGCGCGGCGGTGACTTATCCCGGCACGCATGTGGCTTACGGCGATGCCGCCATTAAGGAGGCGCTGCGCGCCGCGAGGTTGCCGGCTCTCGTGGATCGTCTCGACGAGGAGCGTGCCTGGGCGCAGACGCTCTCGCTCGGCGAGCAGCAACGCCTCGCCATCGCCCGGGCGCTCCTCGCCAAGCCTGATTGGCTTTTCCTGGACGAGGCCACCGCTGCCCTCGACGAGCCGACGGAGGCTGAGATCTACGCCGTCATCCGCGAGAAGCTGCCCGAAACCACCGTCGTCTCCATCGGCCACCGCTCGACGCTGTCCGCCTTCCACAACCGGCGCATCGACATGGTGAAGACCGAAGACGGGCTTTTCGCACCCGTCGAGCGGCGCCAGCCGGAACCGGCGGAGTAGGCGCTCTTTCCCGTTGTCGTCACCGGGCTTGTCCCGGTCACCCCGATACGTGAGGCGATTTCATCGAGATGGCCGGGACAAGCCCGGCCACGACAACGCGAGGACTCCAAAACGAAAATGGCCGGCGCGAGGCCGGCCATTCGAAATCGCTCGTTCGGAATTCCTAGAGCGCCCGCTCGAACCGCAGCTCGCCGTTCTGGGTGCGGACGATGAGCGTCGAGCCCAGAATGTCCCACTTCGCCGAGGTGCGAAGCGCCACGAGGAAGGCTTGCTCGGTCGCCATGATAGTCTTGTCGCAGGACTTCTTGGTCAGCGCGAAGGGGCCGACCGCGAGGCCCTGTTCGCGCAGGGGATAGGCGGTGGCCGAGTAGTTGTTGCAGCCGCCGAAGCCGCGGGCGCGCAATTGGTCGTCGAGCGCGAAGCTCGGGCGGTCGCCCCCGAAGGGCTTGCCGTTGAGGCTCACGGCGACCCAGGACGAGCCAAGCGGAAAGATCTTGTCCTTCTCACCGGGCTGAGGAACCTTGGTATCGACCTGACGGGCCGGGCCGGCGGGGCGGCCAATGGGAGTCTGGGTCTGGGCATGGGCTGCCGATACCGTGGCGAGGGCGGCCAGGAGCGCCGCAAGGCGAAGCGCGTACATCAGAACCTCGTGAACAGAAAAACGCCGGGACCATAAGGGGCCTGACGCGCGGAGGCAACGTCTCCCGCGCGTCCTTTGATTATTTGCACATACGGCTACCATCGGCAAAGCCGCCTGGGACTGTTTTCAACCGATCCGGCGCAGCAGCCGCTCGGTCAGGGCGTTCGTCGGACGGAACAGGTAGTCGAAGGCCCGCACGGTGATGTCCTGCGCTCCGATGGCCTGCAGCCCGGCCACGATCTCGAACACCGTCGAGGCTTTGCAATGCAGCACCACTTCTCCGCCTGCCGGCTGGCCGTAAGGCAAGGTCGCACCGAATTGCTGGACAAGGGCCGAGAGGCCCGACACGCGGGAGAGATCGAGCGCGGCGCGCACCTCGCGGCTCGTGCGGGCTTCTTCCTCCGCCGCGATACGGGTCAGGACGGTGGTGGCGGCCCGGCGCGCGCGGTCGTTCCAGGGTGCGCGGGCGGATGCGACGAGATTGGCCTCCGAGCGGAGGATCATCCCGTCGTCGATGATTTTGAGCGCATTGGCCTTCAGGGTCGCGCCGGTGGTGGTGATGTCGACCACGATTTCCGCCGAGCCCGCGCCCGGCGCGCCTTCGGTAGCTCCCAAACTTTCCACGATGCGGTAATCGGCTATGCCCCGCTCCGCAAAGAAACGGCGGGTCAGGTTCACGTATTTCGTAGCGACACGCAGCTTGCGGCCGTGGCGGGCGCGCATGTCGGCGGCGACCTCGTCGAGGTCGGCCATGGTGCGCACGTCGATCCAGGCCTGCGGCACCGCAACGATCACGTTGGCATAGCCGAAGCCGAGGGGCGTGAGCAGTTCCACGGCCTCGTCCGCATCAGCGATCTGCTCGCGGATCAGGTCCTCGCCGGTAATGCCGAGATGGGCCGCGCCGCTCGCCAAGTGGCTGACGATCTCGGAGGCGGAAATGAAGGCCACCTCGACGTCAGGCACGCCGCTCAGCGTGCCGCGATAATCGAGCGCGCCGCGCGACTGATTGAAGACGAGACCGGCGCGCGCGAAGAACGCCGCCGCGTTTTCCTGCAGGCGGCCCTTGGAGGGCACCGCCAGGATCAGGGGAGAATCGCTCATCAGGGCCTCCCCACGATGCGTTCGAGCCAGAAAGAGCAGCCGACTGCCGGGATCGGCGCTGCCGCTCCGAGGTGTTCCAGCAGGCGGTCATAACGTCCGCCGCCGACGACCGGCTTGCCGTCGCCGCGGGCCGGGTCCAGCACCTCGAAGATGAAACCGGTATAGTAGTCGAGATTGCGCGCGAAGGTCGCGGCGAAGGCAAAGGCGCTCACATCGAGCCCACGCGCCGCCATGAAGCCAGTCCGTTCCTCGAAGGCGCTGATCGCCGTGCCGAGATCGAGCCCGGCATCCTTCGCGAGATTTTTCACCGCCTGGATCGCCTGATCCGGATCGCCTGCGATGGCGAGGTAGCGCTCCAGCACGTTCCGGGCGTCATCCGACAGGCCCGTGCGGTTCGATGCCCGGGCAAGGAAGCGCTCGGCGATTTCGCCTGCAGTCCGCCCGCCCACGCGGGCGATGCCGGCGATGGACAAAATATCCTCCACGAAGGCCTTGGCGGCTTGAGGCGCTTGGCCCTCGATGGCGGCGAGAAGGCCTGCGTGTTCCTCACTCTGGCCCTCGGTGTCGGCGAGGCTCGCGAGCCCCTGGCCTGAGACGATGGCGCGGATGACCCGGCGCTTGGCGGCGGGCGCGACGCCGAGCGCGTCGATGAGCGCGTGGAGCAGCCCCATATCGCCGAGCTTGACGCGGCAGGAGGTTCGCCCGAGCTGTTCCAGCCCTTCGAGGGCAAGCCCCAAAATCTCGGCATCGGCGGCGGAGGCGTCTGCCCGGCCGATGGATTCAAGGCCGGCCTGGAGGAATTCGCCGCTTTCGCCCGGGCGCATGCGGAAGACCGGGCCGCCATAGGAATAGCCGGCCGGTTGCGCGCCGTGATGGGTGAGATGGCCGAGACAGACGGGGATGGTGTATTCGGGCCTGAGGCACAGCTCTGTTCCCGAGGCGTCCTGCGTCACGAACATGCGCCGCCGGATATCCTCACCCGACAAATCGATGAACATGTCCGCTGGCTGCAGCACAGCCGGTTCGACGCGCGCATAGCCCTCGCGCTCGAAGAGCGCGATCAGCGCGATGATGGCTTCCGTCTCCGTCACTGGCGTCGTCCAAGTTCCTTGTCCGCATGCTCTCTAGCAATGCTCGACAGGGAAGGCGACCGTTTTCGGCGGGCAGGGTGAACAGGGGAGGGCCGCATCCGGAGCAGGGCGCGGCCATGGGAGCCTGTCAGTGCTTCGCGGGCCGCTCGGGCTTCGGCGCTTTGCGCGGTGATTTCTTAACCTTGTTAAGATCGCTCGCGAGATGCGCGTAAGCCGGCTTTCCGGCGGTCTTCGTGCCCTCCGGCTTCGGCTCTCGCTCGCCCATCACGGCTGTCGGAAGGTAGGTGTGCGCCGCTTCCGTGACGACGCCGGCGACCGCGTCTGCGGCTGTCTGAACCGTCTGCTTGGCGGCCTCGACGACCTTCGGCGTCGCTTCCGAAATGGCGGAGGCGATTTTTGTGGCTGGGCGTTTTTTGGTGAGGGCTGCGGCTGCCGCGGCTGCTGCCGCGACCAGGGCTTCCGCCAAAATCTCGCGCCCCAGCTCCGAACTCATGAGGGTCTTGAGCGGCGCGAACTTGCGCAGGCCCTTCGGCAGCTTTTTCGCCTTTTCAGGGGCCTTGGCCGGCTTGGCGGCCTTGCCGGGGCTTTTCTTCGCTTTGGCTGCTTTGGCTTTCGCCATGGCGGTCTCTCCGTGCTCGCATGCCCAAAGAAAACGCCGAGGCAAGCTTAAGAGTTCCGGCTAAGTTTCTCGGGCTCAACCGCCGACGAGTTCGTGCTTTCTCGCCTCGGGAAGCTCGCCCCAGATGCACATACGCAGCACGAAATAGGAGCCGTTTCGGTTTTGTTGCGAGGCGGGAATGCAGCGGCGGAGGATCTCGGCGGGCAGCGTGTTCCACCGGGCCTTCACCAGCTCGTAGGACTTCTGCTCCTGCGAGAGGCAGCCCTGCAGGATCGCCTTGGATTCCTGCCGGTTCAGGGTCGCTGCGAAGGCGCACCAGTCCTTGATGGTGTAATGCGGAAAGGCGGGGGAAGCGGCAGACGCGCCTGACGATCCAAGCGCAAGCCATGCCAGAGTCCAGACGCCCAAAGCCGTCCGCACGGGAAGCCCCCTATCCCAATGGAAGCTTAAACTTATTGGGACAGGGTGTTACGTCAAGCGAAATGCCGAGATAGAACCTCGCGCACAGCCTCGACGAGCTTGCTCTCAGAGACCGAGAACTGCGCCGGGCGGGCGGCTTTCCATTCCTCGTTGGAGGCGATGGCGGCAGCGGCTTTTGCGCCCTCGATGAGGTCCTTGATCTCGACCTCGCCGCGCTCGCGCTCGTTCGAGCCCTGAATAACGACGCAGGGGCTCTGCCGCCTGTCGGCATATTTCATCTGCGCCTTCATGCCGGACGAGCCGAGATAGAGTTCCGCGCGGATGCCGGCCTGGCGCAGGGTCGAAACCATGCGCTGGTAGGCGGCGATTTGGTCCTTGTCCATGACCAGAACCACGACCGGACCCGGCTGCTCCGCCCCAGAGACGATGGGGCTTTTAACCATGCGCAGCGCCGAGAACAGGCGCGACACGCCAATCGAGAAGCCAGTGGCCGGAACGGGCTCGGAGCGGAAACGCCCCACCAGCCCGTCATAACGCCCGCCGCCGCCCACCGAGCCGAAGCGCACGGGGCGTCCGTCCTCGTCGGTCACTGTAAAGGTCAGCTCGGCCTCATAGACCGGGCCGGTATAGTATTCGAGGCCACGCACCACGGAGGGGTCGATACGAACCCGATCTGAGTAGCCAGCTGCATCGATGAGGGTGGCAATCGTTTCCAGCTCTTCGAGACCGTCATCTAAGGTCTGGTTCCCTGCAAACGCGCTTCGTAGTGCCTCCACGACTTGCATGTTCGGCGAAATGTGATCTGGAACCACTTCCATCTTTGACGGGTCGCTAGCTGCAGGTTGCAGTCGAATTGACTGCCAATTCACGTACTGCATGAGCGAGAGGATCTGCGCATCGTTGAGTCCCGCGCCCTTGGTGAAGTCGCCGCTCTCGTCCTTGCGGCCTGCGCCGAGAAGGTGGCTCACGCCGTCCAGCCCTAGACGGTCGAGCTTGTCGATGGCACGCAGCACAGTGAGCCGTTGGCCTGCTTTATCGTCGCCGCCAAGACCGATGTGCTCCATAACGCCATCCAGAACCTTGCGGTTGTTGACCTTGATGACATAGTCGCCGCGCTTGATGCCAACCTTTTCCAGCGTGTCGGCGGCCATCATGCAGATTTCGGCATCCGCCGCGACGGAGGCAGCACCCACCGTGTCGGCGTCGAACTGCATGAACTGGCGGAAACGGCCCGGCCCCGGCTTCTCATTGCGGAAAACCCAGCCCGCGCGGTAGCTGCGATAGGGTTTCGGCAGGGCGTCGAAGTTCTCGGCCACATAGCGCGCGAGCGGCGCGGTCAGGTCGTAGCGCAGCGACAGCCACTGCTCGTCATCGTCCTGGAAGGAGAACACGCCCTCGTTTGGGCGGTCCTGATCCGGCAAAAACTTGCCGAGCGCGTCGGTGTACTCGACGAAGGGCGTCTCGACCCCCTCGAAGCCATAGAGTTCGTAAGATTCGCGGATGGCCGCGAGCATCCGCTCGGTTGCCGCGAGTTCCGCGGGGCCACGGTCGGCGAAGCCGCGCGGCGCGCGAGCCTTCAGTTTGTCGGCTTTGGACATGGGGTGCCGGTCTTTGAAGAGAAAACGTAGCGCGTCCTACCCCGTGAGGCTGGGAGGGGCAAGGGTTGTTGCGGCCGCGATGCCTCTCACCCATGTCATCACCGGCCTTGTGCCGGTGATCTCGATGCGTCGCGCTCCACGGGTCGAGATGGCCGGGACAAGCCCGGCCATGACAGCGAGGGGTTTTGAGGTTTTAGGCCACCGCCTTGATGACCTTGCCCACCTTGTCGACGATCTCGCCGATCTGGTTCTCGGTGATGATGAGCGGCGGGGAGAGAGCGATGGTGTCGCCGGTGATGCGCATCATCAGGTCGTATTCGTTGAAGCCACGGTCCATGGCCTCGAAGGCCCGCGCGCCCACGGCGTTGGGGCGTGAAGCGAGATCGATGGCACCGACGAGGCCGATGGTGCGGATGTCGAGGACGTTCGGCAGGCCTTTGAGCGAGTGGATCGCATCGGCCCAGACCGGCTCCAGCGCCTTGGCGCGCTCAAACAGCTTCTCGTCGCGGTAGATGTCCAGCGCCGCCAGAGCCGCCGCGCAGGCGAGCGGATGGCCGGAATAGGTGTAGCCGTGAAAGAGCTCGATCATGTTTTCCGGCCCCTTCATGAAGGCATCGTAGATGCCCTGGCGCACCAGCACGCCGCCCATGGGCACGGTGCCGGAATTCACGCCCTTGGCGAAGGTGATCATGTCGGGGATCACGCCATAGCGCTCCGCCGCGAAGGCGGTGCCGAGACGGCCGAAGCCGGAAATCACTTCGTCGAAAATCAGCAGGATGCCGTATTTGTCGCAGATCTGACGGAGGCGCTGGAGATAGCCCTTCGGCGGCGGCAGCACGCCGGTGGAGCCTGCCATCGGCTCGACGATGACGGCGGCGATGGTCGAGGCGTCATGCAGCGCGACGATGCGTTCCAGATCGTCCGCGAGATGCGCGCCCCATTCCGGCTCGCCGCGCGAAAAGGCCTGCTCGGCGCGGTTATAGGTGTGCGGCAGGTGGTCGACGCCCGCGAGGAGCGAGCCGAAGAACTGCCGGTTCTTGACGATGCCGCCGACCGAGATGCCGCCGAAGCCGACGCCGTGATAGCCGCGCTCGCGGCCGATCAGGCGCGTGCGGCTGCCCTGGCCCGAAACGTTCCAGTAGGCGAGGGCGATCTTGAGCGCGGTGTCGACCGCCTCCGAGCCCGAATTGCAGAAGAAGACGTGGTTCAAATCGCCCGGCGCGAGCTGCGCGATGCGCGACGCGGTGGCGAAGCCCGCCGCGTGGCCGAACTGGAAGGCGGGCGAGTAGTCGAGCTCCGCCGCCTGGTTCTGGATCGCGGCGGTGATCCGGTCGCGGTTGTGGCCCGCGTTGCAGCACCACAGACCCGCCGCGCCGTCGATCACGGCCCGTCCGTCCGGGGTGAAGTAGTGCATGTCCTTGGCGCGGGCGATCATGCGCGGGCGCTGCTTGAAGGAGCGGTTCGCCGTGAACGGAAGCCACCAGGCCTCAAGATCGTTCGGTGCGGAAAGGTCGTTGGCGGCCCGGGATGATTGAGCGGTCATGGAATCCTCGAACATGATTTGCAGCGAGCAGCCTAGCAGCGGGACGACTCGCCATGGAAGGGCTTTTGCAGGGTGAAAGCGGCAAATTTATCGCTTGCAACGTAGTAACGCTTGCGGTTCAGGTTCCGCTTGGACAACATCATTTCACACTGATTCGCCCTTCAAAGGCGTGACCACGGGAGCGGGGGCCCCCAGGGTGCACATGGCAAAGGGATTGCAGCTCTTGGATAGCCGCGGAGGGGCCTTGGGCGTTCTCTCCCTGGTTGCGGCTGCGGCCGTTGTCATTGCTGTCGTGGTGATGGAAGTCGATCTTGTCTGGATGGCAGTCGCGCTTCTGCATGTCGCGGCGCTGTCCGGCGTGGCTTTTGCCTGGCTTCGGGCCCACGAGGCCGCCAAGACCGCCGAGCGCGCCGCCTCGGATTTGCGATTTCTCGCCAAGCGGCTGATCCGGCTGGAGCAGGAGATGCGCAGCCCCGGCACGGGCGCGAGCCCTGCCATCCGCACCACTATGGCCGAGGTCACGGGCACGGTCGGTCTCCTCGGCGGCGTGGTGCGCGAACTCGCCCGCAATGTCGCCGCGCAGAACCGCGACGTGGCCGATCTAAGAAGCACCCTCACGTCCTCCGCCCAGCCTGCCGAGAGCGAGAAGCCGGCGCTCAAGATTGTGCCGGAAGCGCGTCCCGTCCCGGTCGCTGTGCCAGAGAAGGCGCAGCCCGAGCCCTCGCTTCTGCCGCGTAAGGAAGCCGAGGACGAGATCAAGCGGATGCGGCTCGTCACCCAGGCTTTCGAGGCGGGCGGGATCGAACTTCACCTCCAGCCGGTCGTCGCGCTGCCGCAGCGCCGGGTCCGCTTCTACGAGGCGCTCGCGCGGCTGCGGCTGTCCGACGACACGCTTCTGACGCCTGCCGAGTTCCTGCCCGTTCTGGAGCGTTTGGGCCGCATGCCGGAATTCGACCGGAAGGTTCTCGCGCGCGCCGTCGCAGTTGCCAAGCACCTGCTGGCGCGCGGCAGCGAGGCCATCGTCGGCGTCAACCTGTCGCCGTTTTCGGTGAAGCAGCCGGGCTTCCTTGCCTCCGTCGTCAGGCTTCTGGATGCGTCGCCCGAGGTTTTGGGCAAGATCGTTCTGGAACTCCCGCAAAGCGCCTGGCGCGATCTCGATACGGGCCGGAAAGACGCGCTCGCCGTCCTGCGGGACCGGGGCGTGCCGCTTTCTCTCGACCGGGCCGAGGATCTTGCTTTCGACGCCCGTGCCCTTGCCGATCTCGGCGTGCGCTTCATGAAGCTTCCCGCCGATCTGATGATCACCGCAGCCGAGAGGGAAGGGGCTTCCGCCTCCGAGTGGAGCGTGCGCGATCTTGCCACCATCCTGCGCCGCGAAGGCATCAGGCTCGTGGCCGAGCGCGTCGAGCGGGAGGAGACGGTGCCGGTCCTGGTCGATCTCGGCGTTCCGCTCGCGCAGGGCTTCGTGTTTGCCGCCCCTCGTGCCGTCCGGTCCGAGGTGTTGGGCGCGAAAGAGGCGACCGACGGCAAGCCTGCTCTGCGCCGCGCCGGTTGACTTAAACAGGGCGAGGGCCTAGCCCTGCCGCTTGGAGCGAACGGCCCTGTTTCGCAGCATTTCGGCCCGAAACGCCGGTTCCTATTTCTTGAGGAAGACGCTCCGTCTGCTGCTTTAAAAACCGCGAGACTTTGATGACCGCCTCTCTTCGCCCCGCCCTTGTCGATGGCCTGCAGCCGCTGGCGGATCGCTACGATCTCGTCCTGTGCGACGTCTGGGGCGTGCTGCACAACGGCGTCAAGGCCTATGAGACGGCAAGCGAGGCGCTGACGCGCTTTCGCGAGGGAGGAGGGCGCGTCGTCCTCGTCTCCAACGCGCCGCGCCCGGGTGCGGCGGTCGGCACGCAGCTCGACGGTTTCGGCGTTCCCCGCACCGCTTACGACGCCATCGTCACTTCCGGCGACCTGACGCGGCTCGCCATCGAGGAGCGGGTCCACAACTTGGTGCACCATATCGGCCCCGCCCGCGACATGCCGATCTATGCCGGGCTCGACATCCGCTTCGGCTCCATCGCGGAAGCCGAATACGTGGTGTGCTCGGGTTTCGAGAACGACGAACTGGAGACGGTTGAAACCTATCGCCCCCGCCTCGAGGCGATGCTTGAGCGCAAGCTTTGGATGGTTTGCGCCAACCCGGATCTCATCGTAGAGCGCGGCAACGTCATCGTGCCCTGCGCAGGCGCACTGGGCGTGGCTTACGAGGAGATGGGCGGCGACGTCTATTATGCCGGCAAGCCCCATGCGCCGATCTATGATCGGGCCATCGCGGTGGCAGCCTCCCTCAACGGGCGCCCCATCGCTAAGGACCGGGTGCTCGCCATCGGCGACGCCATTCGCACGGACATCGCGGGCGCGGCGGGTTTCGGCATCGACTCTCTCCTCATCGCGCGCGGAATCCATGCGGAAGAGCTGAAAGTCCATCACGGTCCGCTGGTGTCGCAGCACGTGCAGGACTGGGTCTCTCGCCAGCCGGTGAAGCCGCAGGCCATCACGGACGTGCTGTCCTGGGCGGCGTGAACCATCACGCCCCTCGATGCTTGACCCCGAGATCGTCTTTCGACAGGCTCGCGCCGCTTAAAAAGCCCGTCTGGATCCGATGTCCTCTGAAATCGAAATGCCTCCGCCGCCTCCTCCCTTCGTGGTCTGCCGCGAGGGCGATCCCGCGCCGGAGAGTATGAGGGACGCCATTGCCGCCATCGGCAATTTCGACGGGGTTCATCGCGGCCACCGCTATCTCATCAACATGGCGATCGCGGCGGAAAATCGCGGTGTCGTCATCACCTTCGAGCCGCATCCCCGCACCTTTTTCCAGCCGGACCGCCCGGTCTTCCGCATCACGCCGGAGCCGGTGAAACTCAAGATCCTCTCGCGCCTCGGGCTTGCGGGCGTCTTCCTGCAGCGGTTCGATCAGAGGCTCGCCTCCCTGACCGCCGAACAGTTCGTCGATCTTCTGGCGCGGGAGTTCAAGATCGCCGGGGTGGTGATCGGCCACGACTTCCATTTCGGCAAAGGCCGCGAGGGTAACCCGGCACGGATGCTGGAATTATGCAAGGAGCGCGGCCTTGAATGCCTCATCGCTCCGGCCGTGACGGAGGATGAGGAGCCGATTTCCTCCAGCGCCATCCGCGCCGCGTTGGAGCGCGGCGACATCACGGAAGCCAACCGGCTTCTCGGCTATCGCTGGTTCGTCCATGGGGAGGTCCGCCACGGCGACAAGCGCGGGCGGGATCTCGGCTATCCCACGGCCAATATGCGCTTAGCCAACGATTGCCGTCTCATGCACGGCATCTATGCGGTGCGGGCGAATGTGGGCGGCCGCCTCGTCGAGGGCGTCGCGAGCTTCGGCCGCCGCCCGACCTTCGACAACGGCGCGCCGCTTTTCGAGACCTTCCTGTTCGATTTCTCGGGCGATCTCTATGGCCAGATGCTCGATGTGGAATTCGTCGGCTTCATTCGCGGCGAGGAGAAATTCGACAGCGTCGAGGCGCTGATCGCGCAGATGGACAAGGACTCGGCTGAAGCGAAGCGGTTGCTCACTGACGACAAGACCGTGTCGATGATCGGCGAGTAGCGCCTACGCGGACGGCTTCCCCTCCGGCGCCCCCCGGCCGAGCAGGTCGGGCAGGGGCAGGCCCTCGGCCACAAAGCGCATCGAGGCGGAGTTCATGCAATAGCGTTCGCCGGTGGGCGGCGGGCCGTCGTTGAACACGTGGCCAAGATGGCCGTCGCAGCGGGCGCAGCGGATTTCCGTGCGGATCATGCCGTAGCTGAAGTCGCGGATGAAGGCGATATGCTCCCGGTCGACAGGGTCGAAGAAGCTTGGCCAGCCGGTGCCGGACTCGAACTTGGCGCCGGAGCGGAAGAAGGGCAGGCCGCACAGGCGGCAGACATAGATGCCGGCCTCCTTCGCCGCGTTGAAGACGCCGCAGAAGGCCCGCTCCGTGCCGTGATCGAGGATGATGCGGCGCTCTTCGTCGTCGAGGTCCGCCACCAGCCTGTCGAACTGCTCCCCGCTCGGCGGGGTCAGGTCGAAGCCGGATTTCGAGCGGTGGGCAGCCTGAGCCGTGGTTGGGGCCATTCGTTCCATTCCTTTGCGAGAGAGCGGGAAACGCGGTCGGGTCGCATTCGTTCTTTCCTAAATTAATGACCCGCAGCCGGAATCGCTACGCTTTATTATCCCGCGAGGCGCTGCTAAAAGGCATGCCATGTCCGTGGCTTTTCAGGCTTCCCGCGCGGTCCCCGGCCGTGCTTCGCGAATTATAGGCCCGGCCTTCGCCTGATGCGCGAAGGGCCGGGATCTGAGCCGTTTCGCCTCTTCACGAATGCCTGGAGCGCCCGTTGATGCGGGCCATCCTCATCAAGACCGATTGACCGCTATGACCGATAAGACCGACGCCCCCGCGCGCGACTATTCCGAAACGCTGTTTCTGCCGCAGACCGAGTTCCCCATGCGAGCAGGCCTGCCGCAGCGCGAGCCGGATCTGCTGAAGCGCTGGAACGAGAACAAGCTCTACGAGCGCCTGCGCGAGGTCCAGAAGGGCCGCCCGCGCTTCGTGCTGCACGATGGCCCTCCCTATGCCAACGGCAACATCCATATCGGCCACGCGCTCAACAAAACCCTGAAGGACATGGTGGTGCGCTCTCAGGGCATGTTGGGCTTCGACTCCAACTACGTGCCCGGCTGGGATTGCCACGGTCTGCCGATCGAGTGGAAGATCGAGGAAGAATATCGCGCCAAGGGCAAGAACAAGGACGACGTGAACGTCGTCGAGTTCCGCCGCGAGTGCCGCGCGTTCGCCGAAAAGTGGATCAACGTGCAGCGCGAGGAGTTCAAGCGCCTCGGCGTCGAGGGCGATTGGGCCAATCCCTACCAGACCATGTCCTTCGATGCGGAAGCGCAGATCGCCCGCGAGATCATGAAGTTCGCGACGAGCGACCAGCTCTATCGCGGTTCGAAGCCGGTGATGTGGTCGTCGGTCGAAAAGACCGCGCTCGCGGAAGCCGAGGTCGAGTATCACGAAAAGACCTCGACCACGATCTGGGTGAAGTTCCCCATCACCAACACGCTCGACGGTGATCTCGAAGGCGCGTCCGTCGTCATCTGGACGACGACTCCCTGGACGATCCCTGCCAACCGCGCCATCGCGTTTGGTTCGGACATCGCTTATGGCCTTTACAAGGTTACTGAAGCGGCGTCCGACAATTGGGCGAAAGTCGGCGACCGTTTCGTGCTGGCCGACAAGCTCGCGGCTGATGTTTTCGCGGCGTCGCGCGTGACGGGCTATGAGCGCGTGAAGGACGTGCTGCCTGTCATGATCGAGCGCTGCGCGCATCCGTTCCGCGGTCTTGAGGGCGCGAACGGTTATTGGGATTTCCAGGTCCCGATGCTGCCGGCCGATTACGTCACGGATGATGCGGGCACGGGCTTCGTGCACACCGCGCCTGGCCACGGCGCGGACGACTACAATACCTATATCAAGCACAAGGCGGTGTTCGAGGCTTGCGGCCTTAAGCAAGTGCCGCACACCGTGTCGCCGGATTCCTCCTACTTCCCCAATATCCCGCTCTTCGCGGGCGAGCGCGTCTATGACGACAAGGGCAAGGATGGCGGCGCGAACGAAGCGGTGCTGAAGAAGCTCGTCGAAGCCGGCGCGCTGATCGCGCGCGGGCGTCTCAAGCACCAATATCCGCATTCCTGGCGCTCCAAGGCGCCGCTGTTGTTCCGCAACACGCCGCAATGGTTCATTGCGATGGACAAGCCGCTGGACAACAAGGGCGACACGCTGCGCCAGCGCGCGCTGCATGGCATCAAGACCGTGGAATGGGTGCCGGCATCCGGCGAAAACCGCATCAACGGCATGATCGAGAATCGACCCGATTGGGTCGTGTCGCGTCAGCGCGCCTGGGGCGTGCCGATCGCGGTCTTCGTGAAGAAGGGCACCAACGAGATTCTCAAGGACGAGGCCGTCAACAAGGCCATCGCCGATGCTTTCGAGAAGGAAGGCGCGGATGCGTGGTATGCCGATGACGGCGCGCGCTTCCTGAAAGCGGGCGGCTACAATGTCGCCGATTTCGAGAAGGTCGACGACATTCTGGACGTGTGGTTCGACTCCGGCTGCACGCATGCCTTCGCCCTCGAAAAGCGCGACGATCTGAAGGTCAAGCGCAAGGTCGATGGCGGACCGGATCAGGTCATGTATCTCGAAGGTTCGGACCAGCATCGCGGCTGGTTCCACTCGTCGCTGCTTGAAAGCTGCGGCACGCGCGGACGCGCGCCTTACGACATCGTCGTGACGCACGGCTTCACGCTCGACGAGCAAGGCCGTAAGATGTCGAAGTCGCTCGGCAACACCGTCGCGCCGCAGGCCATCATCAAGGAATACGGCGCGGACATCCTGCGCCTCTGGACGGCCTCGGTGGATTATTGGGACGATCAGCGCATCGGCCCTGAAATCATCAAGACGACGGCGGAAACCTATCGCAAGCTGCGCAACACGATCCGCTGGATGCTGGGCTCGCTCGCGCATTTCCATGAAACCGACAAGGTCGCGTTTACGGAGATGCCGGAGCTGGAGCGCTTCGTGCTGCATCGTCTCGTCGAGCTCGACGGCGAGATGCGCGAGGCCTATCGCACCTTCGACTACAAGCGCGTGATCGCGCTGCTCAACTCGTTCATGACGACGGACCTGTCGGCGTTCTATTTCGACGTTCGCAAGGACACGCTCTATTGCGACCCGTTGTCGAGCAAGATCCGCAAGAGCGCGCTCACCGTCATCGACCAGACGTTCCGCTGCGTGGCGACGTGGATCGCGCCGATCCTCGCCTTTACTGCGGAGGAGTCGTGGCTCGCGCGTTATCCCAACGCCGAGTCCGTGCACGTCGAAACCTTCCCGCAGGTGCCGGCTGAGTGGCGCAACGATGCGTTGGCCGAGCGCTGGGCGAAGATCCGCCGCGTGCGCCGCGTGGTGACGGGCGCTCTCGAGATCGAGCGCGCACAAAAGCGCATCGGCGCGAGCCTCGAGGCCGCTCCCGTTGTGCATATCGCGGATGCGGATCTTCTCCAGGCGGTGCAGGGGCTCGATCTCGCCGAAATCTGCATCACCTCGGGCATCAAGGTTGTGGCGGGCGAAGGTCCGGCAGACGCCTTCCGGCTCGATGAGGTGAAGGGCGTGGCCGTCGTGCCGGCTCTAGCGGAAGGGCGCAAATGCGCGCGCTCCTGGAAGGTTTCGCAGGATGTGGGCTCCGACCCCGATTATCCGGATGTGACCCCGCGCGATGCTGCTGCTTTACGTGAATGGGACCGCCTGAGGACGGCCGCCGAATGAGCACGACCGAAAATCCCGATCCTTCGTTGCCGCCCGCCGACGGGCTCGAACAATTCGCCCCGCCGCGTCCGCGCGCCGTGAAAAGCCCCTCGCCGTCGAAAGGCGGGGGGAAGAAGCGCCGCGCGAAGAAGGGAGACCTCTCCTTTGCGGCTATTCTCGGCTTCACGGCGGCCTTCATCACCCTCGTGCTCGACCAGGTGACGAAGATCTACGGGCTTTTCATCTATGACCTGCCCGTGCGTGAGCCGGTGCCTTTCGGGCCGTTCATCAACCTGATCGTGGTCTGGAATCGCGGTGTTTCCTACGGTTTGTTCCAGCAGAGCACGGAAATCGGGCGCTGGGTGTTGATCGTGGTCTCGATCATCGCTGCCATCGGCCTCGGGGTCTGGATCCGGCGGACGACGGGCCGGGTTCTGGCGATTTCGCTCGGCCTCATTGCTGGCGGAGCGGTCGGAAACGTCGTCGACCGTTTGGCCTATGGCGCGGTGTTCGACTTTATCCAGATCTACTTTGGGTCGTGGTCCTGGTACGTCTTCAATGTGGCCGACGCGGCCATCGTTGCGGGGGTGGTGGGATTGCTTTATGACTCCTTTCTGTTGGAAAAGCGCCGGTCTCGATAAGATCAGGCGAGGGGAGTTCCCTACTGCCTTATGTTCGCCCGAATGGGCGGTCAGGCGTTCGGGAACGATATGGGGAACCTAACGGTGAGTGCCATGAAGGGATTGAAGGTCGTTGGTCGCGCGGGCGCTCTGGCGCTTCTCGTCGCCTCTTCCGGTGCGATGGCGCAGGAGGGCGAGGCTGTCAAAAGCCTGCTTGGCAGCATTGGCATCATTCCCAAGGAGAAGCCGCCGATCGTCTATAACGAGCGCGCGCCGCTGGTCCTCCCGCCCAAGATGGAGTTGCGCCAGCCCGCCCCCGGTGGCGGAGCGGAAGCCCGCAACTCCAATTGGCCGAAGGACCCGGACGTGACAGCCGCCCGCAAGGCCGCCGCCGAGGCCAAGACGCCCTGGACTAGCTCGGAATATTATAAGAACAGCGAAGGCAAGCGCCTCTCTATTGAGGAGATGCGCGCCGGACGCAACCCGGACAACTACACGCAGCATCCCTCTGCCCTCGGCGGCCGTGGCGACAAGAGCCTCATGAGCCCCGACGAGTTGCGCGCGTTCAAGCCGAGCGACGACGTGAAGCTCGCCAATGGCGGCCTGGAGCGGCGCTATCTCAGCGATCCGCCGGGCACAATGCTGAAGGCCCAGGGCGGCGCGCCGATCAAGGCTTCGGTGGACCCGCAGCCGGTTGGTGATCCGGATAGTCCGATCAACTTCATCCGGCAGCAGCAACAGCGCTACTAAGCCAAGTCAAAATCTCTTCACCTTCAGGCGAACGGCCAGGCCGTCTCGCCTGAAGTGCTTTCTGGGGCCAAGAAAAGCCAAGCTTAGAAGGCTAAGCTGTCTGTCGAGCTCTGCATGAAAATCTTGTCGCACCCGGAACTTTCATTGCTCCGCTTGCACATGAGCCGGATTGAGTTATTCCCGTAACCGAAATCCTACGGGTTGATTAGTTTCCGCCAAGGTTAAAAAGATGGATGCAACCACCAAGCCTTTCCTCCGTGTCGACGCTGCTCCCCTGGGGCGGACCGAAGGCAGCGGCCCGGACGTGTCGAGCTTCACTCTCGACAACGGCCTCGACGTCGTCGTGATCCCCGATCACCGGGTGCCCGTCGTCACGCACATGATCTGGTACCGCAACGGTTCGGCGGATGATCCGATCGGGCAGTCGGGCATTGCGCACTTTCTTGAGCATCTGATGTTCAAGGGCACCGCCAAGCATCCGGCCGGCGAATTCTCCAAGGTCGTCTCCGGCCTCGGCGGCCAGGAAAACGCTTTCACCTCGTTCGACTACACCGCTTACTTTCAGCGCGTCGCGCGCGAACACCTCAAGACCATGATGGAGTTCGAAGCCGACCGCATGACGAACCTCCTGCTCGACGAAGACGTTATTGCGCCTGAGCGCGACGTGGTGCTGGAAGAGCGCCGCATGCGTGTCGAGACGGACCCGTCTTCGCAGCTCTCGGAAGCGATGGCAGCGGCGCTGTTCGTGCATCATCCTTATGGCATTCCGATCATCGGTTGGATGCATGAGATCGAAACGCTTAACCGCGAGCACGCGCTTGACTATTACCGCCGGTTCTACACGCCCGAGAATGCTATTCTCGTCGTCGCTGGCGATGTGACCTCCGACGAGGTGCGCGTTCTCGCTGAAGAAATCTATGGCCGCATTCCGGCACGCGGTGCACGCCCGGTGCGTTTCCGCCCGCGCGATCCGGAGCCGGTTGCTGCGCGTCATATCACGGTGGCTGATCCCAAGGTCGAGCAGCCGACCCTGCAGCGGCTTTATCTCGTGCCGTCCTGCTGCAGCGCGAAGGACCGGGACTGCTACGCGCTCGAATTGCTAGCCGAGGTGATCGGCGGCGGTCCGACATCCTATCTCTACCGCAAGCTCGTTCTGGAGCGCGGCCTCGCTGTGAATGCGGGCGCTTGGTATATGTCTTCCGCCATGGAGGAGACGCGCTTTTGCGTTTATGCGGTGCCCGCCGAGGGCGTTTCGCTGGAGACGCTGGAGCAGGCCATGGACGAGGTGTTGGCGGCGATTGCTACTGACGCTCTTGATCTTGAAGCCATCGAGCGCGCCAAGACCCGCCTCGTCGCCGAGACGATCTATTCCCACGACAGTCAGTCGGCGCTGGCGCGCATCTACGGCTCGGCGCTCGCCATCGGCGAAACCCTCGAGGACATACAGCGCTGGCCGAGCGAGATCGAGGCCGTGCTGAAGGACGATCTCGCCTCCATTGCGGAGCGCTACCTCATTCTGCGTCGTTCCGTGACCGGCTATCTGAAAAAGTCCGCGTCGTGAGCGCGCATGTGAGAACCGAAATGACCATGACCGCGACCCTCGCAACCCATTCCGCTTCCCCCACCACGGTGAAGACGCTTAGCCCTCACAGCGGCGTCGAGGCGTGGCACGTCGAATCCGATGTGGTGCCGCTGATCGCCGTCGCCTTCACGTTCGAAGGCGGCTCCGCTCACGATCCTGCGGACAAGCCCGGCGTCGCGCAGATGCTGGCGCGCCTGCTCGATGAAGGTGCGGGCGAACTCAATTCCGATGCGTTTCAGGAGCATCTCGCCGCGCGCGCCATCGAGCTTTCTTTCAACGCGGGCAACGACGCCGTCGGCGGTTCGCTGAAAACGCTCGTCAAGCACGCGGACGAGGCCTTCGAACTGTTGCGTCTCGCACTGGCCGAGCCGCGCTTCGATCAGGATGCCATCGAGCGCGTGCGCGCGCAGACCATCGCGGGCCTGCGCTATCAGCAGAACGATCCGGGCGTCATGGCGACGCGCCGCTTCTTCGAGGAGGGCTTTGCCGGCCATCCCTATGGCCGCTCTACCTCGGGCACCATCGAGAGCGTTTCCGCGATCACGCGCGACGATCTTTTGGCGATGCACCGCGCCCTCATCACGCGCGGCCGCATCAAGGTCGCGGTCGTCGGCGCCATCAGCACGGAACGTCTCTCCGCGCTCATCGACAAAACTTTCGGCGTGCTGCCCGAGGCGACGCCGCTTACCGCCATCGAGCCGGTGGCGCTCGGCAAGCTCGGCTCGCAGTTCGTCGTCGACCTCGATGTGCCGCAATCGGTGATCCGCTTCGGCACGCCCGGCATCGCCTGGCGCGATCCTGGCTTCATTCCGGCTTACATTCTCAATCACATCCTCGGCGGCGGCGCGTTCACCTCGCGCCTGTTCCAGGAAGTGCGCGAGAAGCGCGGCCTTGCCTACAGCGTCGGCACGTCGCTCGTCAGCTATCGCGCCGCGTCGATGACCTGGGGCTACACAGCGACGAAGAACGAGCGCGTCGGCGAAGCGCTGAAAGTGATCTCGGACGAGATGGCCCGCCTGCGCGAGGACGGCCCGAGCGACGAGGAGTTGCGGAAGGCGAAGGATTACCTCATCGGCTCCTACGCGCTCGGCTTCGACACCTCGACGAAGATCGCGCACACCCTGGTCCAGATCGCCTTCGAGGGCCTCGGCATCGACTATATCGGCCACCGCAACGGGCTCGTCGGCGCGGTCACCCAAGCCGACATCCGCACCGCCGCCGAGCGCATTCTAGGCGAAGGCAAAATGCTGACGGTCATCGCCGGACGTCCGACGGGGTTGTAGGACCTGCTCCAACGGGCCTGAAAATGAAAAGGGAGCCGTTGAGGCTCCCTTCTCGGAAATCGACACGCTCAGATGATAAGAAAGTCGGCGGCGGTTAAGGCCAAGTTCTTCTGCACCTGTGCGAATTTCACGGCCTGTCCGGCCCCGTTGCCATCGGCATCATAGAAGAGCTCGCCGGTCTTCTTGTTGTAGATGAGGTAGTCGTTGCCGTCCTTGGCCTTGTCGCCGATGGCGAAGAACGCCTTGTTGAGCTTGCCGGGTTTGTCCAGCGAGCCTTTGCCGAGCTTTCTGAAGATGGCGTTGTCGAGCCAGATCGTGTCGTCCTTCACGTTGAAATCGGTGATCTTGTCGACATTCGTCTTCGCGTTCAGTTTGGTGTTGAACACGAACACATCCCGGCCGGCGCCGCCGCTCAGCGTGTCCTTGCCCAATCCGCCATAGATCCTGTTGGCGAAAGCATCGCCGGTCAGAATG
>NZ_JAATJS010000005.1 GCF_011777495.1 Microvirga terricola | reverse complement strand
AAACCCGAACCACAAAGCCGCCGCAGCCCTGGCCGCCGCCGCAGCCCTCTGCCTCATCGCAACCGGCGCGCTCCTCTGGCAACACTTCGGACCCACCCTCTTCAACGCCCTGATCCTCGCTCCCCTCGCCTGGTGCTTCTAAACCGCGACGTCCGACCCAAGCCATGAAACGTCTTCGACCACCAAAATGGACGGAAAACGAGGTCCCATAATCCCCGCCAGCACGCCACGCTGACCAAAAGGTAATAAAATCGTGTCGACTGTTCCTTGTCCAACCCAGCAAACAGTGTCTGTCGAGATCCATAGCGGCCCTTGCTGTGCGTAGATTGACTCCGCAGTATATCGAGCCGCAGGGGATGAGGTGTGATTACTCGACTTTTAACTATCGGCTTCTCACAGACGGCTTTTGCCACCGCGCTCGTGCTCGCCTTGGTGTTTCCGGCTTGCCCAAGCTCCGCGGAAGAAGCTCTGACTCCACTTCAACAGGGGAATTGGCCGACCAAGCTGGAGGCCGTGGTCGATGACTTGGTTTCCCGTCTTTCTGCCGAGAACAAAGAGATTTTACGAAAGACAAAGAAGGATCGCCTCATCCTCTTTCATCATGGCTGGGGAACGGGAATTCGTAACCACTACGAACTTTGGCGCGGGAATGCTGAGCTCATCAAGGCCGCGTGCGGCGCGCCCTGCCATCCCGACGATGCCTCAATGAAGATTATTGAGGCCGTCTGGGCCAAGCTTCAAAAGTAAGCATGCAAAAATCGAGTTGTCGGGCAAAGGCTTTAGGCTGGAGAGAATTATGAGTCGTAGAATGACCGCCTCTGCACCGCCTTTGATCGGCTAGTGAAATTGAGAGGAGACTACCGCAGTGCCCGATCGCTTTGCCATGCTTCAAAGCTATCTCTGCCTTGCCCCCGTGATCCCTGTCGTCACCATCGATGATGCGCGGGCGAGCATCGATCTTGCCCATGCTCTTCTCGAGGCTGGGCTGCCGGCGATCGAGATCACACTCCGAACCCCGCAGGCGCTCGATGCGATCAACGCCATCGCCAAGGCTCTGCCTGACGCCGTGGTTGCGGCGGGGACGGTGCTGCATAGGAGCCAGATCAGCGAGGTTATCGACGCGGGCGCCAAATTCATTGTCACCCCCGGCACCCCGGTTCAGCTCGCCGAGCATCTGAGCGAGGCGGCGATACCCGTCATGCCCGGTTGCGCGACCGTTTCGGAAGCGATGACGCTGGCGAGCCTTGGCTTTGAAGCCCTCAAATTCTTTCCGGCGGCCGTGTCGGGCGGAGCCGCATGGCTCAAGTCCGTCCAGGGACCGCTGCCGACGCTCACCTTCTGCCCGACCGGTGGGATCGATCTTGCGAGCGCTCCGTCTTATCTGTCTCTATCCAACGTCCCCTGCGTCGGCGGCACGTGGATCACGCCGCGGGAGGCCCTGAAGAGTGGGGACTTTGCCGCGATCGGGCGTCTCGCCGCCGAGGCATCCGGCCTCCGCAAGGCGGCATGAACCAAAAGCCAAGGCCTCCGTTGTTTTCTTAGCTCGGCTTCGAACACATGTGGGAGGCCGCCGTGATCAGCTACAAGAAACTGCTGGACGCCGTCGTCGGAGCGACCGAGGGCGGCGGTCGCGGGGGCTGGGCAGGGCGCGTCGCGAAGATCGGCGGCCTCGCGCTTCTCGGCGGTCTTGCCTATCAGCTCTTCCATACGCGCCGCACCGAGGGTGAGCGAGGACCTGACGCTGGTCCGGCTTCCGTCATGCCGCCCGAGACCTCGCGATTCCATCCGGTTTCGGTCACCGAAGACGACGCGTTGTTATTTCTGCGAACCATGGTGGCGGCAGTGACGGCCGATGGGCGCGTCGACAAGCGCGAGCACGAGCTGTTGCTGAAGGCGTTGATTGAGAGCGGAATTGACCCTCAAGCGAGCAGCTGGCTGGAAGACGAATTGGCGTCCCCGGCAGATGTGGATGAGATTTCCGACGCCGTGAACGATCCCGAGAAGGCGGCGCAGGTCTATGCCGCCGCGCGCCTCGCCATCGACCCCGATACGATTCAGGAACGAGACTTCCTCCATCGGTTGGCCGACGCTCTCGATCTCGATCCGACTGTGCGCAAACAGATCGACGACATGGCAGAGAAACTAAGCTGATGTCCATTCCGCGTGGTGGACAGCTTCGCCTTGTTCCAATCGCGGGCCAACGAAAGCACGTCGGGGCATCGGGTTCAGGCGGGCACGTTAGCTGCGATTCAAGGGCTTGATGCTCTGATACTTTACGGTCGTCTGAACGCCGCCGCGTTCGTCATAGCGCTTCGCTAGGATGAAGCTGAGATCCTGGGAATAGAGATCGGTATGCTCGGACAAGACCCGCCCCTCCGCGTTAAGAAAGCGGTTGCGGATGACGAGCACGTTGTAAGTGCATGGGCCCAACTGAAGGCGCTCCTGCCCCGTCACCGTCATTTCGATCGACACAAGCGCGCCAGCTTTGGTCGGATCCGCCGGAGCGTAGGTCAGAGCGCGCCGGGTCGTTAGGTCGAGAGGAAAGATGGATCGCAGATCGGACAGCGGCACGTTGATGGTCCGGGCCGTATCATCGAAACGGCTGACGAGGAAGAGCCCGCGATAATAGAGAGCATCCTGCCGTTTGCCGCCCGCGAAGGTGTTGACGGCGTGAACGAAATGGTCGGAGGTGAAGCGAATTTCCGCTTGCGCCCCCGGCCTCTCAAGCAGAAAGCCGAGCTTTGCCGTTTGCGCGGTCGGGCAATCGTCAGCGAATGCCGGTAAGCTGAGGGCGAAAAAGAGTGGAAGGCAGACAAATTTTTGAATCATGGCCGTATGACGAAGTTGGAGCCGTTCCCTTCGCGATCAAAGCGCCCCGTTGCGACATGTGCAACAATATTTATACATTGCGAATAAAATCAGAAGCTCAGCCTGTCGACATCCGATCGTCCCTTGGGAGGGGTGGCTAGAAACTGGAACGGACAGAGTCGACCGACGATTGATTTCCGGCAAGCCACCGGCTCAAATCAAGACGCCGTCATCGGCTGACATCAGAAAGGATTGCGGAATGGTTGAAGGGCCTCACCGTCGCACGCCGGATCAGCTTCGCTCCCGTCTTTGGTTCGACAATCCCGACAATCCGGGCATGACGGCGCTCTATCTGGAGCGTTACCTCAACTATGGCCTGACGCGGGAGGAGCTGCAGGGCAAGAAGCCGATCATTGGCATTGCGCAGACGGGCTCGGATCTTTCGCCGTGCAACCGCCATCACCTCGAGCTGGCGAAGCGCGTGCGCGAGGGCATCACGGCGGCTGGCGGCATCGCCTTCGAGTTTCCGTGTCATCCGATTCAGGAAACCGGCAAGCGCCCGACCGCCTGCCTCGACCGCAACCTCTCTTATCTCTCGCTCGTCGAAGTGCTTTACGGCTATCCGCTCGACGGTGTCGTGCTGCTGACCGGTTGCGACAAGACCACGCCCGCCTGCCTCATGGCGGCGGCGACCGTGAACCTTCCGGCGATCTCGATGAATGTCGGCCCCATGCTCAACGGCTGGTATCACGGTGAACGAACCGGATCGGGAACCGTCATCTGGAAGGCGCGCGAGCGCCACGCTGCGGGCGAAATCGACTACGAGCAGTTCATGGACATCGTCGCGTCATCGGCGCCGTCCGACGGCCATTGCAATACCATGGGCACAGCCTCCACCATGAATGCGCTGGCGGAAGCCCTGGGCATGTCGCTGCCTGGTTCAGCCGCGATTCCCGCGCCTTATCGCGAACGCGGGCAGATGGCCTACGAGACGGGTAAGCGTATTGTCGAAATGGTGTGGGAGGATCTGAAACCGTCCGACATCATGACGCGTGAAGCGTTCGAGAACGTCATCGTCGCGAATGCAGCCATCGGCGGTTCCACCAACGCGCCGATCCACATCAACGCCATCGCCAAGCATATTGGCGTGCCGCTCACCTGCGATGATTGGGAGAAGATCGGCTTCGAGATTCCACTGCTCGTCAACATGCAGCCGGCGGGCGCTTATCTGGGCGAGGAATACTACCGCGCCGGCGGCTTGCCGGCGGTCATCGCCGAATTGATTGCGGCAGGAAAGATTCATGAGCGAGCGCCGACCTGCGCCGGCGCCACCATCGGCGACAATTGCCGCGGCAAGTTCACCTGGGATCGCGAAGTGATCCGGCCCTATGACAAGCCGCTGAAGGAAAAGGCGGGCTTCCTCAATCTCAAGGGCACGCTGTTCGACTCCGCGATCATGAAGACCTCCGTGATTAGCAAGGAATTTCAGGATCGCTATCTCAGCAACCCGAGCGACCCCAATGCGTTCGAAGGTCGTGTCGTGGTGTTCGACGGGCCGGAGGATTATCACCACCGCATCGACGATGCGTCGCTCAACATCGACGAGCGCACCATCCTTATCATGCGCGGTGCGGGCCCCATCGGTTATCCCGGTGCAGCAGAGGTGGTGAACATGCAGCCGCCGAGCGTGCTCATCAAACGCGGCGTGTTCGCCTTGCCCTGCATCGGCGACGGACGTCAGTCGGGGACATCGGGCTCGCCTTCGATTCTTAATGCGTCACCGGAGGCGGCGGCGGGCGGTGGGCTTGCGCTTCTTCAAACGGGCGACCGCATCCGCATCGACCTCAACAAACGCAGCGCCGATATTTTGATTTCCGACGAGGAACTGCGCCGCCGCCGGGCGGATCTGGAAGCGAAAGGCGGCTATCCTTATCCCGCGAGCCAGACGCCGTGGCAGGAGATTCAACGCTCCATGGTCGACCAATTGTCAGAGGGCATGACCCTGAAACCTGCGATGAAATTCCAGCGGGTCGCCCAAACCTTCGGCGTGCCGAGAGATAATCACTGATCCGCCTGCGCCGGGCGAAGGCGGTCGCCCTCTTGCGGAGAAGCAGGGCGCCGCTTGCCTTTACGCTCTGGAGGAAAGCGTGCGGGTGGAAATCCGCCCGCGGAGCATGTAAAAGCGGGCTTTGTGCGTATATTCATAGGTATTGGGTGCGCTAAGTACCAACGCGACGCCCCAATCTGCAAAGCTGTTTTCTGTTCGATGCCGTTCGGCGTTTTGTCGAACATTATCGTCTCCAGATTTCCGACGGCAAATTCTGGTTCGAAGCTCAGCGTCCACAGGTCGCCCGTACTTTAGCGTTTGACCACTGAACCTGCCGTTGCGAAAATCGGAAAATCGCAGCCATTGTCGGAATTGCGCAATAATTTTATTGTTACAAAGCGTCTCTGGATGGTTGTGCATCATGTCTCGTCGGAACGGTCTGCCCGGCAAGCAGACAGGAGGCTCTTCTTCACCCGCCGTTGAAGGCAACCTCCAGTCGGAAGTGTGCTCGGGATGACGCGGCAGGATGCTTCACGGGCCAGCGCCGGGCCGTCCGAACCAGAGGTCGCTCCAAAGAGGCCAGAGGGCGATCTGGTGATCGACCACACCTGGCAGTCGAACAAGCTCGACGAGCTGGAGAACGCGCTCAATACGCTCGTCTCGCCGCAGCAGCTCATGCCGCTCTCGCGAGACGGTCGTGCCGGTGGCATGTTCGGTTTTCGGGGCCAGTTCGATCTCGGCATCTTCCGGCTCCATGTGGGCCGGGACGTGGAAACGCAGCAAGCTCCTGAGGAGGCGACGACGATCGGATGGCCTTCGTGACGACGCTGGGTGGAGCAAGCCAGCTGACGATCGGCCGTGATGCCTTCGCCTTCTCTCCAAATCGGGCGGTCATCTTCACCTCCGGCCCAGAGCGTCGGATCACGATCCCGAAGGATGCGGACAACCATGTCCTGATCATGAACCGCCGCAAGCTTGCGGAATGCTGCGCCGAGCTGCTCGGCTATGACATCCCCGGCTTCGTGGATTTCGCGGTCGATGCGGATATCGAAACGGGTGCAGGGCGAAGTTTTCAGCGCCTCCTGGCCTATGCCGAGGCCGAATTGTCGGAGCCGCACGCACTCATCCGGCATATACCGGCCGCCGGGCGGCAATTCGAGCAGTCGTTGCTGACAGGCTTTCTCCTCTCGCATCGCCACGCCTATTCGGACGCGCTCCTCGAGCCGCAATCGCCGGCCGTGCCGTTCTACGTGAAGCGGGCGGAAGCCTACATCGAAGCGCATTTCGCCGAGCCGCTGTCGCTCGCCGATATCGCTGCGGCGGGCGGCGTCAGCGCGCGCAGCCTGCAGAATGGGTTTCAGAGCTATCGGGCTATGACGCCCATGGCGTTCCTGCGTATGGTGCGGCTGCGTCATGTCCGGCAGGCGCTGGTCCAGGCCGACCCGGCGTTGATGACCGTGACGGGCGTGGCGCTTGCCTGCGGCTTCGGCCACATGGGCGAGTTCGCTGCCCTCTACCGCCGCACCTACGGCGAAACTCCGGGGCAGACGCTCGGCCGATCACGCCGCTCATGAATCTTTCGGGCTGCGCGGCCAAGGCGTCTCCGGCACCGCTGTCAGCGGCCCCTTGCCGGAGAACCACGAGATCAGGTTGTCGACGACGAGCTGTCCCATCGCCTTGCGGGTATGGACGGAGCCCGAGGCGACGTGGGGCAACAGCACCACATGCTCCATGTCGATCAGTTCCTGCGGAACGCGCGGCTCGTCATCGAAGACATCGAGTCCAGCTGAGAGGATCGTGCCATCACGAAGCGCCGCGATCAGTGCCTGTTGATCGACCACGCTGCCGCGCGCAACGTTGATGAGGACGCCATGAGAGCCCAGCGCCTTCAGCACATCTGCATTGATGAGGTGTTTCGTCGAAGAGCCGCCGGGCGTGATGATGATGAGAACGTCGGAGTCCTCAGCAAGGCCGACAAGGCTCGGGTGGAAGGCATAAGGCACGTCCTTCTGGTGCGTCCGGCCATGATAGGCAAGGGCGACGTCGAACCCTTCGAGCCGTTTCGCGATAGCCTTGCCGATGCGGCCGAGGCCGACGATGCCGACCTTTCGTCCGCGCAAAGTTGGTGAGAGTGGAAACGGCGCTTTCAGCCACCGACCTGCGCGCAGATAACGGTCGGCTTGTGGGACTTGGCGGAGCGTTGCGAGCAGAAGACCGATGGTGAGGTCCGCCACCTCCTCGTTCAGAACGTCCGGCGTGTTGGTGACGACGATGTTGCGTTTGGCCGCCTCCGACACATCCACGTTGTCATAGCCGACGCCGAAGCTCGAGATGATTTCGAGGTTGGGCAACTGGCCGATGAGCGCCGCATCCGCGCGGCCGGTCATCGTGCTGGTGGCAAGGCCGCGAATGCGTGGGCCGATTTTGGCGAGATAGGCCGCGCGGTCAGGCTGCTCCCACAGACGATGCAGGGTGAAGGCCCGGTCGAGGGATTCGATGACGCTCGGCAGCATCGGCCCCGTCATCAGAATGTCGGTCTTGGTCATACGAATGATCCTGAAAAATTTTTAGCCCAAGCTGCAACGGGCGGCAGCGCCCCTGCGAAAAGCCTCGTCGATGGCTTTGCCTTCGCGCTGAAGCGCGCTCTTCACGTCAGCGGGAAGATGCAGCCAATGGCAGCCGCGTAGGGCGGCCTCAAGGGCGTAGAGTGCATTGAGGCTGACGCGTCTCGGCAACATGAATTTGAGGCGGCGATACGCTTCGACCGCTCCAAGCATCCGGAGCTCCGCGACGGTGCGGATGCCGACCTCTTCCAGCCACGCCTGCGTGACGGGTCCCACGCCCGGCAGGGTGCTGATTAGCGCGTCGCTCATGCTCTCGTCTCCAGCTCGCGTCGGTCGATGCGCTCACGATAGAGCAAGTAGAGGCCGGAGGCGATCACGATGCTCGCGCCAACCAGGGTCCAGATGTCGGGCCAGTCGCCGAAGAGGATGTAGCCTAAGGCGAGCATCCAGATGATTTGCGAGTAGATGAAGGGCGAGAGGATCGAGGCGGGGGCGCGGGCGTGGGCGAGTACCAGGAGCCAATGCCCGAAGGCGCCGAGTGCGCCGGTCATGAACAGGAGAAGCCAGGTTTCGAGCGAGGGCGGCGTGGTCCAAATCCAAGGGAGCAGCGGCGTCGTCAGCACGAGCCCCGCGAGGCCCGAATAGAAGGTCGTCGTCGAGGAGGAATCGTAAGCCGCCAACATGCGCGTCGTGATGCCGTAGAAGGCATAAGTCGTCGCGCCGGCAAGCGAGATGAGGGCGGCAGGATGCAGGGCGCCGAGGCCCGGCCTGATGACGACGAGAACACCGATCAGTCCTACGCCGATGGCGACGAGGCGATGGACGCCGACACGTTCACCCAACATCGACCCGGCAAGAAGAGCGACGATTAGTGGGGTCGAAAACTGGATCGACGTGCTCTCCGTCAGCTGAAGATACTTTAACGCGGTGAAGCTGCAGATCGTGGTGAGAAACATCAGCCCCGAGCGTATGAGCTGGAGCGAAAGGCGTCGCGACCGCGCAAAACCGGGCCGCGTCCAGGGATTGATGAGGAAGGATGTCAGGACCACGGCCGACATATAGCGGGCCCAGACGGTCACGAGCGGATCGACCGAGCGGTTGACCCATTTCACGGTGGAATCGAGGCAGGAGAAGCAGATCAGCGCGGCGCACATGAGCGCGATGCCGGTGATCCGTTGCCTGTTCAGGGCAGCAGAGGGCGAGGAGAGGGCAGATGTCGCGGTGTCAGCCATGGACGCATGCTAGCGGCGAGGCTTTGTCCCGACGAGTGCCGGTCGCGCACAGCCCTCCTGCGCACGACACAATTCTCAAAACGTGGACAATCAGGCCGAAAGGGCAGTGGGTTCGTCGGCTGCGCTGAGGTCCTCGAGATCGTCATCCGTCTCGAAGCCCGTCTGATCGGCACCCGTGATGCCGGCGAGATTCTTGGCGGCTTTGCGCAAAAGCTTTCTCAGCCGCTTGCGGTCCTTAGCGTCGAAGCCTTCCAGCAACTCGGCTTCGACCTCGTCCCAGAGCGCGTCTATGGCGGCGGCCTTGCGCTTGCCTTCCTTGGTCAGCTTGACGCGGACCACACGCGCGTCGCCCGGCTCAGTATGGCGCTCGATGAGTTTCAGCGTCGAGAGTCGCGAGACGGTCTTGGAAGCTGTCGGAGGGCGCACGCGAAGGATGCCGGCAAGCTCGCCCATGGTCATAGGTCCGGAATTGGCCAGGGCCTGAAGGACCTGTTCCTGCCCGGCGAAGAGGCCGAGTTCGGAGAGTTTATCGCCCGTGCGGCTGCGGTGAAGCCGTGAAGCCTGAACCAAAGCCCAGCCGACGCTCTTCACGCCCGGATGCTTGACGTCCTTGTCCATCAACGTCCCCGCTTTGCTGAGCGGATTGGCGCCGGCGATGTGGCCGACCCGCTCGTTGTCTCGTTAACGTGGGCCTTCGGACCGGCGATTCACGCCTTTCCGGATCAGGCCCATCTGTCGACGGGAGCACCATGGTCAAAACTCATGACGTTTCGATGACAGTTTGACACAATTCGGCCGCGGCCTTGATTGGGGCCGGTTACCTAGGTCTCGGGAGCGAGCGCGCTTTCGTGCCAGCGCCGGAGTGCCGCGTGGGTGAGGGCGGAGAGAATCAGGAAAAGGATGATCCCCGTCAGGGCCAGCAGAACCAGGGCGGCAAAAAGACGGGGAATATTGAGCCGGTACTGGCTTTCGATGATTCGGTAGGCCAACCCCGCGCCCGCCCCGGCGGAACCCGCCGCCATCTCGGCAACGACGGCGCCGATCAGGGAGAGGCCGCCTGCGATTCGCAAGCCCGAGAGAAAGGCGGGGAGGGCGGCAGGAGCACGCAAGAGCCAAAGCTCCCTCATCCGCGAACCGAGGTGCGCTAGCGCCGTTTGCTGCGGCGGCACGCCATAAAGCCGGAAAAGTTCGAGCAGGTTGCGGTCGACCGATTGCAGGCCGAGCATCGTGTTCGACAGGACGGGGAAGAATGCCACGAGCCATGCGCAGGTCAGCACCGCGGCATCCTGTGGCATATAGATGAGAAGCAGCGGCGCGATGGCAATGACCGGGGTCACCTGCAGCACGACCGCAAAGGGATAGAGCGAATATTCCACGATCCGCGAGAGACTGAGCAGAACCGCAAGCCCAACGCCGCCGGCAACCGCGAGGCCAAGCCCCAGCAGCGTTGTCTTGAGCGTGACGAATAACGAGGCTGACAGTAGCGGCCAATCGGCAACGACGGTCTGCACGATCAGGCTCGGTGCGGGGAGGATGTAGGTGGGCACCGCATGGCTGCGGACATAGAATTCCCACGCGCCGATGGCCGCGATGAAAACCGCGAGTGGTAAAGCGATGCGGGAAAGCGTGCGTGGTGCGATAGCGATTTTCATCACTCCGTCCCCTTGTCATGGACCGAGCCGATGAGGAGGCGTGAGACCTCCTGGCACAACGCGGCATAGCGAGGGCTGGCGCGGAAATTCGGGTCGCGCTCTGTGGGCGTGACGGCCTCGACCTCGGCCGCAATGCAGCCGGGTCGTGTGGTCATGATCGCAATGCGGCTGGAGAGATACGCGCTCTCGTAGATCGAGTGAGTGACGAACACGATGGTGCAACGAAGCTCCCGTTGCAGGCGCAAAAGATCGTCATTGAGTTTGAAGCGCGTAATCTCGTCGAGTGCCGCGAAAGGCTCGTCCAGCAAGAGCAGCTTCGGCCTCATGCTGAGTGCGCGGGCGATGGAGGCGCGCATCTTCATGCCGCCGGAGAGTTCTCGCGGATAAGCCTTCGCGAAATCCTCAAGGCCGACAAGCGCGAGGCTTTGCGCAATGCGCTCACGCGCGTCGCTCTTCGACACGCCGCGAAGGCGCAGCGGCAGCCACACATTGTCCGCGACATTCGCCCAAGGCATCAGCGTCGGCTCCTGGAAGACGAAGCCGATATCGTCGCGATGATCCGCGCTCGATGCAGCGGGCCAGGTGACGGTTCCTTGAGTCGGATGCGTCAGGCCCGCGATGATCCGCAGTGCAGTGGATTTGCCGCAGCCCGAAGGGCCGAGCAGCGAGATGAACTCGCCCGCGCGGATGTCGAGGTCGAACCCCGCAAGCGCGGTCACGCCATTGGCGAACACCTTGCCAATGCCTTGCAGGGAGACGAGCGGGGTAATGGCCTCTGTCATCGGAGTTGCGGTGTGCTGCGCTGCGCCGTTCGGTCTTACTTTCTCAGATCGAGGCCGACGCCCTTGTTCACGAACTGAAGCGTATAGGCCTTTTTGTAATCGAGCTCCGGCTTGAAAAGCCCGGCCTTCACCATCTTGTCGAAAAAGTCCTTCATGCGCGCATCGCTCATCGCGCCGATGCCGAGCTTGGCGGTGTCGCCGGAATCGACGATGCCGTATTCCTTCATCTTGGCGACGGAATAGGCCAAAAGCTCGTCTGTCATCTCTGGGTTGTCGCGCTTGATAAACGCGTTCGCCTTGGTGTTGTCGCCGTAAAGGTAATTGTACCAGCCGATGGTCGAGGCATCGACGAAGCGCTGCACGAGATCGGGGTTCTTCTCCGCCACCTCGCGACGCGTTTCGACCGTCGTGGAATAGGTGCTGAAGCCGTGATCCGCGAGCAGGAACACATTCGGTTTGAAGCCTGCCGCCTTCTCGATCGTCAGCGGCTCCGCCGTGACGTAGCCCTGCTGCACGGCGTGTCTGTTGGCGATGAACGGCGCTGGATTGAAGCCGAAGGGCTTCATCTGCTCATCCTTGAAGCCGAACTCCGCCTTCATCCATTGATAGAAGGTGGCGAAGCCATCCTTCGAGAGCAGGATGTCGTTCGACTTCTTCAGATCCGCGAAGGTGTCGAGTCCTTCGCCCGGATGGCTCAGGAGGACTTGCGGCTCTTTCTGGAAATGGGCCGCGACGACGATGGTCGGGATGTCCTTCTCCACCGCCGAGAAGGCCTGAATCATGCTGCCGCCCATGTAGAAGTCGAGCTTGCCGACGCTCATGAGCATGCGGTTGTTGGCGCGCGGGCCGCCTGGCACGATGGTGACCTTGAGGCCGTATTTCTCATAAGTCCCGTCGGCGAGCGCCTGATAGTAGCCGCCATGCTCGGCCTGGGCGATCCAATTGGTGCCGAAGGTCACCTCAGTCAGCGGCTGCTGCGCCTGAGCGGCGCCCCCCATGAGAGCTAGCGCCAGCGCTGCGGCCATGCCAGTCTTGAGCATCATCGCGGTCATTCTCAGGCCCTCGGCAGCGGCTCTATGCCGTTCATGGCCCGCTTCTGCGCGGTTCGGGCAGGATTGGCAAGGTCCCTTGCGTCAGGCCCGCTTTAAGTGGCGGGCTCCAAGGCCCAGGGGTAGGTCCACGTTTCCGTGAGTGTCCTGTTCCCGGCGCGCAGGAAGGCCCTCAGGTCCGTGGATTGGCCCGGTTCGAGCTTGACGTCGATGGCGGCCCGGAAGCCTTTGGTGTGATCGTTGGGCATGATGAAGGTGTGCGTGATCGTGCCGCTCGACGTCGTCGGCACCAGTTCCACCAGCCGGGGGTCGTTCAGATAGTAGGGTAGGTTGCCGCCAGCGAAATCGATCAGGAAACGGCGATAGGTCGCGTCGCTGGGGCTGTTCGTGCCGCTGGCCCGGGCCGGGGTATGGAAGGTGTTCACGACTTTGCCGCCAGGGTGCAGCCTCTCCGCCGAGATCGCCTTCAGCTTGTAGGACAGCGTGACTTCCTGGCCGGGCTCATAGACGCGGTTCGGCCGCCAATAGGCGACGATGTTGTCGTGCGTCTCGTCCGGGGTGGGGATCTCCACCAGCTCGACGCGGCCCTCACCCCATTGCCCGACGGGCTCGACCCAGTAGCCCGACCGCTTGTGATAATAGGCCTCGAGGTCCTGATAGTTCTCGAACACCCGGTCGCGCTGCATCAGACCGAAGCCGCGCGGGTTGTTGTCGCTGAAGGACGAGACGCTCTTGCGGTCCGGGTTGCGCAAGGGCCGCCAAATCCACTCGCCCGCGCCCGACTGCATGAGAAGCCCATCCGAATCGTGCACCTCAGTGCGGAAATCGTCTGTGCTGTGCCGGTCGTTCTCACCCTCGAAGAACATCGAGGTGAGGGGCGCGATGCCCACATTGGCGAGAGGTTTGCGTGGAAAGAGCGTCGCGGTGACGTCGAGCGTCGTCTCCTTCGACGGATAGATGTCGAAGCGATAGGCGCCCGTCACCGAGCGGCTGTCGAGGAGAGCGAAAATCGTCGCCCGCTCGCTGTCGGCCTTAGGCGTCTCGATCCAGAATTCGCGGAACTGAGGAAACTCCTCTCCCTCCGCGCCGTCCACGTTGATGGCAAGGCCGCGCGCGGACAGGCCATATTTTTGGTCCGCGCCGAGAAAGCGGAAGTAGCTCGCGCCGAGAAAGGCGATCACCTCGTCGAAGACGCGCGGGTCGTTGAGGGGATAATGCAGCCGGAAGCCCGCGAAGCCGAGATTGACCGGCAGCGGCTTGTCGATCTTGTTGCGGCCGTAATCGAACAATTCGCGCTGGTAGGGGATCGGCGTCGGCACGCCGTCGCGCACCACGTTCACGGTCACGGGCCGCTGGTAGAGGAAGCCCAAGTGGAAGAGCTGCATCCGAAACAGCCCGCCGCCGGATGAGAGAAAAGCCCGGTCGGGGCGGAAGCGGATGTCGCGGTAATCGTCGAAGCTCAGGCGGTTCAGCGGCTCGGGCAATTGCGTCGGGGTGTCCTCATAGGGCGCTGCGGCCAGCTCGCGCGCCTTCCGCACCACATCCTCGAAGCGGAATTGGGCGGTCACCGGCGCACCCTGCGGCGCCTGGGCCAGCGCCGGCATGGCGACGGTGGCGAGAAGGCTCTGCAGAAGGGCGCGACGTGACAATGGGGACATGGGTACTGAACTAATCCGCTTTGCGAAGGAGAGGAGGCCGGGCGCGGCCACCGGCACGCGACTTTCGGCCTTCTTTCATGCGCCTGCGCCACTTAATGGAGGCTGAATGGGAGCGGGGAGGCGTCCGATGAGCGGGAAAGGTGAAAAAATCCTGCCGGAACGTCAAAAAACTCTTGTCGCGCGAGTCTATCGGGACTATTTGAACGCTTGCCCAATTTCGCACGTGCCTGTGGTCGCGTGCCGGTTGGTGGGCATCCGGACAAGAGGCCGGACAGCCGCCCGAGAGCACCCTCGCTCTCGATACCCCTAACCGGCAGCCGGAGGCGAAAACCGGCGCACCCCGTTCTCAACGGGGGACGCGGCTTAAAGCAACGACGAACGGGCTTTTTTGGTCTCGTTGGCCCTCCAAAGGTCAGCACCGAAGAGGCTTGTTTATCATTGCCAGGCGTGCGGTCAGGGAAACCTCCCTTTCCAATCCAAGGCAGCATCGTCGGGTGAAGAGCCCATCGACGCGTTTCGTGTCTCCACAGCACGACCGCGTGATGAATCTTCCCTCGCTGACGCCGGGTGCCGAATCCTCCATCGGATTCTGACACCTGAACTTCAATCCGGGGCCCAGAAGAGCCCCATTGAACCTTTGGTGGGGAGAGCGCCATGACTCAGCGCATCCGTGAATTCCTGCGCGACCGACGAGAAGACGGTCCCTGCGTCGTCGTCGACCTCGACGTCGTGCGCGACAACTACGCGAAGTTTGCCCGGTCGCTTCCCGACACGCGCGTGTTCTACGCCGTGAAGGCGAATCCTGCGCCGGAAGTGCTCAAGGCGCTGGCCGATCTCGGCTCCTGCTTCGACACGGCTTCCGTCGTCGAGATCGAACTGGCGCTCGCCGCCGGCGCGACCCCGGAGCGCATCTCCTTCGGCAACACGATCAAGAAGGAGCGCGACATTGCGCGCTCGCTCGAACTCGGCGTTCGGCTCTTCGCGGTCGATTGCGAAGTCGAGGTCGAGAAGATCGTCCGCGCGGCGACGAAGGTAGGTGTTCCGGCTTCCGACGTGAAGGTGTTCTGCCGCATCCTGTGCGACGGCGCGGGCGCCGAATGGCCGCTCTCGCGCAAGTTCGGCTGCGTTCCCGAAATGGCCGTGGACGTGCTGGAGCACGCCCATCGTCACGGGCTCGAAGCCTACGGCGTGTCGTTCCATGTCGGTTCGCAGCAGCGCAACACGGAAGCGTGGGATCAGGCTCTCGATTCGGCAGCCACCATCTTCCGCGAATGCGCCGATCGCGGCATCCACCTGTCGATGGTCAATCTCGGCGGCGGCTTCCCGACGAAGTACCTGAAGTCGATCCCGCAGGTGGAAGCCTACGGCGAATCGATCTTCCGGGCGCTGTCGAAGCACTTCGGCAACCGTCTGCCGGAGACGATCATCGAGCCGGGCCGCGGCATGGTCGGCAATGCGGGCATCATCGAGGCCGAGGTCGTTCTCGTCTCGCAGAAGAGCCGCGAAGAGGGCGAGGTGCGCTGGGTCTATCTCGACATCGGCAAGTTCGGCGGTCTCGCCGAGACGATGGACGAGTCGATCCGCTACCCGATCCGCACCGCGCACGACCACGACACCAAGGTGCCGTGCGTGCTCGCCGGACCGACCTGCGACTCGGCCGACGTTCTCTACGAGAAGGAGCACTACTGGCTCCCCATCTCGCTGGAGATCGGTGACAAGGTGCTGATTGAAGGTACTGGCGCTTACACGACCACTTATTCCGCGGTCGCGTTCAACGGCTTCCCGCCGCTGAAGTCCTACGTGATCTGATCACGTCCCGCCCGTCTCGTTTTCGAGGCGGGCACCAACCCCGAAAAGAGTTGTCCCGGACGGCCTGCTTGTTCGCAAGCAGGTGCGAGGGCTGTCGCTCATCCCCGAACCTGGGAGGCTACGGCCATGATCATCATTCGCGAGGAAACGATCCGCGATGTCGACGCGCGCGAAGCGCTGCTCGATGTCTGCTTCGGACCGGCGCGCTTTCAAAAGACCTGCGAGCGGCTGCGCGAGGGGCGTAAAGCCGCGCATGGCCTATCCCTCATCATGGAAGAGGATGGAGCTGTCATCGGCACCGTGCGCCTGTGGCACATCTCCGCCGGGCCGAACCGCACAGCGCTGATGCTCGGCCCCATCGCCATCGATCCTGCGTGCCAGGGCGCGGGCCATGGCGCGCGGCTGATGCGTGAGGCGCTGTCGCGCGCGGCTGCCCAAGGCCACGCGGCGGTGCTGCTTGTCGGCGACGCGCCTTACTATGAGCGCTTCGGTTTCTCGGCCAAGCACACGAGCGCGCTGTGGCTGCCGGGGCCTTACGAGAGCAACCGCTTCCTTGCTTTGGAGCTGAAGGCGGGTGCGCTCGACGGTGCGCATGGGCTCGTGTCCGCGACCGGCGAGGTCGAAGGCAAGCCCGACTTTGCAGCCCTTGTCGCCGCCGCGGCGCAAGGCGCGATGGGAGGCTTGAACCGAGCCGCCTGATTTCATCACCGGCATTCAACGCGCGCCGCATCCGGGACAAGGGTGCGGCGCGCGTGCGTTTGCCACCGATCAACTCTAACCTTAGTAACTAGCCTGACGAAGGAGTTTTATGATGACCAACTGGCCCGTCCATGGCCGGATCACCGGCCCGATCGTGATGATCGGTTTTGGTTCGATCGGCAAAGGAATGCTGCCGCTGATCGAGCGCCACTTCGCGTTCGATAAAAGCCGGTTGGTGGTCATCGATCCCAACGATGCGGATCGCCACATGCTCGATGAGCGTGGCATCCGCTTCGTTCACCAGGGACTGACTCCCGACAACTACAAGCACCTGCTCAAGCCCCTCCTGACAGAAGGCGGCGGCCAGGGCTTCTGCGTGAATGTGTCGGTGGACACATCTTCCCGCGACATCTTGGAGCTCTGCCGCGAAGTCGGCGCGCTTTACATCGATACGGTCGCCGAGCCGTGGTTGGGGTTCTACTTCGACAAGAGTGCTGGACCGGCCGCGCGCACCAACTACGCCCTGCGCGAGATCATTCTGGACGCGCGCCGCACGAGCCCCGGTGGCCCGACGGCCGTCTCCTGCTGCGGCGCGAATCCCGGCATGGTGTCGTGGCTCGTGAAGCAGGCGCTGCTCAATCTCGCGAAGGATATCGGCATCAAGCACGAAGAGCCGAAGACCCGCGAAGAGTGGGCGGCGCTGATGCAGCGCGTTGGCGTGAAGGGCATCCACATCGCGGAGCGCGACACGCAGCGTGCGACGTCGGAAAAGCCGATGAACGTGTTCGTGAACACGTGGTCGGTGGAAGGCTTCGTGTCGGAAGGCCTGCAGCCCGCCGAACTCGGCTGGGGCACGCATGAAAAGTGGATACCCGCCAACGCGGGCACGCATGAGAAGGGTTGCGGAGCGGCGATCTATCTGCTGCAGCCGGGCGCCGACACGCGCGTTCGCTCCTGGACGCCGACCGCACAGGCGCAGCACGCCTTCCTGGTGACGCACAACGAGTCGATCTCGATCGCCGACTACTTCACCGTGCGCGAGGGCGACAAGGTCGCCTATCGTCCAACCTGCCATTATGCCTACCATCCCTGCAACGAGGCGGTGCTGTCGCTGCATGAGATGTTTGGCAAGGCCGGCAAGGCGCAGGATAAGTTCCACATCCTCACCGAGGACGAGATCGTCGATGGCATCGACGAACTCGGCGTGCTGCTCTACGGCCACGGCAAGAACGCTTATTGGTACGGCTCGCAGCTCTCCATCGATGAGACGCGGCTCCTTGCGCCTTACCAGAACGCGACGGGCCTTCAGGTGACTTCGGCTGTGCTCGCGGGCATGGTCTGGGCGCTGGAGAATCCCAATGCGGGAATCGTGGAGGCGGACGACATCGACTTCCGCCGCTGCCTCGAGGTGCAGATGCCCTATCTCGGCCCGGTCGTCGGCGTTTACACCGACTGGACGCCGCTCGAAGGCCGCCCGGGATTCTTCCCCGAGGATATCGACGCGTCGGATCCCTGGCAGTTCCGGAACGTGCTGGTGCGATAAGGCGCCATCCTCGTCATGGCCGGCCTTGAGCCGGCCATGCACGTCTTCTAGCCTTTCGCGCCGGAAAAGGCGTGGGTGCCGGGGCAAGCCCGGGCATGACGAAAAGAGAGAGCGCGCGATGCCCCATTTCGAGGAATTCTACGCCAACAAGCTTCTCGGCTCGCTCGGAGTCGTCGATGCGGAGGCGGTTCTCGATTTGCGCAACGCCACGCGCGAACAGGCGGCGGCTTCGATGCAAGACATGCTGGAGCGCAGCCGCTTCGGCCAAAGAAAAGCCGTTGCCATCCGCCTCACCCCTCCGCCGGAGGGCGGCGGCGAAACACTTTTCCAGCCGGTGGGAAAGGCGCTTCTCGAAGCCAAGAAACGTGGCTGGATCGAGCGGTTGCAAACGCTGCCCGCGCAGGATGGGTTGGGGTTCTACGTCGTTCTGTCGGGCAAGCCCGAACGGCCGGATGAGCCGAGCGCGGCCTGACCGTTCAAGTCGACAACGCCGCGCGGATATCCTCTTCCGTCACATCCTCAAGAGGCTTTGCCGCCTTGAAGACCCGCGTTTTCACGCCGGGTTCCATGACCAGAATCACGGTCTCGATGCCGGGACATGAGGGGTCGGTGCAGGCGATCTCGTTGATGGCGAAAGCGGTATCGGGCGCGGCCTGAAGCGCTGCGCGCACCCATTCCTTCACACGCTCGGTTGCTTCGCGGTTCGGCGTCGATGAGCCGAAGGCTTCTTTCAAAAAAGCTCCGAACCGCGCCATGCGTCACCCTCAGGTCGGGAGCGTTAGAATGCCCGCTTGGCCGTCCTCGCAGCCGAAGGCGAGGCGTTTGCCAGACTTGTCCCAGGCGAGCGCGGTGATGCCGCTGCCTTTCACGGCGGGGCGCACCAGCAGTTCGGAGGCATCGGTGAGGCGCACGAGCAGGATGCAGCCATCCTCATACGCGACCGCGAGCACGTAGGCGTTGGGGTGGAATGCGACGCGGCTCACTTTCGCCGGGCGCACGCCGCATTCGCGTGGCTGCTTGCCCATCGGGCCTTCCTTCGACTCGAAGGGCCAGATCACGGCGGCTTCCGCGCCGGAGGTGGCAAGCCACTTGCCGTCGTGTGACCAGGAGAGCGAGCGTGTCTTCGACGGATAGCCGCTCATGCGCATGTGGCCCTTGTCGGGCAACAGCCGCCAGCCGTGCAGCGCGTTTTCCTGCATGGAGGTGACGACGAAGCGCGCATCCGGCGACCAGGTGACGTCGAGATGCGAGCCCTTCCATTCGAGCGACTCGGGCTTGGCTTCCACATTCGGAAACCACAAGGTCGCGCCGTTGTAGTGGGAGATCGCCAGCCGGTAGCCCTTGGGCGCGAAGGCGAGACCGCGTGCCGTGGTGGGAACCTCAAGAACCTTCTCGCGACCCTTTTCGTCACGGGCGATAACGCGCTTGCCTGCGCCGTAGGCGAAGGCCCCACCGGGGCTCACGGCAAGCGAGTCGATCCACGCGCCCTTGGTCTCGGCCAGCGTCTTCGTCGAACCGTCCGTGCCGGTGACGGCAACGCGCCCGTCATCGCCGCCGGTCACGAAGCGCTCGCCATCGCTCACGCCGACCAGGATGCCAGCATCCGGATGCGCTTCGACACGATGCGTCTCGTCGTCCTTCGCTAAGAGAACGCCACCATCGCTGAGGCCGAACGCGGCGGTGCCTTTCAGCCAGCCGATGGCGGTGACATGCGCGCCTGCATCGATGGTGGTGACGTTTTGGGTGAGAGACGGAGCGGTTTGAGCGGTCATTCAGGCGATCCCTTCAGGGGAGCCAATAGCACAGGATGGCGCATGAAAAATCCCCTCCCCACCGCAAGTCGGGTGCTCCCGACTTGCGCCGGATAAAGCGGATCTCGGGAACACCCGAGATCCGTGGGGAGGAGAGGAGACAACGCTTTTCACGCTGCCGTCGCCAAGAACCCTTCCTTGATCGCCTTCTCGTTCAGGTCGCGGCCGATGAAAACGACCCTCGAGCTGCGCTTCTCGCCGGGCTTCCAATCGCCCTGCACATCGCCGTCGAGGATCATGTGCACGCCCTGGAACACGAACCGCTTAGGCTCGTCGGGGAACGCCACGATGCCCTTGCAGCGCAGAATGTTCGGCCCCTCGACCTGCGTGAGGTTCGAAATCCACGGCATGAACTTTTCAGGGTCCACCTCGCCATCGAGCTTCACGGAGATGGACTGCATCTCCTCGTCGTGATGGTGGTGATGGCCTTCTTCCAAAAAGTCCGGTTCGATTTCGATGATGCGGTCGAGATCGAAGGCGTTGCGGTCGAGCACCTCAGCAATCGGCAGCGAGCAATTCTGTGTGCGGTGCAGTCGGGCGTAAGGATTGATGGCGCGGATGCGCGCTTCGACCTCGGCGAGTTCGTCCGCCGTCACGAGATCGATCTTGTTGAGGATGATGACATCGGCGAAGGCGATCTGGTTCTTGGCTTCGGGGGCGTCCTTCAGGCGGTCGGAGAGCCACTTGGCGTCAGCGACTGTCACCACGGCATCAAGCCGCGCGGCGTCGGACACGTCCTGGTCCATGAAGAAGGTCTGCGCCACGGGCGCGGGGTCGGCAAGGCCGGTGGTTTCGACGATGATGGCGTCGAACTTGCCTTTGCGCTTCATTAGCCCGTCGAGAATGCGGATCAGGTCGCCGCGCACGGTGCAGCAGATGCAGCCGTTGTTCATCTCGAACACTTCCTCATCGGCGCCGACGACGAGTTCGTTGTCGATGCCGATTTCGCCGAACTCGTTGACGATCACCGCATAGCGCTTGCCGTGCGGTTCGGTGAGGATGCGGTTGAGGAGCGTGGTCTTGCCCGCGCCGAGATAGCCTGTGAGGACGGTGACGGGAATCTTATCGGTCATCGGATGTTCCGCGAACTTCGGCCGAAAGGCCTGGGTGGGGGCGCAGCTCAGCTCGACAGCGCGCTGCTGAAGGCCCTTATATTGTGTCTCATCATGTCAATGTAAGTCCCGGCGGGGCCGGTGGAGTCGGAGAGCGCGTCGGAAAACACCGGCTCGCCGATCTTGGCCCCGGTTTCCTTGGCAATGCGGTCCATCAGACGCGGGTCGGTGACGTTCTCCACGAACACGGCCTTGATCTTCTCGCGCTTGATCTGCTGGATGATCTTGGCCACGTCCCTGGCCGAGGCTTCCGCGTCGGTCGAGACGCCCTGCGGCGAGATGAACTCAATCCCATAAGCCGCCTCGAAATAGCGGAAGGCGTCGTGGGAGGTGATGATCTTGCGGCGATCCGCCGGAATGCGCGCGATCGCGGTCTTGATCTCGTCGTCGACACCGTCAAGCTTGGCGAGATAGGCGGTTGCATTCGCCTCATAGGTCGCCTTGCCCGCCGCATCGGAGGCGATCAGCACATCGCGAATATTGGCGACGTAGATTTTGGCGTTGGCCACGTTCTGCCAGGCATGAGGGTCGAAACCGCCATGATGATCGTGGCCATGGCCTTCCTCCTCGCTCTTCAGCGGCTTGACGCCCTTGGCGGCCTGGATCGCAACCGCCTTTGTCCCAGAGGACTTTACCAGCCGGTCGATCCAGCCCTCGAAGCCGAGACCGTTCGTGAAGACGATCTTCGCTTCCGTCAGACGCCGGCCGTCGGCGGGCGTCGGCGAATAGACATGTGCGTCGCCGTTGGGGCCGACCAACGTCGTGACTTCGATGCGCTCGCCGCCCACATTGCGCACGAGATCGCCGAGGATCGAGAAGGTGGCGACGACCTTCAGCTTGTCGGTGCTTTGCGCGAGGGCCGAGAGAGGCGTCGCGGCGAGCAGCACCGATCCCATCAGAAGCGACAGGGCCAATCGTCTCGTCATCATGGGCTTGTTCCTTGTTGAAGGGTCAGGCTTCGAGGTGTTTGCCGGGCCACGCGAGCCAGAGAAGACCTCCCTCGCGGCCGAGAAGCAGCGAGACGGTATAGATGCCTCCTGCCGCCAGAATGATCGCGGGACCGGCGGGCAGCTCCGCGTGGAACGACAGCAGGAGGCCGGAGAGGCCGGATGCGATTCCGATAACGACCGAGATCACCATCATCACCGTGATGTCGTTGGTCCAGAAGCGGGATGCTGCTGCGGGCAGCATCATCATGCCGACAGCGAGAAGCGTGCCGAGCGCGTGAAAGCCGCCGACGAGGTTGAGCACCACGAGGCCGAGGAAAATCAAATGCGTCGGCGTTCCGGCGCGGCTGACGGAACGCAAAAAGGTCGGGTCCACACATTCCAGCACGAGCGGGCGATAGAGCAGCGCGAGTGCGAGAGCGGTGATGGTTGAAATGGCGGCGATGAGCAGCAGCGTGTTGTCGTCGAGCGCCAGCACGGTGCCGAAGAGCACATGCAGAAGATCGACATTCGAGCCGCGCAGCGACACGATGGTGACGCCAAGCGCCAGCGACAGAAGATAGAACGCCGCGAGCGAGGCATCTTCCTTCAAGGTCGTGAAGCGCGAGACCAGGCCTGCGGCGACAGCAACGACAACGCCCGCAACCAGCCCGCCGATGGTCATAGCGGAAAGCGACAATCCTGCGAAAAGATAGCCCACCGCCGCGCCCGGCAGAATCGCGTGCGCCATGGCATCACCGGTCAGGCTCATGCGCCGCAGCATCAGAAAGACACCAATGGGGCCGCCGCCGAGCGCGATGGCGACCACGCCGACAAGGGCGCGCTGCATGAACTCGAATTCGGCAAAGGGGCTGAGGATGAGATTCAACATGGGTCCGGCGTTCACGCTGCGCTGCGGTGGCATTCATGCGCATGAGGATCGTAAGCTTCGACCATGCGGCGGGCTTTGAGGAGATTCTCGGCGCTCAGCACGTCCTGAGTCTCGCCCCAGGCCACGGGCTCGCGCGCAATCAACAGCGTCTTGGGGAAAGCGCGCTTCACCATGTCGAGGTCGTGCAGCACGGCGACCACGGTGCGGGATTCCGCATGCCAGCGGCGGACGAGATCGAGCAGGTCCGCCGTGGTGCGCGCATCAATGGCGGTGAAGGGCTCATCCAGCAGGATCACGGGTGAATCCTGCAACAGCAGCCGCGCGAAAAGCGCGCGCTGCATCTGGCCGCCGGAGAGCGTGGAAATGGGACGCCGCTCGAAGCCGATCAGGCCGACCGCCGCAAGCGCTTCCTCAATCTTCGTACGGTCCTTGCGACCCACGCCGCCAAAGAGGCCGGAGCGCGACCAGAGCCCCATGGCGACGAGATCGTAAACCGACAGCGGGAAGGAGCGGTCGATCTCGGCGGCCTGTGGAAGATAGGCGACCGGCACGTTCGACGCGCCAATGAGACGGATATGCCCCTCGAGCGGGCGAAGTGTTCCGACGATGCCTTTCAGCAGGGTCGATTTGCCCGCGCCGTTGGGGCCGACCACCGCCGTCAGGCTGCTCGCGGCAATCTCGCCATTGAGGTGATGAACGGCCGGACGGCGGCCATAGCCGAGGGTGACTCCATCGAAGCGGATCGCGGTCGCGGACATGAGGCTCACGCCAGAACGAGGAGGACCAAAAGCCAAAGCGTCGCGAGTAGAATGCTCGCCCCCGCCAAACGCTGCCCCGCCGACAGGCGGAGAAGCGAGAAGGTCGGTTCGGCGGCAATCGCGCGTGGCGCGTGGTGATGGTCGCTATGTGACATACAACCCAGATATAACGGGATTCCCGCCATTTCTAGAGGGCGTATAGTATTTTATACGCACTTTTTGATTGTATGCGTTTGGAGCGCAGCCTCAGGTGGTTGGGTGGTACTGATAGAGCCAGGTTTCGCTCAACACTTCGTCCCCGTTCCGCAGATAGCAGCGCATCTCGACCGGCTCGTTTCCGGTCACGTTCAGGTCGAACTGGGTGCGCCAGTGACCGGGCACGTTGTCCGGCACCGCTTCGGTAAGAATGTTGGCGAACTCGCCGCGAGAGGCGCTCAGCACCGGCTTCGGATAGACGCCGCTTGCGAGCTTGGTGAGAGGCTCGCCCAAGAACTCTACCATGAACTTGCGCACGCCCTTCGGCCGCGCCGTGCCGGCCTGTCCGCCATTGCCGAAGCGGGTGGCGACCACGCGGGCGAGGTTGGTCGGGTAGGGCTCTTCCCCCGACCAGTGCATGCGGAAGCGCAGCTCGAAGGCCTGCCCGGCCTTCGCGGGCTCATCTGGCACCCACATGGCGACGATGTTGTCGTGGATCTCGTCGTCGGTTGGGATTTCGACGAGCTGGATCGAACCCTTGCCCCAGGTCCCTTCCGGCTCGATCCAGAGCGACGGGCGGCGATCGTAATAGACGCCGTCGAGATAGTGATCGAAGTTGCGGTCGCGCTGGAGCAGGCCGAACCCGCGCGGGTTCTCGTCCGCGAAGGCGGAGGTGATGATGCGCGGCGGGTTGTTGAGCGGACGCCAGATGCGCTCGCCCGAACCCGTCCACATGGCGAGACCGTCGGAGTCGTGAATCTCCGGCCGCCAGTCGATGGCGGTGGGCTTGCTGGTCTCGGAGTACCAGTACATCGACGTGAGGGGCGCAAAGCCGAGGCGCGCCACGTCCTTGCGCAGGAAGACCGCGCTGTCGATATCCATGATCACCGCTGCGGCGCGCTGCATCACGAAGCGATACGCACCCGTGATGCTGGGGCCATCGAGCAGGGCATAGATCGTGACCGTATCGGAGCCTGCTTGCGGGGTTTCGAAATAGACATGGGTGAAGTCCGGGAACTCCTCGGCCTTTCCGTGCACCGCCACGTCCACGGCGATGCCGCGGGCGGAGAGGCCGTATTGGTAGAGTTCGCCGATGGCGCGGAAATAGGACGCACCGAGGAAAGCGACCCAGTCGTTCTTGCGCCAGTCGAGCTTGCCGTCGCGAGCTTCCTGGAAGCGGAAGCCGGCAAAGCCGGAATTGGCCGGAAGCTTGCGAGCCGGCGAGTCCACCGGCATGTCGAAATAGTCGCTATCGTAGACGATCTCGCGGGCCTGGCCCTTGTCCACCACGTGCATGCGCACGGGCTTCTGGAAGAAGCGCCCGAGGTGAAAGAAGGTGACCGGGAATTCGCTGGGGCCGTTCGCCCACAGCGCGAGGTCGGTCTTGAACTTGATCTTGCCGTGGGCGTCGTAGTCGATCTGGTCGAGGATTTCCGGCGACGGGCGCGGGGGCGCGACATAGCGCGACCCGGCCATGTCGCGGGCGCGCTTCTTCAGGGCGTCGAACGAGAAGGGGACCGGAGCCCCGGCTTTCAGGCCCTGCTGCGCGAGGGCCGGACCCGAAAATCCTGCGGCGGCGAGCCCCGCCGTGGCGGTTGCGAACTGAAGAAACTGACGACGATCGAGCATGAAACAGCGTTTGGGTGAGAAGTTGAAGGGCAAAGAGCCCTACCGACCAAGGTGGCAGGATTAAGTCCCTCTTAGCCTCTTGAGTATTCCGCGTCAGCCGCCAAACTGGCCCCACACACAGACGCCGTTACGGAATTCGGCCAAAAAGGGAGCCTTGCCATGTCTTTTTCACCCCGATCCCTCTCATTCAAGCGCCGCCTGATCGGTGCCGCTGCGGCTTTTGGTCTTGCCGCCGCGAGCCTGCCAGCCCAGGCCCAGGACTTCATCAACATCCTCACCGGCGGCACGTCGGGGGTCTATTATCCGCTGGGCGTGGGCCTTTCGAAGGTGTTCACGGAAAAAATGCCGGGCAGCCGCCCGTCGGTCCAGGCCACCAAGGCCTCGGTCGAAAACCTCAACCTCTTGCAGCAGGGCAAAGGCGAGATCGGCTTCACCCTCGGCGACAGCCTCGCACTTGGCTGGGCAGGGGATGAGGAGGCCGGCTTCAAGGGCAAGCTCGACAAGCTGCGCGGCATCACCGCGATCTATCCGAACTACATCCAGATCGTCGCCTCCAAGGAATCCGGCATCAAGACGCTGGCGGACCTGAAGGGCAAGCGCTTGTCCGTCGGCGCGCCGAAATCCGGCACCGAGCTGAACGCCCGGGCGATCCTGCAGGGTGCAGGCCTGACCTATAAGGACCTTAGCAAGGTCGAATACTTGCCCTTCGGCGAATCGGTCGAACTCATGAAAAACCGCCAGCTCGACGCGACGCTGCAATCGGCGGGCCTTGGCGTGTCCTCGATCCGCGATCTGGCGACGTCCGTTCCGATCGTCGTGGTGGAGATTCCGGCCGATGTCGTGGACAAGGTCGGCTCGCCTTATGTGAAGGTGTCGATCCCCGCCAACACCTATGACGGCCAGACCGCCCCGGTTGCTACCGCCGCCGTCGTAAACTACCTCGTCACCCATTCCGGCATGAAGGACGAGGCGGTCTATCAGATGACCAAGGCGATCTATGAGAGCCTGCCCGAACTCGCGGCCGCCCATGCGGCGGCGAAGGACATCAAGCTCGAAAACGCGCTTTCCGGCATGCCGGTGCCGATGCATCCCGGCGCGCAGCGCTATTTCGATGAAAAGGGCGTGAAGAAATAAGGTTCCTAAACCTATCGGCCAATTTCGCAATCGAGCCGGAGCAGGTGAACTGTTCCGGCTTTTTTGATGGCGAACCGATAACAAAAACAGGGGGAGGTCTCATGAGCCAAGGTGCGAAAGCGTCTGAAGTCGCGCAGATGGACGCTGTGAATCCCGAGCACGGTCTGCCCGAAAATTTCGGGCACGGCTTTCTCGGTCGAGTGCTGTTCTGGATCGCGGTCAGTTTCTCCACGTTTCAGATCATCACGTCTTTTGGCATCCCGCTCGATCAACCCTTCATCGCGCAAGCGACTCTCACGCATTTTCTGATCGTGATCATGGGCGCGTGGGGGATCTGGATCGCAGCGCAGGCGGCGAGTCGGCGGAAAGTGCTGGATGGCATCCTCGCCTGGCTGTCCGTTGCCGTCGCGTTCGGGCTGATCCTGAAATTCGGCGGCAGCTTGCCGAGTCAGGTCGTGCGCGCGTTGCACGTGGGCTTCCTGTGTCTTGTTGCAGGCGCAATGCTCGCCAATCACCGCGCCGGGTCATCCTGGCTGCGCGCCGCCGGATGGATCGTTGGCCTCGCCGGCTTCGCGGTGGGGCTCTATCAATGGGCGCTCTATAACGATCTTCTCGTGCGCTCCGGCGATCTGAACACGATGGACCTCGCGGTTGGCGTCGCGGCGCTTGCCATCCTGATTTATCTCGTGTGGCGCGTGATGGGGCCCGCGCTCCCTATCGTGGCGGGGCTTTTCCTCGCTTACTGTCTCTTCGGCCACTGGCTGCCCGCGCCGCTTGATCATCGCGGGTACTCGTTCGATCAGGTGATCGAGCACATGTCGTTCGGAACGGAAGGCATCTATGCCGTGCCGACGCTGGTTTCGGCGACCTACATCTTCCTCTTCATCCTCTTCGGCGCCTTCATGGAGAAGGCGGGTGTCATCGACTTCTTCAACGATATTTCGATGGCGGTCTTCGGCGACAAGCAGGGCGGACCGGGCAAGGTCTGCGTCGCGTCTTCTGCTTTGATGGGTACCGTCTCGGGCTCGGGCGTCGCGAATGTGGTGGCCTCCGGCCAGTTCACGATTCCGCTGATGAAGCGCTTCGGCTTTACCTCCGCTTTTGCCGGCGGCGTTGAAGCGACATCTTCCATGGGCGGGCAGATCATGCCGCCGGTCATGGGCGCGGTCGCCTTCATCATGGCGGAAACGATCGACGTTCCTTACGCAAAAATCGTCGAGGCCGCGATCATTCCGGCGATCCTCTACTTCGTCGCGTGCTATCTCGCCGTGCATCTCGAAGCGGGCAAGCGCGACCTCGTCGGCTTGCCGAAAAGCGAGTTGCCGAATGCGTGGGCGGAGTTGAGAAAAAACTGGTTTCTCATCACGCCGCTCGGCGTTCTCGTCTATCTGCTCTTCGCAGGATATACGCCGCTTTTCGCCGGTGCGGTCGGCCTTTCGCTGACGGTGGGACTGATCCTCGGCACGGCCATTGTGGCGGGTCTTGCAGTTCCGGCGTTGCGGGTAGCCTTCTGGGTCGGCCTTGCCCTGGTTTCGGCGCTGTCGCTTGCAGCCAGCGTGACGCTCGTGCTGGCGGTGGTCGCCGTTCTGTCCGTCTGGAGCGCCTTTTCGGGCCGGGGCCGCATGACGCTTCAGGGCTGCGTCGACGCCATGGCCGACGGCGCTCGTCAGGCGTTGCCTGTCGGCTTGGCTTGCGCGGTCGTCGGCATCGTGATCGGCACCATGACGTTGACGGGGCTCGGCACCATTGTCGGCAATTGGATGATCTCCATCGGCAAGGACAATCTGCTGCTGGCGCTTGTTCTCACCATGGTCTTCAGCCTGATCCTCGGCATGGGCATTCCGACGATCCCCAACTACATCATCACCTCGTCGCTTGCTGCGCCGATCCTCTTGAAGCTCGATATTCCGCTGATCGTGTCGCACATGTTCGTGTTCTACTTCGGCATCATGGCGGATCTGACGCCGCCGGTGGCGCTCGCAGCTTTTGCCGCCGCGCCGATGGCGAAGGAGTCGGGGCTCAAGATTGGCGTGCAGGCGGTAAAGATCGCGCTGCCGGGCTTCATCGTGCCTTACATGGCGGTTTACGATCCCACGCTGATGCTGCAGCCGGTGCCGGGGCTTCAGGGCACGGCGTACTGGATCGCTGTTGGCTACATCGTCGTCAAAGCGTCTCTGGCGCTCGGGCTCTGGGGCGTGGCCGCCGTCGGCTATTTCCTGAAACCGGTCAGCTGGTGGGAGCGGGCCTGGGCCGCCGTTGCGGCTGGCCTGCTGGTGGCGGCGCTTCCCGTCACTGATGAGGTCGGTTTCGTCCTTGCGGCCTTCTTCATCGGTTTCCACCTCTGGCACACGCGCCGCACGTCGGCGGCAACCGTCAGCGGATGATCTGCCTCCTCGCCGGCTCTACGATCGCGCCCCTGCTTGCGGGCGCGATCACGCTCACCTGGACCCATTCGGTCGAGAAGATCGCATGGGAGGAGGATTGGCGATCGGGCCCCGCCGGGCTCGAGCTCGTGGAGGCGCGGGTGCGCGGCTCCGGCGCGGGCATGGAGCCGCCGGCAGATGCACAGTTCGCCAATGGTGTCTGGAAATGGCACCCCGCGCTTGCGCCGCAGCGTGAGATCATCTTGCGCCGCTCGGGCGCAACGGCGGATTGGCGGGTTTGTATCGCGGGCCAATGCCGCCCTATGGAGGCCTATGTGCCGGCTCAGGCCGACCCGGTGGTCATGACGCTATGTGATTAGGCCCGGCCGCTGATCGGCTCGACGGCGGTGCAGCGCTTCCAGAGAATGACCAGCGCATAGGTGGCGAGCAGGCTGAAGAGGCCCATCAGCACGTAACCGACAACGTGGCCGAGTTCGAAGAGACCGGCAATCGCCCATCCACCGGCAATCGCGACGCCGAAGACCTCTGTGCCCACGAGCACCATGATGCTCAGGATGGTGAAGAGGTTGCGCCAGTTGGTGCGGTTCTGTTGGGCCACGGCTGTGTCCTTCGTTGTCGGGGCGCATGACCCGACATTTCCGGCTCATGCTCTTGAGGATGGGACTACCCTAAAACGCCGCTTCGGTGCAAGTTCGCGCCCTCATCGGTCAAATGTGTCGCGTCCATGCCTGAAACACCCGTCTTCGCCACCGCTGCCGTCGCCGCTCCTCACAGGCTCGCCGCCGAGACGGGCCTGATGGTGCTCGCGGCGGGAGGCAATGCGGTCGAGGCCATGGTGGCCATGGCCGCGACGGCGGCCGTTGTTGCCCCGCGCCTGAATGGCCCCGGCGGCGACGGTTTCTGGCTGGTGCGGGAGCCGAAGGGGCGCGTCCATGCGCTTGACGCCTCCGGCCCGGCAGGGACGCTCGCCACCATGCGGCGTTATTGGGACAAGGGTTATGACGCGATTCCGGTACATGGGCCGGAGGCGGCCCTGACTGTGGCCGGGGCCGTCGGCGGCTGGGCGCTCGCGCTTGAACTCGCCAAGGCCCTCGGCGGCAAAATGCCCCTCGATCTTCTGCTCGGCGATGCCATCCGCTTTGCCCGCGATGGTTATCCGATCTCAATCATGGAGGGGCGGGTGCTCGCCGATGCACCGGACCTTTTCACCGTGCCGGGCTTTGCAGCGGTGTTCCTCGAGGAGAAAAAGCTTCCGCCAGCCGGAACAACACGGCGTAATCTCAAGCTCGCGGATGCGCTCGGGCACCTAGCCCATGCGGGGCTCGGTGATTTTTACCGGGGCGATGTGGGGCGCGAGATTGCCGCCGATCTGGAGCGGATCGGCAGCCCGATCCTCCGCAGCGACCTGGAAAACTACCGCCCCCGCGTGGTCGAGCCGCTGAGCCTGCGGCTGAAGCATTCCACGGTCTATAGCGTGCCGCCGCCAAGCCAGGGCCTCGCCTCGCTGCTGACTCTCGGGATTTTCGAGTGGCTTCATGTGCGGCGCGGCGAGACGCCGGAGCATCACCACGGGCTGATCGAAGCCGCCAAGCGGGCCTTTGCCATCCGCGACCGGGTCATCACCGATCCGCGCGAGGTGGAGCATGACCTGAAGGCTCTTCTCGCCCCCGATGCCTTGGAGCGGGAGGCGGTGCGTATCGACGGTCGCCGCGCCGCCGACCTGTCGGGTGTGGTGGATAGTGGTGAAGGCGTCTGGATGGGCTGCATCGACAAGGACGGTCTGGCGGTGTCCTACAGCCAATCCCTGTTCTCCGCCTTCGGCTCGGGCAGCATTCTGCCCACGACGGGCATTCATTGGCACAATCGCGGCACGGCGTTCTCTCTCGATCCGAAAAGCCGCAATCCGCTGGAGCCGGGGCGCAAGCCATTCCACACGCTCAATCCGGGGCTTGCCGCGTTCGATGATGGCCGCGTGCTCGCCTACGGCAGCGGCGAGGGCGAGCCGCAGGTTCTGAGCCAGATTTTTAGTCGCTATGCCGTTTCCGGCATGGGCCTCACTGACGCCGTCGATGCGCCACGCTCGCTCTTCACCAAAGGCACGGACGGGCCGATGCTCAAGCTGGAAGACAGGTTCGATCCAAGCCTGATCCGCGATCTGTCACGCCTCGGCCACTCGGTGGAGGAATTGGGCAAGCGCTATGCCGACGCCCACGGCCATGCGGGCATGGTGGTAAAACATCCGCGCAACGGGCGTGTCGAGGCGAGCCACGATCCGCGCGCCGATGGCGAGGTGCTTGGGCTGTAACCCTTAGCTCGCCGCGCCTGCGGCCCAGAGGCCGAACAGGAGGCTTCCTCCTAAAACCAGCACGAAGGCGGCGGCCAGAAGCTCGATTCCGGCAATGATGACCGCACCCGCAGCACCGCGTCCGCCCGCCACCTTGAGCGCCAATGCCTTGGCGAAGACGGCAAGCGATGCGATCGCGCCGGTCGTCAGCGCTGTGCCCAACGCCATCGCGAAAGTGGCCGCGATTCCGGCCGCGAAAAGCCCTTGCGAGAGGGCGAAGACCAGAACGACGAGCGCGCCCGCGCAAGGGCGGATGCCGGCGGCGAGCGCCACGCCGGCCATGTCGCGCCAGCGGGTGAGGCGGCGCAGCTCCTCTGGCGGCGGCATGTGGACGTGGTCGCAATCCTCACCTTGCACCCCCGCGAGCGGGTTGCGGGCGAGGGCCATGACGCCCAAAACCTTGCCCGCCTTGCGCCAGGTAATCACCGCGCCGAGACAGGCCACGACGGCGAAGCTCGCAAGCTCCACACCCTTGGTGACCTGGTTCATGGTGGCGGCGGTGGCGTTGAGGAGAACGGCAATGAGACCGACGATGAGAATCGCGACAACGGCCTGGACGGTGGCGGCCGCCAGGCTCAGCGCAAAGCCCTTCAAAAGCGCCCGCTCGTCCGCCACGAGATAGGCCGCGATCACGCCCTTGCCGTGGCCGGGTCCGGCGGCATGAAAGACCCCATAGGCGAAGCCGATGGCGAGCAGCGGCCACAGCGCCGCGCCCTGATCTTTCAACGCGGTCACCGCTTGTTGCAGGCTTTTGTAGAAATTGCTTTGGACGGCGAGAATGTAAGCGCCGAGATCGCCCGAGGGCGCGGCCTCCCGCAGGCCCATTCCAAAGGGGTTTTTCGCGGGCGGCGTTGGCCCCGGCGCGAGCCAGAAGACGAGAAGGCTGATTGCACCAGCCACCAACGCCACCGCCACGAGCGCGAGAGTGAGCCTCTGCCAGAGAGACCGGCGGGTGGGGGCCAGACCGAGAGACTCGACGCTCACGGACATGCGACGATGGCCTTGTTGGCGAATTGCACGCCGAAATTCGAGGCGGCGGTCAGGGTCTGGAAGAAGGACTCTGACATGTTCTGTGGCTGCTGCGGCGGTGCTTCGTTCTTCGGCCGGGAGACATTGGTCGCGCAGCCCTGCGGCGCGCTAGCGAGCTTCACCGCGTCGTCGCCTTCCGCGAGGGCGAAGGAGACGAAATAGGTGGGGTCGTAGATTTCGAGTGACAGCGTCTTGGCCGGCGAGACCGTCTTCATGGGTAGAAAATAGGTCAGGGTCACCGCCTCGTCCGCGAAGGTCATGCGGTAGTCGCGGGGCGCGTCGAAATCTTGCTTCTTCCCGTTCGCCTTGAGCTGGGTGAAGTAATTGAATTCGACTAGGGATTCCGTGTTTTCCTTGGCGAGGTCCTGCAATTCCTCAGGCGTCAGCTTGCCGTCGCCGTTCTTATCGAGCCCTTGGGTCACATAGGCCGAATAGGGCTTGTCGAAGGTCCAGCTGTGGCGAATCCCGGTCACCTTGCCGTCGGGAGCGAAGACCAGTTCGGCCTTGGCAACCACCCAGACATGGGGATGGGCCTGAGCCTGTCCGGCAAAACCCGAAAGGAGGCCCGCACCGGCAAGGGCGGAGAGAAACTTGAGACCAAGGCGGTGTGTCATGCGTTTGTCTTGGCAATAGCGCTGTTGTCGGAAGCCGACGGGTCTTTTCCTATGACGCATTATGGTTAAAGGAGGCGAAACGGTGGCGCTCTTGATTGACGTTCTAAAGTGCATATGTCAGCATTGCTGACATAAATACAAAACGAACAAGACCGGATCACCGGCAGAGGGGCGAGGGCTCAAGGAGGAAACGGGCAATGGCCGACGGTCATGGATCGCTCCGTAACGTACAGCTCGACGACAAATACGACCTAACCAAGGATCGCATCTTCATCACCGGCACGCAGGCGGTGGTTCGCATGCTGATGATGCAGCGCGAGCGCGACCGGTTGGCGGGGTTGAACACGGCGGGCTTCGTTTCGGGCTATCGCGGCTCTCCCCTCGGTGGGCTCGACCTGAACCTCTGGCGGGCCAGGAAATGGCTCGAACAATCGCAAATCACTTTTCAGCCCGGCCTGAACGAAGAACTCGCCGCAACGGCGGTGTGGGGCTCGCAGCAGGCCGAGGTTCGCGGCGATGGCAAATATGACGGCGTGTTCGGCCTCTGGTACGGCAAGGGACCGGGCGTCGACCGCTCGGGTGACGTCTTCCGCCACGCCAACATGGCGGGCTCCTCCAAATTCGGCGGCGTGCTGGCCCTTATGGGCGACGATCACACGGCGGAATCCTCCACCGTCGCGCATCAATCCGAATTCCATTTCGTCGATGTGATGATGCCGATCCTGAACCCGGCGGGCGTTCAGGAAATTCTCGATTACGGCCTTTACGGCTACGCCATGAGCCGTTTCTCCGGCACCTGGGTCGCCTTTAAATGCGTGAAGGAGAACATCGAGTCGACAGCCTCCGTCGACGGTTCTCTCGACCGGGTGAAGATCATCATGCCTGATGATTTCATCATGCCGCCGGGCGGCCTCAACATCCGTGCGCGTGACGGTGTGCTCGATCAGGAAGCGCGGCTTCAGGACTACAAACGCGATGCCATGATGGCGTTCGTGCGCGCCAACAATCTCAACCGCATCATCCTCTCCGGCGGACGCAACCCGAAGATCGGCGTGATCACCGTCGGCAAGTCCTATCTCGACGTGCGCCAGGCGTTGGACGAGCTTGGCCTCGACGAGGCCAAGGCGAATGACATGGGGCTTCGCCTCTACAAGGTCGCCTGCCCGTGGCCGCTGTCGCAGCGCGAGCTTCTGGCCTTCGCAGAGGGCCTCGACATGATCATCGTCGTCGAGGAGAAGCGTTCGCTCATCGAAGTGCAGGTGCGCGAGGAGCTTTATGGCACCGCCAACCAGCCGCTCTGCATCGGCAAGAAGGACGAGGGCGGCAACTGGCTCTTCCCCGTCAAGGGCGCGCTCGATCCCAACGACGTCGCCATCGTCATCGGCGAGCGCCTGCTCAAGTACCACAACAACGACGATCTGCGCGGCCGCGTCGCGCGCCTGCGCCATGCGCAGGAAGTGCTGGCTGCCACGAGCGACGTGGCGAACCGCGTGCCGCATTTCTGCTCGGGCTGCCCGCACAACACCTCGACGAAGGTGCCGGAGGGCATGCGCGCCTATGCGGGCATCGGCTGTCATTACATGGTCCAGTGGATGGATCGCGCGACAGACGGCTTCACGCAAATGGGCGGCGAGGGTGCGAACTGGATCGGCGAAGCGCCGTTCTCGACGCGTGGTCACGTCTTCCAGAATCTCGGTGATGGCACCTACAACCATTCAGGCGTTCTGGCGCTACGTTGGGCGGTCGATACCAAGACCAACATCACCTACAAGATCCTGTTCAACGACGCCGTTGCCATGACCGGCGGTCAGCCTCATGAGGGCGGGCTCAAGGTCGACATGATCGCCCGGCAGGTGCGAGAAGAGGGCGTGGAGCGCATCGCGCTCGTCTCCGACGAACCGGACAAATATCCGAAGTCGATACGCTGGCCGTCCGGCATGACGTTCCATCACCGGGACGATCTCGAAGCGGTGCAGCGCGAACTCGCCGCGATCCCCGGCGTGACGGTGATGATCTATGATCAGACCTGCGCGGCCGAAAAGCGCCGCCGCCGCAAACGCGGCACATTCCCGGAGCCGGACAAGCGCGTCATCATCAACGACCTCGTCTGCGAAAACTGCGGCGATTGCTCGGTGCAATCGAACTGCGTCGCGGTGCAGCCGTTGGAGACCGAATTCGGACGCAAGCGCCAGATCGACCAGTCGAATTGCAACAAGGACTTTTCGTGCGTGAAGGGCTTCTGCCCGTCCTTCGTGTCGGTGCATGGAGCCAAGATCAAGAAGGCGGTGCATGAAGCGGCATCGACCGACGGCATGGTCTTCAAGCCGCTGCCGGATCCGATCATCCCGACTATCGACCGCACCTTCAACGTCATCGTGACCGGCGTCGGCGGCACGGGCGTCGTGACCATCGGCGCGATTCTCGGCATGGCAGCCCACCTCGAAGGCAAGGGGATGGGCATGATCGACATGGCCGGCCTCGCCCAGAAGGGCGGCGCGGTTTATAGCCACGTTCGCCTCGCCAACACACAGGACGACATCCATGCCATCCGCGTGACCGCCGGCGCGGCGCATCTGGTGCTGGGCTGCGATCTCGTCGTGACCGGCACCAAGAAGGTGCTGGCTTCGGTGAAGGAGGGGCAGACTGCGCTCGTGGTGAACACCGCCGAGGTCATGCCCGGCGACTTCACGCGCAACGCCGATTTCTCGCTGCCGATCGAGCGCCTGAAACGCACGGTCAAGAGCGCGGCGGGAGAGGCGGGCGTCGCCTTCGTCGATGCAACGGCGATTGCGACTGCGCTTCTCGGCAATTCCATCGCGGCCAACATGTTCATGCTGGGCTACGCCTATCAGACCGGCCATGTGCCGCTGACGGCGGCCGCCATCGAGAAAGCCATCGAGCTCAATGGCGAAGCGGTGAGAATGAATCTCGACGCTTTCACCTGGGGCCGCCGCGCCGCTGCGGAGCCGGAGGTGATCGCGACGTTCATGCGCGGCCTGAAATCCTCGACCGAGGAGCTCAAGATCTCCGAGACCCTCGATGAGGTGATCGCCCGGCGCGTTGCTTTCCTCGAAAGCTATCAGAACAAGTCCTATGGCCGGCGCTATCGCAGCCTCGTCGAGCGGATGCGCGAAGTAGAATCCAAGGTGATGCCATCCTCGACAGCGTTGACGGACGCGGTTGCGCGTTCGCTCTTCAAGCTCATGGCCTACAAGGACGAGTACGAGGTCGCGCGGCTTTACACTGATGGCCATTTCGAGCGTCAGGTCGCGGCGACCTTCGAGGGGGAGAACCTGCGCTACGAATTCCACCTCGCGCCACCGCTGCTGGCGCGCAAGGATCCGGTGACGGGCCTGCCGCGCAAGATGAGCTTCGGCCCATGGATCATGAAGGCCTTCAAGGTGCTCGCGGCCTTGAAGCCTCTGCGCGGCACGCCACTCGATGTGTTTGGGTACACCCATGAGCGCAGAACAGAGCGTCAGCTGATCCGCGACTACGTGGTTCTCGTCGAGGAGATTGTGAACCACCTGAGCGCGGCCAATCACGCGACCGCCATCGGCCTCGCCAACATCCCGCAGAAGATCCGCGGCTTCGGCCACATCAAGGAGCGGCACCTCAAGACCGCGAAGGCGGAAGAGGCGCAGCTCCTTGCACGTTTCCGTGCGTCCGAGCAGCCGTTGCCGATTGCAGCGGAGTAGGCGTTAGTCCAGCCGCCAGTCCACCGGCGCCAAGCCCTTGGCGACGAGCCATTCATTAGCGCGGCTGAAGGGTCGCGTTCCGCGAAAATCGCGCAGGCGATTGAGGGGGGAGGGGTGCCCGGCCTCGATCACGAGATGCTTCGTCCGGTCGATCTGCGCGGCATGTTTGCGCGCGGATCCGCCCCACAGAAGAAACACGACGGCGGGCTGCTTCTCTGAAACTGCGGCGACGGCCTGATCGACGAGCGCGGCCCAGCCGAGCTTGAGATGTGCGCCGGCCTTTCCCGCCTCCACGGTGAGTGCGGTGTTGAGAAGAAGCACGCCTTGCTTCGCCCACTTCGTCAGGTCGCCGGATTTCGGCATCGGCACGCCGATATCGTCTGCCATCTCGGCGAGGATCGTGCGCAGCGAAGCAGGCAGGCGGCGCGAGCCACGATAGGAAAAGGCGAGGCCATGAGCATCGCCTGGCGTCGGATAGGGGTCCTGGCCAAGAATGACCACTTTGACATGATCGAGCGGCGTGGTCCGCAGCGCGTTGAAGGCGAGGTCTGGCGGGGGCAGGACATGCGCCCCCGCCGCGATTTTCTCATCGACCAGTGCCGCGACGCGGTCGGCGTCGCTCTTCGCGAAGAAGGGCAGCGCCGTCCAGGTTCGCTGCCCGCCCTCGCTCGCGCGCAAGGCGGACAGCGCTTCAGCAATGGGGCCGCTCATTTGAGAACGATGCGGCCTTCGACCTTGGCATCCACCGTGCCGAGCTTGCGCACGTAAGACATCACTTCGTTCGCCATCAGCTTGCCGTCGGTCAGGCCGATCAGCACCTTGCCCTTCGTGAAGGAGGTGTAGCCGTCGCCGCCGGTGAGCATGAAGTTGTTGGTGGCGACCTTGTAGCGCTTCGCGAGATCGAGCGGCTGGCCGTTCGCGAGAATGTTGCTGACGCGCGAGCCGACGGGAGCCTTGGCATCGACCTCGAACTTGAGGCCGGAGACCTGCGGGAAGCGGCCGCCGCGAATGTCGATCTGCGACACGCCATTTTCCAGCGCCGCCTTGACGTCCGCGCCCGTCACTTCGACGAGAGAGGTGGTGTTGCCGAAAGGCATTTCGGAAAGGATGTCGCGACGGGTCAGCTTCACGCCAGCCGGATATTCCTTGTTCGCGCGGATGCCGCCGCCATTGACGATGGCGACGTCGCCGCCAGTAGAGTCCTTGATTGCGTCGGCAACGAGATTGCCGAAGGCGGCTTCCTGCGAGCGGACGGTGCTGGAGCGGGTATCGAGCGCGTTCTTCGACACGCCGATTTCGACGTCGAGTTCCTTCGAGAGGACCGCCTCGTAGCGCGAGACGACTGCGAGAACCTCCGGATCGGGATCGAACGCGGCGGTGTCGTGCACGCGGAAGCTCGGGGTCCAGGTGACCTTGCGGTTGGCGCCTTCGCCGGCGACCGTCGCGATGATGTCGACGGCAGTGACGTATTCGGCGTCCTCACCGGATTCGACCATCACGGTCTTTCCATCAAAGGTGATGGCGAGATCGTGGTCGTGGCCGGTCAACAGTACGTCGACGAGGCGCGAGCGCACGATGGCGTTGTCGACTTCGCGGTCGGTGTGGGCAACCGCCACGATCATGTCAGCGCCCTGCTTGCGCAGATCGGCCGCCTGGGTCTTCAGCACGTCGAGTTCCGGCAGGAACTTGAGATCGCCGGGCGAGGAAATGCGCGCGGTTTCCGCCAGCGCCAGGCCGACGACGCCGACCTTCACCGGGCCGAGATCGAAGATCGCGTTGTCCTTCATCTTCGGAACCGGCGAGCCGTCCGCCTGCCGGATGTTCGCGCCGAAGAAGGGGAAGTTCGCTTCGCCCATGCGCTTCAGATAAATGTCCTTGCCGAAGTCGAACTCATGGTTGCCCGGCACGAACACGTCCGGCTTCACCATGTTGGTGAGCTCGATGATGTGGGCGCCCTGGTCGAAGCCCGACATCAGGGAGGGGGAGAAGGTGTCGCCCGCGTGGCAGAACAGCACCGGCACGCCGCGCGCCCGCTCTGCCTTGACGATGGCGCCAAGCTTGGCGAAGCCGCCGCGGCCCTTGCTGTCGGACATCTTGTAGATGTCGTTCACCAGCAAGAGGGTGAACGTGACCTTGGGTGCTGCCGCCTGTGCCTCGTTGCGACCGCCCAGCATCGTGGCGGTAAGACCTGCTCCAAGACCGAGGCCCAGGGTCTGGCGTCGTGAAATCTGAACCATAACTGCTTCCCGCTGAAGGTTGAGGTTAAAGGTAGGCTTCTTGTGCGGGCCCAGAATGATCAGTTCCCTCGGGCCGGGCAAGCCCCGCTTAGGTCCTTACAAGCTCACATCGGTGACGGGGCGATGACGATGCGTCCACAGATCGTTGTGGGTTTCTGTGGATTAGACCGATTCCGGCCACGATTTGGGGATTTGTTCGCATTCGGGAACGCTCAAGTCCCGAAAATATGGGAAACGTGGGCTTTCAAGGGGGCGGTTGTCGACGATGCTGCCAATATCACCTTTACGTAACGGACGATTTTCTCATAGGCTCCGGTCCCCGCGGCCGTCTGCCTTCTCCCCACCTGTCGATTGTCCGAACAGATACTGCCGAGACCTGCCTTGAGAGGCTCCACGTATGCGATGCACAAATCCTCGCGGCGGTTGCGCAGCCGATCGCGTACGCGTGGGCGCATCGCCCTTCTCATGGGTATCCTGGGAATGGCCGTCGTCTTTCTCGCATTCGGCTATGTCGCCTGGGAGCAGCGGGACCGACTGATCCAAAGAAACCAGGCAGATCTTCGGAGCAACGCATTCTTCCTGGCGGACCATGCGGCGAGGCTCTTCGAGATCGCGGACCTGACCTTAAAGCAGGGATCCGCTCTGATCGACGACGCCAACGGATATAGGGGCCCGCCCACGCGTCGGCTGTGGGAGCAGCTTCGGGCGATCCAGGAGGCGTTGCCCTACATCGACGACATCAGGCTGAGCGATGCGACCGGACGGTTGCGGCTGATCTCGGAAGTGTTTCCGACGCCGGACGCCGATATCGCCACTCGGGATGCCTTCAAGGCTCAGGTTGGCGCCGATAGCGGCCTTTTCGTCGGTCAACCAGTCCTTAGGGGAGAGGGGAGCGAGCCGACCTTTATGGTCAGCCGGCGTCTGCAAGGTCCCGATGGTTCCTTCCAGGGCGTGGTCGCCGTCACCGTTCCCTTGTCCTACTTCGATCTTTACTGGCAGAGGCTCCAGCTTCCGAAAGGCGGCCGTGTGACCCTCCTGCGCGCGGACACGAAGATCGTGGCGCAGTGGCCGGCCCCTACCGACGGCATATCCTTCGTTCCGATCCACAAAGAGACCTTCGACCAGACGCTGGCCCAAAACCCGCAGCAGGGCAGCTATTCGTATGTTATGCGGGGCGAAAGGCGTGTCAGCGCCTTCCATCAGGTCGGTGACCTTCCGCTCTACATCCTCGTCAGCATGCCGGCGGATGCTTATTGGGGCGTCTGGGTCAAGCAGGCTCGGCTTTACGGGGCCTTCGCCTTGGTCGCACTCGTGTCGTTCCTGGCGCTTGCGGTTCTGGCGCGGCAGCATTTCCGCGAGCAGGCGGCGAATGCGGCGCTGTTGACCAAGCAGGTCATGATGCGCACGAGCGAGTTGCGCAAGGAGACGGCAGCGCTCGAAGTGTTGAACCGGACCGGCACGGCGCTTGCGGGCGAGCTGGAAGTCGATCGGATCGTGCAAGGCGTCGTCGATGCGGGCGTGGACCTGACGGGCGCGCAGGTTGGAGCCTTCTTCTACAATGGCGGTGAGGATCCCGACGCCGCGGAATTGCACGGCTATCGTCTGTTCGCCTCGACCGGTGTGACCCATAACGCCTTTGCCTCGTTCCCGGCGGTTCGGCATACCGCGCTGTTTGAGCCGACCTTCGATCAAGGCGAAATTGTCCGCTCTGACGATATCACCCGCGATCCGCGCTACGGACAGAACGAGCCATTCAACGGCATTCCATCGGGACATCCGGGGATCAGGAGCTACATGGCGGTTCCGGTCATCTCCCGGACGGGCGCGAACCACGGGGCGCTTCTGTTCGGCCACGAGCGGCGAGGCGTCTTCACGGAGCGCGTCGAGAGGCTCATGCAGGGCCTCGCGGCGCAGGCGGCCATCGCCCTCGATAACGGTCATCTCTATCAGGCCGCGCAGCACGAAATCGCCGAGCGCGCTCAGGTGCAGTCGCAGCAGGCGCTGCTCATTCGCGAGCTTCACCACCGGGTCAAGAACACGCTTGCGACCGTGCAGGCGGTGGTGGGCGCGACGGCCCGTTCGGCCACGAATATCGACGACTTCTACCAGGCTTTCGTCGGACGCATCATCTCGCTCGCCAATACGCATTCGTTGCTGACGGAAGCGGTATGGCAGACGGCATCGCTGCGCGACATCCTCGACAAGGAACTCAGCCCCTATCACGACGGCAATGAGGGGCGGATCGTCCTCGAAGGGCCTCCGGTTGAGCTGCCGTCCGAGGCTGCCGTCCCCATCGGCATGGCCATTCACGAGCTGACGACGAATGCCGCCAAATACGGCGCCCTATCAGTCGATGCGGCTACCGTGACGGTGCAGTGGGCGCTTGAGTCTTGCGCGGAAGGCCTTCGCCTGAAGCTGACTTGGCTGGAGCGCGGCGGTCCAGCGGTGACGCTGCCGAAAAAGCAGGGCTTCGGCTCGCGCCTGCTGCATCGCGTGCTGGCGACGCAGCTCAATGCCAAGGTCGAGATCAGCTACGACCAACAGGGCCTGCGCGCCTCAATTGAGGTCGTGCTCAAGGAAGTCGAGTTTCTCCAGCCTGTCTCCTGACGGCTTGGAAATTTATCCTTTGACGTGACACGCGATCACGTTGGCTCCGGCGTCCGAAACCCTTATCTAGAGCCCTGTCAAAGAGCGCGGCCGAAAAAGGGCTCGCCAAGGGGCTATTCGATGGACGACATAAACAGGCCCGCGGGTCTTCGCCAAGGTGCTCAGCCGGTGGATCATCCAACCGGGCGGGCTGGCCGGATCGGCGTGCTGCTTCTCAATCTCGGGACGCCGGAAGGGACCGATTACTGGTCCATGCGCCGCTACCTGAAGGAGTTTCTGTCCGACCGCCGCGTCATCGAAACGCCGCGCCTGTTGTGGTGGCCGATCCTCAACCTCATCATCCTGACCACGCGCCCCGGCCGCAAGGGGCGGGATTACGCCTCGATCTGGAACAACGAGCGCGACGAGGGGCCGCTCAAGACCATCACCCGCGCCCAGGCCGAGGATCTCGCCGCGCATCTGAAGGGTATTGCAGGCGACAAGGTCACCGTCGATTGGGCCATGCGCTACGGCAAGCCGGAAATCCGCCAACGCCTGCAGGCGCTGCTCGAACAGGGCTGCGACCGCATTCTCTTGGTGCCGCTCTACCCGCAATATTCGGCGGCGACCTCGGCGACGGCGTGCGACCATGCTTTTCGTGCGCTCATGGACATGCGCTGGCAACCGACGATCCGGGTCTCGCCACCCTATCACGACGATTCGGTCTATATCGACGCCGTGGTCTCTTCGATGAAGCGGGACCTTGCGAAGCTTCCCTTCGAGCCGGAGGTCATCCTCGTCTCCTTCCACGGCGTCCCGAAGGAGTACCTGCTCAAGGGCGATCCCTATCACTGCCATTGTGTGAAGACCTGGCGCTTGATGCGCGAGGCGTTCGGCTGGCCGGAGGACAAGTTCCGCATGAGCTTCCAATCCCGCTTCGGCCCCGACGAGTGGCTCCAGCCCTATACGGACGAGACGGTGAAGGCGCTTGCGGAGAGCGGCGTTAAGCGCATGGCCATTGTCGCTCCCGGCTTCTCGGCGGACTGCCTCGAAACGCTGGAGGAGCTCGATGTCGAAAACCGCGAGATCTTCCTGCATCACGGTGGCGAGCAATTCGCCTATCTGCCCTGCCTCAACGACAGCGAGGACGGCATGCGGGTGATCCGCAGCATCGCGGAGCGGGAGTTGCAAGGCTGGCTTTGAGACCCCTGGCGTTTCAAAGAACGGATTCCCATTTTTGAGCGGTGCGCCTAGGCGGACCGGGGACTTTCGGATTAAGCTTGAGGCTCGCGCAACCACGTCGTTGTGGGGAGATTCATGCCAATTCCGTTCGGTTTCGATGTTTTCGTCATCGCCTTCGTGGTGGTCATCATCATCACGATTGCCATGGGCGTGAGAACCGTGCCGCAGGGCTATGCCTATACGATCGAGCGTTTCGGGCGCTACGCGCGCACGCTTGGCCCCGGCCTCGGCTTGATCCTTCCCTACATCGAGCAGGTGGGGAAGAAAGTGAACGTCATGGAGCAGGTGCTCGACGTGCCGAGCCAGGAAGCGTTCACGCGCGACAATGCCGGCGTGACCATCGATGCGGTGGCGTTCTTCCAGGTGCTCGACGCGGCGCGTGCTTCCTATGAGGTTGCGAACCTGCATCAGGCGCTTCTCGTCCTGACTATGACCAATATCCGCACGGTGGTCGGCTCCATGGATCTCGACCAGTTGCTGTCGCATCGCGACGAGATCAATGAGCGTCTCTTACGCGTGGTCGATGCCGCTGCCTCGCCCTGGGGTGCGAAAGTGACCCGCGTTGAGATCAAGGACATCGTCCCGCCTGCGGATCTCGCCGGCGCCATGGCGCGCCAGATGAAGGCCGAGCGCGACAAGCGCGCGGCGGTGCTGGAGGCCGAAGGCATGCGCCAGTCGGAAATTCTGAGGGCCGAAGGGCAGAAGCAGGCGCAGATCCTGGCCGCTGAAGGCCGGAGGGAAGCGGCATTCCGCGATGCCGAGGCGCGCGAACGTCAGGCGGAGGCCGAGGCGAAGGCGACCTCCATGGTCAGCGAAGCCATTAGCGCGGGCAACCTTGCCGCTGCGAACTTCCTCGTCGCGGAAAAGTACGTGGACGCCATGCGCGCCATGGCCACCGCGCCGAACCAGAAGGTGATCATCGTGCCCATCGAGGCGGCGGGGCTCGCCGGCACGCTCGGCGGCATCGCCGAAATCACGCGCTCCGTTTTCGGTGACGGCGGCCCGAAGGCGCCGCGCAGCGTGCCGAGTGTCACCGGTGGGACGGACCGCTCATGATCGAAACGATCCTTAGCTTCGGTCCCTGGGCCTGGATCATTCTGGGCCTCGTGCTGGCGGTTCTGGAATTGATTGCGCCGGGCGTGTTCCTCATCTGGCTCGGCCTTGCCGCCATCGTGACCGGCCTGCTCGATGCCTTTCTCAATTTGTCCTGGCAGGCCTCGGCGCTTGTTTTCTCGGTGCTCTCGGTGGCTACCGTTCTTCTCGGGCGGCAGCTCACGCGCACCAAGGCACAGCCCGATACGCAGGCGAGTTTCCTCAACCGGCGCGGCGAAACACTGATCGGTCAGGTCTTCACGTTGGAGACGGATATCGCGAACGGCGAGGGGCGGATCAGAGTCGGCGACAGCTCGTGGCGCGTCACGGGAACGGACCACAGGGCCGGCACGAAAGTCCGTGTCGTGCGTGTCGAGGGGACAACCCTGGTGGTGGAAGCGGCTTAGGCCGCGCCCACGCGCAAGAGGTCGAGATAATGCACCAGGCCGACGGGCCGCTGGTTCTCGACCACGATCAACGCCGTGATCTTCGACGTCTCCTGAATCTCCAGCGCCGTCGCCAGAAGGTCGTCCGGCTCGATGGTGCGCGGCGTGCGCGTCATGATGGCCGAGACGGGCAGGGTGCCGAGATCAGGCTTGAGGTTGCGGCGCAAGTCGCCGTCCGTGACGATGCCGGCAAGCGTGCCGTCTGCATTGACGACGATGACCGAGCCAAAACCCTTGCGGCCGATTTCCTCGATGGCTTCCGCCATGCGGGCTTCGACGCCGACAATCGGCAGGCGCTCGTTCTTGTGCATCACATCGCGCACGAGCTTCAGCCGCGCCCCGAGCTTGCCGCCCGGATGGTAGACGCGGAAATGCTCAGCCGTGAACCCGCGCCGTTCCAGAAGCGCGATGGCCAGCGCATCGCCCAGCGCGAGCTGCATGGTGGTGGAAGTGGTTGGCGCCAAGCCATTCGGGCAGGCTTCCTGCGCCTTCGGCAAGGTCAGGCATAGATCGGCGGCATGGCCGAGCGTGGAAGAGGCGTTCGACGTCAGGGCGATCAGCGGCACGCGGAAGCGGCGGGCATAACCGATAATGTCGGCGAGTTCCGCCGTCTCGCCCGACCACGACAGGGCGATGATGACGTCATCGGGCTGCACCATGCCGAGGTCGCCGTGGCTGGCTTCCGCCGGGTGGACATAATGCGCGGGCGTGCCAGTCGAGGCGAAGGTTGCCGCCATCTTGCTGGCGACGTGGCCCGACTTGCCCATGCCGGTGATGATGACCCGGCCCGTTGCCGCGGCAATTTTTTCGATGGCGGCGTTGAAGACCGGGCCGAGGCCGTTCCCGATAGCGTCCATCAGGATGGTCAGGCCTTCCCGCTCTGTGGCGAGCGTCCTGAGCGCCGAGGCGATGGCGGGCTCGACCGGCTGATTTTTCGGTTGCGCGAGTGTCATGGCCGCCCTCTCGGTTCGAAACGTGCGTACCGGTCCGCCGCGACAAGAGGCGGCTCCTCAAGGGATGAGAACAAAGTCCCGGTCCGGTGAAACTGGGACTTCGTCTAGCATGGCGGTGCCGGGAAGCGGAACCCTTCCGCTCCTGGCTACTTTTGGCGCAGCAGCGCTTCCAGTTCCTGCCGGAAGGCGGGGGCCAGGTCCTCGCGCTCCAGCGCATAGACCACGTTCGCCATCAGGAAGCCGATCTTCGAGCCCGTATCGTAGGTCTTGCCCTCGTACTTCATGCCGAAGAACTTTTGGTCCTTCATCAGGCGGATCATCGAATCCGTCAGCTGGATCTCGTTGCCCGCTCCGCGCTCCTGGGTGGAGAGCAGGTCAAAAATCTCCGGCTGCAGGATGTAGCGGCCGGAAATGATGTAGTTCGAGGGGGCGGTGCCCTTCGGCGGCTTTTCCACCATGCCGGTAATCTCGAAGGTTTTGCCGAATTCCTGGCCGACCGAGACTATGCCGTATTGATGGGTCTGGTCCTCCGGCACTTCCTCGACCGCGATGATATTGCCGCCGTGCTTGTCGTAGGCCGCGATCATCTGCTCCATGGAGCCGCGGCTGAGCATGTCGGGCAGGATCACGGCGAAGGGCTCGTCGCCCACGAGTTCGCGCGCGCACCACACCGCGTGGCCGAGACCGAGGGGTTCCTGCTGGCGGGTGAAGCTCGTCTGGCCGGGCTGAGGCTGATCTTCCGCTAGCGCTGCGAGTTCCTTGGTCTTGCCGCGGCTCTCCAGCGTGCGGTTCAGCTCATACGAAATGTCGAAATGGTCTTCGATCACGGCCTTGTTGCGGCCCGTGACGAAGATGAAATGCTCGATCCCGGCGGCGCGCGCCTCGTCCACCACGTGCTGCACGACGGGGCGGTCGACCACGCAGAGCATTTCCTTGGGAACGGCCTTGGTGGCCGGCAGAAACCGGGTGCCAAGACCGGCGACAGGGAGGACTGCTTTGCGGATGCGCTTCATTGAATGGCCCATGGTGAGCAAGGGGATAGAAGGAGAAGGGAGAGGGATCGCGGAAACTGTCAAGGTTCGCACCTCGGCAATTTCGAGAATCAGCCTCTCAGCCACACGCTGTTCTTGGCGGGGCGGACCTGAATTGAAGCTGAAGCATTTTGGTTAAGTTCCTAAGAACGGCTGAAAAACAAAACCCTGCGCGGCGCTTGCGATGCGCGCAAAGCCGCAGGGAGCCGAGCTTTCAACCGTCCATTAACCTTCTTAATGTCGTGATTGCGGGACTTGAAACTTTGTCCCCCGGGTGAGCGACCTCATGCACCAGCCGTCTCGACCGGCGCGCCGTTTCTTTGGCGGCGCCCTCTTTCTCGGTCTGTGCCTTTCGCTGAGCTTGGCCTGGGCTCCGCTCGCACCCGCCCGCGCGCAGGACATCTCGCAAGCCTCCTTTCAGCGCTTCGTGCAAAGCCTCTGGCCGGCGGCCAAGGCGCGGGGCGTGTCGCGCGCGACTTTCGACGAGGCCTTTCGCGGCGTCGAACCCGATCCGAAGATCATCGCGCTGACGAAGAAGCAGTCGGAATTCGTGCGGCCGATCTGGGAGTACATCGAAGGATCCATCTCGGCGCAGCGCCTGGAGCGCGGGCGCGACATGGCGGCCCAATGGTCGAAGACTTTGGACGCCGTCGAGCGGACCTATGGCGTGCCTCGCTCGGTCGTCCTCGGGGTCTGGGGCATGGAGACCAATTTCGGCAGCTTCACCGGCTCCATCTATGTGGTGCGGGCGCTGGCGACCCTGGCCTATACCGGTTATCGCGGCGATTTCTTCAAGGACGAGCTTCTGATCGCACTCCAGATCCTGGAAGAGGATCACATCGATCGGGCCAAGATGCTCGGTTCCTGGGCGGGCGCCATGGGCCAGACGCAGTTCATGCCCTCGAGCTTCATGAAATACGCGGTGGACGGCAACCGGGACGGCGTGCGCGACATCTGGGGCTCGGTGCCGGATGCCTTGGCCTCGACCGCCAATTACCTGCGCCAGCAGGGCTGGCAGCCCGGCCTGCCGTGGGGCTTCGAGGTTACTCTCCCGAAGGGCTTCGATTTCCGCAATTTGCGGCAAAGCTTTGCGAGCTGGTCCGGGCTTGGCGTAAGACGGGCGGACGGCAAGGCGATGCAGCGTTCGGGCGAGGCGACCCTCTTCCTGCCCGGCGGCGCGAAGGGCCCAGCTTTCCTCCTCACGCAGAACTTCGACGTCATCAAGACCTACAACTCCTCCGACGCTTATGCGATGGGCGTGGCCCATCTCGGCGATCGGGTGATGGGTGGCCCTTCGATCCGGGGAGCATGGCCCAAGGATGAGCCCATGCTCGACAAGGATCAGCGGCAGGAGTTGCAGAAGCGGCTGGCGAATTTGGGCCTCTATGAGGGCGAGGCGGATGGCAGGCTGGGTTCCAAGACCCGCGAGGCCGTGCGGAACTTCCAGCTCAAACGCGGTTTGACCCCGGACGGCTACGCAGATCTCGCGACCTTGCGGGAATTGCGCGCGGCCCGCTGACGGAGCGCCCGCCTGACATGACAAAAAGCGGGTCCGGATATGACTGGAACCGCTCATGGGTACGAGGCCACTCTTACCGCTGGTTGCGATGTCCCTGCTGTTGACGGCGGGCGGCACCACTTCGGCTTTCGCGCAATACGGCTACCCGGCTCAACCCTATGGCTATAGCTATGGCTATCAGTATCCCGGCTATCAGACCTATCAGGCTCCCCCGGGTTATCGCACACGGCGCGCCTACCCGCCCGGATACTATCCCGGCAAACTCGTGCAGCCCGCACCGCAGCAGGGCTTCAGCCTGCGGCGGCTCTTGGGGTTCCCGGATGAGCCGCAGCCCGTCCCGCAGCCGTATATCCGTCAGCAAAGGCCCGTCGTCGCGCCGGTCGTCCTCCCGCGGCCCGAGCGGCTGAAGGCGGAAGCGGCGATGCATGTGGTGGTGTTCGGCGACTCGCTCGCCGACTTCGCGAGCCAAGGGCTCGACGATCTTTTCACCGACGCCACCGACGTCTCCGTCATCCGCAAGACCCGTGGCGATGGCGGTCTGATCCGGCACGATGCAGCCGATTGGGCGAAGTTCATCAAGGACACGCTCGACGCGGACCGCAAAGCGACCGTCGCCGTCATCATGCTCGGCGCGAATGATAGGCTGCCGCTGCCCGATGGCGCCAACACCACAGACCCGCTGAGCGACCGCTGGAAGGAACTTTACCGCGAGCGCGTCGATGCCCTCGTGCGAGCCGTTCGCGACCATTCTCTGCCGGTCGTGTGGATCGGCCTGCCACCCATGCGCAACAGCAAACTCACCGACGACATTCTTGCGATGAACGAGATTTATCGCGAAAGCGTCCAGCGGCTCGGTGGCACCTATGTGGATATCTGGCCGGGTTTCGTGGACGAGAATAACCGCTACACGACCACCGGCCCCGATGTGGACGGCGAGCCCGCGAAGCTTCGCACCAATGACGGCGTGCAGTTCACAACCGCCGGTGCACTCAAGATCGCGCATTTCGCCGACGCGGACATCAAGCGCATCATCGAAGACGCTCAGTCCAAGCCAACCACCGCATCGGTCGCGCCGTCGATTGACGCGTCACTGCCCGCGCCACCCGCCGCCGTGCAGCCATCTCTTCCGATCAAGCCGGCCATCGGTCCCGTGCTTCCTCTGACGCGCCCCGACCCGGCATCGGGCGGAAAGCTGACCTCGGAGGTGCCGAAGCTGAACAGCGATCAGGCCTATCCGGCGCGGCGCGCCTTGCGCAACGGAGTCGCGCCCGCCCCGAAGCCGGGACGGGCAGATGATTTCCGCTGGCCGCCCTCTTAAAAGGATTAGCGCGGCAGAATGCTGGAACCGGTGAGATAAGTGTCGATGGCGTGCGCCGCCTGACGGCCTTCGCGGATTGCCCACACGACGAGGGATTGTCCGCGCCGCATGTCGCCGGCCACGAACACCTTGTCACTCGACGCGCGATAATCGCGATCGTTGGCGACGACGTTGCCGCGCCGGTCGAGCTCGACGCCCGACTGTGCCAGCAGTCCTTCCTTCACCGGTCCGGCAAAGCCGATGGCGAGGAAGACGAGGTCTGCTTTCAGCAAGAATTCGGTGCCGGGAATCGGTTGGCGCTTTTCATCGACGCGCGCACATTGCACACCGATGACCTGGCCCTTCTTGCCTTCGATACCTAGTGTCGCCGCCTGGAACTCGCGCTCCGCGCCTTCGGCCTGGCTGGAGGATGTACGCATCTTCGCGGGCCAATAAGGCCACACGGTCAGCTTGTCCTCCCGCTCGGGCGGGCGCGGGCGGATGTCGAGCTGCGTCACCGAGAGCGCGCCCTGGCGGAACGCGGTGCCGACACAGTCGGAGGCCGTGTCGCCGCCGCCGATCACCACCACATGCTTGCCCGCCGCGATGATCGGCTCATCCGTGACGTCCTCGTTGCCGAGACGCTTGTTAGATTGCGTGAGATACGGCATCGCGTAGTGCACGCCTGAAAGATCCTGCCCCGGCAGGTTCGGGTTGCGCGGATCCTCCGCGCCGGCGGCGAAGAGCACCGCGTCATATTCGTTGTGCAGCGACGCGAAGGTTTTGGTCACGCCGACATTGACGCCGCAATGGAAGACGACGCCCTCGGCCTCCATCTGCTTCACGCGACGGTCGATGTGATACTTCTCCATCTTGAAGTCGGGAATGCCGTAGCGCAGCAATCCGCCGGGCTTTGCCTCGCGCTCGAAGACATGCACCTCGTGGCCCGCGCGGGCGAGCTGCTGCGCGGCGGCGAGACCCGCGGGACCCGAGCCGATGATCGCGACGCGCTTGCCGGTGGAGACCTGCGCTGGTTCCGGCTTGATCCATCCCATTTCCCACGCCTTGTCGGCGATGGCCTGCTCGATGGTCTTGATGGTGACGGGCTGGTTTTCGAGATTGAGCGTGCACGCCTCCTCGCAAGGAGCGGGGCAGATGCGGCCGGTAAACTCGGGGAAGTTGTTGGTGGAGTGCAGGTTGCGCGCCGCTTCTTCCCAATTGCCCTGGAACACCAGATCGTTCCAGTCCGGAATCTGGTTGTGAACCGGACAGCCCGTCGGCCCGTGGCAGAACGGAATGCCGCAATCCATGCAACGCGCGGCCTGCTTCTTCAGGTCGCTGTCGTCGAGCGGCAGAGTGAACTCGCGAAAGTGTCGGACACGTTCGCCGGCGAGCTGATACTTCTGCTCCTGCCGATCGTATTCAAGAAAGCCTGTGACCTTGCCCATTGGAACTGCCCCTTGATTCTTATTCCGCCGCCTGCAAGGTCCGCAGACGATCCATCTCTTGTAGCGCGCGGCGATATTCCACCGGCATGACCTTCACGAACTTGGTGCGGTAGGCCGACCAGTTGTCGAGAATTTCTTTGGCACGCGTTGAGCCCGTATAGGTGGCGTGGTTGGAGATGAGGTGCAGCAACCGCTCCTCGTCCGAGCCCGACATGTTCGCCAAGATATCAATGCGACCCTTGGTTTCGAGATCGCCGCCATGGTGAAGGATGCGCCGCATCAGCTCCTCTTCCTCTTCCACCGGCTCGAGATCGACCATGGAGAGGTTGCAGCGCTTGGCGAAGGTGCCGTCCTCGTCGAGCACATAGGCGATGCCGCCTGACATGCCCGCCGCGAAGTTGCGGCCCGTGGGGCCGAGCACCACGACAAGGCCGCCGGTCATGTATTCGCAGCCGTGATCGCCCGTGCCTTCGACCACCGCGATGGCGCCTGAGTTACGCACGGCGAAACGCTCGCCTGCGATGCCGCGGAAATAAGCCTCGCCCGCAATCGCACCATACATCACCGTGTTGCCGACGATGATTGAGCGCTCCGGTACAGCCTTTGCCGTTGAAGCAGGCCTGATGATGAGCTTGCCGCCCGAGAGGCCCTTGCCGACGTAGTCGTTGGCCTCGCCTTCAAGCGACAGCGTCACGCCCGCCGCAAGCCACGCACCGAAGCTCTGGCCTGCGGTGCCGGTCAGCTTCACTGTGATGGTGTCGTCGGGAAGGCCCTCATGGCCGTAGCGCTTGGCGACTTCGCCGGAGAGCATCGCGCCTGCCGAACGGTCGGCGCTGCGTATCTTGGCGTCGATGATCACCGTCTCGCCACGCTCAAGCGCGGGCGCGGCTTTGGCGATGAACTGATGATCGAGCACCGTCGCAATCGGATGCAGTTGCCGCTCGCTGTGGCGGATGGCGACACCCGCTCTGGCATCGGGTTTGTGGAAGAGCTTGGTGAAGTCGAGGCCCTTCGCCTTCCAGTGATCGATGGCGACGTTTTTGTCGAGCAGGTCGGACTGGCCAACCATTTCGCTGATGGTCTTGAAGCCCATCTCGGCCATCAGTTCACGCACTTCCTCGGCCACGAAGAAGAAGTAGTTGATGACGTGCTCGGGCAGGCCCTTGAAGCGCTTGCGCAACACCGGATCCTGCGTCGCGACGCCGACCGGGCAGGTGTTGAGGTGGCACTTGCGCATCATGATGCAGCCCGCTGCAATCAACGGCGCGGTCGAGAAGCCGTACTCATCCGCGCCGAGAAGCGCAGCGATCACTACGTCGCGGCCCGTGCGCAGACCGCCATCCGCCTGAATGGCGACGCGGCCGCGCAGGCGGTTGAGCACGAGCGTCTGCTGCGTTTCGGCCAAGCCGATTTCCCACGGCGAACCCGCATGCTTGAGCGAGGTGAGGGGAGACGCACCCGTGCCGCCCTCGAAGCCCGAGATCGTGATGTGATCGGCGCGCGCCTTCGCGACGCCCGCCGCAACGGTGCCCACACCGACTTCGGACACGAGCTTCACGGAGACATCGGCTGCCGGGTTCACGTTCTTCAAGTCGAAGATCAACTGCGCGAGATCCTCGATGGAATAGATGTCGTGGTGCGGCGGCGGCGAGATCAGGCCGACGCCGGGCGTCGAGTGGCGCACGCGGGCGATCTTCGCGTCGACCTTGTGGCCGGGGAGCTGTCCGCCCTCGCCGGGCTTCGCGCCCTGTGCGACCTTGATCTGCATCACGTCGGCATTGACGAGATATTCCGTCGTCACGCCGAAACGTCCCGACGCGACCTGCTTGATGGCGGAACGCTTGGAACGCCCATCCGGCAGAGGCTTGAAACGATCCGCCTCCTCGCCGCCTTCGCCTGTGTTCGACTTGCCGCCGATGGTGTTCATGGCGAGTGCCAGCGTCTCATGCGCTTCGCGCGAGATCGAGCCGAACGACATGGCGCCGGTAGAAAAGCGCTTCACGATTTCGGAAGCGGGCTCTACCTCGTCGAGCGTGACCGGCGCGCGTCCGTTCTCGCCCGCGAGCTTGATGCGGAAGAGGCCACGAATGGTCTTCAGGTGGTTGTCCTGCTCGTTCACGAGGCGCGCGAATTCGCGGTAGCGGTCCTCAGCATTGAGGCGCACCGCGTGCTGGAGTGTGGCGACGGTGTCGGGGTTCCAGGCATGCGCCTCGCCGCGCAGGCGATAGGCGTATTCGCCACCCACATCGAGCGCGTTGCGATAGATCGGTGCGTCGCCGAAGGCGTCGCGGTGGCGATGCACGGCTTCTTCCGCGATCTCCTCCATGCCGACGCCTTCGATGGTGGTCGCCGTGCCGAAGAAATCGCGGTTCACGAATGCCGACTTCAGGCCGACCGCGTCGAAGATCTGCGCGCCGCAATAGGATTGGTAAGTCGAAATACCCATCTTCGACATGACCTTGAGCAGGCCTTTGTCGATAGACTTGATGTAGCGATAGACAATCTCCTGCTCATCGACTTCCGGCGGCATCTCGTCCTTCATGGCGAGAAGCGTCTCGAAGGCGAGATACGGGTTGATCGCTTCCGCGCCGTAGCCCGCAAGGCACGCGAAGTGATGCACCTCGTGCGGCTCGCCGGATTCGACCACGAGGCCAACCGACGTACGCAGGCCCTTGCGGATGAGGTAGTTGTGCACCGCTGCGGTGGCGAGGAGCGCGGGAATCGGAATGCGGTCCGGCCCCACCATGCGGTCGGTCAGGATGATGATGTTGTAGCCACCATGCACCGCCGCTTCCGCGCGGTCGCACAGCCGGTCGAGCGCGCCGTCAAGCGCCGCAGCACCGAGTTCGGCGGGGTAGGTGATGTCGAGCGTCTTGGTGTCGAAGCGGTCCTCGAAATGTCCGATGCAACGAATCTTTTCGAGATCTTCATTGGTCAGGATCGGCTGGCGCACTTCCAGACGCTTGCGGCGAGAAGTGCCTTCAAGATCCAGAATGTTCGGGCGCGGGCCAATGAACGACACGAGGCTCATCACAAGCTCTTCGCGGATCGGATCGATCGGCGGGTTCGTCACCTGCGCGAAGTTCTGCTTGAAATAGGTGTAAAGCAGCTTCGACTTGTCTGAGAGCGCGGAAATCGGCGTGTCCGATCCCATGGAGCCGACCGCTTCCTGGCCCGTCACGGCCATGGGCTGCATCAAAAGCTTCAGGTCTTCCTGCGTGTAGCCGAAGGCCTGCTGCCGGTCGAGCAGCGACACGTCGGTGCGCGATTCACGCGCCTGCACGGGCTTCAAGTCTTCCAGCACGATCTGCGTGCGCTTCAGCCAATCCTTGTAAGGATGTGCATGCGAGAGCTGCTGCTTGATCTCGTCGTCGGAGACGATGCGGCCCTGCTCGAGGTCGATCAGCAGCATCTTGCCCGGTTGCAAGCGCCACTTCTCGACGATCTTTTCCTCCGGAATCGGCAGCACGCCCATCTCGGATGCGAGCACCACGAGGCCGTCATCGGTCACGAGGTAGCGCGCGGGGCGAAGGCCGTTGCGGTCGAGCGTCGCGCCAATCTGCTTGCCGTCGGTGAAGCACACGGCGGCGGGGCCGTCCCACGGCTCCATGAGGGCGGCGTGATATTCGTAGAAGGCGCGGCGATCCTCGTCCATGAGCGGATTGCCCGCCCAGGCTTCGGGGATCAGCATCATCATGGCGTGCGAAAGCGAATAGCCGCCGCGCACCAGAAATTCGAGTGCGTTGTCGAAGCAAGCAGTGTCCGATTGCCCTTCATAGGAAATCGGCCAAAGCTTCGAGATGTCGTTGCCAAACAGGTCCGAGTCGACGGAGGCCTGACGCGCCGCCATCCAGTTCACGTTGCCGCGCAGCGTGTTGATCTCGCCGTTATGCGCGACCATGCGATAGGGGTGAACGAGCTGCCAGGTCGGGAAGGTGTTGGTGGCGAAGCGCTGGTGCACGAGCGCGAGCGCGCTCTCGAAACGCGGATCCTGAAGATCCTTGTAATAGCCGCCGAGCTGGCTCACGAGCACGAGGCCCTTGTAGACGACAGTGCGCGAGGACAGGCAGACTGGATAGTAGCCAGCCGTGCGCGGGTCCTTCATGTCGTAGACGGCGTTCGAGATGACCTTGCGGGCCAGGAACAGGCGACGCTCGAACGTCTCCTGATCGTCCATGCCCTTGCCCTTGCCGATGAAGATCTGCCGGTGCAGGGGCTCGGACGCTTTCACGCTGTCGCCGAGATCGCTCGAATCCACCGGCACGTCGCGCCAGCCGAGGAATTGCAGGCCCTCATCCGCGATGGCCTTGGTCACCAGTTCCTCAACGAGCTTGAACCCCTCCGGGTCGCGCGGCATGAACAGATGCCCGACGCCGTATTCACCGGCTTCGGGCAGCCAGATGCCCAGCTTGGCGCATTCGGCGGAAAAGAACTTGTGCGGGATCTGGACCAGAATGCCGCAGCCGTCGCCAGCCTTGGGGTCTGCGCCGACCGCGCCGCGATGGTCGAGATTCAAGAGGATCTGCAGGCCTTGTTCGACGATGGCGTGTGACTTGCGGTTCTTCATGTCGGCGATGAAGCCGACGCCGCAGGAATCCTTTTCATTGGCCGGATTGTAGAGGCCCTGGGGAGCGGGCAGGCCGTGATCGCGCGTGGTGCGCGTCGTCGTTTTGGCGGCGGTGCGGGGCGAGGCTACGATTTCCAGGCTCTTCTTCGACACGTCGCTCATTCCAGATCCTCAAATCCAATCGAAGGTCATCACAGGTCTTCGAGGCGGCTTTTTTGTGGGCCGCCGGATGAAAGGATCGTCCGGATGCCCGCCGCTCTTTGCGTTTCTTGGAGGCTCGGGTCCTGGAGAGAAGCCCGCACCTCGCGGGCTGTTCCGGGCTGAATGTCAGCCGAGAGTCGCCCGTCCCGCCCCCGTTTTGCGGGCGGTTTTATTGGTATCTCGTTTCGTTCGCGTGAGGCGAAGCATCAAGAAAACCTCAGGGCCAAAGGGCGCGAGCGCCCAAATGGGACAGTATCGCTGTCCTAATGAGGGAAAACTGCCAGAGTTTGTGCAGGTGCACAAGGGGATTTTGAAATATTTTAGATAAAAATTTCAAGCCAGCTCGTCTGAATGTAATAAAGCCATTTTTTTAGGCAGTCAGAACGAAAGTCTGCGCCGATGGGTCAATGTTCTTGACATGTGTGAGCCAGTCGCGAGTCTGCGCGGCCGGAGGAGATGATTCATGAACTTTCTCAGCGACAACATCGTCGGCGCCAGCGTCCCGGTTCTCGAGGCGCTGATGCGCGCCAACGATGGCGCCATGCCGGCCTACGGTGGCGATGACATCACCCGGCGCATCAAGGCGCGGTTTGCCGAGGTCTTCGAGCGAGAGGTCGCGGTTTTCCTGGTCACGACGGGCACGGCGGCCAACGCGCTGGCGCTCTCCTCCATCGTGCCGCCCTACGGTCTGTGCATGTGCCATAAGGAAGCGCACGTCATTGATGACGAGTGCGGCGCGCCGGAATTTTTCATGCACGGGGCGAAGCTCGCCGGTCTGCCGGGCGTCGGCAGCAAGCTGACCGCGACTGCCGTCTCCGCCTATCTCGAAGGGCTGCCCAAGGCCATCAAGCAGATGCCGCCGAAGGCTCTTACCATCTCGCAAGTCACCGAGAGCGGCCTGGTCTATGGCCTCGATGAGATCGCGGCCTTGAGCGCCGTCTGCAAGGCGCATGGCCTGTCCTTCCACATGGACGGGGCGCGCTTCGCCAATGCCCTCGTGACGCTCGGCTGCACTCCGGCCGAGATGACCTGGAAGCGGGGCGTCGACATCCTCTCCTTCGGCGCGACGAAGAACGGCTGCCTCATGGCCGAGGCCATCGTGGTGTTCAATCCGACGCTGGCGGAAGGGCTAGACTATCGCTGCAAACGCGCGGGACAGGTCATCTCCAAGGGCCGCCTGATCGCGGCGCAGCTTGAGGGCTATTTCGCCAACGACCACTGGTATGACAATGCCCGCCACGCCAACCGGTTGGCCAAGCTTCTTGGCGACGGCCTCTCGCAACTCCCCGGCGTGCGCCTGGGCTGGCCGGTGGAGGCGAACGAGGTTTTCCCGATCCTGCCCGCGGCTCTCAACCGAGCCCTAAAGGAGCAGGGCGTGCTGTATCACCCCTGGACGGACGGCAGCCTCCCGGCGAACGAGCGTGTCGGCGAGGGCGAGGCCCTGGTCCGCTTCGTGGTTTCCTTCGCGACGAGGGAAGAGGACATCCGCCGCGTTCTGGACATCGCGCGCTCCGCTTCAGCCCGACAGGCCGCAGAATAACGGGTCTTGCCCTATCGGTGCCGCATTCTCGGTCGATCACTCCGCTCCGAAACTGGTGGCCGAAAAGGGGCATCCTCCAAAGCCCCCTCGGGACCTTGAAGGACCAGGTTTCCAAAAACAAAAAAGCGCCCCGGCCAAACCGGGGCGCTCTTTATTTATGGGCGAAGCGAAGGCGTTACGCGGCCTTGCGGGCCTCGATGGTCTGGCCGCCGCCAGCCGCGATCGGGATGAGTTTCGGCTTCTTCGCCTCGGGGATCTCGCGCACGAGGTCAATGTGCAGCAGGCCATTCTCAAGGGCCGCGCCAAGGACCTGAACGCCGTCCGCCAGCTGAAAGCGCCGCTCGAAGCTGCGCGCGGCGATGCCCTGGTAGAGCACGTCGGACTTGGCGCCCTCACCAGGCTGCCGCTCGCCTCGGACGGCAAGGGTGTTTTCCTTCACTTCGATCGCGAGGTCGCGCTCGGTGAAGCCGGCTACCGCGACCGAGATGCGGTAAGCATTCTCGCCGGTGCGCTCGATGTTGTAAGGCGGGTAACTCGGAGCCGCATCGACGCCAACAAACTGGTCGAGCATCGAGAAAAGACGGTCGAAGCCGACCGTGTTGCGGTAAAGGGGAGCAAGATCAAACTGTCGCATGGCATATCCTCCTGTGAGCAACATGCTGATCGATCCACCGTGACAGGCTGGATCAAGGTTCGTGCCGCCGTCGCGGCCGGCACAACTTTTATTTGGGAAGAGGCCTTTTTTCTTTCAAGAGGCTCGTGAGGCTTCTGAAAAAGCCCTATAAATGCGTGGTCTTTACCGGTGCGGGATGCGTGGCCGTGCAGTTCTTCGAAACACCCGACAATCCCGTTCCGCCCGAGCCGACGCTCCTGCACATTGCCGCCCGCGACGGGTTCAACCTGCGCGCGGCGACCTGGATGCCTGAGGGCGGGGAGAAGCCCAAGGGGACGGTCTGTATCCTGCAAGGCCGGGCGGAATTCATCGAAAAATACTTTGAGGTGATTAGCGAGTTGCGCCGGCGGGGCTTTGCGGTTGCCACCTTCGACTGGCGCGGGCAGGGCCTGTCAGGCCGTGAGGTCAAGGACCCGCGCAAAGGACATGTTCGGCGCTTTGCCGATTACCGCCTCGATCTGGAAGCGGTCCACGATAAGGTTCTGAAAGCTATGCCGGAGCCCCATTTCGCCCTGGCCCATTCCATGGGCGGTGCGATTGCGCTGCACGCGGCTCATGAGGGGTGGCTGCCCTTCCAAAGACTCGTTGCCGCGGCGCCGATGATCAGCCTCTCGATCATCAAGTATCCGCACGCGGCAAGCTGGGTGGCCTGGGTCCTGAAATATCTCGGTTTCGGCAAGTCCTATGTTCCGGGCGGCGGCGCGACCTCCATTGCCACCATGCCCTTCAAGGACAACCGTCTCACCAGCGATCCGGTGCGCTATGCCCGCAACGCCGAAACCGCCCGTGCCGTCGGGGATGGAGCCGTCGGCGCGCCGACGAACGCATGGCTCGTTTCCGCCTTCCGTTTCATGAAGCGCTTCACCGATCCGCGCTACGGCCTGAAGATTCGCCTGCCGACCCTGGTCATCGCAGGAGGTGACGACCGGGTCTGCTCCACGCCGGCTATTGAACGTTTTTCGGCCCGGCTGAAATCCGGCCACGCCATCGTGCTTCCGGGCGCACGCCACGAGATCATGATGGAGAAGGACGAGATCCGAGAACTCTTCTGGGTTGCCTTCGACGCCTTCATTCCAGGGTCGTCCGAGACGTCTCGGGCCGCGAGGGGCCTTGCGGACTCAGCGGCTGAGCAGCTCGACGGCGGCGGCATGGACGCGGCGGTCGCCGGCGGCGACGATGCGGCCGCCATTGGCCGCTGACCCGCCGTCCCAGGCGGTGACAATGCCGCCCGCTCCCTCGATGATCGGGATCAGCGCCACGATGTCGTAGGGCTTCAGGCCGGACTCGACCACGAGGTCGATGTGTCCGGCGGCCAGCATGCAATAGGCATAGCAATCGCAGCCATAACGGGCGAGGCGGGCGACGCTCTCCACGCGGTCATAGGCGCGCAGTTCTTCGCCCGCGAAGAGCTTCGGGCTCGTGGTGGAAATGATGGCATCTTTCAGCGAAGCGCAACGCCGCGTCATGAGTTTCCGCTCCCCGCCGGGTCCGCGATAGGTCGCGCTGCCGCCGTCGCCGAAGAAGCGTTCGCCCGTGAACGGCTGATGCATCATGCCGAAGACCGGCCGCCCGCGATGGTTCAGGCCGATCAGCGTGCCCCAGGTGGGAAGGCCCGAAATGAAGGCGCGGGTGCCGTCGATGGGGTCGAGCACCCAGACATATTCCGCATCCGGCTGTTCGGAGCCGAATTCCTCGCCGATGATGCCGTGGGTCGGGAAGGTGCGCTTGATGAGCTGGCGCATGGTCGCCTCGCTCGCCCGGTCGGCTTCCGTCACCGGGTCGAAGGCGCCACCGCGCGACTTGTCCTCGGAGGCGATGGCCGTGCGGAAGAACGGCAGGATCGCCTGCCCCGACAGGGTCGCGAGTTCATTGACGAATTGCTTGAAGTCGATGAGCCCCATGTCGCCCCGATCCTTGTCCGCTGGCTGGCCGTGCCCCGCTTTTATCAACCGCTCCTTGCACAGCAAGCGATTCTCGTCGGACGACGGGCTCTCTCCGACTTTTGGCGTGGAGAGAGGACCTCGGCAGGCGATGCTGCCGCGATCTCGTTCCGCGCCGAGGATGCTTTTCCTCAATTTTGCCGGCCCGGCAGAGATTCTGATCCGGAGCCTTGCTGTTTGGGCGGTGCCATCGGCCTCAATCCGATCAGACATGCATTTTGTGCATAACAAAACGCAGATTTACTGTTGCAAATGGTGCGGCGCGGTGTAAATTGTGCAGTGCGATATGGCGATGGCGTCGCCGTATCGTAGCCCTTCTTGGGCGTTTCCTCCCTAAACTTCGGGCCGCTGGCAACAGCGGCCTTTTTTCTTTTAACGGGCAGGGTTTAGGGACTATTCCGCTGCGATTTGCTGAGGCGTGCCGTCGCCCGCGAGATCCGTGATGACCTGAGCGAAGGCGTGAGCGATATCGTCCGCCAGCACCGCGAAGGCTGGCTTCTTGTCCATGTTCCGCTCTTCCATATAGAGCGCCCGGTTGATCTCGATCTGCAAAGCGTGGCGCCCGAGCGCCGGTTCGCCGTAATGCTCGGTGATGAAGCCGCCCGCATAAGGCTTGTTGCGGACCACCGTGTAGCCCCGGCCGCGCATGGCGGCTTCCACCAGCTCGATCAGGAAGGGTGAGCAACTCGTGCCGTAGCGGTCGCCCAAGACGATATCCGCCTTCGCCCCGTCCTCACGGCTGACGCTGCTGGAGGGCATCGAATGGCAATCGATGAGGATGGCTTGGCCGAAAGTCTGGGCCGTGCGGCGGATCAGCTGGCGCAGCATGCGGTGATAGGGCTTGTAGAGCCACTCGATCCGGTGAAGTGCCTCCTCGATAGGGATGCGCCTGGCATAAATCTCCTGCCCGTCGGCAACGATACGGGGAATTGTGCCTAATCCCCCTGCGACCCGCATGGAGCGGGTATTGGCGAAAGGCGGCAGCCGTCCGTCGAACATGCGGGAATCGAGCTCATAGGGCTCCCGGTTCAGATCCAGATAGGCGCGGGGGAAGCGGGCCGCCATCAGCGGGGCGCCAAGGCCCACGGCGCAGGCGAATAATTCATCGACGAAGGCATCTTCCGAGCGCCGTAGCGCCACGGAATCGAGCCGCGATTGGGCTAGGAACGAGGCCGGATAGACCGCACCGGCATGAGGCACGTTGAAGACGAACGGAATCGTCTGGCTCGGCGGCTCGGAGACGGTGAACGGAGGCTCGAATTCGTCGGCGATGATGGGCCGCATCAGGGGCGATGGCTTTAAAAAAACACGGGTTTGGACAGTGTAAGGCGGCCTTTCGATCTGTCCATGGTCATATCGTCCGGTCTCCGCGGCGTTCTTTCACGGCTTATTTACCGCGAAGCCTCATGAAAGTTGAATACAATCGCCACAACCTCGGGGGCCGGCAGCCGATGAAGATCCTTCTCGCCGAAGACGACAACGATATGCGACGCTTTCTCGTGAAGGCGCTGGAGAACGCGGGCTATGAAGTGGCTCAGTTCGACAACGGCCTTTCTGCCTATAACCGGCTTCGCGAAGAGCCCTTCGAGCTGCTCCTGACCGATATCGTCATGCCCGAGATGGATGGAATCGAGCTGGCTCGCAAGGCGACCGAGCTCGATCCCGATCTCAAGATCATGTTCATCACCGGCTTTGCCGCCGTTGCCCTGAACCCGGATTCCCAGGCTCCCAAGGATGCCAAGGTTCTGTCCAAGCCGTTCCACCTGCGCGATCTCGTCAACGAGGTCGATAAATTGATGGCGGCCTAAAAAAGGTGAGGGCTCCCGCTTGCGTCTCCGGCCGCTTGTGGGTATATCGCCCTCCACGCGTGAAGCGGGGCTTCGAAAGTCACCGTTTCCCGGGCGCGTAGCTCAGCGGGAGAGCACTACGTTGACATCGTAGGGGTCACAGGTTCAATCCCTGTCGCGCCCACCATTTGCTTTTTCCGGCCTCCCCGAGGGCCGCAGGAGACCGGATATGAAGATCCGTAACTCGTTGAAGTCGATCCGCGGTCGTCACCGCGACAACCAGCTGGTTCGTCGTAAGGGCCGCGTCTACATCATCAACAAGACGCAGAAGCGCTACAAGGCTCGTCAGGGCTAAGCTGCGCTGCGGCTTTGGCCGCACGTTTTTATGAATTGACGGCGCATGCCGGGATCTTAGAATCCCGGCATGCGCTTTTTTGCGTGCCTTTTGACCGCTTCGTTGATCCTGTCCGCGCCGCTTCACGCGCAGGAAACCGCGCGGCCGCATGCACCACGGACACTGCCGCGCCCATCCACTCTCGACGATTTGTTTGACCGCCTCGCGAAGGCGCAAAGCGAAGACGAGGCGACCGGCATCACCTCCCTGATCGAGCGCCGTTGGGCGCGCTCCGGCTCCGATACCGCCGATCTTTTGCTGAGCCGCGCCTCCGACGCCTTCGACGCGAAGGATTATCCGCTTTCGGTCGAGCTTCTCGACCGCGTCCTCGCGCTTCAGCCCGGCTGGGCGGAGGCGTGGTATCGCCGCGCCATCGTGTTCTACCAGCTCGACGATCCGGTCGGCGCCATGGCCGATCTCTATCAGGCCCTGAAGCTGGAGCCGCGCCATTTCGGCGCGTGGACGGGCCTCGGTCACATCTATCTCTCGTCGGACGACAAGCCCCACGCGCTGGAGGCCTATCGCCGCGCGCTCAAACTGAACCCGCAAAGCTCGACGGTGCAGCTCATCGTGTCGCATCTCGATCACGATGTTGATGGGGTCGATCTCTAGAGCATCCGATCTGACAGGATCAGATCGGGTGCTCTATCTTATTGTTATTGCCGCATTTTCTTCGCCGAACCGGTATCCACTTCGTCGGAAAATGCTCTGACCTGACGCCCCAAGGCAAAAAGAAGCCCGGCTGAGCAGCGCTCGCCGGGCTTTTCTTTGTTCTCGCGCCTGCTTTTTAGGCCTGCGCCGCGTGTTCCTGGCTGATGAAGGCGATGCGCACCATGTTGGTCGCGCCCGGGGTCCCGAAGGGGACGCCGGCCACGACGATGATGCGGTCGCCGACCTGCGAGAAGCCTTCGCGCACCGCGAACTTGCAGGCACGGAACGCCATGTCGTCGACATCGCTCGCATCCTTCGTGCGGATCGGATGCACGCCCCACACCAGCGCCAGGCGGCGTGCGGTGTTGTGGTTCGGGGTCAGCGCCACCACGGTCGAATTCGGACGCTCGCGCGCAATGCGGAAGGCCGTCGAGCCGGAGGAGGTCCAGGCAGTGATGGTCTTCACGTGCAGCGTGTCAGCGATCTGGTGTGCGCCTGCTGCGATGGCGTCGGAACCCGTCGCTTCCGGCGCAGAGCCTTGGGTCTTGAGGATGGACCAGTAGCTCGGGTCCTGCTCGATCTCTTCGGCGATCCGGTTCATGGTCGTGACCGCTTCCACAGGGTACTGGCCGGAGGCGCTCTCGGCTGAGAGCATCACCGCATCCGCGCCGTCGAAGACGGCGGTCGCCACGTCCGAGACCTCTGCGCGCGTAGGCACCGGCGCAGTGATCATCGATTCGAGCATCTGAGTCGCGACGACGACGGGCTTTCCGAACCTGCGCGCGGTGCGCACGATGCGCTTCTGGATGCCGGGCACCTTTTCGAGCGGCATCTCGACGCCGAGATCGCCACGCGCCACCATGACCGCGTCGGAAATCTCCACGATCTCTTCAAGCCGCGCGATGGCCTGCGGCTTCTCGAGCTTCGACATGACGAGCGCGCGTCCGCGCGCCACTTTCTTCACTTCCGCCACGTCCTCCGGACGCTGCACGAAGGACAACGCGATCCAATCCACGCCGGCATCGAGCGCAGCTTCGAGGTCCGAGCGGTCTTTGTCGGTCATGGCGGCGACCGGGATCACCGTGTCAGGCAAACTCACGCCCTTGCGGTTCGAGATCTTGCCTGCGACCTCGACTTCAGTGACTGCGGCGCCGTTCTTCACGCTTTTGACGCGCAGCCGCAGCTTGCCGTCGTCGATGAGGATCGTGTGGCCCGCCTCAAGCGACGACAGAATTTCCGGGTGAGGCAGGTAAACGCGCTTCTCGTTGCCGGGGGTCGAGTCGGCATCGAGCGTGAAGGACTGGCCCTTCACGAGCATCGCGCTGTCGCCCTCAAACGTGCCGACGCGCAGCTTCGGGCCCTGAAGGTCGGCCAGGATGGCGATGGGCCGCTTGAACTTCGCCTCGACGGAGCGGATCATCTCGACGCGCTCGGGCAGCTTTTCGCGCGCCAGATGGCTCATGTTCAGGCGAAAAACGTCTGCGCCCGCCTGAAAGAGCTTCGCGATCATTTCCGGGTTCTCGGACGCCGGGCCCAAGGTTGCGAGAATTTTCGTACGCCGAACGCGTCTCATCGTCTTTTAAGGCCCCCCTGGCCGGTTCGTTTCGGTGAGCTGGATCGTCCAGCTCTTTTGTTCACCTGTATCGACTTCAAAGAAGCCGCTGCGATCAAAGCCTCTGGCGAGGCAATCTTCCGTTCCGCGGATCGTGAATTCCCGCTCGCGGGTGCACATGAAGGAGCGTCCGCTCCACTCGCCACCGCGGTCATAATCGATGGCATAGACATAGTAGAAGCGGCCGCTGAGCTGCCCTTTCAGAAGGGTCTCGCAGCCGCGGGAATTGAGGTTCCACCAGCCTTCGGTCACCCACCCTTGCCCATCGCGATAGCCCAGCGCGATTCCCACCCGGCTCGACGTCATGTTGCACAGGCGCAAGTCTGCCCGCGCCGGAGACGCGGCCAGGAGCAAAGCCGGGGCAGCGAGAAGCATCGCCAGCCCGAGGCTGAGCCGCCCGTTCAGAGCTTTGAGGAGAGATGCGGCCTTCATGGAGATCGATTCGGTGGGTTCAGGAATGAATGAAATCACACAATGCTTCGAGAAGTATGTCGAATCGTTGTCGGCCAGAAGCGAGGCCGCATCAAGACCCCGGCGTCCGGAAACCTGTAAATTTAGCCCGCTAAGGACCCGTTTGACGGTGGATACGCGCCCGTAGGCGTTCACTCACCGGTTGCGGGGCGCGGCTTGGGCCGGGCGGCCCAGATGCCGAACAGGATGAGCGCTCCACCGAGACTCTGAACCACAGTCAGCGCCTCGCCGAGGATCGCCCAGCCGAACAAAGCCGCCGCGATCGCTTCAAGAAAGATCACCAACGAGGAAAAGACCGCCGGCAGGCGTCCGAGCGCCACGGCCAAAAGCCCAACGCCGCCCGCCTGGCTGATGAAGGCGAGGGAGGTGAGAGCCGCGATGGTCTGCCAGGTGTGCGGCATGACGCGGGTGTCGAAGATGAGCGCGATGACGAGAAGGCAGGCGGAGGTCACGAGTCCGGCCTCGAACGTCACCCGCGCCGCGCCCGCCGTTTCCCGCGCCTTGCCGATGGTGAGGAAGTAAAGGCCGAAGAAGACGGCGGTGAAGATGCCATAGAGATCGCCGCGGATGCGGGCAGGGTCCACCTGCAGGCTCTGGCCGATCAGCGCGGCGCCGCCCGCAAGGCACAGCGCAAGGCCGATCAGCGTGCCGCGCGAGACCCGTTGTTTTAGGAAAAGCCAGACGATCAGGATGACGAAAAGGGGCGCTGTGGTTGCAAAAAAGGTCGCGTTGGCAACCGTGGTGTTGAGGATCGACAGATGCCAGAAGAAGAGATCGCCCGCGAAGGCGAAGCCCGCAAGGATGGTTGCCTTGGTGAACGAAGCCCTTGGCGCATCTGCGGGAGCTTTGGCTTCTTCGATCCGCATCCACAGATAGAGCACGGGTAACGCCAGCGCGACGCGCCAGAAGGCGCTGGCGAAGGGACCGACCTCCGGCCACGCGAAGCGCACGAAAATCGGGGACGCGCCCATGGCGACGGCGCCAGCGCAAAGGGCTGCGAAGGCAGACGCGAAGCCCGCGCCCAGGCGGACGGTTGTGGATTGAGAGGACATGATCTGGTTGAAAGGCTCCAGCGCGGCAGCCCGCGTTGTCATGTTCCCTAGGGCAGTCTAAGGCTTCCCTTCAACCCTTAAGCGACTTTTTCCGATCCTGATGTCTTCCTCCGCCGCGATCAAACTCGCCGAACCCGCCCTTGAGCCCTGGCCTGTCGAGCACATCGACGGGGCGGTCGAGTCCGGGCTTCTGATCCTGTGCGATCACGCCTCGAACACGGTGCCCCCGGATCTCGGCGATCTCGGCCTGCCGCCGAGCGAGTTCGAGCGCCATATCGCCTATGACACCGGGGCTGCGGCGGTGACCCGCTCGCTCGCCCGCCGCCTCGGCGCGCCTGCGATTCTCACGCAGTTTTCGCGGCTCGTCATCGACCCCAACCGGGGGCGGGACGACCCGACCCTGGTCATGCGCCTCTCCGACGGAGCCGTCGTGCCGGGCAACGCCACCCTGGACGAGGCCGACATCCAGGCGCGGATTGCGCGCTTCTATGACCCCTTCGACGCTGCCATCACGGCGGGGATCGAGCGGGGGCTCGCGGCCGGGCATCCGCCCATCGTGGTGACAGTTCATAGCTTTACGCCCGTCTGGCGCGGCTGGCCCCGCCCCTGGCATGTGGGAATTCTGTGGGACGCGGATCAGCGCTGCGCAGTGCCGCTGCTCAAGGGCCTGCGGGCCGAGACGGGACTCGTGGTGGGCGACAACGAGCCTTATGATGGGGCGCTTGCGGGCGATACGGTGCACCGCCACGCGACCGTGCGCGGCCTCGCCAATGCGCTGATCGAGATCCGTCAGGACCTGATCGCTGCGGATGAGGGCGCTGAGGAATGGGCAGAGCGGTTCGCGCGGCTCCTGTCGCCGCTTGCCGCCAGCACGGATTTGCGAGCCCCCAAGATCCACCGCTCCCGCACGCAAGAGCGTCTGCGTCGTCATTGAGGATCAGCGCATGAAGGACATCGACGCCGCCACCCGTACCGAACTCGAAGCCGCCGCTTTCCGCAGGCTTTTGGAGCATTTGCGCGCGCGGACGGACGTGCAGAACATCGATCTGATGAACCTCGCTGGCTTCTGCCGCAACTGCCTGTCCAACTGGCTCAAAGATGCCGCCGATGCGCGTGGGCAGGCGCTCTCGAAGGAGGACAGCCGGACCTATGTCTACGGCATGACTTACGAGGAGTGGAAGGAGCGCCACCAACGCGAGGCGACCCCGGAGCAATTGAAGGGCTTTGAGGAATCGAAGCCGAGGCATTAAAGAGCCTCAAGCAGCAAAAATGTAACAAAGATCTCAAGACCACCAATCAAGGGCGAATTTCATGGATGACGCATCTTTTCAAACCGAATCCGTCGCAGCCGACCAGCTGAAGGCCTTCATCGAGCGCATCGAGCGCCTCGAGGAGGAGAAGGCCGGCATCGCGGGCGATATCAAGGACGTCTATGCCGAAGCCAAGGGCAATGGCTTCGACGTCAAGGTGATCCGCAAGATCATCTCCATGCGCAAGCGCGATTACGCCGAGCGCCAGGAGGAAGAGGCGATCCTCGAACTCTACATGCAGGCGCTGGGAATGGCGGGCTAAAGCCTTCTCGACGATTTTGAAGGCGGAAAGGCGAGGCGGGAGCCTCGCCTTTTTGCTTTTGGGACGTCGCTATGCCGGCGCTATCGCTGCCGGATCATCCTTCCCCGGCCACGGCGGGAGTATCTGCCCACAATAAGGATCAGTTCTCCGCGCCGATCGCTTCGCGCAGGCGGGGACCATATAGTCGAGGAAGGCTCGGATGCGCGCGGGCGAGCGTTGCGTGCCCAGGTGCAGCGCATGAATCTCCTCGGCATCGCCGGCGTCTTGCAGCACCGACACGAGCCGTCCGGCGGCAAGGTCCTCCGCGACATGGAAATGGCCAAGCCGGGCCAGCCCTACGCCCGCGACCGCCAGGCGGCGCACCGTCTCGCCGTTGTTGGCAAGAAGGCTGCCGCGCACGGTGCGGTCAACGATCCGCCCGGCCTGATGCAAGGGCCAGACGGGAGCGGTTCTCCGGAAGTTGAAGCCAAGGCAATTATGCCGCTCTAGATCCTCGATCATGGTTGGCGTGCCGTGCTTCGCCAGATAGGCGGGCGAAGCGACGATATGGCGCTTGGTCGCGCCGATGCGGAGCGCGACCAAGCCTGAATCGGCCAGGGTACCGATACGGAAGGCGACATCCGTCCTTTCGAGATAGAGGTCCACCACTTCGTCAGATAGCGACAGGTCGACGACAATGTCGGGATATTCCTCCCAGAATCCGGGCAATAGCGGTTCGACCATCAACACACCGAAGGGGACCGAGGTATTCACGCGCACCACGCCGCTGACCTTGTGCGAACCCTGCGACAGGCTCTGCTCCAGATCGTCCACGTCGGTTGCGATGGCGAGGCTGCGTTCATAGTAGGTCCGCCCGTCTTCGGTCAGTTTCAACCGGCGAGTCGAACGCTCGATCAGCCGCGCACCCAGCCGCTCCTCGATGCGGATAACGGCCTTGCTCACGGTCGAGGGTGTCATGCGGAGCTGCCGCGCCGCTTCGGAGAAGCTGCCAGCCTCCACCACGCGGATGAAAACTAGCATCTCACCCATTCGATTATCCATACCCGCTCCATGACTTTGGAAACTGCTTCCAAGATCATGCGATCCGACAGCGAATTATCAAGTGCATTCATTGGGTCCATTTCCATGTCCGAGATGGCGGCCGCAGGCCGTTCAAAGACTGGACAATGGCAACTTCATTTTCCGCGCTGAACAGGGTCCGCAGGCCGGGGCGCATCACGCTCGGTATCGAGCCGCTCGACAACGACGGGCTCGCCGCCTGACCAGCATCACAACCCAGGAGATAGCTTATGCAGACCGTTTCCGCTCATGGCGCCGAGATCCCGGCTCTCGGCTTCGGCGTTTTCCGCATGTCCGGCGAGGAGGTCGAACGCGTCGTGCCGGCCGCGCTCGAAGCCGGCTTCCGGCATTTCGACACCGCGCAAATCTACAACAACGAAGCCGATCTCGGCCGCGCATTGGAAAAGGCCGGAGCGAAGCGCGACGAATTGTTCATCACAACGAAAATCTGGGTCGACAATTACGCGCCGGCTCGCTTCGCAGTCTCGCTTGAAGAAAGCCTGGACAAGCTGCGCATGGACTATGTGGACCTGCTTCTGCTCCACTGGCCGAACGACAAGGTACCGTTCACTGATCAGATCGCCGGGCTCGACGCGGCGCGTGCGGCGGGCAAGACCCGGCACATCGGCATCAGCAACTTCACAATTGCGATGATGGAAGAGTCGATCCGGCTCGCCAAAACGCCGATCGTCACCAACCAGATCGAAGTCCATCCCTATCTCGACCAGCGCGCCGTCGCGGAAGCTGCGAAGGCAGCCGGCGTCGCGGTCACCGCCTATTACGGCATGGCCGATGGTGCTGTACCGCGCGACCCGGTGCTTCAGAAGATCGGCGCGAAGCACGGCAAGACCGCCGCGCAGGTCGGCCTGCGCTGGCTCGTCCAACAGGGCTTCATCGCGCTGTCCAAGACGGCCAAGCCCGAGCGCGCGGCCGAGAACATCGCGATTTCCGACTTCACGCTGAGCCACGAGGACATGGCGGCGATTGCCAAGCTCGGCCGACCGAACGGCCGGCTTGTCAGCCCTCCGGGTCTCGCCCCGGCCTGGGACGCATGAGCGAGGGCCGAGCGATGAACGACGTAACCGCCATTTCGGTGTCGGCCTCCAGCGATACCGCGCAGCGCAGCAACTGGCCGCTGCTCGCGCTTGCCATCGGCGCCTTCGGCATCGGCACGACCGAGTTCACACCGATGGGATTGCTGCCGGTGATCGCCGAAGGCGTGCATGTCTCGATCCCCACCGCCGGCCTGCTGATCAGCGCCTATGCGATCGGCGTGATGGTCGGCGCGCCGGTGATGACGTTGCTGTTCGGCCGCTTCGGCAAGCGCACCGCGCTGATGATGCTGATGGGCATCTTCACCATCGGCAACCTGCTTTCCGCGCTCGCGCCGAGCTACGACACGCTGCTCCTCTCGCGCCTCGTCACCAGTCTCAACCACGGCGCCTTTTTCGGCCTGGGTGCCGTCGTTGCGGCGAGCGTGGTGCCGAAGGAGAAACAGGCGACCGCCGTCGCGACCATGTTCATGGGGCTGACCATCGCCAATATCGGCGGCGTACCGGCCGCGACCTGGGTCGGCCAACAGATCGGCTGGCGCATGGCCTTTGCTGGGACAGCCGTGCTCGGCCTCATCGCCATCGCCTCCCTGTGGCCGGCGCTGCCGAAAGGCGAGCCGGGCAAGATGCCAGACGTGCGCCGCGAACTCGCCGTGCTGACCCGCCCGGCGGTCCTCATTGCCATGGCGACAACCGTGATGGGCGCAGGCGCCATGTTCACGCTCTACACCTATGTCGCCCCCGTTCTGGCGGAGCTGACCGGCGCGTCCGAAACCTTCATCGCGCTGGCCCTGGCGCTGATCGGCGTCGGCTTCACGATCGGCAACAGCCTCGGTGGCCGGCTGGCGGACTGGTCGCTCGATGGCGCGACCAAGATCTTCCTCGCGGCGCTCGCGGTCATCATGTTCGTGCTGCCGCTGGCGCTTGCGAGCCATGTCGGCGCCGCGATCGGGCTGCTCGTCTGGGGCGCGGCGACTTTCGCGATCGTGCCGCCGGTGCAGATGCGGGTGATGGAGGCGGCATCCGAAGCGCCGGGGCTCGCCTCGTCGATCAACATCGGCGCGTTCAACCTCGGAAACGCGCTCGGCGCGGCGGTTGGCGGCGGCGTGATCAGCCTCCGTCTCGGCTATGCGGCGGTGCCCATCGCGGGTGGTCTCCTCGCGGCCGGCGGCCTGCTGTTCGTGCTGGTCGGCGAAGTCCGCCCTGCACCGTGCACCTCGGAGGCATGATGTCTCTCCCAACTCAACAGGAATGACCGATGGACGCGATCTCCTTTCCTCTCGCTGGGCGCATTTTCGAGGTCAACTATGGCGACCTTGTCGCAACCAATGACTACCACACCGACGGACAGACACTTACCTATGAAATCACAGTCGGCGCCCTGAAGGGCAACCGGGCGACCGTCAGCTTCGAGTGGCGGCTCCTCCACGATGAGACCTATGCCATTTCCTGGCAGGAGGCGGACGGTGCAACCGTCGTGCACATCGACGACTTTAGCTCCGCGCGGTCGCTGTCCTTTTTCACGACGCGAAGCGGCGAGTTCTTTCGGCTAGAGGGCAAATTGCGGCCGCTGGCCGACGCCGACCACGACTAAGGAGACACCGCATGGACCTGCAACTCAAAGGAAAAACTGCCCTCGTGACCGGCGCGACGGCGGGTATTGGCCTAGCGATCGCAACGCGGCTCGTGGCCGAGGGTGCCGAGGTGGTGATCTGCGGGCGAACACCGGCGAAGCTCGATGCCGCGGCGGCGCAGAGTGGCGCGCGCGGCGTGCTGGCCGATCCGGCAACGGCGGAAGGCGCTGCAACGCTGGTCGCGGCGGTGCCGGTGGTCGACATCCTCGTGAACAATCTCGGCATCTACGAGTCCAAGCCGTTTACCGAGATCACCGACGAGGACTGGCGGCGTTTTTTCGAGGTGAATGTGCTCTCCGGCGCCCGGCTCGCGCGAGCTTATTTCCCCGGCATGATCGAACGCGACTGGGGCCGGATCATCTTCATCGCCAGCGAGTCCGGGCTCATGGTGCCGCCGGACATGGTCCACTACGGCATGACCAAGACGGCCCAGCTCGCCATCTCGCGCGGTCTCGCCGCAGCGACCAAGGGCACGCGGGTCACGGTGAATGCGGTGCTGCCGGGAACGACCCGGTCGGAAGGTATTGTCGATTTCCTCAAGAGCGTTTCGGATGATCCCAACGCGTCGGCGGGAGACATCGAACGCGCCTTCTTCGCCAAGGATCGGCCGACCTCGCTTATCCAGCGCATGATCGAGCCCGAGGAGATCGCAGCGCTCGTCGCTTATGTCGCAAGCCCGCTTTCGGCCGCCACAAACGGTGCCGCGCTGCGGGCCGACGGCGGCATCACCCCGACGATCGTCTGAGAAAACGGCGCAAGCGGCGAGGGATGCGATGGCGACTCAAAAGTTCGATCTCGACAGGTTCGTTCGTGCGCAGGCTCCCGTGTACGGCAGGGTCGTCGCCGAACTGGAAGAGGGGCTGAAACGGACCCATTGGATGTGGTTCGTCTTCCCGCAGATCGAGGGTTTGGGGCATTCGCCGATGGCGCAGAAATATGCCATCGGTTCGCTCGATGAGGCCCGCGCTTATCTCGACCATCCGGTGCTTGGGCCAAGGCTCGTCGCCTGCACCGACCTTGTCATGCGATGCGATGGCATTCCGCTCCATACGATTTTCGGATCGCCCGACGACAGGAAGTTCCATTCCTCGATGACGCTATTCGCTCTGGCCTCGCCCGGCCAGTCGGCGTTTCACTCGGCGTTGGACCGTTATTTCGAGGGCAGGATGGACCCCAGAACGCTCTCGATTCTGAACATGGAGCCGGGCGCTTAAGCGCGCATGAAAAAGGCGGGGTTTCCCCCGCCTCATCTATCGCACCACCGGCAGCGGTTTGACCGCTGGACCTGTGAACCGGTTGGTTGCCAGGTCGCCCATGGGTTTTGCGGAGAAGCCCATGTTCAGGCTTGGGCCTGATGTGATGAGGGCGCTGGCCGCGGCATTCGGGGCGTGCGCCGGGGCCGGTCGGTGGGCCGGCTCGGCCTTTGCCTTGGCATCCTTCGCCGCATCGCGGGCGGTTGAGCCGGTGGTCGGGATGTCGACCGGCGCGGCGGCGGCGAGTGTGACAGGACGCTGGCCGGGGCGCGGCGGCGGCAGCGGCACCGACGAGGCGCTGGCGACGACGGGGGCTGCGCTGCGCAGGTCACCATTGCTCGGGATCGGGTTGCTCTCGGCGAGCGAGCCCGGCCTGACCGGCGGAATGGGAGCATAAGCGAGGACCGTTGTTCCGACGAACTCATCCGTGCCCGAGCCCGGGCGGCGCGGCGGCATCGGCGCGAAGGCCATGCCCTTGGCGATGGCGAGATCGGAGCTATTGGTACCTTGTCCCGCCGAGCCCTGCTGCCAGGACAGCGACGGCCCGTTCGGCGTCTCGACCGTGCTCGGCAAACCGGCGATGCGGGTCGGCGGCAGCGGCGGCGGGTTCAACTCTTCGCGCAGCGCAGGAGCGATGGAAGCAGGGGCCACGGCAACCGCCTGCGGAGCGGGCTCCGACCTCGGCTGGGCGACGGCCACCGGGCGCGTCGCGGCCGGCTGCACATTCGGTTGCAGCGCCGCATAGACCGATGAATTGGAATCGCTGGCGTAGTCGCTCTGCGTCCCGCCCCGCCGTCCGGCGAGGATCGCGCGACCACGCGGCGAAGCGGCGCGGATTTCCTCCGCATCCTCATCCTCGTCGCTGCCGCCAAAAAGGGTCGCCCACAGGCTCTTGCGCCGGGGCGTCGTCGATCCGACGGCGTCTTCGCCGTCGGCGACCATGCTGTAGCCGCCGACCGTGCCGCCCTTCGCCAGAACTTCCGCGCGCGCTTCCTCATAGCCGGCGAGCGGCGTGCCGTCGGCGGGAATGTGGACGGTTTTGCCGTCGGGGAAGATGCGGGTCAGCTGGTCGCGCGTCATGCGCGGCCAGGCGCGCACGCTGCCGACATCAAGATGCACGAAGGGCGTATAGGCATTGGGATAATAGCCCACGCCGCCGTTCTGCAGGCGCATGCCGATGGCGCGCAGACGCTCGGTGGAAGCATCCGGAATGTAGAAATCCATCGCCTTGCCGAGCATGTGCTGACTGTTCTTCGCCACCGCGCTCGAGCGCCGCCGCAGCATCGAATTAGTTTGCGGCGAGCGGTAGCCTGAATTCACGTGGACCTGCGCGCCGGACCCGACTTCGCGATAGACCTCCCACACCGTGTCGAAAAGGCGCGGGTCCATGCGGGTGGGTTCGTCCCGGCGCCAATCGCGCAGGAACAAGTTGAGCTGCTGCAGACCGGCGGAATCATACTGCCCGTTCCGCCGGAACGTGACCGTAATGCTTTCCTTGGTGTTGTTGTGATAGAGCGTCAGCGTCCGCGTGTCGCCGTTGGCGATGGCATCCTGTGTGCCGCGTGTGCCGCCCACCATGACGATGATCAAGGCCGCAAGGCCGATTCCCGCACGGCGCGCGATGCTCGACGCGACCGTCGAGCGGTCCGAACGCATGACTCTCACTGTGATACTCGTCTTTTACATGCCGCGAGGAGTGGGAGCGGCATCCCTTATAGTGAAGGGATCTTTGCCGAAGACGGTTACTTCCAGGTTAAGTATGCGAGAAAAATTCCGTAAGCCCTATGAGGAAAAGCCCAGGGCTTCGCGAACCTTGCGGTCGAAGCCATAAAGGTCGTCAAAGGTTTTCAATTCGCCGCGCTCATCCACCGCAAGGGTGAAATAGGTCAGGTGCACAGGCAGTGGCGTCCGCAGGTTGACGTAACGTTCACCTTTGCCGATCAGGCCGCGCAGCTTCTGCTGCGACCAGCTGTCAGCCCCGAGAATCTCTTCGGCCAACTGGAAGGGCTGCTCGACGCGCACGCAGCCATGACTGAAGGCGCGCTTGCCTGCCGAAAACAGGGAGCGGTTCGGCGTGTCGTGCAGATAGACCGCGTGCTGGTTCGGAAACATGAACTTGACGAAGCCCAGCGCATTGCGCTCGCCCGGCGGCTGCTGAATGGAGATGCGGTCGCCGCGGCGGATGACCTTGTATCCCCGGCGGGCCGCATAGTCCGGGTCGCTCGCCAATCCGGGGAGAAATTCTTTCTTCAGGATCGACGGCGGCACCGTCCAGGACGGATTCACGACCAGATATTTCATGTCGCCGGAAAAGATCGGCGTCTGCGATTGCTGCTTGCCGACGATGACGCGCGTTTGGTGAATCACGCTGCCAGCATCGACAAAGCGCAGGCGGTATTCAGGCACATTCACCAAGATATGCCGCGCGCCGAGATCGGCAGGGAGCCAACGCCAGCGCTCCATGTTGGCGATCAGTTCGCCTTCTCTTTGCGCAACAGACGGGCCGGAAAGGGCCGCCGCCGTCTGCGGGGTCAACACGCCGTTGTTGGGCAGGCCCTTTTCCTTCTGGAAAGCGGCGACGGCGGAGGCGAGGCGCTCGTCATAGACATTCTTGCCGCCGGTTTCGTTGGCCAGATTGAAGCGCGCGCGGATCAGCGGCACGCGCGGGTCTTCCATGCCGACGCGGAGCGCCGCGCCCTTGGGAAGGCGCACGGTGGGTTGCGAGGGATGGCTCTGGCGCAACTCGGCGAGGCGCTTCTTCAGCGCCAGATAGCCGGGATGCGATGGGTTATAGGCGGCAAGCGCCGCACCGGCATCCTTCGCCGTCGCCACCGCGCCAAGCACCTCAGCAACATTGGGCAGGTCGAGTTTGGGTGTGATCAGCGGCGAGAGGCGGGACGGGTCGATGCGTCCGCCGCGCGCATCGCGGGCGTAGCGCAGGACGGCAACGCTCAGCTTCAGGTCCGCCTCGGCCCATTTAACTGGCGCGGCATCCTTTGCCATTCCGAGGTCGGGGAGGGGATAATCGACCGAATCGAGGCCATCCTCGTCGGCGGCCTTGAGGCGTGCAGCGGCGGCGCGAGCGGCCGAAGACCAGGCTCCGTCCTTGGCCCAGGCGAGGGGAGCCTGGGCTTGTGCGTAAAACGCAACAAGGGCCTCCCGGTCGGCGCGGCTCAGGCGCAGATCGCGCATGAACGCGTCGTCGGCAAAGCGCCCTTCGACGGCGATGCGGAACCAGTCGGCGGGAGTGATGGTCGCGGCGGCGACATACGGAGTGGGAATATCGAGAGCGTCGGCAGGTTTCAGGTCATGGGCCGTGATCGTGACGGGGGCCGGCTCTTCCGGGAGAGGAAACGCGATGTCCTTTGAGGCCGTGTTGGGGGCGACATCGTGAAACGACGGTGTAGCCGGCTCCACGAGCGCGGGCTGAACAACCTGGGTCAGGTCGGTTATCGGCTGGTCGTCCGCGAAGGCCGTGAGGGGGAGCAGGGAGACGGAGCCGATCAGGCCCACCCAGAGCGTCGTCCTGCGCAGGCTACGCATTATCTTGTTCCTCGTCACGATACGGCCGGAAGAATCGTGATTCTTCCATAATCCCGGAAAACTTCAGTGTGACGACACACTCGCCGGGGTCAACGCACGAAACCGTCATGCGGCATCTCCCGGCGCGACGAATTTCGGCCCGGCGAAAAGCCCGGCTGTCGTCCGCAATGAGGGATGGGAAAGGCATGACGAAACGTGGGAGAGAATGTCGTAACCTTCATATTGCTTAACAGAAGTAAACCTGCGCTTAACGCTAGCTTTGTCGATGTCGGACAAGATTGGGTTGATCCTGCGCGCTGGGCGGCCAATATGTTCATCGAACCCAATCCCAAACATTGTTTCCGGATATGCCAAGCTCTCTCGATTTTCAAAACAATCTTCCCATGAATCATGGTCTGTCCGGTGGCGCGGTGCAGTCGGAATTCGGGGCGCTGCCTGAATGGAATTTGACGGATCTCTATCCGTCCATGGAGAGCGAGGCATTCAAGAACGATCTCGCGAAGGCCGAAGGGGAGTGCAAGGCTCTCGCAGAGGCCTATCGCGGCAAGCTCGACGCTTTGGCGCGCGGTGACAATCCGGCCGAGACGCTCGGCGCGGCGATCAAGCGCTATGAGGCGGTGGAGGACTTGCTCGGGCGTCTGATGTCCTTCGCGGGGCTGATCTATGCCGGCGACACCACCGATCCGGTGCGGGCGAAATTCTATGGCGATACGCAGGAACGCCTGACGGCTGCATCGAGCGAGCTGTTGTTCTTCGGGTTGGAGCTGAACCGCATCGAGGACGCGGTGATGGACAAGGCCATGGGCGCCGAGCCTCTGGCTCATTACCGCCCCTGGATCGAAGATCTGCGCAAGGACAAGCCTTATCAGCTCGAAGACACGATCGAGAAGCTTTTCCACGAAAAGTCCGTGACCGGACGTTCCGCTTGGAACCGCCTGTTCGACGAAACCATCGCTTCTTTACGCTTCACGGTCCGCGGCGAAGAGCTCGCCATCGAGCCGACGCTCAACAAGATGCAAGACCCGGATGAGAGCGTGCGCAAGGACGCCTCCGACGCGCTGGCGAAGACTTTCAAGGACAATCTGCGCACCTTCACGCTGATCACCAACACGCTCGCCAAGGACAAGGAAATCTCCGACCGGTGGCGCGGCTTCGAGGACGTGGCGGATTCTCGCCACCTCGCGAACCGGGTGGAGCGCGAGGTGGTCGAGGCGCTGGTCTCCGCCGTGCGCGAGGCCTATCCGCGTCTGTCGCATCGCTATTACACCTTGAAGTCCAAGTGGTTCGGAAAGGACAAGCTCGATCATTGGGATCGCAATGCGCCTCTGCCGAAGGTCGAACAACGCACCATCGCCTGGGACGAGGCGAAGGACACGGTGTTGTCCGCCTATTCCGCCTTCTCGCCGCGCATGGCCGACATCGCGCAGCGCTTCTTCGACGAGAACTGGATCGACGCGCCGACCCGTCCGGGCAAGGCCCCCGGCGCCTTCGCGCATCCGACCGTGCCGTCGGCGCATCCCTATGTTCTGTTGAACTACCAGGGCAAGCCGCGCGACGTGATGACCTTGGCGCATGAGTTGGGTCACGGCGTGCACCAAGTTCTCGCTGCGCCAAACGGCGCGCTCATGGCGCCGACGCCTTTGACGCTCGCTGAAACGGCAAGTGTGTTTGGCGAAATGCTCACCTTCCGCCGCCTGCTCGATCAGACGAAAGACAAGGTGCAACGCAAGGCGATGCTGGCCGCCAAGGTCGAGGACATGCTCAACACGGTGGTACGCCAGATCGCGTTCTATTCCTTCGAGCGCAAGGTGCATCTGGAGCGCCGCAACGGCGAATTGACGGCAGACAAGCTCTGCGAACTCTGGATGTCCGTGCAGGACGAGAGCCTCGGCCCCTCGGTGCGTCTCGGGCCGGGTTATGAGACCTTCTGGTCCTACATTCCGCACTTCATCCACTCGCCGTTCTACGTCTATGCCTATGCCTTCGGCGATTGCCTGGTGAATTCGCTCTACGGCATCTACGAGCGCTCGAATGAGGGCTTCGTGGACCGGTATTTCGCGCTGCTCTCGGCAGGCGGAACCAAGCATTATTCCGAGCTTCTCGCGCCCTTCGGGCTGAACGCCCGCGATCCATCGTTCTGGCAGATCGGGTTGTCGATGATCGAGCGGCTGATCGGCGAACTCGAGGCGATGGAAAAGGAGGCCTGAGGCGGATCCGATGGCCGACAACGAAGCGAACCGCTTCTCCGCCCGCGCCGTGCGCTATGCCCGCGTCGGCGCCAATATGGGCGGCGTCGCGGCCCGCATCGCGGGGGCACGGCTTCTCGGTTTCGAGGATGGCGCGGCCAATGCGGCGGCGCTTGCTCAGGCGCTCGGCGGGCTAAAGGGGCCGATCATGAAGGTGGCGCAACTGCTCGCCACCATTCCCGATCTGATCCCGCCGGAATATGCCGCCGAGTTGCAGAAGCTGCAGAGCGAAGCGCCGCCCATGGGCGCAGCCTTTGTGAAACGGCGGATGCAGGCGGAATTAGGCCCCGACTGGGAAAAGCGCTTTGGCTCTTTCGATCTGCACCCAGCCGCCGCGGCGTCCCTCGGTCAAGTTCATCACGCAACGACCAAGGATGGCGCGCGTCTGGCTTGCAAGTTGCAGTATCCCGACATGCAATCCGCCGTAGAGGCGGATCTAGTGCAGCTTGAATGGGTATTTGCCCTCCATCGCCGCATGGACCCCGCCATCGACACGCGCGAGATCGCCAAGGAAATCGGCGAACGTGTGCGAGAAGAGTTGGATTACGAACGCGAGGCGAAGCATGTGGCGCTTTATGCGCTGGCCCTCTCCGGCATCGAGGAAGTCCGGGTGCCCGAGGTTTACCCGGAGCTTTCGACCAAGCGGCTCTTGAGCTTGAGCTGGCTCGACGGCGAAAAGATCCTGCAGTTCACGCAGGCCGAAACGGTAATCCGCAACCGGCTTGCCCACGCCATGTTCAAGGCCTGGTGGCATCCCTTCAGCCACGCCGCAGTCATTCACGGCGATCCGCATCTCGGCAATTACACGGTCTTTTCCGAAGGCGGTGAGGCGCAGGGCATCAACCTGCTGGATTACGGCTGCATCCGCATCTTCCATCCCCGTTTCGTCGGCGGGGTCGTCGATCTCTATCGCGGCCTGCAACAGGACGACCGGGCCCGCATCGTCCACGCCTACGAGACTTGGGGCTTCAAAAACCTGTCGAATGAGCTGATCGACATTCTCAATATCTGGGCCCGGTTCATCTATGGGCCGCTCCTCGACGACCGGGTCCGCACCGTGGCCGATGGGGTGAAGCCCAGCGAATATGGCCGTCGTCAGGCCTTCCAGGTCCATAAGGCGCTCAAAGAGAAGGGGCCTGTCACCGTGCCGCGCGAGTTCGTGTTCATGGACCGCGCGGCCGTGGGGCTCGGCGCGGTCTTCCTGCACCTGCGGGCAGAGCTGAACTACCACCGCCTCTTTGAGGAAGAGATCGAGCACTTTTCCCTCGAGGCTCTCGCCCGCCGGCAGGCCGAGGTCCTGACCGCCGCCGGCTTGCAAATTCCAACGTAATGGAGTTGCGCGTTTCCTCGTCTGGCCGTAGAGCCTTACCGCACGTCAGGGGGCAACAATGAAAATCGTTTTCGTGCACCAGAACTTTCCCGGGCAGTTCGGGCGTCTAGCGAGCGCGCTGGTGAAGGAAGGTCACGAGGTCGTCGCCCTCGGGATGCTGAAAACCTGCCCGCTGCCGGGTGTGAAGTATTTCGCCTACGACCCGGTGGATGGGCCGGAGGATCCGAAGTTCGAGAACCGCTTCTCCCCGGTCATTCCCCGCCTGCGCCGCGCTTATGGCGTCGCCCACCGCGCTCGCGGGCTGGCCGAAATGGGCTTTCGGCCCGACCTCGTGGTGGTGAATACGGGCTGGGGCGAAAACCTGTTCCTGAAGGACGTGTGGCCTGACGCCCGCCATGTCGCTTATTTCGAATATTATTATGCCGCCAAGGGGCAGGACCTCGATTTCGACCCGGAATTCCCGGTCACGAACGCGGAAACCGTGTGGAGGTTACGCGTCAAGAACGCCATGCAGCTCGGCGCCCTCGACGCCGCCGATCTCGCAGTGGCGCCGACGCAGTATCAGCGTGACACCTTCCCGACCTATCTGCGCGACCGGGTGGCAATCATCCATGACGGTATCGACGCCCAGAACCTGAAGCCCAATCCCGGCATTTCGGTCCAGCTTGGGGAGAACGGCCCCAAGCTCAATCAGGACACCCCGGTCGTCACGTATGTCGCGCGGAATATCGAGCCGATGCGCGGCTCGCACGTGGTTTTCCGCAGTCTGCCGGACCTCTTGGACATCGATCCGCAGGTGCAGATCGTCGTCATCGGCGGCAACGGCACGAGTTATTCAGCCAATGCGCCGGACGGAAAGACCTGGTTCGACGTGTTCCGCGAGAGGATTCCGCGCCCGGTGGACTGGTCGCGCGTCCATTTTGTCGGCCGCCTGCCTTATGACCACTTCGTCAAGGTGCTGCAGATTTCCTCCGCCCACCTTTACCTGACCTACCCCTTCGTCCTGTCGTGGTCGCTGGTGGAATCCATGGCGCTCGGATGCCGGATCGTGGCCTCGGACACCGATCCCGTTCGGGAGGTTATCAAGGACGGCGTCAATGGCCGTCTTTTCCCCTTCTTCGACGAGAAGGCGCTGGCGGAACAGGTGCGCAAAACCCTCACCGACAAGGCCAAGGCCGCCGAAATGGCTGCGGAAGCGCGCAAAATCGCTTTGGAAAAATATGACTTCCAAACCGTCTGCCTGCCGCAATGGCGTGAATTCCTGGGAATTAAGTGACGAAGCCGGGCGTCCACAAAGTTTTGCCGGGGCCCATGCGAAAGATTGCGGCGCCTCACCGCATGGGGTAAACGCAACAATCAAGAACTAAATGCTGAAACAGGGCATTCACCATGGCCAATACGAATAATGCGTCCAACGGGGGTTACCATCCGGATATGGATGAGGCCGCGCACGAAGCGACCTATCGCGGCTTCGTCCATTTCGCCGAAATCGGCACCGTCGTCGTTCTCTGCTGGGTGATCGCGCTTGCGGTCGGCGGCGTGAAACACGCTTGGTTGACGGCGATTCTGGGCGTTCTCCTGTCCGGCGTGGCGGGGGCTGTCGGCGCCATGTCGGCCTCCATCGGCGTGCGGGCCCCGGCGGTCGTCGCCATCCTGCTGCTCATCGCGCTGGCTTTCTACTAAGACGCGGGGCCTTCCCGGCCCGGCTTATCGAAATGCCCTGGCGCGATCCGGGACGGTTTTCGTCCGGATTGCGCCCGAGCAAAAGGGGCGGGCGCGACGAGGTCAATTAGCGCGACTCCGCTTCGCAACATTACACTGGTGCATTGCCGCGCCCCCGGGCTATCTCCCCTTCGGCTGATCGTGCGCTAGAGATAGTTCAAAATTCTCTCACCCGGGGGTCATGCATGCGCATCGCCGTTCTCTCCGAAACAGACAAGGCGGAGACACGCGTCGCCGCGACTCCCGAGACCGTCAAGAAATATAAAGCGCTCGGAGCCGATGTGGCCGTCCAGGCCGGGGCGGGAACTGCGGCAGGCATTCCGGACGCCGAGTTCGAGGCGGCGGGTGCTTCCATCGCCAAGACCGCCCAGGATGCCCTGAAGGATGCGGATATCGTCCTCAAGGTGCGCCGTCCGGCAGAGGCCGAGCTGAAGGGCGTGAAGCCCGGCGCGGCTGTGATCGCGATCATGGATCCCTATGGCCAGGACGCCGCGTTGAAGGTGCTGGCCGACGCCAAGGTCGCGGCGTTTTCCATGGAGCTGATGCCGCGTATCACCCGCGCGCAGGTCATGGACGTTCTTTCCTCCCAGGCGAATCTTGCGGGCTATCGCGCGGTGATCGATGCGACGGCCGAATACGGCCGGGCCATGCCGATGATGATGACGGCGGCAGGCACCGTGCCTGCGGCACGTGTTTTCGTCATGGGCGCGGGCGTGGCTGGCCTTCAGGCCATCGCGACAGCCCGCCGCCTCGGCGCGGTGGTGACGGCGACCGACGTGCGCCCCGCCGCCAAGGAGCAGGTGGAGAGCCTGGGCGCCAAGTTCATCGCGGTCGAGGACGAAGAGTTCAAACAGGCCGAGACCGCGGGCGGCTACGCCAAGGAAATGTCGGCGGAATACAAGGAGAAGCAGGCGGCTCTCGTTGCCTCGCACATCGCCAAGCAGGACATCGTCATCACGACGGCCCTGATTCCCGGCCGCCCCGCGCCGAAGCTCGTGTCGCGCGCGATGGTGGAGAGCATGAAGCCGGGGTCCGTGCTCGTCGATCTCGCGGTCGAGCGCGGCGGCAACGTCGAACTCGCTGAGGCCGGAAAGGTCGTGGACCATAACGGCGTGAAGATCGTCGGGCACCTCAACGTGCCGGGTCGCCTCGCGGCGACCGCTTCGAGCCTCTATGCGAAAAATCTCTACGCCTTCGTCGAAACGCTCGTCGACAAGGCATCCAAGACACTTGCCGTGAAGTGGGACGATGAACTCGTCAAGGCGACCTGCCTGACCCGCGACGGCGCTATCGTTCACCCGGCCTTCCAGCCGGCGGCCTAAGAAGAGGGATATCATGGCGACACTCACGCCCGAACAGGCTGTCGAGCAGGCCCGCGAGGCGGCGAAAGCCGCGCAGCAGGCCGCCGATACGGCGCAGGCGATTGCGGATCAGATGGCAACCGTCGTTTCGACGGCGGTCTCCACGGCAACTCACGGCGCGGTCGACCCCACTGTGTTCCGCCTCGCGATCTTCGTGCTGGCGATCTTCGTCGGCTACTACGTGGTCTGGTCGGTGACCCCGGCGTTGCACACGCCGCTCATGTCGGTGACGAACGCGATCTCCTCGGTGATCGTGGTCGGCGCGCTGCTGGCGGTGGGCGTCAACGTGGCTCCCGCGCTTGGCGACGGGCCGCTCTGGGCGCGCGGCTTCGGCTTCGTCGGGGTGGTTCTCGCCTCCATCAACATCTTCGGCGGCTTCCTGGTGACCCAGCGCATGCTTGCCATGTATCGCAAGAAGGACTGAGGCGATGTCGGCTAATCTTGCCTCTATCCTCTATCTCGTCTCCGGCGTCCTGTTCATTCTGGCGCTGCGCGGCCTCTCGCATCCGACCACGTCGCGGAAGGGCAATCTCTACGGCATGATCGGCATGGGGATTGCGATCGTCACGACGCTCGCCGTCTCCCCGCCGAGCGGCTTCGGCGGCTGGTTCCTGACCTTCTGGGGCATCGTGATCGGCGGCACCATCGGCGCCGTGGTTGCGCGCCGCGTGCCGATGACGGCGATGCCGCAGCTCGTGGCGGCGTTCCACTCGCTCGTCGGGTTCGCGGCGGTGCTGGTGGCGGCGGGCGCGCTTTATGCGCCGCATGCCTTCGGCATCGGTGGCGTCGGTACCATCCATGGCGGTTCGCTGTTCGAGATGTCGCTGGGCGCGGCCATCGGCGCGATCACGTTCACCGGATCGGTCATCGCATTCCTGAAGCTCGATGGACGCATGTCCGGCAAGCCGATCATGCTGCCGCAGCGCCACCTGCTCAACATTGTGCTCGGTGCGCTGCTGGTGGCGCTGATCGTCGGCTTCATCGGCACCGAAAGCCACATGCTGTTCTGGCTCATCGTGCTGACGGCCTTCGTGCTCGGCGTGACGCTGATCATCCCCATCGGCGGCGCGGACATGCCGGTCGTGGTGTCGATGCTCAACTCCTATTCCGGCTGGGCCGCGGCCGGCATCGGGTTCACCCTCGGCAACCTCGCGCTCATCATCACCGGCGCGCTGGTCGGCTCGTCGGGTGCGATCCTGTCCTACATCATGTGCAAGGGCATGAATCGCTCCTTCATCTCCGTCATTCTCGGCGGCTTCGGCGGTGAGACGGCGGCAGCTGCCGGCGGTGCGGCAGAGTCGCGTCCCGTGAAGCAGGGTTCGGCGGACGATGCGGCCTTCATCATGAAGAATGCGTCCAAGGTCATCATCGTGCCGGGCTACGGCATGGCGGTGGCGCAGGCTCAGCACTCGCTACGCGAGATGGCCGACAAGCTGAAGGCTGAAGGCGTCGATGTGAAATACGCCATTCACCCCGTCGCGGGTCGCATGCCGGGCCACATGAACGTGCTGCTCGCCGAAGCCAATGTGCCCTACGACGAGGTGTTCGAGCTTGAGGACATCAACGGCGAGTTCCCGCAGGCCGACGTCGCCTTCGTCATCGGCGCCAACGACGTGACGAACCCGGCGGCCAAGACCGATCCGTCCTCGCCCATCTTCGGTATGCCGATCCTCGATGTGGAGAAGGCCAAGACCGTGCTGTTCATCAAGCGCGGCATGGGCTCCGGCTATGCGGGCGTCGAGAACGAGCTGTTCTTCAAGGACAACACCATGATGCTCTTCGGCGACGCCAAGAAAATGGTCGACGAGATCGTCAAGAACCTCGATTGAGCGCTCAATCGCACCAAGTTCAACCAGAAGGCCGGTGTCAAAGCCGGCCTTTTGCATGAGGAGACGAGAAGATGGCCATCACCTTGCGAACCGCCCGGGGCTCAGACCGGAATGCGGTGATCGAGCTGATCCATCAGCTCAACGTCTTCGAGGCGGATCTCACCGGCGACAGGCGGCGGGACTATGGTGGGGCTGAGGGCTATTACGACGAATTGATGCAGCGTTTAGGCAGCCGGCAGGGGCGCATCATTCTAGCCATCGACAACGGCATCGTCGTTGGTGCCATGGGCTTCTCCTGCGATCAGGACGCCGCTTACATTACTGACGACGTGCGCCGTCACGGCACGGTGACAGACTTGATCGTCAACGAGCAATGGCGCGGCCGCGGCGTCGGCCAGATGCTGTTGCGTGAAGCGGAACGTCTCACCCGCGAGGCCGGTTTCAAGCGCCTTCACATCGGCGTCCTCGCAGCCAACGAACGCGCCGAGCGCACCTACCGCGCCTTCGGCTTCGAGCCTTACGTGACGCTGCTGGTCAAGGATCTATGACGGTCAGGCACGGCCAGCGGGTGAGCCAGTCTTTTCCGGCAAGACGCTTGCGATAAACGTCTGGCTTACGCGCGAAAGCGGGAGTGGGACGCACGATCAGGCCCAGAAGATCCTCGACGCCGTGCGGCGCGATGATCTCGACCTTGCCTTGAACAACGCGCGACGCGATGGCAGTCGCCGTCTCCGGCCAATGGGCGATGGCATCGCTGGCATCGCGATAAGGCGCGTCGCCATTGCGCTCGTGCATCCGCGCCTGATTCTTGACTTGCCAGTTGGGTTCTTGCGCAAGCGCTCGCAGGGTCGCTTCGATTGAGACGTCCCTTTCCGGACGCAAATCGGCAGGATCGAGAAAGATCACATCGACATCGGATAGGGGAGAGGCCCCGAAAGGGAGGCCACGGAGAGCATCCCATACCGCGTTTCGAATGAAACCTGCGCCGATCCAGCTATCCGGCAGGCATAGGCTCTCGACATGGCCGAGAAGCCTCATCATGTCCGGCTGCCGGGCGATGGCCTCTGCGATCTCCGCGATGGTGCGCATCGGCGGAGTCTGCGAGAGTTGTCTTAGAGGCGGGAATTGCCCTGCCGAGCGACGGTGTTGCCGTTGTCGATGGCGAGCGCGCGCTGGAAGCTTTCGATGGCCGGCTGCTTCTGGCCGAGACGCTCATAGGCGACGCCGCGCCAGGCCCAGGAATCGGCATCGCGGTTGTTGACGTTCAGGGCCGCGTTGAAGTCCTCGATCGCCTTGTCGAACTGGTTGATCGCAATCAGGCTCTGGCCGCGCGCCGCGTAAGGCGCCGCGACGAAGGGGTTGCGGTCGATGGTGGCGTCGAAATCGAGAATCGCCTGCTGGTGCATGCCCTGGCGCTGATAGAGCAGGCCGCGCGCGTGAAGCGCCTCGGCCGATTCCGGCAGCAGGCGGATCGCGATGGAGAGGTCGTTCAGGGCTTCCTGGTACTGGCCTTGCGAGCGCAGCAGGTTGCCGCGCCCGATATAGGCCGGGCCATAATTCGGGTCGGCCTGGATCGAGCGGGTGAAGTCCGACAGTGCCTGATCGTTGCGGCTGGTCTGGCGGAAGGCCAGCGCCCGGTTGGTGTAGGCTGGGGCGTAGTTCGGATCGAGCTGCACCGCCTTGTTGAAATCGGCGATGGCGTCGCTGTAGCGCCCGACCCGGGCATAGGCCGCGCCGCGGGTGTTATAGGCGCTGGGATCGTTCGGATTGCGCGAAATCACGTCGGAAAGGGAGGAGATGTTCACGCCGGCGGTGCCCTGCGTATCCTCCTCCACCACCGCGATGCGCTGGACCGTCGCGCCGCTGAAGGTCTGGCAGCCGGCGAGGCCGGCGGTGACAAGAATGAGGCTCAAGGGCGCAAAACGGCGAATCGATGCAGCGAACACCTTCGTCTCCAAACTTTCGGGCGGGGTCTGTCTCTAACGGGAGAAACCTTAACAGCCGTGAAACAGGACGGCCAATAGCGCAATTCCGAAATGAAATAACCCTCAGAATGCAATTAGCGCCCGGCTTGTTCAGACGGGCGCCAATTCACAATCGACGGGCCAAGCTAAAAGCTTGATTTTAAACGCTTAGCGGGCCGGGCGGGCCACGCGGGGCTTCGAAGGCAGCAGGCCTTCGCGCTGCATGCGCTTGCGGATCAGCTTGCGGGCGCGGCGAACGGCCTCAGCCTTCTCACGAGCCTTCTTCTCAGAGGGCTTCTCGTAGTGGCCGCGAAGCTTCATTTCGCGGAAGATGCCTTCACGCTGCATCTTCTTCTTAAGCGCGCGGAGCGCCTGATCGACATTGTTATCCCGGACGAGAACCTGCACGCGAATTCCTCAGTGTTGCGCCGTATCGATTGTGGCAAAAAGAAAGGAGGCGCGTCATGCGCACCTCTGTCTGGTCGGCGTAGCTACCAGAGGAAGCCTTATATGTCTAGGCTTCCTCCCAATAAAAGCGCCGTTCAGCCGACGTCAACGCCCCGGTCCCGCAAAGGTTCAGGGGGATTCCGGAAAGATTCGCGTGACATGGCCCATCTTCCGGCCTGAGCGGGCTTCCGTCTTGCCATAAAGGTGGAGGTGGGCGCCGGGCTCGGCCAGGATGCGCTCCCAGGCCTCCACATCGTGGCCGATGAGGTTCTGCATCTCGACCCGGCCGAGTCGGGCGGTGCTGCCGAGAGGCCAGCCGCAGACGGCCCGGACATGCTGCTCGAATTGGGACGTGACGGCCCCGCCGAGCGTCCAATGGCCGGAATTGTGCACACGGGGGGCGATTTCGTTCACCACGAGCCGCTCGCCTTCGGGACCGACGACCAAGAACAGCTCGACAGCGAGCACGCCCACATAATCCAAGGCGTCGGCGATGGCGCGGGCGATGGCGACCGCCTGAGTCTCGGTTTGCGCCGAGACGCCCGCGGGCACGCGGGTCATGTCGAGAATGTGGTGGCGGTGCTCGTTGGCGCAGAGGTCGTAAGCCGCGAATCCGCCCGAGGCGGTGCGGGCCGCGATGACCGACACCTCGCGCTCGAAAGGCACGAAGCCTTCGAGAATCGACGGTGTGCGACCGAGCGCATCCCAGGCGGCGACGGGGTCCGTGTCCGGCCGGATCATGGTCTGACCCTTGCCGTCATAGCCGAATCGCCGGGTTTTCAGGACGGCGGGGCGGCCGATCCGCTCGACGGCCTCGATCAGCTCGTCCTCGTTCGAGAAGACCGCGAAGGGGGCGACGGGGATGCCGAGCCCCGCAATGAAGCTCTTTTCCAGAAAGCGGTCCTGGGACACGGCGAGCGCCTGCGCATTCGGGGCCAGCAGCGCGTGGGCGCTTAAGATCGCGGCGGTCTCGCTCGGCACGTTCTCGAATTCGTAGGTGACGACGTCGACCGCCTTGGCAAAACGGACGAGGGCCGCCTCGTCCTCATAAGAGGCAATCGTATAGTCGGCGGCGACATCGAAGGCTGGGCTGTTGTCCTCCGGCGCGTAGATATGGGTGCGAAGCCCCAGTTCTGCCGCCGCCATGGCGATCATCCGGCCCAGCTGGCCGCCGCCGAGAATGCCGAGGGTGCTGCCGGGACGGATCATCGGATGTCAGCCTTCGTCGGAGGGGCGTTCCGCCACGCTCGCGGTCTGGCGGGCGCGCCATTCGTCGAGTCGTTGCGCGAGGGCGCTATCGTGGAGCGCAAGGACGGCGGCGGCAAGGAGAGCCGCATTCACCGCGCCCGCGCGCCCGATGGCAAGCGTACCAACCGGAATGCCGGCCGGCATCTGCACGATGGAGAGCAGGCTGTCCTCGCCGGAAAGGGATTTGGATTCGACCGGCACGCCGAAGACAGGCAGGGGCGTCATCGCGGCGGTCATGCCCGGCAGGTGGGCGGCGCCGCCGGCACCTGCGATGATGACTTGAAAACCTTCCGCCTTCGCGCCCTTGGCGAAGCTCACCAACCGGTCCGGCGTGCGGTGCGCGGAGACGATGCGCGCGTCGTAAGGGATGCCAAGGATATCCAGTGCTTCGGCCGCATGACGCATGGTCGCCCAATCGGACTGACTGCCCATGATGATGGCAACGGGGGCTCCCGCCATGATGTGGCTCCAGCTCTGGCCATTGATCGAAAAGCGGGCATAGCGAAGGCCGCAGACCCAAGCAAGGGCGAACGGCTTTTCTTCAGGCGATGATGTCCGGCGTGAGCTGGTCTTCGAGGCGTATGATCTGGTCTTTCAAGGTGAGCTTGCGCTTCTTCAGCCGCTGCACCTGGAGCTGGTCTCCGGCGATCATGCTCTCGAGCGCCTCAATCGCCATGTCGAGATCGCGGTGCTCCTGCTTCAGGTGAGCAAGCTCCAATTCCAGTTCCGCGGTATTGCCCATCGAGACGATCCAAAAGACCCGATGCCGCCTGTAACGGCCGGGCGAGAGGGGCGAAGTATGCGCTTCGCGCGATCGAAGAGCAAGATGTCGGAAAAGCGGCGCAATCCCGCGCTGCACAACGTTTTTTGCCTTCGACTCGCCACACTCTCTATGTCACATTCGCTCAGTCGGACAATCGAACAGGAGGAACCGACATGCCGCTGGAAAATCATCTGATGGAGCTCGAACGGAAACATCGCGCACTTGAACGCGAGATCCAGGATGCGCTCAATCACCCGTCATCGGATGACACGAAACTAGCGGAGCTGAAGCGAAGAAAGCTGCAGCTTAAGGATCAAATTACCCGGCTGAAGGGCTCGCCTACCACGCTGCATTGACCCTCGCGATACATTCCATGCAAATCGTTTAGGCAAAGCCGTCGTTTCTTTTCGAAACGGCGGCTTTTTGCTTCACGGATGAGCAATGGAGTCAGATCAGCGCCAGGGTGCCGTCGACGACGAGCTTGGTGCCGACAACGATGAGCAGCATGTAGACCAGGGTGTAGAATTTCTCGCCCGAGACACGGCGCACCAGCCGCACGCCTGCCCATGTCGAGGCGATGGCGACGGGAAACAGCGCTGCTGCGGTGGCGAGGTTTTCCGGCGTAAACTGGCCGAGCGCGATATAGGGCGGCACCTTGATCCAGTTCGCGACGGCGAAGAACACTGCGCCGGTGCCGACGAAAACGTCGCGCGGCAACTTTTGGGGCATGACGTAGATCTGAAAGGGCGGTCCGCCCGCATGCGCGATCATGCTGGTAAATCCGGTAACCCATCCCCACACGACGCCGCGGGGCACGTCGGCTCGCGCCGCCTGGGGCGGCGTGGCGCGGCGCTCCAGCACCATGCGGCGAACCGCGAAGGCGACCGCGATGAGGCCGACCGCGAGCGTGACCGCCGCATCCGACACCTTTGCCGCCAGAAGATAGCCGCTGAGAATGCCGACCATCGCGCTCGGCAGGAGGATGGCGACGTTGCGCCGATCCCAGGTGTGGCGATAGGCCCATACGGTCACGACGTCCTGCACGATCAGGATCGGCAGTGTGATCGCCGCGGCTTGGATCGGCGAGAGAACGAGCGCCATCAGCGGCAGCGACAACAGGCCGAGCCCAGAAAACCCGCCCTTGGCCAGTCCCATCAGGACGACTGCCGGAACGGCGGCAGCATAGAAGACAGGATCGGTGATCATCGCGGGAAAACTCGTCGAAAGTCGCCGCTGACCACGGCTTTTCCGCCTGCTACCACAAGAGTGTATCCAAGTCTCATGCGGTAAAGGCAACGGGGTGACGCCATGACAACAACCCACGGCCGCTATCACGAGGTTTATGCGCGCTGGAAGGCAGATCCGATCGGGTTCTGGGCCGAGGCGGCGCGGCAGATCGATTGGATCAAGCCTGCTGAAAAGGTGTTCGATCCGACATCTGGTCCCTATGGCCGATGGTTCACGGGGGCGCTCTGCAACACCTGCTACAACGCCGTCGACCGGCATGTGCAGGGCCGAGGCGGGCAGGCAGCGATCATCTACGACAGCCCCGTCACGGGCACGAAGCGCACTATCTCGTACGCCGAACTGCAGCAGGAGGTCGCGACCCTCGCCGCCGTGTTGCAGGACATGGGCGTCGCTAAAGGCGACCGGGTCGTGCTTTACATGCCGATGATTCCGGAAGCGGCTATCGGCATGCTGGCCTGCGCGCGTATCGGCGCGATCCACTCCGTGGTTTTTGGCGGCTTCGCGCCGAAGGAGCTGGCGACCCGCATCGACGATGCGACGCCCAAGGTGATCCTCTCCGCTTCCTGCGGCGTCGAGGGAAGCCGCATCATCCCCTACAAGCCACTGCTCGACGAGGCGATCACGCTCTCGACCGCAAAGCCTGAGGCTTGCCTCATCATCCAGCGCCCGCAAGGGGAGTGTTCGCTCGTCGAAGGACGCGACCGTGACTGGAAGGACGAGGTTGCGAAGGCCAAGGCGTCAGGCCGGAAGGCGGAGTGCGTGCCGGTCGCCGCAACCGATCCGCTCTACGTGCTCTATACGTCAGGCACCACCGGCAAGCCGAAGGGCGTGGTGCGCGACAATGGCGGCCACATGGTCGCGCTCAAATGGACCATGGACCACTTTTTCGGCGTTCAGCCGGGCGAGGTCTTTTGGGCGGCCTCCGATGTCGGTTGGGTGGTGGGCCATTCCTACATCGTCTATGGCCCGCTTCTTCATGGCGCGACGGCCATTCTCTATGAGGGCAAGCCGGTCGGCACGCCGGATGCGGGCGCCTATTGGCGCGTCATCGCCGAGCATGGCGTCGTGACGCTTTTCACCGCACCGACCGCCTTCCGCGCCATCAAGAAGGAAGACCCCAACGCCGAATTGCTGAAGGGGCACGACCTTTCGCGCTTCCGCGCACTTTTCCTCGCGGGCGAAAGGGCCGATCCCGATACGGTGCAATGGGCCGAGCGCATTCTCAAAGTCCCGGTCATCGACCATTGGTGGCAGACGGAAACCGGCTGGCCGGTGGCGGGCAACCCGATGGGGCTCGGCCTCCTGCCGGTGAAATACGGCTCGCCCACCGTTCCTATGCCGGGCTACGTGCTGGAGGTGGTGGACGAGGGCGGCAAGCCGGTGCCGGCCAACACCATGGGCTCGATCGTTATCCGCCTGCCTTTGCCGCCCGGCTGCCTGCCGACTCTCTGGCACGCCGACGAGCGTTTCCGGCAGTCCTATCTCGACCCGTTCCCCGGCACCTACAACACGTCCGATGCGGGCTATCTCGACGAGGATGGCTATGTCTGGGTCATGGGCCGCACGGACGACATCATCAACGTCGCCGGGCATCGCCTCTCGACCGGCGGCATGGAGGAGGTTTTGGCCTCCCATCCAGCGGTCGCGGAATGCGCGGTCATCGGCATCAAGGATTCCTTGAAAGGCGAAGTGCCGTGCGGTTTCGTGGTGCTGAAATCGGGCGTCACGAAAAAGGCCGCCGACGTCGAAGCCGAACTCGTGGCTTTGGTGCGTGAAAAGATCGGCCCCGTAGCGGCGTTCAGACTTGCGGTCACGGTCGCCCGGCTGCCGAAGACCCGCTCCGGCAAGATCTTGCGCGGCACCATGAAAAAGATCGCCGACGGCGACGAGTGGTCCATGCCCGCTACCATCGACGATCCCGTCATCCTGGAGGAGATCGGCGACGTGCTGAGGAACAGGGGCGTGGCGAGCTGAAGGGGTTGGCGATGACTCAGAAGCCAGAGTCAGACGCCGAGGCGCGTTTCGAGGCGCTTTTGGCGCAGGTGCTCACGACAGACGATGAGGCCCGACAGCACGCAGCTTTGAAACACGCACGCGGTTCGGCACGGAACCAGGCTGGTGCTGCAAAGGCTGCTTTCGAGAAAAATCGGGAGAGACCGCGCAAGGCGCGCAAGTCTGAGCCTCGGCGGCAAGACTGAGCAGTCCTGCAGAGACCGCAAAGGCCGGATAGCCCCGGTAGACAGGCCGGGCTTGGGCGACTTGCGGATGATTGCTCCGGCCATATTTCGTCACAGGATCGGAGCTGGGTCGACGTATGTTTTTCCTGACCGTCCAGCCGTTATGGCTATCCGTCATCCTCCTCTTCGCGGTCACGCTTCTGGCCATGGCCGCCACGGTCCTCGTCCGCCGGCGCATCACCTTGGATCGGCTCAAGATCAACAACGAAGTCGCCGGATTCACCTTTGCGACGGTCGGTGTGCTCTACGCCGTGCTGCTCGCCTTCGCCGTGATCATCGTCTGGCAGAAGTTCAACGAGGCGGAGGCGGCGGCGGCCAAGGAGGCTGGGGCGGCAGTGACGCTCTACCGGCTCTCAAACGGGATTGGGGGCGATCCCGGCGCCGCTCTCCGTGACAACCTGACAAGCTACGTCAGAAAGGCTGTCGTAGAAGACTGGCCCGCCATGGAGCGGAGCGAGTCGAGCCACGCCGTGACGCACGCACTCGACGCGACCTATGCGGCGCTCCTGACCTTCAACCCTGACGACCGGCGCGGGGCGGCTCTTCTGGCGGAGGCTCTTCATCAATTCGATGTGCTGACCGAAGCCCGCCGCACGAGGCTCGTCATGGCCTCCGGCGCAGTCCCCGGGGTGCTCTGGTTTGTGCTCTTCGGCGGCGCCGTGCTGACGGTCGGCTTCACGCTTTTCTTCGGCACCGAGAGCATGCGCGCCCAGGCGCTGATGACGGGGATTCTGTCCTTCCTGATCTTCTCGGGACTACTCGTTATCGTCGTCATCGACCATCCCTTCGCCGGGCCGGTGAAGGTGCAGCCGGAGGCGCTCTCGGCGGTCATGCGAGATTTCGGGACGGAAGCTGCGCCGTAACCCAGCCAAAAACAAAAAAGGCCCGGATCGCTCCGGGCCTTTTCGTGTGAAAAATAACCTTACTCGTCGTCTTCGTCGTCCGAGCGCTTGAGCTGCTTGAGCTTGGCGAAGACCGAGTGGACGTCGATCTCTTCTTCCTTGGCCGGAGCTGGGCGGCTCATGTCTGCGAAGGGTTCCTCGCGGGTCGGCTGGGCGGTGGACACCTCGGCCGGGAGGAGGGTGCCGCCGGTCTCCTGCGGCTCCACATGCGGACGGTCCTTGGCGGCGCGCTGCACCTCGAAGTCCAGGTCGATCTGCGAGCACAGGCCCAGCGTCACCGGGTCCATGGGCGAGAGGCTCGCCGAATTCCAGTGAGTGCGGTCGCGGACCTGCTGGATCGTGGTCTTGGTCGTGCCGACGAGGCGCATAATCTGCGCGTCCTTCAGCTCGGGATGGTTGCGCACGAGCCAGAGAATCGCGTTCGGGCGGTCGTGGCGGCGCGACACGGGGGTGTAGCGCGGGCCCTTCTTGGTGCGCTTCTGCTCGGGGAGCTTCACGCGCGTCTCGGCCATCTTGAGACGGTAATCCGGGTTCCCTTGAGCCTTCTCGATCTCCTCGCGGGTCAATTGGCCCGTGGTGATCGGGTCGAGGCCCTTGATGCCGGCGGCCACCTCGCCATCGGCGATGCCCTTCACCTCAAGCGGGTGAAGCTTGCAGAAATCGGCGATCTGCTCGAACGACAGCGACGTATTCTCGACGAGCCAAACGGCCGTCGCCTTGGGCATCAGCGGTCCCTGGGACATGCGCACCTCCTTCACGCCGGGCGCCTCGTCATGGGCGCCGCACGGCAAAACTCTCTCGCGCTCCGACCCGGTCGGGACCGGAGCATCTCGTCTCACGTTGTGAGGGAAACAGGATGATTATAGGGAGCGCGACCTCATGTTGCAAATGTTTGCATAAGAGGCCGCCGAAATGGCCGCACTTATGGGATCCGCAGCACGATCTTGCCGATATGCTCGCCCCCGTCCATGCGGGTATGGGCGGATGCGACATCCTCCAGCGTGAAAACCGAGTCGATGACCGGCCGGCAGCGGCCTTGCGCCAGAAGCGGCAGGACTTTCTCCTCCAAAGCCCGGGCGATGGCGGCCTTTTCCTCCACCGAGCGGGCGCGCAGGGTCGAGCCGGTATGGGTCAGGCGCTTGAGCATGAGGCGGCGGAAGTCGACCTCGACCTTGCTGCCTTTGAGAAACGCGATCTGGACGATGCGCCCGTCCTGGGCAGCGGCCTCGTAATTGCGGGGGATGTAGTCCCTGCCGACCATGTCGAGGATGACATCCGCCCCCTTGCCGCCGGTCGCCTCCTTCACCGCCGCGACGAAATCGGTCTCGCGGTGGTTGATCGCACGGTCCGCGCCGAGCTTGAGGCAGGCGTCGCATTTCTGGGGCGACCCGGCGGTCGCCAGCACCGTTGCGCCGAAGGCCTTGGCGAGCTGGATCGCCGTGGTGCCGATGCCCGACGTGCCGCCATGGACCAGGAAGGTCTCGCCCGGTTGCAGGCGGCCACGCTCGAACACGTTGGTCCAGACCGTGAAATAGGTTTCCGGGATCGCGCCCGCCTCCTCGAGCGAGAGGCCAGGCGGGACGGGCAGGGCGTTCGCCTCGTGAACAACCGCGTATTCCGCATAGCCGCCACCGGGGATGAGGGCCATGACCGTGTCGCCAAGCTTGAAACGGGAGGCGTCAGGGCCTGCCGCCGCCACCTCGCCCGCGATCTCAAGGCCCAAAATGTCAGGCGCGCCGGGCGGGGGCGGATAGCCGCCCTGGCGTTGGAGGACGTCCGGGCGGTTCACGCCTGCCGCGCGGACCCGGACCAGGATTTCGCCGCCCTTCGGCTGCGGCACGGGGCGCTCGACGACCTTGAGCACCTCCGGTCCGCCGGCCCCCTCGGCAACCACCGCGCGCATGGTGTTGGGCATCGCCGCCATCTCTCGTTCCTCCCGCTCTCCAAGCTTCACCGATATGGGCGATCCCGGCAAAGAATGCACCTGACTCGACCGGGGGAATGGGCCGCCCCTCGGGGGAATTTGGGGTGTGCCGTATTTTTCGCCGAGAATGGGTGTCTCATCGGGCGTAAGATGTTTAACCTCGTGCGACCCTATCGATGGAGGAACGACATGGCCTTCGACCCCTTTGCCGACGAACCTCGCCCGGTCTCGAAAGGGCATGAGATCGGCCAGGATCTCGCACTGTTGTCCATCGACGAAATCAACGAGCGCATCGAATTGCTGGAAAAGGAAATCGCGCGCCTGAAGGACGTGCGGGCGGGCAAGGAAAGCTCCCGCGCGGCTGCGAGCGCCTTCTTCAAGAAGGGGCAGGGCTAACCGCTGCAAGTCTAACCACTGATTGTGTGATGATACTGCGTCTTAACGGTTCTTTAAGGATCTTCGCCGATACATGGGGACATCCAGTCTCTCTGGATGCCGAGTGGCTCCCATCCACTCTGTTTGACGCCTCCCTGTTAGACTTCGAGCCGCTTCTGCGGCTCAATTTTTGAGCGGGACGCCTTTAGCGCTTAACCTTAAAAAAGAGTTAGCGAAGCATCCCTCGCCGACCGGTCTATAATGCTCCCATGACATTGCGACGCCCCGGCCTGCCGGTGGGATTTGCCTATGGGAGACGGTCGGTGAGGGAATCCGACGTAATCGCGCTTGATAGCGGCCCTGCCCGCTTCGGCCTGAGCTTCGTGCGCTCGGACGCCTTCAAGGCCCTGTTCCAGGAAGGCATGGAGCTGGTTGAGGAGACCGCGTCCTATCTCGACGGGCCGGGCCGCGTCGATTCCCGCAACATGCTGCGCCAGGAAAGCGTCGCCTTTGCCAGCGAGAGCATGCGCCTGACCACCCGCCTGATGCAGATCGCCTCATGGCTCCTGCTGCAGCGCGCCGTGGCGGATGGGGAAATCACCCTCGACCAGGCGCAGACCGAGAAAAACCGCGTCCGCCTGACCTCGCAGGACACCACCACGACCATCGAGGAATTCGAGGCGCTGCCCTTGCGCCTGCGCGAGCTGGTCGGCCTTGCGGCCCGGCTTCACGCCCGCATCCTGCATCTCGAGCGGCTGATCTCAGAGGCAGAGGCGGCGCCCCCGGTGGTCGAGACCAACCCGGTCGCGGCCCAGCTCGGGCTGTTGGAAAAGGCTTTTGGCAGCAAGGGCTGAGGGGACAGCCAGCTCACGACCCAGCGCGGTCCTTGGCAAACCGCTCAAGAGCCTCATCCAGCGTCGTCCAGTTACCGACCTCCACCCCTGTGTGGTCGTAGATCACGAACCCATGGACTTCTACCGGAGGCACCGTAATGGATATCTCCGCCTGCTCCGTTCTTGGCTGAAGCTGGGGAGCCAGCTCAGCGAGTTCCCGTTCCGTGATCGGCCGTAGGATGCGCTCGGCCGCGACCCATGCCGCGTCCACCGTGGCAAACTCCTCATCGAGGGTTTCGTATGGAATAGGTGCCTTCCATGGCGGGAAGATCGCTAGCTTCGCGGAGTAGGTCATGCGACCGATCATGTCGGAAGTTGCAAGGTCTGCAAACCACCCGAAGCGGGGCTTTTTGTGTTCGGAGCATTGAAGCGCCGAATTACTTCTTGAGGCCAAGGTTTTCCACTAAGACTGTTCCTGTCTGCGAGGAGTGACCCACAATGAGCATAGCAAGCGACAGCATAGCGCGTGACGCCCGTTTCTGGGACCGGGTTTCACGGAAGTATGCCTTGAGTGCAATTGCGGATCAGGCCGGCTATGAGCGTACGGTGGACCGGACCCGGGCGCTGTTGAGATCAGGCGATAGGGTGCTGGAACTGGGCTGCGGAACCGGAACGACAGCGCTCCGGCTCGCGGGCGATGTTCAAGACTATCTTGCGACGGATTTGTCCGCCGGAATGATCGCGATTGCCAACGAGAAACACGCCGCCGGCCCCATCCCGTCCCTTGCCTTCCGTACCGCGACCGCAGAGACGCTGACCCTTGAGGCAGCACGGTTCAACGTGGTCCTGGGCTTCAACTATCTCCATCTGGTCCGCGACCTGTCTGGCATGCTGCGCGGCATCCACGCCTTGCTTGCGCCAGAAGGCTTGTTCATCTCCAAGACACCCTGCCTCGGGGATATGAACCCATTCCTCCGGCTTGCCTTGCGGTTTGCCCTGCCCGCGATGAGCGCAATCGGCAAGGCGCCCTATGCAGGCATCTTTCGGGCAGGGGACCTGAGCCAACAGATCAGTACCGCAGGCTTCGACATTCTTGCCATCGAAGGCCACGCAACCAAGGGCAGGGACGCTCGCCCTTACATCGTGGCTCGCAAGAGGTGAGGTGAACGGCCGGGGCCGCTCCGCCAACGAAAAAGCCCCGCCGAAGCGGGGCTTTTTGTGTCTCGGGGCGCTGAAGCGCCGAATTACTTCTTGAGGCCCAGGTTGCCGAACTTCGAGTTGAAGCGCGACAAACGGCCGCCGCGGTCGAGCAGCTGCTGCTGGCCGCCGGTCCAGGCCGGGTGGGTGTTCGGGTCGATGTCGAGGTTGAGCTTGTCGCCCTCTTTGCCGTAGGTCGACCGGGTCTTGTACTCGGTGCCGTTGGTCATGACGACCGTGATGAAGTGATAGTCCGGATGGTCGGTTTCTTTGCGAGCCATTGCCATAGTCCTTAATTGCGGCCAGCCGGTTGGGCCGAGCCCGCCGTCTGAGATCGAGCTGAAATCCTGATGATTGCGCGGCTATACCTCACTCGGAACCTTGAAACAAGCCGGTGTAAAGGTGCTATGTCCCTCGCGTCCGAATTCCGTAGACGAAAGTTGCCATGGCCGACCCCCTCAACGGACAGAACCGCCCGAAAGCCGCGCTGAGCGCGCTCAAGCCCCTCATCCCCTACGGGCTTGTCTATAAGGGGCGGATTTTCGCCGCGCTGATCGCTCTCATCCTCGCCTCGGGCGCGACCCTCGTGGTGCCGGTCGCGGTGCGGCGAGTGATCGATTTCGGCTTTACGGAAGCGGGCCGTGCCTCGCTCAACGCCTACTTTGCCTTGCTGATCGTGGTGGTGGGCGTTTTGGCGCTGGCCAGCGCCCTTCGTTACTACCTCGTCATCACGCTCGGCGAGCGGGTGGTAGCGGATCTGCGCTCCGCCGTCTTCAGGCACCTGACCTCCCTCGATCCTGCCTTCTTCGACCAGACGAAGAGCGGGGAGATCGTCTCGCGGCTCACCGCCGACACGACCCAGGTCAAGGCGGCCTTCGGGGTCAGCGTCTCGATTGCCCTGCGCAATTTCTTCCTGTTCCTCGGCGCGGTGGCGCTGATGATCGTCACGAGCCCGAAGCTCTCGGCCCTCGTGCTCCTCGCCATTCCGGTGATCGTCGTGCCGCTGGTCCTGTCGGGACGCGCCGTGCGCAGCCGCTCGCGGGCGGCGCAGGACAAGCTCGCGGACGCCTCGGCCTATGCGGCGGAGGCGGTGGGCGCGGTCAGGACCATGCAGGCTTTCGGCATGGAGGGTTTCACCGCGGCCCGCTTCGCCGAGGCTGCCGAGGAGGCCTTTGACGCCGCGCGGCTGTCCACCACCATGCGGGCGCTGCTGACGGGCGTGGGGATCTTTCTCGTCTCGGCCAGCGTCGTCGGGGTGCTGTGGTACGGCGCGCAGGACGTGCTGTCCGGCGCCATGACCGGTGGGCGGCTGTCACAATTCGTGCTCTACGCGGTGTTTGTCGCAAGTTCGCTCGGCCAGCTCTCGGAAGTCTATGGCGAACTGGCGCAGGCGGCGGGCGCGGCGGAGCGGCTCGGCGAGATTTTGGCCGCCAAGCCCGCCATCGAGGCCCCGCCCCATCCGCAAGCGCTGCCTCAGCCGCCGCTCGGCACGGTGGCTTTCGAGAATGTGGATTTCGCCTATCCGACCCGGGGCGAGCAACCCTCGCTTCACAGCCTGAGCTTTGCCGTCGCGCCCGGTGAGCGGGTGGCGCTCGTCGGCCCGTCAGGGGCAGGCAAGAGCACGATCCTGCAATTGCTGCTGCGATTCTATGATCCGCAGAGCGGGCGCGTTGTGGTCGATGGCGTTCCGGTGCCGCAGGCCGACCCGGTGGCGCTTCGCGCCCGCATGGCTCTCGTTCCGCAGGAGCCGACGATCTTCGCCACAAGCGTTCTCGACAATATCCGCTATGGCCGTCCCGACGCGACGGAGGAGGAGGTTCGGTACGCGGCGCGGCTTGCGGCTGCCGACGGCTTCATCCAGGCGCTGCCGCAAGGCTACGGCACGATGATCGGCGAGCGCGGCGTGACGCTTTCCGGTGGCCAGCGCCAGCGCCTTGCCATCGCGCGGGCGATTTTGAAGGACGCGCCGATCCTGTTGTTGGACGAGGCCACCTCCGCCCTCGATGCGGAGAGCGAGCGTAAGGTGCAGGAGGCGCTGGATCATCTGATGGACGGGCGCACGACCCTCGTCATCGCCCATCGCCTCGCCACCATCCGCTCGGCGGACCGCATTCTGGTGCTCGACCAGGGCCGCATCGTCGAGGAGGGGACCCACGAGGCGCTGCTCGCCAAGGGCGGGCTCTATGCTCGGCTGGCACGACTCCAGTTCACGGACGAAGAAGGGCGGGCGCAGGCCGCGGAATAGGCCTTTAGCGCCCCGTCGGCAGAAGCCTCAGCGCTCCGTCAGCTTCAGCTCGATGCGCCGGTTGCGAGCATAAGCCTCTTCCGTTGAGCCGAGATCGAGTGGCTGGAACTCGCCGAACCCGGCGGCAACCAGATGCTGGGGTTGCACACCGCGGGTGATGAGCGCTTGCACCATCGCGATGGCGCGCGCGGAGGACAGAGCCCAGTTCGACGGGAATTGCGGCGTGGCGATGGGGCGGGAATCAGTGTGGCCGTCGACACGAACCACCCACGCAATATCCGGCGGGATCTCTTTTTCCAGCTGCACCAGGGCGCCGGCGATGCGGTCGATCTCGCCGGACGCTTCCGGTTTCAGCACGGCCTGACCGACGGGGAAAAGCACTTCGGACTGGAAGACGAAGCGGTCGCCGACAATGCGCACGTCCTGCCGATTGCCCAAAATCTGCCGCAGGCGGCCGAAGAAGTCGGAGCGGTAGCGCGCCAGTTCCTGCACGCGCTGCGCCAGCGCGATGTTGAGGCGGCTGCCGAGATCAGCGATGCGGGCCTGGCTGTCCTTGTCGCGTGCCTCTGACGCCGCGAGGGCCTCTTCCAACGCCGCGAGCTGGCGGCGCATGGCGGCGATCTGCTGGTTGAGGATTTCAACCTGGCTTAAGGCCCGCCCCGTCGCCTGCTTTTCGGATTCGAGGGCGGTGTTCAGCTCCGTCGCGCGGGATTCGGCCGCGCCGCCGCTGGCGAGAAGGCCCTGCAGGCGGGACCGCTCGGTCTCCGAGGCTTGCAAGGTCGTCTGCAGGGCCTGGAGGTTTTCCTCAATGGTGCGCCGGTTCGATTTTTCGAGGGACAGAAGGTCCGTCAGCTCCGCGATCTGGCGGTTCAACCGGTCGAGAACAGTATCGCGGCTCGACAACTCGCGGGACAGGAAAAACTGCCCGACCATGAAGACCGAAATCAGGAAGACGATGGCGAGCAGCAGCGTCGAGAGCGCATCGACGAAGCCCGGCCAGTAATTGAGCTGACCCTGCCGTCCGCGCCGCCGCCCGCCGGAGCTTGCGATCGGCATCAGGAGAGCCTTTCGCGGGCGAGCCGGTCAATGGCGAGCTTCAGGTCCTTCTCGCGCGCGGCCTGGGCTTCAACCCAGTCGCGGATCATCTGCTGCTCGGCCCGCATGTGCTGCACGAGGCCCTGCACGCCTTCGGCGAGGTTCGCCATGGCCTGCGTCGAGGCGCGCCCATTGGTGCCCTCGTTGACGGCTGCGGTGAGTCGGTTGAGCGCGGTCGCGAGATCGCCCGGCGCGCCGGAATAGCCTGCCATCTCGGTGCCGGTATCCATGGTGGCGGTGGCGAGCCAATCCTCGAGCTCGGTATAGAAACGGTTCTGCGCCTGCCCGGCCTGAAGGTCGAGGAAGCCGAGCACCAGCGAGCCGGCAAGGCCGAAGAGCGAGGCGGAGAAGGACAGGCCCATGCCTTGCAGCGGCTTGGCGAGCGCGTTCTTCAATTCGTCGAAGAGAACGGCAGTGTCCTGCCCCGTCTTGAGCGAGGAGATGATGGCGCCGACTGAGCCCACAGTCTCAATCAGGCCCCAGAAGGTGCCGAGGAGGCCGAGAAACACCAGAAGGCCTGCGAGATAGCGCACGATCTCGCGGCTTTCGTCCAGGCGCGCGCCGACGGAATCGAGAAGCGAGCGGGTCGCCGCCACTGACAGCGCCGAGCGGTGCGCGCGGTTGTTGATGAAGGCCGCCATGGGGGCGAGGAGGGTTGGCGAGGCGCGGACGGCGATGCCCTCCTCGGTCTGCCGGATGGTGTTGACCCAGCGGATCTCCGGGAACAGGCGCGCCACCTGCCGGATCGCCAGCACGATGCCGATGAACATGACGCCGAGAATCAGGGCGTTCAGGCCGGGATTCGCCAGGAACGCCGACCAGATCTGTTTTTGGAGGATAAAGGCAACGAACCCTGCCAGAACCAGGAAAACCGCCATGCGGATCAAATAGATCCGCGGTGGGGTAAGGGGCTGCTCGTCCATACTCTACCCTGCGCGTTCGTGCTTCGAGAGGGTTCCAATGTGACTGCGCCGGATCGCCGGATCAAGCGCAGCCGTTGGTCTCGCTGCCTGCACGAACAGAAATATCAGCCTTTCGCCTTCTTCAAGAGCTTGAGCAATTCGCGGTGCATGATTTCGTTGCCGCAGGCGACGCTGCCCTTACGGAGCGGATCACTGCCGCCATCGGCGTCCGAGATGTAGCCGCCTGCCTCGCGCACCATGAGTATGCCCGCTGCGACATCCCAGGAATTGAGGCCGCGCTCCCAGAAAGCGTCCATGCGTCCGCAGGCGACATAAGCCAGATCGAGCGCCGCCGCGCCGAAGCGGCGCGAGCCGCCCACATGAGCCATGACGCTCGCCGCCTCGCGCAAGAACAGGCCGTGATCGCCCTTGCCGATATGCGGCATGCCGCAGCCGACCACTGCTTCCTCCATCTCGGTGCGGGCCGCCACGCGGACGCGGCGGTTATTGAGGAAGGCGCCCTTGCCCTTCTCCGCGATGAACATTTCGTCCTTGGCGGGATCATAGATCACGCCGGCCACGATCTGTCCGTCACGCTCCAGGCCGACGGAAATCGCGAATTGCGGAATGCCGTGCAGGAAGTTGGTGGTGCCGTCGAGCGGGTCGATGTGCCAGCGATGGCTCTGGTCCGTGCCCTCGACGATGCCGCTTTCCTCCATCACGAAGCCGTAGCCGGGGCGGGCCTTTTCCAGCGCTTCGCGCAGGATCTTTTCGGCCTTGCGGTCGGCGGCGGAGACGAAATCGCCCGGTCCCTTGCGGGAGACCTGCAGGTTCTCGACCTCGCCGAAATCGCGCTTGAGGGAGCGCGATGCCTTCATCACGGCATCGGTCATGACGGTCATGAGGGGCGAGCGGATCATCGTCAAAAGTCCTGAAAAAGGTGCGTGTCGTGGGGATTGGGGTCGGATGGACCACGGGCGGGCATGGACGTCAAGTTATTGTGCGCAATGGCCGCTCAAGCGCGCCGTAATTCCCCTCCCCACAAGGGGAGGGTGCGCAAGAAAGCGTTTCCGAGCCCTCGGCGAAAACTTACTTGACCCCGAGGCGCTCGGCGACGAGGCGTTCGGCGCGTTTGCGCTCGTCGGGGGTGAGTTCCTTGAGTGCGTTGTCGAGCCAGGAATCGCTTAAGCCTTGCGTGGCGGCCAGGATGTGCCAGGCGGCGGCATCGATCTTGTCCTGCGGCACGCCGCGTCCGGCGGCGAGAAGCCGCGCCAGACGGTTCTGGGCGATGGCATTGCCCTTCGCAGCGGCGCGGCGGAAATAGCGCGCGGCCTGGGACTCGCTCGTGGCCACACCCTCGCCGTTGAACAATAAGATCGCGTATTCGACCTCGCCGACGGAACTGCCGTTCTTGGCCGCACGCTCGAACCAATGGGCCGCCTCCGAGGCGTCCCGGTCCACGCCCCGGCCCTTGAGGTAGAGAACCCCGAGCGCGTGCTGCGCGTCGGGAATTTCCGCGTTGGCAGCGATGCGTAAGAGCTCCACCGCGCGCCGCCCATCGGACTCGGCGGTGCTGGAGATGAGGAGCAAAGCGAGGTTGTAGCACGCGACCGGCTGGCGCTTGGCGGCGGCCTCCTCAAACCATGCCCTGGCTTGAGCAGGGTTCTTGTCCATGCCGCGCCCGTCGAGCGCCATCATGCCGAGGGAGGCAAGCGCGTTGGCATCGCCCCGCGCCGCCGCCAGCCGGTACCATTCGGCGGCCTTTTTCGGATCGAGCGTGACGCCGAGGCCCTGGTTGTAGAGTTCGCCCAGAAGCGTCATGGCGGCGGCGTCGGCCTTGTCCTTTTCCAGCCGCAAGGTCGCCTGGCGGAAGGCGGTCTGATAGAGGCCGCGCTGATAGGCGCCATAGGCCAGATCCGGCCCGGCCGCAGACGCTGCCGAGGCGGAGGCCGCAAGGCCCAGAACCCCAAGAAGCCAGGGCGCCCGCATCAGCGCGCCGCCTCTGCCTTGTCGAGCGCGGCAAGCGCCGCCTCGACGCCCTTTGCCGGGCCGCCTGCATGGTCCCAGACCGCATCGCCAAGGGCGATGAATTCAGCATTCGTGGCCACGAGGGCGGGAATGGCATCGAGGTCCGGCGCGAAGGCGATGCAGGGCGTCTCAAAGATCTCCGCCCACCATGCCGCGCGCTCGACCACGCTCTCCAGCGTCGGGAGCGAGCCGTCGGGGCGGGGTTCGCCGAAAAGCAGGTAATCGACGCCTGCCTCGCCAAGCGTCATGGCGTCGTCCTTCGAGCGGATGCTGCCCGCGCCGATGGCGCGCTCGGCTTTCAAACGCTCGCGCATTTCGCGAATCTGGGTGGCCTTGCCGGTGATATGGACCCCATCCGCCGCGCCGCGCGCTGCGATGGTGGCGAGATCAGCCTCGCCTTCGACCGCCACGATGGCGGCGGCCTCATGCTCCTGCACGACGGGGGCGAGAGCCTTGACCTGATTGATCAGCGTGCGCTCGTCGGCAGGGGCTAGGCGCAGCAGCACCGCCGCCACCCGACCGCCCATGCAGGCCTCGGAGAGGCAGGGGGCAAAGGAGGCATCGGTCAGGACCGGGGTGATCAGATAGAGGCGGGCAGGGGCTTCGGACATGGTCCCACGGGTTCAAGAAGTTTGCGATTGTTCTCGCATAACGAAAACGGGGCCATCTTGCGAGGCCCCGCTTCTGATCGGTGAATACGGCGAAAGCCGGATCGGGCTTACTCCGCCGCCTTTGCGGTCGCGCCGAACTTGGGGTCCAGCTCGCCGGAGGCATAGCGCTTCGCCATTTCCGCGGGGGTGAAGACGCGCTTGATCTTCGAGGCCTGGCCGGCGGTGTTGAACTCCTGCAGGCGCAGCTTGCAGAGCTTCGTCATCGCGTCCATGGCAGGCTTCAGATACTTGCGCGGGTCGAACTCGCCGGGGTTCTCGGTCAGGATCTTGCGGATCTGGCCGGTCATGGCCATGCGGTTGTCGGTGTCGATGTTGATCTTGCGCACGCCGTGCTTGATGCCGCGCTGGATCTCTTCCACCGGCACACCCCAAGTCTGGGGCATCTTGCCGCCGTACTGGTTGATGATGTCCTGCAGGTCCTGCGGGACGGAGGACGAGCCGTGCATCACGAGGTGGGTGTTCGGTAGCTTGGCGTGGATTTCCTCGAGGACGCTCATGGCGAGGATCGCGCCGTCCGGCTTGCGGGTGAACTTGTAGGCGCCGTGCGAGGTGCCCATGGCGATGGCGAGCGCATCGACCTTGGTCTCGGCGACGAACTTCACCGCTTCGTCCGGGTTGGTCAGAAGCTGGTCGTGCGAGAGCTTGCCCTCGGCGCCGTGGCCGTCTTCAGCCTCGCCCATACCGCTCTCGAGAGAGCCGAGAACGCCCAGCTCACCTTCCACCGAGATGCCGCCGAGATGCGCGATCTCGACCACCTTCTTGGTGACGCCGACATTGTAGTCCCAATCGGCCGGGGTCTTGCCGTCGGCTTTCAGCGAGCCGTCCATCATCACCGAGGTGAAGCCGGCCTGGATCGCGGTCATGCAGGTGGCGGCCTCGTTGCCGTGGTCGAGATGCACGCAGACCGGGATGTGCGGATAGATTTCCGTCACCGCGTCCATCATGTGCTTGAGCATGACGTCGTTGGCGTAGGAACGCGCGCCGCGGCTCGCCTGGATGATCACCGGCGCATCGACCTCGTTGGCCGCAGCCATGATCGCGAGCGCCTGCTCCATGTTGTTGATGTTGAAGGCCGGAACGCCGTAGCCCTGTTCGGCGGCGTGATCGAGAAGCTGTCGAAGAGTGATGCGAGCCATGAAATTTCTCCTGACCGTCTTAATTGTCCGCCGAAGCTGAACCTGACCTTAAACTCTTAAGCTTTGGAGCCGCATGATTTTTTGTGAAAAACCGGTGTCCACTTTTTCACATCATGCTCTGAGAGCCTCGACGCCCGGCAGGACTTTGCCTTCGAGCCATTCGAGGAACGCGCCGCCCGCCGTCGACACATAGGTGAAGTCGTCCGCGACGCCAGCGTGGTTGAGCGCGGCCACCGTGTCGCCGCCACCCGCCACTGAGACGAGTTTGCCCGCCTTCGTGCGTTCCGCCGCATGACGCGCCGCCGCGACCGTGCCCTGATCGAAGGGCGCGATCTCGAACGCGCCGAGCGGGCCGTTCCAGACCAGCGTCTTGGCGTCGTTGATCGCCGCGTTCACTCGCTCGACCGATTGCGAGCCGACATCGAGGATCATCTGATCCTCCGGGATCGCGTCGATACCGTAGGTGTGGTTCGCGGCACCGGCCTTGAACTCGTAGGCGCACACGCCGTCGACGGGCAGAATGATCGCGCAGTTTGCCGCGCGCGCCTTCTCGATGATGCGAAGCGCGGTTTCAGCGAGATCCTTCTCCGCCAGCGACTTGCCGACGTTCAGGCCCGTGGCGTGAACGAAGGTGTTGGCCATGCCGCCGCCGATGACGAGGGCATCGACCTTGGCGACGAGGTTTTCAAGCAAGTCGATCTTGGACGAAACCTTCGCGCCGCCGACAATGGCGACGACCGGGCGGGCCGGAGCCTCGAGGCCCTTGGTCAGAGCTTCGAGTTCCGCCTCCATGGTACGGCCGGCGTAAGCGGGGAGCACATGGGCGAGACCTTCGGTCGAAGCGTGCGCGCGATGCGCCGCCGAGAAGGCGTCGTTGACATAGATGTCGCCGAGCTTTGCGAGCTCGGCGACGAAAGCCTTGTCGTTCTTCTCTTCGCCCGCATGGAAGCGGGTGTTTTCGAGAAGCAGGATGTCCTCGTTGCGCAACGCGGCGACGGCCTTTTGCGCCGCCTCGCCGATGCAGTCATCGGCGAAGGCGACATGGCGGGCCAGGTGCTTGGCGAGCGCCTCCGCAACCGGCTTCAGGGAGTCTTTGGGATCGCGGCCCTTCGGGCGTCCGAAATGGGCGAGAAGAATGACCCTCCCGCCCTTGTCCGCGATTTCCTGGATGGTGGGGATGACGCGCTCGATACGCGTCGCATCCGTCACCTTGCCGTTCTCCATGGGGACGTTGAGGTCCACACGGACAAGAACGCGCTTACCCTTGACGTCTGCCTGATCGAGTGTGCGGAAGGCGGTCATTCAAGCCTCCTGGATCAGATCAGCTTCGCCATCGCGACGGCGGTATCCGCCATGCGGTTTGAGAAGCCCCACTCGTTGTCGTACCAGGACATGACGCGCACGAAGTTGCCGTCCATGACCTTGGTCTGGTCGAGGTGGAAGGTGGACGAAGCCGGATCGTGGTTGAAGTCGATCGACACGTTCGGCTGGTCGGTGACCGCGAGAACGCCCTTCAGCTCCTGCGAAGCGGCGCGCTTGATGGCGTCGTTGATCTCCTGAACCGTCGTCGGCTTCTTGGCGATGAACTTGAAGTCGATGACCGACACGTTCGGGGTCGGCACGCGGACCGACACGCCGTCGAGCTTGCCGGCGAGTTCCGGCAGCACGAGGCCGACGGCCTTCGCTGCACCCGTCGAGGTCGGGATCATGGACAGGGCCGCCGCGCGGGCGCGGTAGAGGTCCTTGTGCATCTGGTCAAGCGAGGGCTGATCGTTGGTGTAAGCGTGCACCGTGGTCATGAAGCCCTTCTCGATGCCCACCGCGTCGTTCAGCACCTTCGCGACGGGCGCGAGGCAGTTGGTGGTGCAGGAGGCGTTCGAGATGACGATGTGGTCCTTCGTCAGCTTGTCGTGGTTGACGCCGTAAACGACCGTCAGGTCAGCGCCGTCGGCGGGAGCCGACACGATCACGCGCTTCGCGCCGGCGGTCAGGTGCGCCGCAGCCTTCTCGCGCGAGGTGAAGATGCCGGTGCATTCCAGCGCGATGTCGACGCCGAGTTCCTTGTGGGGGAGCGTCGCCGGATCCTTGATCGCGGTGACCTTGATCTTCTGGCCGTTGATGACGATCGAGTCGCCGTCGACTTTCACTTCGGCCGGGAAGCGGCCGTGCACCGAGTCGAAACGCAGCAGATGGGCGTTCGTCTCCACGGGGCCGAGATCGTTGATCGCGACGACCTGAATATCCTTGCGCCCGCTTTCCACGATAGCGCGCAGGATGTTGCGCCCGATCCGTCCAAACCCGTTGATGGCGACCTTCACCGTCATTGTCGTTGCTCCCTTGAAGCTATCGATTAGAGATTGTGGGTTCTCAGGATCTTCTCGGCCACAGCCTCGGGCGTGATGCCGAAGTGCTTGTAGAGATCCTTATAGGGCGCGCTTGCGCCGAAGCTGCTCATGCCGACGAAGATGCCGTCGGCGCCGATCACCCCGTCCCATCCGAAGCGGACGGCGGCTTCAACCGCGACCTTGATCTTGGCGTCACCAATGATCTTGGCGCGCACCTTCTCCGGCTGAGCGAGGAAGAGTTCGAGCGAGGGCACCGAAACCACGCGGGCGGGGAAGCCCTGCTCGGCCAGAATCTTCTGGGCGGCGAGCGCAATCTCGACCTCGGAACCCGAGGCGAAGATCGTGGCCTGGGCCTTGCCCTCGGCCGCCGACAATTCGTAAGCGCCGGTCGCCGAGAAGTTGCCCGTCGCTTCTTTACGGACCTGCGGCAGATTCTGGCGGGTGAGCGCGAGAAGGGTCGGGCCGTCCGTGCGCTCCAGCGCCAGCTGCCAGCACTCTGCGGTCTCGACCGCATCCGCCGGGCGGAACACGCGCATGTTCGGCATCGACCGCAGCGAAGCCAGCTGCTCCACCGGCTGGTGGGTCGGGCCGTCTTCGCCAAGGCCGATGGAGTCATGCGTCATGACATAGACGGCCGGAATGCCCGCAAGCGCCGCGATGCGCATGGCAGGCCGCGCGTAATCGGCAAAGACCAGGAAGGTCGCGCCGGCGGCAACGAGGCCGCCATGGAGCGTGATGCCGTTCATCGCAGCCGCCATGCCGTGCTCGCGGATGCCGTAATGGATGTAGCGTCCCCCATAAGAGCCCGGCGCGATGGCGGTCAGGTTCTTGGTCTTGGTGTTGTTGGAGGGCGTCAGATCCGCCGAGCCGAGCACCAGTTCTGGCACCGCTTCGGTCACGACTTCCAACACGATCTCGCTGGCCTTGCGGGTAGCCACGGTCTGCGGTTCCGCGAAAAGGCGGCTCTTGAGCTTGGTCACGGCCTCGTCGAGGCCCTTCGGGCGCACGCCCTTGATGCGGCGCTCGAACTCGGCGCGCTTCTCGGCCGGCTGCGCCTTCAGGCGCTCCTTCCAGGCGCGATTGTGGCGGCGGCCCTTCTTGCCGGCCTTGGCCCAGGCGGCCTTGATAGCTTCCGGGACTTCAAAGGGGGCATGGTTCCAGCCGAGAGCGGCCTTCGCGCCCGCCAGTTCCTCGGCGCCGAGCGGCTCGCCGTGGGCCTTGGAGGTGCCGGCGCGCTTGGGCGCTCCGAAACCGATGACGGTCTTGCACGCGATCAGCGTCGGCTTGTCGGACTTCTGGGCGCGGGAAATGGCGCGCTGCAGCGCCTTCGGATCGTGGCCGTCGACGCGGAAGGCCTGCCAACCGGCGGCCTGGAAGCGCTTCACCTGATCGACCGAGTCGGCAATCGAGAGCGGGCCGTCGATGGAGATGCCGTTATCGTCGAAGAGAACGATGAGGCGGTTGAGCTTCAGGTGGCCGGCAAGCGCGATGGCCTCCTGGCTGATGCCTTCCATCAGGTCGCCGTCGGAGGCGAGCACGTAGGTCCGGTGGTCGACGAGATCGTCGCCGTACTGGGCGTTCAGCATCCGCTCGGCGAGCGCCATGCCCACAGCCGTGGCGATGCCCTGGCCGAGCGGGCCGGTGGTCGTCTCGACGCCGGGGGTCATGAAGTTTTCCGGGTGGCCCGGGGTCTTCGAATCGAGCTGGCGGAAGCGCTTCAACTCGTCGATGGTCATGCCCTTCACGCCGGTGAGGTGGAGGAGGGCGTAAAGCAGCATCGAGCCGTGGCCGGCGGAGAGCACGAAACGGTCGCGGTCGGGCCAGGATGGATCGGTGGCGTCGTATTTCAGGAACTTGGTAAAGAGCACCGTGGCGATGTCTGCGGCGCCCATCGGCAGGCCGGGATGGCCCGATTTTGCTTGCTCCACGGCGTCCATCGCAAGGACGCGCACAGCGTTCGCCAGATCGGAGTGAGTGACGCGATCGGCGGGGACGGTGTCTGGCACGGCTCTTGATCCACAAATCTATAAGGCGGCCCTTAGCGGACCGCGTGTGTCGGGAAAGGCGAGGGCTCCTTAACACGCGCCCGGGGCGAGTCAAAGGCTGAACGCAAAGACTTACCCCCGTCAAACGCTGATGAACCGTTGCCGGTGCGGGCCGGGAGGCCTAGTCTCTTGGCGACTCACGGAGGCTCGATGACCCCTCTCCTCGACGACGCGATGAAAAGGCTCGAAAGCGCCCTCAGTCTCCTGGAAGCCTCCGTCTCCCGGCGCACGGACGCGGACAAGAGCCGGGGCGGCCTCGAAACCGAACTCCAGCTTATGCAGGACGACCGCGCCCGCCTCGCAGTGGAGCTCGACGGCGCTCTGACCCGTCTCCACCGTTTCGAGGCGGCGACCGAGGATGTCAGCCACCGCGTCCGTCAGGCCATCGGCGAGGTCCAAAGCGTCCTGGCCGGGGCGGGGCAGCGCGACGAGGGGGAGGAGTGAGATGCCTCAGGTTGCCGTATCCATTGCCGGACGCGTCTATCGCATAGCCTGCGCCGAGGGCGAGGAGCAGCATTTGGAAGGCCTCGCCGCCGCCTTCGATTCCAAGATCGAGGAGATGCGCGCCACCTTCGGCGAGATCGGCGACATGCGCCTGCACGTCATGGCCGCGATTACGCTCGCGGACGAGATGCACGAAACGAAGGAGCGCGTTGCGGCGCTCGAAGCCGAGCTCGCTGAGCTGAAAAGCTTCGTTTCCAGCGGCGACGAGCGCACCCAGCTTGTGGAAGCCCGCGCTGCCGAGGGCATCAAGAAAGCTGCCGAGCGGATCGAACGGCTGGCACGCAGTTTGAACGCGCCGGCGCAGGGATAAAACTTTCCCCTTCCCCCCGCACGCCATCGTCACTACATAGACAAGGCGGGGCTGTGGGGCGCGTCAGGAGTACAATTCCCCGGGGCCTTAACGATCCTTAGGGAGCTGTCCCTACCCGGTCCGTGGACCGGGATACACGGCGCCCACCTACTTATGTAGGTTCCCGGGATCGCATCTCCGACGGCTTTTGCGGCTCCGCGCTCTCATGACGACCTTGGCCCCTCCCGATTTCAAGAACCAGCTCCGCCGCGAGGCCTTTGCCCGCCGCGAGGCGCTGGATGACGTCTTTCGCCGCGAGGCGTCGCAGCGCATCGCCGAGCGGGCCCTTGGCTTTTCAGACCTCGACGACCTCACCCCCATCGGCGGCTATTGGCCGATCCGCAGCGAGGTCGATCCGCGCCCGCTCATGGAAGGTCTGGTCGCGCGCGGGCAGGGCGTCGCGCTGTCCCAAATGATCGAGCCGCACCTGACTTTCCGGCTCTGGCAGCCGGGGGATACGCTGGTTCCGGCGGGCTTCGGGGTGCAGGAGCCGCATCCCGATGCGCCCGAGGCTTTGCCGGTGGCGCTCCTCGTGCCGCTCCTCGCCTTTGACCGGCGCGGCGGACGCATTGGCTACGGCAAGGGCTATTTCGACCGGGCCATCGCGGCGCTGGAGCAGCGCCATCGCATCTTGACCATCGGCCTCGCTTATGCGGTTCAGGAGATCGAGCAGGTGCCCGTCGAGCCTCACGACCGTCCGCTCGACATCATCGTGACCGAGACCGAACTCGTTCGGGCCGGTTCGTTTTAAGGATTTGCCATGCGCCTCCTCTTCCTCGGCGATATCGTCGGACGCACCGGCCGCAATGCGGTGATCGAGAAATTGCCAGGTCTTCGCGACCGCTGGCAGCTCGATTGCGTCGTCATCAACGGCGAGAACGCGGCCGGAGGTTTCGGCATCAACGAGGTGATCTGCGACGAGGTCATTACGGCCGGCGCGGACGCGATCACGCTCGGCAACCATTCCTGGGACCAGCGCGAGACGCTCGTGTTCATCGAGCGCGAACCGCGCTTGCTGCGCCCGGTGAATTATCCCCCCGGCACGCCGGGGCGCGGCGCGAACCTCATTGACACACCTTCGGGCAAAAGGGTTCTGGTCATCAACGTCATGGGCCGCCTCTTCATGGACGCCCTCGACGATCCCTTCGCTGCCGTCGACCGGGAGATCGAGGCCTGCCCCCTCGGACAGGTGGCGGACGCGATCATCGTCGACATGCACGCGGAGGCGACGAGCGAGAAGGAGGCCCTCGGCCACCACCTCGACGGGCGGGTCAGCGCCGTGATTGGCACCCACACCCATGTGCCGACCGCCGATCACCGGGTTCTCTCCGGCGGCACGGCCTATATGTCGGACGCCGGCATGTGCGGCGATTACGATTCCGTGCTCGGCATGCAGAAGGAGGAGTCGATCCGCCGCTTCCTCCAGAAAACGCCCGGCACCCGCATGGAACCCGCCCTCGGCGAGGCCACGCTGTCCGGCATTGCGATCGAGACCGATGACCGGACGGGGCTCGCGGTGCGCGTCGCGGCCGTGCGGCTCGGGCCGCATCTCGAGGAATCCTGGCCCCGCTTCTGGGACTGAATGCGCCTCGCCGCTCTTGGCGTGCCTTAAGCGTCATCCCATCTGTCCCCTCAACGGAGGCGGCAGGTGGACGCGGATAATCGGCACATTCCTGAGCCCGATGAGGGCAGCGCCCTCCATCGAGCTGTTGAGCATAAAAGTGCGTCCGATGTTCTGCGCGCCGTCATCGACACCGCTCAAGGCGACACCATCACCATAGGGCGGATCATCGAAGCCTTCGGCGAGCGCGCCTTCGGTTTCGTTCTGATCCTCTTCAGCCTGCCGAATTGCGTGCCCGCCCCGCCGGGCATCGCCGGGATCGTCGGAACGCCGGTCCTGATCTTCGGCATCCAGATGATGCTGGGGCGCCACCAGCCCTGGCTTCCGGGCTTCATTCTGAGGCGAAGCGTCTCGACGGCGACCTTCAAACGCCTGATCGACCTGGCCGAGCCGAAAATGAAAAAGCTCGAAAGCTATTGCCGCCCAAGATTGCCCAGGCTCTTCGGCCCGCTCGGCGACCGGGTGGCAGGGTTTTTCGCCGTGCTGGTGGCGCTCTCGGTGCTCATTCCCTTCCCCGGCACCAACTTTCCGCCCTCGATTGCGCTCGTCATCGCCTCCATCGCGATCATGGAAGAGGATGGCTACCTGCTGATCGTGGGTTATCTCATCGGTCTGGCTGGTTTGGCCTATACCGCCACGGTTCTCGGGGCCTCGTACCACCTGATCCGGGCGGGGCTGTCGAGCTGGTTCGGGATCTGAAAACCTTAAGCGCGGGCAATATTGCCCGGGGGGCTTTCCCTCGGGCGCAACACCGTTTTATAAGCCGCATATCGTCAACATCCGTGGCCTGACGGGCCTTTTCAACGCCCTCGGCCGCGTAAGCGGAGGCCCCATGGCCGGACATTCCCAGTTCAAGAACATTATGCACCGCAAGGGTAAGGTGGATGCGGTGCGCTCCAAGGTCTTTTCCAAGCTGGCGCGCGAAATCACCGTGGCCGCCAAGATGGGCATGCCCGACCCCAACATGAACCCGCGCCTGCGCGCCGCCATCCTCGCGGCCCGCGCGGAGAACATGCCCAAGGACAACATCCAGCGCGCCATCAACAAAGCGGCGGGCAATGACGGCGAGAACTACGAAGAGATCCGTTACGAGGGCTACGGTCCCGGCGGCGCGGCCATCATCGTCGAGGCCATGACCGATAACCGCAACCGCACGGCCTCCGACATCCGCTCCTACTTTACCAAGAGCGGCGGCAACTTGGCCGAGACCGGCGCGGTCTCCTTCATGTTCGACCGGGTCGGCCTCGTGGAATTCGGCCCCGAAGTCGGCGATGCCGATGCGGTGCTGGAAGCCGCCATCGACGCCGGCGCCGAGGACGTGGTGTCCTCCGAGCACAGCCACGAAATCTATTGCGAGCAGACCTCTCTCAACGAGGTGACCAAGGCGTTGGAAGAAAAATTCGGCGAGCCCAAGGCCTCGAAACTCGTCTGGAAGCCCCAGACCCCGGTCGCCGTCGATGACGAGACCGGCGAGAAGCTGATGAAGCTCATGGAAACGCTGGAAGAGCACGACGACGTGCAGAACGTCTATGGCAACTTCGAGCTCTCTGACGCGCTCATGCAGAAGATGGCGGGGTAACCGTCCTGTCGTCATGGCCGGACTGATCCGGTCATTCCTGCCTTCGGGCGGATAAAGACGTGGATGCCCGGGACAAGCCCGGGCATGGCGGTGGGGAGCCTACTTTGTCCGAACGCATCCGCATCCTCGGCCTCGATCCCGGCCTGCGCAATACAGGCTGGGGCGTGATCACCATCGAGGGAACCAAGCTCTCCTATGTTGCCTGCGGCGTCGTTACCTCCGACGGCGATCTCGACCTCGCGCTGCGGCTCAAGCAGCTCCACGACCGGCTGACGGATGTGGTGGCCACCTGGACGCCCGATGAGGTCGCGGTGGAGGAAACCTTCGTCAACAAGGACGCGCAGGCGACCCTCAAGCTGGGCCAGGCCCGCGCCATGTCGCTTCTCGTCCCCGCGCTCCATGGGTTGCCGGTGGCGGAATACGGCGCGAACCAGGTGAAAAAGACCGTGGTCGGCGTGGGCCACGCGGAGAAGGGCCAGGTCCTCGCCATGGTGAAGGTGCTTCTCCCGAAGGCCGATCCGAAAAAGGCCGACGCGGCGGACGCACTCGCCATCGCCATCGCCCACGCCCACCACCGCAAGGCCCGCGCTTTGGCGGCCAAGTTTTAGGTGTTACAGAGCACCATTGTCATTCCGGAGCGGCGCAGCCGAGCCCGGAATCCATAACCACTGACGGTTCCGAAAGGAGCGCGGTCAGCGGCTATGGATCCCCGCCTTCGAGGGGATGACAAAGGAGGAAATGAGAACGTGATCGGCAAACTCAAAGGCGTCATCGATTCCTACGGCGAGGACTTCATCATCCTCGACGTGCATGGGGTCGGCTATGTGGTGCATTGCTCGTCCCGCACCCTGCAGAATCTCCCGCCTGCCGGTGAGGCCGCGATTCTCTCCATCGAAACCCATGTCCGCGAGGACATGATCCGCCTCTTCGGCTTCAAGTCCGATGCGGAGCGCGAATGGTTTCGCCTGCTCCAGACCGTGCAGGGTGTGGGCGCGAAGGTGGCGCTCGGCATTCTCTCCGTGCTCGATCCCGGCACCTTGGGCACTGCCATCGCCACGAGTGATAAAGCCGCTGTGGCGCGCGGGCCGGGCGTGGGCCCCAAGCTCGCGCAGCGCATCGTTGCCGAACTGAAGGACAAGGTGCCCGCCTTCTCCGGCGTCGATCCGGCACTCATCCGCCTGTCGGATTCGGTCGAGGACAAGAGCGCCCCCGTGCCGGTAGCGGACGCGGTCTCCGCCCTCGTCAATCTCGGCTACCCGCAAGCCCAAGCCTCCGCCGCCATCGCCGCCGCACTGAAACACGCGGGCGAAACGCCGGAGGCGAAGACGCTGATCCGGTTAGGCTTGAAGGAATTGGCGCGCTAACGCATTTTTGGCGCCGTTTGAAAGGTAAGATTCGTTGACCAGCTCCCGCAGCGGCTTGCTCACTCCCGAAAAGCGCGAGGACGATCTCGAGACCTCCTTGCGGCCGCTGGCGCTCGACGATTTTACGGGCCAGAAGGCTGCGCGGGCCAATTTGCAGGTGTTCATCAACGCCGCGAAGGCGCGGGGCGATGCGCTGGATCACGTGCTGTTCGTCGGCCCGCCTGGCCTCGGCAAGACGACGCTGGCGCAGATCGTGGCGCGCGAACTCGGCGTGAATTTCCGCTCGACCTCCGGTCCCGTCATCGCGAAGGCGGGGGACCTTGCCGCGCAGCTCACCAACCTCGAAGAGCGCGACGTGCTCTTCATCGACGAGATCCATCGCCTCAATCCGGCGGTGGAGGAAATTCTCTATCCCGCGATGGAGGATTATCAGCTCGATCTCATCATCGGCGAAGGCCCCGCCGCGCGCTCGGTGAAGATCGAGCTGCCGAAGTTCACGCTTGTGGGTGCTACGACCCGCGCGGGCCTTCTCACCACGCCCTTGCGCGACCGCTTCGGCATTCCGATCCGGCTTGAATTTTACACAGTGGACGAGCTGGAGCTGATCGTGCGCCGTGGTGCGCGGGTGATGGGGCTCAACATGAGCGAGGAGGGCGCAAACGAAATCGCCCGCCGCGCCCGTGGCACGCCGCGCATCGCGGGTCGGTTGCTTCGCCGCGTGCGCGACTTCGCCATCGTCGAGGGGGCCGAGATCGTTTCCCGCGAACTGGCGGACAGGTCGCTGCGTCTCCTCGACGTCGACCCCATCGGCCTCGATCTCATGGATCGCAAGTACCTGACGATGATTGCAACCTCCTTCGGCGGCGGTCCGGTGGGTATCGAGACCATCGCCGCCGCACTGTCCGAGCCGCGCGATGCGATTGAGGACATCATCGAGCCTTACCTCATCCAAAAGGGCTTCGTGCAGCGTACTCCGCGCGGACGCATTCTGACGCCGCATGCTTTCAAGCATCTCGGCATGCCGGAGCCGACGCGCGAGACCTCGGCGCAGTTCGGTTTGTTCGCGGGGGATGCGGATGAGTGAGAAGCCCCGCGCATCCGACGATGATGGGCTCTCGTTTCGAACTAATTGGCTTCTGTGGGGCTCGTGGGCTGCCGTGAGCGCTGCGCTCGCCGCGTATTTATTCGCAGGCGTGATCGAGGGCAGTTGGACTAGAGCGAATATTGAACTCGTGCCTGGACGCGAGTTTCAAATTAGCCTCTTGAGGGCTTTCTCTAATCCGATTGAGTTTTCGTTGTTGTTCGAAAATGACGTCGCGAACAAAGCGAGCATGGGGGATTCGACGGTTGTCCCCGACAAGGACATGCCGAATCTGCTCGTCTTCAAGAATCCCGGAGCCTCCGTGAAGGTGTCCTTATCCTCCGAGGCCTCCGGTCCTGTCCATTTTTTGGCTTGGCCCGCAAACGGTTATAGTCACCAGCAACTTCAGCGGCGAATGACGACGGAGACGGTTGATGGGAGGCCAGCACGGTGGTCCCAACCGCCGTCTCGTGCTCAAACAAAATTCCTCCTCCGTCCCGGCCTGAACCGGGTTCGTCTGACTGTGCTCTCGGTCGATCCGACCCTGGTGGGTCAGCCTGCAGAGGTTTTTGTCGAAGCGCCACTCCAACTCAAGTCGTGTAGTTTTAACAATTGTTGGCTGGCTTTCGGACTTCTGTTTTGGCCGATTTTCGCGGCCATTCAGGCGATATGGTTTTTGGGGCTATTGGTTATGACTTTGTTGCGATGGAGACGGAAGCGCTGTGTTGGGTTTTCTGTGAGGGTTGCCGATGTCTGAGAAGCGCAACCAATGCTCGTCACCACAAGGGGAGGCCGAGCACGATGGGATAGCGGGGGAGCGTAGCTCTGCCTTCACCCACCTCTCCGGCTTCATGCGCGAAGGCGCGCACGTTCTGCCTCTCCGCGTCTATTACGAGGACACGGATTTTTCCGCGCGGGTCTATCACGCGAGTTATCTGCGCTTCATGGAGCGCGGACGCACAGAGCTGTTGCGCGCGGTTGAGGTGGCCCAGTCGGATCTGCATGCCGACATGGGCGGGCTCGCCTTCGTGGTACGCAAGATGGCCATCGACTTTCGCGGCGCGGCGCTGATGGACGACGTGCTGACCGTCGTCACCTTTCCGAAGGAGATGCGCGGCGCGTCGATGACGCTTGCGCAGGAGGTGCGGCGGGGCGACGAGGTGCTGGTGTCCGCCGAAGTGATGGTCGCCGCCGTCAAGGGCGGGCGCGCGGTGCGGATTCCGGACGAGTTGCGCGCCGCGCTGACGCCGCTCGGCGACTAGAGCATGATCAGAACAAGTGGACACCGGTTGTTCGCCCGGATCATGCGGCAATAAAGAATCGAGAGCTTGATCAATGTTTCAAGGAGACATGATCAAGTTCTAGTCAGGACGCGTGGTTGAAAACCGGCGTGCCGATCTTGAACCAGGCCTTCGCGATCCTGTCGCCCACAACCTCGTAGATCGCGATCACGTCGATGCGGCCCGGCCCCTCCGGAAAGGTGCGGGTCACGATCTCCTGGTCGATGACGAGATTGCCTAACGTCATGCGCTTGACCAGCTACCCAAAGAGGTTCGGCTCGGTGAAGCGGACTATGTGCCGCTCGCGGATCTGCGCTGCGCCGCTTGCAAGAAGCTCCGACGGAAAGGCGAAATATTGGGCATCCTCGGCCCAATAGGACATGAAGGCCTCGATATCGCGCGCGTTATAGGCGTCGAGCTGGGCTTGCACGATCTCGCTGGGATCCGCTGTCATCATTCCTATCCTTGATGCTCGTCTGTCGGCCGGAAATTCCAGATGAATCGCAGGCGATTAGGGCTCGGGTAGCCCCGTTTAAACCAAGCTTTAACCTTACTCTGTGCTTAACAGGCAACGGAGGGGAGAGATCCGCGTGTTGCTGCCCGAACGCCCTTATTTTCGACAGAATCCGGGGCGAACGAACACCATCACGCGAAAAGATTTTCCCAAACACGTGCGGGGCCCCTGTTTGAGGGCCGCTCGGAGAGCGAGGACGAGACTATGAATCCGGTTGATGTGGCCCAGGCCGCCCCTGTGGCCCACGACATGTCCCTGTTCGGCCTGTTCTGGCAGGCCCATTTCGTCGTCAAGCTCGTGATGATCGGGTTGCTCGCGGCCTCCGTGTGGTGCTGGGCCATCATCATCGACAAGACCCTGCTCTTTGCCCGCACCAAGCGCGCCATGGACCGTTTCGAGGACGTTTTCTGGTCAGGCCAGTCGCTGGAAGAGCTTTTCCGCTCGCTCCAGAGCCGCCCGGCCACGGGGCTCGCCGCCGTGTTCGTCGCCGCCATGCGGGAGTGGAAGCGCTCCTTCGAGGGCTCGGGCCGCTCGTTTCAGAGCCTTGCCCAGCGCATCGACAAGGTTTTGGACGTCACCATCCAGCGCGAGGTCGAGCGGCTCGATTCCCGTCTGATGATTTTGGCCTCCATCGGTTCCGCCGGTCCTTACATCGGTCTCTTCGGCACGGTGGTCGGCATCATGAATTCGTTCACCGCGATTGCCGCATCGAAGAACACTAGCCTTGCTGTCGTTGCGCCCGGCATCGCGGAAGCGCTGTTTGCCACCGCCATCGGCCTTTTCGCGGCCATTCCGGCGGTGCTGGCCTACAACAAGCTGCAATCGGAAGTCGGCAAGCTGCAATCGCGGCTTGAGGGCTTCGCCGACGAATTCTCGGCCATCCTCTCGCGCCAGATCGACGAGCGCATCGCGCTCGCGGCTTAAACGGGGGCGACGATGGCTTCGGCAGCAGGCATGGCGAAGGGCGGCAGACGCCGCAGGCGTCGCGCGCGTGGCGGCGGCGCGATCAACGAAATCAACATGACGCCGTTCATCGACGTCACGCTGGTTCTGCTCATCATCTTCATGGTGGCTGCGCCGATGATGACGGCAGGCGTGCCTATCGACCTACCGCAGACCAAGGCCGCGCCGCTCAATTCGGACGCGAAGCCCGTCGCCTTGACCATCAAGGCATCGGGGCAGGTTTTCCTGGGCGAGACCGAACTTGTTGACGAGGCCATCGTCGGCAAGCTCGCGGAAGTGGCGAAGAGCGGGTTCGACGAGCGCATCTTCGTGCGCGGCGACAAGAAGGTCGATTACGGCCGTGTCGCGCAGATCATGTCCATCGTAACGACGGCCGGTTACAAGCGCGTCGCGCTCGTGACGGAAATCGACCCGCGCTGAGCGGGTCATGTTTGAGGGCGAACGACGGTGGCGTTGAAGCTCAAATTCAACTCCTCGGAGCCGGGCTTCTGGGTCTCGGGCGTTGGGCATGTGCTGCTCATCGCCGGCGCCCTGATCGGTCTGTCGTCGTTCCACAAATTGCCGGAAGCGGAAGAAGGCATTCCCGTCGAGGTCATTACCGACAATCAGCTGTCGCAGATCACCAAGGGCGACAAGACGGCAAAGGAAGTACAGCCGACGCCGAAGCCGCGCGTGGAGCGCGTCGCTGACAAGGTGGAAGAGCGTGACCCCGGTGAGGACAAGCGCGACACGCCCGCTCCGCCGAAGCGCCCCGACGACATGAAGGTCGCGGATAAGGAAGAGCCGGTCGCGAGCCAGGCTCCACCTCCGACGCCGCCCTCCAAGCCCGCCGAGGTGAAGGCGGAAGAGGAGCGCAAGCTGATCGAGAAGGCGGAAGCCGAGGCCCTCGAGCAGGCGAAGGCGGCGGCCGCCAAGGCAAAGGCCGAGGCGGAAGCCCAGGCTAAGGCGAAGGCTGAAGCAGAGGCGAAAGCCAAGGCAAAAGCGGAAGCCGAGGCGAAGGCTAAAGCGGACGCGGAGGCCAAGAGGATCGCCGACGCCAAGGCCAAGGCGGAGGCGGAAGCAAAAGCCCGCAAGGAAGCCGAACTCGCAAAGAAGCTCGACCTCTCCGACATCCGCAAGATGCTCGACAACAAGGAGAAAAACCAGTCCTCCGGTTCGACGGGTGCGGAAGTCAATAAGGCGCCTTCGCTTGGCACGCAGACAGGAACCGCCGCGAAGCTTAGCCCGAGCATGTTGGACGCGCTCAAGGGCGACATTTCGCAACAGCTCCACAACTGTTGGAATCCACCGGTCGCGTCACAAACCGCTGCCAATCCGCCAGTTGCGACTGTGCGCATCAGGCTGAATCAGGACGGTTCGCTATCGGATGATCCTGCCGTGTTAAACAACAATTCGGCAGATACTCTCTTCCGCTCCGTCGCGGACAGCGCGATCCGCGCAGCTCGCAAATGCTCGCCATTGAAGATCAATGCCAGATACATGCCGTATTACGAAGACTGGAAAAGTCTCGTGATCAATTTCGACCCGCGTGATGTTTGACCGACAATTCTCGGACAGGATGGATCCTCCAAAAATGACAGCTTTCATTGTCCAGCCAATTTCCGTGGTGAATTGGGCAAAACGGTTTGGACCAGCGGCTCTCGCCCTCGTCTTCGGTGCGTTGCTGACGGTGGTCTCGGCACGCGCTGAAATTGTGTTGGATGTGCGCCGCGGCGGCTTTCAGCCTATGCCCATCGCCGTTGCCGACTTCGCGGGCGAGGGCGATCTCGGCCAGCGTGTTTCAGGCATCATCGCCAACAATCTGCAGCGCTCCGGCTACTTCATCCCTCTCGACAAGTCGCGCTTCCCTGAGCGCCCCGCGTTCGACGCAGCGCCGCGTTTCGATGCATGGAGAATGGCTGGCGCGCAGGCACTCGTGACAGGCCGCGTGTCGCGCGATCCTTCGGGTAGGTTGAAGGCGGAATTCCGACTTTGGGATGTCGCGTCAGGGCAGCAGCTCACCGGCCAGCAATATGTCACCGATCCGAATTTCTGGCGCCGCGTCGGCCACATTATTTCCGATGCGGTCTATACCAAGATTACGGGCGTCGGTGGGTTCTTCGATACGCGCATTGCGTTCGTCGACGAATCCGGTCCGAAGGAGAGCCGCCGCAAGAAGCTCGCCATCATGGACCAGGACGGCGCGAATGTGCGTTTCCTGACTCAAGGCGACACCTCCGTCGTGACGCCGCGCTATTCGCCCGCCACGCAGGACATCACCTACATGTCGCAGGTGGAGGGTCAGCAGGGGCGCGTTCAGGTGATCAATCTCGAAACCGGTTCGCGCCAGATCCTGGGCAATTTCCCCGACATGGCGTCCTCGCCGCGCTTTTCTCCGGACGGACAGCGCATCGTCATGAGCTTGCAACAGGGCGGCAACGCCAACATCTTCATGATGAATCTGGGCTCGCAGGCCACCACGCGCCTGACCTCGACGGGCGCCATTGACACCTCGCCCTCCTTTTCGCCCGATGGTCGGCAGATCGTGTTCGAGAGCGACCGCGGCGGCAAGCAGCAGATCTACGTGATGAATGTGGACGGCTCGGACCAGCGCCGCATCTCCTTCGGTGATGGCTCCTATTCGCAGCCGGCCTGGTCGCCGCGTGGCGACTACATCGCCTTCACGAAGCAACGCGCGGGCGGCTTCGCCATCGGCATCATGAAGCCGGATGGTTCGGGTGAGCGCATTCTGACGGAAGGCTTCCACAACGAGAGCCCGACCTGGGCTCCGAACGGCCAGTACATCCTGTTCTTCCGCGATCCCGGCGGACAGGCCGGCGGCAAGATCTACATGGTCGACATCACCGGCCGTGTGGAGCAGCCGGTGCCGACGCCGTCCTTCGCGTCGGACCCGACATGGTCGCCGCTCCTGAGCGAGAACAAGCAGTAAGGTTTGAAACGGGGCGCTTCTCACGAGCGCCCCGTTTTCGTTTGCGCTTACACGCCGTGCGGAGCCGCCGTGGTGTGGCGCATGCGGTCGTGGTGGCCCTTCAGCTTGAACGCGAGAACGATCAGGCTGATGCCGAAGACCAGCGCATAGGCTCCGAGCCACCAAGTCAGCACCACCGCACCGACGAGCGGGGCGACCAGCAGCGCAATACCAAACAGGATCGACACGATGCCGCTGAAGATCAGCCAGCCGCGCCCGTATTCCCGGTTCAGCTTGAACGCCGAGGCGATCATCAGCACGCCGGTGATCAGGGACCAGATCGCCATCAGGGTGATGAAGAACAGCACCGTCAGGCCCGGCCACATGAAGGCGATGACGCCGACGGCGATGTCCACGAGGCCTTCGAGGACCAGGAGGCCCCAGCGCTGATTGGCGGACGCCGCGCGTACGGCCGCGACGATGCCGAAGATTCCGTCGACCAGCATGTAAGCGGCGAAAACCCACACCAGCGACAGAAGTGTCACGCCCGGCATGAAGAAAGCGATGAGTGCGAAGATGATGCCGAAGACGCCCCGAAGGGCGACCGCCCACCAGTTCTTCGCAAGAAGCGAACTCATCGGGCCGGATTCTTCGAAGGGCGAAGAGGGAGTTGAAGTTCCGCTGATCATGGTCGTCTCCTTTGAGGACAAACGCTGCCTCTGCGGAAAGGCATATTTTCAACGTTCAAGCGCGACGGTTGGTTTCCGGATTGCGGCGAAGAAGCGCCGGGATCCCTCGTTTTTGCCAGCCGCCCGCTACGGGATACGCCTGAGCTTTTTCGCCGCCGACGGCAGCGAAAAGGATGCTCGACAGACCGCATCCACCACCTTTCCTTCAACGCGCGAGAGAGGGTTTCGGTCTCGTTTCGAGAGGTCTGGGGATGAATTCCTTGATGCCCTCAATCGGGCGGCAGAACGCCACCTCTTTGCCGCATTCACACAGGATTAACCGTAAAGCCAAGTTTCAAAACCTGGCACTGATTCACCCTCTTTCTCAACCCGCCATCAAGGTTGACGGAACCCTCCCTTAACCATCGCCTGATTATAGAAAACACAACGTTTCGGCAGACGTATGTGTAAGGAGTAATTGCCATGATGACGTTGCGCGCCGTCAAATTCGCCGCTGCCATCGTCCTCGCCCTCGGGGCGGCGGCGTGTTCGTCCAACAAAGATGGCGCCGATGGGGCCGGCGGGTTCGGGGTCGGCGGCGCCGCAACGCCGGGCAGCGCCCAGGATTTCGTCGTGAACGTGGGCGACCGCGTGTTCTTCGAAACCGACCAGACGGACCTGACTCCCACCGCGGTGGCGACCCTCGACAAGCAGGCCCAGTGGCTCACCCGCTATCCGCAATATACCTTCATCGTGGAAGGTCACGCGGACGAGCGCGGCACCCGCGAATACAACTTCTCGCTTTCCGCTCGCCGCGCGCAGACCGTGCGCGACTACCTGATCTCGCGCGGCATCCAGGCCTCGCGCTTCCGCACCGTGTCCTACGGCAAGGAGCGTCCGGTCGCGGTCTGCAACGACATCTCGTGCTGGTCGCAGAACCGTCGCTCGGTGACGGTGCTCGAAGCGGGCGCACGCTCGTAAAGGCAAACTCTCCCTCCGCCTTTTCCCTCCCCCTTGCGGGGAGGGTCAGGGTGGGGGTGGTTCGACGGGGTGAGACGTGAAATTCATCACGCATTGTAGCGGCCTTGGCAGATCGTTGCCGGGGCCGCGTTTTGACTTTTCGACCCCCACCCCAACCCCTCCCCGCAAGGGGGAGGGGAGACGCGCCGCCACAATCTCGCCGTGGCGGCGCATTTGTGTTATCGGATAACCACTTAGACCTCGCACGGTACCCCCGATGTTCCGCCGCCTGATCGTCTTTCTCGCCATCGCCACGGGCCTGGCCTTACCTGCCGCCGCGCAGGATGCCTCCGATGCGATCGTGCGTCTCAACCGGCTCGAAAACCAGTTCCGGCAGCTGTCCGGGCAGGTCGAGCAGCTTCAATTCGAAAACCGTCAGCTGAAAGACCAGCTGCGCAAGTTCCAGGAGGACGTGGAGTTCCGCTTCCAGGAAAACCGCGGCGGGTCCAAGGCCGCGCCGTCGACCACGACGCCCTCGCGTCCCGCGCAGCCTCAGCCGCAGAAGCGGAGCGACGTGTTCGAGCCGACCGATGCGCCGGAATCTCCCGGCGCCCCGCGTCCTCTGGGAACGACGGCTCCCTCGGCCCCGCTCACCGCTTCGAACGATCCGGGCCGCCCCCTCACGTTGCCTGGCGGCAAGCTCGCCGGGATCGGCGATCTGATCGAGGAGGATGAGTCGGCTGTCGCTGCCGCGCCGCAGCCGCAAGTCCCCGCGGCTCCGGCAGTACGCCCCGGCCCGAGCGTGGCGGCGACGAGCGTGGGTGATCCGCGTTCGGATTTCGAAGCGGCTTATGCCTCTTACACCCAGCAGCAATACGAGCAGGCGGAAATGGGCTTCCGCCGCTTCCTGCAATCGAACCCCCGCGACAAGCTGGTGCCGGACGCCGCGTTCTTCTTGGGCGAAACCTACCTTCAGCGCAGCCGTTACCGCGAGGCGGCGGAGCAGTTCCTGAACGTCTCCACCGATCACGCCAACACGCCCCGCGCGCCTGAAGCCCTTTTGCGGCTCGGCGTCGCGCTCAACGGCTTGGGCGCCCGCGACCGGGCCTGCGCCGTTTTCGCGGAAGTCGGCCGCAAATATCCGCAGGCCTCGGCCAATGTGCGCCAGGGCGCAGAGCGCGAATTGAAACGCGCCAAATGCGCTTAAAAGCCGCTCGCTGAAGCGTGACCGACCGCGCACCATCCCATTCTCTTTTATCTGGCGAGATGCTGGATGCCGTCTTTGCTCCCTTTTTGGGGGCTGACCGCGTTCTCCTCGCTGTGTCGGGCGGCCCCGATTCCATCGCCCTGATGCACCTTTTTGCGCGCTGGAAGCCCGAAAGCCCGCGCCCTTCCATTCTCGTCGCCACCGTCGATCACGGCCTGAGGCCTGAATCCGCCGATGAAGCCGCCTTTGTCGCGCGGGAGGCGGCCGCTCTGGGACTTCCTCACAGGACCTTGGTTTGGACTGGGCCGAAGCCCGAGGCCGGGTTGCAGGAGGCGGCCCGCGAGGCGCGCTATCGCCTCTTGCTTCAGCACGCCCGCGAGGAGGGTGCGACCCATCTCGCCACCGCCCATACGCTCGACGACCAGGCCGAGACGGTGCTGATGCGCATGGCGCGCGGCTCCGGCCTTTCAGGTCTTGCGGGGATGCGCCGGGAGCGCGACCGCGACGGCATCCGTCACATTCGGCCGCTGCTCGACATTTCGAAAAAAGCCTTGGTCGAGCTTTGTGAAGGCGAGGGGTGGCGTTTCGTCACCGACCCGTCGAACGCGAATGAGCGCTTCGCGCGGGTGCGCTGGCGCAAGCTTATGCCTGCGTTCGCCGCCGAGGGGCTGACGGCGGAGCGGCTTTCCCGCCTCGCAGAGCGGATTGCGCGGGCGGACGAGGCTTTGGAGGCCAAGGCGGCGGACGCCTTTTGTCGCGCTGAGCCGGTTTTCGAGGGCAAGGCCCTTGACCTGAAAGCGCAATTCCTGACGGATGAGCCCTACGAGATCGCCCTGCGAGTGCTTGTGAAAGCACTTTCCGAGGCGGGGATCGGCTTGGAGGCGAGCCGGCTTAACCGGCTCGAAGCCTGCCTCGAGCGGCTCCAGGTGGCCCATGCGACGGGCGAAGGCTTGCGCCTGACGATTGCCGGGGCGTTGATCCGTCTCGACCGGGCGGGAATCCTTTCGATCCGGCCCGAACCGCCGCGCCGGCGCGGACGTTAGGCATCGTTCTTATCTATATCCGCCGGTTCATGCCGCACCCCCGCCTCATTCTCTTGGCAAGGGGAAACGGTATGCCTACATTGAGTTTAGCCGCATGGGGAGATAGTCCTCCATGCTTCATCTCCCTCTGGGGCAGAATCTGATCCGATGAATTCAAATTTCCGCAACTTCGCCTTGTGGGTGGTCATCTTCCTCCTGGTGCTGGCGCTTGTAACGCTGTTCCAGAGTCCCGGCCATCGCAGCGGCGGCAGTGACATCGCCTACAGCCAGCTTCTCAGCGACGCGGATGCGGGGCGCATCTCGAACGTGGTCATTTCCGGCCCCGAGATCAGCGGCACCTACACGGACGGCCGCAACTTCACGACCTATGCGCCCAACGACCCGATGCTGGTGTCGAAGCTGCAGCAAAAGGGCGTGCAGATCAACGCACGTCCGCAATCCGACTCGACACCCTGGTTCATCGCCGTTCTCATGAACATCCTGCCGATTGCGCTCTTCATCGGCGCGTGGGTGTTTCTGTCGCGGCAGATGCAGAATGGTGCGGGCCGCGCCATGGGCTTCGGCAAGTCCAAGGCCAAGCTTCTCACCGAAGCGCATGGCCGCGTGACCTTCGACGACGTCGCGGGCGTGGATGAGGCCAAGGAAGACTTGCAGGAGATCGTGGAATTCCTGCGCGATCCGCAAAAGTTCCAGCGGCTCGGCGGACGCATTCCGCGCGGCGTGCTGCTCGTCGGCCCGCCCGGCACGGGTAAGACCCTGACCGCGCGCGCGGTCGCGGGCGAAGCGAACGTGCCGTTCTTTACCATTTCGGGTTCCGACTTCGTCGAAATGTTCGTGGGTGTCGGCGCATCCCGCGTGCGCGACATGTTCGACCAGGCGAAGAAGAACGCGCCCTGCATCATCTTCATCGACGAGATCGACGCGGTCGGCCGCCATCGCGGCGCCGGCCTCGGCGGCGGTAACGACGAGCGTGAGCAGACCCTCAACCAGCTGCTGGTGGAGATGGACGGCTTCGAGCAAAACGAAGGCATCATCATCATCGCGGCCACCAACCGCCCTGACGTTCTCGACCCGGCGCTGCTGCGTCCGGGCCGCTTCGACCGGCAGGTCGTCATTCCCAACCCGGATGTCGCGGGGCGCGAGCGCATCCTTCGCGTACATGTGCGTAAAGTTCCGCTCGCCCCGGACGTCGATCTCAGGGTCGTCGCCCGTGGAACGCCCGGATTCTCCGGCGCCGACCTGATGAACCTCGTCAACGAGGCGGCTTTGCTCGCCGCGCGCCGCGGCAAGCGCATCGTCACGATGCTCGAATTCGACGACGCCAAGGACAAGGTCATGATGGGCGCAGAGCGCCGCTCGATGGCCATGTCGGCGGAGGAAAAGGAGAACACGGCCTATCACGAAGCCGGTCACGCCATCGTGGCGTTGAACGTCAGCAAGGCCGACCCGATCCACAAGGCGACCATCATTCCCCGTGGCCGGGCGCTCGGCATGGTGATGTCGTTGCCCGAGGGCGACCGTCACAGTCTCACGCGCGAATGGTGCGTCTCGCGGCTCGCGATCCTGTTCGGAGGCCGCGAGGCCGAGATCAAGAAGTTCGGCCCGGAAAAGGTCACCAATGGCGCAACGGGCGACATCCAGATGGCGACCCAGTTGGCCCGCTCCATGATCATGCAGTGGGGTATGTCCGACAAACTCGGCCGTGTGCGCTATCAAGCCAACGAGCAGGAGGTTTTCCTCGGGCATTCGGTCGCTCAGAGCGTCAACATCTCTGAAGAGACCGCCATGCTGATCGACATCGAGGTGAGAAACCTCATCGAGGAGGGCGAAAGCACGGCGCGGCGCATCCTCGAAGAAAAGGAAGCGGCCTTCGAAACTCTGGCCCAGGGCTTGCTCGAATACGAGACCCTGAGCGGCGACGAGATCCGCAACCTGATCGACGGCCAGCCGCCGATCCGCGATTCGGGCGATTCAGTCTCTTCGACCCGCGGCTCCGCCGTGCCGACCGCGGGCCGTGGCCGCCCGCGCACCGATGGCGGCATGGAGCCTCAACCGCAGGCTTAAAAGCCAAGCTTCCAGATGATTAAAGAACGCCCGCTGGTTTCAGCGGGCGTTTTTCTTTGGATGTCTTAAGATATCTCGCTGCGGCATGGAGGGCTTGTTAACGCTTGTAACAATCGCTCATCACTTGTGATGGTATGATCGGCCGCGGGAGACTTGACCCTTTTTGGTGAGGTTGCTTTGAGACAAGCGAGGCGCATATCAGCGCTGCGGCATTCGGAGAATAAGAACGTGCGCAAATACTTCGGGACCGATGGCATCCGCGGCCGCGCCAATAAGCTCATCACGCCGGATCTGGCCCTCAAGGTCGGACAGGCGGCGGGCCTGACCTTCCAGCGGGGCGACTATCGCCACCGGGTCATCATCGGCAAGGACACCCGCCTGTCCGGCTACATGATCGAGAACGCGCTCGTGGCGGGCTTCACCTCGGTCGGCATGGACGTGCTGCTGCTCGGCCCGATGCCGACGCCTGCAGTTGCAATGCTCACACGCTCCATGCGCTGCGATCTCGGCGTCATGATCTCGGCCTCGCACAACGCCTATGAGGACAATGGCATCAAGCTGTTCGGTCCGGACGGGTTCAAGCTCAATGACGAGATCGAGCTCGAAATCGAGGCGCTGATCGATTCCGACATCAAACCCCGCCTGTCCGGTTCGGCGGACCTCGGCCGGGCCAAGCGCATCGACAGCGCGGATGCGCGCTATATCGAATTCGCCAAGCGCACCCTGCCGCGCCAGCTCGATCTCGAAGGCATGCGGGTGGTGATCGATTGCGCCAATGGCGCGGGCTACAAGGTGGCACCCGCCGCGTTGTGGGAACTCGGTGCAGAGGTCATGTCAATCGGCGTTGAGCCCAACGGTTTCAACATCAATGCCGAGGTGGGATCGACCGCGCCGGATGCGCTGATCAACAAGGTGCGCGAGCTGCGCGCCGATATCGGCATTGCGCTCGATGGCGACGCGGACCGGGTGCTGATCGTGGACGAGAAGGGCCAGAAGGTCGATGGCGACCAGCTCATGGGCGTCGTCGCGCGCTCGTGGAAGGACGATGGCCGCCTGACCCAGCCCGGCATCGTCGCCACCATCATGTCCAATCTCGGCCTCGAGCGTTATCTCGGCGATCTCGGCCTCAATCTCGTGCGTACTGCGGTCGGTGACCGCTACGTACTGGAGCATATGCGCTCGCACGGGTTCAATCTCGGCGGCGAGCAATCCGGCCATATCATCATGTCGGATTACACGACGACCGGCGACGGCCTGATTGCGGCGCTGCAACTGCTTGCCGTCGTGAAGACGCTGGACAAGCCGGTGTCGGAGGTCTGCCACTGCTTCGAGCCGCTGCCGCAGGTGCTGAAAAACGTGCGCTACAAATCCGGCAAGCCGCTGCAGAACGAAACGGTCGTCAAGGCCATCGAGGCCGGACGCGAGCGCTTGGGCGCGCATGGCCGCCTCGTCATCAGACCCTCCGGCACGGAGCCGGTCATCCGCGTGATGGGCGAGGGCGATGATGGCGATCTCGTCAATCGCGTGGTCGATGACGTGGTGGATGCCGTCTCCCGCGCGGCGTCGTAAGCCGGACGCGTTTTCGTTGCTCAATCGTCGGCGGGCTTGTCCCGCCGATATCTTTTTTACAGGAACGTCTGCTTTTAGGCGCGTAACGACGCGTTCCATTAAGGTTAATCACCCCTTTACCTCTCCGCTCTAGGGTTACACGCGGGCGCTCCTTGCCGGAGTGCTTCGGAATTCAGTAACTGCGGAGAAGCCCGCTTTGCGTTCGACGAGAATGACTTTGGTCGCTCTGGCCCTCGGCGCGACGGGATTGCCGGCGCTCGCCGCCGATCTTCCTCCGGCTCCCGTTCTCGAGGAGAGCGGCGATGAGGCCAGCTGGTATCTGCGCGGGGACATCGGCGTCGTCGACAAAATCGTCGCGCGGCGCGGCCGCGATTTCGGGTCCGACGAGGTGCCACCCCTCATCAAGTCGCGTTTCGCGCGGGATCTGGTGATCAGCGGCGGTGTCGGGTATCGTTTCGCGCCGTGGCTGCGCGCCGATGTGACCGTCGATCACCACTTCGAGGCGGCATTTCGCGGCGCGCGCTTCTCGTCCTCTGCCAACTATGCGCAGGATCGCACGGATTTCGAGGCCACGACCTTTCTCGCCAACGGTTATGTCGATCTCGCGTTCTGGGAGAGCATCACACCCTATCTCGGCGCCGGCATCGGCGTGAGCAGCAACCGGTTCGACAGCGGCAATCGCCTTGCGGTCATCTCAGATGCGGCGCAGCTCGTACCATTGCGGTCGCGCACCCAAAATGCGTTCGCCTGGACGCTCATGGCCGGCATTGCCTTCGACATCACGAGCAACTTGACGCTCGATCTCGGCTATCGCTACACGCATCTCGGCAATACCCGCACGGGATTTGAAGGCGCAGACATTCCCTTGCGCGCCAATGCCGTTGCCGCCCATGAGCTGCGCATCGGCGCGCGCTATCGGTTCGACTGAGCCTTTCAGTCTCGACGGCGAGCACAGCGATCCGTGCTGGATACTCGCCGCCCGCTTCCGTTACAGCAGAAAATTTTTCCCAGCTCTGAGCTGTGCTGAGACAGGCGCGAGCTTTGTGGGTCAGTGCATTGTCATGCCCGCTCGCACTTGGTCTCGAGGCTCGCGGGCCCCCTTATAATTACAAGTATTGGTATGCCCTGCTACGTGTCTGAAAACTAACGGTTATTAAATTTTACTTCATTCTTCAGCGGTACATATCGTAGCGGCAGCATAAGAGAAAATAAGTATAAATTCTCACGAGTTTATATAATTGCCGCTCGGCGCTGTCGGACGCTTCTAAGCAATGGGCTGAACTTAGGTTCACGGGGTGCCTTTCATGTCTTTTCTCTCGCGCTTTCGGATTCTTCCGAAGATCTTGATGATCGTCGTCTTTCTCTCCCTCATCGCGGTTGCGCTGAGCGCTCTCGGCGTTCGCTCGTTGAGTTCACTCAATGATGCAACTGACGCCATGGAGCGCGCATCAAACGGCGCCTTGGCAGCCACCCGCATCAGCGTCAACATTCTGTCGATGAACTCCGGAGAGTTCCGCCTGTCTGGCGATCCCCGTCCGGAGACGATCGATGCCGTCCGTGCCCAGATCGCGAAAGATACTTTTGAATTTGACTCGCGTCTCAACAGCCTTCACCAGAACGTGGAAACGGAAGATCAGGACGCGTTGCATGAAATCGAACGACTTGCTGCGGCCTATCGCACCGAACTTGATTCAACTCTGGTCGCCGCCAACGCCGTGAAGAACTACGAGGCTTCCGATGAGATGCGCAGGCTGCGTGAGGAAACGTTGGGAAGCCTGGCAGCGGCAACCAAGCTCAGGGTCGCCGTGCGGACCTTAAGCGAAAAGCTCGATCACCGCCTGCAGGCAGTCTCCGACAACGCGACGGCTGAGTATCTTCAGGCCTCAAAACATCTCATGGTTGTTGCCGGGATCGGTGTCGCGGTTGGCCTAGCCTTCGGTTTCCTGCTCGGACAGTTCGGTATTGCGCGACCCATTCGCTCCGCAGTCGCCGTGTTGCAGCGGCTCGCGAATGGCGATTTCTCCAGCGCGATTACCGGTGCCAACCGCAAGGACGAAGTGGGCGATGTCGCCCGCGCGGCGCTCGTCTTCCGTGAGAATGGGCTGGAGAAGATCCGTCTTGAGAAGGAGCAAGAAGCGGCCAAGGCTCGCAGCGAAGCCGAGAAGCAGGCCGCGATGCATCAGCTGGCGGAGGGTTTTGAAAAGGCCGTCGGAGCCGTGGTGATGGCGGTGTCCTCCGCCGCAACCCAGCTCCAGGGTTCCGCCCATTCCATGACCGCCGCCGCCGAGGAAACCTCCGTCCAGTCGCTCGCTGTGGCGAGCGCTTCAGAAGAAGCTTCCACCAACGTGCAGACGGTTGCCGCAGCGGCCGAGGAACTCTCGATCTCCGTGCAGGAGATCGCGCGCCAGGTTGCCGATTCCGCGCGCATCGCAACTGCCGCAGTGACAGATGCCGACGCCACCGCCGAGAAGGTGCAGCGCCTCTCGCATGCGGCAAGCCGTATCGGAGACGTGGTGAACCTCATCAGCAGCATTGCGAGCCAGACCAACTTGCTCGCACTCAACGCCACCATCGAGGCCGCGCGCGCCGGTGAGGCGGGCAAGGGCTTCGCGGTTGTGGCGCAGGAGGTGAAGGTGCTGGCGGAACAGACGGCGAAAGCGACGAGCGAAATCGCCACGCAGATCCAGGAGATCCAGGCCTCGACCGCTGAATCCGCCAATGCGATCCAAAACGTCACCAACGTGATCCGCACTATCCACCAGACCTCAACGGCCATTGCAGCGGCGGTCGAGCAGCAGGGCGCGGCGACGCAGGAGATTGCGCGCAATGTCCAGCAGGCCTCGCAGGGTACGGCGGAGGTGTCTTCCAACATCACGGGCGTGACGCGTGCGGCGGAAGAGTCGAGCGCGGCCTCGGCCCAGGTGTTGACCTCAGCCTCCGATCTCTCCGAACAATCCGAGCTCTTGCGCTCACAGGTCGGCCAGTTCCTCGCGAACGTCCGCGCTGCCTAATCTGAGACCCAAAAAAGAAGCCCGCCTGCACTCTCATGCAGGCGGGCTTTTTTGTTTTTTGGAGCGATCACTCCGCCGGATGGGGCGGCGGCGTGTGACGCCGAGGCTCGACATCCTCGCCGTGCGGCTTGAGGCCTGTCTTGGCGCGCAGCTCGTCGAGCAGGTCGCTCACGTAAGTGGCGGGCTTGGTGTAGCCGCCGATGAGCAGGTAGATCGACGGCACCACGAGGACGGTGAGAAGGGTGGAGAGCGTCACGCCGCCGACGATCACCGAGCCGATGGCGCTGCGCGATTCAGCGCCCGCACCCGTCGACCACGCGAGGGGGATCGCGCCGCCGATCATGGCGATCGAGGTCATCAGGATCGGGCGGAGGCGCAGCACGGATGCTTCGATCACAGCTTCGCGGACCCCATAGCCGCGTTCGCGCAGCTGGTTGGCGAATTCGACGATCAGAATGCCGTTCTTCGTCATCAGGCCGATGAGCAGGATCATGCCGATCTGGCTGTAGATGTTGAGCGACTGGCCCGTCATGACCAGCGCCGCAAGACCGCCGGTGACGGCGAGCGGCACGGTGAGCATGATGATGAACGGGTTGATCCAGCTCTCGAACTGCGCCGCGAGCACCAGGAACACCACGAGGAGCGCCATGCCGAACGTGACATAGATCGCGCCCGACGCTTCGCGGAAGTCCTTGGACTGGCCCGTGTAGCCGATGCGCGCTTCCGCCGGCAGGTTCTGCTGCACGATCTTCTGGAGCGTATCGAGACCCTCGCCGATGGACACGCCCGGCCGCAACGACGATTGAATCGTGATCGAGCGCAGGCGGTCGAAGCGGTTCAGGGTCTGCGGCGCAGCGGATTCGGTTAGCGACACGAAGGAGGAGAGGGGCACCAGTTCGCCCGTTCCCGACCGGATGAAGGTGTTGGTCAGGTCGTTCGGCGTCGCGCGATCCTGCGGGCGGCCACGGATGATGACGGGGTATTCCTCGCCGCGATTGACGAAGGTGGAAATCTGCGTCTCACCGAACACCAGTTCCAGCGTGCGGCCGATATCGTCGATGGACACGCCGAGATCGGCGGCGCGGGCGCGGTCGATGCGCACGCGGATATCGGGCTGCGATTCCTTGTAGTTGGAATCCATGTTGATGTAGAGGCCGGTCTCCTGCGCCTTCTGCATCACGATATCGCGCCATTCGCGCAGCGTGTCATAGTCCGGACCGCCGAGCACGAACTGGATCGGCTGCGAGTTGCCGCGCTGGCCGAGCGAAGCCGGATTGGTCGGGAAGGCGCGCGCGCCGGGGAAGTTGGAGACCTTCGAGATCAGCTCTTGCGTCAGGTCCTGCTGCTTCATGGTGCGCTTGTCCCAGGGGACGAGGCGCACGATGATGAAGCCCGCATTGACCGGCGAGGGGCGCGCGAAGCCGGGCGCGACCTGGCTGGTGATCGACGCGACGATGCCCTTCTCCTGATAAGGAATGAGCTGACGCTCGATCTCCTTGATGCGGTCGCGGGTGTAGTCGAGGCTCGCGCCTTCCGGTCCGGTGACCTGGATGATGATGGCGCCGCGATCTTCCGTCGGCGCGAATTCCTGCGGCAGCGACTTGAACAATCCATAGGCGGTGAATGACACCGCAACGCCCACGGCCAGGATCACGAGCGGTGCTTTGAGCGCGCGCGACAGGATGCGGCGATAGACGTTGTTCATGCCAGTGAAGAACGGCTCCGTCATCGTCTGGATCCGTCCGTGGGCGGGCACCATCAGCTTCGAGCACAGCATCGGGGTGAGCGTGCGCGCCACGACGCCGGAGAAGAAGATGGAGGCTGCAAGCGTGATCGCGAATTCGCGGAAGAGCTTACCGGTGTTGCCGGTCATGAACGCCAGTGGCACGAACACGGCCATGAGGGTCGCCGTGGTCGCGATGACCGCGAAGCCGATTTCGCGCGCACCGTCGAAGGAGGCGAGGAGCGGAGGCTGCCCTTCTTCGATGCGGCGATGGACGTTCTCGATCTCCACGATGGCGTCGTCCACCACGATGCCGATGGCGAGCACGATGGCGAGCAGCGTCAGCACGTTGATGGAGGCGTTGAAGAAGCTCATCACCATGAAGGCGGCGATGATCGAAACCGGGATCGCCACCATCGCCACGATGGTGGAACGCCAGTCGCGCAGGAAGAGGACGATCACCAGGATGACGAGGAGGAGACCCTCGATGAGCGTGTGCAGCACGCCGTTGATGGAGGCGCGAATGAACTGGCTTTCGTCGTACGAAACCTCCGCCGATGTGCCCGGCGGCAGGGAGGACTTGAGCTTGCCGAGTTCCGCGCGCACGTCGTCGGCCACCGAGAGCGTGTTGGCGGTCGATTGGCGCACGATGCCGATGCCCACCGCGGTCTTGCCGGAATCGTAGAACTCGAAGCGTGTATCTTCCGGGCCGACTTCGACCTTGGCGACTTCGCCGAGGCGCACGAGGTAGCCGTTCTTGTTGGAGATGATGACCTGCTCGAATTCACGCGGGGTGGAGAGGCGCGAATCCGTCTTCACGGTGAATTCGCGCTGCGAGGATTCGATGCGTCCGCCCGGCAGTTCGACATTCTGCTTCTTGATCGCGCTTTCGATGTCCTGAACCGTCAGGTTACGGGCTGCAAGCGCCGCGCGGTCGACCCACAGGCGCATGGCGTAGCGGCGCTCACCCGCCAGATACACGTTCGCGACGCCCGGCAGCGTCGAGAGGCGGTCCACATAGACACGCTTCAGGAAGTCGCTGAGTTCGAGCGCATCGAGGCCGGTGGAAGTCACGCTGACCCAGAGAATGGCGGAAGCGTTGTCGTCCACTTTACGGATGACGGGCTGGTCGACGCCGTCCGGCAGGCGTCCCACGATGCGGAACACCGCATCGCGCACGTCTGAGGTTGCCGCTTCCGGATCGCGGTCGACGTTGAACTCGATCGAGACCGAAGAACGCTCGTTCTGACTCTGCGAGTTGATCTGGCGGATGCCCTCGATGCCGGCGACCGCGCCTTCGATAACTTCCGTCACGCGGCTCTCGATCACTTCGTTCGAGGCGCCGCGATAGATCGTGGAAATCGAGACGACGGGTTTGTCCACGCTCGGATATTCGCGCACCGGCAGGTTCGACAGCGAGGAGAAGCCCCCCACGATCAACAGCAGGCTGACCACGACGGCGAAGACGGGGCGGCGGATGAAGATGTCGGAAACCTGCATGGCTCTATTCGATCCGGGTTAGAGCAAGGTGCGAGCAATTATGAAACGTAGCGTCACGTGACTCTCCTCTCCACGAAGGGGGAGGGGACGAGCGTTGTGTCTAAGGGGCACCGACTCAATTCCGCTCGGCGGCCACCGCGCTACCGATGGGCTGCGGCATGTTCACCGAGCTGCGGGATGGCTGTTCCTTCGTCGCGGCAGGTGAGGGCTTCTGATCTGGCGCGCCGGACCCGACCGGGCGGGTGACGACCTCCGCGCCGGCGCGGACACGCTGGACGCCGAGCACGACGATGGTCTCGCCGGCCTTCAGGCCATCGAGCACCTCGACCTTGCCACCTTGGCGCTGGCCAATGGTGATGACGCGCCGCTCCACCTTGTTGTCCTTCACGGGATAGACGATTTGGCGCAGGCCTTCGGCGACGACGGCCTCCTCCGGCACCACCACCGCGTTGTCCTTGGTCGTGACCTCGAGCGCCACGGACAGGAACATGCCAGGTTTCAGCGCCTCGTCGGGATTGTCGAATTCGGCGGTCAGGCGCACGGTGCGGGTCAACTGGTCGACGCGGGTGTCGAGCGTCGAGACGATGCCGCGGAACACGCGGCCCGGATAAGCGGGGGAGGAGGCGTTGACCGCCTGGCCCGGCTTGAGGCGACCGAGAAGATTTTCGGGAACGGCGAAATCGAGCCGCACGCGGGAGAGATCGTCGAGAGAGGTGATGCGCGTGCCGGGCGAGATGAAAGCGCCGAGCGAAACCGAGCGGGTGCCGACCCTGCCGGCGAAGGGCGCGCGGATGCTGTAGTCCTCAAGACGGGCCTCGGCGCCCTTGCGCTGTGCCTGAGCGGCGGCGATGGAGCTTTCCAGCGACTTGACCTGGGCGGTGAGGTCTTCGACCTGAGCGCCCGTGCCGGCGCCGGTGCGGCTGAGCGCGGTGGCGCGCTCGAGCTTGATGACAACTTCGTTGCGCAGCGCCATGGCGCGGTTCGTTTCGGCCAGCGTCTGCTCGATTTCGGCGCGGCGCTCGGCATCGTCGAGCTGGACCAGCATGTCGCCGGCCTTCACCTGCTGGCCTTCCTCGAAGCCGATGGCCTTGATGATACCTGCAACCTTTGCAGTCACCGTGATCGATTCATAGGCACGCACGGTGCCGACGGACTCGCGGATATCGACGATGCGCCCGGTCTTGACCGCATCGACGTCGACGGTCGCCGGGCCCGACTGTCCGCCACGGCCGCGGCCTTGGCCGGCTGCCTGGGTGGTCGGTTTGGCGCCGCTCTCCGGCGCATTTGCCAGGAAACCGTCCTGATAGGCAAACCAGCCGCCAATGCCTGCTGCCCCCAGCACTGCAATGACGGCGAGCTGACGGGACACACGCATGCTCGCTCCTTGGAGAATTCTTGAGTTCTCGATGTCGCAGTTGTCCTAGCACACTCTATGCCAGACGCATTGGCTATATCGCAGCAAATGCAACGTTTCATATTACGATTTTGTAATCTCCGGCACCGTTCCGGAACGGAAATGTGCTTGACCGAACCGGGCTCCTCCGTCATACCGGTTCGCGGGACACCTCTCCCCACCGAGAGGCGCCCATCTGTAAGGATGGATCACATGACGAATATGCCCGCCGCGCGTCCGCGCGCGCCTTTCTTTTCGTCCGGCCCCTGCGCGAAGCGCCCCGGATGGTCTCTGCAAAATCTCAAAACCGACAGCCTTGGCCGCTCGCACCGCGCGAAGCTTGGCAAGAACCGTCTGAAACTCGCCATCGATCTGACGCGCGAGATTCTGGACGTGCCGGCGGATTACCGCATCGGCATCGTGCCCGCATCTGACACCGGCGCGGTGGAAATGGCGCTCTGGTCGCTGCTCGGTGCGCGCCCGGTCGACATGCTGGCCTGGGAAAGTTTTGGTGAAGGCTGGGTCACCGACGTGGTCAAGCAGCTCAAGCTGGCCGATGCCCGCGTCATCACCGCGCCTTACGGCGAATTGCCTGATCTCACACAGGTCGACACCAAGACCCGCGACGTCGTCTTCACCTGGAACGGCACCACCTCCGGCGTTCGCGTGCCGGATGCGAACTGGATCGCGGCAGACCGCGAAGGTCTGACCATCTGCGATGCTACCTCGGCGGCCTTCGCGCAGAAGCTCGACTTCGCGAAGCTCGATGTCGTCACCTTCTCCTGGCAGAAGGTGTTGGGCGGCGAAGCCGCGCACGGCATGCTCATCCTCTCGCCCCGCGCAGTCGAGCGTTTGGAAACCTACAAGCCCGCTTGGCCGCTGCCCAAAATCTTCCGCATGACCAAAGGCGGCAAGCTGATCGAAGGCATCTTCGAGGGCGAGACCATCAACACGCCGTCCATGCTCTGCGTGGAGGATTACATCGACGCGCTCGAATGGGCGCAGTCCATCGGCGGCTTGAAGGGCCTGCTCGCCAAAGCTGATGCCAATGCCAAGGTGATCCTCGACTGGGTCGCGAAGACGCCGTGGATCGCCAACCTCGCGAAGGATGCGAAGAACGCGTCCAACACCAGCGTGTGCCTTGTGGTCTCCGATCCTGAAGTGGTCGGAAAAGGACCGGAAGCCGTGGCGCAGGTCGCCAAGGGCATCACCGCCGCGCTCGACAAGGAAGGCGTTGCCTTCGACATCGGCGCGTATCGCGATGCACCTCCCGGCCTCCGCATCTGGTGCGGTGCGACGGTGGAAGCCTCCGATCTCGAAGCCCTGACGCCCTGGCTCGACTGGGCCTTCGCGCAGGAAAAAGCGAATCTCGCGAAAGCGGCGTGATGTTTTTCACCCTCCCCTTGGAAGGGGAGGGTCGACGCCCGTCAGGGCGGCGGGGTGGGGTGGCAGCGCCACCTCCCTCGGTTGCCCCGACCGAACGCTCACCACATCAACACGTTTGCGCCTCTCGCCTCACCCGGCTCTTCGAGCCGATCCCTCTGGGAGAGGTGAGCAGAGCACCATAGGACAAAGCCATGCTCAAACCCCGTGTACTCATCTCGGATGCCCTCTCGCCCGCCGCCGTGCAGATCTTCAAGGATCGCGGCATCGAGGTCGATTTCCAACCCGACCTCGGCAAAGACAAAGAGAAGCTTGCTGCGGCCATCGGCGACTATGACGGTCTCGCCATCCGCTCCGCCACCAAGGTGACGGCGAAGATTCTCGAAAAGGCGACCAAGCTGAAAGTCATCGGCCGTGCCGGCATCGGCGTCGACAATGTCGAGATTCCCGCCGCGACCGCGAAGGGCGTCATTGTCATGAACACGCCCTTCGGCAATTCCATCACCACTGCCGAGCACGCGGTCGCCATGATGTTCGCGCTCGCACGCCAGATCCCGCAGGCCGACGCCTCGACGCAGGCCGGCAAGTGGGAGAAGAACCGCTTCATGGGCGTCGAGCTGACCGGCAAGGTGCTGGGCGTCGTCGGCTGCGGCAACATCGGCTCCATCGTCGCGGAGCGCGGCATCGGGCTTCGCATGAAGGTCATCGCCTACGATCCCTTCCTGTCGCCGGAGCGCGCGATTGAACTCGGCGTCGAGAAGGTTGAACTCGACGACCTGCTGCGCCGCGCCGACATCATCACGCTGCATGTGCCGATGACGGAGAAGACCAAAAACATTCTCTCGGCGGAAAACATCGCCAAGACGAAGAAGGGCGTGCGCATCATCAACTGCGCCCGCGGCGGACTCGTCGATGAAGTGGCGTTGCGCGCGGCGCTCGATTCCGGCCATGTGGCGGGTGCAGCTTTCGACGTGTTCACGGAAGAGCCCGCGACGGCGAACCCGCTCTTCGGCCACCCCAACGTCGTCTGCACGCCGCATCTGGGCGCGGCAACCACAGAGGCGCAGGAAAACGTGGCACTTCAGGTTGCCGAGCAGATGTCGGATTATCTGCTGCAAGGCGCGATCCAGAACGCGGTCAACTTCCCCTCGATCTCGGCGGAAGAAGCGCCGCGCCTGAAGCCTTTCGTCGCGCTCGCCGAAAAGCTTGGCTCGTTCCTCGGCCAGCTCACGGAAGCGCCGATCAAGGGCATCCGCATCGAATACGAAGGTGATGTGGCGGAAATGAACACCCGCGCGCTCACCTCAGCCGCCGTCACGGGCGTGCTGCGCCCGTTCCTGCAAGACATAAACATGGTGTCGGCCCCGGTCATCGCGCGTGAGCGCGGCATCACGGTGGAAGAGGTCAAGCGCGAGAGCGCGGCGCGTGACTACGAGAGCTTCGTGCGCATCGTGGTCGAGGCGGAGGACATGGCGCGCCATGCAAGCGGCACGGTGTTCCAGGACGGCAAGCCGCGCGTCACGGAAATCCGCGACATCATGGTGGATGCGGAATTTGCGCCGAACATGATCTATGTCCGCAATGCCGACAAGCCGGGCTTCATCGGTAGCTTCGGCACGCTGCTCGGCGAAGCAGGCGTGAACGTCGCGACCTTCGCGCTCGGCCGCGACCGGCAGGGTGGTGATGCCATCTGCTTCGTCTCCGTCGACCAGCCGGTGACGGACGAGCTCCTGCGCAAGATCGAAGAGATCCCGCAGGTGAAACGCGCGCGTTCGGTGCGGTTCTAAGATCAAGCATTGCCATTCCGAGTCGCGACAGGCGAACTCGGAATGGCAGGCTAGTTTAAGCGCGCCTCTCCGCCAACCAAATGCCGCCGAGCACCATCGCCAAGCCGATGGCGTGATAGGAGGCGAAGGGCTCGCCCAGCAGGATGACTGCGAGCAGCGCGCCGAAAACCGGCACGAGATTGACGAACAGCCCCGCCCGCGCGGGGCCGATCAGCTCGACGCCGCGAATGAAGAAGATCTGCGCCAGCAGCGACGGCAACAACGCCACGTAGAGCAGCACGAGCCAACCCTTCGGCGTCGGCCATTGTGCCGCGCCGCGCGCCATTTCCACTGCCACGAGCGGCAGCGAGGTGAGAAACGCCACGAAGGCGAGCGCGGTGAAGAACACGAAGCCGGGCACGGCCGGCCGCTGGCGCAGGCCCAGCGTGTAGCCGGCATAGAACAGGCAGGCGATCAACATCAGCACATCGCCGAAATTCAATGCGAGCTCCCGCAGCACAGCCCAATCGCCGCGCGAGGACACAACGACGACGCCGATCATCGTGACCAGCATGCCCAAGACTTGCAGGGCGCGCACTTTCGCACCGAAGAACAGGACCGCGCCGAGAAGCACGAGGACCGGAATCGCGCCTTGGAAAATGGTGAGGTTCACCGCGCTCGTATAATGCGCCGCGCCATAGAAGAGGGCGTTGAAAGCGGTAAAGCCGCACGTCCCCATAGCTGCGATCATCCAGCGTTTCGTCTTCAGAACCGGCCACGCCGCGGCGAGCTGGCGGCCGACGAGAGGCAGGGTGATGGCGACGACGACAACCCAACGGAGCGCAACGAGCACCATGGGAGAGATTTCGCCCACGGCGAGGCGCCCCGCGACCCCGTTGCCGCCCCAGAACAGGGTGGTGAGGATGAGCAGGAGATAGGCGTTCCCGAACAGGGATTTCCGGAGCGAATGCAGAATATTCATAGGACGCCGCACCTCAGCGCGCTTGCCCCCGCGCGCCTTTCGGGTAAACCGACGCCGAATGAGGGAGGCATCGCAGGGTTATGGCCTTACGGTTTCTGGTCGTCGAGGGCAATACGCGTGGCGCAAGGCAGGCTCACAAGGCCGCTTATGGACTCATGCCGTCCGAATCCTATGCTGCCGTGTTGGGGGAAATCGAGAGCGACATCGTTTGCGATCTGGCCTTCCCCGCTGACGAGGGCGCAAACCTTCCGGATGCCGCCGGGCTCGAATCCTATGACGGCATCGTGCTTACCGGCTCCCATCTCAACATCTATGACGCGACGCCGGACATCCTGAGCCAGATCGACTTGATGCGGTCGATCTACGCCTCCCGCACTCCGTCCTTCGGTTCCTGCTGGGGCCTTCAGGTCGCGGCGGTGGCGGCGGGTGGGGACGTGCGCAAGAACCCCCTCGGCCGCGAAATCGGCTTCGCCCGGCGCATCACGCGCACGCAAGCGGGTCAAGGCCATCCGCTGCTCGCCGGTCGACCGGCGTCCTACGATGCGCCGGCGATCCATCTCGACATGGTCACTATGACCCCTGCGGATGCGGTCGTTCTTTCCACCAACGCGGTGTCGGAGGTGCAGTCGGCCGAAATCACCGTGAGCGGCGGCACCTTCTGGGGCGTGCAATACCACCCCGAATTCAGCCTCGGCGAACTAGGGGTGATTCTGGCCCGCCGCATCGAGATGCTCGTCGGCGAAGGTTTTTGCCGCACCCCGGAAGAGGCCGCCTCCTATATCGCCGACCTCAACGCACTCCACGCCGAGCCGACCCGCTTCGATCTCGCCTGGCGGCATGGGCTCGACGAGGAGGTGCTGCTTCCCGAGCGCCGCACCCGCGAACTCCGCAACTTCATCGAGCACAGGGTGAAGCCGGAGAAGAGTGCCAGGGGAAGGACTTAAGGCGGCTTTGCATTTCGCCTTGACCTCGGGCGCCTGATCGATCAAGAGACTTTGCAAGGTTTTTCCAACCCCGATACCAACCCCGGCCTTGCGCCGGGGTTTTTTATTGCGAGGCTTTGAACGATGGCGAACGTGGTTGTCGTAGGCGCCCAGTGGGGCGACGAGGGCAAGGGCAAGATCGTCGACTGGCTGTCCGAACAGGCGGACGTGGTCGTGCGCTTCCAGGGCGGCCACAATGCGGGCCATACCCTCGTCATCGGCGACAATGTCTACAAGCTCTCGCTCTTGCCCTCCGGCGTGGTGCGTCCCAACAAGCTCTCGGTCATCGGCAACGGCGTCGTGCTCGACCCCCATGCGCTCGCCGCCGAGGTGGAGCGCCTGGGCGAGCAGGGTGTCTCGATCACCCGCCAGAACCTCCGCGTGGCAGAAAACGCCACCCTGATTCTTTCCATCCATCGCGAGCTCGATGCGCTGCGCGAAAGCGGCAGTGCCGGCACCAAGATCGGCACCACCAAGCGCGGCATCGGCCCGGCCTATGAAGACAAGGCTGGCCGCCGCGCCATCCGTCTGATGGATCTCGCCGATCTCGGCTCCCTGCCGGAGAAGATCGACCGGCTGCTCACCCACCACAACGCGCTGCGTCGCGGCTTCGGGCTGGAAGAATTCTCGGCCAAGGCGATCTACGAGGAGCTGGCCTCCGTCGCGCCGAAGGTTCTGCCCTACATGGACGCCGTTTGGCGGCTGCTCGACGACGAGCGCCGGGCGGGCAAGCGCATCCTGTTCGAAGGCGCGCAAGGCGCGCTGCTCGATGTGGACCACGGCACCTATCCGTTCGTCACCTCGTCCAACACCGTGGCGGGACAGGCGGCGACGGGCTCCGGTCTCGGGCCGGGCGCAGTTGGCTATGTGCTCGGCATCGCCAAGGCCTACACGACCCGCGTGGGCGAGGGGCCGTTCCCGACCGAACTCTTTGACGAAACTGGCGAGCTGATCGGCCAGAAGGGCAAGGAATTCGGCGTAGTGACCGGGCGCAAGCGCCGCTGCGGCTGGTTCGATGCGACCCTGGTGCGGCAAACGGTCCGCACCTCCGGCATCGACGGTATCGCGCTGACCAAGCTCGACATTCTCGACGGCTTCAAGACCATCAAGATCGGCGTTGGTTATCGTCTGGATGGCGAAACCCTTGATTATTTCCCTGCCAGCCAGGGCGCCCAGGCTAAAGTCGAGCCGATTTATGAAGAAATGGAAGGCTGGAGCGGATCCACGGCCGGTGCGCGCTCGTGGGCGGACCTTCCGGCGCAGGCCATCAAGTATGTCCGCCGGGTCGAGGAGCTGATCGGCGCGCCGGTTGCGGTGCTGTCAACCTCGCCGCAGCGCGACGATACTATCCTCATGAAGAACCCCTTTGAGGGTTGACGGCGAAGCGTCGCCGGGCCATCCCAGAGCAAATGGCAGATTATTACCCCCTTATTGCCCGCGCCGTTGAAGGGCTGTCCGACTCGGCGCCAGAAACGCGGCGCGCTGTTTATGAGCGTGCCCGCACCGCACTGACCGCTCAGCTGCGGACGATCGACCCGCCGCTCTCCGAGGCACAGATCCATCAGGAAAGCCTGGCGCTCGACGCGGCCATCAAGCGCGTCGAGGCGGAGTTCGTCCCGCAGCCCGCGCCGTCCATCAAGAGCATTTTCGCCCTCCAGCCGGCTGCCGCAGACGAGCCGGAGGCTCCAACACCCGCTCCTTCGAGCGGCCTCCCGGGTAGCGAGGCTGAAGCCATCGCGCGCCCGCGCATCGAAAGCCGCCGGCATCCGGCAATGCAGGGCGACAAGCGGACGCGCACCATCATCCTGGGCGCGGTTCTGGCATCCGTCATCGTCGTGATCGCTGCCGTCGCCTTCCTCTGGCGGGACAAGCCGCAGGATCTGACGCCGACGCCTCCGGTGGCCGAGGCCCCTCAGCCGCAGAAACCTGAGGCCAACAAGAGCGCCGAACGGGTGGGTGGGCCGGCAGCGCCTGCCGCACAAAACTCACGTCAGGAAGTCGGTGTCGCTCAGCGCGCCGTGTTTTATGAGGAAGATCCCGCCAATCCGCAGGCGCCCAAGGCCCAGGTCGGCCGGGTCGTCTGGCGGCTCGAGGACATCAACCCTGGCCAGGGTCAGCCGCTGGAAAAGGCCGTCCGCGCGACGGTCGAGATTCCCGATGCCGGGATGACCATGAAGCTGACGCTTCGGCGCAATGTCGACACTACGCTGCCCGCGTCACACACGGTGGAGCTGATCTTCACCACGAAGAACGGCGACAGCGGCCGCGTCATCCGCGACATCGGCCTGCTACAGTTCAAGAACGAGGAAGCCGCGCGCGGCACGCCCGTCGCCGGCCTGCCAGTGCCGGTGCGCGAAAACCTCTTCCTGATCGGCCTCTCGAACCTTGCAAGCGACATCGACCGCAACACGGAATTGTTCGTGCGCCGCAACTGGATCGACCTGCCCGTTCGCATGGCCTCTGGCCAGCGCGCCATTCTCAGCTTCGAGAAGGGCACGTCAGGCGACCAGATCATGACGAGCGCCTTCAGCCAGTGGCAGTAAGCGGTCTTTGCAATCAATAAAAAAGCCGCGGAGCGATCCGCGGCTTTTTTGTTCCGATGATATGAAGCAGTCTTAAAGTGTGGCCTCGGCGGCCGAGGTTTCGATCTGCGCGAGGTTCTTCTTGACCGCTTCCTGAATCTTCTCAAAAGCCCGCACTTCGATCTGGCGTACGCGCTCGCGCGACACGCCGAACTCGGCGGACAATTCTTCAAGGGTGATCGGATCGTCGGAGAGGCGGCGGGCTTCGAAAATCCGACGCTCGCGCGGATTGAGCACCGAGAGCGCGCTGCGTAGCGCGGCGAGCCTGTTCTGCCCTTCTTCTTCCTCGACGAGAATTTGCTCCTGGCTCTGGCCGGAATCCACCAGCCAATCTTGCCATTCGCCTTCGCCCTCTTCGCGTAAGGGCGCGTTGAGCGAAGCGTCGCCGCCGAGGCGGCGGTTCATGTCCACGACGTCCTGCTCGGTCACGCCGAGCTGGGTCGCGATCTGCTTCACTTGATCGGGACGAAGGTCGCCCTCGTCGAGCGCGGAAATGCGGCCCTTGGCCTTGCGCAGGTTGAAGAACAGCTTCTTCTGGTTCGCGGTGGTGCCCATTTTCACGAGCGACCAGGACCGCAGGATGTATTCTTGAATCGCCGCCTTGATCCACCACATGGCATATGTGGCGAGGCGGAAGCCCTTCTCGGGCTCGAAGCGTTTCACGGCCTGCATGAGGCCGACATTGCCTTCGGACACGACTTCGCCGATCGGCAGACCATAGCCGCGATAGCCCATGGCGATCTTCGCCACGAGGCGCAGGTGGGATGTCACAAGTTTGTGAGCGGCATCGCGGTCACCGTGCTCGCGCCAGCTTTTGGCGAGCATGTATTCCTCATGCGGTTCAAGCATGGGGAAACGGCGAATCTCGTCGAGATAGCGCGAAAGGCCCCCTTCATTGGCAAGCACAGGCAGCGCTGCAGCCATTTTTTCCTCCTTTGGCTCCCTCCTGAGGTGAGGCAAGCCCGAGGCGGCCCCCACATCGGCCGGCCGCCCTAGCCGCCCAATATAGGCGGTCTAAACGTGTCCGAATAGAGGCGTCAGGCTCCGAACGGGATCAACGCACTGGCGATGTAAGGGTGCCACGCCGCCTTTATTTTGCGACGCCGTGCCGCTGACGGACTCACCCCCGCAGGGCTGTGAGGAGATGCTCAAGGTCGGGGGGAAGGGGGCTCTCAAAGCGTAAGAATTCACCGGTCCGCGGGTGTTCGAACCCCAGCACCGCCGCGTGGAGTGCCTGCCCCCTCACCGCCGCCAGTGCCTCCTGCGCCGCAGGGTTGAGACGGTTGGCCTTGGTCTTGAAACCGGAGCCATAGACGTGATCCCCGAGAAGCGGATGGCCGATATGCGCCATGTGCACGCGGATCTGATGCGTGCGCCCGGTCTCAAGCTCGCACTGCACGAGGCTCGCCACTGGATCGGCGGCGGGAAGCGCTTCCAGCACTTCGTAATGGGTGATCGCGTAGCGCCCCCGCTCGCCGGAGACGACGGCGATCTTTTCGCGGTTGTGCAGGCTGCGGGCCAAGGCGGCATCCACAAGACCCTTCTGCCTGTCCGGAGCGCCCCAGACGAAGGCGAGATAGGTGCGTTCCAGCGGGCCGGTGCGGCCGTGATCGGCGAACTGATCGGCAAGTCCCTTGTGCGCCCGGTCGTTCTTGGCGACGACGAGGAGGCCCGAGGTATCCTTGTCGAGCCGGTGGACGATGCCCGGCCGCTTCACGCCGCCGATGCCGGACAGGCTCTCGCCGCAATGGGCGATGAGCGCGTTGACGAGCGTGCCGGATTCATGCCCCGCCGCCGGGTGCACCACGAGCCCCGCCGGCTTGTCGATGACGATCAGGTCCTCATCCTCATAGACGATTGTCAGCGCGATCTCCTCGCCCCGCGGCTCGGCCTCGACCGGTGGGGGAACGACGAGGGCGATCACAGCCCCCGCCGCGACCTTGTGGCTGGGATCGCGCAACGGCTGCCCGCCGAGTTCCACTTGGCCTTCACGGATCAGCGCCTGCAGGCGGCTGCGCGACAGATCCGGCGACAGGCGCGCCAACACCCGATCCAGCCGCTCGGCAGCAGCATCCTCGCCCAGGGTCCATTCTCTTCGGATCGGCTCGCTCACCACGTCCTCGTCGATTTTGCTCTTCGCTTTTTTCGCAAAAGGGCTTGAAGGGTTTCCGAAGGGTGGTTATACGAGCGGCCTTCACCTTGCTAGCTCCCTTCGTCTAGCGGTCTAGGACGTCGCCCTCTCACGGCGAAAACAGGGGTTCGAGTCCCCTAGGGAGCGCCAAAGCCTTTGTATATCAAGGGCTTGCCAGGTGCGTTGCTGACCGTTCATCACGAAAAATCGTGAACGATGTGGCCAGCTGATTCTCATAGGCGACGCGGCTATAGACCTCGCCAATGCTCTTGATCTCATAACGCGGAACCTCATCACCGGATGGCAGGTGCCTGACGATGACATATCCGCCGCTCCAGCCTGGGCCTATGTCCCGTTTATCGACAACGGTAACGTGCTGTCCGCATGGGTACAGATGAGCCGACATGAGTGGTCCTTTCAGGCTATCTGAAACGTGAGCCAGAATGCAGTCGGATGGGTCCTCACCTCATGAACACCACAATGAACATGAGAAAGAACAGCACACCGGCCATGCTCGCGCTGGAAAGCCAGGTGCTGTGTTCTCCGCCAGAGGCCGAAGCGAACCTAGACATGACGATCCTCCATTCGCCCGTGCCGGAGCCGTGGCGCGAGGGGACCTTCGAGAGTGGGTACGAGATTGAGGTTGGCAGGGTGCAGATAGGACAACGCCTCAAAGAATTGTTCCTCTGCTTGCAGGAAGGCGGGTTGAGGCTGCGGCGTCCGGCGGAGTTCGTGTTCGCCCGCGATGCGGGTCTCATGCCGATGGAGCGAGGCGATCCGGTATTGTGGCTCGGCAGCCTCCGACCTGATGCAGGTGACGACAGTGTACGGAGCTTTCCAGGAAAAATGAGGGTTCCGCCTCTCATTACAGAGAACGGTCTCTCCGACCGCGAAACGGTGGGGGCGCATGGCACATTCCTTCATTGTTTGGTTCGTGCAGGCCGCAATGCACGAACAAGAAGGTACCTGTGCGGTCGATGGAGAAAGGCTCTGGCTGGGCGGCGCTACTCAAGAGGCGCGCCCGGTACCCGCTGAGATGCGAGCTTGGGAATTACAGCCTTGGCCGAATAAGAAGACGAGCCCTACGAGCCCTTATGAGTTAAGGCATTGCATCGCAATAAGTTCCAGCAGAGACATCAAATATGATCCTGCTCGGCTTTATCGCGATCAATTGAGAGACTTCGAGCGAGGCTCCGTGTGAGCCCTGATCGGCAGGGTGTGCTCGACTTCCGCATCGATCTCTTGGTCGATGATCTCGGCCAACACCATCGTGTCCTCGGCACCCATGGCGCTGGCCGGATAGATCTGGAACTCGCTGTTGTTTTCGACGACGATGGCGTCACGACCAAACCGCAACACGCAGTTGGTCTGGCGCATGAGCCATTCCGGCACCAAGTCGCCAGCCTCGAACGTCCAAGTCTTTTCAGGCATCGTGAACCTTTGCTGGGCTGCATCCTCAGCCGGAGCGCCGCTTAGAGCTATTTTCACTTGCGTAGAAACATCTCTTTTCTTTGCTTTGCCGCCTTTTTGACGGCGAACCGGAGCCACTTCGCCGAAAAATAATCTAGCGGCGGCGAAATTGCGGACGGCGTGCAGCAGGGCGGGGACCACCCGATCCGCTGTCCTTGTGACGGAAGATGAGCCGGCCCTTGTCGAGATCATAGGGCGACATCTCGACGGTGACGCGGTCGCCCGCGAGAGTCTTGATGCGGTTCTTCTTCATCTTGCCGGCTGTATAGGCGACGATCTCGTGGCCGCTTTCCAGCTTCACACGATAGCGCGCATCCGGCAGGATCTCGACGACTTCGCCTTCGAACGTGATCAATTCTTCCTTGGCCATTGCAATCTCCTTGCTTCAAAACAAAAAAGCCGCTCCCGAGGGGCGGCTTTGCCAGACGGCGTGTGGAGTCCACGCCGCCCGATGGTGACGGAGGTTTAGGCCGTCTGGATGTTGTTGACGGCGACCTTGCCGCTGCGACGGTCTTCAGCCGTGTCGAAGGTGACCTTCTGGCCTTCGCGAAGGCCGCGGATGCCGGCGCGCTCGAGGGCGGTCGCGTGGACAAACACGTCCTTGTCGCCGTTGTCAGGCTGAATGAAGCCGAAGCCCTTTTGGTCGTTGTAGAACTTAACAGTACCCGTATTCATGGGAGTATCCTTGGTTATGTATGCTCAAGTGCACGTATGAAGAGGACGCGTGAAAGCACGCCCTCACGCTTGGGTTCGTCGATGTTTGGGAAGAATGTCTGAACGTGCGCCTAGCTTACCAAGGCGTAACGGCCCGATTGTCCGGCCAAATGTCGATGAAAAACATTTAGTGCTTTCATTAGGCAATACAAGGCACGGTCGTAAAAGAATGTCTTGAGGCAAGCGGGTGCTCAACTCTCGATATGAGAAAATTTTTCGTGCCAATAAAATTCCAGTCGTTATCCTCGATTTTCACGATCTGGCTGAGTAATTGAGATTTCTCCGATATTAGCCTTGTGGAAAACTAGGTCATCCATTGTCATGGCGCTTTAGGGGAGCTGCCGCCAGATCATGATCCACGTCGGGATCACGATGATGGAGGAGAGGAGAAGGGCTAGGATCAGCTCGCGCAGCCGCAAGGGCTCGTCGGGTAGGATCGCGGTGCCCTTCCCGGGCACAGGCTGTCGAAGGTCCGCCTTGGTCGTCATTGTCCAACCCTCTCGATCTCAACCATGACATCAGCCAGACCTGCCCGATGCCGCGCGACAGAATTTCGGAATCGACCCGGCCCCGCCCCGCCCCGTGGAGCCGGATCGTTCGTTAGCGGACGCTCGAATGGTCGGAGGCGAAGAAGGGCGAGGCTCCGATGCGCCAGCGTTCGGGGGCGACGAAGACGCGGCGGCGGCGTTGCGCCTCGAAGGCAAGCGGCGGCTTCGAGTTGTCGATGAACTTGCCGATCTGCTCCTGGAAGTCGGCTCCGGTCTTCCAGAAGCCGACATTGACGAAAGTGGTCCAGCGCTTGTCGAGGCTCCACACCATCCAGGGGAACTGCTTGCGGTCCTCGACCCGGCTCAGGAACTCGCCGATCAGGCCCGACCGGTCCGGGATCGTCGACCGTTTCGACCAATATTCTAGAAACTCGTGCTCACGCCCCTTCTTGATACGCCACTCGACTAGAATGATGCGGGCGGAGGTCTCCTCCGGCGAGACCTGTTGCTCTGAGGGCGCGTTTGCTGGCGCCTGAGCGAAGGATATCGCGGGGGTGAATGTGAGCCCGAGAACGACGGGAACCAAGTGCAGAAAAGTTTTCATCGTGCACTCCAGAAAAATTTCACATAGATCCGTGAGGATCCGACTCGATGTTCCGCCTCTATGCATCGATCCGGTAAAATAAAACTTACTGCCGCGATTAGAGGCAATAGAATCTGCGAATATTTCTGTGAATTAAGACCTAAGATCGCGCTCTAACGGCAGAGACGACTTAAAAGTGCTGATCTACCTCTGCGTTAATGGGGCAGTTCTTCCCTAGCCGGAGGTGCCGAAGCGGCTTTCGTCCTGGCAAGGTGCTGGACGCATTGTGCACATGCGAGGAAGAGGGTTGTCTTCTCAGGCTGTGCCAGACATAGACAAGCTGCAAAAGGCGCGCAGCGCCGGGAAAATCCGACCGTTGAGGAGTGATGGAATGCTGACCGTTGGCGATACGTTTCCGAGTTTCAAGCTGAAGGCCGCGAAGGCCGGCCCCGAGGGCCTGAACCTCAAGGACCCCTTCGTCGAGATCTCCAACGAGTCGGACGCGGGCCAATGGAAGGTCGTATTCTTCTGGCCGAAGGACTTCACCTTCGTCTGCCCGACCGAAATCGTCGCCTTCAGCAAGATGACCCGCGACTTCAAGGATCGCGATACCGTCATTTACGGCGTCTCCACGGACAACGAGTTCGTGCACGTGAACTGGCGCCTGAACCACGCCGAACTCAAGACCCTCGAAATTCCGATGCTCGCCGACATCAAGCGTGAGCTGTCGGCCGCCTGCGGCATCCTCGATAAGAACGAGGGCGTTGCGCTTCGCGCCACCTTCATCGTCGACCCGGACGGCATCATTCGCTTCGTGTCGGTCAACGATCTCTCGGTCGGCCGCAACCCGGCTGAAGTCCTGCGCGTTCTCGATGCCCTGCAGAGCGATGAGCTCTGCCCCTGCAACTGGAACAAAGGCGACGACTTCCTCAAGCCTGCCGCTTAAACTCAGTGATTGATCGGGCCCGCGCTCGATACGCGGGCCCTTTTTCATGTTTGAAGGATGTGACGCATGTCGCTCGATGCGCTGAAAGATCTGATCCCGGATTACGCTAAGGACATCCGGCTCAATCTGGGATCGCTTGCTACTGAGCCGAGCCTGACGACACAGCAGCGCGCCGGTGCCTTCGTCGCTGCGGCTCTTGCTTCGCGCAATGCGGAGGTGATCCGCGCGGTGGTGGCCGAGTTCGGTTCTCAGCTCAGCGCCGAGGCTCTGAGCGCCGCGAAAGCGGCGGCCTCGATCATGGGCATGAACAACATTTATTACCGCTTCGTGCACATGGCCGGCGGCGACTACGCCAACATGCCCGCCCGCCTGCGCATGAACGTCATCGCCCGTCCAGGCATCGACAAGGCGGATTTCGAACTCTGGTCGCTGGTGGTTTCCGCCATCAATGGCTGCGAGATGTGCGTGAAGAGCCACGAGCAGGTGGTGCGCTCCGCCGGTCTCACGCAGGAGCAGGTCCAGGCTTCGGTGCGTATCGCGGCGACGATCCATGCGGTCGCGGCGACGCTTGATGGCGAGGCGGCTTTGTTCCAGCCCATGGCGGACGCCGCCGAGTAAAATCGACGCGCCGAGCGGGACGAGTCCCGCCTGACGTCGCATCAGACGCGGGCGAGCGCTTCGGTGAGATCGTTCAAGAGATCCTGCTGGTGCTCTAATCCGACGGAAAGGCGCACCAGACCATCGAAGATGCCCATCTCGGCGCGCAATTCCGGCGCGAAGCGCTGGTGCGTCGTCGTGGAGGGATGCGTGACGAGGCTCTTGGCATCGCCGAGATTGTTGGAAATGCGGATGAGTTTCAGCGCGTTCATGAAGCGGAACGCGCCGTCCCTGCCGCCCTCGACCTCGATCGCGATCATGGTCGAGCCGCCGATCATCTGGCGCCTGATGAGTTCGGCCTGCGGGTGGTCGGCGCGTCCCGGATAGGTCAGCCGCCGGACCTTGGGATGGTTGTAAAGCGAGTCGGCCAGGAAGCCCGCGGTCTGTGTCTGACGCTCGACCCGCAAGGGGAGCGTCTCAAGTCCCTTCAAAAGAACCCAGGCGTTGAAGGGAGAGATCGAGGGGCCTGTCATGCGTAAAAATTGCTGCAGCGGTCCCTCGATGAATTCGGTCGTCGAGAGGATTACGCCGCCGAGACATCGGCCCTGACCGTCGATGTGCTTGGTAGCGGAATAGACCACGACATCCGCGCCGAGTTCGAGCGGCTTTTGGAAAAGCGGTGTTGCGAACACATTGTCGACGGTGAGCGTCGCGCCAGCCGCGTGAGCGATCTCCGCAACGCCCGCGATATCGATCATCTCGAGGCTTGGGTTGGAAGGCGATTCCAGCAAGCAGGCCTTCGTTTCGGGACGCATGGCCTGCCGCCACTCGTCGAGGTTCGGGCCATCGACGAGGGTGCAGCTCACCCCGAAGCGCGGCAGGAAATCTTCGACCACCCAGCGGCAGGAGCCGAAGAGCGCGCGGGCCGCCACCACATGGTCGCCCGCCTGGACCTGGCTCACAATCGCTGCCGTCACCGCCGCCATGCCCGTCGCCGTGGCCCGGGCGGCCTCCGCCCCTTCCAGCGCGGCGATGCGCTGTTCGAAAGCGGCGATGGTCGGGTTGGAATAGCGCGTATAGCTGAAGCCCGGCTCCTCGTTCAGGAACCGCCGCTCGGCGCTCTCGGCACTCTCGTAGACGAACCCTTGCGTGAGGAAGAGGGCCTCGGAGGTCTCGCCATAGGGCGTACGCTCCTGGCCTTCGTGAACGAGGCGGGTTTCAAGCTGGTAGTCGGGGCGTCGATGCGTGGTCATGCCCCATTTTTAAAATCGTTCTTTAAAAAGAACAATCGTTTTTCGCGAAAAAACTTTTCTCAGGCACCATCCGCGATGCGAAGCAGATACTGCCCGTAGCTGCTTTTGGAGAGCTCTTTCCCGAGGCGCGCCAGCTGGTCCTTGTCGATCCAGCCGAGGTTGAAGGCGATTTCCTCCGGGCAGGCGATGCGGAAGCCCTGGCGCTTTTCGAGTGCGCGCACGAATTCGGCCGCTTCGACGAGGGTGTCCGGCGTGCCCGTATCGAGCCAGGCGAAGCCGCGCCCCATGCGCTGCACGTGGAGTTGGCCGCGTTCCAGATAGGCGCGGTTCACGTCGGTGATTTCCAATTCGCCCCGCGCCGAGGGTTTCAAGCCCGCGGCGATCTCGATCACCTGCTCGTCATAGAAATAGAGCCCCGTGACCGCCCAGTTGGATTTCGGCTTTATGGGCTTCTCCTCGATGGAAACGGCCTTGCCGTCCCCGTCGAACGAAATGACGCCGTACCGCTCGGGATCGGTGACGTGATAGGCGAAGACGGTTGAGCCGCTCTTCCGGGCCCGGGCCTCGCGCATCAACTCGGGCAGGCCGTGTCCGAAGTACACGTTGTCGCCGAGGATGAGGGCGGAAGGGCCGCCCGCGACGAACTCCGCGCCGATGATATAGGCCTGCGCCAGCCCTTCGGGCTTCGGTTGCACTGCGTAGGAGAGTTTTAGCCCCCACCGCTCGCCGCTGCCCAGTAACTGCTTGAACTTGGGCAGATCGTCGGGAGTGGAGATGATGAGGATGTCCCGCACACCTGCCAGCATCAGCGTGGTGAGCGGGTAGTAGATCATCGGCTTGTCGTAGATCGGCAAGAGCTGCTTCGACGTGACATAGGTCATCGGATGCAGGCGCGTGCCGGAGCCTCCGGCGAGAATGATGCCTTTCATCGAATGGTCTCCTGGCCGCGCGTCTCATCGAGGAGGCGCTTGATGCAAGGTTCGAGGGATGCGCGCCACAACGGCAACGTGACGCCGTGAACGCGCGCGAGTTTTTCGCAATCGAGCCGCGAATTGGCGGGTCTTTTTGCAGGTGTCGGATAATCCGCGGTTTTGATTGGCCGGACTCGCGCATGCGGGCCGCCGAGGCGGGCGGATTGCAGGAAGATCTCGGCGGCGAATTCTGCCCAGGTCGCAAAGCCTGACCCGGTCATGTGGAAGATGCCGCGCAAGTTTTTGTCCTTCGGTCGCTCGATCATGTTGCGTGCAACAGTGATGACACAATCGGCGATGTCGTGTGCGCTGGTCGGCGAGCCGTGTTGATCGGCAACGACGCCGACTTCCTCGCGCTCGCGGGCCAGTCGCAACATCGTCTTCACGAAGTTCTTGCCGAAAGGGCTGTAGACCCACGCTGTCCGCAAGATTGCGTGGTTGTCGGTCTCAGCCATCACTGCCTCTTCGCCCAACAGCTTCGAGCGGCCATAGACTCCGAGCGGACGGGTTGCGTCATCCTCGCGATAGGCGCGATCCGCCGTGCCGTCGAAGACGTAATCCGTCGACAGCTGGATCACGGGGATTCCCATCGCCGCCGCAGCGCCCGCAACGGCGCCGGCACCTGTGCCGTTGATGGCGTCGGCAAGATCGGCCTCGGCTTCCGCCTGATCGACGGCGGTGTAGGCTGCCGCGTTCACGATCACATCGCCGCCGGTCTCGGACAAGATGTCCTCGATGCCGGAGGGATCGGCAAGGTCGAGAGCCGGACGGCCCAACAGAACGGCCGTCGCGCCATGCGTGGACGCACGCTCTGCAAGAGCGCGGGCCACCTGTCCTTCCTTGCCGATGACGATGATACGCACGAAACGAGGACCTTATGAGAAGACCGGCGGGAGATCGGCCAGCAAGGGGTGCTTGGTGTCCTTGTCGGATAGGACTGCGCGCGCTTCATCGACCTGCCACGCGATGCCGAGCGCCGGATCGTTCCAGGCCAAGCCGCGATCATGGGCGGCGGAATAATGCGCGGAAACTTTGTAGTGCACTTCCGTGTTCGGCTCGAGCGTGCAGAAACCATGCGCGAAGCCGACGGGAACGAGAAGCTGCAAGCGGTTCTCGGCGGAAAGTTCTACGGCGACGTGCTGTCCATAAGTGGGCGAGGAGCGCCTGAGATCGACGGCGACATCGAGAATGCGCCCGCGCCCGACGCGCACGAGCTTCGTCTGCGCGAATGGCGCAATCTGGAAATGCAGGCCGCGCACCGTGCCGACTTCGACGGAAAGGGAAAAGTTGTCCTGAACGAACTCCTCCTCGATTCCCGCCGCGCGAAACGCTTGCCGGTTATAGGTCTCCATGAAGGTGCCGCGCTGGTCGCCGAACGCTCGTGTGCGGACGATCTTCACATCGGGCAGGGCGCTGGCTTCGACCTCGATCACGCGGGCATTCTCCTTCAGGCGATGGGTGTTCCACCCCTGCCACAGGCGGGGCTTAGGCTACAATACCCAGGCGCTCGCCGCGATAGACGCCGGAGCGCACGCGCTCCCACCAATCGCGGTTGGCGAGATACCACTCGACCGTCTTGCGCAGGCCGGACTCGAAGGTCTCCGCGGGACGCCAGCCGAGATCGCGCTCGATCTTGGAGGCGTCGATGGCATAGCGCAGATCGTGGCCGGGGCGGTCGCTGACATAGGTGATGAGGTTTTCGCGGCGCCCGACGGCGCTATCGGGGGCCAATTCGTCGACGAGCGAACAGATCGCGCGCACCACATCGATGTTCGTGCGCTCGTTATGCCCGCCGATAGCGTAGGTCTCGCCCGCCTCACCCCGTTCGGCGGCAAGGATCAGCGCGCGGGCGTGATCGTCCACAAACAGCCAGTCGCGCACGTTCTCGCCCTTACCGTAAACGGGGAGGGGCTTGCCTTCGAGTGCATTGAGAATGACGAGCGGGATCAGCTTTTCCGGGAAGTGATAGGGCCCGTAGTTGTTCGAGCAGTTCGTGACGATGGTCGGCAGGCCGTAGGTGTGGTGCCAGGCGCGCACGAAATGGTCCGAGGCCGCTTTTGAGGCGGAATAGGGTGAACTCGGCTGATAGGGATATTCCTCGTGGAACAAGCCGTCTTCGCCCAACGAGCCGAAGACCTCATCCGTCGAGATATGGTGAAAGCGGAATGCCTTCTGCCGCTCCGGCGACAGGGCGCGCCAATAGGCGAGAGCAGCCTGAAGCACCGCATAGGTGCCGATGACATTGGTCTGCAAAAACTCGCCCGGCCCGTCGATGGAGCGGTCCACATGGCTCTCCGCCGCGAGGTGCATGACGATATCGGGTCGGTAGTCCGCGATCAGCGTCCGCATCCGCTCGTGATCGGCGACGTCCGCGCGTTCGAAGCGATAGCGGGGGTTGTTGGCGACGGGCTTCAAGGAATCGAGATTGCCTGCATAGGTGAGCTTGTCGACCACCAGCACCTCGTGCGGCGTGTCGCGGACGAGCATGCGGGCCACCGCCGAGCCGATGAAACCGGCGCCACCAGTCACAAGAAACCGCTTCATGAAGCCCCTTCGCGATTGCACGGCCCTTGCCCGAACGGGCCGCTAAAATGGATCGCCCTCCCTGCCGAACAGGGAGGGCGAGAATGTGATGAGGGTTTTAGTTGCCGATGGCAACGCCCTCACGACGGCTATCCGCCCCGCCGATGAGCCCTGCCGGGGTAACCACGATGGCGTGGATGCCGGAATTCTGGTCGATCAGCTTGACATCGTGCCCCTTGGTTTCGAGCGCCGCCTTCCAGGCTTCGGCCTCCGTGCCTGCTTCGAGCTCCGTCGGGCCGTTGCGGCTGCCGATATTGGGCAGGTCCGCGGCGACTTGCGGATCGAGCTTCCAGTCCAGGAGGCCGACCAGGGTCTTGGCGACGTAGTTGATGATCAGGCTGCCGCCCGGCGAGCCGACGACGGCGTAGAGCTTGTTGCCACCGTCGAGCACGATGGTCGGGGCCATGGAACTGCGCGGGCGCTTGCCCGGCTCGACCCGATTCGCCACCGGCTTGCCGTCTTCGACCGTGGTGAAGGAGAAGTCCGTCAGCTCGTTGTTGAGCAGGAAGCCGCTCTTGGTCATGATCCGAGCGCCGAACCCGTCCTCGATGGTGGTGGTCATCGAGACTGCGTTGCCGTTCCGGTCGACGATCGACATGTGGCTGGTGCCGTATTCGATGCCGTCCGACGGCCCCCAGAGGAAGGTCTTCTGGAACGGCGGCTCCCCCGGCTTCGCCTTGCCCATGGACTTGTTGGGATCGACGAGCGCCGCGCGGCTCTTCAGGTAGCCAGGATCGGTCAGGCCTTTCACCGGCACGTTCACGAAGGCCGGATCGGCCACATAGAGCCCGCGGTCGGCGAAGGCGAGGCGGCCCGCTTCCGAAATCCAGTGCACCGCTTCCGGCCCTGGCTTCATGGACGCCATGTCCTGGGTCTCCAACACGCCCAAAATCTCCTGCACGGCGATCTGGCCCGAGCTCGGCGGGCCCATGCCGCAGATCTTGTAGACGCGGTAGGGGCCGCAGATGGCTGGGCGCTCTTCGACCACGTAGCTCTTCAGGTCGTCGAGGGTCATGTCGCCGGGATTGGTGGCGTGGCTCGTGACCGTCGTCACGATGTCCTGCGCGATCTCGCCCGTGTAGAACGCGTCCGCGCCCTTGTCCGCGAGGGTGCGGAGCGTCTGGGCGAAGGCCGGGTTCTTCAGCACGGTTCCGACCGCCTTGGGCTTGCCCTCGGCGTCATAGAAATAAGCCCGGGCTAGCGGGTCGTTCTGGAGATACTTTTCTTGAGACAGAAGGCCGTTGAGGCGCGGCGAGATGGCAAACCCGTTTTCGGCAAGATTAACGGCGGGTTCGATCACCTGCTTCCACGGCAGCTTGCCCCATTTCTTGTGCGCGGCCTCCAGCAGACGCACGGTGCCGGGAACGCCGACCGACCGGCCGCCGACGACAGCATCGTAGAACTTCATCGGCTTCCCATCGGAGCCGAGGAAGCGCTCGGGTTTGGCGGCCGCGGGCGCCTTCTCGCGCCCGTCGAGGGTGGTCATGGCCGTCCCGTCCCAGAACACCATGAAAGCGCCGCCGCCGATGCCGGAGCTTTGCGGCTCGACCAGATTGAGAACCAACTGCACGGCCACAGCCGCATCGGCGGCGCTGCCGCCTGCGGCGAGAATTTCACGGCCCGCCTGCGCAGCCAGCGGATTGGCGGCCGCCACCATGTCCTTGGTCGCGACGCCTGTGGTTTTCGCGGTGCGGCCGGTGGGGGCTTCGGGAGAGGGGGCGACAGGTTGCGCGAAGGCGGGCGCCGCAAGGGGGATGCTCGCCGCAAAGCCAAGCCCAACAAGGCTTCGCCACAGGGGTCCTCGAACGATCATGTCTTTGTTTCCTCTGGTCTTGCCGCCCGGCAAGGCGCCAGGCCGGGGGTAGCCTAGCAATGAGGCTGCGGGCGCGCCATCTCCATTCCGAGAGGTATTTTTACCCAAAATGACCACACTCTTGCCCAGGTGTGCCGCCACCATCCCTCCGCCGACAGACGAACGATCGGCGAAAAACGACGAAGGAGGAAATCATGTGCGCCTACAACCTGTTCCGAAGCAATCGGGCTGACGGCCTTCTTTGCGCGGTTCCCGAGGAGCGCTCCGTTCCCCCGTTCGTCACCGGGCCGCGTTGGACATTCGATGGCCGAGTCGATGGGGATCGCTCCGCTCCGCTCGGCTTCGACGGCAAGGCCGCGGAGGCCGGTGTGCGGTTCAATGGATTCTATCTGTTCGCCGGATTTCGCAAGAGAACGCCGGACCATTAGGCGGCTGGGAGAGAAATCCCCGAAATCTCGATAAAGAGCCTTGATCTCTCGCGGCGACCGGGGTCTAGTTTGTTTCACCTGCGCTCGCCGCTTCGCTTGTCCCCTCGCCGATCGTGCATTCCTCACTCGCTCTCATCTGGACGGTCACCGCTGCAACCACGTTGTTGCAGGCGGCGAATGGTCTTTTGCAGGCTCTGATGCCGCTGCGCATGCAGGCGGAGGGGCTTTCCATCAACTCCATTGGCCTCGTGGCGGCGGCCTATGGACTCGGGTTCTCGTCGGGCTGCTTTCTCGCGCCCGCCTTCATTCGCCACGTCGGCTATATCCGCGCTTTTGCGAGCCTCGCTGCCGTCGCGGCGGTCGTCGTTCTTGCGATGACGCAGGCCCACACGACTCTGGCCTGGGCGCTTCTCCGCGGTACCATCGGCTTGACGTTCGCCTGCATCTTCACGGTGACCGACGGCTGGATCAGCGCGCGTGCCATATCGAGCCATCGCGGGCGCATCATGTCTTTCTATATGATCTGCACGAAGCTCGCTTTGATGGTTTCGCCGCTCGGCATCGCCTTGGGAAGCATCGATGCGGACGGGTTTTTCATGGCGGTGAGCGCGGTGATGTCGCTCTCGCTCCTGCCGATTGCTGCGACGACGACGGAGGAGCCGCCCGCGCCGAGCGGCGTCAAGATTCGCGTCCGCAGCCTTTTCAAGGCTGCGCCCTCCGCAGTCGTCGGGTCGTTCGTCGTCGGGCTCGTCAACGGACCCGTCATCGCCATCACCCCAGTCTTCGGCGTCAGCATCGGGCTCAGCCAGGACAAGGCGGCGGCTTTGTTGTTCGCCCTGCAAGCGGGCAGTTTGGCGATGCAATATCCGCTCGGCTGGCTCTCCGACCGCACGGATCGGCGATACATCATCGCGGCGCTCGCGGGCGGCACGTCGCTGGTGTCGTTGCTGATCCTGTTCGTTAGCGCCAGCGGCGCACAGAATCTCGTTCTTGTGAGCTTCGCGATATGGGGCGGGCTCGCCCTGTGCATCTACGCCGTCTGCGTGGCTCATGCCTGCGACATCGTCGATCCGGGGCAGATCATCTCGACGGTAGGAACGCTTCTCTTCTCCTGGGCGACCGGCGTCACGGTGGGGCCGCTCCTGGGTGCCTTCGCTATGGACCTCATGGGTCCCAAGGGCTTGTTCATCTATTCCGCGGTGGTGTCGCTCGCACTGACGGTCTTCGTCGTCATGCGCATTCGTCAACTGCCGCGCCCCGCGGCCAAGGGCGGGTTTGTCGAAGTCGTGCCCTCAGGAGCCGCCGCTTCGACAATCACTGCGCGCAACGACACGCAAAGCCCGTCGCGTGATGACGCGGAGCCGCAGCCTCAGAGTGCGGCGTCTGCCGTTGCGAGGGCCGATACGTCCTCGTAGCGTTCAAGCCGCTTGTCGATCATGCCGTCGATCTTCTTGTAGACCTCGGTGACGGTGAGTTGCCGGGTCTTGCGGCCTGCCTTGGCATAGAACAGCGACTTGTTCGCCCGCGCCGCCGCAGGGAACACGCGCGGGGCACTCTGCTTCGGCTTGCCGTTCACCAGCACCATGAACTTGCTGGCGCTGTCGACGCCGAAGAAATGCGAGAAGTAGAACTCTGAGCGCGTGATCTGACGCCCAAGCCGGCCCTCGATCTTCGCGCGGTCGCGCTTCATCATCTCGGCCGCCATCAGGGCGGACAGATACGGGTTGCGGCGCAGGCCCAGAATGTGTTCGCGCATCTCTGCGTTGGGCACTGTCAACTGACCGCCAACCATGCGGATGGCCTCCGCTTCAGCAGCAAAGCCATGCTTCTCGCCGAAGCTGCGGACGACCTCAAACCACGTGCCCGCGATAAACTGGAATAAGCCGACTGCCGATGACGAGGAGGCCTGATTGTTGGCAATGAAGCTCGATTCCTTGTCCGCAAGCGCCATCATGTAAACGGGGTCTGCGCCCGTCACATCCGCGGCGCGTAAGATGGCATCGACGATGCGGCGCGGCACGCGCATGCCGTCGAATTGCACGTAGTCCTCGGGCTGCGCGACACTCCGGGTCTCTACGACGCGCGCGGCGGTCCGCGTAGGAAGCTGAATTCCCTTGATGATGTTGGCGCGGATGTCGCCCGTGTCGGCTGCTGCGGCGGGGACGATGGATTCGAGCGGGTCGATGGAGACAGAGACGGCAACGATTTGCTCCGTCCGGAAAAATGCGGTGAGGCTGGAGCCGGACGGCGCGGTCGCGGCGCTTGCGCTGGCTAGGGCCATATAGGCGCCGAGGCTGATGCCCGTCACATAGCGGAGTAGGCGCTTGATGCCGTGCGATGCGTCGCGGCGCGCTTCGAGAAGAGCCTTATCGCCCCGGCAAAGCGCCAACGGCTGGCACGCGTCAACAGACGCTGTCAGTCTGACAGTCATGGAGAGACCCCCGATGAGATGCCGCGTCGCCGCGATGCGGGTTTGCGGTCGTTTTTGCTAAAAGCGCCGCATTCCTGGCCGGGGGTTATGTCCAGATTAGGTCAGCTTAGCCATTCGGGTTCCAATAATTTTGATTGTGCGACGACCCGCCGCTGGTTTAGACGAAAGTCCAAACAAGAATATATTGCTTTATGCTAGGGCTCCTCGGAGCCTATCCCACATCTCTTCTTGCGGTATACCGAGGCGCAGGATTGTCTGTTCATGATTGAACTTGCGCACCCAGATTCCGGATCGCGCTAAACGCTCGAACCAGTCTCCTGCTTGCGGGTGTCGCGCCAGCCGGAAGAGCCGCGTTCCGCCGACGATGTGGAAGTCCGCGCGGGTCAGAAGCTCGTCGAGGACGAGGCAGGCGCGCGCCAGCCGGACCTTTTGATCCGCAAGCCATGCGGCGTCGCCAAGCGCCTGCGCGCCAAGGGCAAGCGCCGGTCCTGAGACAGCCCAAGGCCCTAGCTCTTCGCGGATGCGCACGCTGAAGACCGGGTCGCAGATTGCGAAACCGAGCCGGACGCCCGCTAGCCCATAGGCCTTGCCGAAGGAACGCAGCACTATGGTGCCGGGCAGCTTCTTCCCAGCAATCGAGGCTTCGTCGTCGAGGTCAGCGAAGGCCTCGTCCACCACCAGCCATCCGCCACGCCGATGGAGGATGGATGCCGCCTCTGCGAGTTCTGTCGGATCGGCGATGCGTCCGTCGGGGTTATTGGGATTGGCGATCACAACGACATCAGGGGTCAGCGCAAGAGCATCGGCAAGGGAAGTTGCGACCTGAATGTCGTGGCCCTCGCTGACCCAACTGCGCTCGTGCTCGCTATAGGTCGGGCCGACGATGGCGACCTTGCTCTTGTCGCGAAGGCGCGGGAGCAGGCGTATCGTGGCCTGCGACCCGGCGGTGGCCACGACGCGAGCGGGGTCGGAAACACCGTAAGCCCGCGCGGCAACGGCCTCTGTATGGCCGACCTCTTGAGGTGAGGGGAGGCGCGTGAAGGCGCGCAGGTCCGGCAAGCTTACGGGATAGGCATTGGGATTGATCCCCGTCGAGAGGTCGATCCATGGCTCAGGCGCTTCCGGAAAGAGCGCTTTTGCGTCATGAAGATTGCCACCGTGCTGCATGACTGCTCCATTTAATTGAGATGTCTCTGATAACCGCCGCTCTCGCCCTTGTCCTGATCGCTCTCACCGTCGATGCCTGCGTGGGTTATCCCGCGCGGATCTTTCAGCGGATCGGCCATCCGGTTACCTGGATCGGCGCACTGATCGTGGCTCTGGAGAGGCGGTTCAACCGGCTTGAGCTGCCCGCGCATGTGCGCCGCAGGCGCGGCGTCGTGACGCTCGTCCTCACGCTCGTCATCTGCGCAGGTGCCGCCTTCACGATCGAAACCGTCCTGAGCTTTATCCTCGGCGGTTGGGCGTTCATCGTGGCGGGTGTTCTGGCGAGTAGCCTGATCGCGCAGCGCAGCCTGCACGATCATGTGCTGCGCGTGGCGGCGGGGCTTGAGGAGAGTCTTGCGGCAGGCCGTCTCGCCGTCTCGCACATCGTCGGGCGCGATCCGCAGGTTCTCGATGAGCCCGCCGTCGCGCGCGCCGCCATCGAAAGTCTGGCAGAGAATTTTTCCGACGGCGTCGTTGCGCCGACACTCTACACTGCTCTCGCAGGGTTGACGGGCGGCGTAGCCTACAAAGCCATCAACACGGCGGATAGCATGATCGGCCATCGCAAGCCCCGTTACGAGGCTTATGGCTGGGCGGCGGCGCGGCTGGACGATCTCGTCAATCTTCCGGCCTCGCGCGTGTCCGCCTGTCTGATCGTGCTGGCGGCGGTTTTCGTGCCCGGATGCAGTTCGCGTGAAGCGGCAAAGGCGGTGTGGCGCGATGCGCGCCATCATCGCTCCCCCAATGCGGGATGGCCCGAAGCCGCCATGGCAGGGGCGTTGGGGCTGCGGCTCGCAGGGCCGCGCATCTATGATGGCGTTACGGTGCACGACCATTGGATGGGGCGCGGCCGCGCGATGGCTCACGCCGCCGACATCCGCCGCGCCCTGGTGCTTTATCGCGTGACCTGGGCGATGCAGGCGGGCGTGATCGCCCTCCTGCTGCTCGCTGCATTACGGTGGTGATCCTCACCACGTGGCGCGAAGGCCGGCATAGAAGGAGCGGCCTGCGGTTCCGTAGTTGTAGACTTCCTCGTAGCGCGCATTCGTCAGGTTCTCCGCCCGCGCATAGACACTGAACGTGTCGTTGATGCGATAATCGGCGTAGACGTCGAAGCGTGCGTAAGGAGCGAGCCTGTTCTTCTCGTTGTTAGAGGAGAAGCGTTCGCCGACGAAGATCACGGACGGCTCGATGGAGAGGCCCGCAACGGGCGTCACGATGAGGCCGATGCGGCCCTCGTCCTGCGGACGGCGCGCCAGGCGCAGATGCGTTTCCTCGTCGAAGGCCTGAAGATGCGTATAGGCCACCTTGAGGCGCAGCCATGTCGGAATGACGTCCACATCCGCCGCCAATTCGACGCCCGAAGTCTTCGCTCTCGCCACGTTCAGATAGCAGCCGAAGGGTTGCGACGGACGGCACGCGGCAGGATCGAACGTGAAGTCGATCAGGTCGCGGAAGCGGTTTGCGAAGAAGGTCGCAGACAACGTCAGGCGGTCATCCAGAAGCCGCTGATCGACGCCCACATCGAAGCCGACCGAGTGTTCCGCCTGGAGGTCCGGCGTGCCGTAGGTCGGATCGAAGCGCTGGAACAGGCTTGGCGCCTTCGCGCCCGTGCCGACGCTGGCGCGCAGCTTCGTGTCGGTGTTGGGAATCTCATACGCTGCCGTCGCACGCCACGTTCCGAACCGGTCGCCGTCCGCGATATCGTCGAGGCGGCCGCCAAACGAGAGATGCAGGTTGTCGAACAGCGTGAACTGATGCAACGCGTAGAGAGAGCGTGTGGTCTGGGAGGCATCGTTCGTCTCGCGCGGCAGACCCGGTACAGGCAGCACGTCCCGCGACGTCGAGGTCATGCTGTCGCGCTCCACCTTTGCACCGAAGGTGAGGAGGCCGAATGCGCCGAGCTTTAGATCGCCCTGATATTCCGCTGCCACGCGGTCGCCGACGTAGCCGGTGTTAGACCAGAACGGACTCGCGAGCGAGCCGAAATAGCTCACGTCCCGATAGTGACGGTTCGTGCGTGTCGCCGACACCAAAATCGAATTGCGCAGCAAGCCGTCGAAGGCATAGGCCGTGAGCCGCGTGTGGCCCTCATAGAGGCGCTGCTGGGATTGCGACGGCGTGTCGGGGAAGTCGCCAAAGCCTGCGTCGTATTGCGCGCCGTTGAAGCTCGTATAGCCGCCGAATTCGAGTTCGACATCCTGCGAGAGCTGAACCGCGACGCGGCCCGAAGCGCCGATGCGCTGCGCACTGTCTGCTTCCAGCGGCAGCACGCGCGCGTTTTCGATCCGCCGGATGCGGTAGCCGTAGCGCGAGAAGCCGGCCGTGTCGAAACCTGTCGTCGCAAAGGCGTAAGAGACCGGTCCGGAGCTGCCGGAAACTGCGGCGTGCCCCGCCCTGGTGCCATAGGAGCCGCCTTCGACACTGGCCTTGAAGCGCGGCGCGCCCTTGCCCTTTTTGGTAATGATGTTGATGACGCCGCCCATGGCGTCCGATCCATAGAGCGCCGATTGCGGACCACGCAGAACCTCGATGCGCTCGATATCAGTCGCGATCAGGTTCGCAAAATCGAATTCGTCCGAAGTCGATGCGGGATCATTCACGCGGATACCGTCGATGAGGACGAGCGTCTGCCCCGAATTGCCGCCGCGAATGCGCACCACCGTCGTGCCGCCGGGACCGCCCGTTTCAACGACCGTGAGGCCGGGCACGCGGCGTAGCACATCCGCTGTGTGCTTGGGCGATTCCTTGGCTATTTCCTCGGCGGTGATCACCGAGATCGCGCTGCCGGCCTGCGAGATCGCGAGCGGCGTACGCGTTGCGGTGATGACGATATCGGGAGGCGGCAGAGACGCGTTGGATGCATCTTGGGCTTGCGCCTGGACAATGGAGAGGGCGCAAACGGACACGGATGCCGCCACCAAAAGGCGGCGCGAAGGCGTAGACATGGAGACCTCCTGCTCGCCCCGCCGGCGAGCAAAGATGGGGTTGCGTTCAAAACGCTGGCCGGTCTCCTGGCTCGCGGGTTATCGCGTGCGGGTCCGCCTTCCCGAATGTCGCCGAGCTTGTGTCGCTCGACAATTCAGTGGCATGAAGGACCGCCGCTTGCCGCTTACAGTTGCGGGGGCAGCCACGGAATAGGACAAAGTCCGCACCGTGTTCCCGTTTCACCTCGATTTTAACGAGGCACCAACGTCGATGTCTCTCATAGTGGGTCGCGCCTGATGCCGCAACTCCATTTCGCACGGTTATTCCTGCTGTTTGCGTTGGGGGGGCTCGCGCCCCTCGCAACGGAGACGGCGCTTGCCCAAACGGCGCCGCAGGGTGTCGTCTCGCTTAATCTTTGCGCGGATCAATTGCTGCTGCGCCTGGCTGATCGCGAACAGATCGTGTCGTTGAGCCCGCTTGTGCGGGACCCTTCACTCTCCTTTCTGGTCGCCGAGGCTAGTGGCGTTCCGAGCAACGAGGGGAAAGGCGAGGCGATTCTGTTCAGCCGTGCGGATCTGGTTCTCGCCGGCAGCTTCGGTCAGCTCGCCCGCACGGCGCTCTTGCGCCGGCAGGGACTGGATGTGCTCGAACTGGACCCCTGGCGAAGCCTCGACCATGGGCGCGAACAGATCCGTCTCGTCGCCAAGCGCCTCGGCCACCCCGAGCGCGGAGAGGCGCTGATCGCGGAGATCGATGCCGCGCTGGCGCGAACGAGGGACATCGTTCCGGCGAAGCGCAGCATTCTTCCTTATTATCGGCGCGGGTGGGTGCCGGCCTCCAACTCGCTCATCAGCGAATTGTTGATCCATATGGGCTTCACGTTGCAGCAGGATACACTTGGCATGAAGCGGGGAGGGGTGGTCCGTCTGGAAAGCATTGTCACCTCGCCGCCGGATTACCTGTTGGTGCACGATGATGACGCCGAGGCCGTCGACAATGGTTCGGCGCTGCTCGTGCATCGTGCGCTCTTAACGGCAGTGCCGCCGGACCGGCGTCTCGTCATCGCTGGGCGGCTCGCCATCTGTGGCGGCCCTTCGACACCTGCGCTCATCGACGCGCTGGCGCGCGAGATTCGCGCGAAGGTGCGCTGACGATCACAAACCTTCACGCGCGATCGCAAGGATGCGGTCGGCGTCGAGATGGATTTCGAGATGATCGGCGAGGGCGTCGAGCGTTCCATCGACCTCGCTCTCATAGCTCAGGCCGTCAAAGGCAATGCCGGGTTTGAGCCTGCGCAAGAAGGCCTGCCGAAACGCATCCGTCGAAAAAAGCCCGTGCAGATAGGTGCCGATGACGCGCCCATCCGCCGAGACCGCGCCTTCCGGCTGATTTTCGATGAGGAAGGGTGCGCGGGTTGTATCCGGACCCGCCGTGCGGCCAAGGTGGATCTCGTAGGCGGACAGATCGAGACCGGTCGCTTCATGGCGCGCGGTCACTGGGCGGACCGTCTTTTCAGGCGTCAGCACGGTCTCCACATCGAGGAGGCCGAGACCCGCGACCGTTCCCGCTGGACCTTCCACCCCATCGGGGTCCGCGATCGTGCGGCCGAGCATCTGATAGCCGCCGCAGAGCCCGAGCACGCGCCCGCCACGGCGCAGATGGGCCGCGATGTCGATGTCCCAGCCTTGCATTCGCAAGAAGGCGAGATCCGCAATCGTTGCCTTGGAGCCCGGCAGGATGACGAGGTCCGCATCGTGTGGCAAGGGCATGCCGGGCGGAACCATCGTGAGCGCAACGGCGGGTTCGAGCTTGAGCGGGTCGAGATCGTCGAAATTGGCGATGCGCGGAAAAATGGGCACGGCGATCTTGAACGCCGCTTCGCTTGTCTGGCCTGAGGCGATATCGAGCGCATCTTCCGCCGGTAGTTTATGCGCGGCAGCAAACCACGGCACGATCCCGAGCGAAGGCCACGCGGTCATCCGTTCGATGGTGGTGATGCCGTCATCGAACAGCGACGGGTCGCCGCGAAATTTGTTGATGAGAAACGCGCGCACGAGGCTACGATCCGCGGCGTTGAGAACCGCATGGGTTCCGACGAGACTCGCGATAACGCCGCCCCGGTCGATGTCGCCTGCCAGCACGACGGGCACGCGCGCCGCCGTGGCGAAGCCCATATTGGCAATGTCGCCCTCGCGCAGATTGGTTTCCGCAGGACTGCCCGCGCCCTCGACCACGATGAGATCGGCTTCCGCGCCAAGCTTTTCGAAGCTGTCGAGCACGAAAGGCAGAAGCGCCTGCCGCCCGCGAAAGGCCGCGGCATCCAGTTGCCCGAAGCGCTGGCCCTGAACGATGATCTGCGAACGGCGGTCGGTTTCGGGCTTGAGCAGTACCGGGTTCATGTGAACGCTTGGTGCAGCGCTCGCCGCGCACGCCTGGAGCGCCTGGGCGCGCCCGATTTCGCCGCCCTCCACGGCGGCGGCGTTGTTCGACATGTTTTGCGGCTTGAACGGCCTGATCCGCAGGCCCCGCCGTGCGAACAGGCGGCATAGGCCCGCCACAAGCAGAGACTTGCCGACATTCGATCCGGTGCCCTGGATCATGACGGCGGGCGCGCGCCTCGTCATGCGAGCGGCACGTGGAGCGGCGCCGCTGGCTTGAGCAGTAGCGGGCAGCCGGCGGCGACGAAAACCACCGTCTCGCAGACTTCGGCGAGGCGCTGGTTCACGCGCCCTTGTTCATCGCGGAAGGAGCGCCCCAGCGGCGTTGCGGGCACGATGCCTTGGCCGACCTCGTTCGACACCAGCACCAGCGGCCCCGCGGCGTCGCGGATCGCGTCGATCAGGAGGTCTGTTTCTTTTCCGACATCCTGTTCGGCAAGCAGAATGTTCGAGAGCCAGAGCGTCAGGCAGTCGACCAGCACGACCCGTGACGGGGCGGTTTCCGCCCGGATGGCGTCAGCCAAGGCGAGGGGGGCCTCGCGTGTTTGCCATTCACCGCCACGAACGGATTGATGGTGAGCGATACGCTCGCGCATCTCGTCGTCGAAGGCTTGGGCGGTGGCGATGTAGAGACGGTCCACGGAGGCCGATTCGGCGATGCTCTGCGCCGTACGGCTTTTTCCAGAACGGGCGCCGCCCAGAACGAGCGCGCGGCGATAGGCTGTCATGGGCTCTGCTGCCAGAAAACGAGACCCGTGCGCGCGACGGGTGAGGATCTTGCGCTGCCCGAAGGGTTAGCCGGTCAGCCGACCAAGAGGCAAGTTCATGTGCACGCGCAATCCTTCATGCAGCCATTCCCGAACGAGGCTGCCGCCGAGTTGGCCCGCAATGCTCCTCAGGGCCAGTTGAGTGCCGAATCCTTCAAAGTCGGGCGGACGCAGAATGGGAGGGCCACCCATTTCGGTCCAAATGATGTCGACATTGTCCCGCGCCATGGTCCACCGGATGGCGAGGCTGCCCTCCGGCTTGGAGAGGCATCCGTATTTCGCGGCGTTGGTAGCAAGCTCGTGCAGGACAAGGGCGAGGCTCGTCATCGTGTTCGGTCCGACTTCGAGGCCCGGGCCTTCGATGACGATCTTGTGTCCGTCCGGCTGCCGGTAAGGGGCGAGAACGGCGACGATCAGCTTTTCGAGATCGACGTCCTGCTCGGTCCGATTGGCCGGATCGGTCACGGGCCGCACGAGTTCATGCGCACGAGAGAGCGCGCTCAGGCGTCCGCGCAGGATAAGGGCCATCTCCGTGGGGTCCTTGGCCGTGCGGGCGGTCATGGAAACCATGCCGTTCGCGATGGCGAAAAGGTTCTTCACCCGATGGGTGAGTTCCCGCGTCAGAAGCTGTTTGACCTCCTCGGCGGCATGGTGATCTGTAATGTCGCTGATGACGCCGGACAGGCCCGAGGCGTGACCGGACCTGTCGTTATTCTTGAAATAGGCGCGACCGTTAGAGCGGATCCACCGGATCGAACCGTCCGGGTCGATCGTGCGGTATTCCACCTGATAGCGTCCGTTTGAACCCGGTTCCGTTGCCTCCGCCATGCGTTTCACGACCAGGGCGCGGTCCTCCGGGTGGATGCGCGCGATGGCCTCGGCGAGGGGCAGGCTGTAAAGGCCGTTATGGGGGATGTTGAACAGGGCGCAGGTTCCCTCGTCCCAACTGACGAGGTTTTCTTCGAGGTCTATCTTCCAGGTTCCGAGATGCGCCGCCTCGAGTGCGAGGCGATATTGCTGCTCCAGCGAGCGAAGCGCTTCGTCGGCTTTCTTCTGCGCGTCGATGTGGGTGCAAGTGCCGTACCATCGCACGATCCGCCCCGAGGGACTGTGCACCGGATTACCCTTGGCTAGCATCCACCGATACTCGCCGCTCGCCGCTTTCAACCTGTATTCGACCTCGTAAGGCTGTTCGGTACGGAGAGCCTGGGCCCAAACGACTTCGGCCACCTTCAGATCATCCGGATGAACGGCGCGCTTCCAGCGCTCTCCCACGGACTCTTCGTAGCTCAACCCCGTGAATTCATACCACCTTCGGTTGAAATAATCGTTATGTCCATCCGCGCTCGCCGACCAGACGAGGTGTGGCAGGCTGTCCGCCAATAAGGCGAATTGGGTCTCGGTTTTCTCGAAATCCACTCGCATCCCCTCATCAGGCGTGACGCCAGACCCGTCCCCTCAATAGAGCCACATTTAGTCGGTCTTGAGGAGGGGCTACAACCCGCAATCGAGCTTACCCCGTTGTTTCCTTAAGGCAAAGAGTGGTGCGCGCACCGCGAACTCTTTAAGGATCGACCTGCCTCTGGCGCTTGGCCGTACAAGTGCTTAGATGCTGGACCACCCTCAACGATACGAAATATTTCCCACGCTGAGCCAGTTTTCTTTTTCATGAACGATTTAAGCCCCTCACGAGCAACGCCCCCGGACATGTCCTCCGCCGAGGCCCTTCAACCGAAGGAGCGGCGGTCCCGGCGGTTCGCGTGGATCGGGATGGCGGCGAGCGTGGTCCTGTTCGCGGCCTCGATCGTGGTGCTCTGGCACATCGTCTCCGGCATCGACATCGGTGAGCTGAAGGCCGCTTTTACCGCGGCGAGTGCGCGACAGATCGGCTTGGCCGTCCTTTTCACCGCTGTCAGCTATGGGCTCCTGACCTGCTACGACTCCATCGCCTTGCGGCAGCTCAAGCTGCACATCCCCTACCGGACGACGGCGCTGGCCTCTTTCACCAGCTATGCGGTCAGTTTCACTCTCGGCTTCCCGCTGCTGACTGCGGGGACCGTCCGCTACTGGATTTATTCGACGAAGAAAGTCAGCGCGGGCCGGGTCGCCAGCCTGACCGTGATCGCGGGCGTGACCTTCTGGCTTGGTATGGCGTTGGTCTTCGGCTGGAGCATGCTGAGCCAGGCGGAAGCGCTGTCCAATCTCGTCTATACGAATTTGCGCCTCAACCAGCTCATCGGCCTGGGAGCGGCGGGGGCGGTGATCGCTTATCTCGCCTGGGTGTCGGTGAAGCGGCGCGCGGTGAAGATTCAGGGCTGGAGGCTCGACCTGCCGGGCTTTCGCCTCTCGACGGCGCAGATGTTGATCGGCGCGGCGGATGTCTGCGCGGGAGCAGGGGTGCTCTTCGTCCTTCTCCCCGGCGGGCACAATATCGGCTTCGAAACCTTCGTCGCGGTTTACATTTTTGCGGTCATGTTGGGGGTGGCGAGCCATGCGCCGGGTGGGCTCGGCGTGTTCGAGGCGACCATTCTGCTGGCTCTCTCGCGTTACCCGCGCGAGCCGGTGCTCGGCGCGCTGTTGCTCTATCGTCTTTGCTACTACCTCATTCCCTTCGTCGCAGCGCTGTCACTTTTGGGCGCCTATGAAGTGCGCAACCGCATCCGCGCCTCCCGTGGCGCGTTCAAGCCGTGCGAGAGCGAGTGCGCGCCGGAATGAAAGGCCCGGGGCAGGATGACTCTTTAAGCCGCTCGCTCTAAACAAGGCCCGTTCCGTTGGATCCGTCCCCCATGAGCGACCCCGAAGAAACGCCGCCGACGGAGGTTCCGGAAGGCCCCCATCCGGCGCGGGTCGGGGCTCTTCGCGGCGCGGCGATTGCCTCCGTTCTGATGCTCGGCATCCTCGTGGCGCGCGGGCACTGGGACGGGTGGCTGCTGCTGGCGACCATTTTTACCATCGTCCTCGGCGCGCTTCTCGGCGGTCCGCGGCGGGTCCTGCAAGGCGGCCTGCTCCGGTCAGGACGCTCTGGTCGTCAGGCCAGCGACGCCCGCCGGCCCGGCGTTGCCGACGCTCTTCTGGCGCACATCCCTGACCCGGTCATTCTGGTGGACCAGCGCGCCCTTGTCGTCGAGGCCAATGCGGCTGCGCGGATTTTGTTGCCGGGCCTGAAGACCGGGCATCCTCTGTCCTTTGCCCTTCGCAGCCCCGATGTGCTCGGCGGCATCGACAAGGTTCTGTCCTCCGGGGCCCCACTGAAGGTCGAATATTCCGAACGCATCCCGACGGAGCGCACCTTTGAGGTGCATATCGGTCTGCTTGAGCCAGATGGATCCGAAGAAGTCGAGGTGCGTTCCGGCGTTGTGCTGTTCTTCCGCGACCTCACCTCCGCGCGGCGTCTCGAAGCCATGCGCGCCGATTTCGTCGCCAATGCGAGTCACGAACTGCGCACGCCGCTCGCGTCGCTCCTCGGCTTCATCGAAACCCTGCAAGGGCCGGCCAAGAACGATCCTAAGGCGCGCGAGCGCTTTCTCGACATCATGCGGGGGCAGGCGCAGCGCATGAAGCGCCTGATTGACGATCTCCTCTCCCTTTCGCGGATCGAGATGCGCGCCCACGTGCCGCCGACCGAAGTGGTCGATCTCACCTCCATCGCCGGGCAGATGATCGAAACCCTGACACCTCTCGCGCGCGACCGGGGCGTCGCGATCCGTTCGAAGCTGCCTCCCGAGCCGCTGCCGGTGTTCGGCGAACGGGATGAGCTTCTCCGCGTCATGGAGAATCTCATCGAGAATGCCGTGAAATACGGGGAGAGCGGCGGCAAGGTCGATGTCGAGCTGGCTGAGGCTTCGGCCCTCGATGGCACCTCTCAGGCCGTCTTGGCCGTACAGGACTATGGACCCGGCATCGCGCCCGAGCATCTGCCCCGCCTCACGGAGCGGTTCTACCGTGTCGATGTCGCGGACAGCCGGGACAAGGGCGGCACGGGGCTGGGGCTTGCCATCGTCAAGCACATCGTCAACCGGCATCGTGGCCATCTCGACATTGCGAGCGAGCCGGGCAAGGGCGCACGTTTCACCGTCACTTTGCCGGAATTGCCGCGCGTGTGACGCTGAGAAAACGAGGTATTTCCAGCCTCGCCGGGCGGACTGTCATCGATTTGTCATCCAACTGTCGTAGACCCGACATCGGTCGGGCCTAGCTGTCCCCTCGCGCGGATCGGCGCTCCATGACCCGAGTCGGCTGCCGCGCTTGTACGAACAGGAGACGTCTCGTGAAATTCAAGTCCTACGCCCTCGCGGCTGGCCTCGTCGTCGCGGCCTTCACGAACCCGGTTGCAGCCGCCGACATCACCGGCGCAGGCGCGACCTTCCCCTTCCCGATCTACGCGAAGTGGGCGGAAGCCTATAAGAAGGAAACCGGCAACGGCCTGAACTACCAGTCGATCGGTTCCGGTGGCGGCATCAAGCAGATCCAGGCCAAGACCGTCGATTTCGGCGCCACCGACGCGCCCCTCAAGGGCGAAGACCTCGACAAGAGCGGCCTTCTCCAGTTCCCGACCGTGATGGGCGGCATCGTTCCCGTCATCAACATTCCGGGCGTCGAAGCCGGCCAGCTCAAGCTGACGGGCGAACTTTTGGCCGACATCTTCCAGGGCAAAATCGCCAAGTGGAGCGATGCCAAGATCGCCCAATTGAACCCCGGCGTGAAGCTGCCTGACGCGGCGATCACCCCGGTCTATCGTTCGGACGCTTCCGGCACCACGAACGTGTTCACCACCTATCTCTCGCAGGTTTCCGAGAGCTGGAAGTCGGGTCTCGGCGCCAACACCACCGTCAGCTGGCCGGTCGGTCAGGGCGGTAAGGGCAATGAGGGCGTCGCTGCCACCGTGAAGCAGGTTCCGAACTCGATCGGCTACGTCGAGTACGCCTACGCCAAGCAGAACAAGATTCCTTACGCCCTGCTCCAGAACAAGGCGGGCAAGTATCCGAAGCCTGACGACAAGGCCTTCCAGGCTGCGGCTGCCAAGGCCGACTGGAGCGCCGCTCCCGGCTTCGGCATCTCGCTGACCAACCAGCCCGGCGACGAGGCTTGGCCGATCACCGCGCCGACCTTCATTCTGGTCTACAAGGCTTCGGAAAACCCGGCGCAGACCGCCGAAGTGCTGAAGTTCTTCGCCTGGGCTTACAAGAACGGCGGCAAGCTCGCTTCCGATCTCGACTACGTCCCGCTGCCGGACAACGTCATCGGCATGGTCCAGGACGCTTGGGCCAAGGACATCAAGGACAAGTCGGGCGCGCCTCTTTTCAAGAAGTAAGCGGCTGACCGGCCACTAAAATTGAGGTACGGCGGATGTCTGTGCTGTCTGATCGGATTGCCATATCGAACATGCAGAACGTCCGCCGTTCCTCCCAGCCGGTTTTCGACCGGATCTTCCAGTGGTCGAGCTTTGGCTCGGCCCTTCTCGTCCTGATCGTTCTCGCGGGCATCATCGGCTCGATGATCCATGGCGGCATGCCCGCCTTCCGGGAATTCGGCTTCGGTTTCGTCACCTCCAGCGCCTGGGATGTCGGTCGCGATCAATACGGCGCCTGGGTCGCCATCGTCGGCACACTGACCTCGGCCCTGATCGCGCTCGTGATCGGCGTGCCGCTGTCCATCGGCATCGCGATTTTCCTCACGCAGCTCTGCCCCGCCTGGCTCAAGCGCCCGGTCGCCACGACCATCGAGCTTCTCGCCGCGGTGCCGAGCATCATCTACGGCATGTGGGGCCTGTTCGTTTTCGCCCCGCTCTTCGCCAAGTTCGTGCAGATCCCTGTGTCTTCGCTGGTCGAGGGGCTGCCGTTCTTCGGTACGGTTCTTTATGCGCGCGTTCCGTCAGGCGTCGGGGTGCTGACCGCAGGCATCATCCTGGCGATCATGATCATCCCGTTCATCGCGTCCATCACGCGCGATATTCTGGACCAGATCCCGACCATGCTGCGCGAGAGCGCCTACGGTATTGGCTGCACCACCTGGGAGGTCGTGCGCCATGTTTTGTTGCCGCAAGCGGGTGTGAGCATCATTGGAGCGATCATGCTGGGTCTCGGGCGTGCGCTCGGCGAGACGATGGCGGTCACGTTCGTCATCGGCAATGCCAACCGCCTGTCGCTCTCCCTTTTCGATCCCGGCTCCACCATCGCGTCGCGCATCGCCAACGAGTTCAATGAAGCGGCCGGGTTGCAGCTCAACGCGCTTCTCGCGTTGGGGTGCATTCTGTTCCTCGTCACATTCACCGTTCTTGTGCTCGCGCGCCTGCTGATCGCGCGCGTCAAGGCGAAGTAGGGGGCGGATGATGGATACCATGCCGCAACACCTTCCGACGCAAGCTTCCGCCGTGCGGGTGCGCCGCAGCCGCCAGGTTGCGGATCGCGCCCTGAAAGTCACCTGCATCCTTTTCACCGTGCTCGGCGTGATCGTGCTCGGCTGGATTCTTGTGATGTTGCTCATCGAAGGCACGCGCGGCCTTTCGCCGATCATCTTCACGCAGACCACCCCCGGCCCCGGCACGGAGGGCGGCGGTATCGCTAATGCGCTGGTCGGCAGCCTGATCCTGACGGTCCTCGGCATCGCCGTCGCCACGCCCATCGGTGTGCTTGCCGGCACCTATCTCGCTGAATACGGAAAAGGCTCCAAGCTTGCGAACGTCATCCGCTTCGTCAACGACGTCCTGCTTGCGGCGCCCAGCATTCTGATCGGCCTGTTTGTCTACACGCTCATGGTGCAGCCCATGGGCAGCTATTCCGGCTGGGCGGGCGGCGTCGCGCTGGCGATCATCGCGATCCCCGTCATCGTGCGCACCACCGAGGATATGTTGAGTCTCGTGCCCGGCTCGCTGCGCGAGGCGGGTGTTGCACTGGGTGCGCCGCTATCGACGGTGATCACCAGCATTACGTGGCGCGCTGCGCGCGCCGGCATGGTCACGGGCGTGCTGCTCGCCACCGCGCGCATCGCGGGCGAGACTGCGCCGCTGCTCTTCACCGCGCTCAACAATAATTTCTGGTTCAAGCCGAGCCTAATGGGCGGCGTCTCGAACCTGCCGGTCATGATCTATCAGTTCGCGCTGGCCCCGTATCAGAATTGGCGTGAACTCGCCTGGGCCGGCGCGCTGATCATCACCTTGTCGATCCTGGCGCTGTCGGTGGTGGCGCGCCTCATCTTGAAGAAGGATAAAGCCCGATGAGCCCGATCGCCGTCACAGCGAGCCAAGCTATCGGACATTCGGCTCCGGCGGATCTCGACGCGCCGGTGCGCATCGGGGTCAGGAATCTCAATTTCTACTATGGGGATTTCCGCGGTCTGAAGGATATCTCCCTCGACTTCTACGACCGGCAGGTGACGGCGCTGATCGGCCCGTCGGGCTGCGGAAAGTCGACGCTGCTGCGCACCTTCAACCGCATCTACAGCCTCTATCCGGAGCAGCGCGCGGAGGGAGAGATCCTTCTCGACGGGCAGAATGTTCTCGCGCCGAATGTCGACGTGAACGAGCTGCGCGCGCGCGTCGGCATGGTGTTCCAGAAGCCGACGCCGTTTCCGATGTCGATCTATGATAACGTTGCTTTTGGTATCCGACTTTATGAGAAGCTGCCGAAGAGCCAGCTCGATGACCGCGTGGAAGAGGCTTTGCACAAGGCGGCCCTGTGGGACGAGGTGAAGGACAAGCTGCGCCAGTCCGGCATGGGCCTGTCCGGCGGTCAGCAGCAGCGCCTGTGCATTGCGCGCACCATTGCGCAGCGCCCGGAAGTGATCCTTCTCGACGAGCCGACCTCAGCACTCGATCCCATCTCGACCGGCAAGATCGAAGAGCTGATCGAGCAGCTGCGCACCGAGTTCACCATCGTCATCGTGACGCACAACATGCAGCAGGCGGCGCGCATCTCGCAATTCACAGCCTTCATGTATCTCGGCGAGTTGGTCGAGTTCGGGCCGACCAACAAGATGTTCATGAACCCCAACAAGAAACAGACCCAAGATTACATCACGGGCCGCTTCGGTTGACCGAGGCGCTTTAAGGGAGATTTCCCATGGCGGAGCATATCGTCAGCTCCTACGACACCGATTTGCAGGATCTCCGGCGGCGGATTTCCGAGATGGGCGGCATCGCCGAAAAGATGCTCGTCGACTCCATCGCCGCGCTGGTCCGCCGCGACATGCCACTCGCGCAGGCCGTCATCGCCGCCGACACGCGCCTCGATGTGCTCCAGCGCGAGGTCGAGGAGAGCGCGATCCTCACCATCGCCCGCAGACAGCCGCTGGCCATCGACCTGCGCGAGACTATCGCCGCGATCCGCGTCTCCGGCGATGTCGAGCGCATCGGCGATCTGGCAAAAAACATCGCGAAGCGGGCGCTGGCCATTGGCGGGCAGTTCCAGCCCCAGAAGATCGTCGTCGGCGTGCAGCACATGAGCGATCTTGTGCTGGGACAGCTCAAGGACGTGCTGGATGCCTATGCGCAGAAGGATACGGCGAGGGCGCTCGACGTCTGGCAACGCGACAACGCCATCGACGCGCTTTACACCTCGCTCTTCCGCGAGCTTCTGACCTACATGATGGAAGATCCGCGCAACATCTCATTCTGCACGCATCTTCTGTTCTGCGCCAAGAACATCGAACGCATCGGCGACCACACCACGAATATCGCCGAAACCGTGCACTATCTCGTCACGGGCGAGACCCTGGCGATCGAGCGACCCAAGGGTGACCGTTCGATCGATGCGACGGTCGCTGGAGAGTGAGGATGGGACCCCGCGTTCTGATCGTCGAGGACGAAGAACCGCTGACATTGCTGCTGCGCTACAATCTCGAAGCCGAGGGCTACGAGGTTGACAGCGTGGCGCGTGGGGACGAGGCGGAGATCCGCCTGCGCGAGCAGGTGCCGGACATCGTGCTCCTTGACTGGATGCTCCCGGGCCTCTCCGGTATCGAATTGTGCCGGCGCATCCGCGTGCGCCCCGAGACCGAGCGCCTGCCGGTCATCATGCTGACCGCGCGCGGCGAAGAGGGCGACCGCATTCGCGGCCTTGCCACCGGTGCGGACGATTACATTGTCAAACCGTTCTCCGTGCCGGAGCTTCTGGCACGCGTGCGCGCGCTCCTGCGCCGCACGAAACCCGCGCACATCGCGACGCTGCTAGTCGCGGGCGACATGGAGCTGGATCGCGAGACCCATCGCGTTCGCCGCAATGGCAAGGAGCTGCATCTCGGGCCGACGGAATTCCGCCTGCTGGAATTCCTGATGCAGAGCCCCGGCCGCGTGTTCAGCCGCGAGCATCTGCTCAACGCTATCTGGGGACACGACGTCTATATCGACGAGCGCACGGTGGACGTGCATGTGGGCCGGTTGCGCAAGGCGATCAAGCTGTCGACTAGGCCTGACCCGATCCGGACAGTGCGCGGCGCGGGCTATTCCTTCGACGAGACTTTTGCGCGCGAAGACGCTGCCGTGAACTGAGGCTGCCTTTCAGGCGCACATACGAAAAGAGCGGACGCGATTAGCGCGGTCCGCTCTTATTCATTCAATGAGACCGTTGGTCAGCGCGCGGCCGGGGCCTTACGCGCGCGCCACCTTCCGTTCGCGTCTGCGGTCGGTGACCGGCTGGTAGGCGACGCGGGCGTGATGGGTGCAATACGGCAGGCCCGTGATGGAGCGCGCGCCGCAGAAGCGGAATTCCGGCTTCGTGGGGTCGCCCATGGGCCAGCGGCACATGGATTCACGTAAGTCCATGATGGTGACGCGTTCGGACATCGGGATCGCGAGATCCTCCTCCACCGCGACTTCCACCTCTTCCTCAACGACGGGCGCACGCGAAATCGGCGCGACCACCACGTTATTGCGGATGGCGGGAGCGATGGGAGCGGGAGCGCTCGGTGCGCGCGGAGCTTTGCGCGGACGTGCAGCGGCGGTCGTCTCGGGCTTGCTGTCCTTCGCGCGGCCGGAGAGGCCGAGGCGGTGAACCTTGCCGATGACGGCGTTGCGGGTCACGTTTCCGAGCTCGTTCGCGATCTGACTCGCGCTCAAGCCATCGGTCCAGAGCTTCTTCAAAAGCTCGACCCTCTCGTCCGTCCAGGTTACGCCCGCATCTACCATTTCGTTCTGCCTCCATCGGGGCTGCGTCATCTCAAGACCGAATCCACCATCTTCGCGGACAGAACATGACTGCCCGACCGCGTCGCGAGGGGGGCGCTCCTGAAGGTGATTGCCGCCGCACGAATGTCGTACTCGACGGCTCTGAAGTTACTAGATCGGTGGAGACGGGCGCAAGACTGCCCAGCCACCCCCTGTCGTTTTCCCCAGGGAAAGCACCTCACGGCAAAATTTCCTGTGATCTGTGAGATCATTTCTCTTGAATTGACAGGGTCTCCAGCCTCGCTAGAATCCCGGAGCTGCCGCCCCACTTGGGCGGCGCTTTCTTTTTTGGCCCGGGTGCGCTCGGGCATCCCAAGTCGGAGACGACCCCGTGACCTCGCCATTGCTGCCAACTTATGCGCGCGCCGACCTTTCTTTTGAAAAAGGAGAGGGTCCCTGGCTCTTCGGCCGAGATGGCGAGCGATATCTGGACTTTGGCGCGGGCGTTGCGGTCAATGCCCTCGGTCACGCCCATCCGCATCTCGTGAAGGCGCTGACCGACCAGGCGGCCAAGCTTTGGCACACTTCTAATCTTTATCGGATTCCGGAAGGCGAGCGGCTGGCACAGCGTCTGACGGAAAATACCTTCGCGGATGTGGTGTTCTTCACCAATTCCGGCGCCGAGGCGAACGAGGCGGCCATCAAGATGGCCCGCAAGTATCATTCGGCAAACGGCCATCCCGAGCGGTTCCGCATCATCACCTTTGAGGGTGCGTTCCATGGCCGCACGCTGGCGACCATCGCCGCCGGCGGACAGGCCAAGTATCTGGAAGGCTTCGGCCCGAAGGTCGAAGGCTTCGACCAGGTCCCCTTGGGTGATCTCGAGGCGCTGAAGGCTGCCATCGGCCCCGAAACCGCCGCCTTGATGATTGAGCCGATCCAGGGTGAGGGTGGTGTGCGCACCGTGCCGAACGTCTTCATCCGCGCCCTGCGCGACCTGTGCGACCAGCACGGGCTTCTCCTGATTTTCGACGAGATCCAGACCGGCATTGGCCGCACGGGCAAGCTTTTCGCCTATGAATGGACGGGCGTGACGCCCGACATCATGTCGGTCGCCAAGGGCATCGGCGGTGGTTTCCCGCTCGGCGCTTGCCTTGCGACGGCAGAGGCCGCCAAGGGCATGACGCTCGGCACCCACGGCTCCACCTTCGGCGGCAACCCGCTCGCCATGGCGGTGGGCAATGCGGTGCTGGATGTGATCTTGGCTCCCGGCTTCCTTGAGCATGTGGAGAAGGTGGGCCTTCTGCTGAAGCAGCGCATGGCCGAACTCATGGATCGTCACCCGGCCGTGATCGCCGAGGTGAGGGGGCTTGGCCTCATGATGGGCCTGCGCACCCATGTGCCGAATACCGAATTCATCGCCGCCGCGCGCAGCGAGAAGATCATCCTGATCGGAGCGGGGGAAAACGTCAGCCGTATCCTGCCGCCGCTGATCATCACCGATGCCGAAGTGGCGGAAGCCATGAACCGTTTGGACGCCGCCTGCGCGGCTATTGAAGCTGAGCTGAAGAAGGTCGCTCAGCGGGGAGCCGCCCAATGAAGACTCGTCATTTCCTCGATCTCTGCGATCTGTCCAGCGCGGAGATCCGCCACGTTCTGGATGCCGGCTCCGCCATCAAGGCCAAGCGCCGCCGGGGCGAGCGCGCAGCCGAGCGCCCGCTCGAGGGTAAGGTGCTGGCGATGGTGTTCGACAAACCTTCCACCCGTACGCGCGTCTCTTTCGACGTCGGCATGCGAGAGCTTGGCGGTGAGACGCTGATGCTCACGGGTAAGGAAATGCAGCTCGGCCGCGGTGAAACCATCGCCGATACCGCACGCGTTCTGTCGCGCTATGTCGACGCCATCATGATCCGCACGTTGGATCATGCCATGGTGACGGAGCTGGCGCAGTACGCGTCCATTCCGGTCATCAACGGCCTGACCAAGATGACTCATCCTTGCCAGATCATGGCGGATGTCATGACCTTCGAGGAGCATCGCGGCCCCATTCAGGGCCGGACGATTGCGTGGACGGGCGATTCCAACAACGTGCTGGCCTCCTGGGTTCACGCTGCCGCGCGGCTCGACTTCAAGATGAAGATCGCCTCGCCGCCGGAACTCGCTCCGCGCTCCGAGCTTTTGTCCTGGGCGAAGAAGGAGGGAGCGGACATCACCGTGACCACGGACGCGTTTGAAGCTGCCGAAGGCGCCGATGCCATCGTGACCGATTGTTGGGTTTCCATGGGCGACGAGGATGAATTCCGCCGCCAGAACCTACTGAAATCCTATCAGGTCAATGACAAGCTGATGAGCGTTGCCAACAAGGACGCTGTCTTCATGCATTGCCTGCCCGCTCATCGCGGCGAGGAAGTGACGGACGAGGTCATGGACGGCCCGCAATCGGTTGTCTTCGACGAGGCGGAGAACCGGCTTCACGCGCAGAAAGGCATTCTGGCCTGGTGCCTGGGAGCGACCGGCGCATGAGTTCGGCTCCGTTTGAAGGCCACGACGACGTCGTTCTACCCTTCGCGGTCGAGCCGCTCGATGTGCGTGGGCGCGTCGTGCGTCTCGGGCCCTCCATCGATACGATCCTGACGCGTCACGGTTATCCTGCTGCGGTGGCACGCGTCATTGGCGAGGCCGCGGCTCTGACCGTGATGCTTGGCTCGTCCCTGAAGTTTCAGGGACGCTTCCAGCTTCAGACCAAGACCGATGGCCCGATTGAAATGGTGGTCGTCGATTTCGATGCGCCGGATCGCCTGCGCGCGACCGCGCGTTTCGACAAGGACAAGCTCGACGCGTTGGGAACCGGCACGGCGAAGACCGGCGATCTTCTCGGCTCCGGCTACCTCGCCATGACCATCGACCAGGGCTCCGATACCAGCCGTTATCAGGGCGTTGTCGCGATGGAAGGGCAGGGCCTGGAGGAAGCGGCGGATCAATATTTCCGGCAGTCCGAGCAGATCCCGACGCGCGTGCGCCTCGCAGTGGCGGAGCAGTTCGAAAACGGACGCCACACCTACCGCGCCGGCGGCCTGATGCTGCAATTCCTGCCGACCTCGCCGGAGCGGATGCGCCAAGCGGATTTTTCACCGGGCGATATTCCGGAGGGCCATGCCTCGAACGATCTCGCTCCGCTGAGCGAGGACGATGCCTGGGTCGAGGCGAAGGCGTTGATTGAGACGGTGGAGGATCACGAACTCGTCGATCCCGCCGTGTCGAGCGAGCGTCTGCTCTATCGCCTCTTCCACGAACGCGGCGTGCGCGTGTTCGACGGTTTGCACGTGCATGAGGAATGCCGCTGCTCGGAAACGCGGGTCATGTCGATGATGCGTCGCTTCTCGCTGGACGATCGCCGCCACATGGTCGGCGACAACGGGCGCATCGGCATCACCTGCGAGTTCTGCTCGCGCTTCTACGATCTCGATCCTGCCGTCGTTGAGGCCGAGATCGCGAAGGCGGAATCCGAATCCGCTTAAAAGCCTTCACGCAAAACGCTTATGCCTCGGCGCAGATGGCGGCGAGGCGGCGCAGGAAAGCAGCGCCTGCCTCAAGCTGCTCCAGGCTGATATATTCGTCTGCCTGATGGGCCTGGTCGATGGAGCCGGGTCCGCACACGACGGTCGGAATCCCTGCAGCCTGATAATGCCCCGCCTCCGTGCCGAACGGCACGGTCTGCGTGTGATTCCGGCCTGCCAACCGCAGCGCCAGAGTTTCTGCAGCCGAACCAGGTTGCGGCGCGAGGCCGGGAACGGCGACTTCAAGATCGGTTTCGATGCGTCCGAAATCGCCGAAGCGGTTGAGGCGCTTGATGGCGACCTCGTTCGCGAAACGCTCGAGACGGTTCGGGATTTCCTGCGGATCGAGGCTGGGCAAGCCGCGAAATTCCCATTGGAACGTGCAGACCTTCGAGAAGATATTGCGCGCGGTACCACCTTCGATCACGCCCACATGAACCGTGGTGTAGGGCGGATCGAACCGGCCGCTCGTATCGCCGCGCTCGATCATTTCATCCGAAATGCAGTTGAGTTCGCCGATCAGTTCAGCGGCCGTCATCACGGCGCTCGCGCCGAGATAGGGTTTTGAGGAATGCGCCTCGTGCCCGTGCACCGTGGTCGTGAACGTTACGACGCTCTTATGCGCATCGACGACTTCCAAATTCGTCGGCTCCCCGACGAAAGCGGCTTTCGGTAAGGGCAGCTCGCGACCGAGCTTGCGGATGGTGTCGATCACGCCGAGGCAGGTGGTTTCCTCGTCATAGGACAACATGATGTGGATCGGCGTCTTGAGATTCGCCGCCAGAAACTCAGGCACGAGTGCCAGCGCCAGCGCATCGAACGCCTTCATGTCGACCGCGCCGCGCCCATAGGCGCGCCCATCTGCAACACGCAGCGTGAAGGGATCGGAGGTCCAGGCCTGGCCCACGACAGGCACCACATCGGTATGCCCCGACAGAACGATGCCCCCGCGATCCTGCGGCCCAATCGTTGCGTAAAGCGCCGCCTTGTCGCCTGCTGCATTCGGCACGCGGATATAAGGTACGCCCCAACTCTGCAGATAGCTTTCGACAAAGGCGATGAGCGCGAGATTGGACTTTGCGCTCTCCGTATCGAAGGCGACAAGCTTCGCCAGCATTTCAAGCGGCGTCAGCCGCTGGCCTTGAGGGGACATGGGATCCTCTGTCCGTCGACCCGATGAGAAAGTCGTGCTCCTGCGGTCGTAGTGCCGCGCCGCTCGACCGTCAAACGCGGATGTCCGTTCGATTGTGGAGGGGGGGCTGGTCGCAAACCAAGGATTGCAGGGCGCTGAAACTTATATATATAACAAAATAACATTCTTCGGGTGAATCATGACTATCGCACTCGACAGCACGCTCACGACCCTCGCTAACGGGTCTTACCTTTCCGTTTGGACATCGAGCTCTAATGCTGTCGCGGGCCAGATTGCCAGTGCCCGTACGACATCCAAGGGCGTTGCCTTTTCCATCGCGACCGACTCGGACGCGACCAGATCGCATCTTTCGGCAACGGAGTTGAGTGATGGCCGTTTCGTTGTCGTTTGGGAAGAGACGAGCGCGTCCGGCAAGCACACGATTCAGGCGCGGCTCTTCGGAGCGAATGGAACGCCTTCGTCCGACATCTTCGAGATTGGCGCGAGCGCTGCAAACCGAGCCTCCCCGAGCGTGATTGCTGATCATGCGGGCGGCTTTTCTGTCGTCGGGAATGACGGCACCAAGGTCACGAGGATCAACGTCGACGCCGCGGGCGAGCAGTCGGCCTCCAAGGTTCTGATGAACACGGGTTTCAACCCGTCCGTGGCAATCTTGAGCGATGGCAATGTCATCACGGTCGCCGCGACGCCGAGTCAGACGCCGCCGGGCTACGAAATTACTGGTGTCATCCAACAACCGGACGGCGAAGTATTGATGTCGGTCTTCATCTTCCGGAATGAGCCAGTTCCGGCGCATCCGAGTGTGAGTGCTCTTTCCGGCGGAAAGTTTCTCATATCCTGGGTCGGCGAGCAGGGTGGTAAAAATCTCGCCCTCCTGCAAGCCGTCAATTCAGACGGAACCAAGCTCGGAATGGCGTCCTATTTCGAGCCACCTGCGGGCCAGCAGTTTTCAACGCCGATCGTGCAAGGGCTGCCGGACGGAGGATATGTGTTTGCGATGGCCCTCGAGGGCGGCGGGCATAGCATTGTCTATGCGGGCTCCTCGAAAAGCCCGCTTCACGATCCCGCAGCCGACTTGGTCGATAAAGGGTCGACAGCCGATCAGCTCGATCCGTCCATCGCGATGCTCCGGGACGGACGCCATGTCGTGACCTGGCTCGAAGCGAGCGGTTCAAGCTACGTGGCGAAATCCAAGGTCTTCGATTCGCGCGAGGATGCTGTCAACGTCACCGGCACGCAAGGCAATGACGAGTATGTCGGCACGACCTATAATGACACACTCACCGGGGCAGGCGGTAACGACTATCTCGAGGGCAAGGGCGGAAATGACAAGATCGATGGCGGAGCCGGCGCTGATACCATGGTCGGCGGTCACGACTGGTGGTCGAGTAACAGCACGACTTACTACGTCGACAATGCTCTGGACAGATGCATCGAAACCTCCGACGGAGGCATCGACAAGGTCGTCACCTCAATCAATCACACCCTCGGAAGTTATCTCGAGAACCTGACTGCGACCGGGTCTGATGCTCTCGTTCTGACCGGCAACAGTTTGGCCAATACCATTGCCGGCAATTCCGGCAATAACCGCATCAATGGCGGCCTCGGAAAGGACACGCTGAAAGGCGGCGCCGGGAAGGATGTTTTCGCCTTCGATACAAAACTGGGAAAAACGAATATCGACACGATCGCCGATTTCTCTGTCCGAGACGATTCGATCTATCTGGACAACAAGTATATGCCGAAGCTCGGCAAGAGTGGCTCGCTGTCCAAGCCAGCGAAACTCAACGCGAAGATGTTCTGGACCGGAGCCGCAGCGCACGACGCGGATGACCGGATCATCTACAACAAGAAGACCGGCGCGTTGTTCTACGACGCGGATGGATCGGGTAAAGGAGCAGCGATTCAGATCGCAACCTTGAGCAAGGGTCTCAAGCTCAAGGCCGATGATTTCTTCGTGATTTGAGGTGCCTTAAGGCCCCGGGCGCAGTCGCGCGCGGGGCCACTGCGCGAGATGGTGAAGTGCCCCCTTAGTGCAACGTCTTGCGTGAATCCGGCTGGTCGAGGGAAAAGGCGGGGATCTCCGCGTCGAAGGTCTCGCCGTCGACCGCCTCCATCAGATAGTTTCCCTGCATGGTGCCGCTCGGCGTCGGCAGGGGGCAGCCGCTGGTGTAGCTGAAGCTCTCTCCGGGGCCGAGGATTGGCTGCTCGCCGACGACGCCCGCGCCGCGCACCTCCTGCACGTTCCCGCGCTCGTCGGTGATCCTCCAATAGCGCGCTTTGAGCTGGACCCGCTCGAGCCCCGTATTGATGATTTCCACCGTGTAAGCAAAGAAATAGCGCCCGTCCTCCGGCGAGGATTCCTCGGGCAGATAGCGCGGCGTGACCGTCACGCTGATGCCGCGGGTTACGGCTTTATACATTTTGCTTCCCCATGAAACCGCATTGAAATGCGGCAACAAGGCGGTGGTAAGGCCGCTGCCGGGGCGCGTCAATCAACGGGCTATCGCTCTCGACATGGTCAAGAAGTCCCGGTGGGTTGCGGGATGGAATCCATTGAGAAATCCGCTCCGGCCTTTTAAGCATATGGCCTCGGCTTAAGCGGGAGAGGGCGTCACGCCCGTCGGACAAGACATGGTTGCGTTGAAGGACGGGATTCAATCGGCAGACGCCATCATGCGTCTCACGCAAGCTGGCGTGATCGTGCCGGAGACGCCATTCGCTCCCGATCAGGTGCAGCCGGCGAGCCTTGATCTGCGCCTTGGAAAGCGGGCCTATCGGGTCCGCGCCAGCTTCCTCCCGGGTCGCAACCACACGGTTCGCGATCGCCTGGAGCAGCTGAGTTTCCACGAAATCGATCTTAGTGCGGGGGCCATTCTCGAAACCGGCTGCGTCTATATCGCCGAATTGCAGGAAAGCCTGGCTCTGCCGGACGATCTTTCGGCTGCTGCTAATCCCAAGAGTTCGACCGGCCGCATCGACGTTTTTACGCGCGTTATCACCGACCGCAGCCAGGCATTCGACACCATCGGCGCGGGCTATCGCGGCCCGCTCTTCGCAGAGATTTCGCCGCGTACCTTCCCGGTTCTGGTGCGGACGGGAACGCGCCTGTCACAGCTTCGCCTGCGCAAAGGCGAGGTGCGCCTGAGCGATTCCGAACTCCATGCCCTGCATCAGTGCGAGCGGATCGTGACCTCCGCCGAACCTTCGATTCAGGACGGCGTGGCTGTGAGCGTGGACCTATCTGGCTTCGGGCCGGATCATCTCATCGGCTACCGCGCCAAGCGGCATACGGGCTTGGTCGATGTCGACAAGCCCGGTTCGTGCCGCATCGCGGATTTCTGGGAGCCGCTCTACGCGGATGCGCGCCGCACGCTCATTCTCGATCCGGGACAGTTCTACATTCTGGCCTCGAAGGAAGCGGTGCACGTGCCGCCGGATTATGCGGCTGAAATGGTGCCGTTCGATCCGCTCGTTGGCGAGTTCCGCGTTCATTACGCCGGATTCTTCGATCCTGGCTTCGGCCACGCGGCTGCAGGAGGCGAGGGCGCGCGCGCCGTGCTCGAGGTGCGATCCCGCGACGTGCCTTTCATTCTCGAAGATGGCCAGATCGTCGGGCGTCTCGTTTATGAGCGCATGGCTGAGAGGCCGCAGGTTCTTTACGGCTCCGGCGCAGGCTCCAATTATCAGGCGCAGAGCCTGAAGCTTTCGAAGCATTTTCGTTAACCATCACGGGACTTTCCACCGATCCGGATAAGCGGATGGACAGAGGCGCGAGAGCCCTGTTAAGGTCACGACCTACCATCGACCGCATGTGATTGCGGTCGCCGAGCGGGTGTAGTTCAGAGGTAGAACGTCAGCTTCCCAAGCTGAATGTCGAGGGTTCGATTCCCTTCGCCCGCTCCAATTTCCCTCTCCCTTCCGAAACTAAAGCGCACGCGATTCCCGCGGCAGCGGAGCAGGGGTTTCCACAGCCCGCCATTGGCCTCGTCGAAATCCGTCATCGCGATGTTGACAAACGTGCCGCCAGCGAACATATCGGCAGCCCCGCCGGACATCAGTCCAGGCGAGCTTCAATCTCACAAGATGCCCAGGCTAAGGGCTCCTCGGAGCCCCCTCTGCCGTGCGGCGTCGGATTAGAGCCTTAAGTTCTAATCACCGGCACGAGCCGTAGTTGCCAGTAAAATGGCATGACTGCCCGGCTCCTCTGACGAAATGAGAATGTTATCGAGTAATATTCATTACTTGGTAAGATGTAACCGTAGAAGCAAATACGCTTTTGCGAATGCTGAAGTTTGCGTGGATTACTGGCGAGCTGGAAAAAAACGACGGATCGACGAAAAAATTTCAGATCCGGTGTTGACGTCCAGAAAAGGGTGCTGTAGATCAACATCCATCGACGGCGCGGCCAACACGGACGGCGCCGAGGACTTCGGGGCCTTAAGCGGCCCGACTGGAAAACGATCCGGTCGGGTGGTTTTGGTTCCTTCGAGATCCGAACGCATCATGAGATGCGCTGCTCTTTGACAAGTGAAGAAAGAAAGAGAAACGTGGACGGCGAGGTCCTTGCGGACTGCCTTCGGGCAGTTGATAAAGAGACTTCGACCAATCTACGTTTTGAGAGTTCACCATTCCGGCGGAAACGCTGGATATGAGTGGATCTCTGTCAATTTGCGTAGAGTGAAGTCGAGATCAAATTCTTTAACTTGAGAGTTTGATCCTGGCTCAGAACGAACGCTGGCGGCAGGCTTAACACATGCAAGTCG
>NZ_JAATJS010000004.1 GCF_011777495.1 Microvirga terricola | reverse complement strand
CAAGGAAGAGGGCGGTCGTCATACGCCGTTCTTCACGAACTACCGTCCGCAGTTCTACTTCCGCACTACGGACGTGACGGGCGTGGTGACGCTGCCGGAAGGAACCGAGATGGTGATGCCTGGCGACAACATCGCCATGGAAGTTCAGCTGATCGTTCCGATCGCCATGGAAGAGAAGCTCCGCTTCGCTATCCGTGAAGGCGGCCGCACCGTCGGCGCCGGCGTCGTCGCAGCAGTTATGGATTAATCACAGGATCGACGAGGGACATGGCCGGTTCGGCCGGCCATTCCTTCTTCGCTGAACGGGGCAACCCATGAACGGTCAGAATATTCGCATTCGCCTTAAGGCGTTCGATCACCGGATCCTCGACGCATCGACGCGTGAAATCGTGTCGACCGCGAAGCGGACCGGCGCCCAGGTGCGCGGGCCCATCCCGCTGCCGACGCGCATCGAGCGCTTTACGGTTCTTCGCTCGCCTCACATCGACAAGAAGTCGCGTGAGCAGTTCGAGATGCGCACTCACAAGCGCGTTCTCGATATCGTGGACCCCACTCCCCAGACCGTGGACGCGCTGATGAAGCTCGACCTCGCTGCGGGCGTGGACGTGGAAATCAAGCTCTAAGCCCTCTTGGGGTTTGGGGTTAACGGTAGACACGTCGAGAGGATACGCACATGCGCTCAGGCGTCATTGCACAGAAACTCGGGATGACCCGCATCTTCACGGATGCCGGTGAGCATGTCCCGGTCACGGTTCTTAAGGTCGATCAGTGCCAAGTGGTCGCCCATCGGACCAAGGATAAGAACGGCTACACCGCGCTGCAGGTCGGCGTCGGCAAGGCCAAGGTCAAGAACGTTTCGAAGGCCGAGCGCGGACGGTTTGCCGTCGCTCAGGTCGAGCCGAAGCGCAAGCTCGCGGAATTCCGCGTCTCCGAGGATGCCGTCATCCCGGTCGGCGCCGAGATCACCGCTGATCACTTCATTGCCGGGCAGTTCGTGGACGTCACGGGCATCACGACGGGTAAGGGCTTCGCCGGTGGTATGAAGCGCTGGAACTTCGGCGGTCTGCGCGCCTCGCACGGTGTGTCGGTGTCGCACCGCTCGATCGGTTCGACCGGTGGCCGTCAGGACCCGGGCAAGACCTTCAAGAACAAGAAGATGCCGGGTCACCTCGGTGTCGAGCGCGTCACCACGCAGAACCTGCGTGTCGTGTCGACCGACGTCGAGCGCGGTCTGATCCTCGTCGAAGGCGCCGTTCCTGGCGTTGCCGGCGGCTGGATCTTCGTCCGCGATGCGGTGAAGCGGAAGCTGCCCAAGGAGGTGCCGATGCCCGGCGCGTTCCGCACGGGTGCTAACGATGCTGCGCCGGCAGCCCAAGAGGAGAATGCGTGATGAAGCTCGATATCACCACGCTTGAGGGCAAGAAGGCCGGTTCGGTCGATCTGAACGAGACGATTTTCGGTCTCGATCCGCGCGCCGACCTGCTCGCCCGTTGCGTCCGCTGGCAGCTTGCCAAGCGCCAGGCCGGTACGCACGCTGTCAAGAATCGTTCGGACATCGACCGGACGACCAAGAAGCTCTACAAGCAGAAGGGCACCGGTAGCGCCCGTCACGGCGCTGCGAGCGCGCCCCAGTTCCGGGGCGGCGGTCGTGCCTTCGGTCCGCAGGTTCGTAGCCATGCTCACGACCTGCCGAAGAAGGTCCGCGCTCTGGCTCTGCGGCACGCCCTGTCGTCGAAGGCCAAGGATGCTTCGATCATCGTCGTCGATGACGTGAAGCTGACTGAGGCGAAGACGAAGGCTCTCGTCGAGCGTTTCGGCAAGCTCGGTCTTGCCAACGCCCTGATCATCGGCGGCGCCGAGATCGAGACGAACTTCCAGCGGGCTGCTCGCAACATCCCGAACATCGACGTCCTGCCGGTGCAGGGCATCAACGTCTATGACATTCTCCGTCGCGAGAAGCTCGTTCTCACGAAGGCGGCTGTCGATGCGCTGGAGGCGCGCTTCAAATGAGCCTGGATCCGCGCCATTACGATGTGATCGTAAGCCCGGTGATCACCGAGAAGGCTACGACCCTGTCCGATCAGAACAAGGTCGTCTTCAAGGTGTCGCCGAATGCGACGAAGCCGCAGATCAAGGAAGCGGTTGAGAAGCTGTTCGATGTCAAGGTGAAGAGCGTCAACACGATCGTCACCAAGGGCAAAGTGAAGTTGTTCCGCGGCACCCGCGGCCAGCGGTCGGACGTGAAGAAGGCGGTTGTGACCCTCGAAGAGGGCCAGACCATCGACGTCACGACGGGCCTCTGATCGGTTGAGAGAGTGATCCGATGGCTTTGAAGACTTTCAAACCAATCACCCCCGGCCTCCGCCAGCTGGTGATCGTCGACCGCAGCGAGCTCTACAAGGGCAAGCCGGTCAAGGCTCTGACGGAGGGCAAGAAGTCCTCCGGCGGCCGCAACAACCTCGGCCGTGTCACCGTTCGCTTCCGCGGCGGTGGTCACAAGCGCACCCTGCGCCTGGTCGATTTCAAGCGTCGCGGCCGTATGGGCGATGTAGCGACCGTGGACCGGATCGAGTACGATCCGAACCGCACCGCTTTCATCGCCCTGATCCGCTACGCGGACGGCGAGCTGTCCTACATCCTGGCTCCGCAGCGTCTCGCTGTCGGCGATCAGGTGACGGCCGGCGAGCAGGTCGACATCAAGCCCGGCAACGCGATGCCGATCGGCAACATGCCCGTGGGCACGATCATCCACAATGTGGAGCTCAAGATCGGCCGCGGCGGCGCCATCGCCCGCTCGGCCGGCACCTACGCTCAGATCGTGGGTCGCGACCAGGGCTACGTCACGGTCCGCCTGAACTCCGGCGAGCAGCGCCTAGTTCACGGCCTGTGCTTCGCCAGCGTCGGCGCTGTGTCGAACCCGGACCACATGAACACCTCGATCGGCAAGGCCGGTCGTAATCGCTGGCTCGGCAAGCGTCCGCACAACCGCGGCGTTACGATGAACCCGATCGACCACCCGCACGGTGGTGGTGAGGGTCGCACCTCGGGCGGTCGCCATCCGGTGACGCCGTGGGGCATTCCGACCAAGGGCAAGAAAACCCGTTCGAACAAGCGGACCGACAAGTTCATCGTGTCGAGCCGCCACGCACGGAAGAAGTAAGGACAGAGGCACGTCATGGCACGTTCGCTTTGGAAGGGTCCGTTCGTCGACGGCTACCTCCTCAAGAAGGCCGAGGCTGCCCGTGGGTCGGGCCGCAACGAGGTCATCAAGATCTGGAGCCGCCGCTCCACGATCCTCCCGCAGTTCGTGGGCCTCACGTTCGGGGTCTACAACGGTCAGAAGCACATTCCCGTCTACGTGAGCGAGGAAATGGTGGGTCACAAGTTCGGCGAGTTCTCGCCGACCCGCACCTTCCACGGCCACGCGGCGGACAAGAAGGCGAAGAGGAAGTAATATGGGTAAGGCCGCTACTCCTCGCGCGCTGGGCGACAATGAGGCTCAAGCCGTCGCCCGCATGCTGCGCGTCAGTCCCCAGAAGCTCAATCTTGTTGCGGGCCTGATCCGCGGCAAGAAGGTTTCGACTGCGCTCGCCGATCTCGAGTTCTCGCGCAAGCGTATTGCGCAGGACGTCAGAAAATGCCTGCAGAGTGCCATCGCCAACGCTGAGAACAACCACAACCTCGATGTGGATGATCTCATCGTCAGCCAGGCCTTCGTCGGCAAGGCGCTTGTCATGAAGCGCTTCCACGCCCGGGCTCGTGGCCGGGGCGCTCGTATCATGAAGCCGTTCTCGAACCTCACGATCGTGGTTCGGGAAGTCGCCGAACAGGCGTAAAGGAGAACCAGATGGGTCAGAAAGTAAACCCGATCGGTCTTCGGCTCGGCATCAACCGGACCTGGGACTCGCGCTGGTTCGCCGGCAAGGGCGAGTACTCTAAGCTGGTGCATGAGGACATGGCGATCCGCGATGCCCTCCTGAAGCAGCTCAAGCAGGCCGCCGTTTCGAAGATCGTGATTGAGCGTCCGCACAAGAAGTGCCGCGTCACCATCCACTCGGGTCGCCCGGGTGTCGTGATCGGCAAGAAGGGCGCCGACATCGAGAAGCTGCGCAAGCTCGTCAACAAGATGACGGACGCTGATGTGGCGATCAACATCGTCGAAGTCCGCAAGCCGGAAGTCGATGCGACCCTGGTCGCCGATTCGATCGCTCAGCAGCTCGAGCGCCGCGTTGCGTTCCGCCGCGCCATGAAGCGCGCCGTTCAGTCGGCGATGCGTCTGGGCGCCGAAGGCATCCGTATCAACTGCTCGGGCCGTCTGGGTGGCGCTGAAATCGCCCGCCAGGAATGGTACCGCGAGGGCCGCGTTCCGCTGCACACGCTGCGTGCGGATGTCGATTACGGCACAGCGACGGCCTTCACGACCTACGGCACCTGCGGCATCAAGGTCTGGATCTTCAAGGGCGAAATCCTTGAGCACGACCCGATGGCTCAGGACAAGCGGATGAACGAAGACGGAGGCCGCTCGGGTGGCCGCCGCGAGCAAGCGGCGTAACCGAGGGGTCAGGAGAGGTTTGCCATGTTGCAACCGAAGAAAACCAAGTTCCGTAAGCAGTTCAAGGGCCGGATTTCCGGTACCGCGAAGGGCGGCACGGACCTCAACTTCGGCCAGTTCGGCCTGAAGGCGATGGAACCCGAGCGTGTGAACGCTCGTCAGATCGAAGCGGCTCGCCGCGCGATCACCCGCGCCATGAAGCGTGCGGGCCGTGTGTGGATCCGCATTTTCCCGGACGTGCCGGTGTCGACCAAGCCGACCGAAGTGCGTATGGGTAAAGGTAAGGGCGCGCCCGAATATTGGGCAGCTCGCGTGAAGCCTGGCCGCATCATGTTCGAGATCGACGGCGTGCCGGAGGAGACCGCCCGTGAGGCGCTCCGTCTCGGCGCGGCCAAGCTCCCGATCAAGACGCGCTTCATCCAGCGCATTGCGGAGTAAGGAGGGAATCATGAAGTCCAAGCAGAGAACCTCCGACCTCAAGGCGATGTCGACGGACCAGCTGACGGATGAGCTGCTCACCCTCAAGAAGGAGCAGTTCAACCTTCGCTTCCAGCGTGCGACGGGGCAGCTCGAGAATACGGGACGCGTGAAGGAGGTCCGCAAGGACATCGCTCGCGTCAAGACGCTGCAGCGCCAGAAGTCGGCGTCGGCGAAGGCTTAAAGGGGATCAAGATGCCGAAGCGCGTTTTGCAGGGCGTCGTTGTCAGCGACAAGCAGGACAAGACGGTCGTCGTGAAGGTGGAGCGCCGTTTCACGCACCCGGTCATGAAAAAGACCGTGCGTAAGACGAAGAACTACCACGCTCACGATGAGAACAATGTAGCCAAGGTGGGCGACACGGTCTTCATTGAAGAGACCAAGCCGCTCTCCAAACTCAAGACCTGGGTGCTCATCGACCAATCGAAGGCCTAATCGGCCTCCGGTAGGGGTTGTCTTACGAAGGCGGCTCGTGTATACGGCCGCCTTTCTCGACATGAAGGGCAGGGGACATCAGATCTCCGTCAGGCGTAGTCCGGAAAGGTAATCGTGCCTAAGCCGGAAACCTGTCTGAAACAAAGGAAAGGATCAAAGCCATGATCCAGATGCAGACGAATCTTGACGTCGCCGATAACTCCGGCGCTCGTCGCGTGATGTGCATCAAGGTTCTCGGCGGTTCGAAGCGTAAGTACGCTTCCGTCGGCGATATCATCGTCGTATCCGTGAAAGAGGCTATTCCGCGCGGCCGCGTGAAAAAGGGCGACGTCATGAAGGCGGTCGTCGTTCGCACGGCCAAGGACATCCGTCGCGTTGACGGATCGGTCATCCGGTTCGACCGGAACGCCGCGGTTCTGATCAACAATCAGAAAGAGCCCGTGGGCACCCGTATCTTCGGCCCCGTTCCGCGTGAACTGCGTGCCAAGAATCACATGAAAATCATTTCGCTGGCACCGGAGGTGCTCTAATGGCCGCGAAGATCAAGAAGGGCGACAAGGTCGTCATTTTGACCGGTCGCGACAAGGGCAAGACCGGTGAAGTCGTGCAGGTGATGCCGAAGGAAGAGCGCGCGGTTGTCCGCGGCGTGAACCTGGTGAAGCGTCATCAGCGCCAGACGGCAGCGCAAGAAGGCGGCATCATCTCGAAAGAGGCGCCGATCCATCTGTCGAACCTGGCTTATGCGGACCCGAAGGACGGCAAGCCGACCCGGGTTGGTTTCAAGGTTATGGACGACGGCCGCAAGGTTCGTTTCGCCAAGCGTTCGGGAGACCTGATCGATGGCTAAGACTCAGGTTGATGCCTACACCCCGCGTCTGCGCAAGCACTACGAAGAAGTGGTGCGTCCCGCGCTGATCAAGGAATTCGGCTACAAGAACCCCATGGAAGTTCCCACGATCACCAAGATCGTGCTGAACATGGGCGTTGGCGAATCGACGGCCGACTCGAAGAAGGCGTCCGTTGCGGCAGCTGACCTCGCGCTCATCGCCGGCCAGAAGCCGGTGATCACGAAGGCCCGCAAGGCGATCTCGCAGTTCAAGGTTCGCGAGAACATGCCGATCGGCGCCAAGGTCACGCTCCGTAAGGCTCGTATGTACGAGTTCATGGACCGTCTCGTGACGATCGCGCTTCCCCGCGTCCGCGACTTCCGGGGCCTGAACCCCAAGTCGTTCGACGGCCGCGGCAACTACGCGCTCGGTATCAAGGAGCACCTGGTGTTCCCTGAGATCAACTACGACAAGGTCGAGCAGGTTTGGGGTATGGACGTCGTCATCGCCACCACGGCGAAGACCGACGACGAAGCCCGTGCTCTGCTGCGTCACTTCAACTTCCCGTTCCGGCAGTGAGGATACTGTCCTCAGACGCGGACACTGGAGATAAATCGAATGGCTAAGAAAAGCTCTATTGAGAAGAACAAGCTTCGTCGCAAGCTCGTGAAGAAGTTCGCGGGCCGTCGTGAGCGCCTCCTGGCGGTCGCTAACGACGAGGCAAAGTCCATGGAGGAGCGCTTCGAGGCGCGCCTCAAGCTGGCTGAGCTGCCGCGCAACTCGAGCCCGTCGCGCATCCGCAATCGTTGCGAGGTGTCGGGCCGTCCGCGCGCTTACTACCGTAAGCTCGGCATGTCGCGTATCGCTCTGCGCGAGCTGGGTTCCCAGGGCAAGATCCCGGGCCTCGTGAAGTCCAGCTGGTAAGGGAGGGCATCTGATGATCAACGATCCGTTGGGCGATATGCTCACCCGTATCCGCAACGCGCAGATGCGCCGTCGCGGAACCGTTTCGACCCCTGGCTCGAAGCTTCGCGCCCGTGTCCTCGAGGTTCTCAAGTCCGAGGGCTACATCCGCGATTACTCGCAGACCGAGTTCGGCAATGGCCGCACCGAGTTTTCGATCGAGCTGAAGTACTACGACGGCCAGCCGGTGATCCGCTCCATCGAGCGCGTCTCCAAGCCGGGCCGCCGCGTGTACTCTTCCGTTGACGCTATGCCGCGCGTGGCCGATGGCCTCGGTATCACCATTCTCTCGACGCCCCAGGGCGTGATGGCCGATCATGAGGCCCGGGAGAAGAACGTGGGCGGCGAAGTGCTCTGCAAGGTCTTCTAAGACCTCACAGCATCAGCACAGAACCACGGAGATCCGAAAATGTCGCGAGTAGGCAAAAAGCCCGTTACGGTCCCGTCCGGTGTGACGGCCACTGTCAACGGCCAGTTGGTGAAGGTTAAGGGCGCGAAGGGCGAACTGTCGTTCGTCGTGCCTGAAGAAGTGACGGTTGTTCTTGAGAATGGCGCCGTGGCGGTCAATCCGCGCGACACCTCCAAGATCGCCCGTGCGAAGTGGGGCATGTCCCGTGCTCAGGTTGCGAACCTGGTCGAGGGCGTCTCCAAGGGCTTCGAGAAGCGTCTTGAGATCAACGGCGTCGGCTACAAGGCCGCCGTTGCCGGCAAGATGCTGAAGCTCTCGCTCGGCTACAGCCACGATATCGACTACGAAATCCCGGCAGGTGTCACGATCGTGACGCCGAAGCCGACGGAAGTCGTCGTCTCCGGTATCGACAAGCAGAAAGTCGGTCAGACGGCCGCCGAGATCCGCGAATATCGCGGTCCGGAGCCCTACAAGGGCAAGGGCGTCAAGTACTCCGACGAGTTCATCTTCCGCAAGGAAGGCAAGAAGAAGTAAGGACGACGTATCATGGCTGAGAAGAAAGGCGCTGAAGATCGCCGCAAGGCTCGTGTGCGCCGTGCGATCCAGAAGGCAGCGAATGGCCGTCCGCGTTTGTCGGTCTTCCGTTCGTCCAAGCAGATCTATGCCCAGATCATTGATGACGTTCGCGGCGTGACCGTCGCGTCGGCATCGACGATTGAAAAGGACCTTCGGGCCAAGCTGAAGACCGGAGCCACCGTCGAGGCTGCGAAGGAAATCGGCAAGCTCGTGGCCGAGCGTGCGGCGAAGGCCGGCGTGAAGCAGGTTATCTTCGATCGCTCGGGCTACCTCTTCCACGGACGCGTCAAGGCTTTGGCCGACGCAGCCCGCGAAGGCGGTCTCGATTTCTAAATCAACGGCGGGTATTCGAAATTACCCTTAGCGAGCGGGCCCGCCGCCCGCGCAAGTGAGAGGTCTCATGGCGAGAGAACCTAGAGAACGTGCTGATCGCGAAGAACGCGACAGCGAATTCGTCGATCGGTTGGTGCACATCAACCGCGTCGCGAAAGTCGTGAAGGGCGGCCGTCGCTTCGGCTTCGCTGCTCTCGTAGTCGTCGGCGACCAGAAGGGCCGCGTCGGCTTCGGCCACGGCAAGGCCCGCGAAGTGCCGGAGGCCATTCGCAAGGCCACGGACGCTGCCAAGCGTTCCATGATCCGCGTCGCGCTCCGCGAAGGCCGCACGCTGCACCACGACGTTAACGGCCGCCACGGCGCCGGCAAGGTCGTGCTCCGCGCTGCCCCGCAGGGTACCGGCATCATCGCCGGCGGCCCGATGCGCGCCGTCTTCGAGACGGTCGGCATGCAGGACGTCGTCGCCAAGTCCCTTGGCTCCTCGAACCCGTACAACCTCGTCCGCGCGACCTTTGACGCGCTCAAGAACGAGGATAGCCCGCGTTCGGTCGCCGCTCGCCGCGGCCTCAAGGTTTCGACCTTGCAGGCTCGTCGCCGCGATGCCGGTGACGTCGATGGCGCTGGCGCGGATTCGTAAGGGAGGCTTTGACCATGGCGAAGAAGCCTGCTTCCGCAGCAAAAACTATCACCGTTGAGCAGATCGGATCGCCGATCCGTCGCGAGGGCAAGCAGCGCGAGACGCTGATCGGCCTGAAGCTCAACAAGCTTCATCGGACCTCGACGCTTGTCGACACCCCCTCGGTGCGCGGCATGATCGAGAAGGTCAAGCACCTCGTGCGCGTTGTCGACGGGCAGTGAGGAGAGCGTCATGAAACTTAACGAAATTCGTGACAACGAAGGCGCCTCGAAGAACCGGATGCGTGTCGGCCGTGGTATCGGCTCCGGCAAGGGCAAGACCGGCGGACGCGGCGTGAAGGGTCAGACGTCCCGTACGGGCGTGGCCATCAAGGGCTTTGAAGGCGGTCAGATGCCGCTGCATCGCCGTCTGCCGAAGCGCGGCTTCAACAAGCCGAACGCGATCGAGCTGAACGAGGTCAATATCGGCCGCATTCAGCAGGCCGTGGACGCGGGCAAGCTCGACAAGAGCGCGACCGTGACCAACGAAGCCCTGGTCGCCGCTGGCGTGATCTCCAAGCCGCGCGACGGCGTGAAGATCCTGGGCGTCGGCGAGCTGAAGGCGAAGCTGTCTTTCCAGGTTGCTGGTGCGTCCAAGTCGGCCGTTGCAGCGATCGAGAAGGCGGGTGGCTCGGTGACCCTTCTGGGCGCCGTTGCACAGGCGTGAGCCTGACCCCACATTGACTTAAGATCCAAGCGGCGGCCCGCGTCTGATCGTGCGGCCGCCGTTCGCGTGATGAGGGTGTCGACTTTTTCGTGACATTGTCACTTGTAGTCGACTCATCACCTTATCCGAGCATGATCCCGGAGGCTGTTTCGGGGTTGTGATCATCAGAGAGGTTGGATTCCGGTCATGCTTCTAAGGAGGCATGACCAGACTCCAGTATTTCGGGGACGAGACAATGGCCTCAGCAGCCGAGCAACTTGCGGCAAACCTCAACTTCGGTGCCATCGCGAAGGCCGAAGAACTGAAAAAGCGCATTTGGTTCACCCTCGGCGCGCTGCTGGTCTATCGTCTCGGTACCTATATCCCGCTGCCCGGCATCAATCCGGAAGCGCTGCGCCAGAGCTTCCAGAGCGCCAGCGGCGGCGTGCTCGGCCTGTTCAACATGTTCTCCGGCGGCGCCGTCGAGCGCATGGCGATCTTTGCCCTGAACATCATGCCGTACATCTCGGCCTCGATCATCGTGCAACTCCTCACCTCGGTTCTGCCTTCGCTCGAAGCGCTGAAGAAGGAAGGCGAGTCGGGCCGCAAGATCATCAACCAGTACACCCGCTATCTCACGGTACTGTTGGCCGTGTTCCAGTCCTGGGGCATTGCGGTTGGCCTGCAGAGCTCCGGCTCCATCGTGCAGACGCCGGGCCTGTTCTTCCTTGTTTCGACGGTTATCACCCTGACCGGCGGCACGATGTTCCTGATGTGGCTCGGTGAGCAGATCACCTCGCGCGGCATCGGCAACGGCACCTCGCTCATCATTTTCGCGGGCATCGTCGCCAACCTGCCGCGGGCCATCGGCGGTACCCTCGAGCTCGGCCGCCAGGGCGCGCTTTCGACGGGCCTCATCATCGGCGTCGTCGTGATGGCGGTGGCGATCATCTACTTCGTCGTGTTCATGGAACGCGCGCAGCGCCGCCTGCTCATCAACTATCCGAAGCGCCAGGTGGGCAACCGCATGTACGAGGGGCAGACCTCTTTCCTGCCGCTGAAGCTCAACACCTCGGGCGTGATCCCGCCGATCTTTGCCTCGTCGCTCCTGCTGCTGCCGGCGACCATCGCCAGCTTCCAGACGGCCCAAGACGGCACCGGCATCATCGGCATGCTGACCACCTATCTGGGCCACGGCCGCCCGCTCTACATGCTGATGTATGCGGCGCTGATCGTGTTCTTCGCCTTCTTCTACACGGCCATCGTGTTCAATCCGCAGGAGACGGCGGATAACCTGAAGAAGCAGGGCGGCTTCATTCCCGGCATCCGTCCCGGCGAGCGCACGGCCGACTTTATCGACCAGGTATTGACTCGCATCACCGTTCTCGGTGCAGCTTATCTGGTCATCATCTGCTTGATTCCAGAGGTGTTGGTTTCATATGCGGCTTTGCCGTTCTATTTCGGCGGAACATCGCTTCTGATCGTGGTATCCGTCACCATGGACACGGTGGCGCAGATCCATGGCCATCTGCTGGCTCACCAGTATGAGGGCCTCGTGAAGAAGGCTAAGCTGAGAGGCGCTCGTCGCCGCTAAGAAGAAGACTCCTCGCGCATAGCCGCGAGGATGGTCGACGCAATAGGGGGGACGTCGATGAGAATCATCCTGCTGGGGCCTCCGGGCGCCGGAAAGGGGACCCAGGCGGTGCGTCTGGTCGAGCGGTTGGGGATTCCCCAGTTGTCGACAGGCGACATGCTCCGCGCCGCCGTCGCCGCCGGAACGCCGGTGGGCGTGAAGGCCAAGGCGATCATGGATCGCGGCGAGCTGGTGTCGGACGACGTCGTGGTCGGCATCATCGCCGACCGCATCGAGGAGCCCGATGCGAAGAAGGGCTTCATCCTCGACGGTTTCCCGCGCACGGTCGCCCAGGCCGAGGCTTTCGACGTTATGCTGGCCCAAAAGGGCCTGAAGCTCGACGCGGTCGTCGAGTTCAAGGTCAACGAGGTCGAGCTGGTGGACCGCATTGTCAAGCGCGCCAAGGAAACCGAGGCGCGCGGCGAGCCGGTCCGCAAGGACGACAACCCGGAAGTCTTCAAGACCCGGCTCGAGGCATACCGGAATCAGACGGCCCCGCTTTCCGCCTATTACGCCGGAAAGGGCAGCCTGAAGACCGTCGACGGCATGAAGCCGATCGACAATGTGACTGACGCGGTCAAGGAAATCCTTGGCCGGTAAAGGGTAGGGGGCTTGACGCCGAGCGTGGAAAACGCTAGGGGCTGGCTCTTACTCTATGAACAGGCGGTCCGGAGGGCTTCGTGAGAGGCTGCTTCGGATTGTTGTGTTCTGATAAGCCCGCGCAGGGGCCGGCCTCCACCGGACGCGCGATAACACCACCTGAAGCGCAAGCTTCGACCACATGGAGATGACGATGGCCCGTATTGCAGGCGTCAACATTCCGACCAACAAGCGCGTTGTGATCGCGCTTCAGTATATCCACGGCATCGGCCCGAAGAAGGCCCAGGAAATCATCGAGAAGGTGAGCATCCCGGCCGAGCGCCGCGTGAACCAGCTCACCGACGCCGAAGTGCTCCAGATCCGTGAGACCATCGATCGCGACTACATCGTGGAGGGCGACCTTCGCCGCGAAGTGTCCATGAACATCAAGCGCCTCATGGACCTCGCCGCTTATCGTGGCCTGCGCCACCGCCGCAGCCTGCCGACCCGCGGCCAGCGCACGCACACCAATGCCCGCACCCGCAAGGGCAAGTCGAAGCCGATCGCCGGCAAGAAGAAGTAATTTTCCTACGGCCATCCCTCGGGGTGGCCTTTTCTCCCGAGCGCCTGGCATGACGGGCGCGTTTGAAGGACTGAAGAATGGCTAAAGAAGCGACCCGCGTCCGCCGCCGCGAACGCAAGAACATCGTCTCCGGCGTGGCGCACGTGAACGCCTCGTTCAATAACACCATGATCACCATCACGGACGCCCAGGGCAACACGATCTCCTGGTCTTCCGCTGGCGCCATGGGCTTCAAGGGCTCGCGCAAGTCGACCCCCTACGCCGCGCAGATCGCGGCTGAAGATGCCGCCCGCAAGGCTGCCGAGCACGGCATGCGCACCCTCGAGGTCGAGGTTTCGGGTCCCGGCTCCGGCCGTGAATCCGCTCTGCGCGCGCTGCAGTCGGCCGGCTTCACCGTCACCTCGATCCGTGACGTGACGCCGATCCCGCACAATGGCTGCCGCCCGCGCAAGCGTCGCCGCGTCTAAGATCATCCGGCGCGTAGGCTTGGCCTGCGCGCGTTCCGGTTTAGGGGGAGGGCTCAAGGCCTTCCCTTATTCCGTACCTCAAGAGGTGTGGTTGTGATCCAAAAGAACTGGCAAGAGCTGATTAAGCCGAACAAGCTGGAAGTGGCTCCCGGCGACGATCCGAAGCGCATTGCGACGGTCGTCGCGGAACCGCTGGAGCGCGGTTTCGGCACGACGCTCGGCAACTCGCTGCGTCGCGTCCTCCTGTCGTCCCTCCAGGGCGCAGCGGTCACGTCGATTCACATCGACGGCGTGCTGCATGAGTTTTCCTCCATTCCGGGCGTCCGCGAGGACGTGACGGACATCGTCCTCAACGTGAAGACGATCGCCATCAAGATGTCGGGCGAGGGTCCGAAGCGCATGACGCTTCGCAAGACCGGCCCCGGCCTCGTGACGGCGGGCGACATCAACACGGTCGGCGATGTGCAGATCCTGAACCCTGAACTCGTGCTCTGCACCCTCGACGAGGGCGCGGAAATCCGCATGGAGTTCACGGTCGCCACCGGCAAGGGCTACGTCCCGGCCGAGCGCAACCGCGCTGAAGACGCGCCGATCGGCCTCATCCCGGTCGACTCGCTCTACAGCCCGGTGAAGAAGGTGTCTTATCGCATCGAGAACACCCGCGAGGGCCAGATTCTCGACTACGACAAGCTCATCATGACGGTCGAGACCAACGGCGCCGTGTCGCCGGAAGATGCGGTGGCCTATGCCGCGCGCATCCTCCAGGACCAGCTCCAGGTCTTCGTCAACTTCGAAGAGCCCCGCAAGGAAGAGGTTGCCGCCGCCGCGCCGCAGCTGCCCTTCAATCCGGCCCTGCTCAAGAAGGTGGACGAGCTCGAGTTGTCGGTTCGCTCCGCGAACTGCCTCAAGAACGACAACATCGTCTACATCGGCGACCTTATCCAGAAGTCCGAGGCGGAAATGCTCCGCACCCCGAACTTCGGCCGTAAGTCGCTCAACGAGATCAAGGAAGTTCTGGCCAGCATGGGCCTGCACCTCGGCATGGACGTGCCGGGCTGGCCGCCGGAGAACATCGAAGATCTCGCGAAGCGCTTCGAAGAGCATTACTAAGCTTTAGGCAGGGCAGGCCGCGCCAAGCGGCGGCCCTGTTTTTCGACCCGCCCGCGAGGCGGAATCAAAAGAGAGACGGCCGTTCCTTGGCACGGCGGCCGGAAGATTTAGGAGAAAGCCATGCGTCACGGATTCCGCGGTCGTCGGTTCAACCGCACCTCTGAGCACCGCAAAGCAATGTTCGCCAACATGGCGGCTGCGCTGATCAAGCACGAGCAGATCGTCACCACCCTGCCGAAGGCGAAGGACCTGCGTCCGATCGTCGAGAAGCTCATCACCCTCGGCAAGCGCGGCGACCTGCACGCCCGCCGTCTCGCCATGTCGCAGCTGCGCGATGAGGACATGGTCAAGAAGCTCTTCGCGGTCCTCGGCCCGCGCTACAAGGAGCGCCAGGGCGGCTACACCCGCGTCCTGAAGGCCGGCTTCCGCTTCGGCGACAACGCCCCGATGGCGGTGATCGAGTTCGTTGACCGCGACGTCGATGCGCGCGGCCAGGATTCGGGCCCCACGCAGAAGACCGAGCTGGTCGAAGCCGCTGAGTAAGCGCTTCGCTTGAAAAAATAACCATCAGGGGCGGTCCTCGGGCCGCCCTTTTTGTTTTTCGAGGGGGAAGGGCCGTCAGCCGGGGAGGAACGCGCTTACAATCTCAATGAGGAGTTTCCGCGCGATCTTGAAGCGCAAGGAGGCAGCACATGAGGCCGAGAACAAGCGACAGCCCGGTACCCATCATTTGGTAGCCCGCGGCCGCTACGAAGGCGGTTATTAGCAGGGTCACTGCGAGGGACTTGTGCCTCGCCCAGGGGCTTTTCTCCGGCTGCTCCATGAGACCTCGCGCATGCGTCGTCGACACAATATATCAATCGAAGCGCAGGGGGAGAGGGCTGCTCCGCTTTGAATGCGCCCGGCCGGTCATGTAATCTCGCGCCGGAATCGCCATATTTGCGCAGGCTTACGTTTTACCCGGATGCAGGTTATGATTTTTTCCTTCCGCCGCATGTTGCTCGTCGCCGCCACGCTGGTTCTCGGATTGTCGGGAGCCCAAGCGCAGCAGCGGGCTGTTCCGGAGAGCAAGGCTCAGGTCCAGCTCTCCTTCGCGCCCGTCGTGAAGCAGACCTCGGGCGCGGTGGTGAACGTCTATGCCAGCCGTATCGACCGGCGGCAGAACACCGGCATGGAGGAGTTCTTTCGACGGTTCTTCGGCGACAGCAACCCCAGCATGCCGCCCGGACGCTCGCAAAGCTCGCTCGGCTCTGGTGTGATTGTGGATGCCTCCGGCCTCGTCATCACCAACAACCACGTCATCGAGAACATGAACGACGTGAAGGTGGCTTTGGCCGATCGACGCGAGTTCGAGGCGGATATCGTCCTGCGCGATCCGCGCATTGATCTTGCCGTGCTCAAGCTGAAGAATCCCAACTATCTGCAAGTGCTGGAACTCGGCGATTCCGAAGCTTTGGAGGTTGGCGATCTGGTGCTCGCCATCGGCAACCCCTTCGGCGTCGGGCAGACGGTGACGCAGGGCATCGTTTCGGCGCTGGCGCGCACGCAGGTCGGCGTGTCGGACTATCAGTTCTTCATCCAGACCGATGCGGCCATCAACCCCGGCAATTCCGGCGGCGCGCTCATCGACATGAACGGGCGGCTGGTTGGCATCAACACGGCCATCTATTCCCGCTCCGGCGGCAGCATCGGCATCGGCTTCGCCATTCCCTCGAGTATGGTGCGGGTGGTTCTCAGCTCCGCGCAAACCGGGGCGCGCAATGTCGTGCGGCCCTGGCTCGGCGCGCGCCTGCAGCCGGTCGATGGGGAAATCGCCTCAAGCCTCGGGCTGGAGCGTCCGACGGGCGTTCTCGTGACCTCGGTCTATGACAAGGGCCCGGCATCGGATGCCGGCCTGCGCCGCGGTGACGTGATCCTGTCGGTGGATGGGCAGAGCATCGATAACCCCGATGCCTTCGGCTATCGCTTTACGTTGAAGGGTACGCGCGGCGAGACGCCGCTGACCATCCTGCGCGGCGGCAAGCAGAGCCAGATCGTGGTCAAGCTCGTGCCGCCGCCGGAAACGCCGTCGCGCGAGCCGGTGCGCATCCGCACGCGCTCGCCCTTTGCCGGCACGACGCTGGTCAACATGTCCCCCGCCGTGGCGGAGGAATTCCAGATCGACATTTCGGATGACGGCGTGATCGTGGCCGATGTGGATGAGAGCAGCACGGCCGCGAGCGTCGGCTTCAGGCAGGGCGACCAGCTTGTCGCCATCGATGGCGAACGCCTCGCTTCCACCAAGGATGCCGAGCGTGTCATCGGGAAGGCCAGCGGCTATTGGGAAATCACCGTCAACAGGGGCGGCCGGATCTTCACGACCGTGCTGGGACGCTGATGCGCTGGACCGTTTCCAACGAGCTTTCGCCGGCAGAGGTCGACATGGCCTATCGCTGGATTGCGGAGGAGAGCTATTGGGCGAAAGGGCAGCCGCGCTCGTTCTTCGAGCGCTCGCTCGACAATTCCCTGTGCTTCGCCCTGCGGGACGGCGAGGGGGCGTTACGCGCCTTCGCTCGCGTCGTCACCGACAAGGCGACCTTTGCCTATCTGTGCGACGTGTTCGTGTGCTCCACAACGCGCGGGCAGGGGGCCGGGAAGGCTTTGATGCAGGCGATCATGGATCATCCCGAACTTCAGCTGTTGAGACGCTGGATGCTGGTGACGCGCGACGCGCACAAGCTTTATGAGCAATATGGCTTCGAAGTGCCCGCCAACCCGGAACGGTTCATGGTCCGCGTCGATCCCGACATTTACGCCCGCTTGAGCCGGTCCGAGTCATGAGCGACCTTTTCGCCTCCGCGGGCCTCGAGCAAAGCGCACCCCGGCCCCTCGCCGACAGGATGCGCCCGACGAAACTGTCCGACGTGGTCGGGCAGGATCATCTCGTCGGCCACGATGGCATCCTCACAAGGCTCATCGCCTCGAAGTCGCTCGGCTCGCTGGTGTTCTGGGGACCGCCCGGCACAGGCAAGACGACGGTCGCGCGGCTGCTTGCCCATGAGACGGACCTGCATTTCGAGCAGATCTCCGCAATCTTTTCCGGCGTCGCGGATCTAAAAAAAGTTTTCGAGGCGGCGCGTCATCGCCGCGCGATGGGGACGGGAACGCTCCTCTTCGTCGATGAGATTCACCGCTTCAACCGTGCGCAGCTCGATGCCTTTTTGCCGGTCATGGAAGACGGCACGATTACACTTGTTGGCGCGACGACGGAGAACCCGTCGTTCGAGCTGAACGCCGCGCTTCTCTCCCGTGCACGCGTTCTGATCTTCAAGTCGCTGGACGAGGAAGCCATCGCCAAAATTCTCCGTCATGCGGAGGCGGTCACCGGCCAGTCGCTGCCGCTCGACGATGAGGCGCGCGAGTCGCTGGTGCGCATGGCCGATGGAGACGGGCGCGCCGCGCTGACGCTGGCGGAGGAAATCTGGCGCTCGGCGAAGCCCGGCGAGATTTTCGATGCGGCGCAATTGCAGGAGATCATCCAGCGCCGCGCGCCAATCTACGACAAGGGGCAGGAGGGGCATTACAACCTCATCTCCGCCCTTCATAAGACCATACGCGGGTCCGATCCCGATGCCGCGCTCTATTACCTCGCCCGCATGCTCGATGCAGGCGAGGACCGGCTCTTCATCGCCCGGCGTCTCGTGCGCATGGCGGTGGAGGATATCGGCCTTGCCGATCCGCAGGCGCTCGTCGTCGCGAATGCGGCGAAGGACGCTTTCGATTTTCTCGGCACGCCCGAGGGCGAGCTCGCGCTCGCGCAGGCCGCTGTCTATCTCGCAACCGCTCCGAAATCGAACGCGGTCTACACCGCTTACAAGGCGGCAACCATGGTGGCGAAGGAGCACGGCTCCCTCATGCCGCCGAAGACGATTCTCAATGCGCCGACCAAGCTCATGAAGCAGATCGGCTACGGCGCAACCTACGCTTATGACCACGACGAGCCGGACGCCTTCTCAGGCCAGGACTACTGGCCGGAAAAGCTCGGACGCCAGACCTTCTACGAGCCGGTGGATCGCGGCTTCGAGCGCGACGTGAAGAAGCGCCTCGATTGGTGGGAAAAATTGCGCCGCGAAAGGCGCGGGTGAACCGGCGCGAAGCGCATTGTTTAGATAATAACATTTCATTATAGCTTCCCTTCCACCGAGGGGAGCGCGCCATGCGGCGGTTCGTGAAAATCTGTGCGGCGATTGCCGCTGTCGGCGTCGTCGTCGTCGCCGCAGGCGACGAAGGGCTGGCCCAGACGACACAGCCCAATGCTGTAGCCTCCGGCACGAGGGTGGCCGACGCGGGGCGGCGGGCGAGGCTCGTCGTGGAGCTGGAAACCAAGCACCCGGCCGAATACTACCTGCGCGCCAAGAGTCTGTTTGAGTCAGGCCAGAAGGACGACGCCGTATTCCTGCTCTATCTCGGGCAGCTGCGATACCGGCTCTATCTCACCGCCAATCCCAATCTGCCGAAAGACCGGGACCCCGCCGTCTTTTCCGCTCTGTCAGAGACGGTTGGACGTCCGATCAACGAATATGCCTTCGGCGATATTCCGGCGCTCGCGCGCACCATCCAGGCCGTGCTGGCGCTCGACGAGGCGCGGCCCGATGAGTTTACTTCGCAAACCGCGACGCCCAAACAAAGGCGGGAGATCCGCGAGGGACTTGCGGAGATGCGCAGCACGCTCCTGGCCCAGGCGGACGCGATCAGCGCTCAGCGGGCGAAGAACGGACTTCCAAACCGCAACTGATCGACCGGAGGCGCGATGCTCTGTCGATCGCGCTCATCCGACTAAGGAAGCGGCTACCGGGCGAATGCGAAAAGTGTAGGGAATAACGTTATCCGCTATTTGGTTCTGATGTGCTGACGCTGCGACTGGGACCGGCATGAACAAAATCGTTGTAGTCTTCATACTGCTTCTCGGACTGACCTCTGCCTCCCCCGTACAGGCTCAGATGGTCGAGGTGGCTCCCGGCGTTTCAGTGAGCCGCAAGGTTTATCCGGTGCCGGCTAACGAGGCGCCCTTCTTCAACTTCGCGGTCAAGTCGGACCGCATGAAGGCGGCGGACGACGAGTTCGTCTCGAACATGCTGAAAGTCATGCCGGATCGGGCCGCCGCCGCCCGGCGTGCGATCAATGCCGGCTGGAGTGCCTTAATCGGGCCGGGAGATACAACGACGGCGGTGAAGCGGTTCAATCAGGCCTACCTTCTGGATCCGCGAGAGAGCGGCATCTATCAGGGCTTTGCGGCTGTCGTGGCAGATCGCTTCAAGGACTATGATTTCGCCGATGAGCTTTTTCGCGTTGCCGCTCGCATGAATGCGCCCTCGACGGCGCTCAGCGCGGATCATGGGCGCGTCATGCTGATGGCCGGACGTCCGCACGACGCAAAGCCTCTTCTGGAAAAGGCCATTCGGGACGATCCCGATTGGGCGGGTCCGCGCAGCAATCTGGCTTGGGCGACTTTTCTGATGGGACAGGTCGAGGAAGCATGCCGCCTCGTCAAAGAGGTAAGGGGCCGGAACATGGACTCTGTCACCGGAGACCTTGAGCTCTTGAAGCAAAAGGCTCATTGCTAGGCTCGATGCAGAATTTCCTCCTCGTCTTCATCGGTGCTGGTCTCGGCGGCGCTCTTCGTCATGCGGTCAATCTCGGTTGCGCGCGCTATTGCGGCATCGCGTTTCCGTGGGGCACGCTGACGGTCAACGTCTTTGGCTCCTTCGTCATGGGCGTCCTCACCGGCTGGCTGGCCTTCAAGGCAGGTGAGGGGTGGAGCCAGCATCTGCGCCTGTTTCTCACCACTGGCATTCTCGGCGGGTTCACTACCTTTTCCGCTTTCTCGCTGGATGCGGTGTTGATCTGGGAACGGGGCGAGGCGGGGCTCGCCGCCACTTATGTCGCTGCCTCGGTCGTGCTTTCCGTCGCGGGGCTCGTGTCGGGATTGGCGCTCATCCGCGCGATGGCTTCCTAGCGCCTGTTCCGAAAGACACCCTCCGCTTTGCTGCGCCGGGCATGCGCTCTCGAATGGAACGAGCATCGGCGATCACGAAAGAGTGTTCACGTTTCGGTCCCTGTTCCAGCGGCATGATGTCCTGATTTTTGAAGAATCCGTCGCCGTAAGCGTTTTTCTGACGAGAGGTCAGGATGTCCTGACCGGAGGACATTGTTATGCGTTCTGCGTCCCAGTTTAAGACGAGTTTCAAGGCCTTGCTCGCAGCTGCCGCGTTCGGTGTCAGCGCCATCGCGCTCGCCGTGCCGACGGAGGCGCGCATGGGGGGCTTCGGTGGGTTCCACGGAGGAGGGTTCGGTGGATTCCATGGCGGGCTTGGTGGTTTCCACGGAGGGTTCGGCGGATTCCACGGAGGGTTCGCCCGTCCGATGTTCATTCATCCGGGTTTCCGCGGGGGCTTCCACCCGGCCTTTGCAGGCCGCCCCTTCTTTGCCCACCGGGCAGTCTTCGTGAACCGCCCCTTCATTGGGCGCCGGGCAGCCTTCGTACACAATCCCTTCTTCATTCACCGGAACCGCTTCTTCTTCCACCGACACCGCTTCTTCAATAACAATGCCTTCGCGGTCGGGCTTGCGAGTGGCGCGGTCCTCGGTGGTCTCTATGACTACGGCTATCCCTATTACAACACCGCGTACGGCGATGATTGCTACTACGTCCGCCGTCGTGCCGTGAACCAGTGGGGATACGTTGTCTGGCGTCGCGCGCTGGTTTGCGACTACGACTACAACTACTAAGTGAGAGGATCTAAAGCCGCTTGCCGAGAGCATGGCGGAAGACCTGAAGTAGCGGTCTTCCTTTCGCGAGAAGCGGACTTTTCCGTCGCCCGGCGCTTCTATGCGCCGGGCGATCTTCATGACGGCATCGGCGCCGGAACACGCGCGGGTTTCCGGTCGAAGACGTTCGAATGATCCCCATCCCTTGATTGCCGCCCGCGCGGCGCTCTGTTACCCACTGTTTCATGAAACAAAGCGGTTCAGGACGAAATGGCGCTCGCGGCGGACGGGCGGGATCACGGCAGGGCTTTCGCTCCCGTGAGGACAAACCCGCGCGCCGGAGCGAGGCACCGAAACAGCGCGGGCCTAAACCCGCGAGCAAGGCGCGCGCCGCGCCCGCTCTCCGGGTGAGGCCGAAGGAAGAGGCGCCTAAGCCCACGAAGGCGCAGGCGAAGGCCGCCGCGCAGGAGACATTGGCGACGGGCGTGCAGACGCTCACCGTCGAGCCCGATGAGGCGGATATGCGCGTCGACCGCTTTCTGGTCGCCCGCTTCCCGCAGCTTGCCTTCACCCATATCCAGCGCATCGTCCGCAAGGGCGAGTTGCGCGTCGACGGCAAGCGCGCTCAGCCCAATGATCGCCTGGCCGCGGGCCAGAAGGTCCGCATACCGCCCCTGAAACTCGATCAGCCGAGGCCCGTTTCGCGCAGCGCCGCGAAAGACCAGGACGACCGCGATTTCCTGAAATCCATCACGCTCTACGAGGACAAGGACGTTCTCGTCATCAACAAGCCGATGGGGCTTGCGGTGCAGGGCGGCTCCGGCACGACGCGGCATGTGGACGGCTTGCTCGAATGCATGCGCGATGCGGAGGGCCAGAAGCCGCGTCTCGTGCACCGTCTCGACAAGGACACGGCGGGTTGTCTCGTGATCGCGAAGACGCGGTTTGCTGCATCGACGCTGGCAAAATCTTTCCGGTCGCGCACCACGCGCAAAATCTACTGGGCGCTGGTCGCGGGTGTGCCGCGCGTGCGCCAGGGACGCGTCTCCACTTATCTCGCGAAGGAAGAGGGCGGCGAGGGCGACTCCCGCATGAAAGTTGCGCGCCATGGCGATGAGGGCGCGAGCCACGCGCTGACCTATTACGCTGTGGTCGACACGGCGGCGCAGAAGCTCGCATGGCTGTCGCTGAAGCCCGTCACCGGACGCACGCACCAACTGCGCGCGCACACGGCGCATATCGGGCATCCCATCGTCGGCGATCCGAAGTATTTTGACATCGAGAACTGGGAATTGCCGGGCGGCATTCAGAACAAGCTGCATCTTCTGGCGCGACGTATCGTCATCGCTCATCCCCGCACGGGCAAGCCCATCGACATCACCGCGCCGCTGCCGCCGCACATGCAGCAGAGCTTCAACCTCCTCGGGTTCGACGTGGGCCGCTACGATCCTATCGTCGATGCGCCTGAGGAATAAGGCTTGACCCGGAGAATGATCCTGCTTGAGGGCAGGATCATTCTCCAAGGCTCCGCTTCCTTTCTGTGATCTCCGTCGGGTCGCACTTTTGCCGCCCGTCCGCGTTAACCCTTCCCATGTCTCAGTCCGCCGTCATGGCGGACTGGGTCATTTGGAAGGAGGAGATCGATGGAACATAAGCATCTAGATCAGCTCCGGACCGTCGCCGACGTTCAATCGCGGTCTTTGACCCGGCAGGAGCGTCTCGAACGTTGGATTTCGCTTCTCGAGCGCAATCCCACCCGGCGGCTGAACTCCCTTGGCGAAATCGAATACAAGCCTCCGGAGGAGAGGGCCCTCATTCGCGAAGACAACTCGCCTCTGACGGTCGCTTTCGAAGATCCGGTTCTGCGAGCTGAAGGCCTTGGCAGCGACAGGCTCGGGGACGCCATGAATTTCTTCGAATTGTCCGATGGACAGGCGCATTATGCCCTGTGCTCCTGCCTCAGCGGGCGCAACATGGAGGCGGCATCCTTCGCGCAACGCCTGCGCAACACGATGACGGACGCCAATTGGCGGCTCGGGGCCTGGGCGCTGGCCGGTCTCGCGCTGAGCCTGCCTGGGGTCATCTACCTGATTCACTAGAGCGCACTTCCCTCGGAACGCGCTCTTGGGACTCGTATGCGATAGCATCTTCTGACGCAGGCCGGCTTCCACGTCTGCGGGAAATGCTCCGAAGCGGAGCCTCAGGCCCCGCTTTCGACACATGATCGGGAGGCAGAGCAGCCTCCCGATCAGCGCCGTTTGACTGTTGCGATGCGCTCCGCGATGAAGGACAACGCAGGTAGCAGACGAACAGGCGCTTTCATCATGCTTCACATCGAGCCCGTGATCCTTTCGACGGACAAGCTTGTCTTGCAGCCTTTGAGCCTCGCCCACATCCCCGCTCTGGCCGAGGCGGCGAAGGACGGTGCCCAGTGGGAGAAGAAGACCACCACCGTGCCGCGTCCGGAAGGTTTTGAGGCCTATGTGCAGAAGGCGCTCGAGCTTCAGGCGGCGGGGCTCGCGCTGCCCTTCGCCACCACGGTGAAGGAAGGCGACAAAATTATCGGTTCGACCCGCTACATGAACATCGATGCGGCGAACCACCGGGTCGAGATCGGCACGACCTGGATCGCCGGATCGTGGCAGCGGACCTTCGTCAACACACACGCGAAATTCCTGATGCTGCGCCACGCGTTTGAGACGCTCGGCTGCCTCGCTGTGGAGCTTCGCACGCACCGCCTGAACGACCAGTCGCGCGCCGCCATCGAACGCCTGGGCGCGAAGCTCGACGGCATTCTGCGCCAGCACATGATCATGCCCGACGGTCATATTCGCGACACGGTGGTTTACAGCATCATTCGGGACGAATGGCCTGAAGCGAAGGCCAAGCTCGAGCAGCGGATGGGCTAAGCGCATGAAACTCGTTCTCTTCGATGTCGACGGCACGCTGGTCGACAGCCAGAACATCATCGTCGCAGCTCAACGCATGGCCTTTGCAGCGCACAACATGGAGCCGCCGAGCCGGGAGCGGTCGCTCTCCATCGTCGGCCTGTCGCTCTTGGAGGCCTTTACCGTGCTCGCCGGACCGCAGGCGCCGGTCGAGAGCTTGACGCAAGCCTACAAGGACGCCTTCGGCACGCTGCGCCATGACCCCGCCCATGCCGAGCCGCTTTTTCCCGGCGCGCTCGATTGCCTGGAGTGGCTGGGCGCCCGCGAGGACGTGATCCTCGGCATTGCCACCGGCAAATCCCGGCGAGGCGTTGCGCATCTGCTTGACCGTCACGACTGGCACACGGTCTTCTCCACCATCCAGACGGCGGACGATGCGCCCTCGAAGCCGCATCCTGCGATGATCCATCAGGCGATGGCAGAGGTCGGCATCGGGCCGGAGAACACCGTCATGATCGGCGATTCAAGCTACGACATGGCGATGGGCCGCTCGGCGGGCGTGCTGCCGGTCGGCGTATCATGGGGCTTCCAGCCGGTGACGGCGCTCAACGAGGCCGGAGCCGGTCACATCGTCGATTCCTATACCGAGCTTGGAGCCGTCCTCACTGGTTTCCTCGGCAATCCCTCGCAAGCGGCTAATGCCGCCCCCATGTCCTTGTCATGACCGATTCACGAGACTGGTTTCCCTCGTCCGACGAACCGAACCTCATGCGCGCTGCGCAGGCGGGCATGAAGCCGACCTTGCCGAAGCGCTTCTACAAGGAGGCGGGCGTCGAGACGCGGGACGGGCTGCATTTCCTCACTCTCGACGGCCGCACGGCCAAGACGCCGGGCCGTCAGGCGCTGGCTGTTCCCACACGCGGCCTTGCGGAAGCGTTGGCGAGCGAATGGGCCGGGCAGGGGGAGGAGATCGACCCGGCGGCCATGCCGGTGACCCGCATCGTCAATTCCGCCATCGATGGCGTGACGCCCCGCATGGCCGAGGTGATCGACGATCTGACGCGTTATGCGGGCTCCGACCTGATCTTCTACCGCACCAGTGAACCGGCGCGCCTTGCCGCCGCGCAGGAAGCCGCCTGGGCTCCGATCCTCGATTGGGCAAAGGAGACGCACGGCGCGCGCTTTGCGTTGGCCGAAGGCGTCATGCATGTGACCCAGCCGGATGAGGCGGTCGCGGCCATCCGTGGCGCCATCGAGCGGCTGGACTCACCCTTCGCGCTTGCTGCGCTCCACGTCATGACCACGCTCGGCGGCTCGGTGCTGATCGCGCTCGCCCATGCCGCGCAGCAGATCGACGTGGATGAGGCCTGGGCCGCCTCCCATGTGGACGAGGTGTTTCAGGAAAGCGTCTGGGGCGAGGACTATGAGGCCATGGAGCGCCGCCGCAGGCGCGAGGCGGATTTCCGGACGGCTTCCCGGGTGTTCGACCTGGCCGTCCGATCATAGGCTCGATCGGGGCCGTGGAGCCCATCCATAGTGGGATGTTGGCCCTCGCGCGGCTGTGATAAGCCAGGACAAGGTTTTTCTCTCGACGGTCAGAGATCACGCATGAAGGACATTCTCGAACGGCTCGAAGACAGGCGTGCCCAGGCGCGGCTAGGCGGCGGCGAAAAGCGCATCGCGGCGCAGCATGCGCGCGGCAAGCTCACCGCCCGCGAGCGCATCGAGCTTCTGCTCGACAAGGGCTCGTTCGAAGAGTTCGACATGTTCGTCGAGCACCGCTCCACCGATTTCGGCATGGAGAAGGTCAAAATTCCCGGCGACGGCGTGGTCACCGGCTGGGGCACGGTGAACGGCCGCACGGTTTTCGTCTTCGCCAAGGACTTTACCGTCTTCGGTGGCTCGCTCTCGGAAACGCATGCGCAGAAGATCATCAAAATCCAGGACATGGCGCTCAAAATGCGCGCGCCCATCGTCGGCCTGTTCGATGCGGGCGGCGCGCGCATTCAGGAAGGCGTGGCCGCGCTCGGCGGCTATGGCGAGGTGTTCAAGCGCAACGTCATCGCCTCCGGCGTCATTCCGCAGATTTCGGTGATCATGGGGCCTTGCGCGGGCGGCGACGTCTATTCGCCCGCCATGACCGATTTCATCTTCATGGTCCGCGACCGCTCCTACATGTTCGTCACCGGCCCGGACGTGGTGAAGACCGTCACCAACGAGACAGTGACGTCTGAAGAACTCGGCGGCGCGAAGGTGCACACCACCAAGTCCTCCGTGGCCGATGGCGCTTATGACAACGATGTCGAGGCTCTGTTGCAGGTGCGCCGGCTTCTCGATTTTCTCCCCGCCAACAACCTTGACGGCGTGCCGGAAATCCCGAGCTTCGACGATCCGAGCCGCGTGGATGAGAGCCTCGACACGCTCATCCCCGACAACCCGAACAAGCCCTACGACATGAAGGAGCTGATCCTGAAGGTTATCGACGAGGGCGACTTCTTCGAGATTCAGGACTCGTTTGCGAAAAACATCATCACCGGCTTCGGGCGCATTGAAGGCCGCACGGTCGGCATCGTCGCCAACCAGCCGATGGTGCTCGCAGGCGTTTTGGATTCCGACGCCTCGCGCAAGGCGGCGCGTTTCGTGCGCTTCTGCGATGCCTTCAACATTCCCATCGTCACCTTCGAGGACGTGCCGGGCTTTTTGCCGGGCACGGCGCAGGAATATGGCGGCCTCATCAAACACGGCGCGAAGCTGCTCTTCGCTTACTCGGAAGCCACCGTGCCGCTGGTGACGGTGATCACGCGAAAAGCCTTCGGCGGTGCTTATGACGTCATGGCCTCCAAGCACGTCGGCGGCGACGTGAACTACGCCTGGCCCACCGCGCAGATCGCGGTGATGGGTGCAAAAGGCGCGGTCGAAATCATCTTCCGGCAGGACATTGGCGATGCGGAGAAGATCGCCGCGCGCACCAAGGAATACGAGGACCGCTTCATGTCGCCCTTCGTCGCCGCCGAGCGCGGCTACATCGACGAGGTGATCATGCCGCATTCGACAAGGCGACGGATTGCGCGGGCGCTGGCGATGCTCCGCGCCAAGGAAGTCGAGCGGCCGTGGAAGAAGCACGACAACATTCCGTTGTAGAGTCACCGAACTGGGTCATTGTGTACTACGTTTATGAAAACGTCATTCACCGGAAGACGCGATTACATCGTGCTGACTGTTCCTACTGCAATGGAGGACGAGGGCTCCATGGCGGAGGTGGCTCGGGGAGTGGAGCTTGGTTGGGGCCATTCGCAACGATCGAAGAGGCCCAGAAGATCGCGCTAGAGAAGGGGCAAACAGACAACAGAAGTTGTCTAGAATGTCTGCCAAAGACAGGTAGCGATCCGACTTTGGCAGCTCGAGCTAATGTCTCGCAGCACGGTCAAGATGCAGAGCAACTCATCGAGCAACAGCTTAATGGCAAGCTCGATCTCAAATGGCAGCCACTAGGGGCTATTGAAGTCGATGAGGGCGCAAAGCTTAAATTTCCGCCGATTCTAAATGTGCCAGGTCTTTATCGCTTTAAGGCTCTGCACCCAAGCGGTGCAGTTAGCGTCTATATAGGAGAAACCGAGAATCTTAGAAGGCGCTTCGGAAATTACCGAAATCCGGGACCCAGTCAGCAGACAAGCCGGCGTATCAATGTTTGGGCCACAGAGCTTCTAAAGGACGGTGGCCGTATTTTTGTGTCAATCTCAATCGAGGGGCGCGCGTCGATTGAGGAACGTGAATTGCAAGTTGACCTCAGGTATAAGGCGTGGCGCAGACTTTTTGAGAACTGGAGTCTTCTTTTAGAAGGCACTCAGGATGTCGAGAGCTTAAATCTCTAGCCCTCGCTAATTCCCTAAAGCATCGTCCTAGTACGCGTAGACCATTCGTACATTTTGAGCGCCCTAGCATCCTCTTGGATATATCCACAATGAACACCCCCTGCAACCGTTCCTGGGTCTCCACCGCTATTCAGATCATCGAGGCGGATTTCAATCGCTCGTCGGATACGCATCTCCTGCGCGTGCCGCTGCCGACGGTTCCGGGCGTATCGCTTTATCTCAAGGATGAATCGACTCATCCGTCCGGCAGCCTCAAGCATCGCTTGGCGCGCTCGCTGTTCCTCTATGGCTTGTGCAATGGCTGGATCGGGCCGGGCACGACGATCATCGAAGCGTCGAGCGGATCGACCGCCGTGTCGGAGGCTTACTTCGCGCGGATGCTGGGCCTGCGCTTCATCGCCGTGATGCCGCGCTCCACATCGACTGAGAAGATTGCGCAGATCGCGTTCTATGGCGGCGAAAGTCACTTCGTCGACAACCCCGCCGAAATGTACGCGGAAAGCGCGCGGCTCGCGGAAGAACTCGGCGGCCACTACATGGACCAGTTCACTTATGCCGAGCGGGCGACAGACTGGCGCGGTAACAACAACATTGCCGAGTCCATCTTCAGCCAGATGACCCACGAGGACTATCCGGTGCCGAACTGGATCGTGGTGGGGGCGGGCACCGGCGGCACGTCGGCGACGCTCGGGCGCTATATCCGCTATCGCCGTTTGCCGACGAAGCTGTGCCTCGCTGATCCGGAGGCCTCCGTCTTTCATCGGCATCTCGCGGACCGCAGCGTGTGCAGCACCAGCGAGCCTCCCTCGGTGATCGAGGGCATCGGCCGCCCGCGCTGCGAGCCGTCCTTCGTGCCCGACCTCATCGACCGCGCCTACGCGGTGCCGGATGCGGCGAGCATCGCGGCGGCACGCGTTCTCTCCCGCCGCATTGGCCGCTCCTGCGGCGGCTCGACCGGCACCAACCTCTGGGCTGTGGCGCAAGTGATTGGCGAGATGGTGCAGCGGGGAGAGAAGGGCTCCGTCGTGACACTTCTGTGCGATTCAGGCGACCGCTACCGCAGCACGCATCTCAACGATGATTGGCTGAAAGAGCGCGGCATCGACATCAAGCCTGCCGAGGAAGCCATCGAGCGCTTTTTCGAGACAGGTGTTCTCCTCGGCATTCGGTAGCAAAGACCGCCAGACCGGAGCTTGCGACTAGCAGGCTGCCGCTGTACATAAGGCACGCGACGCTCAACTCTCCAGCGTCATATTGAAAGGATATGGGCACCGATGGATCTCAACCCGACAGCACTGCCAGTCTGCTTTGCCACCGGGAAAATCCATGTCCATGCCTGCCTCAATCACCCTCTCCAGACTCTCATGGTCCACGCCTGACGGTCGTGCTCTCCTTTCTGATCTCGAGCTGACTTTCGGCCCGGAACGGGCGGGACTTGTCGGCCGCAACGGCATCGGCAAGACGACTCTCCTCAAGCTGATCTCAGGCGAGATGCGTCCTCACTCCGGCGCGGTCGCCGTCAATGGCGCCCTGGGTATCCTCCGCCAAACCGTTCAAGTCGACCCAGGCGAAACCATTGCAGACCTGTTTGGCATTGCTGAAGCGCTAGCGCTCCTTCGCCGCGCCGAGAGCGGCGAAGCCACTGTCGAAGAACTTGCGGATGCTGACTGGACCCTGGAGGCACGCGTTGCTTCCGCTCTCGGTCGGGTCGGGCTGGATGTGGGTCCCGAAACGCTTTTGGCGACAATGTCGGGCGGACAAAGCACGCGGGCTCGCCTTGCCGCGCTCATCTTCGCGGAGCCTGATTTCCTGCTGCTGGATGAACCAACGAACAACCTCGACCGCGAGGGACGCGCGGCAGTGATCGATCTTCTCGCCAACTGGCGGGGCGGGGCGATCATCGTCAGCCATGACCGGGAGCTGCTTGAGGCGATGGATGCCATCGTCGAGCTGACCTCGCTGGGGGCCACACGCTACGGCGGCGGTTGGAGCCAGTATCGCGGGCGCAAGGCCCTTGCGCTCGCCGCCGCTCGGCGCGATCTGGCGGACGCCGAGAAGCGCGTTGCCGAGATGGACCGAAGGACGCAGGAGACCGCCGAGAGGAAAGCACGCAAGGACCGTGCAGGGCAGAAGAAGCGGGCAAAGGGCGACATGCCACGTATCCTCGCGGGTCTGCGCAAGGACCGAAGCGAGGACACGAGCGGTGAGAATGCCCGTCTCGCAGAACGGCGTCGCGCGCAGGCTCTCGAGGCTGCCGCCTCCGCTCGCGAGCACATCGAAGTCCTTCAGCCGCTCTCCGTCGTTCTGCCGCCGACACAGCTGCCAGCCAGCAAGTCGGTCCTGATGATCGATGCCGTGAGCGTCGGTTACGAGCCGGACCGGCCCATCATCAAGGATCTTTCCCTTGCCATCACCGGGCCGGAGCGTGTTGCTGTCGTTGGGCCGAATGGTTCCGGCAAGACGACGTTCCTGGCGCTTGTCACCGGGCAGTTGCGGCCTTGGACCGGGACCGTGCGGGTCATGACCGACTTTGCAATGTTCGACCAGCAGGTGAGCCTTCTCGATCCATCGGCTTCGATCCGGGACAACTTCCGGCGCCTCAATCCAAAGACGGATGAGAATGCCTGCCGCGCGGCTCTCGCCCGGTTCATGTTCCGAGCCGATGCGGCGCTACAGGTCGTCTCCAGCCTCAGCGGCGGGCAATTGTTGCGGGCTGGTCTGGCTTGCGTGCTCGGCGGGCCGACTCCGCCCTCCCTCCTGATCCTGGACGAGCCGACCAACCATTTGGACATCGACTCGATCGAGGCTGTCGAGGCGGGATTGCGCGCCTATGACGGCGCGCTGTTGATTGTCAGCCACGATGAAACATTCCTCAGATCCATTGCGGTCTCACGCAAGCTGGATCTCCGCGAGGGAGAGGGAAGGGTGGTTGGTTCTTAAACGGCGGCTTCTGTCGCAAGCCACCCCGCCGCCAACTGCACGTCCGCCTGCGTCAGCCCATGCCCGCCGCGCAGGATTTGGTGGTCCACCGTGGCTCCGGCTTTCTTCAACATCTCCGCCAGCTGCGTCGCGTTGTCGGCCGGAATGATCGGGTCCATCGCGCCTGAGATCATCAGCACGGGCTTGCCCGTCAGATCCGATTGCGGCGCATCCTTCAGCGGCACCATTGCGCGCAACAGCACCGCGCCGGCGAGCGCTTCGGGGCGCGGCAGCAGCATGGCGGCGGCGATGTTGGCTCCGTTGGAGAAGCCGACCGCAATGGGCGCGTTGAGGCCGTAGGCCTTGCGCGCCTCGGCGATGAAGTCCGCGAGTTCATGCGCGCGCGCCTTCACGTCGGCTTCGTCGAACACGCCTTCCGCGAGACGGCGGAAGAAGCGCGGCATGCCGTTTTCCAACACCTTGCCGCGCGGTGAGAGCAGGGCGGAGCCGGGGGAGATCGTCTGGCCCAGGGGCAGAAGATCATCCTCGTTGCCGCCGGTGCCGTGCAGCAGCAGCAGCGGCGGGCGGCCGGGGTCCATGGTGGGCACGTAGCGATGGATAAAGGACAACTCGGTGGTCATGATTCACCTTTCTCCCTCTCCCCGTTGCGGGAGAGAGGGTGCCGTGCGAGAGCAGGGCGGGAGAGGGGCGGAGCGCGGGTGAGGACGACCCTCTCCCGGCTCACTTTGTTCGCCACCCTCTCCCGCGGAGGGGAGAGGGTGGAGTTTTGCGTTACGCCAGCTCGGGCAGCTTAGCCTCGAGTTCGCTGCGGCGCGGTTCGAGGAAAGGCGGCAGCTTCAGCTTTTGGCCGAGAGTGCCGGCGGCCTCGTCCACGGCGAAGCCGGGGGCGTCGGTCGCGATCTCGAACAGGATGCCGCCGGGCTCACGGAAATAGACCGACCGGAAATAGTTGCGGTCGCGCTGCTCCGTGGTCCTGATGCCGTGGTTCTCGGCAAGCCGCTTCACCATGGCCTCCTGCGCGGCGTCGTCTGCAGCGCGGAAGGCGATGTGGTGCACCGATCCGCCGCCCATGCGGCCGGGCAGGAAGCCCTTGGCCGAGCGGATATCGACCGTCGCACCGATGGTGGCATCGCCCTGGTAACGGACGAGCGAGCCGTCCTGCGCGGTTTCGCGAAAGCCGAACACGTCGGTCAGGATCGCGCCCGTCTTGGCACCGTCCTCGACGAGAAGGGTGACACCCTCCAGGCCGCGAATGGCGGATTCCGCCGGCACGCCGCCGTCGGTCCAAGCGGGATCGTTACCCGCCTCCGGTACGCCGACGAGCGCGAGGCTCGTGCCGTCGGGGTCCTTGAAGGTCAGGACGCTCTGGCCGAAGCGTTTTTCCGGCGCGCCGTGGGCGACGCCCTTTTCCAAGAGGCGGTGCGCCCAGTAGCCGATGGAAGCCTCCGGCACGCGGAAAGCGGTTTCCTGCGTCCAGCCGACGCCCACACGTCCCGGAGCCACATGCTCCCACGGAAAGAACGTGAGGATCGAGCCGGGATGGCCGGCCTCATCGCCGAAATAGAAATGATAGGTGCCGGGATCGTCGAAATTGACGGTCTTCTTGACCAGCCGCAGCCCCAGCACCTTCGTGTAGAAGTCGAGGTTCCGGCGCGCAGGGCCTGCGATGGCCGTGACGTGATGAATGCCGTGGTGCCCCATGGGGAGTTCTCCTTAACGCTTTAAGCGCGGGAAGCGCGCTGCATGGCTGGGAGATAAGTACCATCGGCCCGTACCAAAGTGCGGAAAGGGTGACCTTGCGGGATTGCAAAGGATGAGCGCCGTCGCGGTCAAGGCGATGCAATATTTGGCGAATCCGAGGGAGCAAGAATCTGGCAACCAAAGAGTCTCAGCAACGCTTAACCTCAACGGCGATTCAGCATCGGCCGTTAACGGTTTTGCTCAGCCCTCCGTGTGAATGTTGGCTCCGATAAGAGATCAACCGGCATCCAAGAATAAGCCGGGAGGAGCCAAACAGATGATGAACGCAACGCTTCGCGATTTCATCGAAACCGTCATCGACAAGAAGATAATCTCGGCGGATGACGTGGACCATCTTCAACGCCACGTTCTCAGCGACGGCCTCAAGAGCCGCGTGGAAGCGGAGGCGCTGCTCGCCCTCGACCGTGCGGTCGAGGCGGATGAAAGCTGGGCCGGAGCCCTGAAGACCCTTGTCGTCGATTTCTCCGTCCTTCGCCTGCGCTCCGCCGGCATGGGCGACGACGTTCAATGGCTTGCGACCGTCCTCGAAGTGGGTGGTCCCAGCGAAACGGCCATGGCCATCGCCTATGCGGTTCTGGATCAGGCCGAGCGCGTGGACACGGCGCTCCTCGACTTCATCATGCGTGGGCGCCAGCAGGCCCGGCAGAGCTGCCTTGCAGCCTAAAAGGAACCTCTTACGCTAAATGCTGAACCCGTACCGCTTTCCGAACGCATGGATGTGCAGTAACGGGAAAGGGGACATCTCCGGTTCGTAAAGCGTTCGAGGGCTCATGTTCGACAAGATCCTGATTGCCAACCGCGGCGAGATCGCCTGTCGCGTCATCAAGACCGCCCGGCGCATGGGCATCAAGACGGTCGCCATCTATTCCGACGCGGACAAGGATGCGCTCCATGTGGAGATGGCCGACGAGGCGGTGCATATCGGCCCGGCGGCAGCGGCGCAGTCTTATCTGGTGATCGAGAAGATCGTGGAGGCCTGCAAGGCGACCGGCGCGCAGGCGGTGCACCCGGGCTACGGCTTCCTCTCCGAGCGCGAGGCTTTTCCGAAGGCGCTGGCCGAGGCAGGGATCGTCTTCATCGGGCCGAACCCGGTGGCCATTGCCGCCATGGGCGACAAGATCGAGTCGAAGAAGGCGGCAGCAGCCGCGAAGGTCTCGACCGTTCCCGGCTTCCTCGGCGTGATCGAGAACCCCGAACAGGCGGTGACGATTGCCAACGACATCGGCTATCCGGTGATGATCAAGGCCTCCGCCGGTGGCGGCGGCAAGGGCATGCGCATCGCTTACTCGGCGGATGAGGTGGCGGAAGGCTTTGCCCGCGCCAAGTCGGAGGCGGCATCCTCCTTCGGCGATGACCGCGTCTTCGTCGAAAAGTTCATCACCGATCCGCGCCACATCGAAATTCAGGTGCTCGGCGACAAACACGGCAACGTCATCTATCTCGGCGAGCGCGAATGCTCGATCCAGCGCCGCAACCAAAAGGTCATCGAGGAAGCGCCGTCGCCGCTGCTCGATGAGGCGACCCGCAAGCTCATGGGCGAGCAGGCGGTCGCGCTCGCCAAGGCGGTGGGCTACGACTCCGCCGGCACGGTGGAGTTCGTCGCGGGCCAGGACAAGTCGTTCTACTTTTTGGAAATGAACACCCGCCTGCAGGTGGAGCATCCGGTGACGGAGATGATCACCGGCATCGACCTCGTGGAAGAGATGATCCGGGTTGCCGCGGGCGAGAAACTGCGCCTCGCGCAAGCGGATGTGAAGCTCAACGGTTGGTCGGTCGAAAGCCGCATCTATGCGGAAGATCCGGTCCGCAACTTCCTTCCCTCCACGGGTCGTCTCGTCACCTATCGCCCGCCGAGTGAGGGCGAAAACCACGGCACGACGGTGCGCAACGATACCGGCGTGTATGAGGGCGGTGAAATCTCGATCTTTTACGATCCGATGATCGCCAAGCTCGTGACCCACGCGCCGACGCGCGAGAAGGCCATCGAAGCACAGGCGAAGGCGCTCGATGCTTTCGCCATCGACGGCATCCGCCACAACATCCCGTTTCTCTCGGCGTTGATGCAGCATCCGCGCTGGCAGAGCGGCAAGCTCTCGACCGGCTTCATCGCCGAAGAGTTCCCGCAAGGCTTCAAGGCCCTCGCACCCGAGGGGGAGATAGCCTTGCGCATCGCGGCGGTGGCGGCTTCGGTCGATCATCTGTTGAACGAGCGCAAGCGCCAGATCTCCGGCCAGATGCGCCCCGCTTCGGCCGTGCGCTTCGACCGCGAGCGGGTCGTGATGCTCGGCCGCGAGCGGCTCGATGTGGTGATCGAGGATATCGAAGGCGGTATCGCCATCGTCATCGACGGGCAGGCGTGGCCGGTCGAGTCCGCGTGGAAGCCGGGCAATCCGGTTTGGACCGGCACGGTCGGCGGCGAGGCCATCGCCGTGCAGGTGCGGCCGATCCTGAACGGGCTGCTGCTTTCCCACGCCGGCGCTTCGGTGGAAGCGCGCGTCTATACCCACCGCGAGGCGGAACTCGCCACTCTGATGCCGGAAAAGGTCGAGGCCGATACCGGCAAGAAGCTGCTCTGCCCGATGCCTGGCCTCGTCAAGGCCATCAGCGTCAAGCAGGGGCAGGACGTGAAGACTGGCGAGCCGCTCTGCATCGTCGAAGCGATGAAGATGGAAAATGTGCTGCGCGCCGAGCGCGACGGCACTATCGCCAAGATCCTGGCCAAGGAAGGCGACAGCCTTGCCGTTGATGCGGTGATTTTGGAATTCGCTTAAAACGCCATGCCGCTCTACTTCGCCTACGGCTCCAACATGGACAAGGCGGCGATGGCCAAGCGCTGTCCCGCCTCGAAGCCGGTCGGCCTCGCGCGGCTGATGCGCCATCGCTTCATCATCTTCGAGGGCGGCTATGCCTCGGTCATGCGCGATCTACAGCGCGCCGTGTGGGGCATGGTGTGGGATCTGGCGCTCGGCGACGTTCCCGCCCTCGATCGCTATGAGAGTCTGTCCACCGGGCTCTACACCAAGGTCGTCCAGCCCGTCGTGACAGAGCAGGGACCGCGTCGCGCCATCGTGTATATCGGACGCAGCGCCAAGCCCGGCCCGCCGAAGCCCGGCTATATGGAAGGTGTCGTGGCGGCAGCAGAGGAGGCGGGGCTGCCGAAGGATTATGTCCAAGGGCTCAGAGGCTTCCTGCCGCAGGCGAAACAGGCGGCGCTTTCATCCCTGCCGCCCGCCGAACCCAAGGTGCGCCCTCGTTTCGGTGCGCCCAGCGTGTCTCGAAAGCCGGGCGAATTTTGACGCGCATCCCGTCCCTTTCGCGCGCGACTGGTCCCGGCTTATGATGCGCCCATGAGCGCGCACCGTACTCTCCATGTGGTGATCCAGGGCCGCGTCCAGGGCGTCGGCTTTCGGGCGTGGACGCAGGATCAAGCTACGCTTCACGGCTTGAGCGGCTGGGTCCGCAACCGTCGCGATGGGTCCGTGGAGGCGGTGTTTTCCGGGCCGGACGCGCTTCTTCAGACGATGCTCCGGGCCTGCGAGCAGGGTCCACGCGGCGCTGTGGTGGAGCAGGTCGATGTCCGCTGCTCCGGCGATCCGCCAAATGCTGTAGGCGAGGGCTTTCAGGTTCTGCCGACGGCTTGAGCGTGTGGAACCGCTTGGCCTGCGGGGCGTTCGGTTCCCGTCCGGTCAGCGGAGGCAGCCATGGCGACACCCCGGAAGGCGGAACGGCGTATCCTGAGCGCCGACGAGTTCGACGTCGTGCAGAACACGCACCATCCCGCGCTTGCGAAGCTCGACAAGCAGGAACTCGACCAGGTGACCACGCTTTTGCGCGAGCGGCGCGACCGCACGCAGGACATCCTCAACCGCCAGCGGCGCGAAATTCGCTCCAAGGGCATGGGGCGCACGACCTTTGCCGAGGAGGAGCGCGGTATGCGCCGCCGCAAGGCCGTGCTGCGCGAGGCGCTCGGGCGGGTGAACAAGGAGCGATCACGGCGCAGGCGAGAGGACTTGAAGCAAAATGCGCGTAAAGCGCTTGCGATGAGGGGGGCGACCGCCTCCGCAGCACCGCTCAAAAGCCGCACCGCGAGCAAGGGCATGACGCCAAAGGAAAACGTGAAGGGAGAGGCCATCCTTCACCCGATGCAGGCCGGGCGTGTGTCACAGCGGACGAAAGTGGCGCAGGCGAAGCGCGACAACAGGTAACGCCTCAAGGCTTGGGCGGCGTAACCTCCACCGGGCCGCCCGCCTCCTTCCACGCCTTGAAGCCGCCTTCCACATGGGCGACGGGCTTCAACCCCATGTCCTGCGCGGTTGCTGCCGACAGGGCGGAGCGCCAGCCCCCTGCGCAGAAGAACACGTAGGTTTTGTCCTGCGCGAAGAACGGCTTGTGATAGGGGCTTTCCGGGTCAATCCAGAATTCCAGCATCCCCCGCGGGCAATGGAAGGCGCCGGGCAGGCGGCCCTCCCGCTCGAGCTCGCGCGGGTCGCGCAAATCCACGAACACGGTGTCCTCTCGCCCGTGCAGGGCTATGGCGTCAGCGGGCGACAGGCTTTTGATCTTCGCGCTGGCCTCTTCGAGCAGGGTCTTGAAGCCGCGCGTGATTGTTTGGGGCATGACCGCCATCCTGCTTTAAGGCTTTGAACAAACTGGGCATGATAAGAGCCGAGTCAACGGGAGGCGTCGATAGTGCTCGGTTTCACGGTTCAGGATTATGTGGCCTTGGGCTTTTTCGGCGTGGCGTGGTTTGCCTATCACGCGGCCGTCGAGCTGACGCCCGCCGGACGCCACAGCCTCAACGCCCTCATGAACCAATACCGCGTGCGCTGGATGGAACAGCTCGTGGTGCGCGAGAACCGCATCGTCGACACCACCATCATGGCCTCGCTGATGAACGGCACGGCCTTCTTCGCCTCCACCTCGCTCATCGCTATCGGCGGCGTGCTGGCGCTGCTGCGCTCTGCCGATGCGGTGCTGCCTGTCTTCAGCACTCTGCCTTTCGGACAGGCGACGACGCCGGTGACCTGGGAGGTGAAGGTGATCGGCCTCGCGATCATCTTCGTCTATGCCTTCTTCAAGTTCGCCTGGTCGTATCGCCTGTTCAACTACATGGCGATCATCGTCGGCGCGGTGCCGGTGCTGAAGGAGGATACGCGGGAGGAGGGGCTGGCGGTGGCCCATCAGGCCGCGCGCATGAACATCGTCGCGGGCAAGCACTTCAATCGCGGCCAGCGTGCGTTCTTCTTCTCGCTCGCCTATCTCGGCTGGTTCATCGGTCCGTATGTTTTCATGGTCGCGACGGCGAGCGTGCTTTATGTGATGTGGCGACGCCAATTCATATCCGACGCCCGCCTTGCGGCGTTAGGCAGGACCCATGTCCCAAAAACCGACGACGGAAGATCTTGAGACCACCATGCTCGCGCTCCTGAACGAGCGCGGTGCGGAGCGGACCATCGGCCCCATGGATGTTGCCCGCGCGCTCGGGGGCGATCACCCCGACGGCTGGGGGCCGCTGATGCAGCCCGTCCGCGCGACTGCTGTGCGCCTCATGAAGGAGGGGCGCGTTGTCATTCTGCGGAAAGGGCGACCCGTCGACCCTGACGATTTCAAGGGCGTTTATCGGCTCGCGCTGCCATCCGAGCCTTAAGTTTCGATGGGCATGATCTTGTCGGAAAACCGGTTCCCACTTTTCCGGATCATGCCCTAAGGCCCCGGCAACAGCGTCGCGATGCGGCCCGACAGATAATAGGCGACCAACCCCGCCCATTCCTTCGTGCCGATATCGAGCCGCCGCAGACCCTCGGAAGCAAAAACGAAGAAGCGCTGATTGGTGAAACTGCCGCTGGTCCGGTAATCGACCGGGGAGGGGATGACGGGAAAGCCCACTTTCTCGAATAGACCAACCGAACGCGGCATGTGCCAGGCGGAGGTCACCAGAAGCCAGCGTTCACCCGCCTTCGGCTTGGCGATGTCGCGAGAGAACACCGCGTTCTCGTAAGTCGTGCGCGAACGATCCTCGATGATGATGCGCGAGGCATCGACGCCGACGCTCGTCAGGAAGGCCGCAATAATGGGCGCTTCAGCGACGCCTTCGCCGAAAACCGTTCCGCCGCCGGAAATGAGAATGCGCGCCTGCGGATAAAGGTGCGCGAGCCTGATCGTCTCGATGATACGCTCGCCGGATTCGTTGGTGACGAGCGTCCCCCGCGCCACCGACTCCGCCGCTTCAACGGAGCCGCCGAGCAGAACGATGCCATTGACCGGCTTGTCGTCGTCATGGAACGGCGGAAAGCGGTTTTCGAGCGGAATGATGATGTAGCTGGAGATCGGCAACAGGCCGCACGCGGCGGTCAGCAGCGCGAAAGCCAGCGCAAGGCCAATGCCGAGACGTCGCGTGCGAGGAAAGAGTGCAACCACCAGCCCCAACAGAATGAGGCTGATGAGCAGGTTCGAGGGCGTGGCAAAGAACCATGCGACTTTCGAGACGTAGTAAAACACGCGCCGTCTTTCCGTGTCGGGTTACTGGCCTGACTCGGCTTCGTAGCGTGCCTTGGTTTCCGCGTTGGGCGGATAGAGGCCGGGGAGGGGGACGCCCTTTTCGACCTCGCGCATGATCCAGAGTTCCAGCCGCTCCTGTTCCACGGCGGCCTTGGCGACCTCTTCCACCATCGCGACGGGAATTACCACCACGCCGTCGCCATCGGCCACGATCACGTCATCCGGATAGACCGCGATGCCGCCGCAGCCGATAGGCTCCTGCCAGCCGACGAAGGTGAGGCTCGTGACAGAGGGCGGGGCGGCTACGCCTGAACACCACACGGGCAAACCCGTTCCGTCGACGCCGTCGCCGTCACGCACCACGCCGTCCGTCACCAGCGCCGCGACGCCGCGCATTTTCATGCGCGCGGTCAAAATCTCGCCGAAGATGCCCGCATCCGTTACGCCCATGGCATCAACCACCGCGATGCAGCCTTCCGGCATGGCCTCGATGGCCGCGCGGGTCGAGCGAGGAGAGGACCAGGATTCAGGCGTCGCCAGATCCTCCCGCGCCGGCACGAAACGCAGAGTGAAAGCCTTGCCAACCAGCTTCTCACGCGCATTGAAAGCCGGCATCGGTCCCTTCATCCAGCACCGTCGAATGCCCTTTTTCAAAAGCACGGTCGTGATGGTGGCAGTGGACGCCGCGTGAAGCGCGTCGAAGATGGCTTTGTTGAGGGTCATGGCGGCTACCGGATTGCGAAGACCGAGAGGAAGGTCCCTCGATTATGGAGGTTTCCGCTATCCTGACCAGCGCAAATCTGACTAGGCCGTCTTCTCGTACAGCTCGCGTCCGATCAGCATGCGCCGGATCTCGCTGGTGCCTGCGCCAATCTCATAGAGCTTGGCGTCGCGAAGCAAGCGGCCCGTCGGGTAGTCGTTGATGTAGCCGTTGCCGCCGAGCAATTGGATCGCGTCGAGAGCGCACTGGGTCGCCTTTTCGGCGGCGTAGAGGATTGCGCCTGCCGCGTCCTCGCGGGTGGTTTCGCCGCGGTCGCAGGCCTTGGCGACGGCATAGACGTAAGCCTTGGCGGCGTTCATCGTCACGTACATGTCGGCGACCTTGCCCTGCACGAGCTGGAATGTGCCGATGGGCTGGCCGAACTGCCGGCGCTCGTGGATGTAGGGAAACACGATGTCCATGCAGGCCTGCATGATGCCGATGGGACCGGCGGCGAGGATGGCGCGCTCATAATCGAGGCCCGACATGAGCACGTTCACGCCCTTGCCGACCTCGCCCAGCACGTTCTCCTCCGGCACCTCGCAATCCTCGAACACGAGTTCGCAGGTGTCGGAGCCGCGCATGCCGATCTTGTCGAGCTTCTGGTGGGTCGAGAAGCCCTTGAAGCTCTTTTCGACGATGAAGGCCGTCATGCCGCGTGCGCCCGCATCCATGTCGGTCTTGGCATAGACCACCAGCACATCGGCCTGTGGACCGTTGGTGATCCACATCTTGTTGCCGTTGAGCAGATAGCGGTCGCCGCGCCTGTCGGCGCGGGTGCGCATGGACACCACGTCCGAGCCGGAGCCGGGCTCCGACATGGCGAGCGCGCCGAGATGCTCGCCCGAAACGAGTTTCGGCAGATAGTGGCGCTTCTGCTCCTCGCTGCCGTTGCGGCGGATCTGGTTGATGCAGAGGTTGGAATGCGCGCCGTAGGACAGGCCGACCGAGGCGGACGCACGGGAGATTTCCTCCATGGCGATCACGTGCTCGAGATAGCCGAGCCCAGCGCCACCATATTCCTCTTCCACCGTGATGCCGTGCAGTCCCAGCGCGCCCATTTCGGGCCAAAGGTCCCGCGGGAAGGTATTGGTGCTGTCGATCTCTGCCGCGCGCGGGGCGATCTTGTCCTGCGCGAAGCTGTAGACCGTCTCGCGGATGGCGTCGGCGGTCTCGCCGAGGTCGAAATTGAAGACTTTGGCGGTGTTCCGGATCATGCGTTCCTCCAACCTCCGTTCTCGATCAGCCGGAATCGCGACGGGGCGTTATGTTCTGTCAGCGCATTTTGGTCAGCATTGCTGCCCTTTTCAAGCCGGGTCATCAGGAAAAATAGGGCGCGGGAGCCGGTGCGCGCATGAAAAACCCGCCGGTGGAGGCATCGCCGGCGGGCTTCGAAAGGATATGAGCGGTTCGTACGGTGAGGAGCGCGGTCCTTACTCGTCCACGCTTGCCGTCTGGACCCCATTGCTGACCGGGCGGCAGACGCCGGTTGGCTGGAGGCGCTTGTGGTCGCGGGGATCGCAGGCGCTGGCCACGAACATGCGCCACTGGTTCTCGGTGCCGTAGAAGGTGTTTCGGTCGATGTCGCCCGCCACGCCCGGCACGCGGCCGGTGGTGGTGAACTGCCAGAAAGTCCAGCGGCGGTCGGCGTAGCGCTCCTGCGGCTCGGCGGCGACACTGCGGATCCAGTAGGGATAGTCGTTGAACTCGCCTTCCAGGATTTCCTTATGGAAGGTGATGTCGGTGTAGATGATCGGCCGTTTGCCCGTATGCGCTTCCATCTCGCGCAGGAGCACGTTGATCATCGACAGCGCCTGTTCGCGCGGAACCTTTTTGGGGCAGTTCACGGACTCGCCGTTCCACTCCACGTCAAGAACGGGGGGAAGGGCCTCCGGGTCCTGCGGCACGTTCTTCTTAAACCACATCGCCTGCTCGTGGGCCGGGCGGCACCAATAGACGAAATGGTAGGCACCGCGCGGAACGCCCGCGCTCTTCGCGGCCCACCAGTTTTCCAGGAAGCGGCTGTCCACATGGTCGCCGCCTTCAGTGGCCTTGATGAAGGCGAATTTCGTGCCCGCCTGACGGAGCGAGGCCCAATCGACCTTGCCCTGCCACTTGGAAATATCGACGCCGTGAATCGGCAGCCGGTGCGCCGAGGCGACGCCCGTATGGGGCTTCGCATCGCTCTTGGCTGGATAGCGGCTGTTGGGCGCGATCGCGCAGGACGCAAGCCCGAGGGAGAGCGCTGTCAGCGCGCCGAAGCGGGCGGCGCGAAGAAACGTCTGCAAACCGGACTTCTTCGAACGTCTGGAGGAGCGGCGACGAGGCTTCATGGCTCAACTTCGATACGCGTGAACTTCAAGTCACTACGGATGCCCCAACTCCGTTAACGGAAGATTACGAAGGGCAAGCGTAACAGGAGTTAGTCGCGTTCCGATCAAAGGCAAGTGAAACTTTCCTACCGCTCCCCGCCGTCATTCCGGGGTCGCGAAGCGAAGCCCGGAACCCATAACCACAAATGTCACCGGGTGGCTGGACCGAGAGCCGCTGCTGCACAGCCGTTGCGCTTTATTACGGTCGCCAGTGTTTATGGGTTCCGGGGCCCGACCCGTCGAGCCGTCCCGGAATGACGGCGGGAAGGGGTACCCTCAAAGATGAAACCAAACCGTCGCTATTCCGAGAAACGAGAAAAATCCGACGATGTCGGTGATGCTCGTCACGAACGGACCCGATGACACGGCGGGATCGACGCCGAGGCGGTTGAGCGCGAGCGGCACGAAAATGCCGCCGAGCGCCGCGAACATCAGCACGCTGATGAGAGCAAGGCCAATGACGAAGCCGAGCTCTCCCGACTGAAACCAGAGGCCCGCCACGCATCCCATGATGACGGCGAAGGACAGCCCGTTGAGTAGCCCCACCGCCGCCTCGCGGCGGATGATGCGCCAGGCGTTGGCGCGGCCGAGTTCGCGGGTCGCGAGCGCGCGCACCGCGACCGTCATGGTCTGCGTGCCCGCATTGCCGCCCATGGAGGCGACGATGGGCATGAGGATCGCGAGCGCCACCATGCGCTCGAGCGATTCCTCAAACAGGTTGATGACGTTCGCCGCCACCAACGCGGTGCACATATTGGCGAAGAGCCACGGGAAGCGGCTGCGCTGCGTGTAGAGGATGGTATCGGACAATTCTTCGTCCGATTTCACGCCGCCGAGCGCCTTGATGTCGGCGTCGGCTTCTTCTTCGAGCACGTCGAGGATGTCGTCGACCATCATGACACCGACGAGCCGGTTGGCCTCGTCCACCACCGCCGCCGAGACGAGGTTGTAGCGCTCGAACAGGCGCGCGACTTCCCCCTGATCCTCGGTCGCCCGCACCTGATCCGGCTCGTCGTTCATGATCTCCTGGATCGTGATCGGGCGCTGGCTGCGCAACAGCCGGTCGAGCGACACCGCGCCGAGCAGGTGGGCTGACGGGTCGATCACGAAAATTTCGTAGAAAGTATCGGGCAGGTCCGAGCCTTCGCGCATAAAGTCGATGGTCTGGCCGACGGTCCAGAAGGGAGGGACGGCGATGAACTCCGTCTGCATGCGCCGACCGGCGCTGTCTTCCGGGTAGTCGAGCGAGCGCTGGAGCGCGACGCGCTCCATGGGCGGCAGTTTGTCTAGAACCTCCGCCTTTTCCTCTTCGTCGAGACTTTCGAGAATCGTGACCGCGTCGTCCGACTCGAGGTCGCGCACGCCCTCGGCGACGGTTTCGGTTTCGAGCTCTTCGAGAATCTCCTCGCGGACCGTCTCGTCCACCTCGGTGAGAGCGGTGAAGTCGAAGGCGGAACCCAGAAGTTCGATAAGGCGAGGGCGCTGGTCCGGCTCCAGCGCTTCGAGCAGGTCACCCAGATCGGATTCGTGAAAATCCTCGACGAGCTTTTGCAGGCGCTCCGAATCCGAGGCCTCGATGGCATCGGCGACGGCGGCGATGAAATCCTGATTCAGCTCGCCTTCCTCGTCGCGGAAGACCGGATGTTCGGCCGCGGCCCCTTCGGGGGTCGGGTGCGGCGTCCTTTCTTCGACGTCCTGCATGAGCCTCTCCTCGGACAAGGTGATCCGCATGTGTCCGAAAAGGACAGTGCGGAGAATCGGTTGGTGGCTTTCTTTCAGAGCCTGATTCCGATGCTTGAGAAAGTGATTCAAGAGAGAGCCGACGGCATCGTCCCGAGAAAAACAAAAAAGGCCCCGAAAACGGGGCCTCTTTGAGTGCCGCCCGAAGGCGCTGAAAGTTTTGGTGCGGTCGAGAGGACTCGAACCTCCACGGGTCTCCCCGCTACCACCTCAAGGTAGTGCGTCTACCAATTCCGCCACGACCGCGAAAACTTTCAGATCGGAGTGTTTCCCCCGATGAGGCGCCCGCTGTAGCAGATCGATTTCGCCGCCACAAGCCCGATTGTGAGCGAGCGCGAAAAATGTCGTCGAAATTCGTGCGGGCCGGAATCGTTATGATTGACAAGGGTTTATGTTATATCTGTCAAGCTTGCCAAGACTTGAGATGGTTTGTATCGGGCGGGAAACGTCCCTATTTTTCAGCGAAATCGAGGCCGTTTCTGTAAGGCCGCAATCGAGCGAGAACGATCTTGGCGCAAGTCCGCGACACGCTGGCGACAATCTTTACCACCGAGGCCGGTGAGGAGCCCGTCGAATGGGCCATCACCGACGGCCTGACGGATTATGATAGGGCCGTCGCCTTCATGGAAGAACGGGCGAGCGAGATTGCGGAGGGCAGGGCGCGGGAGCTGGTGTGGCTGGTCGAGCATCCGCCACTCTACACTGCCGGCACCTCGGCGCAGGAAACGGATCTCGTCGAGCCGGATCGCTTCCCCGTTCACCGGACTGGGCGGGGCGGCCAATATACCTATCACGGCCCCGGCCAGCGGGTGGCCTATGTGATGCTGGACCTGAAACGCCGCGAGCCGGACCTGCGCCGCTATGTGGCGGCGCTCGAGGCCTGGCTGATCGCGACCCTTGACGCCTACAACGTCCGTGGCGAACGGCGGGAGGACCGGGTCGGCGTCTGGGTGCGGCGGCCGGAGAAGGGCGAGACGGCGGAGGACAAGATTGCCGCCATCGGCATCCGCGTTCGCCGCTGGGTGACCTTTCATGGCATCGCGCTCAACGTCGAGCCGGACCTGTCGCACTTTACCGGCATCGTGCCCTGCGGCGTGACCGAGCACGGCGTGACGAGCCTCGTCGATCTCGGGCGGCTGGTCACCATGCCAGAAGTGGATTCGGTCATGCGCCGGACTTTTGAGGAAATTTTCGGGCCGACCGTCCCCGTCAAGTCGCCACGTCTCCCGAAACGGGGATAGTTGCGTCTCCCCGCAGCCTCATCCTGAGGAGGGCCGCAAGGCCCGTCTCGAAGGACGAGGCGTCTCCAGCGCACACTGGAGCCTCCTTCGAGACGCAGCCTTCGGCTGCTCCTCAGGATGAGGATGGAGGGTTTCTTGAATTTCCCAACGATTTCCCGAAACGGTGAACGCCGCCATCGGTCAAGCCTCCTCGTCAAAAGCGGTCCGCGCCCTAAGCTTGTCTGAAGGCTTGACCATCGGCGGAGCGCGACATGCCACGTCCCATCCTTGCCTGTTTCATCGCGCTTGCGGCATCGGCCTGCGCCCTCGACTCCCACCACCTCACGCCGGAGGAATTGGTGCACATCGTCGATTCCCCAGCCGATGTGAGGGTGTGCCTGCGCCTTGCCACCCTGACCCCGCCGGCGGCGACCGTGTCCGGGTTCCGGTACATCAAGGATGCCATGGTGCAGCAAACCCTCGCGCTCGAGGGAACGCATCTCTACCTGAGACGGATTACGCCCGATTGGCTCTGGGTCGAAGGCATCGTCTATGATTGCCGGCCCGGCGCCCGCCGCCTCCGCGAGGAAGTCGTCATCCGCGCCAACGGCTAGTTTCCTTCATGATACCTTTTGCGGCCGGGACAAGAGGCGGCGGCCTCTTGCATCCCGCGCGCTCGCGGCACACCTTCCCACACCGCTTCGCTCAACTTTCAAGGAGCCCGACGACGTGCCCGCCATCGCAACATCCGCCGATCTCTCGTCGGACGCCGCGCGCGAGAACCGCGCCGCCTGGGCCGATCTCGCCCGCGATCTTCAGGCCAAGCGCGCCGCTGCCGCCGAAGGCGGGCCGGCGAAGGCGCGGGAGCGCCATCTGGCGCGTGGAAAGCTTCTTCCCCGCGAGCGCGTGACGCGCCTGCTCGATCCCGGCGCGCCGTTTCTGGAACTTGGCTCGCTTGCCGCCTATGGGATGTATGACGACGCCATCCACGGGGCCGGCATCATCACCGGCATCGGGCGGGTCTCGGGCCGCGAGGTCATGATCGTCTGCAACGATTCGACCATCAAAGGCGGCACCTATTATCCGATGACGGTGAAGAAGCATCTTCGCGCGCAGGAAGTGGCGCGGGAGAACCGGCTTCCTTGCATCTACCTCGTCGATTCCGGCGGCGCGAACCTGCCGCACCAGACGGAGGTGTTTCCCGACCGCGAGCATTTCGGGCGCATCTTCTACAATCAGGCAACGCTGTCCTCCCTCGGCATTCCGCAGATCGCTTGCGTCATGGGTTCGTGCACGGCGGGCGGGGCCTATGTGCCGGCCATGTCCGACGAGACGATCATCGTGCGCCGCCAGGGCACCATCTTCCTCGGCGGCCCGCCGCTCGTGAAGGCGGCGACGGGGGAGGTGGTCTCGGCCGAGGATCTCGGCGGCGCGGAGGTTCACGCCCGCCAATCCGGCGTGGCCGATCACTACGCTACCGACGATGTGCACGCGCTCGCCATCGCGCGCCGCATCGTCGGCACGCTCAACACGCGCAAAACCGTGGATATCGATCTCGCGGAGCCGGTCGAGCCGAAATACGCCATCGATGATCTCGATGCGATCGTGCCGACCGATCTCAAGAAGCAATACGACATCCGCGAGGTCATCGCCCGATTGGTGGACGGCTCCGAATTCGATGAGTTCAAGCGCCTCTACGGCACGACTCTGGTGACGGGCTTCGCGCGGATCTGGGGCATGCCGGTCGGCATCATCGCGAATAACGGCATCCTGTTCTCGGAGAGCGCGCTCAAAGGGGCGCACTTCATCGAATTGTGCTGCCAGCGGCGCATTCCACTCCTCTTCCTGCAGAACATCTCCGGCTTCATGGTGGGCCGCCAGTACGAGGCGGGCGGCATCGCCAAGGACGGGGCGAAGCTCGTGACGGCGGTCGCTTGCGCCCAGGTCCCCAAGATCACGCTGCTCGTCGGCGGCTCCTTCGGCGCGGGCAACTACGGCATGTGCGGGCGGGCCTATTCCCCGCGCTTCCTCTTTACCTGGCCGAACTCCCGCATCTCAGTCATGGGTGGCGAGCAGGCGGCGAGCGTTTTGGCCACCGTGCGGCGCGACAACATCGAGGCCGAAGGCGGACGTTGGAGCGCCGAGGAGGAAGAAGCCTTCAAAGCGCCGATCCGCACCAGGTATGAGGAGGAGGGGAGCCCCTACCACGCCACCGCCCGCCTGTGGGATGACGGCATCATCCTGCCTTCCGAAACCCGCCGGGTCCTGGCGCTCGCCTTCTCGGCGGCCCTCAACGCCCCCGTGCCGGAAACGAAGTTCGGCGTATTCAGGATGTAGGGCGGGGCCGCCCGCTCAAGCTGGGTCATCCGTTACCATGATAGCCGCCTGCGACCGGCGGGGACTCAAAAATGTTGCTTGGCCGCAACACCGGCAAACCTTCCTCATTCCGCCGTTCTTGGCCCAAGCTCCGCCGCGAAGCCGCCATAAACCAAGCGCACCTCATGGGCGTCGTTAAAGTGCTTCTAACCCAACGCTTTATTACAGAACTGCCTCGGACAAGATCGGTTTAGCATAAGTCAACCTTGTCGGATGGGGGTCGTTGCGTCGGCGGCGGTGCACATGGCAGATCAAAAAGGTTCCGAAACCAATCGGACCCACGCGTGAGACGAGGAACGGGAAGAGCAAAGTCCATGGATGCGCGCCAGTTCGACAAGTCGAAGCTGCCGAGCCGTCACGTTACGGAAGGGCCGGCTCGTGCGCCGCACCGCTCGTATCTCTACGCCATGGGCCTCACCAAGGAGCAGATCCACCAGCCGCTAGTGGGCGTCGCGACCTGCTGGAACGAGGCTGCTCCCTGCAACATTTCGCTGATGCGCCAAGCGCAGGCCGTGAAGAAGGGCGTCGCCGCCGCCAATGGCACGCCGCGCGAGTTCTGCACCATCACCGTCACCGACGGCATCGCCATGGGCCACCAGGGCATGAAGGCGTCGCTCCCGTCCCGTGAGGTCATCGCGGACTCGGTCGAGCTGACCATGCGCGGCCACTCCTATGACGCGCTCGTCGGCATGGCGGGCTGCGACAAGTCTCTGCCCGGCATGATGATGGCGATGGTCCGCCTCAACGTGCCGTCCATCTTCATCTATGGCGGCTCGATCCTTCCGGGCTCCTTCCGCGGCCGTCCGGTTACGGTGCAGGACCTCTTCGAGGCGGTCGGCAAGCACTCGGTCGGCGAGATGTCGGATGACGATCTCAATGAGCTCGAGCAGGTGGCCTGTCCCTCGGCGGGCGCTTGCGGCGCGCAGTTCACCGCCAACACCATGGCGACCGTGTCGGAAGCCATCGGTCTTGCGCTGCCGTATTCGGCGGGCGCTCCGGCGCCTTATGAAATCCGCGACCGGTTCTGCGCCACGGCGGGCGAGATGGTCATGGAACTTATCGCCAAGAACATCCGCCCGCGCGATATCGTGACCCGCAAGGCGCTCGAAAACGCGGCGACGGTGGTTGCGGCCTCCGGCGGCTCGACCAACGCGGCGCTGCACTTGCCCGCCATCGCGCATGAGTGCGGCATCAAGTTCGACCTGTTCGACGTGGCCGAAATCTTCAAGCGCACGCCCTATATCGCCGACCTGAAGCCGGGTGGGCGCTACGTGGCGAAGGACATGTTCGAGGTCGGCGGCATTCCGCTTCTCATGAAGACGCTGCTCGACAACGGCTATCTGCACGGCGACGTGATGACTGTGACCGGCCGCACCATGGCGGAAAACCTCGCCTCGGTGAAATGGAACGACAACCAGGACGTGGTCTATCCTGCGAATAAGCCCATCACCCCCACCGGCGGCGTGGTTGGCCTGAAAGGCAACCTCGCTCCCGAAGGCGCGATCGTGAAGGTCGCCGGCATGCCTGTGTCGAAGCAGGTCTTCCGTGGCTCGGCCCGCTGCTTCGACGGCGAGGAAGCCTGCTTCGAGGCCGTCACCAAGCGCCAGTACAAGGAAGGCGAGGTTCTGGTCATCCGCTACGAGGGGCCGCGCGGCGGACCCGGCATGCGCGAAATGCTCGCCACCACGGCCGCTCTCTACGGTCAGGGCATGGGCGACAAGGTGGCTCTCATCACCGATGGCCGCTTCTCCGGCGCGACCCGCGGCTTCTGCATCGGCCACGTGGGGCCTGAGGCGGCGGTCGGCGGTCCGATCGGTCTGTTGAAGGACGGCGATGTCATCGTGCTCGACGCGATCAAGGGCACCATCGACGTGGACCTGTCCGACGAGGAGCTGGCGCGTCGCCGGTCCGAGTGGAAGCCGCGTGAGACCCATGCGACCTCGGGCTATCTCTGGAAATATGCGCAAACCGTCGGTCCGGCGCGCGATGGGGCTGTGACCCATCCGGGCGGGGCGGCAGAAAAAGAAACCTATGCGGACGTCTAGTCTCATTGCAGTCACGCTGAGCGTGGCGTTTCTCGGCACGGGCGCGGCTCACGCGCTCGATGCCGCGCCGCGCCCGCAGCCGCTTGCGCCGTCTCTCGCTCCGGCCACCAAGTATGGCTCCGCGCGCGAGGCGCTGCGCAACGGCATGCGTGACTACAATGCAGGCGACAAGCGCGGGGCCGCGCAGGCTCTCGAATATGCGGCGGGGCAGGGGCACACGCTCGCCTTGTGGAAGCTCGGGCGCATGTATGCCGATGGCGATGGCGTCCAGCACGACGACCTGAAGGCCTTCGAATACTTCTCCAAGCTCGCCGACCAGAACGCGGATGAGAGCCCGGACTCGCCGAATGCGTCGGTTGTCTCCAGCGCTTTCGTGGCGCTCGGAACTTACTTCCTCGACGGGATCAAGGACACCTACGTAGCCGCCAATCCCGCCCGCGCGGTCGAGATGTTCAACTACGCGGCGTCCTATTTCAGCGATCCGAACGCGCAGTACAATCTCGCGCGCCTCTATATGGAGGGAACCGGCGTCGGGAAGGATGCGCGCCTCGCGGCCCGCTGGTTCAACCTCGCGGCGGAGAAGGGGCACCACGCCTCGCAGGCGCTGCTCGGCCACCTTCTGATGAACGGCCAGGGCGTTCCGCGCCAGAAGGCCAAGGGTCTGATGTGGCTGACGCTCGCCCGCGAAGCCAGCACCGACGCCACCAAGGATCAATGGATCGTCGCGCTCTACGACGAAGCCTTCGCAGCGGCAGGAGAAACCGACCGCAAGCTCGCGCTGGCGCTGCTCGAGCAATACATCCAGGCACGGCGCTAGGCCTGATTTCGGAGGGCTTTAATCCCCGCCGCCATCGCTGCCGCCGCCCCCATCTCCGCCACCGTCGCTATTTCCGGCCCCGCCGAAGTCGTCGCCGGCGCTGCTACCGCGTCCCGGCCTGTCCGATTTAAAGCTGCCGTAAATCATCATCGCGAGAATGCCGCCGATGACCAGCATGGGGAGGATGTTCTTCATGACGTCTCACTCGATATCGAGCTCGATCACCACCGGCACGTGATCGGAGGGCTTGTCCCAGCCGCGCACATCGCGGCGGATGGCGGAAGTCTTGAGCTTGTCCTGCGCCTGCGGTGACAGGAGCAGGTGGTCGATGCGGATGCCGTTGTTCCGCTGGAAGGCGCCCATCTGATAATCCCAGAAGGAATAGAGCCCAGGTGCGTCGCTGCACGCGCGTACGGCGTCGACGAAGCCGAGATTGATGAGTTCGCGGAACTTCGCCCGGCTTTCCGGCTGGAACAGCGCGTCGTTGACCCAGGCTGACGGGTCGGCGGCGTCCTTCGGTTCGGGAATGACGTTGTAGTCGCCGGACAACACGATGGGCTCTTCCTGCTTCAGCAAATGCTGCGCATGGGCGTGCAGGCGGTCCATCCAGGCGAGCTTGTAGTCGAATTTCGGCGTGCCGATGGGGTTGCCATTCGGCAGGTAGATGGAGGCGACGCGCACGATCCCCGACGACGTCGAAATGACGCCTTCGAGATAGCGCGCTTGATCATCGCCGTCGTCCCCGGGTAGCCCGCGCCGGATATCCTCCAGCGGGCGCTTCGAGAGGATCGCGACGCCGTTATAGGTCTTCTGCCCGTGGGTATGGACGTTGTAGCCGAGCGCCTCGATCTCGCTACGAGGAAAGGCTTCGTCCACGCATTTCAGTTCCTGCAGGCATAGGACATCGGGCTCGGCCTCCTTCACGAAGGCGGCGAGATGGTCCAATCTCTGCTTGATCGAGTTCACATTCCAGGTGGCGATCCGCATCACGGCACTCTTAAGAAGAAGATCCATCTGTTTCATCGGATTTTCGTCGAGGGCTGGCAAGATGAAAGGCGACGCCATCCCCACGGGAGCCCTCCGTGCCCTCATCCTGGTGGACACCCATCGATGCCTATTGCGAGCGGACCGAGCCCAGCTTCTGGGCCGAGCCGCTGAACGCCGTCTCCAACGCCGCCTTTCTCATGGCGGCGGCTTATGCCTTCATTCTGTGGCGGCGCAAGGGCGGGCGGGACTGGCCGGCCCTGTGGCTCGTCGCAGTCACAACGGTCGTGGGCATCGGAAGCTTTCTCTTCCACACCTTCGCCAACTGCTGGTCGCTTCTCGCTGACGTGCTGCCCATCGCGGTGTTCATCTACAGCTACTTCCTGCTGGCCATGCGGCGCTATCTCGGGCTCGCTTTGCTGCCGGCGGTGGGGGTGACCGGGTTCTTCATCCTGTTCAACATGGGGACCGAGCAGGTGTGGTCCTCGCTCCTGCCGGGTTTCACGCTCAACGGTTCGGTCGGCTATATCCCGGCCGTGCTTGCGCTGCTCGCTGTCGGTGCTGCCTGCCTCGTCATCAAGCGTTCCGGCGCGGGGAGGGCGCTCCTTCTGGCCGCCGGTATCCTGACCGTCTCGCTCGTCCTCCGCTCCATCGACGCCATGGTCTGTCCGGCATGGCCGTGGGGCACTCACGTGTTCTGGCATTTGCTGAATGGGCTCGTGCTGTTCCTGCTGATGCGGACCGCGATCCTCCACGCGCCTCCTCCGGCGTCGGTACCGCGCTAGAGCAGGTCTTGCGGCGATAGGCCGGTGCGAGGGCCGTCCTATCTAGGCCCCAAGGGCCTGGCCGGGAGGCTTGCATGCTCAAGTTTGTGGCGGAGGCGTTCGGGACGGCGGTTCTCGTCCTCGTCGGTTGCGCGGCCATCACCATCGGCGGCTATGCGCCCACCTTTCCGCTGGGCATTCTATCTGTCGGCATCGCGTTCGGGTTCAGCATCATGGCCATGGTCTACGCCATCGGGCCGATTTCCGGCTGCCACATCAATCCGGCGGTCACGGTGGGAGCGACGGTGGCGGGGCGGATGTCGTGGATCGAGGCGGGCGGCTACATCGTCGCACAGGCCATCGGCGGATTGATCGGGGCCCTCGTTTTGTATGGCATTCTGTCGGGAAGGCTCACCGGCTACGATCTGGCGAAGCAGGGCCTCGGCCAGAACGGGTGGGGCGCGGAATTTCTAGGCGGATATGGAACGGGCGGGGCCTTTCTCGTGGAAGTCATCGCGACTTTCATCTTCGTGCTCGTCATCCTGCGCGCGACGGCTCATGCCGAGCTTGTCGCCGTTGCTGGCCTGGCGATCGGCTTCACGCTCGTCATTCTCCACCTCGCTTTCCTCAATGTGACGGGCCTGTCCGTCAACCCAGCCCGGTCGCTGGGCCCGGCGCTCATCGTGCGTGGACAGGCGCTGGCGCAGCTCTGGCTGTTTATCCTCGCGCCTGCTATCGGCGGTGCCTTGGCAGGCCTCGCCGACCGCGCGCTCTCGGGGCCTGAAAATGGTTGACGCGCATCGAAGGAATTGAGCGACATGGGAGCGGTCGAGATCCACGGCTACGCCATCATCTCGGATGACGACCGCATCGCCGATGCCGCCGGGCGGATGCCCGATATCCTGCGCAACGACGCGGACTGGGCCTATTTCCAGCAGGAACTCGACGCTGCCGATTTGACCGTGCTGGGGCGCGCAGGCCACCAGGCCAATCCCAACTCGAAAGGGCGCCTGCGCCTCGTCCTGTCCTCGTCTTCGACGGGTCTCGAGCGGCGGCCCGACGGCTGGTGGTGGAATCCGGACCTCGTGCCGTGGACGGATGCGATCCGCGCCGTTCTTCCCGATGGCGGTCGCGTGGCGGTGCCGGGCGGGCGGCGGGTTTTCGATCTCTTCCTTGAGATCGGTTACGACGCCTTTCACCTGTCGCGAGCGGAAGGAACGCACGTCCCTGGCGGCGTTCCCTTGTTCTCGCAATGCGACGAAGGCTTGAGTGCGGAACAGGTTCTGTCCGCGCGCAGCCTGAAAGCGGGCGAGCGCCGGGTGCTCGATATAAGGGTTCCGGTCACGCTGACAATCTGGCGCTGAGAAACCCTCCCGCGGTCTTCGAGTTGACTCCCGATAGATCGCCGGGAGCCGCCGATGCGCTATCGCACATTCTCCGTCGCCATCCTCTGCGGCTGCCTTGTCGCCGGTACGGCCTGGGCCGAAACGGACGAGGTCCCTCCTTTTCGGGAAACCCCCATGGCGAACCCGGTGAAACCGGCTGTTCCCAGCGCCAGCAACAAAAAGGCATCCGCCAAGAAGCCCTCTGCGACGGGAAGTGTCGAGCAGCCGGCCAAGCCGGCCACTTCTGACGTCCCCTCCCGCCAGAAGGCGCTGGATCGTACCAGCCGCGAGCTTGATCTGTGGATCAAGCGGGGCATCTGCACCGGTTGCTAGACGGCCCTCTGTATCTCCTGAAGCGTCGGATAATCCGTGTAGCCGTGATCGTCGCCGCCGTAGAACGTGGGGCGGTCGGGCTCGCTCAGCTTTGCGTTGAGCTGGAAGCGCTCGACGAGGTCGGGATTGGAGATATACAGACGACCGAACGCCACCAAATCCGCCCTGCCGCTCGCAATCGCTTCCGCTGCCATCGCGCGATCATAATTGTTGTTGGCGATGTAAGCGCCGCGGAAGGACCGACGCAGGTCCCCATAATCGACATTGACCGCGTTGCGGTCGCCCTGCGTTACGCCCTCGATCATGTGGATGTAGCCGATTCCCAGATGGTCGAGCTTTTTGACCACATGGCTGAACACGGCTTGCGGATCGGAATCGGCAGCGTCATTCACCGGGGCGGGGGAGAGGCGAATGCCGACGCGGCTCTTGTCCCACACCTTCAGCACCGCGTCGACAGTTTCCACCGTCAGACGAACGCGGTTCTCGATGGATCCGCCATAGGCGTCGGTTCTCTTGTTGGAGCCGTCCTTCATGAACTGATCGAGCAGATAGCCGTTCGCGCCGTGAATTTCGACGCCGTCGAATCCCGCTTCCTTGGCGTTGCGCGCGGCCTGCTCGTAGTCGCGTAAGATGCCGGGGATTTCGGAGAGTTCGAGAGCGCGGGGAGCAGACACGTCCACGAACCCGGTTTCGAGAAAAGTTTTCGTTTTCGCCAGAATGGCCGAGGGAGCGACGGGCGCGCCGCCATTCGGCTGCAACGCCACGTGAGACACCCGCCCCACATGCCAGAGCTGAATGAAGATGCGGCCGCCCGCCTTGTGAACCGCATCCGTCACCTTTCGCCAACCGGCGACCTGCTCCTTCGTGTAGATGCCGGGCGTGTTGATATAGCCCTGACCCTGCTGCGAGATCTGCGTCGCTTCCGAGATCAGAAGGCCCGCGCTCGCGCGCTGCGCATAGTACGTCGCGGACGATTCACGGGGCACAAGACCCGGCGGGATGGCCCTGTTGCGCGTGAGCGGGGCCATCACGATCCGGTTCGGAAGAGTGAGCTCGCCGAAGGTAAATGGCTGGAAGAGGACGCTTGCATCTGCGGTCATGGCTCAATGCCTCGGGTACACGAGGTAATGCCCCCCGTTCGGTGCAACGAAGGGCAGCCATGAGCGTTCCGGCTTTACTGTCCGGCGCTGGCCTCGTCGAGCTTCGCGATATCCGCAGGATCGAGACGAAGCGTCGTGGACGCGACAAGATCCTTCAACTGCTCCAGGCTCGTGGCGCTGGCGATGGGCGCGGTGACACGGCTCATGAGCCAGGCAAGCGCGACCTGGGCCGGGTTTGTGCCGGTCCGGCCCGCCACCTCATCGAGTGCCGCCAGAATGCGTCGGCCCCGATCATTGAGATAGTTGGCCATGCGCCCGCCGCGCGCGCTCTTTCCGAAATCCGCCTCTGAGCGATATTTGCCGGTCAGGAAGCCGCTGGCGAGGCCGTAATAGGGAATGACGCCGACCTCGTTGGCCTGGCACAGGGGGGCGAGTTCGCTCTCGAACTCGGCGCGGTCGTAGAGGTTGTATTTGTTCTGCAGGCTCTCATAGCGCGGGAGGCCGAGTTCGGTGCTGATCTCGAGAGATTCCTTCAGCCGCGCCGCCGTGAAGTTCGATGCGCCGATGGCGCGCACCTTGCCGTCCCGGATCAGTTCCTCATACGCGCCCAGCGTTTCCTGCTGCGGCGTTTCAAGGTCGTCGCGGTGCGATTGGTAAAGATCGATATAATCCGTGTGCAGGCGTTGCAGCGAGGCTTCGACGGCCGAGCGGATATAGGCTTTCGACAGGCCCTTTTTGTCGGGGCCCATTTCCGAGCCGACCTTGGTGGCGATGATGACCTTGTCACGGTTGCCGCGCTGTTTCAGCCATTTGCCGATGATGGTTTCCGACTCGCCGCCCTTATTGCCCGGCACCCAGGTGGAATAGACATCCGCTGTGTCGATGAAGTTCAGCCCGGCATCGACGTAGGCGTCGAGAATCTTGAAGGAGGTCGCCTCATCCGCCGTCCAGCCAAAGACGTTGCAGCCGAGGCAAAGGGGCGAAACCATGAGTTCCGAGCGGCCGAGCCGACGCTTTTCCATTGTGATCTCCCGATCTGATGCCGATCTGTAGCAGGAGCCGCCATTCTCGATGAGAGATGAAGGGCGGCGCTGCCTGATGATTCCTCTATCTTCTCCAACTGACTCCGCCTGACAACGCTCCTAACAGCAATCCTCCCGGACCTCACCAACATGCCTCCTGTTTCGATCCTCGACCTGTCTTTCGTGACCTCCGGCTCAACGCCCGCCCAGGCTTTGCGAAACACGCTCGATCTTGCCCGCCATGCGGATCGCCTCGGCTACACGCGCTATTGGGTGGCCGAGCATCACAATCTGCCATCCGTCGCCAGCGGCGCGCCGGAAATCATGATCGGCCAGATCGCCGCTGTGACCGAGCGCATCCGGGTGGGATCGGGCGGCGTCATGCTGCCCAACCACGCGCCGCTGATGGTGGCCGAGCGGTTCAAGCTGCTGGAAGCGCTCTTTCCCGGCAGGATCGACCTGGGCCTTGGCCGCGCGCCGGGCACGGACCCAATCACGTCCTATGCCTTGCGGCGTTTTCAGGAGGAGAGGGGACGCGACGACTTTCAGGAACGCCTGAGCGAGCTGATGATGTTGGAAAACCGGCGGATTCCTGAGGGACATCCGTTCAACAAGATCGAGGTCATGCCCTCCGGCGTGCCGCTGCCGCCCCTCTGGATCTTGGGATCGAGCGACTATGGCGCGCGGGTCGCCGCCGTGCGCGGCACGGGCTTCGCCTTTGCGCATCATTTCGCGAGCTATGATGCGGTCGATGCCATGGTGAGCTATCGCAACGGGTTCACCCCCTCGGAATGGCGGAGCGAGCCGCACGCCATTCTCACCGTCGCGGCGATCTGCGCGGAAACGGATGAGGAGGCGGAGCGCCTCGCGTCGAGCATGGATCTCAACTGGCTGCGGCGCATGCGAGGCGAATACGCGCCGCTGCCGAGCCCGGAAGAGGCGCTGTCCTATCCTTACAGCGCGGCGGAGCGGGAGGTGATCCAACGCAACCGCGCGCGGCTCTTCGTCTGCTCGCCCGAGACGGTGAGGGCGTCGGTGATGCCGCTCGTTACGGCGACCCAGGCCGACGAGGTGATGATCACCTCCGCGATCTACGATCACGCGGCGCGCAAGCGCTCTTATGAACTGCTTTTTGGCGCATTCGCTGGATGACGCGTAAGGGTGTCAGGCTCGCGTATTCTTCAGCCCCGCCCAGGACAAGGCGAGGCCGTGTGCGAGCAGATCGCACGAGATGAGAAGTCCAACGGCCCAGGCGCCGGAGAACGGCCATTGTGCGATCAGTAGCGAGCCGAGAACGAGCGAGATGACGCCCGCGAGCATCAACGCGCCGGTCGAGCGTTTGGACTTGTCGAAGAAATACCAGGACGCCTTCAGCACGCCCGATGCGATCAGTGCGATGCCGAGCACGAGGGTGAGGACAAGCGTAACCCGCTCGGGGTTGAAGATCGCCCACAGCCCAGCCGCCGCGTAGATCAGGCCTAAAACGATACCGGGTATCCGCTGCGACTTGCCCCCTTCGGCTGTGCCGATGCCGAGGGACTCGATGCATTGCATCACGCCTGCGGCGAGGAGGAGCACGCCGTACCAGAGCACGCTGACCACGGTCAGGCCGAGGGTGAAGTAGAGGCCGATCAGGCCGAGAATGAGGGCGACGACGCCCGCGATCAGCAGCCACGGACCTTGCGATCTCCGGTCTTTCGGGAGCGCTGTGACGGTTGCCATGGCAAAGCTCCTTCCCGTTGCGCACCTGCCCTCAATGAACGGCGGCGACGATGATTGTTCCCCAGAGCGCCAGAAGAATGTTGCCGACCGCATAGGATAGGCCGTAGCCGAGCGTCGGCACCTTGCTGTCCGCCTTTTCCTGCACCGCTGCGAGAGCGGGGCCGGAGGTTCCCGCGCCCGCGCAGACGCCGAGCAGGATGCCGGGATGCATCTTCATGACGTAGTAGCCGACGAGCACCGTGACGAGATGCGGCAAGATGACGATGAGGATCGCACCGATAACGATGCCGATGCCTGCCTCGCTCAAGCCGGCGAAGAAGCGCGGCCCGGCGGAGATGCCGACGACGGCGATGAAGGCGGTCAGCCCAAGGGAGTCGAAGAGCCACAGCGCGGCCTCAGGAATGGCGGCGAAGAACCGGTGGGTCGCACGCAACCAGCCGCAGACAAGCCCGCCGATCAGCGCGCCGATACTGACTCCAAGGCCAATTTCCAGCCCGTGCCAGTGCAGCGAGGGCAGGCCGATGAGGCCGCCAAGAAAGATGCTCGCGCCCACCACGACCATGTCGGTCGCGTTTGTCGGGCGGTCCACGTAACCGATGGCCGAGGCGACCTGGTCGATGTGGTTTTTCAGGCCGACAAGGGTGACGATGTCGCCGCGTTGCAGGATCGTTCGGGGCGTGTAGGGCAGTTCGTTCCCACCCCGCGTGATCCTGCGGAGAAAAAGGCCGCGCGCCGCCTCGTCGTGGCCCAGATCCTCGAGGGTCTTGCCGGCGAATTTCCCGCTCGTCAGAACCACATCGACGCTGGTCGCGGGAATGTCCAAAAGCTCCGTATCCTCCACCTCTTCTGCACCGATGAGCCTGTGCGCCTCCATCAGCGTCTGGCGCGGGCCGCCGAGGGCGATGACGTCGCCGTTTTCCAACAGCATCGTGCGAGCGCCTGGCATCATCACGCCTTTGCGACGGACGCGCTCCACGAAGACGCGTCGATCGAAGAGGGATTCGAGATCCGCCGCGGTTTTACCGTGGGCAATGTGCGGCAGGCGAAAGGCGCGCAATTCGAAAGCCCGGTGCGCCGAGACCACGCCGGGCTCCTCCGCCCGTTTCGTGCCCATGGAGGCCTCAAGCTCCCGGCACGCCGCCACGATGTCGACCCGCATGATGCGCGGCGCGACGGAGGAGAGAAACCACGTCACGCAGATGACACCGATGAGGTAAGAGACGGCAAACGCCGTGGCGACATTGGCGAGAAGGATCTGCGACTGCGCATCCGGCAGGCCAAGGCGGCGGATGGCGTCGGAGGCGATGCCGACGGTGGCGGATTCCGTCAGCGCGCCCGCGACCAGTCCACCTGCTGTGCCTGCATCGAAGCCGAAGATCTTGGAGACGGCAATCGCCAGGATGAGGCCGGTGACACAGAGCAGCGTTGTCAGGGCGATCTGCGGCAAACCGGTCTTGGTCAGGCCGGAAAAGAACTGCGGCCCGACCCGGTAGCCGATCGTGAAGAGGAAGAGCAGGAAGAAGACGGTCTGCAGGTCCGATGACACCTTGACGTCGAACTGGCCGATGGCGACGCCCGCAAGCAGCACGCCCGTCACCGAGCCGAGAGTGAAGGTGCCGATACGGATCTTGCCCAGCGCATAGCCGACCGAAAGGGCGAGAAAGATCGCCAGTTCCGGATGCTGCCTGAGAATCTCCGAGGCGGCCTGCAAGCCGGCCTCCTCAGGAGAGCAGCATGACGATGATCATGCCCCAAATGGTGAGCACCGTGTTGCCGATGGCGTAGGTCACCGTGTAGCCGAGGCCGGGGATCTGGCTTTTCGCCCGCTCGGTAATCATGCCGAGAGCCGCCGTCGTCGTGCGCGCGCCGGCGCAGCATCCCAAAAGGATCGCCGGATCGAACCGGAAGACGTACTTGCCCATATAGATGCCCAAAATCAGCGGGATCGTGGTGACGAGAATGCCCCAGAGAAACAGGCTGATGCCGAGTTGCTGGAGCCCCGCGACGAAGCTCGGGCCGGATGAGATACCGACGACTGCAATGAAGACGTTGAGGCCGACCGAGTTCATGAACCACACGGTCGAGGAGGGGATGCGCCCGAAGGTCGGGTGCACCGAGCGCAGCCAGCCGAAGAACAGGCCCGCAATCAGCGCGCCGCCGGAGGTCGAGAGCGTCAGCGGAATGCCGCCCATCTTGAAGACCAATGCGCCGATGAGCGCGCCGATGGTGATGGCCGCGCCCACGAAGGCGACATCCGTCACGTCGGTCGCCTTGTCGATATAGCCCAAGGCCTTGCCTGCGCCGGTGATGTCTTGCGTCCGGCCGACGAGGGTCAGGATATCGCCGCGATGGACGGTGGTATCTGGCAGGATCGGAATGTCGGTCGCCGTCGGGCCGCGCGTGATCTTGCGCAGGAACACCCCGCGCGCCATCGGCAGGTTGGCAAGCTGCGCCAGCGTCTTGCCGTCAGCATCCTTACTCGTGACATAAACATCGACGCCGCCTGCCGGAACGGCGAGCAATTCCCGGTCGTCTACCTCTTCGACCTTGGGACGCGCCGTCTCGGTGCCGAGACGGGCTGCGATCTCGGCGGGGCTCAAAAGGCTTACCAGCACGTCGCGGCGGCCTGCGATGGCGACGACATCGCCCGCTTGCAGCACGGTGTCCTCGGTCGCGTCCTGAATCTTGCCGGCGCGCCGGATGCGCTCGATGAAGACGCGCGCGCCCTGCGGCGCCAGCGCTTCGGCCTCACGTGCGGTCTTGCCGATGACGATGGAGCCGGGATCGATGCGGAAAGCACGCAGTTCAAAGCGGTGCCACGCGGTTCCTTCGCCGCCTGCAGCGACCTTGCCGCCATGCTCCTTCTCATAGCGCTTGCACTCGGCCTCCAGGTCGATGCCGAGGAGCGCGGGGCCGATCAGCGCCAGAATGATCGCGGAGCCGATGGTGCCGAAGATGTAGGTCACGGCGTATGCGACGGGGATCGCGTCGAGAAGCTGCTTCGTCTGGTCGGCGGGCAGTCCGATCCGGTTGATGGCATCGGTCGCAAGGCCCATCGAGGCCGAAATCGTGGTCGCGCCCGCATAAAGCCCCGCCGCCGAGCCGAGGTCGTAACCGGCGATCCGGGCCGCGATATAGGCCGTCACCAGACAGAAGATGGCCATGATGAGCGAAAAGATCGCTTGCGGCAGGCCGTCTTTGGCAATGCCGCGCACGAATTGCGGTCCGACGCCGTAGCCGATGGCGAACAGGAACATGAGGAAGAACACGGATTTGACGGTCGGCGACACGGTGATTCCGAGCTGGCCGATGAGAATGGCGGCGAGCAGCGTCGATGTCACCGTTCCGAGCCCCAGCCCCTTGAACGTAAAGCCGCCGACGAAATAGCCGATGGCCAGCGAGAGGAAGATGGCGATTTCCGGGTAGGTCCGGAGCGTGTGAACGAACCAATCCCACATGGCATTCCTCCTTCGCGCTTTTGCGCCGACCATGCCTTTGGAGCGGAAGCCCCCGCGTTTCCGCGGGGGTCCAAATCGATTCACTTCTTCGCTTTATCCTTGCCCTTGGACACGGCCCCGCCATTGGCCGAGAATCGGTAGGCTTCCACGTAGGTCGATGCGACCGAGCGGACGATGCGGCCGATATCGTCATAGACATCGTCCGGAAGGTTCGCGAACGAGATTCGGACCGACCAGTTCGGCGCCTCGAAGCCGCCGCCGTTCAGCAGGACGACCCCGTGCTGGTCGGCGAGGCGATAGACGATGTCGAGCGGGTGATAATGCGCCCGCATGAACTTGGCGACGTCTTCGCCCCCGAACTTCTTGAGCCAGAACTCGAAGTCGATCAGGCCGTAATAGGCCGCGAAGAGCGGGTGCGTCCCGGTGGTGGCCGGAATGCCTAGCCCTTCCACCGTCGCCGCCACGCGCCGATGGACAATGCCCATCGTGGCCTCGCGATAGGTCTCATCCTTGTCGAGCATCTGGAACAGGGAGAACAGGGTCATCATGACCTGCTGCGGAAGCGATAACCCCGCCGTGTGGTTCAGCGCCACATCGCGGCTATCGGCCACCATGCGGTCGATGAACTTCATTTTCGACGGCTCCAACGTCAGCGAGCCGTAGCGCTTGTTCAACTCTTCGGTGATCGCCTTGGGGTGCTTGGCGATCATCTCGTCGATGATGTTGTCCTGATGAATCGCGACGACCCCGAGACGCCATCCGGTGCATCCGAAATACTTAGAATACGAGTAGACGCCGATGGTGTTGCGGGGCAGATCCGCCATGAGCGAGCGGAAGTTGTGCACGAAGGTGCCGTAAACATCGTCCGTGAGGATCAGGAGATCCGGCCGCTTCCTCTTCACGAGATCCACGAGCTTTTCGATCACCTCGGGGGCGATGGCGGCGGAGGTCGGATTGCCCGGATTGACCAGGAAGAACGCCTTGACCTTCGGGTCTTCCAGCTTCGCCAGCTCCTTGTCCGAATACTGGAATAGGTTCTCCTGCGTCGCGACCACGTTGACGACCTTGAACTCGTAATCGTTCAGGTGCGGGATTTCGAGATAGGGCGTGAAGATCGGAACCCCGAGCGCGATGGTGTCGCCCTTGTGCAGAATGTGGTTCTGGATCAGCGATTTGAAGGTGTAGCACATGGCGGCGGTGCCACCCTCGACCGCGAACAGATCGAACTGTCCGGGCGGGGGCTTGCTGTCGCACATCGCCCACATCAGGTATTCGTGCACGACCTGCTCGGCATGGACCAGCATCCGGTCCGGCACTGGATAGTTGTCGGCGACGATAGAGTCGACGAGTTCGTGCACGAACGCGTCCGGCACAAAACCGAAGCGCTTGACGGCAAGAGGCACCATGTCCCGCAGCATTTCCGCGCCGGGTGCGTCCTTATGGGCCTCGACGAACTTTTCGAGCCGCCCAGCGATGCCGGGAGCTTCCGGCATTCCGCCCAGGTTCGGCCTGTCCGAAACGCGCCGGCATTCCTCCATCGCGAATTGCCCGAGAAGGAAAAAGGCGTCGCGGGGCGTTGTGGCGACCCAGTTCGGATTACCGCGTCCGGCATTGAGCATGGCGCTTGCCGATTTGCGGGAATGCTCCTTGGCCAGCGAGATCAGCTTGTCCTTGATCTCGAAGGGGCTCAGCTTTTCGTATTTCTCGAACGCATGCTCCAACCTCACATCCATCGTCGCCTCCCTGAAAGGGTGATGGCCTAAGCCCTTACGGCGAGAGAAACCGCGAGGGTGCCTCTAGTCAGTTAAGTGGAATGCTCCGCTCCCTCATCAATGCTCCTGTTTTGCCAATTCCTTTGCCGTTTCCTGGATAGTCTCCTTGGCCGGTTTTTCCTTGGCTCCGAGGGGAGGGCCGCGAGCAATTTTTGAATTTCGCGTGAGCCGTCGGACCCGCGTGCCACCGTGAGCGTTAGAGCTGTGCGGCCAAATCGCGGCTGTTCCGACAATCGCTCCCGAGGAGGTGCATCATGCGGATTCTCGTTTCATGCTTCGCCGTGGCAACCCTTCTTGCGCTCCAGGTAACGGCGGCTTCGGCGCAAAGTAACCCCGCGCTTGAGGGGGCTTTCGGGGCCTTCTCACCGGGCCTCCTCGGCAATGGCGGCGGCCTGCAAAGCGACTTCGCATCCGTACGCGAAGACATCGTCAAGAAGATGCGCGACGGCAGCTATGAGAAAATTATCCAGCAGGGACGCGACAATGTCGAAGCCTTTGCACGGCTCCGCGCGAAGCAGGGGCTGCTCCCATAACGGGGTACCACTCGAGTCAATCGCGCTTTGTGGGTATCTATGGGTGAATATTCCGGAGAGAAAAGTATCCGGAATGCAACATGAATAGATAAGCTGCCTAGAACTCGCCCAGAGTCCGATTGACTTCTGATTGAAAAAATACCTGACTTGGCTTGCTGAGGCCTGCTTATCGTATGGAATCAGGCCGCTGGAGGCCATTTCATGAAGCGTTTCGGAAGCCTTATCTTCGGTGCCGTGGCCAGTTTCGTTGCAGCCACGACCGCCCAAGCCGCCGATCTTCCCGCCAAGACCGCCCAGGCCGTCGACTGGGTCCGCATCTGTACGGCGTATGGGAACGGGTTCTTCTATCTTCCCGGCACGGAGACCTGTCTCCGCGTCGGTGGGCGCGCCCGCGCCGAAATCATGTATGCCGAACCGCTGACGCGATTGAACGACACCATCGGCTTCCGTACGCGCGGCCGCATTCAGCTCGACGCGCGCACCGCCACCGCCTACGGCCTCGTCCGCGCCTTCCTCCGCTTCGAGATCACCCGTGTGGCGGGCCTGCCCTACAACCAGGCGGGCACCGTCAACACGTCCATCGGTACGGGACAGGCTTTCGTGCAGTTCGGCGGCCTCACCGCCGGTCGCGTGACCTCGATGTTCTCGAGCCCGGATCTGCCGAACACCCACATGGGAACGCTCCGCTTCGACGACGCGCCGGACGTGGACCTGTTGGCCTATACCTATTCCTTCGGCAACGGTTTCTCCGCCACCCTCTCACTCGAAGAGGGCTTTGGCCGCCGGCAGAACAATTCGTTCACGCCCATCGTCGGTCAGGCGGTCCTGAACTTTGGCGGCGAGACGGTTCCCGACATTGTCGGTAACCTGCGCTATGTCGGCACCTGGGGAACGGCGCAGCTCTCCGCCGTGGCGCATCAGGTCCGCAGTGCCAACGTCCTGACCACCGTCATTCCCGGCACTGGCGTCATCCCGGATACGGAATGGGGCTGGGCCGTCGGTTTCCAGGGCAGCGTGAACCTGCCGATGATCGCCGAGGGCGATGCTGCCTGGCTGTCGCTCGGTTACGCGGACGCGGCGCTCGGCTATATCGGCTTCGGCAGCGACCTGCTCAACGTATTCGGCGCGGGTCTCATCAGCACGCCCGCCGTCGATGCCTGGGTGGACACCGTAGCCGGCAAGCTGAAGCGTGGACGCGGCTTCTCGGTGGCGGGCGGCTTCAACCATTACTGGACGCCGCAATGGCGCACGAGCATCTTCGGCTCGTTCGCGCGGGTGGATTTTTCCGGCCACTCCACGGGAATCGGTCCTTTCGGCAACGTAACCGGCATCCCGGACTTCCGTGAATGGCGTATCGGCACCAACACCTTCTGGTTCCCGGTTTCTGGTCTCGCGATCGGCGCCGAGCTGATGTACGTGATCGCGCAAACCGACGGGAAAATCCTGGCCTTGCAACCGCGAGCCTCGGGCGAGTTCGCCCCTCGGCTGATCGACCGGGACACCTCCCTCCAAGCCCGCTTCCGCATTCAGCGGGACTTCTAAGGGCGTCAATATCTCTCCCTTGTTATGGCCGGGCTTGTCCCGGCCATCTCGTTTTGTGACGCGCAGCGATCAAAGAGTTCGGCGTCCCCGGGACAAGCCCAGAACAGAATGTTCTCATTTTGTTCCTGAAAAAATTCCCAACGACTCTCCTGCACAATCTGCCATCGAGCCGGACCGCACACCGCGCCTCCCTCGATCCCCTTCAGGCCCGGGGCTCCCAAAGCCCCGAGCCCGAAGGCGCTTGCCATGTTCAGGCCTCACTTGCCGGCAACATGCCTTCGGGTGGGAAGGGCCTAGCGTCCGCGCCCAGACCCGTGGGGAAAGCATGGGAAGGAACGGATGGCTGGCGGCGGCGTCCACGGCTCGCGTTCCCTCTGGATAAGCCGTCAAAATGCTTGAAATGGAGCCATTTTCAGCCCATCTAAAGGTTTGATTTCACACGGATTCGCATGGGCTTGATGGCATGGCCGCACGGTGCCTTTCGCCTCCGGTCAGCGAGCCGCCTTTTGAGAAAGACAACACTTGACCGATCCGAATGATAACCGCCCCGGCGGCCCTGGTGGGGATCAGCCGGCCAGCGACATCAAGTTGATTTCCATCGTCGATGAGATGAAGCGCTCGTACCTCGATTACGCCATGAGCGTGATCGTGAGCCGCGCTCTCCCCGACGCCCGCGACGGCCTGAAGCCCGTGCATCGCCGCATTCTCTACGCGATGAACGAGAGCGGTTACACGCCCGACAAGAAGCACGTGAAGTCGTCCCGCATCGTCGGTGACGTGATGGGTCAATATCACCCGCACGGCGACCAGGCGATTTACGACGCCTTGGTGCGCATGGCGCAGGACTTTTCGCTCCGGCTGCTGCTGGTGGATGGGCAGGGCAACTTCGGCTCGGTCGACGGCGATCCGCCGGCGGCGATGCGTTACACCGAGTCCCGCCTGACCCGCGCGGCGATGCCGCTGCTCGAGGACATCGACAAGGACACGGTCGATTTCAACCCGAACTACGACGAGTCGAAGTTTGAGCCGGCGGTCCTGCCGGCACGCTTCCCGAACCTTCTGGTCAATGGTGCAGGCGGCATTGCGGTCGGCATGGCCACCAACATGCCTCCCCACAATCTGGGCGAGGTCATCGACGGCTGCGTCGCGCTGATCGACAACCCCGACATCTCGGCGGAAGACCTGATCGAGATCATCCCCGGCCCGGACTTCCCGACCGGCGGCATGATCCTGGGGCGCTCCGGCGTCCGCTCGGCCTACACTACGGGCCGCGGCTCCATCGTCATGCGCTGCAAGTCCGAGGTGGAGGAAGTCCGCAAGGAGCGCGAGGCCATCATCGTCACCGAGATCCCGTATCAGGTGAACAAGGCCTCGCTGATCGAGAAGATCGCGGAACTGGTGCGCGAGAAGAAGGTCGAGGGCATCGGCGATCTGCGCGATGAATCCGACCGCGACGGCATGCGCATCGTCATCGAGATCAAGCGCGATTCCATGGCCGAGGTGGTGCTGAACCAGCTCTACCGCTACACGCCGCTGCAGACGAGCTTCGGCGCGAACATGGTGGCGCTGAATGGCGGTCGCCCTGAGCTGATGACGCTCAAAGACCTGCTGCGGGCCTTCGTCGATTTCCGCGAGGAAGTCGTTTCCCGCCGCACCAAGTACCTTCTCAACAAGGCCCGCGAGCGCGCCCACGTGTTGTGCGGTCTCGCTACCGCCGTCGCCAATATCGACGAGGTGATCCGCCTCATCCGCACCGCGCCGGACCCGAACGCCGCCCGCGAGGCGTTGATGGGCCGCGATTGGCCTGCGCAGGATATCGCGCCGCTGATCGCGCTGGTCGACGATCCGCGCCACAAGATCAACGAGGACGGCACCTACCGTCTTTCCGAGACCCAGGCCCGCGCCATCCTCGACCTGCGCCTGCAGCGCCTGACCGCGCTCGGCCGCGACGAGATCGGCGACGAATTGTCGAAGCTGGCCGCCGAAATCTCCGACTACCTTGAGATCCTGCGCTCGCGCGAGCGCATCATGTCGATCATCAAGGACGAGCTTAAGGAGATCCGCGACGCTTATGCCACCCCGCGCAGAACCCAGATCGTGGACTGGGACGCGGATGTGGACGATGAGGATCTGATCCAGCGCGAGGACATGGTCGTCACCGTGTCCCATGCGGGCTACATCAAGCGCGTGCCGCTCTCGACCTATCGGGCGCAGCGCCGCGGCGGCAAGGGCCGCTCCGGCATGTCGACCCGCGATGAGGATTTCGTCACCCGCCTGTTCGTTGCCAATACGCACACGCCGGTTCTGTTCTTCTCCTCCAAGGGCAAAGCCTACAAGGAGAAGGTCTGGCGTCTGCCGCTGGCTGCGCCCAACGCCAAGGGCAAGGCGCTCATCAACATGCTGCCGCTGGAGCAGGACGAGCGCATCACCACCATCATGCCGCTGCCCGAGGACGAGGCGTCCTGGGACAAGCTCGACGTGATGTTCGCGACCTCTCGCGGCACGGTCCGCCGCAACAAGCTGTCGGACTTCGCGCAGGTGAACCGCGCCGGCAAGATCGCCATGAAGCTCGACGAGGGTGAATCGATCCTCGGCGTGCAGATCTGCACCGAGCAGGACGACGTGCTGCTGACCACCGCCAAGGGGCAGTGCATCCGCTTTGCGGTGCCAGAAGTGCGGGTGTTCAAGGGTCGCGATTCCATGGGCGTGCGCGGCATCAACCTCGCGGACGGCGACCGCATCATCTCCATGGCGATCCTGCGCCATGTGGAGGCGACGGGCGAAGAGCGCGCCGCCTATCTCAAGATGCGCCGCGCTGTCATGGGCGAACAGGCGGGGGCGGAAGCCGAGGCTGCGGAGGAGGGCGAGGAAATCGTCGCCGAGACCTCGCTCTCGCAGGAGCGCTATGCCGAGATGAGCGCTCTGGAGCAGTGCATCCTGACCCTCTCCGAAAAGGGCTATGGCAAGCGCACCCTGTCCTACGAGTACCGCATCACCGGACGCGGCGGCAAAGGCATCACGGCCATGGCGGTGAACAGTCGCAACGGCGAGCTGGTGGCGTCGTTCCCGGTCGAAAATGCCGACCAGATCATGCTCGTCACCGATGCCGGCCAGCTGATCCGCGTGCCGGTGGACGGCATCCGTGTCGTCGGCCGCAACTCGCAGGGCGTGACCGTGTTCTCGACCAAGGGCAAGGAGCGCGTCGTCTCGGTGGAGCACCTCGAAGGCGAGGAAGAGGGCGAAGACGCCGAGAACGGCGAAGACGCCATGGAGGGCGGGGAGGAGTAAATCCACTCGCCGCCGCCAAGTTTCGTCATGGCCGGGCTCGTCCCGGCCATTTCGCTTTGTGGGGCGGGTCAGACCATCGCCGGGCTCAGGACAGCAGCGGCGGTCAACATGACAATGAAGAGACGCAAGATCATCGAAACCTCCTGGCGAGACGCCAAGGATGGTTTCGCACGGCCTCGTCCGGATCGCCGTGCGCCGCCGCACGGCTTGCTCCCGCCGCGTTATCAAGCTACGCCTTGAGCCCATGACCCGAACCGCGCTCTATACCGGCAGCTTCGACCCTGTCACCAATGGTCACCTGGACGTTTTGCGTCAGGCCTGCCGTGTGGCCGACCGGATCGTGATCGCCATCGGGGTGCATTCCTCCAAGACGCCGATCTTCTCGGCGGAGGAGAGGGCGGAGCTGCTTCGGACGGTGTGCGCTCCGGTGTTGAAGGAGCAGGGCGTGGCCCTTGAGGTCGTGACCTTCAATGACCTCGCAGTCGAGGCTGCGAAACGCCACGGCGCTTCGCTGATCGTCCGTGGCCTGCGCGACGGCACGGATTTCGACTACGAGATCCAGATGGCGTCCATGAATGCCGCCATGGCCCCGGAGGTCCAGACGGTCTTCTTTGCGGCCTCGCCCCCCGTCCGCCCCATCACCGCCACGCTTGTGCGCCAGATCGCGGCCATGGGCGGTGATGTCTCGGCTTTCGTGCCGGATCTTGTCGCAAAACGGTTGAAAGACAAATTCAGGCGGTCATAGTCCGCCATCCTCAAAGGAGACATGATTCCATGAAGCGTTTGCTCGCAGCCGGAGCGCTCGTGCTCGCCGGCCTCGTCCCGGCCTTCGCCCAGCAGGCCAACGACCCGCAGAACACCATCCTCCTCGACACCAAGGATGGCCGTATCACCATCCGCCTACGTCCGGACCTTGCGCCCAAGCACGTGGCGCAGATCAAGGCCCTGACCAAGCGCGGCTTTTACGACGGCGTGGTGTTCCACCGCGTGATCGACGGCTTCATGGCCCAGACGGGCGACCCGACCGGCACCGGCACGGGCAAGTCCGACCTGCCCAACGTTCCGGCCGAGTTCACCCAGACGCCTTACAAGCGCGGCTCCGTCGGCATGGCCCGCTCGCAGAGCCCGGATTCGGCCAACAGCCAATTCTTCATCTGCTACGACGGCTGCGGCCCGCTGACCGGCCAGTACACGCTCTTCGGCGAGGTTGTGTCCGGCATGGACGTGGTCGACAAGATCAAGAAGGGCAATGCCGCCAACAACGGCATGGTCACAGGTCCGGATAAGATCGTGAAGATGCAGGTCGCCGCCGACGCCAAGTAAGCGGACCGACATGCGGCTTGGACCTGCATTCGAAGCGTGGCGGGTTTGCGCCACGCTTCTTGGCTTTCTGGCGACAACGCCGCTGATGGCGCAGGAGCGACCGGAGACGCCGAGCGGCGTGATCCGGCCTCAAGGCGACCAGCCACGCCTAGAGCGGATCAACCGTTTGAGCGAGGTTTTCGATGCCATCCAGGCCTGCTGGCATCCGCCGGCGGGCAGCGGGTTCTCGGGCCAGGAAATCACGCTGCAGATCAGCTTCAAGCGCAACGGCGAAGTTTTGGGCCAGCCAAAGATTCGCTACTACAACCCCGGCACGCAGCCCGAACAGCGGGAGGCTTTTACCCGCGCGGTCCGTCAGGCTTTCGAGCAATGCACACCGCTCCCGGTGACCGAGGGTCTTGGAGCGGCCATCGCTGGACGTCCCTTCATCTTCCGTTTCGTCGATACACGGCCTATGTGAGCGGGCAGGGTATTCTGACGGCACTCGTCAAAGCCACTTCAGGAGAATTTCATGGCAGACGCCGAAAACACTCTCATCATCGAGACCACCAAGGGCCGCGTGGTCATCGAGCTGCGCCCCGATCTCGCGCCGAAGCATGTCGACCGCATCAAGACGCTCGCCCGTCAGGGCTTTTATGACGGCATCGCCTTCCACCGCGTGATCGACGGCTTCATGGCCCAGACCGGCTGCCCGCAGGGCACCGGAACCGGCGGTTCGGATCTGCCCGACCTCCAGGCCGAGTTCAACGCCGAGCCGCATGTGCGCGGCACCTGCTCCATGGCGCGGACGAATTATCCGCACTCCGCCAACTCGCAGTTCTTCATCTGCTTCGACGACGCCCGCTTCCTCGACAAGCAGTACACCGTCTGGGGCAAGGTGACCGAGGGCATGGACAACGTGGACAAGATCAAGCGCGGCGAGCCCGTGCGCGAACCCGACCGCATCGTCTCGATGAAGGTTGCTGCCGACGTCGCGTAAAGCATTCTCCGTCGTCATGGCCGGGTTTATCCCGGCCATCTCGATTGGAATAGAGCACTTCGCACATCGGGATCACTGGGACAAACCCGGTGATGACAGCGGTGAGAGCGCTCTCTTTAAGTCAAATATTCAAGTCCATGCGCGTCGATCTCTTCGATTTCGATCTCCCCGAAGACCACATCGCGCTCCGCCCTGCGGAGCCGCGCGATGCGGCGCGCCTGCTTGTGGTGCGCCCCGACCAAGCGGCGTTCGAGGATCGCATCGTCCGCGATCTGCCGGACTTGCTGCAGCCCGGCGACGTGCTCGTGCTCAACAACACCAAGGTCATTCCATCCCGGCTCTATGGTCTGCGCGTGCGCGAGGAAACGGCGGCACGGGTCGAGATCATGCTCCACAAGCGCGAGGGAGGCGACCGTTGGCGGGCCTTTGCGCGGCCGGCGAAAAAGCTCCATGTCGGCGATCGCATCCGTTTTGGAGAGGCATCCGAGAGCAGCGTGTGCGAACTGGTCCGCCTCGATGCGGAGGTGGAGGAGAAGGGCGAGGGCGGCGAAGTCGCGTTGCGCTTTGCCTTTTCCGGCCCTGCGCTCGACGAGGCCATCGCCCGGCTCGGGGAATTGCCGCTGCCGCCCTACATCGCGGGAAAGCGCGCGACTGACGATAAGGACCGGGCCGATTATCAGACGGTCTATGCCCGAGACGAGGGCGCAGTCGCGGCCCCGACGGCGGGGCTGCATTTCACCGACGACCTTTTCCGCCGCCTCGAGGAACGCGGGATCGCCCACCATTTCGTGACGCTTCACGTGGGGGCGGGGACGTTCCTGCCGGTGAAGGCGGACGATACCGACGAGCACCGCATGCACGCGGAGTGGGGTACCATCACCGAGGAAACCGCACGGGTCTTGAATGAAGCCAAGGCACGAGGCGGACGGATCGTTGCGGTCGGCACGACGTCCTTACGACTTCTCGAAAGTGCCGCCCGCGAGGACGGCACCATCGCACCGTTCTCCGGCGATACCGCCATCTTCATCACGCCAGGGTATCGCTTCAAGGCGGTGGATGTGCTGATGACCAATTTCCACCTGCCGCGTTCGACCCTGTTCATGCTGGTCTCGGCCTTCGCCGGATTGGATCGCATGCGCGCGGCGTACGCCCACGCGATTGCAAGCGGCTATCGGTTCTATTCCTATGGAGACGGCAGCCTGCTGTTCCGGTCGTAAAGTCTCTTACGCGGAAGAGGCGAGATCGATCTTATCATCCTCAAAACAGACGCGATTGCGCCCGCTCTTCTTCGCCGCATAAAGCTGCCGGTCGGCTCGGCTCAGGAGTTGCTGCAGAGTTTCGCCCGGACGGTGGTCCGCGATGCCGAAACTCGCCGTGGTCCTCGAAATCCCACGAAGACTATCCGCGTTTGAGGCTTCGAAAAGAGCGCGAACACGCTCTGAAAACTGCATTGCGTCGCTTGGCCCGCGTTCGGTGAGAAGCACAGCGAACTCCTCGCCACCAATGCGTCCGACAATGTCGTTTTGCCGGACGTGTGCAGTTAGGAGCGCCGAGAGCTTCCCGATGACCAGATCGCCCGCCGGATGGCCGTGATCGTCATTGATGCGCTTGAAATGATCGATATCGCAAATGACGAGACAGATCGGATCGAACCGGCCGCTCGCGATGATGGCCGATGCTTTTTCGTCGAAGCCGCGCCGGTTGTAGACCCCGGTCAGGGCGTCCGTCGTGGTCTGCCTTTTGAGGTCGCTGGTGATGTCGACGACGACGGCGGAAAGTAGCGCCAACCCGATGAGCACGGCACCGACGATCAGCGAGAAACGAAAAGCCAGCCAGAATAACGAATCGCCGAAGGCCTTAAGGTTGGCGTCCACTTCTCCGAGCCTGATGGTCAATGGGGGGCGCAGGATGAGTTGAATGCTCAACAGCAGAAAGATCCAGAAGATGATCTTGTCGATAAGCCGACTGTCGCGCGATGGGCGAAGGCGGTAGGCCCCGATTGCGAGAAGCGCTCCGCAGCCGAAACTGAGGATGTAGATGCGCGCGCTCAGGCTTCTGTCGACATAAAAATAGTAACAAAACGCGACGAGAGTCGCTGTCAGGATGATCGCTGTCTGAGAAAAGTTCAGGCTGCGGTTTTGCCTCTTCAGGCATCCTTCAATCAACAGGGCGATGCCGAAGAGATAGAAAACCGCGGTAGTGGTCGTATTGCTCCCGGGTTCTCCCGGAATGAAGAATAATTGCAGGCCTGTCGCCAGCGTATTGAGCGTTAATCCGCCTGCGAGATATAAAATGTACGTATAAGTCCGTTGATACCTCCATAGGGCCAATAATAATATTGTAAAAATAGTTCCGATGACGGGACTTGCAATCGTCATCAATTGATTGCCACTCATGAAATGAGGTCCCTTCGCTCAAGTCGATGGCAGGGAGGAGATGTCGATGCTTGTCGGGATGTCTCCCACGCTGCAGTCGGTATTGAGTTATTAAATAACATGGCGATTTTTATCGTGGGCTCCCCGAAATTTTGTAGTTTCAACGCCATGTCGGGTGCAGGGCCAATTTCGGCGACTGAGGACGATATCGAAATTTTGCTTATGAATTGCTAAGGGTTCTGGCATTTTATTGCCGCGATCATTTGCCGGGCAATTCTTTCGGGGAGGATCGGCGGTCGAACTATTATCGTGGTCCGTCTTGGGCAGCCATAGAAATGGTCTTTTCTTGAATGATTTCTTGCATCTTCGATAAGGTGCGCCCGCTGCTTCCCCTCGCGCCCGTGATCGGGGATAAGACGGCCAAGTTTTGCAGGATCGCTCATGACCACCGATCAATTCTCCTTCACCGTCACCAAGACCGATGGAGCGGCGCGCACCGGCGAGATCCGGATGCCGCGCGGCGTCATCCGCACGCCGGCTTTCATGCCTGTCGGCACCGCGGCGACGGTGAAGGCGATGTATCCTGATCAGGTAAAGGCGCTGGGGGCCGATGTGGTCCTCGGCAACACCTATCACCTCATGCTGCGCCCCACGGCCGAGCGCGTGGCGAAGCTCGGCGGGCTGCACAAGTTCATGAACTGGCCCTATCCGATCCTCACCGATTCCGGCGGGTTCCAAGTCATGTCACTGTCGGCCCTGCGGAAGATCGATGAGAACGGCGTCACCTTCCAGTCGCACATCGACGGCTCGACCCACGTGATGACGCCGGAGCGCTCCATCGAGATCCAGGGGCTTCTCGGCTCCGACATCCAAATGCAGCTCGACGAGTGCGTGAAGCTGCCCTGCACCGATGCAGTGGCGGAGAAGGCGATGCAACTGTCCCTGCGCTGGGCCGAGCGCTGCCGCGTCGCCTTTGGCGAACAGCCGGGGCGGGCGATGTTCGGCATCGTGCAAGGCGGCGCGGTGGAGCGTCTTCGCATCGAGAGCGCGAAGGAACTCGCGCAACTCGACCTCAAGGGCTACGCCATTGGCGGCCTCGCCGTCGGTGAGCCGCAGGAGGTCATGCTCCGCATGATCGAAACCGTCGAGCCGCATATGCCGAAGGAAAAGCCGCGTTACCTGATGGGCGTCGGCACGCCGGACGACATCGTGGAATCCGTGCGCCGTGGCGTCGACATGTTTGACTGCGTCATGCCCACCCGCGCGGGCCGCCACGGCCAGGTGTTCACCCGCCACGGCCGCATGAATCTGCGCAATGCGAGGTTCGCGGAGGATTTGCGTCCCCTTGATGCGGATTCCAAATGCGTCGCGTCGAACACCTATTCCCGCGCTTATCTCCATCATCTCGTCCGTTCGAACGAGATTTTGGGGATGATGCTGCTGACCTGGAACAACCTGGCTTATTACCAGGAGCTGATGGCGGGCCTGCGCAAAGCCATCGCGGATGGCCGGCTTGAGGATTACATCGGCGAGGTGAAAGAGAGCTGGGCCAAGGGCGAGCGCGACGGTAAGGCGGAGAACGGAGCCGTCGCGGCAAGCGCTTGATATCCGCCGCGCCTTTCCCCTCCCCACAAGGGGGAGGAGAGCGAGGGGCGCGAACGAGTAAAGCCTACACCGCCTTCAAATACCGGATCGGCCGTCCTGGTGCGATCATCTCGGCGGCGGCGATGATGCCCTGTGCGTCGATGCCGAAGTGGCGGTAGAGATCCTGCACCGTGCCGGTCTGCCCGAAGTGCTCGACGCCGAGCGAGCGGGTGCGGTGGCCCATGACGGAGCCGAGCCATGCGAGCGTCGCCGGGTGGCCGTCGATGACGGTCACGAGCCCACAATGGGGCTGAAGCTCGCCGAGCAGGCGTTCGATATGGGAGCGGGCATGGATGAGGCCGCGTTCGCGGGCGCGCTGCGCTGCCGTCCAACCTGCATTCAGCCTGTCGGCTGAGGTGATGGCGAGAAGACCGATGTCGCGCCGATCTTCGGCCATGAGGCCCACGGCTTCAATGGCTTCCGGCGCAACCGCGCCCGTATAGGCGACGACCACCTGCGCGTTCGGTCCGGGCTTGCGCATCCAGTAAGCGCCATCGACGATGTCGGACGCGAGTTCCGGCGTCATGGCGCGCTGCGGCTGGTCGATGGTGCGGGTGGACATGCGTAAGTAAACCGAGCCGCCGGTTTCATCGCGCAGCCATGTGCGTTCGCTTGGCTCGCCTTCGCCGTTGCGTTGGAGGTAGTCGAAGGCCCAACGCATGACGACCGACAATTCATCGACGAAGGCAGGCTCGAACGAGGCCAGCCCGTCCTGCGCCAGGCCGATCAACGGCGTGCCGATGGACTGATGCGCGCCGCCTTCCGGCGCCAGCGTCACGCCCGACGGAGTCGCCGCGATGATGAAGCGCGCGTCCTGATAGCAGGCGTAATTCAGCGCATCGAGACCACGCGCGATGAAAGGATCATAGAGCGTGCCGATGGGGATGATGCGCTCGCCGAAGAGCGAGTGTGAAAGACCCAGCGCCGAGAGCAGGATGAACAGGTTCATCTCCGCGATGCCAAGTTCGATGTGCTGGCCTTTCGGGCTGAACTCCCAAGTGAAAGTCGAGGGAATGCGCTCGGATTTGAACAGGTCCTTCATTTCCTGACGCGCGAACAAGCCGCGCCGGTTCACCCACGCGCCAAGATTGGTGGAGACGGTCACGTCCGGCGCCGTGGTTACGATGCGGTCCGCGAGCGGCTCCGACGAACGGGCCAGCTCGTTGAGGATGAGGCCAAAACCTTGCTGCGTCGACATGCTCGGCTGCGCGGGCGTTGTCAGTGCGGCGGGCACTGGGACCTTCGGCGCCTCGAAACGGCGCTTCCCGCGCGCGTTGAACGGCACGGAGGCCAGGAATTTTTCCAGCTCCGCCGGTGGCAGGCTCAAGCCTTCGAACTTGTCCCATTCATGGCCCGGCCGCACTTTCGCGGAAGCGCGATAGCCTTCCATCTGCGTCGGCGTCAGCAGCCCCGCATGGTTGTCCTTGTGCCCGGCGAGCGGCAGGCCAAAGCCCTTGATCGTATAGGCGATGAAGACCGTCGGGCGGTCATGGTCGATAGTTTCGAAGGCGTGCAGCAGGCTCGGTAGATCGTGCCCGCCGAGATTGGACATGAGCCGCGCCAGTTCCTCGTCCGTCCGCTTCTCGATGAGCCGCGTCACCGGGCCCTGATCGCCGAGATCGTCGAGGAGCCGCTTGCGCCACGCCGCGCCGCCCTGGAAGGTGAGGGCGGAATAGAGCTGGTTGGGGCAGGAATCGATCCATTCGCGGAGCTTCTCTCCGCCCGGCTCGCGGAAAGCCTCCTGCATCAGCGAGCCGTGCTTGAGCACCACCACGTCCCAGCCGAAGGAGCGGAAGATCGACTCGAAGCGGGCATAAAGCCCCTCGCGCACCACGGCGTCGAGGCTCTGGCGGTTGTAGTCAATGATCCACCAGGTGTTGCGGATACCCTGTTTCCAGCCTTCCAGCAGGGCCTCGAAGATGTTGCCTTCGTCCATCTCCGCGTCGCCCACGAGGGAGATCATGCGGCCTTCTGGTTTGTCCTTGGCCCAATGCTCCTTCACGTAATCCTGCACGAGGCTGGCGAAGAGCGTCTGCGCCACGCCGAGGCCGACCGAGCCAGTGGAGAAGTCCACGTCGTCGATGTCCTTGGTGCGGGAGGGATAGGACTGCGCGCCCTTATACCCCCGGAAGTTTTCCAGCTTTTCCCGGGTCTGGTTGCCCAGAAGATATTGGATGGCATGGAAAATCGGGCTCGCATGAGGTTTCACCGCCACCCGGTCCTCGGGTTTCAGCACCGCGAGGTAGAGCGCCGTCATGATGGTCGAGAGCGAGGCCGAGGACGCCTGGTGCCCGCCGATCTTCAGGCCGTCCAGATTCGGGCGCACATGGTTGGCGTTGTGGATCGTCCAACTGGCAAGCCACAGAATCTTGCGCTCGAGTTCGGCGAGATAGGGCAGGCGAGGATCGGTCATCGGGGCAACTCGAAAGAAAGGGCGTTGCCGGAACATAGGCACAGGACCGCGCCGCCGACAATCGCGACATAAGAGACAGCCGCTCGCCTACATCTGATAATCGGCCGCCACGGTCTGATCCGCCCCGCGTGTCGCGCGAACCTGGTTCAGCACCAGCGAGAGGACGATCGACACGATGAAATTCAAGCCGAGTGCATAGAGCGCCGCGTAGCCGGGGATGGTGAGCCCGTCGAGGGAAAACGGTACCACCGCCGATTGGAAGCTCTGCGTCGCCGCCATCCAGGTCCCGGTCACGATGCCGACAGCCCAGCCAGCTAGCAGCGCCCAGGGGTTCAGCCACGCCGTATAAAGGCTGACGATGACCGTGGGGATGGTCTGGCTGATCCAGATGCCGCCAAGCAGCTGGAGCTGAATGGCGTATTGCAGCGGCAGGAAAATGATGAAGATGAGCGCGCCGAACTTGACGATCAGCGATACGATCTTCGCGTTCTTGGCCTCCTGCTGCGGCGTCCGGTCGGGGTTGATGAACGGCACGTAGATATTGCGGGTGAAGAGGTTCGAGGCCGCAATCGACATGATGGCGGCAGGCACCAATCCGCCGATGGCGATGGCCGCGAAGGCGATGCCCGCGAACCAATCGGGGAAGGAATGCAGAATCAGCGCCGGCACAGCAAAATTGGAGCCGTAACGGGCGAAGTGATCGGCAAATTCCGGCAGCTTGTTCACGTTTGCCGCAAGCGCCATGAAACCTGTCAACGCCAGAAGCCCGAGCAGGAATGAGTAGGCCGGCAGGTAGGCCGCGTTACGGCGGATCACCTCGCGGCCACTCGAACTCAGGATCGCCGTGACCGTATGGGGATAGAGGAAGAGCGCGAAGGCGGACCCGAGAGCCAACGTCGCATAGGCCGAGTACTGGCCGAGATTGCCACCCTTCGGAGAGGTGAGAAGAAGCTTCGACTCAGGAATATCGGCAAAGAGGCTGGCATACCCGCCGAGCTTGATCGGAATCACCACGACCATGGCGATGACAGTGATGTAGATCAACGTGTCCTTGACCACGGCAATCATCGCGGGCGCGCGCAGCCCGCTCGTATAGGTGAAAGCGGCCAGAATAACGAAGGCGATAATCAGCGGCAGATCGCCGAGGAGCCCTGGAGCCTCCACGCCCATCGCACCGATCACCACCTCGATGCCCAACAATTGCAACGCGATATAGGGCATGGTTGCGACGATGCCCGTGATCGCGACGGCGAGCGCTAGCCAGCGGTTGCCGTATCGCCCTTCAACGAAATCGGCTGCGGTGATGTAGTTGTGTTTGTGTGCAACAGCCCACATCCGGGGCAGGATGAGGAAGACCAGCGGATAGACGATGATGGTGTAGGGCAGGGCGAAGAAGCCGATAGCGCCCGCGCCGAAGACCAGAGCTGGAACCGCAATGAAGGTATAGGCGGTATAGACATCGCCGCCGAGCAGGAACCAGATGACCACGGTGCCGAGCCGTCGCCCCGCGAGCCCCCATTCGTGCAGGAGGTCGAGATCGCCTTTTCGCCAGTTGGCGGCCACGAAGCCGAGGACCGTGATGAACCCGAAGAGCAGAACGAAGATGATCAAAGCGGTCCAGTTCATGTTCGTCCTCCTTGGGACAAACGGTCCGCGAACGGCCCAGCCTAGCCGGTCATGCGGTGCACCAGAACGATCAGGCCCGAGGTCACAAAGACCCAGGCGAATTGATACCAGTAGAAGAACGGAACGCCCCAGAGGCTCGGCTCGACCGAATTGTAGAATGGGACCCAGAGCAGGGCGATGAAGGGGATGATCAGCAGCAGGTTCCAGGCGGGGGACCCGCGCGGCCGGGTCTCAAGGGGTTCGGGCATCGAACGGACCCTCCCTCGGTTCAACAGGTTCCGCCTAGCCGAATGTGGCCCAAGCGAGCCTACCTAAAGAAACGGAACGGTTCGTGTTGGTTCCACGAATGTTTTCAATCTCGCAGGTGCACATAAACCGGGGGCAGCGGGCATTTTCGATTGACCGCGAGGCCTGGAGCCCCTATTCCGGGCACACCTCTGGGAGCGCGTAGCTCAGCCGGTAGAGCATCTGACTTTTAATCAGAGGGTCCTGGGTTCGAGTCCCAGCGCGCTCACCAATGAAAATCAAGGGTTTGCGGTCCGGCTGCCGCTTTCTCATCATCCCTTGAATGCGAACCGGGATGCCTGGCAACGGGGCCGCGAGATGGTCCGCCGGCTTCAGCAGAAGTAGTAATAAAAATCGTAGTATCCGGCCGCTGTTGGCGGCTGCTGGACGCCTTGGAGCAACCTCTGCTCGGTGATGCCTTTGCGGTCGATGAGTTCCATGTCGAGGATGTGCGAAGCCGTCGAGACGCAGGCGGTGGTACGGCGGCGGGCGGCCCCTATGTCAGTGTGATCGACACGCCATGCCCAGCTGGCGTGCGATCAGTTCTGGAAGGGGAAGCTCAGTGTTGCATGCCTCTCGGTTGATCTCATTAGCCACCGCCGTTCCGCCCCATGTGCTCGTGCAGAGCGATGTTTCCGCCGCTGCGAGCAACATCTTTTCATCGCGCTACAAGGATTTTGATAGACTTTCACGAGTGTTCGACACCGCAGGCATCGACAAGCGTCACGCGGTCCAGCCGCTTGAATGGTTTTTCGAGCAGCATGGCTGGCCGGAACGCACTGCCGCCTATCTCGAAGGGGCGCTCTCGCTCTTCGTGGAAGCTGCGACGAAAGCGCTAGATCAGGCCGGAATAGGAGCTAAGGAGATCGACACCATCGTGACGGTGTCCTCCACCGGCATCGCGACGCCGAGCTTGGAGGCGCGGGCTTTCGGGCTGATGGGGTTTCGCGAGGACGTGCAGCGCGTTCCGGTCTTCGGCCTGGGTTGCGCGGGAGGTGTGAGCGGCCTTTCCATCGCGGCGAGGCTCGCGGCCGCGCAGCCGGGAAGCACCGTCCTACTGGTGGCGGTTGAACTGTGCACGCTCGCTTTTCGCCTTGATGAACTGACCAAGGCCAATATCGTCGCCACCGCCTTGTTCGGCGACGGTGCTGCCGCTTGCGTCTTGCGCAGCGCGGGGGAGGGGATCGCCGAAGTCGAGGCCGCCGGCGAGCATACCTGGCAGGATACGCTCGATATCATGGGCTGGAACGTCGACCCGGAAGGTTTTGGCGTCGTCTTTGCGCGGGCCATTCCGCCGTTTGCGGAAGAACATCTTGGGCCGGCGGTCTCCGGTATTCTCGACCGGGTGGGGTTGGGCATGAACGATGTCGACCGCTTCATCTGCCATCCGGGCGGGAAGAAGGTCATCACGGCCCTGGAGCGGGCCTTGTCGCTTCATCAGGGGTCGCTCGATCACGAGCGGGTCGTGCTCTCCGAATACGGCAACATGTCCGCGCCGACGGTGCTGTTCGTGCTCAAGCGCGCCGTGCAGGCCGGGCTGCCGCATCGCTCCGTATTGACGGCGCTCGGGCCGGGATTCACCGCGAGCTGCGTTTCGTTGAAGAGCGCCGCATGACTCTGGCTCTTGCGCTTCTTCTTTTCGTGACAGCGGAGCGCCTGGGCGAACTTTGGTTGGCGCGGCGCAATACGGAGCGGCTGATTGCGCAGGGCGGCCTGGAGGTTGCGCCGGAGCACTATCCCCTGATCGTCGCGCTTCACGCTGCCTGGCTCGGCGGGCTCTGGTGGCTCGGTTGGGATCGGCCCGTCAATCTCGGCTGGCTTGCGGTTTTCGTCTGCTTCTTGGCCCTGAGGGTTTGGGTCCTGATGACTCTTGGCCGCCGCTGGACGACGCGTATCATCGTGATGCCGGGGGAGACGCTGGTGCGAGGCGGCCCTTACCGTTTTCTGTCACACCCCAATTACGCCGTCGTCATTGGCGAGATTGCCGTGCTGCCGCTGGCGCTCGGGCTGCCCTGGTTCGCGCTCGTTTTCTCGATTCTGAACGCTCTCGTCCTCTCCATCCGCATTCGGGCCGAGAATGCGGCGCTCGGTCGGCACTGACCGCCGGGCTTCGTAACATCATCCAGATTCTGGTCGGTCAGCTCGTCCTGGGGGCGGGGAGCGCCTGCGCCGTTACCGTCCGTCGATTTGACTCTGCCTTGGCTTTGGAGGACATGGAGCGCTTGGACGGGCTTTTTGCCCGTAGGAATTCTTTTGCTACAAGACATTTTTCAGCCTCTGGAGTTCTTGATGGACGGTCTCGTCGCCCAGCAACGCTTGTCCTTGCGCCATTTTTCCGTGGCGCAGATGGCGGCCGCCATCGAGCGAAGCCATGTGCGCCTTTGCGCCGTTCTCGTGCTGTTGGCGCTCGCCTGCTTCCTGCCGGGCTTCACTTCGCTCCAGCCCATGGACCGGGACGAGCCGCGCTATGCGCAGGCCTCGAAGCAGATGCTCGAGACCCGCGATTTCGTGGATATCCGCTTCCAGGACGAGGCCCGCCATAAGAAGCCGGTCGGCATCTACTGGATGCAGAGCGCGACTGTCGCTCTCGGCGAGGCGCTGGGCGTGCCGGAGGCCCACACGACCATCGCGCTTTACCGGCTTCCTTCGCTGTTCGGGGCGCTGGCGACGGTTCTTTTGACCTACTGGGCGGCCTTGGCTTTCGTGGGTCGGCGAGGGGCCTTTCTCACCGCCGCCCTCATGGCGACGTCGATCATCCTCATGGTCGAGGCGCGTCTCGCCAAGACCGACGCCATGCTGACCGCCTGTTCCGTCGCGGTCATGGGCGGCCTGGCGCGGGCCTATCTGGGCCGCGGAGCTGGGATTCTTCCCCGCCGGACGCTGCTGATCTTCTGGTTGGGCTTTGCCGCCGGCATTCTCATCAAAGGACCACTGGTCCTGATGTTCGCGGGGACTTGCGCCGCCGTTCTTTCCTACAAGGAACGCTCGGCTCGCTGGCTCCTGACGCTACGCCCCTGGCTTGGCGCGCTGGCGACGCTGCTGATCGTGCTGCCCTGGTTCATCGCCATCGCCATCAAGAGCGGCGGCGCGTTCTATTCGGAGGCCGTCGGCCACGACATGCTCGGTAAGGTCGGCACTGCGCAGTCCTATCATTGGGCGCCGCCGGGCTTCTATCTCATCGCCTATTTCGCCACCTTCTGGCCGGGCGCGATTTTGGCGACGATCGCTATCCCCTTCGCCTGGAAGCATCGGCGGGAAGAGCCGGTCGCTTTCGCGTTGGCTTGGGCCATTCCGTCGTGGCTGATTTTCGAGGCGGTGCCGACGAAACTGCCGCATTATGTGATGCCGCTCTATCCGGCGATTGGCCTTGTCGCCGTGATGGCGATCTCGCGCCATTTCGTCGGGCCGTATCGTCCAGGCGCAAGGGCCGCGACGGTCCTCATCCCCTTCATCCCCGTTGGCCTGACGGTCGGGTTGTCTGCCGTCGCATGGTCCTTTGACGGCACGCTGCCTTATCGCGGACTTCCGTTCATGATCGCGTCTTCGCTGGTGGCGCTGTACGCTTGGCGGATGTTCGTGAAGGATCGGGTTCTCAACACCCTTGCGGCAGGTTTCATCTCGTCCGCGTTGCTGGCTCTCGGCGTGTTCGGCTTCGCGCAGCTCGATCTGCGCTCGCTGAAGCTCTCGCCGCGGCTTGCCGAAGTCGCACACAATCTCCCATGCGAGAACCCGCGCGTGGCGACGCTCGGTTATCGCGAACCCAGCCTGGTCTTCCTGGTCGGCACCGATTTGGAAATGCTCGAGACCGGCCCCGAGGCCTCTTCCTTCCTGAAGCAGGGCGGTTGCCGTCTCGTTTTCGTGGAGAAGCGCTTCGAAGATGCGTTCCGCGCGGAGAATGACCGGCTGGGCCAGCATCCGACCCTCTCGACCCGCGTCACGGGTTTCAATATCAACAGCGGGCGGCGGCTCGACATTGGTGCCTATTCGTCAGGCTCCTGAGGCCGCCTTCGCCCTTTCCAGAGGGGGCCTGAACGGCCCTTGATCGATGACCGTTACCCTTCCGGCCCCGCGCGTCAGCGTCGTTGTGCCAGTCAAGAACGAGGCTCTGAACATTCTCCCCCTCGTGGAGGAGATCGAGCGCGCCTGCGCCCGGATTGGTCAGTTCGAGCTGATTTACGTCGATGACGGGTCCACGGACGCGACCGTCGAGCAGGTCCTGAGCGCTCGCGCGACCCGGCCCTGGCTTCGCCTCGTGCGTCACGATGCCAGCTCCGGGCAGAGTGCAGCGGTGCGGTCGGGCGTTCAGGCTGCGAGCGGCGCGATCATCGTGACCCTCGATGGCGACGGACAGAACGATCCGGCCTTTATTCCGCAACTGGTTGCTGCCCTCGATGACCCCTCCATCGGGCTCGCCGCCGGACAGCGCCTCGCTCGCAAAGGCGCTTCCAAGCGCTGGCAATCCCGCATCGCCAACGGCGTGCGCGGTCGCATTCTGAAGGACGGCACGCGTGACACGGGATGCGGGCTGAAAGCTTTTCGGCGCGATGTCTATCTGCGCCTGCCTTATTTCGATGCCTTGCACCGCTTCATGCCTGCGCTGGTGAAGCGTGAGGGTTATAAGATCGCCCATGTGGACGTGGTCGACAGGCCGCGCCATGCCGGGCAGTCCAATTACGGCCTATTCGACCGTCTGTGGGTCGGCATTCTCGACCTTGCCGGCGTGTGGTGGCTGTTGCGCCGCCGGCGCCGCGTGCCGGTCGCCCAGGAGATTATCTGATGCTGATACGGCTCGCCCACGATCTCGGCTTGTATTTCTACGACGTGATCGTCACGCGTTTCGACCTTTGGGCGGCCTTCGGCGTGCTCGCGCAGTTCGTGTTCGGCGCGCGCTTTCTCGTGCAATGGATTGCCAGCGAGAAGGCGGAAAAGAGCGTGATCCCGGTCGGCTTCTGGTTTCTGTCCATCGGCGGCGGGTTGATGACGCTCGTCTATGGCTTCGCGCGGCACGACATCGTCATCATCCTCGGCCAGGTCTTTTCCATCTTCATCTACGTCCGCAATCTCATGTTGATTGCGAAGGACGCGAAGAACAGGAAGAGCGTACAGGCCGAGGCAGAGCTTGAAGCGGCGGGATAAGCCGAAAAAGCTTTCCCGCCGAGGCACTATTCCGGATTAAGCCGCCTTCGCGTCGGCTTCCTTCAGGCGCTTGAAACCGGCGTCGAGATCGCGCTTCAGATCGTCGAGATCCTCAAGGCCGATGTGGAAGCGTAGCGCATGTCCGCCGGGCTTCCATTGCGTTGCCGTCCGATAGGTCGCGCAGTCGAACGGGATCACGAGGCTCTCGAAACCACCCCACGAATATCCCATGCCGAACAGGGCGAGGCCGTCGAGCATGGCGGCGAGCGCCTGATCCGAGCATGGCTTCAGGATGACCGAGAACAGGCCGGACGAGCCCTTGAAGTCGCGCTTCCAGATGTCGTGACCGGGGCAGTTTTCCAGGGCCGGGTGGAGGACTTGCGCCACCTCCGGCCGGGCCGCCAGCCAGCGGGCCATGTCGAGGGCCTGCTTCTCATGTTCCTTCAGACGCAGGGCCATGGTGCGCAAGCCGCGCAGGCCGAGGAAGACATCCTCCGGTCCCGGACACATGGCGAAGGCGTCATAGGTGTCACGCAGCGCCGGGAAGCAGCGCTCGTTGGCCGAAACCAGGCCGAGCAGGAGATCGGAGCCGCCGCTGAGGTACTTGGTGCCCGCCTCGATGGCGATGTCGACGCCGCGCTCGTGCGGGGGGAAGAAGAGGGGGGTCGCCCAAGTGTTGTCCATAATCACGACCGCGCCGTGCTTATGCGCAACGTCGGCGATGGCCGGGATGTCCTGCATCTCGAAAGACTGCGATCCGGGCGATTCCGTAAAGACAACTTTGGTGTTCGGCCTCAGCAGCGAGGCGATTCCGGCGCCCACGAGCGGATCGTAATAGGTGGTTTCCACACCAAATTTCTTGAGCATCCCGTCGCAGAAATGGCGGGTCGGGCGATAGACGGAATCCGTCATCAACAGGTGATCGCCGGCCTTGAGGCAGGACAGGAGCGCGAGCGTTACGGCCGCAAGACCTGACGGTGCGAGAACTGTCCCTGCGGAACGCGTCAGCTCCGTCCAGGCCTTCTCGAGGGCTTCCGTCGTCGGAGTTCCTTTTGTTCCATAGGAGTAGCGGCCGCGTCGGTGCAGCAGATCGTCCGTCGTCGCGTAGAGGACCGTCGAGCCACGATAGATCGGGGTGTTGACGAAACCATGCTGCTCGAAAGGTTCACGGCCAGCATGGACGAGGCGGGTACGGTCACCGAGATCGGAGGGCTTTGAAGGAAGTTTTGACATTGTTTCAAAGGGATAATGACGGGGAATCGATGTGACGACGCCGGGCGTTTGGCGTCAACCCCGGCCTTGGGCGCGTTCCATCAAGACTTGACCAGTTACCAATCATGGAATGTGATGGGTTGATGTCGTTTCGTTCGGAAGCGACGCGGAACGGTCTAACAGGGAACACGACCCCGAGCGGCACGAAAAGCCTCCAAGCCGCGTTTATAGATTGGGAGAATATAGGATCATGAAAAAGGCTATCGTATCGATTGCCTTCGGCCTGACGGCCAGCCTGCTCGCTGCAGGCTCCGCGTCGGCTCAAGCTACCCTCGCAAGCGTGAAGCAGAAGGGCTACCTGACCTGCGGTTCGAACACCGGCCTCGCCGGCTTCGGCCTGCCGGATGCCCAAGGCAACTGGACCGGTCTCGACGTCGATTTCTGCCGCGCGATGTCGGCGGCCATCTTCGACGATCCGACGAAGATCCGCTTCATTCCGCTCTCCGCCAAGGACCGCTTCACCGCGCTCCAGTCGGGCGAAGTGGACGTGCTGGCCCGTAACTCGACCGTGACCATGTCGCGCGACACCCAGCTCGGCCTCGATTTCCCGGCCATCAACTACTTCGACGGCCAGGGCTTCATGGTCCGCAAGAAGCTCGGCGTGTCCTCGGCCAAAGAGCTGAACGGCGCTTCCATCTGCACCCAGCAGGGCACCACGACCGAGCTGAACCTCGCGGACTACTTCCGCGCCAACAACATGAAGTACGAAGTCGTAGCCTTCGCGACCTCGGACGAGACTTTCAAGGCCTATGACGCCGGCCGTTGCGACGCGTTCACCACCGACGCTTCCGGCCTCTACTCCGAGCGTCTGCGCGCGTCGAACCCGGACGATCATATCGTTTTGCCGGAAATCATCTCGAAGGAGCCGCTCGCGGTGGCGGTGCGTCATGGCGACAACCAATGGGGCGATATCGTCCGCTGGACCCACAACGCCATGCTGGACGCTGAAGAGCTTGGTGTCACCAAGGCCAACGTCGACCAGATGAAGGGCTCCGACAACCCGGAGATCAAGCGTCTGCTCGGCACCGAGGGCAAGTTCGGCGAGGCGGTCGGCCTCCCCAACGATTGGGCCTATCGGATCATCAAGCACGTCGGCAACTACGGCGAGAGCTTCGAGCGGAACGTCGGCGAAGGCTCCAAGCTGAAGATCAAGCGCGGCCTCAATGCGCAGTGGACGAAGGGCGGCCTGCAATACGGCCTGCCGGTTCGCTAAGCGAAATGAACACGGGCGTCCGGAGCGATCCGGGCGCCCCTTTTAAAAGCTGCTGCCCCACAGGCCGTCACCAATGAAGGTGAAGGGCCCAAAAACAACAAGCCTCCAGAGGATGGGTTCAGTGCAGAGTTCTGTCAGTCAGGCATTGCCGCCGAAGAAATCGTTTCTGTACGATCCCAAGGTGCGCGGAATTTTCTACCAGACGCTCCTGGTCTGCGTCGTCGGCTATCTGTTTTACATCGCAGCGACGAACGCCGTCGATAATCTGCGGCGCGCCAAGATTGCTTCCGGTTTCGGATTTCTGGAAAACACTGCCGGGTTCGATATCAGCCAGACGCTGATTTCGTTCAGTGCCGCCGGTTCGACCTATGGCGACGCTTTCATCGTCGGCCTTCTCAATACCCTGATCGTTTCCGCCATCGGCATCGTCTTCGCGACCTTTCTCGGCTTTGCGGTCGGCATCGCGCGCTTGTCGTCCAACTGGATGGTGGCCAAGGTCGCGATGGTCTATGTCGAAACGCTGCGCAATATCCCGCTGCTGCTGCAATTGCTGTTCTGGTACATCGCGGTGCTCGGGCCGCTGCCGCAGCCGCGCGATTCCTTCTCCCTGGGTGCCGGGTTCTTCCTGAACGCTCGCGGCCTGTTCATGCCACGCCCCCTCTACGCGGCTGATGCGTGGGCCATTGGTGTGGCTTTCGCCATTGGCGTCGTGGTGACCATTCTGTTTCGCCGCTGGGCCAAGAAGCAGCAGGCAGCGACGGGCCGTCAGTATCCGGTCGGCTGGGCCACGCTCGGCCTCGTGCTTGGGCTTCCGGTTGCCACATGGATCGTGCTGGCCCTGATGAACGCCAATCCCGTCAGTTTCGACATGCCGGTCAAAGGCACGTTCAATCTTCGCGGCGGCATGCAGATCCTGCCGGAGTTCGTGGCGCTCCTCGTTGGCCTCACGACCTATACGGCAGCCTTCATTGCCGAGGTGGTCCGCGCCGGTATTCTGGCCGTGTCGAAAGGCCAGACGGAGGCGGCGGGTTCGCTCGGCCTCAAGTCGGGCCAGACGCTCCGTCTTGTCGTGATCCCGCAAGCGATGCGCGTCATCATCCCGCCGCTGACGAGCCAGTATCTCAACCTGACGAAGAACTCCTCGCTCGCGGTGGCTATCGGCTATCCCGATCTCGTGCAGGTCTTCATGGGCACCGTTCTCAACCAGACAGGGCAGGCGGTCGAGGTCGTCATGATCACCATGGGCGTGTACCTGACCATCAGCCTCGTGACCTCGTTCGTCATGAACATCTACAACCGCCGCGTGGCGATTGTCGAACGGTAGGAAACTCTCATGAACACCGCCGTCGATATGTCCCGTTTCGTCCGCTCCGAGAAGATCGAGGCGCTGCCTCCGCCGAGTCTCACACGCGGGCCGCTCGCGTGGATGCGCGAGAACCTCTTCTCAAGCCCGCTCAACACGCTGCTGACCCTGGTGGTCGCATATCTCCTGTACGTCATTATTCCGCCCCTGGTGGAGTTTCTCGTTATCAATGCGGTGTGGACGGGCACGGATCGCAGTGCCTGCCGCGCGGAAACGGCCGGTCACCCGGTCGGAGCGTGCTGGGCCTTCGTCATCGATAAGATCAACTTCTTCACCTATGGCTCCTACCCGGCCACGGAGCGGTGGAGGGTCAACATCTTCTTCGTGCTGCTGGCGATTGGCGTGGGCTGGCTGCTGTGGCTGCGCGCGCCCCGCAGAGACCTGGGGGCGATTTATTTCTTCTGGCTGTTCCCGGTGATCTCATACATCCTGCTCACAGGCGGCAATGTCAGCCTGGGGATCGGCTTCTGGAGTACTTTCGCCGTCAGCGGAGCGCTTCTGGTTGTTGCGCTTGCGGCTGCCGCCTATGCGCTGAAAACCTCGATCCGTTCCGCGATGCTGATCGGTTTGGGCATCGTCGCGGTCATCGGGATCACGCTGGGCCTCGTCAGTATCAACTGGGGGCTTGAGCCGGTCCCGACGTCGCGCTGGGGCGGCATTCTCGTGACGCTTCTGGTGGCGACCGTCGGCATCGTGTTCTCGTTGCCCTTCGGCATCCTTCTCGCCCTTGGGCGACGCTCGAAGCTGCCGATCCTGCGGATGGCCTCGGTCATCTTCATCGAGTTCGTTCGCGGCGTGCCGTTGATCACCGTGCTGATCATGGCGAATACGATGCTGCCGCTCTTCCTGCCGGGCGACGTGACGGTGGACCGTCTTGCGCGTCCGCTGATCGGCGTCGCGCTTTTCGCCTCGGCCTATATGGCGGAGGTGGTCCGCGGCGGCCTGCAGGCCATGCCGAAGGGGCAGTATGAAGGCGCGATGTCCTTAGGGCTCAACTACCCGCAGATGATGGCCTTCATCATTCTGCCGCAGGCGCTGCGGATTGTGATTCCCGGCATCGTGAATACCTTCATCGGGTTGTTCAAGGACACGTCGCTGGTGTCGATCGTCGGCATTTTCGATCTGGTCAAGGCGATCGAATCCTCGCGTATCGACCCCAATTGGGCAGCCCCGACCATCGGCATCACCGGTTATGCCTTCGCGGCCTTGTTCTACTTCATCTTCTGCTTCGGCATGTCTCGCTATTCGCTCGGCGTCGAGCGCCGCCTCGCGGCAGGTCAGAAACGATAACATTCATGGCAACGACAATGACAGCTCAACAGATTCCCGCAGCGACCTTCGATCCGAAGGCCGAGGCCGCCGTTCAGATGATCGGCGTGCACAAGTGGTACGGCGAATTCCACGTGCTGCGTGACATCAACCTCAATGTCCGCCGCGGCGAGCGCATCGTGATCTGCGGACCTTCGGGTTCCGGAAAATCGACCATGATCCGCTGCATCAACCGGCTGGAAGAGCACCAGAAGGGCCGCATCATCGTCGATGGTACGGAACTGACCAACGACCTGAAGCGCATCGACGAGGTGCGCCGCGATGTCGGCATGGTGTTCCAACACTTCAACCTCTTCCCGCATCTCACCATCCTCGAGAACTGCACGCTCGCCCCTATCTGGGTGAAGAAGATGGCAAAGAAGGACGCGGAAGAGGTCGCCATGAAGTACCTGACCCGGGTTAAGATCCCGGAACAGGCCAACAAATATCCCGGGCAGCTCTCGGGCGGCCAGCAGCAGCGCGTGGCGATTGCCCGCTCGCTCTGCATGAACCCCAAGATCATGCTGTTCGACGAGCCGACCTCGGCGCTCGACCCGGAAATGGTCAAGGAAGTGCTCGACACCATGGTCGGCCTCGCGGAAGAGGGCATGACCATGCTCTGCGTGACCCACGAAATGGGCTTCGCCCGTCAGGTCGCGGACCGCGTGATCTTCATGGATTACGGGCAGATCGTGGAGATGAACACACCCAACGAGTTCTTCAAGAACCCGCAGCACGAGCGCACCAAGCTCTTCCTGAGCCAGATCCTGCACTGAAGACTGGTCCGACAAAAAAGCCCCAGCATCGCTGGGGCTTTTTTGTAGCTCTTAGGTTCGATACCGGTCGTTTAGGGGCCTTTTGCCGGTCCCGTTTCAATCGGAAGGTCCGTGCGTGCGCCCCATTCCGACCATGAACCGTCATAGATGGCCTTTGCCGGGTGACCGAGGCGCTCAAAAGCCAGCGCGATGATGGCGGCCGAGACGCCCGAACCGCAGCTCGCGACGATAGGTTTATTGAGGTCAATCCCGGCGTCCGCCATCGCGGCTCTGAGCGAAGCGTTATCCTTCAGGCGGCCATTTTCGACGATGTCACCCCAGGGCAGGTTGAGGGAGCCCGGGATGTGCCCGGCTCGCAATCCGGCGCGTGGCTCGGGGGCTTCTCCTCTGAAGCGGTCCGCTGCGCGTGCATCGACGACCTGCGCGGAGCCGGATTGCGTAGCGCTGAGCACCTGCGCTGCGTCCGCGACCGCAGCGCGGTCGAGGCGGGCCGAAAAGGCTTTGGCCGTAGGCGAGCGCTGCGGACCTCGCTCCACCAGCCGACCTTCGGCCTTCCAAGCGGGTAGGCCGCCTTCGAGAATGCGCACGTCCCGGGCGCCGAAAATGCGGAATGTCCAGGCGACGCGCGGCGCGGAAAAAAGGCCGAGGCCGTCATAGACAATGACGGTTGTGTCGTTGCCGATGCCCAACGCGCCCGTTGCGAACGCGAAATCCGCCTCGGACGGCAGCATGTGCGGCAGTGGCGAAGAGGCATCCTTGACCTTGTCGAGGTCGAAGCGAACCGCGCCGGGAATATGCCCGGCGAGATATTCCGCATCCGGATCGCGGTTCTGCGCAGGCAGGTACCACGAGGCGTCGACGATGACGACGTTCGGATCGTTCAGATGGTCTTGCAGCCAGGTCGTGGAGACGAAGGAGTTGGACATTTGAAACTCATTGGTGAGGGACGAAGTCCATTCAATCGACGAGCGATATGCGGACGCGGCGATTCTGTTTTCCCTTTTTCTCGATATCGGTGATTGCCACCGTTCCGATTTCGCTGGTGCGGCGCACATGCGTGCCGCCACAGGGCTGTAGATCGATGCCCGCAATCTCGACGAGGCGGACACGTCCGGAGCCGCGCGGAGGCTGCACGGACATGGTTTTCACGAGCCCGGGATTCGCATCGAGTTCGGCATCGGTGATCCAGCGGTCGGTGACGGGCGCGTCCTGGCGGATCAACGCATTGAGCTTGTCCGTCAACTCGATCTTGTCGAGACCGGCGTCGGGAATATCGAAGTCGAGCCGCCCATCGCCGTCCCCGATGGCGCCGCCGGTGACCGGATAGGGCAAAACGACGCTCAGGAGGTGTAGAGCGGTGTGGACGCGCATACGCTTGAAGCGCCGCTCCCAATCGAGTTCCAAGCTGACCGTTTCCCCGATCGCGATGCCTGCAACGTTTTCAGCGCCAATCTGGTGAATCACCTGGGAGCGGTCGGCGCCGTAAACGGTATTCGCCACGCCAAGCTTCTCGCCATTCGCGCGCACGAGCACGCCGACATCGCCCGGTTGGCCGCCGCCCTGAGCGTAAAACACCGTGCGGTCGAGAATCACGCCGCCCTCTGGCGTCAGTCCCAGCACAACGGATTGGCAGGAGCGGGTATAGGCATCGTCGCGAAACAAAAGTGTCGTGGCTGTCATCATTGTCCCACATGAAATGCGGCGAGGAAGGTGAAAGCAGAGGGCAATGGGGCGGGCGGGTCAAGCCGTCCACTTATTCCTCGTCGGCGTGGGAGCCCTGCGATCCAAGCTCACGTATGGCGCCGAGCGCGCTGCCAAGCGGGCTATGAGACACGATGGGTTTGGGATAGGCCCCGCCAAGGGCGGGGAGGCGAATCATGATCTGGACCTGCGACCCTATTGCTGGTCGAGAGGCATTGCTCGCCGCGTCCATCGGCAAGCGTACTCCAGAGCCCGATTCGCCCGGTCACGAGCCTACGCGCTGGGGCGGCCCCGCCAAGCGGGCGAAGCCTTCAGATATCTCTTCGAGAAATGCAGAGCAGAGAATCGGAACGCCGGTTGCGGTTGTCGCCCCAAGGCGAGGCCTCGTTGCGGGAAAACGTGGCGGCTCGGATGCCTAGAAGGCCGCATGACCGGCACAGAGGCGGCTCAGTCCGAATATAATTTAATTTTGAGGAGAAAGTTGGCTCCGGCGGTAGGATTCGAACCTACGACCAACGGATTAACAGTCCGCTGCGCTACCGCTGCGCCACGCCGGAATAGTGCCATACCTTAGTCGAGAAACGCGGTTTGCTTCTCGATGGGCGGGGGGAGCCGAAGGTCGCCGCCGCCGAGGTGGGGTGGCATATACCACGGGTTCAGCTGGTTGCAAGTCCCTTCGTCGACTGATCTCGTGAAAAGGGGATGTTGCTCTTTGGTGCGGCGCTCTGCTATGGAGCACCCGTCGCGTTCGCGGCACGCCCCGGATGGCCTCGTGGCGGAGTGGTTACGCAGAGGACTGCAAATCCTTGCACCCCGGTTCGATTCCGGGCGAGGCCTCCAAACGTTTTTCTGAGGCAATCCATGGTCGATTTCACGCAAGCGCGCCGGATAATGGTCGATAGCCAGCTGCGCACTTTCGATGTGAACGACATTCCTCTCTTGGATGCCATGGACAGCATTCCGCGCGAGCGCTTCGTGCTGCCCGGCCGTGAGGAACTGGCCTATATCGACCAGGACCTCCCCGTGAGCGAAGGCGCTGATCGCCGCTACATGATTTCCCCCATGATTGAGGCACGCCTGATCCAGGCGCTCGAAATCGAGACTGGGGACAAGGTTCTCGATGTGGCCTGCGGGCGCGGTTATTCCTCGGCGGTTCTCTCCCGACTCGGTGCGCAGGTGACGGCTCTGGAATCGGACGCAGCCCTGGCGGAGGCCGCTAAGGCAGCCCTTGCGGCGGTGAAGGCGGACAATGTTGCCGTCAAGGTCGGTCCGCTGGAGCAAGGCTGCGTGGAGAACGCTCCTTACAGCGCCATTCTCGTCAACGGAGCCCTTGAGGTCCGCCCGGACGCTCTTCTCCGCCAGCTGGCGGAAGGCGGAAAGCTGGTCTGCGTGCAGGGGCGGGGGCGCTCGGCTCGGGCCACCCTCTACGTCCGTTCCGGCGATACATTTGGCGAGCGCGCTCTTTTCGATGCAGCGGCTCCCATTCTCTCAGCCTTCCAGCTCAAGCCAAGCTTCACTTTTTGATGGTGATAGTGTCGCTTTTTTGCGGCACTTCCCCATTAATCGACCCCAACCTCGGCAGTTATGATTGCCGAGTGAGTTTCCATGAGTATTGTTGCGTCTCAAGTTAGGCGAGTCGTGCTCGCTGCGTTGAGTTGTGTCAAAGTCATTTCAAGCCGGGCTGTGGGTATCACCATCAACCCGGCAGGCAGGTGGGCGTGAACAAGAAACATACTTTCAAAAAACACTACGCGCTCTTCGGTGCCATGACGTCCGCTTTCGTGCTGGCTGGGGCATTCTCCGCCTCCGCCGAGACCCTCGAGAGCGCTCTGGCCAAGGCCTACGGCAACAACCCGACCCTGAATGCCCAGCGGGCCACCGTCCGCGCGAATGACGAGAACGTGGCTCGTGCCAAGTCGGGGTATCGCCCGACGGTCAACGCGACGGCTGACGTGGGGCGGACATTTACCGACTTTGCCCGCAACGGCACCAACGGCACGATCGAGCGACTGACCCCTCACGGCCTCGGCGTGCAGATCGATCAATCCATTTTTAATGGCTTTCGGACGGACAATTCGGTCCGCCAGGCGGAGTCTTCGGTCCTGGGTTCCCGCGAGAACCTGACCAACAACGAGCAGAACACGCTGTTCGATTCCGCCTCCGCCTACATGAACGTGCTGCGCGACACGGCGATTCTCGATCTCCAGCGCAACAACGTCGAGGTGATTGACGAGCAGCTCCGGCAGACTCGCGACCGCTTCAATGTGGGTGAGGTGACCCGGACCGACGTTGCGCAGGCTGAATCCCGCCTAGCACTCGCCCGGTCGCAGGCGAGCGCCGCCGAGGCGAATCTTCGTACCAGTGTCGCGCAATACCGTCAGGTGATCGGCGTCGAGCCGCGGCAGCTTGCTCCGGGCCGCCCGCTCGACAAGCTGCTGCCCAAGAGTGTGGATTCCGCGCTGAAGGTCGCGTTTGAAGAACATCCGGCGATCAAGGGGTCGCTCCACGCGGTCGATGCCGCTGAGTTGCAAGTGAAGATCGAAGAGGGCGCTCTCGTGCCGCAGGTCGGCGTGCGTGGCACCTTCTCGCAGCGCTGGGACAGCCAGATCCAAGGCGACCGCCTGACCTCCGCCTCCGTCGTCGCGCAGCTCACCGTTCCGATTTACGAGGGCGGTCAGACCTATGCAGCGACTCGTCAGGCGAAGGAAACCGTTGGCCAGCGTCGTCTGGAAGCGGATTCCATCCGCGATCAGGTGCGTGCTGCCATCATCTCCTCGTGGGGGCAGCTCGAAGCTGCGCGGGCGCAGATCATCGCCGCGCAAGCGCAAGTGGATGCCTCGGAAACCGCTCTCAACGGCGTGCGCGAAGAAGCGCGTGTCGGTCAGCGCACGACCCTCGACGTGCTCAACGCGCAGCAGGAATTGCTCAGCGCGCGTGTGAATCTCATCACCGCGCAGCGTGACCGCGTGGTTGCGTCCTACGCAGTCGTGCAAGCGATGGGACGTTTGAACTCCCGCAATCTCGGCCTCGCCGTCAATCACTACAACCCGGCCAACCACTACGATCAGGTCAAGGATCTGTGGTGGGGTCTGACGACGCCCGACGGTCGTTAAAAAATATTTCCGGGCAGTCCACATTGCGACTGCCCGGCTCCGCTTGCCTCTCCATTCCACCGTGAAATACTGGACGCATTCGCAAGAGTGCGATTCTTAGATTTTTTGATCGGTGGGGCGTATGAGTTCAGCGAATCCGAAGATTCACGAGCCCTCGATGGAAGAGATTTTAGCTTCCATCAGACGCATCATCGCTGACGATCAGGACGAGATGCAGGAGGCTGAAAAGCCCGAGTCGCAGACCGCGTCTTCCCCGCTGAAAAACGTTCTCGACATCGCTGAATCATACGCCGACGTTCTTCATCAGACATCGCCCAAAATCGCGCCTGAATTCGACCGGTCTGACGACAGTGCGGGCCGTAAGATCGTCGACAAACCGGCTCCAAAGCGCGAGCAGGTTTACAAGATCGAAAGGCTCTCGCCGTCCAGCGAGGCTTTTACAGAACCGGCAGCATTCATCGACGACGACGCCCTCATGTCTGATGACAGCGATGCCTTCGTGGCGGACGCATTCGACCGGCTTTCTTCCACCGTTCCGGCAAGCAGCCCGAAGACCCTCGAGGACCTCGCGAAAGAGTTGCTCCGGCCCATGCTGAAAGCGTGGCTCGATGACAATCTTCCTCCGCTGGTCGAGCGGCTGGTTCAGGCTGAGATCGAGCGGGTGTCCAGGCGAGGGCGCTGACCCCGAAGTTCGCCTGGGTCGCGCCAAAAGCGGGGCGGAAGGGCGCGATCCTGGCTAAATCGCGATGCTAAAGTTGACTTCACACGCGCCGTCCGGTTTGTAACCGTCATCTTCGCGCGCGCTTGCGCGCCAACGTGCCGGTAGTTTCACCATGATGGACAAGACGTTCGATCCCGCCGCTGTCGAAGCGCGCATTTCCACCCGCTGGGAGGAGGCTGACGCCTTCAAGGCCGGCCGGGAGGACCGCAAGAGCGCGCAGCCCTACACGATCGTCATTCCGCCGCCGAACGTAACCGGCTCGCTCCACATGGGGCACGCCCTCAACAACACCATTCAGGACATTCTGTGCCGCTTCGAGCGCATGCGCGGGCGCGACGTGCTGTGGCAGCCGGGCATGGACCACGCGGGCATTGCGACGCAGATGGTTGTCGAGCGCCAGCTTGCCGAGCGGCAGATCCATCGCCGCGACCTCGGCCGCGAGGAATTCGTGGCCCGCGTCTGGGAATGGAAAGAGCAGTCCGGCGGGCGCATCAAGAGCCAGCTCCAGCGCCTCGGCGCGTCCTGCGACTGGTCGCGCGAGCGCTTCACCATGGACGAGGGGCTCTCCAAGGCCGTCCTCAAGGTCTTCGTGGACCTCTACAAGCAGGGCCTGATGTACAAGGACAAGCGCCTTGTGAACTGGGACCCGAAGTTCCAGACCGCGATCTCCGACCTCGAGGTCGAGCAGGTCGAGGTGAAGGGCAACTTGTGGCATATCCGCTATGCCATCGAAGACATGCCGGATCGTTCGATCACGGTGGCGACCACGCGTCCTGAGACGATGCTCGGCGACGTCGCGGTGGCGGTCCATCCCGAGGATGAACGCTACAAAGACCTGATCGGCAAGTACGCGATCCTGCCCCTCGTCGGCCGTCGCATTCCTATCGTGGCGGATGAGTATTCCGACCCCGAGAAGGGCACCGGCGCGGTGAAGATCACACCCGCGCACGACTTCAACGACTTTGACGTCGGCAAGCGCCACAAGCTGCCCCTCATCAACATTTTTGGCACGGAAGCACAGCTTCAACTTGCCGGGAACGATGCGTTCCTCGCGGACGTGGCGTCCTCGGACGATCTGAAGGCCGTTATGGCTCTCGACGGTCTCGACCGAACCGAGGCGCGCAAGCGCATCGTCGCCATGCTGGAAGAGCGAGAGATCCTGGTTCAGGTCGAGCCGCACGTCCACGTGGTGCCGCATGGCGACCGCTCGAACGTGGTGATCGAGCCGTATCTCACCGACCAGTGGTACCTGAACGTGAAGCCGTTGGCCGAACGCGCGCTCGGGGTCGTGAAAAAGGGCGAGACGAAGTTCGTTCCCGAAGCGTGGGAAAAGACCTATTTCCAGTGGCTTGAGAACATCGAGCCGTGGTGTGTCTCGCGCCAGCTCTGGTGGGGTCACCGGATCCCGGCCTGGTACGACGATGAGGGCAATGTGTTCGTCGCCCTCAGTGAGGAAGACGCCAAGGCCGAAGTGCGCGCCAAGCATGGCCGCGATGTCGCTCTGACCCGCGATGAGGACGTGCTCGACACCTGGTTCTCGTCGGCTCTCTGGCCGTTCTCGACACTCGGCTGGCCGGACGAGACGCCGGAGCTGAAGCGCTATTATCCGACGAACGTGCTCGTGACGGGCTTCGACATCATCTTCTTCTGGGTCGCCCGGATGATGATGATGGGCATGCACTTCATGGAGCAGGTGCCGTTCGACACGGTCTATATTCACGCCCTCGTCCGCGACGAGAAGGGCGCGAAGATGTCGAAGTCGAAAGGCAACGTCATCGACCCGCTCGATCTCATCGAGCAATACGGCGCGGACGCGCTGCGCATGACGCTGTCCGCCATGGCGGCGCAGGGGCGCGACATCAAGCTCAGCGTCCAGCGCGTCGAAGGCTACCGCAATTTCGCGACCAAGATCTGGAACGCCGCGCGTTTCGCCGAGATGAACGGCTGCAAGCGCGTCGCCGGCTTCGATCCGAAGGCGGTGAAAGAGACGCTCAACAAGTGGGCGCTCAGCGAATGCGCCAAGGCCATCAACGAGGTGGCGGCGGGCATCGAGACCTACAAGTTCAACGAAGCAGCGCTCGCGGCTTACCGGTTCGTCTGGAACGTTTATTGCGACTGGATGCTGGAGCTGGCGAAGCCCGTGCTCCAGGGGCCGGACTCGCCCGCAAAGGAAGAAACCCGCGCGACCATCGCCTTCATTCTCGACGAGATCTGCAAGCTGCTCCATCCTTTCATGCCCTTCCTCACGGAAGAGCTGTGGGAGGTGAAGGGGCAGGAGGGGCCGAAGCGCGAGACGATCCTGGCGCTTGCACCGTGGTCGAAGCGTGACGACTTGATCGATCCGACCTCCGAGGCCGAGATCGGCTGGGTGGTCGATCTCGTCACTGAAATCCGCTCAGCCCGTTCGGAGACGAACGTGCCCGCGGGTGCGCAGATCCCGCTCGTGCTCGTAGCGTCCTCGGCCGATGTGAAAACCCGCGCCGCGCGTTGGGGCGAGATCGTGAAGCGCCTCGCACGCCTCTCGGACATCGGCTATGCCGATGCCGCGCCCAAAAGCTCGATCCAGCTTCTGATCCGTGGCGAAGTGGCGGCGTTGCCCTTGGAGGGCGTCATCGACCTCGTCGCCGAGCGCGCGCGCCTCGCCAAGGAAATTCAGAAGCTCGATGCGGACATCGGCAAGATCGATGCGAAGCTCGGCAACGCCGATTTTATTAAGCGCGCCCCCGAAGAGGTGGTCGAAGAGCAGCGCGAGCGCCGCGAGGACGCTCTCGCCCGCAAGGCGAAGATGGAAGAAGCGCTTTCGCGGTTGAAGGACGCTTGAGGCGAGCCTTCCGAACTTTGTTGAAGGGCAGCCTCGCGCTGCTCTTCCTCGTTTCCGCGGCCATCATCTGGACAGCGCGGCCGGGCAATCCGGCGCTTTTCCCGGCGGGTGAGGACGGCATCGACGTCGTCCTTGTCAGCAATGGCTATCACGCCGGCCTTGTCGTCCCACTCAGGTCCGTGGCCGAGATTGCCAGCCGCGACGGAATGGCGGGCGTGCTGCCGGTCGCGACACGCTTCCGTCAGTTCGATTGGATCGAGGTCGGCTGGGGTGATGACGATGTCTATCGCTCGACGCCAACCGCCGCGTCCCTACAAATGACGCTTGCCGCGCGAGCGCTTCTGGGGCTCGGCAACGGCTCCGTGCTCCATGTCGTAGGGATCGCAGGTGTGCCGGAAAGCGTTTTTGCCGGTGCGGACGTGACGCGGATCAGGTTGTCCAAAGCGGGCTTCGAGCGGGTGGTCGCCCGGATCGATCAATCCTTCGCGCTTTCTACCGGCTGCCAGCCGGAGATTTTAGGGCCGGGCCTCTATGGGCCGAGCCTGTTCTACCGCGCGGTCGGGGATTTCAGCGCTTTCCGCGTCTGCAATCACTGGATCGCGGACCTTCTGGATGCGGCGGGAATTCCCACCACACCCGCTGCTGCCATTCTACCCTTCGGAATCAGGACCGATTTGAAGTGGCGATCGCGCTTCTGAGGGCGAGATTCACCCCACCACAAAATCCAACAAAAGCTTCAAGTTCAGCCCGATGATGATCACCGCGATTAGGCCCGCCAGCGCGGTCAGCCAGCGCGGTGCGACAAGGGCGCCCATCTTCGCCTTCGAGGCGGTGAGCGTCACCAGGGGCACGACGGCGAAGGGGAGTTGCAGGCTCAAGACCACCTGGCTGAAGATCAGGAGCTTGCCACTCCCGCTCTCGCCATAGGCGATGGTGACGGCTGCCGCCGGGATGATGGCGAGGCCGCGCGTGACGAGGCGGCGCAGCCAAGGAGCCATGCGAAAGTTGATGAAGCCCTCCATGACGATCTGCCCCGCCATGGTCGCGGTGACCGTGGAGTTGAGGCCGCAGCAGAGCAGCGACAAGCCGAATAGCATGGGGGCAATGGCGGTGCCGAGCAGCGGTTGCAGCAGGGAATGCGCATCGCCCAGTTCCGCGACTTCTGTGCGTCCGGTGCCGTGGAACGCGGCGGCGGCGAGGATCAGGAGCGACGCGTTGATGGTCAGCGCGAACATCAGCGCAATTGTCGAATCGAGGGTGGCAAAGCGCATGGCTTCGCGGCGCTCGGGGAGAGTCTCGCCATAGGCCCGCGTCTGCACGATGCCTGAATGCAGATAGAGGTTATGCGGCATCACGGTCGCGCCGAGGATGCCGAGCGCGAGATAGAGCATGTCCGGGTTGGAGAAGATTTCCCTGGTCGGTGCGAAGCCCTGAATAACGCTTCCCCAATGCGGATCGGCGAGCGCGATTTGAATGCCGAAGCAGACGGCGATCACACCGAGCAGGGTGATGATGAATGCCTCGACCCAGCGGAAGCCGAGCTTTTGCAGGTAGAGGATGAGGAAAACATCGAGGGCGGTGATGATGACGCCGATTTCGAGCGGGATGCCGAAGAGCAGATTGAGGCCGATCGCGGTGCCGATGACCTCCGCCATATCCGTGGCGCAGATGGCGAGTTCCGCCAGCACCCAAAGCCCCCAGGCGACGGGGCGCGGATAAGCGTCGCGGCAGGCTTGCGCCAGGTCTCGGCCCGAGGCGACCGCAAGGCGCGCGCAGAGCGCTTGCAGGATGATCGCCATGAAATTGGAGATCAGCGCCACCGAGAGCAGGGCATAGCCATATTTCGAGCCGCCCGCGAGCGACGTGGCCCAGTTGCCGGGGTCCATATAGCCGACGGCCACGAGGTAGCCTGGCCCGAAAAAGGCCGCGGCCCGCTTCCAGGCTGAGCCGGACCGCACCGCAATCGACCGATTCACTTCCGGCAAAGGCGGCATGAGCTGGCCGCGACGCCATCCGGCTTCGGGCACAAGGGGGCGGGAGACCGGCTGATCCATGGCTCTTTCTGCAGTTGCGAATTAGTTGCAAGTGAAGGCTAATGGGAAGCGCGGAGCGTCGCAAGAGACATTTTCGGAAAATTTTGGCGGAATGAGCGGATCGATGTGCAAGCTTTTGGAAAAAAGGTGCGGCTCAGCTCGCCGACGATGCCTCAAGGCCATCCAAAAGGCGAAAGGGAAGGTGCGTGACAACGCTTCCTTGTTTTGCTCTAGCTGAGCGACACCTGAGCCTTTGGGCCTCGGATAAAGGGATGGATCATGCTTGAGAGTGTCCTGATCGCCAATCGCGGCGAGATCGCGTGCCGCATCATCCGAACCGCCAAGCGGCTGGGAATGCGCACCATCGCGGTCTATTCCGAGGCCGACAAAAACGCGCTCTTCGTGCAGATGGCCGACGAGGCCCACCTGATCGGCCCGCCGCCGGCACGGGAGAGCTACCTGCAAATCGACAAGATCATCGAGGTCGCCAAGCGCACGCGGGCTGCTTCGATTCATCCCGGCTATGGCTTCCTGTCCGAGCGCGTGGAGTTTGCGCAAGCTTGCGCGGAGAACGGCATCGTCTTCGTCGGCCCGCCGGCATCCGCCATCAAGGCCATGGGGTTGAAGGACGCGGCCAAGGCGCTGGTGCAGCAGGCTCACGTGCCCGTCGTGCCGGGCTATCATGGCGCGAAGCAGGATCCGGAATTCTTGCGCCAGAAGGCTTATGAGGTCGGCTACCCGGTGCTCATCAAGGCGGTGGCGGGCGGTGGCGGCAAGGGCATGCGCCGCGTCGACAAGGCGGCGGATTTCGACGCGGCGCTCGAAAGCGCCCAACGCGAGGCCCAAAATGCCTTCGGCGATCCGCGCGTGCTGGTGGAAAAATACATTCTCTCGCCGCGCCACATCGAGATTCAGGTCTTTGCCGACAAACACGGCAACGTGGTCCATCTCTTCGAGCGCGATTGCTCGCTCCAGCGCCGTCATCAGAAGGTGATCGAGGAAGCGCCGGCACCCGGCATGACGCCCGACATGCGCGCCATCATGGGCAAGGCCGCCGTCGAGGCGGCCCGAGCGGTCGGCTATGTCGGCGCGGGTACGATCGAGTTCATTGCGGATGGCCGCGAGGGGCTGCGGCCTGACCGCTTCTATTTCATGGAAATGAACACCCGGCTTCAGGTCGAGCATCCGGTGACGGAGGCGATCACCGGGCTTGATCTCGTCGAGTTGCAATTCCGCGTCGCCTCCGGCGAGGCGCTGCCGTTCTCGCAGGACGACCTTGCTATCAATGGCCATGCGGTCGAGGCGCGGCTTTATGCGGAAGACCCGGAAAAGGAGTTCTTGCCCTCGACTGGAAAGCTCTGGGCTTTGGAGTTTCCCGAAGGCGAGGGGCTTCGCATCGATACCGGCGTCGAGGCCGGTGACGAGGTGACGCCTTATTACGATCCGATGATCGCGAAGGTGATCGCGCATGGCGCAACGCGCGACGAGGCGCTGAGCCGTCTTGCCGAGGCGCTTGGCGAAACCATCGTCGCGGGGCCGAAGACGAACATCGCCTTCCTCAAGAAGCTGTGCGAGGCGAAGGAGTTTAGGGCAGGGCAGTTCGATACCGGCTTCATCGACCGCAACATGGATAGTCTCGGCGCGGTCGCGCACGAGATAGATGCGCAAGCCGTGCGGCTTGGCGTGCTCAAGTTGATCGAGCATGAGTTCGAGGAGCGGGGCTACAAGGCGGCGATCTACGAGGGGCCGGTGCCGTCGCCTTGGGGCGACCACGACGCCTTCCAGCTCTCCGGTCCCCGCCGTGAGGGCATGACGATCAAGGTCGACGGCGAGCGCACGGATGCAGGGCTCGAATGGTCCCTTTCAGCCTCCGACGATGTTGATGTCGTTGTGCGCTTCGGCGGTGGCGTTTCGCATCTTTTGGGCGATTACCTGCCCGCAGATCCGCGCCGCTTCGTGCTGACGGATGACGGTGTCATAGTGCTGAGCGATGGGCGTCAAACCCGCGTCGCGCCGCACGATCCGTTCGATGTTGATCTCGAACACGCCAATGGCGGCGGCACGATCAAGGCTCCGATGCACGGCAAGCTGATTGCGCTTTTCGTCAAGCCCGGCGACAAGGTCGAGAAAGGGCAGCGGCTTGCCATCGTCGAGGCCATGAAGATGGAGCACGCGCTGACCGCGCCGACCGACGGCGAGGTCGCGGAGATCGCGGCCGAGCCCGGGGCGCAGGTTGCCGAAGGGGCGCGCCTGATTGTTCTCAAAACAGAGGCTTGAGATGCGGCGCGTCGCCTGATTTTGTCCCGCATCGACATGTGATTGAATTTTCCTGATGGCACTTCACCTCATCAAACTCTGCGTCGGCTGCGAGTCGATTACCGATCTCGTGGACTGGATCGAGGAAAACCGGTTGCTCCACAGGCGGCTCGGCCGGGAGTATGAGCAGACGCACACCACGCGTATGGTGCCCAAGCGTATCGACGAATTGCTCGATGGCGGCTCGCTCTACTGGGTCATTAAGGGGCAGGTGGCGGCGCGCCAGGCGCTGCTTGACATTCGCCCCTTCACGGATGGAGAGGGAATCGGACGCTGCCATCTGGTGCTCGACCCCAAGGTCGTTCCCGTAGAACCACGCCCTTACCGGGCTTTCCAAGGCTGGCGCTATCTCGCCGCCAAGGATGCGCCGCGTGACATTGACACAAAGGCGGGCGATCTCGCTAAGATGCCGGAAGAGATGCGCCGGCAGCTGGCCGAACTCGGCCTTCTGTGACGTATCGTCAGGCGAGGATATCCATGACAAAGCTTCTGCCCGTTGTCGCCCTTCTGCTCATGGGCACCGGCTCCGCGGTTGCGAAAGAGTGCCGCATGCCCGACCTGCCGCCGGGTGTCCGCGTGCAGGTGCCGCCCGAGTGCAAGGACGTAGTCAAGACCAAGTCGACACAGGGTGAAAGAACGGACTATGTGAAGGCCAATCAAGGCTTTATCGATGTCGGCAACGGCACGGCGGTGAAGGTCGGTGGCCGGGTCCGCGTGGACTATGGAGTCCGCCGTTAGCAATTTCGTGAACCCCTCCAGCATGGAACCGCGAAGCCGGGATTCGCATTAGCTTAGCAGTTCAGTCGAGTGGAGGTTGCCATGCTTCTAACAGCATCTGAGGGCCGACACTGGCGTTACGAAGTCTGCGAGCACGCTGACGGTTATCTCGTCCAAATGCGCGATCTGGAAACCGGAGCACTGGACGAGGATTTTTCCACCATCTTCCGAACCCTTCCCGTAGCGTTCGCCTATGCGGAGATGTCCGCGGCTTTTGAACGCTACGCGGCTTCCGAACTTGAGCCCGAAACGATCGAGATCGGCCAAAGCGAGGTCGATCTGGCGATGACCGAACAGCACTTCATCGATCTGAGCGACAGATTGCATGATGTGGGTGTCAATGGCGTCACTGTCCGCACCTGGGAGCGCGAGAGCGAGCGTAAATCAACGCGACGATTGCATTGAGAACTGCGGGATCGCGACGTTGTCGATGAGACGCGTCGCGCCCAGTCGAGCCGCGACGAAAAGGCGAAGCGACCCGGACGATTGCGAGGCCGGAGCCAATGTGAGCGCGTCGCGCGCGTCCAGGTAATCGACCTTGAAATCGGCTTTCGACAAAACGGCCCATCCCGCTTCCAGAACATCCGCCATGGCGTCGCCGGCACTCAGTCCCTCGGCGCAGGATTTCAATGTCTGAAAGAGAATGGCCGCGTGAGCCCGGTGATCCTTCGACAGGTGCCGGTTGCGCGCGGAGACGGCGAGGCCGCCCGCCTCGCGTAAAATGGGTCCCGACACGATGCGGACGGGGAAATGCAGATCTTCCGTCATCCGTCTGACGACCAGAAGCTCCTGATAATGCTTCTCTCCGAGAACGGCGATGTCCGGATGCGCGAGATTGAAGAGCTTCGCGGCCATGGTCGCAGCGCCGCGGAAATGGTCAGGGTCGAACCGATCCTCAAGTCCCGCCTCGGCAGGGCCTGAGAGAGTGACGGTCGTGTACTCCCTTTCGCGCACCATTGTGGATAGGGGCGGAGCGAAGACGATATCGGCGAGGCCGGACAATTTGCGGCTGCTCTCTTCCACCTTCCTCGCCATGTCGATCCCATGATCAGGCAGAAGCGAGACGATGACGCGGTTGGCCTCCTGCCGTGCGATCCTCACCAGGGAGAGATGCCCTTCATGGAGCGCCCTGCGCGTCGGAACGAGCGCAATGGTTTGGCTCTCGCGCCGCCATTCGGAAACCGCCTTTCGAAGGGCGCTGACATTGTCGATAACGGGTGCCGGCATCATGGTCCCCTGGCGGTTATGAAGCAGCTTCGTGCCCAGCAAAGCCCTGTGAACTGCGCAAACTTCATCCTCCGACGCATTTACAAGTGCCGCAAGCCCGCCCACATGACGGGGGAGGAAGAACGTCCATGATGCTTCTCTATGGAATTGCCGCCGTGGCGCTGGTGTGGTGGCTCAGCAAAGTCTTCATGCGCTCGGACACGGTGGCGGTCGCAAAAGCGGTCAAGATTGTGGGAGGCGTGCTCGCCCTTGGCGCGGCGCTTGTCCTAGGGCTGCGGGGCCGCATCGACATGGCGCTTCTCTTGGGTGCTTTCGCGGCCTGGGCGTTAGGGTGGGATGGCCTCAGGTTTATAGGCCCCTGGCGCAAGACGTCTGCAGGCGAGCCGGGGCGCTTCTCGCGAATTCGCTCCGCCATGATCGAGATGGAAATCGACCACGCCACCGGCGCCGTTGAGGGCAGCGTTCTTGCGGGCGCTTATATCGGGCGCAGGCTGTCTGCGTTGGATCAGGAAAGCCTGCGCCGTCTTTATGAGGAATGTTCTGCGCTCGACCCGGAAGGGGTTCCGCTTCTAGAGGCTTATTTTGACCGCCGGTTTTCCGGCTGGCGTGAAGACGCTCAGGGAGATCGCGACACGCGGACGCGCACTCAGGCGCAGGCGGGCGCGATGTCGAAAGATGAAGCCTACCAGATCCTGGGGCTTCAGCCGGGCGCGAGCCTCGACGAGGTCCGACAGGCTCATCGGACGCTCATTAAGAAGCTCCATCCCGACCAAGGCGGGACGGCTTATCTGGCTGCCCGGGTCAATCAGGCGAGAGAAGTTCTGTTGGGCCGACATCGCTGATACTCCACGCGCGATCCGGTTGGTGGGGTGCGACGGCGAGAAACGCACGCCGTCGCTAAAGTTTTCAGCCGCGTGACGCGAAGCAGGCAAATCCGCTCTTCTTGAGCGCCTTGCAGGCTTGCTCCGCATCGTCCGATTCCGGGAAGCCGGAGAAGCGGGCGCGGTAAAGGGTGCTGCCGTCCTTGGTCACTTTTTCCGTGAAGGGCGACGCCTTCGCTAGAAGCTTGCCGACGCGCGAGCGGGCGGAATCGAGCATGGCCTTCGCCTTGGCCTCGTCATCCGTCGCACCAAGCTGGATGATCCAGCCAGTGATCGTGGGCTTCTTCGGCTCGGCAATCTCGGCCTTCGGGGCTTCGACCTTTAGAGCAGCGGTCTTGATCGGCGCGGGCGGAGCCGGCGGCGGCACGGCGGCCGCTTCGGTCATCTTCGCCTCGATCCTGGCCTGGAGCGCGGCCTTCTGGTCGGCCGTCGGCTGGTCCATAGCCGGTTCCGAGGGCAGGGGCGCGTAAGCCTGGGTGTTCAAGGGCAGGGGATCCGCGCCCTTCTGCCAGCGAACGGCCGGCGCGGAGGACGGGGTTGTCGTCGAGCTGGCACCGGTGGCCGAGGCGACGACCGGACGCAGCGAATTCAGGTCGAGCGGCTTGCGGGCCGGAGCTGCCGGGGGAGCCGGCGCGGGTTCGGCAGCCGCAGTCGTTTCCGTGGTCGCACTCGCAGGCACCGCCGGAGCCGGCGAGGCGTCCGCCACGACGACCGGGCGAGCGCCGCCGCCGTTCTCGGTGACGAGCGGAGCCGTCCGCAGGCCGGCATAGGCTTGCGGCAGGTTGTCTTCGATGAGCGCAGCCATGGTGTTGTCGCGGCTGGCGGCGGAACGCCCGCCGAGCACGACCGCAACGAGGTGACGGTTCTCGGTCTTGACGTTGGTCAGGACGTTGAAGCCCGACGCGTTGACAAATCCGGTCTTGATGCCGTCGACGCCTTCCACACGGCCAAGGAGGCGGTTGTGGTTGCGATGGCTCGCGCCGTCAAAATTGAAAACGTGCGTGCTGAAATAGGGGTAGTATTTCGGGAACCGGTCCTGGATCGCGCGGCCGAGGGTCACGAGATCACGGGCGGTCGTGACCTGCCCGGGGTTCGGAAGACCGGAGGCGTTGCGATAGACCGTCTTGGTCATGCCGAGAGCACGCGCTTTCCGCGTCATCTGCTCGGCGAATTCCTGTTCCGTCCCGGCCAGGTTCTCGGCGACCGCGACGGCGATGTCGTTGGCCGACTTGGTGACAAGCGCCTTGATCGCGTCCTCGACCTCGATGGTACTGCCCGGGGACAGACCGAGTTTCGAGGGAGCTTGTCGCGCCGCGTTGGCGGAAATGCGAAGCTCGGAGTTAAGCGTGAGCTTGCCGCGTTCCAACTGCTCGAACAGCAGGTAGAGCGTCATGACTTTGGTGATCGACGCCGGATGACGCAGGGCGTCGGCGTTCTCGGCTTCGAGAACCTTTCCCGTCTTCGCGTCGACGACCAGAGATGCCGTCGGAGGCGTGTAGCTGCCTCCGGCATGCCTTGCCTTGCGGCGGGCCGCCTCAGCAGGAGAGGCGAGAACAATGGCGAGAGACGCGGCGATGCCCACGAAGGCCAGGGCTTTTCCACGTCCGACCCAAACCGAATTCATCCTGCAACAGTCCCTGTTTCGTCTGGCATCAGGCACTCGCACCCGTCGCTCCTTGAGGAGTTCGTTGCCGGGGCGACACAGTCTCTGAAGGTAAGTGGGTGCGGTTACGGGCGGGTTAACAGCTGCGCGGCGGGCGGCAGTTCATTGTGCGATGCACAATTTTCTTGACAAATTTGCTGCAGTGCACATATGGTCCCCTGTCGCTTCATTTGGCGAGCTTTTGTTACAGTGAAGCCTTAAACGAGCCGAGGTTCAAGATGATTCAGTCGTTCGATGAGATTCAGAAGTTCGGTCAGGACAGTATGGACGCCGCGATGCGCTCTCTTGGCGCCTTGTCGAGCAACGCTCAGGCTATTGCAGCCGAGTCCGCTGAATACGCCCGCAAGACGTTCGAGCAGGGCTCCTCGGCGGTGGAAAAGCTTTTCGGCGTGCGAACCATCGACAAGGCCGTCGAGGTTCAGACCGACTATGTGAAGGGGGCCTATGACAGCCTCGTGAGCCAGTCGGCCAAGATGAGCGTGCTCTATTCCGCCCTCGCGACCGAGACGTTGAAGCCTTACGAGGGCTTTGTCGCGAAAGCGACCAAGGCCTGACGCGCAACCGCATCGCCTGATCGGTTTTCATGCCCGGCCTTCGTGCCGGGCATTTTTTATTCACGGTCGGGTGATCGCGACTGAATTTCCAAGGGCTGCCAAGGGGGCCGGGTTCTCGGCCCAGCCTGCGACGACCCATCTGGTTGATCTAGCGAACCGAACGCTGCGACTATACATTTGGAGTGAACTGGGGTGGCGGAACTCGCCGCGTCCCAGGGCGGGAAACCAATAACGAGGCTCGGTCGGATTATCATGCTGCGGTTAGTCAGGGGCACGTCAGCCCGGTCGAACCAAATTCTTCAATCGTCCGCCGGGTCGGAGCCTCCTGGCGGGGACGATGGCGGTCGTTCCAGTACCGCAATCGTCACGAAAGCCAAACCGCGTACCAAGCGGCCTAACTTATATCGTGTTCTGCTTTTAAACGATGACTACACGCCCATGGAGTTCGTGGTGCATGTGCTGGAACGCTTCTTCAACAAGAACCGCGAGGACGCGACCCGCATCATGCTGCACGTCCACCAGAACGGCGTGGGCGAATGTGGAGTTTTTACCTACGAAGTCGCGGAGACGAAGGTGACCCAGGTGATGGATTTCGCCCGGAAGCACCAGCACCCTCTGCAATGCGTTATGGAAAAGAACTAGCCGAGACATCCGTCTCTTAAAGGACAAGCCGTTGCCGAGCTTTTCTCGCAGTCTTGAACAAGCCCTCCACCGAGCTCTCGCTCTCGCCGGCGAGCGCCGCCACGAATACGCGACCCTGGAGCACCTGCTGCTCGCGCTGCTCGATGATCAGGATGCGGCGGCGGTCATGCGGGCTTGTAACGTCGACCTAGATATCCTGCGCCGCAACCTCGTCGAATACGTCGATAGCGAGCTGGCCAATCTGGTGGCCGATGGGCGGCAGGATTCCAAGCCGACGGCGGGATTCCAGCGGGTCATCCAGCGCGCGGTCATTCATGTCCAGTCCTCCGGGCGCGATGAGGTGACGGGAGCCAATGTCCTCGTCGCCATCTTCGCCGAGCGGGAGAGCCATGCGGCCTATTTCCTGCAGGAGCAGGATATGACCCGCTACGATGCGGTGAACTACATCAGCCACGGCATCGCCAAGCGTCCGGGCCTTTCGGAGGGCCGCGCGCCGCGCGGTGTCGAGGAGGAGGCGAACGAGCGTCCGACCCAGGAGGAGACCGAGGCCCGTCCGAAGAAAAAGGGCGATGCGCTTGAAGCTTACTGCGTCAACCTCAACAAGAAGGCGAAGGACGGAAAGATCGATCCGCTGATCGGCCGCGAGGCGGAGGTGCAGCGCACGATTCAGGTTCTGTGCCGCCGTCAGAAGAACAACCCGCTCCTCGTCGGCGATCCCGGTGTCGGTAAGACCGCCATCGCGGAAGGCCTTGCCCGCAAGATCGTGCGCGGCGAGGTGCCGGAGGTGCTGAAAGACGCCACGGTCTTCGCCCTCGACATGGGCACGCTGCTCGCCGGCACCCGCTATCGCGGCGACTTTGAAGAGCGCCTGAAGCAGGTAATGAAGGAAATCGAGGCCCATCCCAAGGCCATTATGTTCATCGACGAAATCCACACGGTGATCGGCGCGGGCGCGACCTCGGGTGGCGCCATGGACGCGTCGAACCTGCTCAAGCCCGCGCTCGCGCAGGGAACGCTGCGCTGCATCGGCTCGACCACCTACAAGGAATACCGCCAGTATTTCGAGAAGGACCGGGCGCTTGTCCGTCGCTTCCAGAAGATCGACGTCAATGAGCCTTCGGTCCCGGATGCCATCGAGATCGTGAAGGGCCTGAAGCCCTATTTCGAGGAGTTCCACAAGCTTCGTTACACCAACGAGGCGGTGAAGGCGGCGGTGGAGTTGTCCGCGCGCTACATCAACGACCGCAAGTTGCCGGACAAGGCCATCGACGTGATCGATGAAACCGGCGCGTCGCAGATGCTTCTGCCTGAGAACAAGCGGAAGAAGACCATCGGCCTCAAGGAAATCGAGGCGACCGTCGCCACGATGGCTCGCATTCCGCCCAAGACCGTGTCGAAGGACGACGCGGAGGTGCTGGCGCATCTGCAGGAAACCCTCAAGCGGGTCGTCTATGGCCAGGACAAGGCCATCGATGCGTTGACCTCGGCGATCAAGCTCGCTCGTGCGGGCCTGCGTGACCCCGAGAAGCCCATCGGCGCGTATCTCTTTGCCGGCCCCACGGGCGTCGGCAAAACCGAGGTCGCAAAGCAGCTGGCCGTTTCGCTCGGTGTCGAGCTTCTGCGCTTCGACATGTCGGAATACATGGAGCGGCACACCGTCAGCCGCCTGATCGGCGCGCCTCCCGGCTATGTGGGCTTCGACCAGGGCGGTCTCCTGACCGACGGCATCGACCAGCATCCGCATTGTGTGCTCCTCCTCGACGAGATCGAGAAGGCGCACCCGGATCTGTTCAACATCCTGCTGCAGATCATGGATCACGGGAAGCTGACGGATCACAACGGCAAGCAGGTCGATTTCCGCAACGTCGTCATCATCATGACCACGAATGCGGGCGCCGCCGACATGGCGCGTCCAGCCTATGGCTTCACGCGCACGAAGCGGGAAGGGGACGACACCGAGGCGGTCAACAAGCTGTTCTCGCCGGAATTCCGCAACCGCCTCGATGCCATCATCTCCTTCGGCCACCTGCCGAAGGAGGTCGTGGAGAAAGTCGTCGACAAGTTCGTCCTGCAGCTGGAGGCACAGCTCGCGGACCGTAACGTCACCATCGAGCTGACCGAAGAGGCGCGCGACTGGCTGGTGGAGCACGGATATGATGAAGCCATGGGCGCACGCCCGATGGCCCGTCTGATCCAGATGACCATCAAGACGCCGCTCGCGGACGATGTGCTGTTCGGCCGCCTGAAGGATGGCGGCGCGGTTCGGGTGATCGTGAAAACCGACGAAATCGGGCTTCAGACGCTCGGCTTCGAATATCCCGAAGGGCCGGTGAAGCCGAAGCCCGAGAAGGATGTGTCGGTTGCCGCCAAGAAGCGGAAGCCACGGGCGAAATCGGCCTCTCCGTCGAAGCCGAAAAAGTCGTCGAAACCGAAAGGTTCTGGTGGTAACAACGGAGGAGGTATCCGTACCGTCCCGAAAGTTCCACTGGTTAAGGCATGACGACCGATCTGCATCAGGGCCCGCTTGAGGCTTCCTTCGCAAAAACGAAGCCGTCCGGGCGCGAAAGGCGCCGGGCACGGCGTCGCCGCCGCGTCTGGTTCGAGGAAATTCTCGCGTGGGTCCTCGTGCCGGCAATTCTTGTCGGCTGCTACTGGATGGTCGAACTGACCCTGAATGCGCTAGGCACGTCCACCGGCGCCGTCGTGAACGGCCTCAGCACGATCCGGTCGGCGCTCTAGAGCATTTTTCGATCTGACACGATCAGATCGGATGCTCTATCTTATTGTTCTTGCCGCATTTTCTTCGCCGAACCGGTGTTCACTTCGTCGGAAAATGCTCTAAGCTGGCAGCGGGCTAGCCTTCATAGCCCGCTTCAAGGTCGCGATGTCGATCTTCGTCATCTGAAGCATCGCTTCCATGACTCGCTTGGATTTTGCCGGATCGGGCTCGCTGAGCATCTCGATCATCACGGTCGGCACGATCTGCCACGAGATGCCGAATTTGTCCTTCAGCCAGGCGCAGGGCCTTTGTTCACCGCCCTCGGAGAGCTTCTCCCACAATTCGTCCACTTCTGCCTGGTCCTGGCAATGCACGACGAATGAGATCGCCTCGTTGAACTTGAATTGGGGGCCGCCGTTCAGGGCGGTGAATGGCACGCCATTCAATTCGAATGACGCCGTCATCACTTTGCCCGCCGGTCCCGGTCCGGAATCCCCATAACGCGTGACTTTGCCGGCCTTCGCGTTCTTGAAGACCGAGACGTAGAAGTTCATCGCCTCTTCGGCTTCTGTGTCGAACCACAGGAACGGGGTGATCTTCTGCATGACCAATCTCTCTCCTCGCCGGAACGGCTGTGCCGATTCAAACATAGACGGCGAGAGCGAAATGTCAGGCCTCTATTCCTCATCCCCATGCCGGAACGGAGACGCTGAGGCCAATTCGTCGACCGCCTCGGAGACGTACCGGCGTTCCTGGTCAAGATAGGCCTTCACCGCCCGCCGCAGGCCGGGATCGGCGATGTCATGGGCGGACGAGGTGATGACGGGCCGATAGCCTCGAGCGAGCTTGTGCTCGCCCTGCGCACCAGCCTCGACCCTGTCGAGCCCGTGCGCGATGGCGAATTCGATGGCCTGGTAATAGCAGACCTCGAAATGCAGGAAGGGATGATCCTCGATGCATCCCCAGTTGCGCCCATAAAGGCGCTTGTTGCCGATGAAGTTGATTGCCCCTGCAATGTAGCGCCCTTCGCGCTTCGCCATGACCAGCAGCACGCGATCCGCCATGCGCTCGCCGATCAGTGAAAAGAAACGGCGGTTGAGATAGGGACGGCCCCATTTGCGCGATCCGGTATCCATGTAGAAGGCGAAAAACGCATCCCAATGGGCTTCGGTGATCGCAGCGCCGGTCAGCCATTCGATGGTGATGCCGCTCGCCAAGGCCTCGCGCCTTTCGCGCCGGATGGCCTTACGCTTGCGCGAGGCGAGGGCGGCGAGGAAGTCCTCGAATGTTTCGTAGTCGTCATTGAACCAGTGAAACTGCTGATCGTCGCGCCGCAAGAAACCGTTCGAGGTGAAGGCCGCGATGTCCGCTTCTTGCAGGAACGTGGCGTGGATCGACGAGGCGCCGGTCTGGTCCCGCAGCGCGCGCAAGCCCGCGATCAGATGCGCCCTGATGTCGACGGCCTGTGGTCCCGGCGGCACCAGGAGGCGCGGGCCAGTCACCGGGGTAAACGGCACCGCGACCTGAAGCTTGGGATAGTAATGGCCGCCAGCCCGCGTGTAGGCATCGGCCCAGGCGTGGTCGAAGACATATTCGCCGAGCGAGTGGCTTTTGAGATAGCAGGGCGTGGCGCCGACGAGCGTGCCGGCCTTATCCTCCACCAGCACATGCAGCGGCGTCCAGCCGGTCTTGGGTCCGACGCAGCCGGAGTCTTCCAATGCGGAGAGGAAAGCATGCGAGACGAAGGGATTGAATGGCTCGCCGCCAGGGTTCAGCTCTTGGCCGGGCAGGGCGCAGGAATCCCACGCAGCGGCGGGAACGGCCTTAAGGCCTTGGGCGATTTTGACTTGGAAGGTCACGCTAAAAGAAAGATCCCGCCGTTTGAGTCCTCAAGATAAGGACACGGCGGGATCCTCGCAATTGCAGAGACCATCTCTCGAGATGGCCGGGACGAGCCCGGCCATGACAACGGTGGTTAAGGCAGGAAACCCTCGAAGATCATCTGATCCGCGTGCTTTTCGGCGCGGGCGCGATCTTCCGGGTTGCGCACGGTCCAGGTCATGACCGGCATGTTGCCCAGGAGCTTGCACAGATAGGCCGGAGCGGAAGGAAGGTCCTTCACGTGCCAGGACAGGAAGTGCGGCTGCGACTCTCCGAGATGGAGCAGGTTCGCGAGCTGGAACTTCATTTCTGGCGAGAGGATCTCGTCGGTCTTCGAGGCGTAGTGCAACTCGGCGATGATGCCGCGCGCGAAATGCGGTGCGAGCGTCTTCAACGCGGTCACGATGACCGGGTCGAACGACTTCACTACGAACGGGCCTTTGTAGTCGGCGAGGATCTCGCAGGCACGCTTCGTCAACCGCAGATCGCCGTTGAACTTGCTCTTGATCTCGATGATCAGCGGCACTCGCCCGGCGATCCGATCGAGGAACTGCTTGAGAGAGGGGATCTTGTCCCCGCCGACAGCGCCCTTGATGTCGATGCCGTTCAGGTTCGAGAGATTGCGCTCGATGACGAGGCCGCTATCGCCCGTGAGACGGTCGAGTTCGAAATCGTGGAAGACGATGGCCTCGCCGTCGGCGGTGAGCTGAACATCGCATTCGATCGGGAAGCCGCGCGCGATGGCGGCTTCCGCGGCCGAGATGGTGTTCTCGATCACGCCGTTGGCTTTGTCATGCAAGCCGCGATGGGCGATGGGCTTGGCGACGATCCAGCTGGGCGTGCTCATTGGACTTCAAACATTCCTTCGACTTCGACGCAGGCATCGAGCGGAAGCTCCGCGACGCCGACGGTGGAGCGGGCATGGCGGCCCTTGTCGCCCAGCGCCTCGACCATCAGGTCAGACGCGCCGTTCATGACGGGAGCAAGGCCCGCAAAGGTCGGCACGGCGTTGATGAAGCCGCCGAGGCGCGCGCAACGCACCACCCGGTCGAGGTCGCCGACAGCGGCCTTCAACTGGGCAAGCAGGTTGATGGCGCACAGGCGCGCGGCCTGCTGGCCTACCTCGGGAGAGATTTCCCCACCGAGCTTGCCCTTGTGGGCGTCGGCGAGCTTGCCGTCGAGGCCGAGGCAGAGCTGGCCCGAAATAATGATGAGGTTCCCTGTGCGGACGTAGGGCACGTAGTTGGCCACCGGGGCGGCCGGGGTCGGCAGGGTGATCCCCAGTTCCTGAAGTTTCTTGTCGACAGCGCTCATGTGAAAACCTCGGCTTGCGATAATCCGGGGAAATCTTGTGGCGGATGAGCCAGATAGACGCAAGACGGAACATTGCCGTGTCCGCAAGAGACTTCTATTCTTGTATTCTCAGTCGGCAAGGCATCGGAGGTCCCATGCGCTCCTTTCTGACGGCATCGGCTCTTTCCCTGGTCATGCTGGCTCCCGCGTTCGCGCAAACCGCGAATGCTCCGGTGCAACTCGTCCCACACCGGGCCGTGTATGACCTCTCACTGGCGCGCTCGGGCGGGTCCCGCGGTCTCGACAATGCGCGCGGGCGCATCGCCATGGAATTCGGCGGCAATGCCTGCGACGGCTATACGCTGACATATCGTCAGGTGACCGTGCTCGACGGCAGCGAAACCGGCTCGCGCACGCTGGATACACGGACCGCGACCTTCGAGACCGGCGACGGCCAGTCCATGCGCTTCAAATCGACCTCGACGGGCGGCGGAAACGATGGCGTGGACGGCGATGCGAAGCTGAAGCCGGATGGTTCTCTCGATGTCCGGTTCAAGCAGCCGCGCAATGCTTCCTTTGCGGCCAGTGGACAGCCGATCTTCCCGACCGAACACCTCAAGCGCTTGATCGAAGCGGCCCGCGCCGGCCAGACGACGCTTACGGTTAGGGTCTATGACGGCTCCGATGACGGCAAGAAGGTTTATGAAACCCTCGGCGTGATCGGGCACAGGATAGCACCGGGCGCCGGTGATAATCTCGAAGAAGCCATCAAGCAGGATGGCTTGGCGAAAGTGCCGCGCTGGCCGGTGACAATCAGTTACTTCACCGAAGGCGTGGGCGACCGCGCACCGATCTACACCATTTCCTTCGAGCTTTTTGAGAACGGCATCAGCCGGGCGTTGAAGCTCGATTACGGTGATTTTGCTTTGAAGGGTGACCTCCAGAGCCTCCAGATCCAGACCGCCACGCCCTGTCAGCGCTGAGGTTTGCGCAGCGCTAGGCCTTTCTGCAGGGCGTCGAGGCCGAACTTGTCGCGGATCTTGTCGATGGCCGCCTCCATGTGGGCCTGCCGGACCACGCTTTGATCGGCAAGGTCGCCCTTGTCGGCTTCCGCCGCATCGCAGAGATCGGACGCGCCGATGCCGATGAGGCGAAAGGCCGTGCCGTCGCAAGCCGCTTTCAGCATCTGCCGCGCGGGATCGAACAGGCGAGCCGCCAACTGGGTCGGCGGCAGGCCTGACCGGCTGCGGGTGAGGATCCGGAATTCGGAATCCTTCAGTTTGAGGGTGATGCTGCGCCCGGCGAGATCCGCCGCCTTCAGTCGGCGCGAGACCTTTTCGGACAGCCGCCACAGGATGGGTTCCAGGTCCTCGAAAGAGCGCAAATCGGTGTCGAAGGTCGTCTCTGCCGAAACGCTTTTCGTCTCGCGCTCCGGCGTGACCCGGCGACTGTCTTCGCCCCAGGCGAGACGGGAGAGCCTCTGCGCATCCCGGCCCAGAGCCTCGAACAGAGCTTTGAGAGGCACATCGCGCAGGTGCCCGATGAGGGTCACGCCCGCCTTGGCGAGCCGCGTCTGCGCCGATGCGCCGATGCCGGGGATGATCGACACCGGCTTGTCGGCCAGGAATGCCGGCGCTTCCGCGCGGCCGATAATCGAGAAACCGCGCGGCTTCTGAAAGTCCGAGGCGATCTTGGCCAAGAACTTGTTGTAGGACAGGCCGACCGAGATCGTGATGCCGATCTCGTCCTCCACCTTGCGCGCGAATTTCGCCAGCGTCAGCGCCGGGCTGCCATGATGCAGGCGCTCGGTGCCGGTCAGGTCCAGAAAGGCCTCGTCGATGGAAACCGGCTCAACCAGCGGCGTCAGCTCCAACATGAGCTGGCGCACCTCGCGGCCGGCGATGCGGTATTTGTCAATGTTCGGCTTGATGACCACCGAATGAGGGCAGGCTTCAAGCGCCTTGAACATCGGCATGGCAGAGCGCACTCCGTAGGTCCGGGCCACATAGCAGCAGGTGGACACCACGCCGCGCTTGCCGCCGCCGACAATGACGGGCTTGTCCGCGAGACTCGGATCGTCGCGTTTTTCCACGGCCGCGAAAAAGGCGTCGCAATCCACGTGCGCGATGGCGAGCGTATCGCGCTCCTTATGCCGCAACAGGCGAGGGGACCCGCATACGGAGCAGCGTTCCGCCAGGCTACTGGCGGCGAAGGTCAGGCAATCGCGGCAGAAGGGCGCCTCGCTCATCGGCACGCCTTACTCGAACTCCGAGGGCGACAGGGTCCAGCGCGCTTCCATGATGCGCTCGGGCTTGGTGTTCATCTCCTTTGCGAGATCGATAAGCAGCGGCTCGTCCGAGGCGACATAGTCGAGAACGGCGGCCAGGAAGCCGGGCTGGGAGGCCGCCGATCGGATCGAATCGACGCTTAAGCCCGACAAGGCAAGGAACCGGCTCAAGCGGTCCTCGTCGGCGGTGATGAAGGTAAAGGCGGTGACCGCCACACCTTCGGCCTCGTTAAGAGTTACTTTTCTATAAGTTGAGGTCATGCGTTGGATTCGTGGTTCATCAACGAGTTTGAATGTAGGTCTATCATCGGACGAACAAGCGGGCCGGTGAAGTCGGATTGGGGCCCCGGGGACGGCTATCATGAAAAAGACCGTGCTCATCGTTGAGGATAACGAGCTCAACATGAAGCTCTTCAACGATCTTCTGGAAGCCCATGGCTATGCCACCCTGAAAACGGGCCACGGCATCGAGGCCATGGAGCTGGCGCGCGCCCACAAGCCCGACCTGATTCTCATGGATATCCAGTTGCCTGAGGTCTCCGGCCTCGAAGTCACCCGCTGGCTGAAGGCCGACGAGGACCTGAAATCCATCCCCGTAATCGCGATCACCGCCTTCGCCATGAAGGGGGATGAGGAGCGGATCAGGGAGGGCGGCTGCGAGGCCTATCTCTCCAAGCCGATCTCGGTCGCCAAGTTCATCGAGACGGTTAAAACCTATCTGGAAGCCGACGGCGCTAGGGCTTGAATCCCACCGAGGCGATTCCCACCTCGGGCTGAGGACAATTGTCATCCACTTGTCAAGCGCGAGACGCTTGTCTTTCGTCGAGGTCCCGTCTAGCTTGATTGCGGAGTTGGTTTTCATAGGAAATGCGGCCCTTGCTTCGCCGAATGTTTCCTATATGTTCTTATCAGGTTTCCTCCGCTTTGCGGAGTCGAAATACCCTACGGATGCTCAGGTCCGCCGCATCTCCTGGGAGTTCGTAGGTCGGCCAGATTGGGGACGGAGCGTTGCCTCCACAACACCGTCCCCAACTGGCCATTTTTTTTGTTCGGGGCAACTGCTCTGCGCCTTGAAGGTATGGCTCGAACACGGTCTCAATCTTCGCGACGGATTTTATAAGTAGACCGGATTTCTCTTCCGAGAGTGGCTTCGACTTCGGCCCGTAGGGCTCGTTGGCTTGCAAGCTTGCTCTGACCGTTGTCCTATGGAATGGACCTGTCTGAGGGAGTGGGCGGAAGCCAAAGAGGATCCGGTGCAATATCAGCGGTATGGCTTGCTCATTGTGATCACTGGTTTCCTCTCGGCCGGAGGAAGCTGCGCGCGTTCCACTGACACCGCGGTACCGGATTGGGCTGCATCGTCAGCCGAAGTATTCACTCAGGGCGTAGACAAGAGCGTTCGAGCGATCCGGGATGCTGCGAGCGGCCTCTCTCTCCCAGCCCGCGTCGTTCCGACCTCCAACCGCTGCACGGTTTCGGATGACGGCAGTCCAGACTGCCGCGATGCTGCCATTCGTGCTTGCGCAGCGCGTGGCTACAAGAACGGTAAGGCCGCCGACACGGCAACAATCAACGCGTGCCGGCGTGATGTTCAGAGCGAGGACGGCGTTTCCTGCCGCACCAAGTATCGGCTGACCGCGGCCTTGTGCTGGTAAAGGCCCGAGTTGCAGTTTGGGCTTCGGTGATGGTTCGTTGCCCTGATGTTACCTCAAACTAAAAAACCTGCGGTTTCACTGCAGCCTCACTGAGACGCTTTCGCTTGCGCCGGTCGCATCCACCACAGAAATTTGCATGAAGCCTTTGCCGGGAGGCTGCCAGACGGTTTCCTGCCGGCGCAATGGCCCTGCGACGGGCGTTCCATCGACCAGCCAAGTGTAGGGCGGCAAGCCGCCGGATGCTTTGAGGTTGAGCTGACCCTGACCGTCGAGGCTGGCCGCCGAGAGATCGATGCGGGCTCCGTCGGGAGGGAAGGCGAGCTTGAGCGCTGGCGTTGTCATCGCCGAGACAGTCTTCGGTACGTCCTGCCTCAAATGTCTGAGCGGCGGCGGCAGATGGGCGGTGCTGGCGACGATGGCGTTCGGCGGCTGCGGAAAGGGGCGCGGATCGATACCGATGCGCGCGAAGGCGTCGAACAGGATTGGGGCCGCCACCACGCGGCCGACGAGGCCGGGGACTGCGGCGTTGTCGGCCCGACCGATCCAGACCCCAATGGTGTGCGTCCTGTCGAAGCCGATGGCCCAGGCGTCGCGATAGCCATAGGAGGTGCCGGTCTTGTAGGCGATGCGTCCCGGCATGGCGTTGAGCGGTGGCGGCGCGCCGAGCAGCGTGTCGGCGACATACCAGGCGGCGACTGGATCGACGAGGCGCGGCGCCGGCTCGTTTTGTACAGTCTGTTGCTTGAGCCGCAGGGGAATCATTTCGCCGCCGCGCGCCAACCCGACATAGGCTCGCGTCAAATCCTGGAGCGTGATGCCGAGCCCGCCCAGACCGACGGCGAGGCCGGGCGCGCCGCCCTCCTTCGGCAGGGCGATGTCGATGCCGGTTTCGCGTAACCGTGAGAGGAAACGCTGTGGTCCGAGCGCGGAGAGAAGCTCGACCGCCGGCACGTTCAGGGAGAGTTGCAGCGCCTTGCGGGCGCTGACCATCCCCTGGAAGGTCATGTCGAAATTCTCCGGTATGTAGGTTCCGTAGCGGGCTGGTCTGTCCTCCAGCATCGTCTCGGGATGGGCGATGCCGTTGTCGAAGGCGAGGGCGTAGATGAAGGGCTTCAGCGCCGAGCCCGGCGAGCGCAGCGCCCGCGTCAGGTCGAGCGCCCCCGCGCGCTCGGCTGCGAAATAATCGACGCCGCCGACGGAGGCGCGGACTTCGCCGGTCTCGTTGTCCACCGCGAGGATCGCGATCGACACCTTGGGATCGAGACCGAGGCTGCGCTCGTGCGCAAGGCTTTCGAGAGCGGTTTGCAGGCGCGCATCGAGGCTGAGCCGATGGCTGCGCAGGGACGGAGCCTCCGTCACCACTTGCTCGGCGACATGAGGGCTTAAGTTCGGAAAGGGACGACGCTCCGTCGGGACGGGTTCGGCACGCGCGGCGGCGACCTCGTCTGCGGTCGCGAGCCCTGCTTGCTCGACGCGAGCCAGAACGCGTCCGCGTGCTTTGCTGGCCGCTTCGCCGAAACGGTCGGGCCGTCGCGTTTCCGGTGATTGCGGCAGGGCGACGAGCAGCGCAGCCTCCGCCGTCGAGAGCCGCTTGGGCTCTTTACCGAAGTAGGCGAAGCTTGCGGCGCGCACGCCTTCAAGATTGCCCCCGAAGGGGGCCAGCGTGAGGTAGAGGTCGAGGATCTGCTTCTTGTTGAAACGCCGTTCTAGTTCGACAGCGCGCACAATCTGTCGGAGCTTGGCGGCGAGCGAGCGCTCCTCGCGCGGCTCAAGCAGGCGCGCGACCTGCATAGTCAGGGTCGAGCCGCCGGAGACGACGCGGCCGTTGACGAGCATCTGCCCAGCCGCCCGCATGAGGCCGAGCGGGTCGAGGCCGAAATGGCCGTCGAAGCGCTTGTCCTCATAGGCCTTCAACATGGCGAGGTAGCGGGGATCGACGTCGTCGCTGGTGACGGGCAGCTTCCAGCGTCCATCGGCAGTGAGGAAGGGACGCAACAACCGTCCCGCGCGGTCGAGCACGACGGTCGAGCGGTCGCTTGCGGCGGTCAAGTCGAGCGGCAGTAGCGAGGCAGCGTAGAGAACGAGCATAGCCGCGACCGCAATGGCCGATGCCGCAGCGGCTGCCGCGGCAATCTTCATCTTCCGGAAGCGAGTCGGCCTTTCGGTCATGCTCGGACTCGTGTCGTCGTCATCGCGCCGCGGTGATCTCCACGGTGCCAAAGCCGGTGCGGCCGAAACGGTCGGGCCGGTACATGTCTTCGATCGCTGCAGCGGGCGCGACATAGCGGCCGGGCGAAACCGCACGCACGATATAGGCCACCGTGTAGGTGGTCTTGTCGTCTGAAGAGCCAGAGCGCTCGAAGGCGGCGACATAGCGGTCATCACGCGCCTCGGTGTGGACCGGCGTGACCTCCTGCGTCAGCCAATCGAGCCCCGCGGTCGAGGCGCCTTCGGTGAGATTGGCGTTCTCGATTTCCAGGCCGGCGGGGAGGGGATCGACCAGAAGCAGCCGGCCGTAGCGGCGCGCGCTTTCAGTGACGGTCAGCGCCACGACATAGCGCTCGTTCTGGCGCAGCCGAGAGGGATCCGCGCGCTCACCCTTCATCGTGTAGATCACGCGCTCCAGGCCGAAACCCTGGTTCAGCGCCGGCTCAGGCGCGGTCGGAATGCCGGCGACAGTGATAACCGCCTGCACGTTCGCAGAGCCCGGATTGGCGATCGTCAGGGGCTTTGCCTCCAGCGCCTCGGCGGAGACGGTGCGATAGAGCGCGCCCTTGCGGCCAACACCATCGACCGTCAGCGCCATGCCCTCGGCATCCTTGGCCATGGCCTGCGCCGCCAGCACCATCCACATCTGCTCCTGCGTCGAGGTGTAGCTGTATCGGGTGTTGTTGCGCGTCGCGTCTAGGATCGAGACAGCGCGGGTGATGTCGGCGCGCTCGCCGTTCGACTCGGCGATGAGGGCGAGCACTCCTGCGCCGTCGCGCAGGCGCGAGCCGTAATCCGGCCGCGACAGCCCGTCGTCGCTCGCCTGCTGGAGCAAACCGAGCGCGCTTTGGAAGGCAGTACGGCCACGGCCGCGATCGCCCAGAGCCGAGAGCGCCGCGCCGATCTGCGCGCGGGCCAAGGGCGTCGCGAAATCGCTGAGCTTGTTGTCGGCGATGTAGCGCAGATCGCCCATTACCGGCCGGCCGTTGCGGGCGAGCACGTAGAGCGCGTAGGCAATGCCGGCGGCTTCATCCCGGGTGATGTCGCGAGTGTTGACCACCTTGTTCCGCAGTCGGTTGAGTGCGAGCTCGAAAGCGGTCTGCGGCACGGTGAATTGCTTCTCGCGGGCCCGCGTCAGGAAATCCGCAACGAAGGCGTCGAGCCACAAATCGCCGCCGCCGACACCCCACAGTCCGAAGGAGCCGGTACCGTCCTGGCGCGCCAGCACGCGCTCGATCGCGTTTTGCACACGCTCGTCGGCATTGGCGTCGAGAGCGAGGTTCTCCAGCGAGGCAAGTTGGTTCACCGCCAGCAGTGGCAGCGCCCGGCTGACCGTCTGTTCGGTGCAGCCATAGGGATAGCGGTCGAGCGCCTTGAGCAGCGCCGGGACGTCGAGCGAAGCGAAGGGTGAGACTGAAACCGAGACCTGCCCCGAATTCGGCACGAGATCGGCCATGAGGTCGGACGATACGGTGATCGCTCCGCCATTGCCGGGAATGGCGCGGACGACGCGCCGCGCGATCGTCGCGGCCGAAGGTTGCACGCGGACCGCGAGATTCTGCACGGTGCCGACGCCGTTCGGGCCGGTGACGCGCACATCGAATGTAGCGCGGCCGAGTCCAGCGGCGGTGACGGGGATCGTCATCTGCGTCTTGGCACCGGCGGCGAGTTGCACCGTGCGACGCGTTGCATCGGCGGTGACCAGCACAGGGCCCTTTACGTCGAGATCGACGGTGTAGGCACCGGCCGGCCCCTCGACATTGTCGATCTGAAGATGGAAGCGCGACTGGTCACCGATGGCGAGAAAACGCGGCAGCGTCGCCTGCGCGACGACCTGATCGCGAACGATCACGTCTGCGCTGGCCTGGCCGGTGCGCCCCGCCGACCAGGCGACGCCCATCACCCTGACCGTGCCGTTGAACGCCGGCAATTCGAAATCGACCTTCGCCGTGCCGTCCGGTCCGACTTTGACCACGCGGGAATAGCGGGCGAGGGGCTCTTGCGTCGGCTTTTCGCCTTCAAGCTGGGGAGCGCCGTCGCCACCGGTGCGGATCGCGCCGCGCGTACCCTGCATCCCGTCGATCAGATATCCGTAAAGGTCGCGCAACTCGTGGCCGAGTTGGCGTTGGCCGAAGAAGAACTTGCTTGGATCGGGACTCTCGTAGCGGGTGAGGTTGAGGATTCCGACATCGACGGCGGCGAGCGTGACGAAAGCCTCTTCACCCGGCTTCATCCCCGTCACCTTGACCGGCAGCGACAACGTCGAGAGCGGGCGCACCAGATTCGGTGCGCCAAGATCAAGCGCCAACGAGCGCTCGTCCTTGCCGATCTGGAACCATGCGAGGCCAATGGCGCGGCCGGGTAGGCGCTTGGCGGCGGTATCCATCGGGCGATGGGCGAGGACGACGAGATAGGCGCTCGAACCCCATTCCGACTTCACCGGGATGCTCGCCGTCGTGCCGCCCTCGGCGATGTCGATGGTGCGGATGTCTGCCAGCTTGTCGGTCACGACGGCGAGCGTCGCCTTGCCGGCGAAGCGGGGAGACAGGCGAACCTGCACGGCCTCGCCGTTCGCATAAGAAGCCTTGTCGAGCGCGACGTCGAGGACGTCGGGCGTGTCGGCGGTCTTGTCGCTTTCGTAGCCGACGCTGAAGGAGACGGATGTTTCGGTCGCGTCCGGCCCCTCGGCCGAAACGTCGAGGCGGTAATTGCCCCATTCGACCGGGGCAGCAATCTTCGCGCCGGTTTTCTCCGTCACGGCGATCTCGCCATCTGCGACGCGGCGTGTCGTTTTCACGGCCTCATAGCTCCAGCGGCCGTTCTGGAAGAACCACTGGTAATTGCGGCGAACCTTGGAAAGAGTCCATTTCGGGCCGGGCCGGGCGAGGCGCTTGCCGTCGCCATTGGCCATGATGACCTCGAACGTTGCGGTCTGACCGTTGCCGAGTTCGCTCTCGCGAAAGAGCTTTTTGACGCCAATGGCAGCATTCTTCGGCACGATCGGCAACGTGACGGAGCGCGCGATGGCGCGCCCGCCAGGCTCGCCGACGCGAACCGTCAACTCGACCTCGAGCGGACGGTTGACTTCGGGCTGCTGGACGGGGTTCGCGATCGTGGCCTTGCCGCTGGCGTCGGTGGTGGCGCTCTCCTCGAACTCGCGCTGGACCGGCGCGAAATCCTCGTCCGTAAGGCCGACCTGGTAACCCGCAAAGCCGGGAATCGCGCTCGCGGCGGCGGCGCGGATCGTCATCGAGCCGGTAACATCAAGCTCGGAGCCCGGCGCGCCGTAGAGATAGCGCGCATTCACGTCGATCTCGGCCGGTTCACCGGCCTGCAGCACCGGTGCCTTTGGCGAGAGCGTCAATTCCAACCGCTCGGGGACATAGTCCTCGACAAGGAAGGAGGTTTCGCCGATGGCCTGCCCCTTCGGATCGGCATAGGCGAGCACGCGCCAGGTGCCGGTCTGCGCGCCGGAAATCAATGGGATCGAGTGGCTGCGTCCGCCCGCACCCTGATCCTCGACCTGACGGCGGCGGTACTCCACGCCGTCCGGACGCTTGACGATGAGAGTAAGAGGCAGGCCGGTGACGGCCACGCCCTTGGCGTCGCGTAGCAGGCTGGTGAGATAGACCGTCTCGCCCGAACGGTAGACCCCGCGCTCGGTATAGAGATAGGCGTCGAGCCCCACCGGGGCGACGCGGCCTTTCACGCCGCGATCCGAGAGATCGAAGGCGGTCAGCTTGAGATCGAGGAAGCCATAATCCTCGGCGAGAGAGGCGGTGACGAGGCCCGGCGCATTGCCGCCTTGGCCTTTCGCGAGTCCGGCGTCGAAGCGAGCATAGCCATTGGCATCGGTCTTGGCCGTGCCGAGCACCTCGTTGTTGCGGGCGATCAGACGCAGTTCCGCGTTCGCAACGGGCTTCGCATCGGCCAGCGAGCGCGCCAGCACATGCACGCCGTCCGGGCCGGTGAAGGAAGTCAGCCCGATGTCGGAAACGACGAACCACTGCGTCGCGCGCGTCGAGCCATCATAGTAATCGTCATCGTCGCCGGTCGGAGCGGGGGCGGCGCCACCCGAGGGCTTTGCGAACATCACGTAGACGCCGGGTTTGAGTGCGCCTACGGCCTCGATCACCGGGAAGGCGGTGACGACGTCCTGATTGAGTTCGGATTTCACGTCCATCGTGCCGGTCCAGACGGCCTGGCCTTTTTCGCTGGCAATCCGCCGGGCAGTCCAGGAACCGAGCTGGCTTAAGAAGTCCTCGGAGTGGACCGAGTTGATTAGGTTTCGATCGCCGATGCGCATGACCTCGAGGTCGAGCTTGGCGGTGTTGACCGAAACGACCGGGATGCCTTGCTGACCAGTGCGCGGCAGCACGTAGTTCTTGCCGGTGAAGCGCACGGAGGGCGTGCGGTCGCGGACATAGATCTCGTAATCGGCCGATTTCAGCAGCGTTTCGTCGGGTATTGTGGAAGGCACACCCTGGCGGATGACAATGCCATAGCGCTCGCCATGGCGCAGGCCATCGACGCAGATCTGCCTATCTTCGGCAGTGACGGCGAAATCGCCCTTGCCTCCGGAGATCGCGACGTAAGGCGCGATGTCGACGCGTCCGCGCGCCAGAGATTCGGAGAACAGGAAGCAGGCGCGTGGACTGGCCGCGTCCGAGTCGACCTTGTTCGAAAGCAGACGGAAGCCGCGCGTCTGGCGCAGGCTGTCGTAGACGCTCTGAAGCGAGGTATTGGCGACGAGGTCGAGACTTAGGCGATAGGTGGTCAGCGCCGGACGCCACAATTCGTTCTTCTCGAAGATGCGGCCGAGCACGGCGAGCGACGCCGCCTCGTCGTTGCGACTGGTCGAGCGCTGGTAGGCGAGATAGGCGGCGGCGATGGCGCGCTCGCGCAGTTCCCACCGTTCGCGATAGTCGCGCGGCTCGATCGCGTTGGCGGCACGCGCCATCACGCGCCAACCGGCGGCGTTGGCAGGATCGGCGACGATTGCGGCATTGGCCTCAGGCAGCGCGCCCCGCGCATCGCCACGCGCCAGCGCGCCTTCAGCAGCCTTGAGGGAATCGACGGCGGAGCGAGGCCCTGCGGGGACTTCGCGCTTTAGCCTTTCTTCCAACCTTTGCCCGTCGGCCGCGAGATCGGTGCGGACATAAGCCTTCTGGGCGAGGGCAGGGGCGGCGGCGAAGGTCAGGCAGAGGGCGAGCGCGAGACGGGAGAGCAGGGGCATTGTCGAGTCTCTTAGGCGGCTGGGCCCCGTCGATGATGCACGCGGGACGGGAGCCGGCAGGCTATCACCCGGCAAGGGAGGTGCAAGTCGCCGTTGCAGTCGGAGGGATCGCAGCAGGGATATGGCCAGCCGGACAAGGGTTGCGGGCCGCTGCGTTCTGGCGCTCAATGCTGCTGCTTCGCTTGAGTTCGGAGACCTGATCATGCTGCCCTTGAACCGAAACCGCTTTGCGAGATGGGCTTTTGGCCGGCTTTCGTTTGCGCTTCCGGCACTGGGGATCATGTTATCTGTGGCGCTCGCCCAGGCCCCGAACCCTGCCGCCGATTCGCTGATGGTGGCCGCGCAGGCGAGCTTCGAGGCACTGCCTGAGGCCGAGCGGAAGGCGATCCAGGTCGACCTGATTTGGACCGGCCATTTCAACGGCGTGGTCAGCGGCTCATTTGGCCCGCTGACCTTCCGGGCGATCAATGCACTAAAGGACGGGCGCGGGCCGGCGGACGGTCTGCTCCCGTCGGCCGAGCGCAGCGCATTGGCGAAGGCTGCGCAGGCGGCGCGAGATGATGCCGGCTTTCGGCTCATCACCGACGATAAGACGGGTGTTGGTATCGGCATCCCGACGAAACTCTTGTCGAGGCGGGACACGACGCCCTCCGGCGGCAGCCGCTGGCAGAGCGAGGACGGCAAGGTCACGCTCGACACCTCGACCTCGCCGCCAGGCGACGAGTTGGGGCCTCTGTTCGAGAAAGCGACGGCCGGCAACGTTCAGGGGCGCAAGATCACCTACAAGCTGCTGCGGCCGGATTTCTTCGTGGTCACCGGCGAGACGGCGGCAGGCCGATACTATCGGCGCCTTGCGGCTGGTCCCGCCGGGCTGCGGGGCTTCTCGATCGGCTACGACAAAGCACTGGCCGCGAGTGTCGACAAACTCGTCATCGCCATCGCGGCGAGCTTCGAACCATTCCCGACCGGCCCTGCGCCCGGCGCGGGGGCCGCGATCGCCGACGGCGCGAGCCCGTCGCAGCTGCCCCGAGCCGCCTCGCGGAGCAACGAGCGTTACGGCGTCGGACTCGTTCTCGGCGACAAGGTCGCGCTCAGCGCGGCTGCGGCGGTTGACGGCTGCCGGAGTCTGCGTGTCGGGGGGCAGGCTGCGAAGCTGCGCGCGAAGGACGAGGCCAGCGGGCTTGTGCTGCTCGATCTCGACGGCACGGTTGCCGGCAAGCCGCCGGCCCTGCGGGGCGAGGCTTTGGGCGTGGGGGACGCTCTCGTGCTCATCGCCTATGGCGATGATGGTGGCAAACGGGCGGCGATGGCATTGCCGGGGGAGAATCGGCCGACCGCGGGCAAGGCGGCCGTCCTGGCGCCGCTGCAGCCGGGCCAAGCCGGAAGTCCGGCGTTCGATCGGCAGGGCCGCCTCGCTGGAATGGTGACGGCCAACCCGTCCGACCGGCTGCTGGTCGCCGGGGTCGCGCCCCTGCGTAGCCATGCGCTGGCCGACGGAGCGGCGATCCAGGCTGCCCTTGCCAAGATGGGCCTCGCGCTTTCCCCTGCTTCCGCTTCCACCGGCTCCGCCCTCAGCACGGGTGCGGTGGTGGAGAAAGTGTCGGGCTCCGTTTTGCCCGTCGAATGCGGTTTGTAGAGCCCTTTCCGGAACAGGGCGGCTAGCCGCTGTTGGGAAGCCGCTCGTGGGGTAGGGCGTTCTAGTCGCCTCGAAACGTTACCCTGATGTTGCCCCAAACGAAAAAACCGCCCCGAATCGGGGCGGTTTTCGAAGTAAAATCAAGCACTTAAGTGCTTGGTGATTACTTGATCTTGGCTTCCTTGAACTCGACGTGCTTCTTCGCGACCGGGTCGTACTTCTTGAACGACAGCTTGTCGGTCATCGTGCGCGAGTTCTTCTTGGTGACGTAGAAATAGCCCGTATCGGCGGTGGAGACGAGCTTCACTTTGATGGTTGCGGCTTTGGCCATGGTCAAACCTCTTGGTTCGGTGCCCCGGCTTCTTGGTTATCTTGGCCGAAACACAAAGGCCGGGCGAACCCGGCCGAGAAATTCTGCGGTTCCCTTGCCCGATTATGCCCGGGCCGTCAAGGGTTCCGGCAGGGGCATAACGCCTTTGGTCATACGCGAAGGACTTCCGCCCCCTCACACCTGCACTTGCTCCGCCATCGGCTAAAGCAATTCCCGCACAAACCGGCCGCGCACCTGGTGGTAAAACGGAACCGGCAATTCGTGGATGAAGCCACTTGCGATCCGGGATTCGAGGTCGGTCAGGACCGCATCGGTAATGTGGTGCAGATCGAGGTCGCGGGCCTCGGCGAAGGAGACCCAAACCAGATCCACCAGCTCGGAATCAGGCCCCACGACGCCGTCGACCTGATCAGCGACGGCGCTTCGGTCGATGGCGAAGAAACGGGTGTCGAAACGCTTGATCTGGCGCGGTGGGGTGATGGCCCGGCCGATCAGCTGAAGGCCCTCGAGATCGGGAAACACCCCGTGCTCCCCGAACGATTCCCAAGCACCCTTCGGGGTGCTTTCGGGGCTGCCATAGTCCTTGCTGCCAAGCAGAAGCCCGGTCTCTTCGAAGGTCTCGCGGATGGCGGCGAGCGCCAGGGTCCGGCAGCGCTGGAGGGACGGCTTCGTGACCCGCGCCATCAACGCCTGTTCCGCACGCGGATGGAGCGCACCTGCGACCGGCATAGCCCGATCCTCAGCCTCGATCCGACCTCCGGGGAAGACATATTTCCCCGGCATGAATTTGTGCCCGGCGTGGCGCTTGCCCATCAGAACCTTGGGCTTTTTCGCCTTGCGGTCGAGGATGATGAGGGTCGCGGCGTCAGCGGGCCGTAAAACCGGCGCCTTGGCGGGAGGTGGAGTGGTTTCAACCTGCGTCACGGCTTATCTCCCCACCTCGGTTCCTTGGCACGCAGAGCGGCGAAGCCATGCATGCCCAAGGCATATTGCAGGCCGACGACAGCGCCTTTGACCGGCTGGAGGAGGGCGAGGCAGAGCACGAGGGTCAGGGCAGGCCAGATGGCGAGATGCGCCCACATGGGCATCTCGAGCCGCGTCTCGGTCATCAGAATGCCGTAGCCGATGATGTGACCGACGATGAAGATGACGAGATAGGGCGGCAAGTCATCGGCCCGGTGATGATGAAGCTCGGTGCTGCACGTCTCGCACTGGGGCACGACTTTCAGGAAGCGACCGAACAGGCGTCCTTTGCCGCAGGCGGGGCAATGGTTGAGAAACCCGCGCTTCATGGCCGTGACGGCGGAGGGGGGCGGGGTGGCCTCCCATCGGCTCTGCTCGGTTGTCGGGGACATCATGCTTCCTTAACGGGTGCGGCTCTTGCGCTTGACCTTCACCTTTGGCGGCCCGCGGCGAGTCTGTCGAGACGACTTAGGCGCGCGCCCACCTTTCCCGCCTTGCGGCTTGCGGCTGTAGCGGCCCTCTGAGAGCAGCTCGAACCGCAGCGCACCGGCGACGGGCGCGACCTCGACGAGCTTCACATGCACCCGGTCGCCCAGCCGATAGGTTTCGCCCGTTCGCTCGCCGCGCAGCGAATGGGTTCTTTCGTCATAGCGATAATAGTCGGCGCCGATGGTTCCCGCCGGGACAAAACCGTCCGCGCCTGTCTCGTCGAGCTTGATGAACAGGCCGGACTTCGTCACGCCGGAAATCTGTCCGTCGAACGATGCGCCGATGCGGTCGGCGAGGAAATGGGCGATCAGGCGGTCGTTGGTTTCCCGCTCCGCTGCCATGGCACGCCGCTCAGCGCCGGAAATCTTGGCGCTGACCTCGATCAGTTCTGCGCGGGTGGTGTGGGGCGCCAGCCCGTCCTTGCCGAATTTCATCGCGGCGATGAGCGCACGATGCACGATGAGGTCGGCGTAGCGCCGGATGGGCGAGGTGAAATGCGCGTAGCGGCGCAGATTGAGGCCAAAGTGGCCGTAATTCTCGGCGGAGTACTCGGCCTGCGATTGCGTGCGCAGCACCACCTCGTTGATGAAAAGCTGATGCTCCGAACCTTCGACGCTGCGCAGGATGCGATTGAATAATTCCGGCTTGATCGGCCCTTGCGTCGGCAGCTTGAGACCGATGGAGGCGAGCACTTCGCTCAACGCCCGCATCTTTTCGAGCGAGGGCTCGTCGTGGACGCGGTAGATCAGGTCCGTATCCGCTTTCTCCAGGCTCTCCGCCGCCGCGACATTCGCGAGGATCATGAACTCTTCGATGAGCTTATGCGCCTCCAGTCGCTCGGGGACATAAACCCGGTCCACCGTGCCGTCGTGCTTGAGCTCGATCTTGCGCTCGGGCAGGTCGAGGAAGAGCGGTTCGCGGATGTCGCGGGCCTTCTTCACGCAGGCATAGGCCGCCCAAAGAGGTTTTAGGATCGAGTCGAGGATCGGCTCGGTAACCTCGTCGGGATGCCCGTCGATGGCGGCCTGGGCTTGTTGGTAGGAGAGCTTCGCGGCCGAGCGCATCATGACCCGGTGGAAGGCGTGGCTCTTCTTGCGTCCGTCCGGGCCGATGACAAGACGCACGGCAAGCGCCGGGCGCGGCTGGTGAGGGCGCAATGAGCACAGGTCGTTGGAAATCCGCTCCGGCAGCATCGGCACGACGCGGTCGGGGAAATAGACTGAGTTGCCGCGCTCCAGCGCCTCGCGGTCGAGGGCTGAAGCAGGGCGCACATAGCCCGCTACGTCCGCAATCGCGACGGTGACGATGAAGCCGCCGGCGTTGCTCTCGTCCTCGTCGCGCACCGCATGGACCGCATCGTCGTGGTCCTTGGCATCGGGCGGGTCGATGGTGACGAGAGGCACATGACGCCAGTCCTCGCGCCCGCTCAGCGAGGCGTGTTCCGCGCGCTCCGCCTCCGCCAGCGTGTCAGCGGCGAAGACGTTCGGGATGTTGTGGGTATGGACCGCGATCAGGCTCACGGCCTTCTCGGATTTGACCGAGCCGAGGCGTTCCTTGACCTTGGCGTGGGGCAGGGCGAAGTGGCCGTGCCTGACATGCGCCGCCGCGACGAGATCGCCATCCTGCGCGCCTTCCTCGTCGCCGGGACGGATCAGGAGTTCGCGCTCGCGTGATTTCTTGTCGACGCGGATCAGCCGCCCGCCGCCTTCCGGAATGGCCTTGAAGATACCAAGCAGCTGCGCGCGCTGCTTGGCGATGATCTTGGTCACGCGGCCGGAATAGTGGTGGATGTCGCCGGGCTTCAGGGGCTCGACGCGCAGAAGCGCCCGGTCGCCGACGCCCGCCACCGGCATTCCGGGGCGTGGCTTGCGCGAGGGCATGATGACGATGGTGGGCGCGGGGCCGTGCTCCTCGGTGTCCCACTCTGTCGGCTCGGCGATCAATTCGCCATCCCGGTCCCGCTTCTTGATGTCGGCCAGCACGACTGCGGACAACTGGCCCGCCTTGTGGACATTCCTGCCGCGCCGGTCGACCACGCCTTCGATCTCCAGACCTCTGAGCATCTGCTTGAGCCAGATCCGGTCGCCGCCCTTGATGCCGAATGCCTGCGCGATCTCACGCTTGCCGACCTTGCCGGAAGCCTTGGCGATGAAGGCGACGATGTCCTCACGGGAGGGAAGAGCGGGGGAGGCTTGTTTCGTTCGTTTGGCCAAGGTCACATCTTTTTGCAGCGCGCCGATGGGAACGCTCTCATATCGCGGCTTTGTCGCATGCACGCGAGGTCGCCGCTAGTGGGCGTCATGCAGGAGCAATATAGGAATGGGATAGGGCTTGCGTGAGCTTGTCAGTGAGCATCAAATTGACCGCAGCTAGCGCTGCCCAGGAGGACCCCATGCGTCTCAGTTACTCCCTCTGCCTGCCTTTTGTGCTGACTCTGTTGGCGGGGCCTGCGACGGCGCAGGATTTCGACGTGAAGGCGTTCTTTGCCAAGGCGGCGGAAGGGGGCCGTGCGGGCGTGGCACAGAAGACCAAAATCGTGGACGCCAAGCCGGCAACGTCCGGCGAGGTGGTGGTGACGATCATCCGGTCGGAGGGAATCGAGACCAAGAGCAAGCCCGCCGAGAGCGGCGATATGGTCGTGCGCAACCGCTGCCCCGAGACCGGCAACGAGCAATATCTCGTCAAGGCGGCTTCCTTTGCTAAGCGGTATGGGACTCCCCAAAGCGAGGCGGATGCGGATGGGTGGCGCGCCTACCGCCCGAACGGTGTGCCAATGCGCTATGTGATCCTCTCTGCCTCGGAAGGGCCGTTCAGCTTCATGGCTCCATGGGGCGAGGCTATGGTCGCGAAACCCGGCGACGCCATCGTGCAGGACCCCACGAACCCCACCGATACCTACCGGGTCGCTGCTGCGGCTTTTGCCTGCACCTATGACATCACCGAGAAGCCGAAGGCGGGCTCTTAGGGCCTAGCCTCCCTTCCGGCAGGAAAAGGGCGGGAAGGTGCTCGCCGTTCCCGCGTTCATGGCGGCGACGACCATCATGTTGGCGAGGGCGAATTCTTCGTCTGTCTGCGGGCAGACCGGGGGACGGTCCGTGCAGCCCGACGCCAAGAAGGTCTCGTGATTGTCGAGGAATTCTCGGCCGAGCCCTTTCGTGCCGCGCACCGCGAGAGCGTCCGTCCATGCTTTCTTGTAGCGGGCGCACTTCACCTCGGGCCAGCTTGGGGACTTGCTTTCCTGGGCGGTGGCGAGCGGGAACCCGCTCGCAATCGCGGTGACGGTCAGGGCGGCGAGGGCAGCGACCAATTTCGGAGGACGGCTCATGGCCCCGGCATAGGCGAGGATGGAGGGCCTCATCAAGCCGTCCTTGAATACGGGATAAAAAAAAGGCTCCTCGCGGAGCCTTTGTAGGGACCGGCCCGTGGGGGCAGAATGAGCCGGTGATGCCTATTAACGTAGGAGTTGAGAGAAAGGTTCCAAGGGGGATTCAAAAAATTTTACGAAAATTTTCTGCAGACAAAAAAGCCAAGAATTCGAAAGGGTTTGAGTGCATTTTCAAACGAAAAGGCGCGGAAAAATGTTTCCGCGCCTTCGCAATTTTTCAGATATCCAGCGCCGCCTCGTCGGCAAAGGCGGCGCGTTCCTGGATGAAAGTGAAACGCGCTTCCGGCTTGTTGCCCATCAGGCGTTCCACCGTTTCGCCGGTTTCGGGTCGCTCGTCGGGATCGACCGAGACCTTGAGCAGCAGCCGCTTCTTCGGGTCCATGGTGGTTTCCTTCAACTGACCCGGTAGCATCTCGCCGAGACCTTTGAAGCGCCCGATCTCGACCTTGCTGTTAGCCTTGAACGTGGTCTTGAGGTGCTTGTCCCGATCCGCGTCGTCGCGCGCATAGACAGTCTTGCCGCTGTGGGAGAGGCGATAGAGGGGCGGGACCGCCAGATAGAGATGCCCGGCATCGATGAGGCGCGGCATCTGGCGATAGAAGAAGGTGATGAGAAGCGAGGCGATGTGCGCGCCGTCCACGTCTGCGTCGGTCATGATGATGACCTTCTCGTAGCGCAGATCCGCATCGCGATATTGGGAGCCCATGCCGCAGCCGAGCGCCTGGACGAGATCGGACAATTGCTGGTTCTGGTGCAGCTTGTCCCGGCCTGCCGAGGCGACGTTCAGGATCTTGCCGCGCAGGGGCAGGATCGCCTGGGTCTTGCGGTCGCGCGCCTGCTTGGCCGAACCGCCTGCCGAGTCGCCCTCGACGATGAAAAGTTCCGAGCCCGCCGCGCCCGCATTGGAGCAATCGGCAAGCTTGCCGGGCAGGCGTAGCTTGCGGGTCGCGGTCTTGCGCGCGACTTCCTTTTCCTGCCGGCGGCGCAGGCGCTCTTCGGCCCGGTCGATCACCCAGTCGAGCAGCTTGTTGGCCTGCTGGGGCGAGGCGGCAAGCCAATGGTCGAACGCGTCGCGGATTGCGGCCTCGACGATGCGACCCGCCTCCAGCGTTGCCAGCTTGTCCTTGGTCTGGCCCTGGAATTCCGGCTCGCGGATGAAGACCGAGAGCATGGAGGCGCAGGTCGCCATCACGTCGTCGGTGGTTGCCGGGGCGATGCGCTTCTGCTGGCCGACGCGTTCCGCATGATCGCGCAGGCCGCGCAGGAGCGCGATACGCAGGCCGTTTTCGTGCGTGCCGCCTTCCGGCGTCGGCACGGTGTTACAATAGGAAGACGAGAAGCCATCCTCGTCCGCCATCCAGGCGACCGCCCATTCGAGCGAACCGTGGCCGCCCTGCTTGGTGATCTTGCCCGAGAAGATCTGGTCCGTGACCAGTTCCTTGCCGTCGATGTCGTGGACAAGATAGTCCTTCAACCCGTTGGGGAAGCGGAACGTGGCCTCCGCCGGCACGCCATCGACGCCTTCGAGCAGCGAGGAGGCGCATTTCCAACGGATCTCGACGCCGCCGAAGAGATAGGCCTTCGAGCGCGCCATCTTGAACAGGCGGCGGGGTAGGAAATGAGCGCCTTTGCCGAAAATCTGCTCGTCGGGCAGGAAGCGCACCTTGGTGCCGCGTCGATTGTGGACCTTGCCCAGGGTTTCCAGCTTGGTCTGCGGGACGCCGCGCGAAAAGACCTGGCGATAGAGCGTCTGTCCGCGCGCGACCTCAACCTCCAGCGTTTCGGAGAGCGCGTTCACCACCGACACGCCGACGCCGTGCAGGCCGCCCGAGGTCTCATAGACCTTCGAATCGAACTTACCGCCCGCGTGAAGCGTGGTCATGATGACTTCGAGGGCCGATTTCTTTGGGAATTTTGGGTGCGGGTCAACGGGGATGCCGCGCCCGTTATCCATCACGGAGAGCCAGCCGCCTTCCTCAAGCTCGACCTCGATGAAGGTTGCGTGGCCCGCGACCGCCTCGTCCATCGAGTTGTCGATCACCTCGGCGAAGAGGTGGTGCAGGGCCTTCTCGTCCGTGCCACCGATATACATACCGGGGCGGCGGCGCACGGGCTCCAGGCCTTCCAGCACCTCAATGGCTGAAGCGTCATAGCCGCTTTCGCCCGGCGTGCCTTGCGGCGCGGTGGCGCGGGCGGCCTTGGCGGTAGCAGCTTTTGCGGGGGTGGCGGCGCGCTTCACGGGCGCAGCTTCGCCGTCTCCGAAGAGATCGTCATTATCAGTCATTGGGACCTTGGTCCGGGATGATTCGCGTTTCTTTGCACTATAACCCATCCTGAAACTCATACGTGAACGAAACGGAAACGAAAAGAGCGTCGTCCAGTCACAAGCTTTTTAGGCAATTCAGGGGCTCATAACGCAAGAAGCCCGACGGCCAAAACGGCACGTCGGGCTCTTAGGCATTTCCCGGAGGAAAGCCTTGTGAAAAAAGGCGGATGCGACGAGGATCAGCGGGCCGTCGCGACGACCGCCGGCTTCGAGGCCGCAACCGACTTGGTTGTCGCGAAGACGTTCCAGACAAAGATCAGCATCGAGGCGAGGGTCAGGAGCGAACCGACGCCTGCCAGAGGCTCCATCTCCGGCTTGCCGAGGTGGATGCCTGTGACGCCAGCGATCATCACCAGGAAGCCGGGCAGGGCGACGTAGTAGTGGATCTTCGCCAGTTTCGAATCCGCCGCCGGGACGACGTGATAGTAAAGCCCGAAGAGGAACATCGATGCCCAGCCCACGAGATTGATGTGGGCGTGGACGCTGTGCAGGGTGTGGTCCTGCGCGATGGCCATCGAGATGCCGAGGGCTATGCCGCAAAGGGCTGCGAGAGCGCCTGTTCGTAGGAAGAGTGAACTTGCCTTCATAATGATCCCCCTGTGCCAACTTGGCAGTGAATTCTATAGCACGCATCGTGTGCTGTAGAAACGTTACGCAAGGTTAGAGCTTTGCAATGTGCGCTTGCGCATACTCTCGTCGGCGGGCTCACAGGAACCGTTTGGTTATCGTTCACGTTTCGCCTTTAAGCTTGAGGCTAGCAAAAGGGAGATTCGGCGTTGACGACACGGATCATCGGTACCGCACGGAACCTGCACCTTGCTCGCGCAGCCCGCGGGGCCGGAGAGGCCTTTGCTTTCAACGAGCCGGATGCCAGGCCGGCGGCCGAGAGCCGTTCGCTTTCCTCAAATGCATTATGGCTGATTGTGGCCTTGGTCGCTGCCGGCGCTCTTTGGGTCGCCTTCTGATCCGGCCTGATCCGGACCCCCGAGCATCCGTATCAGGGCGTATTCAAGCGGCTTGCCCACGGTCAAAAGCAGCAGGGCGATGATGATTCCCGTAAAGGTGATGAACCAGGCGCCGAGCCCGGACGTAATGCCGAGCGCCGCGGCGATCCAGACGGTGGAAGCGGTCGTGAGACCGTGGACCTCAAAAGTGTCCTTGCCACGCATGATCACGCCCGCGCCGAGAAAGCCCACACCGGTGAGAATGCCCTGCATCACGCGGCTGGCTGCATCCTGCTGGAAGTGCTCGCCGAAGACTGTGCCGGAGAGCACGACCGCTGCGGCACTGAGCGAGACAAGCGCTAGCGTCCGCATTCCGACAGGCTTGTTGTGCCGGTCGCGGTTCAGGCCAATGACCATTCCCGCGAACGTCGCGACCAGGAGGCGTAGCAGAATGGTGATGTCGCTTTCATAGGCAGCAAGCTTCGGTAAAAGCCATTCCATCGGTTCGCTCGTGTGAGGCAAGGTGCGTCTTGCGACATCATACGAGACGGTTGGGCATCCTGACAAAGATCGAAAGACGGGGAGAGATATGACCGAGGTTGCACTGCGCCGAGCGCAACAGGGCGACGCGGAGGCAATTGCGCGATTGCATGCCCAAGTGTGGCGCGAAACCTACCGCCATCTTGCTCCGGAAGCGGCCTTTCAGGCGCTCGATGAAGCTGCACGGCTTTCTCGTTGGCGGGACATTCTGGCGATGCCGTCGAGCGAGAAATCGGTGCTGCTGGCTGAAATACGGGGGCGTATTGCCGGTTTCGGATTGGCGGGCGCACCGTCGAGCGAGGCCTTTGGATCGCGCGGCGAGATCAAGTTTCTCTACGTGGATAGCGCCTGTAAAAGACAAGGCATCGGCCGACGGCTTCTCGCCGCGCTGGCGCGCGACCTGCGCAGCTTCGGTTATGCGAGCGCGGCTCTCGGTGTCGTGGTCGGAAACGATCCGGCCATCGCGTTTTACGAGGCATTGGGAGGCAGGCCGATGGACCGGTACACAGACCCCGGACCTCTGTGGCGCTCGGAAAACATCATCTATGCCTGGGATGATCTCGAGCGTTTGATCGCCGCGTGAGCAGCGGGGGCGCCGAGCGCCCCCGAAACTGCAACATCAATCGGCAGCACTTGCCTTTGCCGCGGTCTTCTTTGCTGCGGCCTTCTTGGTGGCAGTCTTCTTCGCCGGCGCTTTTTTCGCGGGAGCCTTCTTGGCCGCAGCCTTCTTAGCAGGAGCCTTGGCGGCCGCCTTCTTGGCTGGAGCCTTGCGGCCTCGCGCCTTCTTGCTCGGGCCAGCTGCGCGACGCGCGGCGAGAAGGGCGATAGCCTCCTCGAGCGTCACGGCCTCCGCCGTCACGGCCTTCGGCAGCGTGGCGTTGGTTTCGCCATCGGTGACATAAGGACCGAAGCGCCCAGCCTTCACTACGATGGACTTGCCGGAAGTCGGGTCCTCGCCCACCGGACGGCCCGGATCAGCTGCGCCGCGACGGAAACCGCCCGCGCCGCTTTCCTTGGCGATGATGAGGTCAATGGCCCGGTTCGCGCCGATCTCCAACACGTCATCGTCCTTGCCGATATTGGCGTAGGTCTTGCCGTGCTGAACATACGGCCCGTAGCGGCCGATATTGGCGAGGATCGGCTCGCCCGTTTCCGGGTGCATCGCGACCGTACGGGGCAGTGCCAGAAGCTTGAGCGCCTTTTCCAGATCGACGGAAGCGGGCGAGGTGCCACGAGGCACGGACGAGCGCTTCGGCTTGTCGCCTTCGCCAAGTTGGACGAAGGGGCCGAAGCGGCCATCGCGGAGCGTGACCTGAAGGCCCGTTTCCGGATCATCACCCAACACCTTCACGCCCGGCGTGCCGCCGTTCTCAGACGATCCTTCGCCTTCGCCGCTCACGCCGGCAGCGGCGAGTTGGCGGGTGTATTTGCATTCGGGATAGTTCGAGCAGCCGATGAAGGCGCCGAACTTGCCGAGTTTGAGCGAGAGCTGGCCCGTGCCGCAGGTCGGGCAGGTGCGCGGATTGGAGCCGTCGCCCTTGTCAGGGAAGATGTGCGGACCCAAAAGCTCGTTGAGCGCATCGAGCACCTCCGTCGTGCGCAGCTCCTTCGTCCCGCCGATGGCGGCGGAGAAGTCGCGCCAGAAGTCGCGCAGCACCTGCTTCCAATCGATCTCGTGATTGGAGATGCGGTCGAGCTGCTCCTCCAGATCCGCCGTGAAGTCATATTCCACATAGCGGCGGAAGAAGCTTTCCAGGAACGCGATGACGATGCGGCCCTTGTCCTCGGGGACGAGGCGCTTCTTGTCGATGCGCACATATTCGCGGTCGCGCAGAACCTGCAACACGGCGGCGTAGGTCGAAGGCCGTCCGATGCCGAGTTCTTCCATGCGCTTGACGAGGCTCGCCTCGGAGTAACGCGGCGGCGGCTCGGTGAAATGCTGGTTGGCGAGAATGCGGCGGCGCTCGAGCGGGTCGCCGGCCTTCATCGGCGGCAGGCGGCCTTCCTCCTCGTCCGTCTCGTCATCCTTGCTCTCGTTGTAGAGCGTGAGGAAGCCATCGAACTTCACGACCTGGCCGGTGGCGCGGAGATCGAGCTTGCGCGGGCCGACCTGCGCCGTGATGTCAGCGGTGGTGCGTTCAAGCTCCGCCGATTCCATCTGGCTTGCGATCATGCGGGTCCAGATGAGGTCGTAGAGCTTCGCCTGCTCGGGCTCGAGATATTTCGCGACATACTTTGGCAGGCGAGACATGTCCGTCGGGCGGATGGCCTCGTGTGCTTCCTGCGCGTTCTTGGCCTTCGTCGTGTATTTGCGCGGTACGCCTGGCACGTACTTTTCGCCGTATTCCTTGCCGATCACACGGCGAGTGGCCTGCACGGCCTCCGGAGCGACGTCGACACCGTCGGTACGCATATAAGTAATGAGGCCAACCGTCTCGCCGCCGATATCGACGCCCTCATAAAGCCGCTGCGCAATACGCATGGTCTGTGCGGGAGCGAGCCCGAGCTTGCGCGAGGCCTCCTGCTGCAGGGTCGAGGTGGTGAAAGGCGGGTAGGGGTGGCGCTTGGCGGGCTTGGCCTCGACATTCGCCACCGAAAAGGTCGCGAGTTCCAGATCGCGCTTGAAGGCTTCGGCCTGTTCGCCGTTGCCGATATCGAGGCGCTGGATCTTCTTGCCGTCCGCGCCGACGAGGCGGGCGTCGAACACGCCGCCGTCCTTCGTGGCAAGCGTCGCCAGGATCGACCAGTATTCCTGCGTCTTGAAGGTCTCGATCTCGAACTCGCGGTCGCAGACGAGGCGCAAAGCCACCGACTGCACACGCCCGGCCGAGCGCGCGCCCGGCAGCTTGCGCCACAGAACCGGCGAGAGATTGAAGCCGACCAGATAGTCCAGAGCACGGCGGGCGAGATAGGCATCGACCAGGGCCTGGTCGATCTCGCGCGGCTGGCGAAGGGCGGTCTGCACCGCGTCCTTGGTGATGGCATTGAAGGTCACGCGCTCGACGGGGATGTCCTTGAGCACTTTCTTTTCGCGCAGCGCTTCAAGAACGTGCCAGGAAATCGCTTCGCCTTCGCGATCCGGGTCAGTGGCGAGGATGAGCTTTTCGGCCCCCTTGACCGCCTTGGCGATGTCGGAGACGCGCTTCGCGCCCCGATCCTCGAGGGTCCAGATCATGCGGAAATCGGCGTCCGGGTCGACCGAGCCATCCTTCGCGGGCAGGTCGCGGATATGCCCGAAGGACGCCAGGACCTCGTAGTCCTTGCCGAGATATTTGTTGATCGTCTTGGCCTTGGCAGGCGACTCGACGACGAGGACCTTCATGGAACGACTTCCTAAAAGCGGCCCCGAGCGGATGCTCGATGGTCACGGGAAAACCGGCGGTCAACCCTGACCGCCAAGAGGCGGGATAAGTGGGTATGATGGCCAACGAGTCAAATCGACTCGCCGCGCAACGCGGTTATATGGCTGCAAAAACCCGGTCCAGCAAGGGTTTGGTCGCGGAGCCCAAGTCGTTCGCGCCCGGCAACCGGGCCGGAGAGGCCAGCCGGGTGAGGGCGTAGGCTTCCGCAATGTCGGCCGGGGCCGAGCGCGCGAGCGCGGCGGTTGCGGCCAAAGTGAAGAGCCGGTCGGCGATCAACCGGGCTTTGGCCTCCGCCTCCGGCGAATGGAGCGCCATCACGATGTCCCGCGCGGCGTCGGACGCGCCCGGCAGCGTTCCAACCTCGCTCATGAGACGGTCGAGAACCGAGGTCGCAACCTCCGGCTCTCGGTTTTCCGCGCGCAGAATGTCGAGTGCGATGACATTGCCCGAGCCTTCCCAGATCGCGTTCACCGGGGCCTCGCGGTAGAGACGGGGCAGGGGGCTTTCTTCCACATAGCCGTTGCCGCCAAGGCTCTCCATGGTCTCGTAGAGCAGGCGCGGAGCCGCCTTGCAGATGCCGAACTTGGCCGCGGGCGTCATCAGGCGGGCATAGGCCGCCTCGTGCGGGTCGCTTTGGGTAAGGTCGAAGCTGCGCGCCAGTCGCAGGGCCAAAGCCGTCGTGGCCTCGCTTTCCAAAGCGAGATCCGCCAGCACCGCACGCATCGCCGGCTGGTCGATGAGCTTCTTCTGGAAGACGCTGCGATGCTGCGCGTGGTGATGGGCGAGCGCCAGCCCCATCCGCACAAGCCCGGCGGAGGCGACGGCACAATCGAGGCGGGTCAGCTGCACCATATTGATGATGGTGCGCACCCCGCGTCCCTCCTCACCGACGCGCCATCCGAAGGCGCGCTCGAACTCGACTTCCGAAGATGCGTTCGAGCGGTTGCCGAGCTTGTCCTTCAGCCTTTGCAGGTGAAGGCCGTTGAGCGACCCATCGGGGCGGAAGCGCGGAACGAGAAAGCATGTCAGTCCGCCCGGTGCCTGCGCGAGCACCAGAAAGGCGTCGCACATCGGGGCGGACATGAACCATTTATGGCCGGTCAGCTCATATTCGTCGCCGTTGAGAAGATCGGCGCGGGTGGTGTTGGCGCGGACATCCGTGCCGCCTTGCTTCTCGGTCATCCCCATGCCGAGGGTGGCGGATTTTTTCTCCCAGAAGGGGATGAAGCGCGGGTCGTATTCCCGCGTGCGGATTTTCGGCAGCCATTCCTTCAGATGGTTCGGAGCCTCGCCGAGCGCGGCGACGGAAGCGTGGGTCATGGTGAGCGGGCAGACATGGCCGGCCTCGACGCCGGACACCGTGTAAATCCGCGCGGCACGCGCCGCGTGGCCCTGGCTGACAAGATTGGTGGGCTCGGCCTCGTCCCAGGTCGATGCGTGAAGGCCGTCCTCCATGCTCGCCTGCATGAGCACATGATAGGCCGGGTGAAATTCGACTATGTCGAGCCGGTAGCCACGTGCATCGTGCGTGTGCAGTTTCGGCGGGTTCTCGTTGGCAAGCCGCCCGAAATCGAAGCGCTCCGCCGCCCCCCAGTGCTGACCGAAGACGGACAGTCCTTCCTCATCGAGATCGACCCCGTTCGCCAGCAAAGCATCGAGCAGGGGCCGGTCGGTTGCGATCAGGTTGATGTCCACGAAGGGCGGCGTCTGGTTGAAGACGTCGTCGGTACCATGGGGCTGCGAGACGTTCATGGGGCGGCTCCGCGTTCGCCGCCGGATTATGCCACATCTCGGGAGTGGATCAGAGCCCGAGTGCCTTCCTCAAGGCGGGCGCGACATCATCAAGTCGCTTCGTGAAGGTCGGATCTTTCAAAAGCGCCTCGGCGACGAGACGACCACCCTTCCGCCCAGCTTCGATGTCGGACGGGTAGTGGAAGCCGCAAACCACGCGGCTCCAGCCGTAATCGAGGCCCCGCGCCTCCAGCTCTGCCTTTCGCTCAGGCGCCACATGGGCGAGGAGGGCGGCGAACAGTGTGCCGGTTCCAGCATGGGTGGAGGGGAAGGAGCTGCTCGGCGGCAGCTTGTTGGTCGCGCAGGTTTTGATCTCGGCGCTGGCACGGAACGGGCGAGGGCGCTCGAAGTGGCTTTTGACTGGCGCCAACGCCTCTTCGAGCGCGGCTGTCGCTTCCTTGAACAGGCGGCTCGCTTTCTTCAGCTCACGCTTGTCGACATCGGTGTTCATGCCTTTGAGAAAGCCCGCCAGGGTCTGCTTGGCGTCGCGAATGGCGCGCTCCTCGCGGTCGGGTGTCCGCTCGGACTGGGTTGCGAGGACGGTCGCGAGATCGCGCGCGGTCGCGGCCTGATCCGGCGGCTGGCCGATTTGCGTCGCGTCGATTCTGACCGAAAGATGCGGCTTGTCCTTGGCCTTGGCAACTGCGGACAGGGCAAGGGCGACGAATCCGGCAAGGAGGAAAGCGTGGCGTTTCATGTCTCCTGCATCGGTCGGAATGAGGAACGCGTCAAGGAAGCGCTTAGCGTGTCAATATCGCAGTCCCGCGAGAGCGCTCTTCGCGGATAAGGGGCTCTAAGCCTAAGACCCCGCTTGCCGCTATCTCCATCTGCGCCTATAGCGATCTCTTTAAGATGAAAGACGCGCACCCCATCGCCTTCCCCCATCGTCACCTCCTCGGGATCGAGGGGCTTTCGCCTTTGGATATCAAGGCGTTGCTCGATCTGGCTGACGAGAAAGTCGAGGTCAGCCGGCAGGTCGAGAAGAAGAAAACGACCCTCCGGGGCCGGACTCAGATCAACCTCTTCTTCGAACCGTCCACCCGCACGCAATCCTCGTTCGAGATCGCCGGCAAGCGCCTCGGGGCGGATGTGATGAACATGTCGGTGGCGTCCTCCTCCGTGAAGAAGGGCGAAACGCTGATCGACACCGCGGCGACGCTCAACGCCATGCGGCCCGATCTCATCATCGTGCGCCACCATGCGGCGGGGGCGGTGCATCTCTTGGCCCAAAAGGTCGATTGCTCTGTCGTGAATGCCGGCGACGGTGCGCATGAGCACCCGACGCAGGCGCTCCTCGACGCGCTCACCATCCGCCGGAACAAGGGCCGCATCGCGGGCCTGACGGTGGCGATCTGCGGCGACATCCTGCATTCGCGCGTCGCCCGCTCCAACATGATCCTGCTTGCCGCGATGGGCGCGCACGTGCGCCTCGTCGCGCCCTCAACGCTTCTCCCGCCCGGCATCGAGCGTCTCGGTTTCGAGATGCACCGGGACATGAAGACAGGCCTGAAAGACGCCGACATCGTCATGATGCTGCGCCTCCAGCGCGAGCGCATGAACGGTTCTTTCGTGCCGTCCGTGAAGGAATACTTCCGCTTCTATGGGCTCGATCAGGAAAAGCTCAACTATGCGAAACCGGATGCGCTGGTGATGCATCCGGGCCCGATGAATCGCGGCGTCGAGATTTCGTCCGAAGTCGCGGATGGCGCGCAATCGCTTATCCGCGAACAGGTCGAAATGGGTGTCGCCGTGCGCATGGCGGTGCTCGAGGCTCTCGCGAGCCATCTGCCGAATAGATGATGCTTGAAATCCTCTCCGGTGAAGGAGAGGGAAAGGTTCAGGGCATGACGCCGCTTCAGATCCTCGTCGCCGGTCCCTATCGGTCCGGCACCGGTGACGATCCGCAAAAGATCCAGGCGAATGTGGATGCCATGATGGAGATGGCGCTTCGTCTTTTCCGCGCTGGGCACCTGCCAGTCCTGGGCGAGTGGTATGCCCTGCCTCTGATTGAATTCGCCGGGTCCGAGAGGATCGGTGACACAATTTTCGACGAGATTTTCCACGCCATCGCGCGCCGCCTTGTCGCAAAGTGCGACGCCTGCTTGCGCATCGGCGGTCCTTCGACCGGAGCGGACGAGATGGTCGCTTTGGCGAGGGAGAATGGAAAGCTCGTTTTCCATCGCTTTGAAGACATTCCGGGTTGCGCATGATCACGACCAACCGCCCCATCTTGTTCAAGAACGCGCGCCTGATCGACCCAGACAGCGGCCGCGAGGAGCGCGGTGGCTTGCTCGTCCGGGACGGCATCATTGCCGATGTTGGCCCGCAGGTCGCGGCGGCGGCTGATGCCGAGATCATCGACTGCGGCGGTCAGGTCCTCGCGCCTGGTCTGATCGACATGCGTGCCTTCATCGGCGAGCCGGGGGCGGCGCATCGGGAGACGTTGAAGAGCGCGGGCGAGGCCGCTGCGGCGGGCGGTGTCACGACCATCGTGTCGATGCCCGATACGAACCCGGTGCTGGACGATCCGGCGATCATCGATTTCGTCATGCGCCGCGCGCGCGACACCTCCATCGTCAACATCCGCCCGGCTGCGGCTCTGACCAAAGGACTCAAAGGCGAGGAAATGGCCGAGATCGGCCTGCTGCAGGATGCCGGCGCCATCGCCTTCACGGACGGCGCGCGCTCGGTCACCAATGCCCAGGTGATGCGCCGCGCGCTCACCTATGCGCGCGATTTCGATGCGCTCATCGTCCATCACGTGGAAGATCCGGACCTCGTCGGCCAGGGCGTGATGAACGAGGGCGAGTTCGCCGCCCGTCTCGGACTGCCGGGCATTCCGCGCGAGGCGGAAACGGTGATGTTGGAGCGCGACATCCGCCTCGTTCGCCTAACGGGCGGGCGCTACCACGCGGCCATGATTTCCTGTGGGGACTCGGCCGAGATCGTCCGGGCAGCGAAGGCGAGTGGACTTCCCGTCACCTGCGGCGTCTCCATCAGTAATCTCGCGCTCAACGAGAACGACATCGGCCACTACCGCACGTTCTTCAAACTCTCGCCGCCGCTCCGGCACGAGGATGATCGGCAGGCGGTGATCGACGCGCTGGCTAATGGCACCATCGACGTGATTGTCTCGGACCACAATCCACAGGATGTCGAGACCAAGCGGCTGCCTTTCGCGGAGGCCGAGGACGGCGCGGTGGGGCTGGAAACGCTGCTCTCGGCCGCGTTGCGGCTCGTGCAGGCCGAGCGCATTTCGTTGCCGAAGCTGCTGCGAGCCATGTCGACCCGGCCGGCTGAAATCCTTGGCCTGCCGGGCGGACGGCTCCAGCGCGGCGCGCCGGCTGACCTCATTCTGTTCGACCCCGAGACGCCTTATGTACTCGACAAGCGCCAGCTCCGTTCGCTGTCCAAGAATACGCCTTTCGACGAAGCCCGTCTGGAAGGGCAGGTGACGGTGACGATGGTTGCAGGCAGGATCGTCTTCGACCGCCGCACGGCTTCATGAGAATCGAATGTCCGATACCGCTTTTCTACCTGCCCTCGTTGCCCTGGCCTTCGGCTACCTTCTCGGCTCCATTCCCTTCGGCGTGATCTTCACCCGCATGGCGGGTTTGGGAGACATCCGTAACGTCGGCTCCGGCAATATCGGCGCGACCAACGTGCTGCGCACAGGCCGCAAGGGTCTCGCGGCGGCGACCTTGATCGGCGATGCCCTGAAGGGCACGGCCGCCGTCGTCATCGCCGGGCGCTGGGGTACGGATCTCGCGGTCATCGCGGCGCTCGGCGCTTTTCTGGGCCACCTGTTCCCGGTCTGGCTCGGCTTCAAGGGGGGCAAGGGCGTCGCCACCTTCATCGGCATTCTCATCGGCCTCAAGCCGCTCGCCGCGCTGATCTTCGCCGTGATCTGGCTCGGGTTGGCCTTTACGACGCGCTACTCGTCGCTCTCAGCGCTTATCGCAAGCGCTCTTTCTCCGGTCGCGCTTTGGCTCCTTGGGGAGCCGAAAATGGCCGTTGTTGCGGTGATCCTGGTGGTGCTTCTGTGGTGGAAGCATAGCGAGAACATTAAGCGCCTACTCGCCGGAACCGAAGGCAAGATCGGACAGAAGGGATGAGCGGCGTGCGCCTGACCGATGAGCAGCGTCTCGATTGGCTGCGGCTCATCCGCTCGGAGAATGTTGGGCCTCGCACCTTTCGCGCGCTGATCAACCAGTTCGGCGGAGCCTCCGCCGCGCTCGATGCGCTGCCGGGTCTCGCTCGGCGGGGCGGGCGTCTTGTCTTGAAAGTCGCAAGCCGCGCGGAAGCCGAGAAGGAAATGGCGGCGGCTGCGCGCCTCGGTGTCCGCTTCGTCGCCATGGGCGAGCCGAACTATCCCAAGACGCTTCAGGCCGTTGATACGGCTCCGCCTTTGATCGCGGTGCGCGGTTCGGTGGAGGTGTTGGCGAAGCCATCGGTCGCCATCGTCGGGTCGCGCAATGCTTCGGCGGCCGGGCTGACGTTTGCGGAACGCTTGTCGCGCCAGCTCGGCGAGGCGGGTTATGTGGTGGTGTCGGGTCTCGCGCGCGGCATCGACACGCGGGCACACAAGGCGACGCTCGCGACCGGCACGGTCGCGGTGCTCGCTGGCGGTCATGACCGCATCTATCCGTCAGAGAACGAACCGCTGCTCCACGCCATTGTGGACCAGGGCGGAGCAATCGTTTCCGAAATGCCCTTCGGCTGGGAGCCACGCGGGCGCGACTTCCCGCGCCGCAATCGGATCGTCTCAGGGCTGTCCTATGGCGTCGTGGTGGTGGAGGCTGCGCGCCGCTCCGGCTCGCTCATCACCGCCCGCTTCGCGCTTGAACAGGGGCGGGAGGTTTTTGCGGTGCCGGGATCGCCGCTCGATCCGCGTGCGGAGGGGACCAACGACCTGATCCGCGACGGCGCGACCCTCTGTGCTGGGCTCGAACACGTGACGAGCGTACTCGAACCGCTGATCGCGGTAGGTCCGAAGGATGGGCCTCACCTGTCCGAGCCGCACCACGCGGGGGTAGCTGAGGAGTTGTGGGACGAACTGGGCCTGCCCGATGTGGCCCGCGCCCCTATCGCTCCGGTTACGCTGGACGGCCTCTTCGAGGATCAGGTCGTGACGGCTGATGCCAGCATCATTGATCTGCTCGGCCCGTCGCCGATCTCTATCGACGATCTGGTCCGGCAATCGGGATTACCGATCCGTGCTGTGCAGATGGCTTTGCTCGAGCTGGAGATTGCCGGGCGTCTCGAGCGCCACGGGGGAAATGCGGTTTCGCTCTTGGCTGCTCGCTGAGGCTCAAGCCTTACGGCGGACTGCCTGCGCACCCCGCACCGCCTCCAGCCGCGCCATGTCAAGCAAATAAGCCAAAGGGTCGAACTCCGCCTTACGGGCGAGATAGGCCAGTTAGGCGGTGAAATCGGCGATATATTTGGCGGTTTCGGTGGGGGAGAGCTCCTGGCCCGTGCTCGGGGCGGCGCCCGCGTCCAGAGGGCGCTCCTGCGTTGTCGGGGCTTTCAGGGAACGAGGCGCGGCTTTGGCTTTCATAGGGACGCAATGCTGATTGAGAAAGGTCGATAGGACCTAATACCAGCACAACTAAAAATAAAACAAGTGTGTAATTAAACTTTTAATTGCATGCAACCTGACTGCATTTCCCGAGGAGGGAAATAAGGAAGGGCATGGAAATCAGGGCAACGAGGGTCTGAAGAGTCAGAATTTCGGCCATGAGGGCCGCGTTTCCGCCCATCTGGCGGGCGAGCACATAGGCGGCGCTGGCTGACGGCACGGAGGCGGCGATAACCGTCACGGCGATGTCGGTCCCGGTTACACCGACAGCCTCCGCCAGCGTCACGGCGATGACCGGCATGACCAGAAGCTTCAACGTCGTGGCGATCACATGCGGCACGCCCGGCTTCGCAAGGCGGCGAATGTCGAGGCCAGCGCCCACGATCAACAAGCCGGCGGCAAGCGCCGCGCGGCCCATCATCTCGATATATCCACCGATGGGCTTCGGGAGGGGCGGGGCGAGCAGGTTGAGCGCCAGCCCCACGGCGCAGGACCAGATGAAGGGATTGGTCGCAAACGAGCGTAAGATATCGCGCGGGCTCTGCCGCGGGCGGCCCGCAAAGCGAATGAAGACATAAAATGCCAGCAGATTGAGGAGCGGCACCATGGCGGCGATCGCCACCGCAATCAGGGCGATTCCCCGCTGCCCGAACAGGCTGCCGGCAACCGACAGGCCGACGAAGGTATTCCAGCGTGTCGCGCCCTGAAAGACCGAAGTGAAGCTCGGCCCGTCGATCCCGAAGCGGCGTTCCAAAAGCGGCCTCAGCATCAGGACGGTCGTCGCCATAAGCAGGATTGCACCGATAAGCGCACCGCCGACGCCGAACACCGGCACCGAAGTCAGATCCGCCCGCGCCAACGTATCGATGATGAGGGCAGGGAAGAAGATCACGTAAGTGACCCGCTCCAGCCCCTGCCATTGCGTGTCGCCGACAAAACCCGTCGTCCGGCACAGCCATCCGGTCGCGATGATGAGAAAGGTCGGGACGAGACTGGCGAAGATGGCGGACATGACGAGAACCGGGTGACAGAGGTAGAGCCGCCCACTGAATTTCTCAATCCCGCCGGGCTCGGCTAGAAGAAGGCGCTTAGACCGTCTCCGTCAGGGCGACAAGCGCCGCTTTCCCGTTTTTCGAGGCTCCCATGATCCCGGTGACCGATACCATCGCGCTCGATGAATCCGAGATCGAGGAGAGCTTTATTCGCGGCTCGGGTCCGGGCGGCCAGAACGTCAACAAGGTCGCGACCGCCGTTCAGTTGCGCTTCGACGCCAGACGTTCGCGTTCGCTGCCGGACATGGTCGCCATCCGCCTCATGAAGCTCGCCGGCAGTCGTCTCACCAACGACGGCGTCATCGTCATCACCGCGCAGCGCTTCCGCACCCAGGAGCGCAACCGGCAGGACGCGCTGGAGCGCCTCCTCGACCTGATCCGTCAGGCGACCGAGACGCCCAAACCACGCCGCGCGACCAGGCCGACGCTGGCGTCCAAACAACGGCGGTTGGAGTCGAAGGGGCGTCGCTCGGAGGTCAAGAAGGGACGCAGCGCTAAGCCGGGATTCGATTGAGTTTCTGCAACCGAAGGTTCAGGGCTTTTATCGAACAAATTAACGATATAACATATTTTAAATTTAGGGGCAGGTCGATGATCGATGGGGGCACCCTGATCGCATGGGGGTTCAAACCCGGTAAGTGGTTTCCGGAGGCCTTGGCTGCCGCCAACCAGATGCGGGCCAACGGCAAGTCCGACGATGAAATCTTCGTCGCCCTGCAAGGGATGATGCCGGCCGAAACCTTGATGCGCACGAACTCGCTTTCGTATGCGATGTTCCTCGACGCTGAGAACGATCTGGAACGGGCGAATGCAGCCGCGGTCGCCCAGCACATGGACGCGCTTATGCGGGTTCCAACGATCGTTGCCGGTGCGGTGATGCCCGATGCGTGTCCGGCAGGAAAGGAGATGGGGACGATCCCCGTCGGCGGCGCGGTTGCTGCGCAGGATGCCATTCATCCCGGCTTCCACTCGTCTGACATCTGCTGTTCCGTGGCGATGACGCTGTTCAAGCGCGAGGATGATCCACGGCTGGTTCTCGATGCCATGCAGCAGGTCACGCATTTCGGGCCGGGCGGTCGCGCGAAGATGCTGGAGCCGCCGCGCCTTATCATGGAGGCGGTTTCGCAAAATCGTTTTTTGTCGGGCTTCGAGAATCTCGCTCTCGGCCATTTCGGCTCGCAGGGCGACGGCAACCACTTCGCCTATGTGGGGCGCCTGCGCTCGACGGGGCAGGTGGCTCTCGTCACGCATCATGGATCGCGCGGCCTCGGCGCGCAGCTCTACAAGCGCGGCATGGCAGCGGCGAAGAAGCACACGGCCATCGTCGCTCCCAAGGTCCCTGCGCATAGCGCCTGGATCAAGGCGGCGAGCCATGATGGCGAGGAATACTGGAGAGCGCTGCAGATCGTGCGCAATTGGACCAAGGCGAGCCACTACGCCTTGCATGACCTCGTCGCGCAGAAGATCGGAAACTCCATCGCCGACCGGTTCTGGAACGAGCACAACTTCGTCTTCCAGCGTTCGGACGGGCTTTTCTATCACGGCAAGGGAGCGACGCCCTCTTGGGACGACTTCTCGCCGGATGATGACGGGCGCACGCTCATTCCGCTCAATATGGCCGAGCCAATTCTCATCGTCGGACACCGGAACAAAAAGGAATCCCTCGGCTTCGCACCGCATGGGGCGGGCCGAAATATGAGCCGCACAGCGTTTCTGCGGATGGGCCAGCCGGAGATGCCGGCCGGTATCGACGTTCGCTTCTTCTGCGGAAAGCCGGACTTTGCCGAGCTGCCGTCAGCGTACAAGAACGCTGCCTCCGTTCGGGCGCAGATCGAGAAATACGATCTCGCCACGATTTCCGACGTAATCGATCCTTACGGATCTATCATGGCCGGCGATTGGGAGCAGGATGCGCCCTGGCGCAAGAAGCGAAACGAGGCGGTCGAGCCGGCTCAACTCTCCGGCGGGTAGCGATGCTTGCCGCCGCGATAGTCGGACACTGAAACGGCCCCATCCTCATCCATCTCGACAAAGCTTGGTGCGAGCGGCGCCTTTCCGTATCCGCCCGGAACATCGAGAATGTAGGTCGGCTGGCACAGGCCTGAGATGCGTCCGCGCAAAGCGGCCACGAGTGCCTGGCCTTCTGCGATGGAGAGGCGGAAATGGCTGGTGCCGGGGGCGAGGTCGGGGTGATGCAGGTAATAGGGCTTGATCCGCGTTTCGACGAAGGCACGCATCAGCTCGGCCAAAGTGTCTACATCGTCGTTGACGCCTTTCAGGAGCACCGACTGGCTCACCATCACGATGCCGGAATCGACAAGGCGGGCGCAGGCCGCGCGCGCGTCTTGCGTCAACTCGCGTGGATGGTTGGCGTGGAGGGCGACGTAGGTCGTCTTGCCGCTGGCCTTCAGCGCTGCGATCAGCTCTGCATCGACGCGCTCGGGCTCGACCACCGGCACGCGGCTATGAAACCGCACGATCTTCACGTGTTCGATGGCACTCAGGCGCTGCGTGATCTCCGCGAGACGGCGTGGGGAGAGAACCAGCGGGTCGCCGCCGGTTAGGATCACCTCCCAGATTTCGGGATGCTCCGCGATGTAGGCGAATGCCTTGTCCATGGCTTCGCTCGAGAGCGTTCCAAGGCCCTGCGGCCCCACCATCTCGCGGCGGAAGCAGAAGCGGCAATAGACTGGGCAGACATGGACTGCTTTCAGCAGCACCCGGTCGGGATAGCGATGCACGATGCCCTCAACCGGGCTGTGGGCGAGGTCGCCAATGGGGTCGTCGCGCTCTTCTCGCGTCGTGACGAGTTCGGCTGCATCCGGCACGAATTGAAGCGCAATCGGATCGGCGGGATCGTTCCGGTCGATCAGCGCTGTCATGGCAGGGGTAATCGCGATGGCGTAACGTTCCGCTACGCGCGCGATATCGCCAAGGTGCTCGGCCTCGACGAGGTCGGCCTCCACAAGATCCTTGGGGGTCTTGAGTGGACGGGCGATTGTCATCGCGATGTCTCCGGCACGGGAGCCCACAGGACCTGATCGATACGCGCCGCGCCCGTCGCCAGCATTACGAGACGGTCGAAGCCTAATGCGATGCCGCTTGCCTCGGGCATCTGCGCGAGAGCGGCCAAAAAGTCCTCATCCACCGGATAGCTTTCGCCGTAAACCCGCATCTTCTCCGCCATCTCCGCCTTGAACCGGCGGCGCTGCTCCGCAGCGTCGGTCAATTCGCCGAAGGCGTTAGCGAGCTCGACGCCGCAGGCATAAAGCTCGAACCGCTCCGCCACGCGCGGATCCTGCGCGGTCGGGCGCGCGAGGGCTGCCTCCGCGACGGGGTATTCGTCGAGGATCGTGGCGCGGCCATGACCCAGGTTAGGCTCCACCCGCTCCACGATGACGCGGCTGAAAAGGTCGGACCACGTATCGTCATCCGCAACCCGCAGGCCCGCCTGCCGCAGGCTCGCGGCCAGATGGTCACGGTCTGTCGCGCCGTTCGGCTCGATGGAGGTCAAAAGGTCGATCCCGGCAAAGCGTTCAAACGCCTCCGCGACGCTCAGCCGCTCGGGCTCCAAAAAGGGATCGGTCGTCTGGCCGCGGAAGGTGAGAGTTCGTGTCTTGGCCGTCTCCGCCGCCAGCACCAGGATTTTGGCGCAGTCGCGCATCAGCGTCTCATAGCTTTCGCTTACCCGGTACCATTCGAGCATCGTGAATTCGGGATGGTGCAGGGGGCCGCGCTCGCGGTTGCGATAAACGTGGGCGAAGCAGGCGATGCGCCTCTCACCTGCCGCCAACAGCTTCTTGCAGGCGAATTCGGGGGAGGTGTGGAGGTAAAGCGGTGCCCGCGAGCCATCGAGCCCGATGGCCTCGGTCGCGAAGGCATGAAGATGGGCCTCGTTGCCGGGGGAAACCTGAAGCGTGGCCGTGTCGACCTCCACAAAGTCCTCGCCCGCGAAAAATCCGCGCAACGCGGCCTGAATCCGGTTGCGGGTCAACAGAAACGGGCGGCGGTCCGCATGGACATGCGGCGTCCACCAGGGGGAGGGGGCGGGTGCGGCTTCTTTCCGTTCCAAGGATTTCCTCGGGGTCAGACTGGCGAATTGCGCCAAGATGGGTTAGTGCGGCAGCGAAATTGAATTTCGCGCCACCGGGGTAAGGGCAGCCCAGCCCGACGGCGCGGCTACATTTGTCATAAGGAAAGCTTCTCGTGAAGGTCATCGCCTCTACGCTGCGCAAAGGCAATGTCGTCGACATCGACGGCCGGCTCTATGTCGTGCTCACCGCCCAGAACATCCACCCCGGCAAGGGCACGCCCGTGACCCAGCTCGACATGCGCCGCATCTCGGACGGCGTGAAGGTGTCGGAACGCTACCGCACGACCGAGCAGGTCGAGCGTGCCTTCGTGGAAGACCGCGAACACACCTTCCTCTACGAGGACGGCGAAGGTTTCCACTTCATGAACCCGGAAAGCTATGAGCAGCTCGCGGTTCAGGAAGACATCATCGGCGACCAGAAGGCCTATCTCCAGGAAGGCATGGCGGTGATGCTGAGCGTCCACAACGGCGTTCCGATCGCCATCGAACTGCCGGCCCGTGTGACCCTCGAAATCGCCGAGACCGAGCCGGTCGTGAAGGGCCAGACAGCCTCGTCGTCCTACAAGCCCGCCATTCTCTCGAACGGCGTGCGCACCCTGGTTCCTCCCCACATCACGGCCGGCACCCGCGTCGTGATCATGACGGAAGACGGCTCCTACGTGGAGCGCGCCAAGGACTAAGGCTCCTTGCCTCAGCCTTGGTCGCGGTGGCCTACCGCCGCGATTTGATCTTGAAGGATAGGATTTTCCGGGAGAGCCTGCCGGCTCCGGGGAATTCCTATCCTTTCTCATTTCTGGAGCAGCGGACATCATGACGAGCGGATTTTCGGCCCCTATCAACGCCCTCGTCGCTGATGTCGGAAGCCCGCCGATCCCCGAGGCGCAAAGCTGGACCAAGCGCTATGACGGGGCTTACGGGCCGCTCATCAATCTCTCGCAGGCCGTGCCGGGCAATGCGCCGCATCCCGGGATGCTGGAGCGCATGGCCGCGACGGCCGGTTCCGCTGCCGGTTCGCAATATGGACCGATCAATGGGGATGGGGATTTAAGGCAGGCCTATGCCGCCGACCTGTCCCGGCTCTACGAGGGCCGGATCGCCCCCGAGGACACGGCGATGACGGCGGGCTGCAATCTCGCCTTCTTCGCGGCGATGATGCTGCTCGCCCATCGCGGCGAGGCCGTGCTGCTGCCGACGCCGTGGTACTTCAATCACCAGATGAGCCTTGACATGCTCGGCATCGAGCCGCGTCCGTTGCCCTGCCGCGCGGAGGCCGGCTTCGTGCCTCGGGTCGAGGACGCCGAGCCGCTGATCGACGCGAAGGTCCGGGCCATCGTGCTCGTCACGCCGAACAACCCGACCGGGGCAGTCTATCCCGCGCATGTCATCGAAAGCTTTGCGGAACTGTGCCGTCGGCGGAAAATTTACCTCGTCATTGACGAGACTTACCGGGACTTTTTACCTAATGGCATGAACCGCGCGCACGGCCTTTTCACAAGCGATGAATGGCGTGACACGGTCATCCAGCTCTATTCGTTCTCCAAGTCCTATGCGATCCCCGGTCACCGCATGGGCGCGATCACGGCGGATGCCGATTTGATCGAGCATGTGGCCAAGATCCTCGACTGCATTCAGATCTGCGCGCCGCGTACCGCCCAGGCGGCCTTGCCCTGGGCCATCGACGGCCTCCGGGACTGGCGCGAGGAGAACCGCGCCGAGATCAACAAACGGGCCAGGGTGTTTCGGGAAGCGCTCGCACCCTTACCCGAATGGCGCATTGAATCCGTCGGCGCTTACTTCGCCTATCTGCGGCATCCATTCCCCGGAAAAACGGCGCAGGCCGTCGCGGAAAAACTCGCGACGGAGCGTGGCGTTCTGTGCCTGCCCGGAAGTTATTTCGGTCCGGGGCAGGAGGGGCATCTGCGTGTCGCCATCGCCAATGTCGGCGCGGATATTCTGGTCGGCTTGACCGAGCGTTTGCGCGGCCTGGCGCTCTGATCGCCCACAGCGCATCCCGACAAACTTACCTGCAACGCTTGGCAGGACCACGGGGTGGTTGTTACTCTGGTCGGCAACCAGGCATCCCGCGCTGGGTGCCGAAGGATTTCGTTTTGACCGTGAAGTACGATTCGATCGCCGTTTCTGGTGAGCGACGGACGAGCCCTTCTTCCGGGGGCGCGAACGGTGTGTCGTTGCTTGCGGATCACGTCAGCGCGGCCGCGAGGAAGGACCTGCGGCATAGCGTCTCGCGCAGTTATGCGGCGCTCGATCTCGGCACCAACAATTGCCGCCTTCTCATTGCCGAACCTGCCGCTGTGGGATTTCGCGTCGTCGATGCCTTTTCCCGCATTGTCCGCCTCGGTGAGGGGCTGGGGCGCGGCAACCAGTTGAGCGAGGACGCCATCGAGCGGACCTTGGAGGCGCTGCGCGTCTGCCGGGACAAGATGATGGCCAAGGGGGTCGCACGGGCGCGTCTCGTCGCGACGGAAGCCTGCCGTCTTGCCGAGAACGGGCCGTCCTTCATCGAGCGGGTTCGAGCCGATCTCGACATGGAGCTGGAGGTCGTCGACCGCCAGACCGAGGCCTATCTCGCCGTCACGGGCTGCGCGTCCCTGGCCGATCCGAGGGCACGGTCGGTGATCGTGTTCGACATCGGCGGCGGCTCGACGGAGGTTGCCTGGCTTGATGGCCTTGCACCTCACGCCATGGCCGACCCCTGCAAGCGCATCCGTGCCTGGGATTCGCTTCCCGTCGGCGTGGTGACGCTGGCCGAGCGGCATGGCGGCGTTCATGTCACGCCTGAGAGCTTCGAGGACATGGTCGAGGAAGTGTCGGAGCGGCTTGTCGACTTCGCTGCGATGGCCGCGGGGGCGGAAGAGGGATCGAACTTCCATCTTCTCGGCACGTCGGGCACGGTCACGACGGTCGGCGGGATTCATCTGGGTCTGCCGCGTTACGACCGCCGCCGCGTCGACGGCATGTGGATGCGCAGCGACGACATCTCGGCTGTCATTCGGCAATTGCTGCGTTGCAATTTCGATCAAAGAGCCGCAAATCCCTGCGTCGGCAAAGACCGCGCCGATCTGGTTCTGGCCGGCTGCGCGATTTTGGAAGCAATCCGCCGGGCTTTTCCCTCGGATCGCCTGCGCATCGCCGACCGGGGGCTCCGCGAAGGAATTTTGATGAACATGATGAGAGAGGACAGCGTGTGGCAGGAGGGCCATCGGTGACGACCAAAACCGGCTCCGGCACGCGAAACCTCAAGCAGCGGGTGAAGACGGCGAACAAGCGCTCGCTCTCCTCGCAAAAATGGCTTGAGCGCCAGCTCAACGATCCCTACGTCGCCCGCGCCAAGCGCGAAGGTTATCGCTCGCGTGCGGCTTTCAAGCTGCTGGAGATCGACGAGAAGTATCACGTCCTCAAATCCGGCCAGCGCGTGGTCGATCTGGGCGCAGCCCCCGGCGGCTGGGCGCAGATCGCGGCGAAAAAGGTGGGTGCAAAGGGCAAGGTGGTCGGCATCGATTTGCTGCCCATCGATCCTCTACCGGGTGTCGAATTCATCCAGCTCGACTTTCTGGACGAAAGCGCCCCGGGCAAGCTGATCGAGATGCTGGGCGGGCCTGCGGACATCGTCATGTCCGACATGGCCGCCAACACGACCGGGCACAAGAAGACGGACCACTTACGCATCATGGGGCTCGCGGAGGCGGCGATCTATTTCGCGCGCGAGATTTTGGCGCCGGGCGGCGTCTTCATCGCCAAGGTGTTCCAGGGCGGTACCGAGGGCCAGCTTCTCGCCGACCTCAAGCGCGACTTTGCGGTTGTGCGCCACGTGAAGCCCGCCGCGAGCCGCGCTGACTCGGCGGAACTCTATGTGATGGCGACCGGTTTCCGGGGTGCAGCGGGCGAGACGCCGTCCTCCTGACGGCTGTCGGCCACCGCTTCGGAGACAAGCGATGGCACCTCATACAATCGGAATTATCGGCCTGGGCAAGATCGCCCAGGACCAACATCTGCCAACCATCCGCGCCAATCCTGATTTCAAGCTGCTCGCGGTCTCAAGCCTGCGCGGATTATCGACTGACGACGCAAAATACACCTTCACGGATTATCGCAAGATGCTCTCCGGCGTGCCGGAACTCGAGGCCGTTGCCATCTGCACGCCGCCTCAGGTGCGCCACCGGATTGCGCGCGATGCTCTGCTTGCCGGAAAGAGCGTGCTCCTCGAAAAACCGCCCGCTGCTACTTTGAGCGAACTCGCCGACCTGGAGCAACTCGCCGACAAGGTCGGAAAAACGCTCTTCACCACCTGGCATGCGCAGTACAACAAGGGCGTGGACGAAGCGGCGAGGGCGCTTGCAGGCCAGACCGTCAAGACGCTGCACGTGACTTGGAAAGAGGATGTCCGGCGCTGGCATCCGGGCCAGCAATGGATCTGGCAGGCCGGAGGCTTCGGCATTTTCGATCCCGGCATCAACGCCTTTTCCATCGTCACCCGCATCATGCCGCAGCCGGTGTTCATCAGCCGGGCAGACCTGAAGTTCCCGGCCAATCGGGACGCGCCGATTGCCGCCGAGGTCACCCTGTCGACAGGCCAGCCGGGTGTCGATCTGACCGCTTCACTCGACTGGCGTCAGACAGGTCCGCAGACCTGGGAGATCGACGTCCAGACCGAGGCTGGGTCGCAGCTCAAGCTCTCGGACGGCGGGTGCCGTCTCGAGATCGACGGGCGCGTGGTGGTAGATGAGAAGCCCGCCGAATACGAGGGGATCTACAAGCGCTTCGACGAGCTTCTGACGGAAGGCCGCTCGGCCGTCGACGTCGCGCCGTTCCGCCTCGTCGCGGATGCCTTCATGGTCGGGCGCAGGCTGCAGGTGGAGCCGTTCGAGGAAGCCTCCACTACCGCAGGTGCAACAAAGGCCGCTTGAGCGTCATTCCGGCCAGGGTGCCACGACAAGTTCGGGCCATACCTTACGCCAACGCCCTGTTTTGGCGCCATAAACGTCCGGGATCGGCAAAGCGGGATTGGGGATCAACTCGCCGCCAAGCAGGAGGGCGAGGCCAAACGGCGCGTGAATTCTCAAGCTGTCACCGTCTCGCCGGACTCCCACCGCGACGGTCGCGCAGGGAAACTGGCCGATTCCATCGCTCGCGGCTTCCACCGGCGGAAACGGCGTGCCGAATTTCTCCTCGTACCACAGGGGGACGCGCGCCTGATTGCGGATCTGAACGCTGATCGGCAGATCGGCAAAGATTTTCGCCGCTGCTCGAATGACCTTATCCTCGGCGGCCCAGCTTGTATCCGGATCGAAATAGAAAATGTCGTAATCGAGGATGCCGTGATCGGGTTGCCGGCCGTACAGGCCGTTCCAGACCGATTGGGCAATGCAACCGGCGGTCAGCCACCAGTCCGTGACCCCGAGCTGAGCGGTGCGCTCCAGAACGATAGCGTTCCACCTGTTCGCAAGGACGAGGGCGAGAAAGCGATCCCGTTCATTATGAGACGCCAACGTTGTTTCTTCCGCCATTTCGCCCATCGATTCCTTCAGGGATTCTTGCCGCCAAGCTACGCCCCTCTGCATGGGAACGAAACAAGAATATCGGGCCACGCCCAGCAAACCGTGACGGAACCTATCCCCTCCCTCCCGCATAGTCCCGAGGTACTCGCGTGCCGCGAAGGCATTGAGAGAAAGGTTCGACCATGCAACGGTATCTCATCCTGTCCGCTATCCTCGCTGGCGCCGCCGGGCTCGCCATGGCGCAGGTCACGCCGGCGTCCGCTCTCACCATGAAGGAATGCAGCACGAAGTATAAAGCGGCTCAGACGGCTGGAACGCTGGGGACGAAGACCTGGAACGATTTCCGCAAGGCGGAATGCGGTCCCTCGGCGACCGGAGCCGTTACCGCGCCGCCGTCGCGCCAGCCGACCACGGCGCCTACCACGCCGATGGCGAAGGGCAATTTGACGCTCCCGTCGGCGGTCTCATCGAAATACTCCAGCGAATCCGCGGGCAAGGCCCGGATGCACACCTGTCTCGACCAGTACAAGGCCAATCAGGCTGCGGGCGGAAGCGGCAATGGCGGCCTGAAGTGGATCCAGAAGGGCGGCGGCTATTACTCGCAGTGCAACGCCCGCCTGAAGGGCTGAGTGCGTTTCTCTTGATCATGTCATCACCGGGCTTGACCCCGGTGATCTCGCTTGGTTGCGCTCTTCAAAACGAGATGGCCGGGACGAGCCCGGCCATGACGACTGATGGAATGTGAGCGCAATCAGCTCAGGTATTTCTTCAGGAACGCGACCGTCCGGCTCCAGGCGAGCTCTGCGGCGGATTTGTCGTAGCGCGCTTCGTTAGTATTGTTGTTGAAGGCGTGGTTCGCACCCTCGTAAACATAGATCTCGTATGTCTTGCCTGCCTGCTTGAGCGCGACCTCATAGGCCGGAATGCCTGCGTTGATGCGCTCGTCGAGACCCCCGTAATGCAGAAGCATCGCGGCGTGAATCTTCGGCACATCCTCAGCCTTCGGCTGGCCGCCGTAATAGGCGACGCCTGCTGAGAGGTTAGGCTCGGCGATCGCCAGGTTGTTGACCGCGCCGCCGCCCCAGCAGAAGCCGACAGCGCCGACCTTGCCGTTGCCGTCCGGATGACTCTTCAGATAGGCCACCGCCGCCTTGCCATAGGCGACCACGTCAGGCTGCTTCAGCTGGCCGATCATGTCGCGGCCCTTGTCCTCATCCTCGGGCGTCCCGCCCATCAGCGAGAGATAGTCGAGGCCGAGCGCGATGAAGCCCTGCGTCGCCAGACGGCGCGTGACGTCCTTGATGTGCGGATTCAGGCCCCGGTTCTCGTGGATGACGAGAACGGTCGGCAGCTTGTCGCCGGTCTTCGGCTTGGCGAGATAACCCTTGAGGCCCGGCACGCCGGGAATATCGACTGTCTCGGTCGTGATCCGCGGATCGGTGTCGGCGACGGTCTGCGCTTGAGCGTAGTTGTTCTGCAGGATCGGCAGGAGGGCGGTTGCTCCCGCGGCGCTGCCTACAAGGGCGGCGAGGCGGTCGAGAAAACTGCGGCGGTTCATGCCGCCATGGGTGAAGTCGTCGTAGAGGTCGATGATACGCTGGTCCATGAGGGCCTCCGCGAGAATGGGACCCTCAACATAGCGTCATCAGCTCAACCTTCCATCCCGTCACCCATACCTGTGGATGGCACATGGCGCTTGGCCGCGCGGTGGCCCGACATCTCTGCGCCCGCAGTCGGAGCAAGCCGCCAGAAGATGAAAGCGGACAGGGCGGAGACCACTGCCACCGCCCAGAAAGCGGGGCCGAAATCGGCCGCGATGATCGTCGTGCCGCCGCGCCATTCGGCGGCGGTCTCGAGCGCGAAAGCGCCGAAGGCAACGCCCATGCTGAGCGCAAGCTGTTGGGCCACGGCCGAGAGGCTCGTGGCATAGCTCATGTCGCGGTTGGAGATTTCCGCATAGCCGATGGCGTTGAGGCTCGTGAACTGGAGCGAGCGGAAGCATCCACCGGCCAGCAGGAACGCCATCATGAGCCAATGCGAGGTATCGGGCGTGAAGAACCCGTTGATGGCAATGAAGGCGGCACCAACAATCGCATTGATCGTGAGCAGCATGCGAAAGCCCGTGTGCTCCAGAATGCGCTTGGCCATTGTTTTCATGAACAGCGCGCCGACGGCTGCCACGAAGGTGAGCGAGCCCGAGGCCATGGCCGACAGGCCGAAGCCGATCTGCAGCATCAGCGGCAGCAGGAACGGGATCGCCCCGATGCCGATGCGAAACAGTGAGCCGCCGACGACGCTCACGCGGAAGGTCGGGATTTTCAGCAGGTTGAGTTGAAGCACCGGGTAGGGTGTGCGTTTCGCGTGCCGGACGTAGAGAAGAAGGCAGATCGCGCCGATCACGGTGAGGGCGACGGAAACCTCGATGGGGATCATGTGCCGCCCGCCTGTGGCAAAGCCGAGCATCGTGAGCGCGAGACCGATGCCTGAAAGCAGAAAGCCCGCCACGTCGAGCGGAGGCATGTCCTCTTCCTTGACGTTCGGAATGTAGATCGAGGACAGCACCATCCCCAGAATGCCGATGGGGATGTTGATGAAGAAGATCCAGCGCCAGTTCCAGTTGGTGGTGATGAAGCCGCCGAGCAGCGGGCCGACGATGGGGCCGACGAGGGCCGGAATGGTCAAGGTTGCCAGCGCTTGCACCACCTCGTTGCGCGGCACGCTTCTGAGCAGCACCAGTCGACCGACAGGCACCATCATTGCGCCGCCCATGCCCTGGATGAAGCGGGCTATGACGAAGCCTTCCAGCGACTGCGCGGCGGCGCAGGCGAGCGACCCAGCCATGAACACCGCAAGCGAGGCGCGAAAGATTGTCCGCGCGCCGAAGCGGTCGGCCATCCAGCCCGAGATGGGGATGAAAATGGCTAGGCTCACCAGATAGGAGGTCAGCGCAAGCTTGAGCGCGATGGGGTCGGCGCCGAGGTCCGTCGCGATCATGGGAAGCGAGGTCGCGATGACCGTCGAATCCGTGTTCTCCATAAACAAAGCGGTGGCGATGATGAGGGGGAGAAGACGGGTCTGCTGCATAACCCCCCGCACTTAACCCTAAGGCGAGCGGTTGCATAGAGCTTTGGTGCACGCCTGCCCCCATGAAGATGCGGGGCTTTGAGCCCTTTCCTCAACGATGCGCCCGTGCTACGGACCCTCGCCAACTCATCGCTGCATTTTCGCACCCGCACACTTGATCTTTAGGAGTTGGCCATGGCCCGCATTCTCGCCGATCAGATCATCGAGGGATTGACCTTCGATGACGTTCTCCTCCGGCCCGGCCGCTCGGAGGTCATGCCCGGCGAAGTCGACGTGGCGACCCGGCTCACCCGCTCGATCCGCCTCAACATGCCCATCGCTGCATCGGCCATGGATACCGTGACCGAGGCGCAGATGGCGATCACCATGGCGCAGAACGGCGGCATCGGCGTCATCCACCGCAATCTCGACCCCGAGGAACAGGCCGAGCAGGTCCGTCTCGTCAAGAAATACGAGTCCGGCATGGTGATGAACCCCATCACCATCTTCCCCGACGAGACGCTGGCCGATGCTTTCGCCGTCATGAAGCGCCATGGCATCTCCGGCATCCCCGTGGTGGAGCGGGGACCAAGCGGATCGAAGGGCAAGTTGGTCGGCATCCTGACCAACCGCGATGTGCGCTTCGCCAACAACACGGCCCAGCAAGTCTCCGAGCTGATGACCAAGGACCGGCTCATCACCGTCCGCGAGGGCGTGACGCAGGATGAGGCCAAGCGCCTGCTGCACCAATTCCGCATCGAGAAGCTTTTGGTCGTCGACGATCACTATCGCTGCATCGGCCTCATCACGGTCAAGGACATCGAGAAGCAGGTCGCCTATCCCAACGCCGCCAAGGACACGCAGGGTCGCCTTCTGGTCGCCGCCGCCACCACCACGGGCGAACAGGGCTTCGCGCGCTCCGAGCATCTGATCGCAGCGGGCTGCGACGTGATCGTGGTCGACACCGCTCACGGCCATTCCGTGCGCGTGCTGGAAAGCGTGACGCGGGTGAAGAAGCTCTCCAACGCAGTGCAGGTGATCGCCGGTAACGTCGCGACCCGCGAAGGCGCGAAGGCGCTCATCGACGCGGGTGCGGATGCGGTCAAGGTCGGCATCGGTCCCGGATCGATCTGCACCACGCGTATCGTGGCGGGCGTTGGCGTGCCGCAGCTCACCGCGATCATGGAGGCGGTGGAAGCCGCTTCCGAAGCGGACGTTCCGGTCATCGCCGATGGCGGCATCAAGGTGTCGGGCGATCTGGCGAAGGCGCTCGCCGCTGGTGCGTCCTGCGCCATGGTCGGCTCGCTGCTTGCTGGTACGGACGAGACCCCCGGCGAGGTGTTTCTCTATCAGGGCCGTTCCTACAAGGCCTATCGCGGCATGGGCTCGGTCGGAGCCATGGCGCGCGGCTCGGCGGATCGCTACTTCCAGGCGGAAGTGCGCGACACGCTCAAGCTCGTGCCAGAAGGCGTCGAGGGGCAGGTGGCCTATAAGGGCCCGGCTTCGGCGGTGCTGCACCAGCTCACCGGCGGCCTGCGCGCTGCGATGGGTTATGTGGGCGCGGCGACGCTGCCGGAGTTCCGCGAGAAGGCTCAGTTCATCCGCATCACCAATGCCGGCCTGCGCGAAAGCCACGTGCATGACGTGACGATCACGCGGGAAAGCCCGAACTATCCGTCCCGTAACTGAGGCGTTTCATGAGCGTTCCCGCCATTCTCGCACCGGTCTTCGCCCAGGTCGCGTTGACCTTCGTCCTCATGTTCTGGATGGGGCGTTCGCGTGTCGCCCACATCCGGGCGGGGGACGTCAAGATCAAGGAGATTGCGCTTGGCGAGCGCAATTGGCCGACGCAGGCGCAGCAGGTTACGAATGCCTACGGCAATCAGTTCGAGACGCCGGTGCTGTTCTATGTGCTGGTGATCCTGGCGCTGGTCACCCGCAAGGCCGATCTCGCCTTCGTCGTCATGTCTTGGGTTTATGTCGTAAGCCGCATGGCTCACGCGTATATCCACACCACCTCGAACCGGGTGACGAAGCGCTTCCAGGTCTTTCTGGTCGGCGCGCTGATCCTGGTGCTGATGTGGGTTCTCTTTGCGGTACGGGTCTTCTTTGCCGAGGTGGGCGTCTAGGCTGCTTCAATCATCATGGCCGGGTTAGCCCGGCCATGATGAGGAACGTGGATCAGTACTTTTTGCCGCTCTCGAGCTGCGTCTTGGCATCGGTCGCCTTGCGCGGCGGCGGGGTCAGGTCCGGCGTCGCGGTGGCAGCGCAAGCGGCGATGGAGAGGGCAAGGCCAAGGGCAACGAGGCGGGCCAGGTTCGTCATCATGGAAGAAAGCTCCGAAAAGGCAGAGTGCGGAATGCACCCGGTCGCTTTAGTACGAGTCGGATTACGGTTGAAGCTTAGCCATATTGTGGCAACTTTGTTTCTCCAGTGGAGTGTTGTTTTCCTATGACACCAGCAGCCCGCATCTCGGCCGCTATTGAGGTTCTCGGCGACATCGAAGCGCGCCGACGCCCGGCGACCGACGCTCTCAAGGATTGGGGGCTGTCGCACCGTTTCGCAGGCTCGAAGGACCGCGCCGCCATCGCGAGCCTCGTCTATGACGCTCTGCGCCGGAAGGCGTCGGCGGCCTGGATCATGGGTGAGAACACGCCCCGCGCGGTCGTACTCGGGATGTTGCGCCTTCAGCGTGGGCTGAACGCCGATGCGATTGCGGCTTTGTGCTCGGGAGATCGTTTCGCGCCGGAGCCGCTCACGGGTACCGAACGTGAAAAGCTCGACGCCGCGAAGCTCGATGACGCGCCTGCTCATGTCGCCGCCGACTTTCCTGAATGGATCGAGCCTTCTCTCACCCGGCTCTTCGGCGATGACCTTGTCGCCGAGATGCAAGCGCTCACCACCCGCGCGCCGCTCGATCTGCGCGTGAACACGCTGAAGGTCTCTTCTCGCGAAGAGGCGCACGACGCGCTGCCGCATCTGGCCGCCATCGAGACGTCTTTGTCGCCGCTGGGGCTTCGTATTATGCCGGGCGAAGACGGCCGCGGCCCGGCTGTGCAGGTAGAGCCCGAGTTCATCAAGGGCTGGATCGAGATTCAGGACGAGGGCTCGCAGCTCGCGGCCTTGCTCTCCGGTGTGAAGCCCGGTGAGCAAGTGGTCGATCTCTGCGCTGGCGGCGGTGGCAAGACGCTCGCGCTTGCCGCCATGATGGAGAACCACGGCCAGATCTACGCCACCGACGGTGACGCCCGCCGCCTCGCGCCCATCCACGACCGCCTGACGCGGGCCGGTGTGCGCAACGTCCAGGTCCGCACGCCGCGCGGTGGCGCCGATGCAGTGTCCGATCTGAATGGCAAAATCGACTGCGTCCTCGTCGACGCGCCCTGCACGGGCGTCGGCACTTGGCGGCGCAACCCGGACGCCAAGTGGCGTCTGCGCCCCGGCAGCCTTGAGGTCCGTCGCAAGGAGCAGGCAACCGTGTTGGACCGCGCCGCTTCGCTCGTGAAGCCGGGCGGGCGGATCGTCTATATCACCTGCTCGATTTTGGCCGAAGAGAACGACGAGGCGATTGAGGGCTTACTCGAACGGAAGAGCGGCGAGTTCGAGATTGTTTCCATGCCGCGTGTGCTTGAGGCCGCCGGCTTTGGCCGCTTGGCCGGCTCAATGCGTGCCACGGCTCACGGCCTCCAGATGACGCCTCTGCGGACCGGAACGGACGGCTTCTTCGTCGCGGTCCTCAAGAAGAGATGAACCCCATCGGCCAACCACAAAGCTTGAGAATACAATAGTTTCTCGCCATTGCGCCCATCGAATTAAGGCCCTAAAGACCTCGCCATGACCCAGACCCACGACAAAATCCTCATCGTCGATTTCGGCTCCCAAGTGACCCAGCTCATCGCGCGACGCGTGCGCGAGGAGGGGGTCTATTCGGAGGTCGTGCCGTTCCAGAAGGCGGCGCAGGCCTTCCATGAGATGAAGCCGAAGGGCGTGATCCTCTCGGGCGGGCCGGAATCGGTGACGATCGATACCTCGCCCCGTGCGCCGCAGGACCTGTTTGACGGCGAGGTGCCGGTGTTCGGCATCTGCTACGGCCAGCAGACCATGGCGGCCCAGCTCGGCGGGCAGGTCGAGGGCGGACACCACTCCGAATTCGGTCGCGCCGAGGTCGAGGTGCTGAAGCCGAGCGCACTGTTCACGGGCGTCTGGACGCAAGGCGAGAAGTATCCGGTCTGGATGAGCCATGGCGACCGCGTCACAAAACTGCCCGATGGGTTTGAGGTTTTGGCCGCGTCGCAGAACGCGCCCTTCGCCGTGGTGGCGGATGAAAGCCGTAAGTTCTACGGCGTGCAGTTCCATCCGGAAGTGGTGCACACGCCCCAGGGCGCTCAGCTGATCCGCAATTTCGTGCGCGAGATCGCCGGCTGCAATGGCGACTGGACCATGAAGGCCTTCCGCGACGAGGCCATCGCGCGCATCCGTGCACAGGTCGGCTCGGGCCGCGTGATCTGCGGCCTTTCCGGCGGTGTCGACTCGGCGGTGGCAGCCGTGCTGATCCACGAAGCCATTGGCGACCAGCTCACCTGCGTTTTCGTCGACCACGGCCTGCTGCGCGCGGGCGAGGCGGATTGGGTCGTCAGCCTGTTCCGCGATTCCTACAACATCCCGCTCGTCCACGTTCAGGCGCAGGATCTTTTTGTCGGCGCGCTTGAGGGCGTCTCCGACCCCGAGGTCAAGCGCAAGACCATCGGCAAGCTCTTCATCGACGTGTTCGAGGCCGAGGCCAAGAAGATCGGCGGAGCGGAGTTCTTGGCACAAGGAACGCTCTATCCCGACGTGATCGAAAGCGTGTCCTTCACGGGCGGGCCGTCCGTCACCATCAAGAGCCACCACAATGTCGGCGGTCTGCCTGAGCGCATGAACATGAAGCTCGTGGAGCCGCTGCGCGAGTTGTTCAAGGACGAGGTGAGGGCGCTCGGGCGCGAACTCGGCCTGCCGCAGGCCTTCGTCGGCCGCCATCCGTTCCCGGGGCCCGGCCTCGCCATCCGCGTCCCCGGCACGATCACCCGCGAAAAGCTCGACATCCTGCGTAAAGCCGATGCGATCTATCTCGAAGAGATCCGCAATGCCGGCCTCTACGACCACATCTGGCAGGCCTTCGCCGTGCTGCTGCCGGTCAAAACCGTCGGCGTGATGGGCGATGGGCGCACCTACGACCACGTTTGCGCGCTACGCGCCGTGACCTCGGTCGATGGCATGACGGCGGATTTCTACCCCTTCGACATGCAGTTCCTCGGCCAGGTCGCGACCCGCATCATCAATGAGGTCAAGGGCATCAACCGCGTGACCTACGACATTACGTCGAAGCCGCCCGGCACGATTGAGTGGGAGTGAGAACGGAGAAAGCCGCGCTTCGCGCGGCTTTTTAGTTTTTGGGCAGCAGGCCGAACCTGCTCATGCAGCTATACGATGCTTGATCTCCGGCGTAACGCTCGGGCGGTGGGGTCAGGTGTTCCGACGCAAAGAATGTCTTCGCTGGGGTGGAAAGCAGATACTCGGCGCGCGTCTCAACCACACAATCAGACGTTGGCGTTATCCAGCGTATGCAAAGTAAACTTTCCCTCTGATAGGGTCGACGATTGTGACGCTTCCGCCTCGGCCGTATGAATAGAACGAACCCTCCGACTGGATTGACTGGTCGGCTTCAGAGTCGCGGCCGCTCTCAATGGGTATCGTGAAGCCATACTTCTCAAGATACTCCGCAATCGTAGGGAGATGTTGCTCAGCCCGCTGTGCGGACATCATCTGCGGGTCATGGTCGTAGGGGTGCCAGCCGTTGTCGTGAGCGTTTTTAACGGGTGTCGGGTGCCATCTGGATGCACCGCCTGGGAGCATGTCACCGAGCCGGCTCCCCTGATTGCGCGCCCATTCTGCGCTTGCATTGGTGAGACGGTAGACAACAAAGCCCGTCTCGTTGTCGCCTGGCATGAAACCGACACCCCACGATTCCTCAAGTTGATATTCTACCGAAGCGACTTCAAGCGGCGCGGGGACGCGGGCGAGCAGCAATTGGTGCTCGTAGCGTTGGACGAGAAGATAAGGAACACCCACCAGAAGCAGGCCCGCTATGACGATCATCGTTCGCCTTACGGCTCTGCCCGGCTGAGGCCTTCGCCAAAGTCGATAGATGAAGTGCAAAAGGAATATAACGAAGCAAACTAGCAGCAGGGCCAGCAGAGCAAGTATCGCCAGGACTGTCAGCAACGGCAGAGTTTTCCCTATGATCGAACCGCAATACTACTACACACGGGGTGACGTTGCAGCCAAGCTTCAAATTGTGATCATTGGAGAAAATGGAGCCCTAAACGTCGCCTTTTCATGCATGGTATTTCCAATGGAATCGACAAAAAGGGATGGGCATAAGCCAAGGAAATCGTTAGTTGTTTTTGTCTTATTGACGAATGAATGGTGGAGAGGTTGAGTTGATCCAACTCGGCCAAGCCGCCAAATTGCTTCGGGAAACGGGACGACTTCTCCATGCCAGCCAGCAACCGCATCGTCCTTTCCAGCGACCACGCCGCCATTCAGCTCCGACCGGCCATTGCCGCTCATATCGCGGCGCACGGCTGGGTGGTGGTCGACATCGGACCGACGACGCATGAGAGCACACACTATCCTAAGCACGGCGAAGCGGCGGCGCGGCTCGTCGCCTCCGGCGATTGCCGGTTTGGCATCATCCTATGCGGCACCGGCCAGGGCATCATGATGGCGGCGAACAAGGTAAAGGGCATCCGTTGCGGCGTCTGCGCCGACACATTCTCAGCCCGCATGATCCGCCAGCACAACGATGCCAACATGCTGTCGATTGGCGCGCGCGTGGTGGGCGAAGGGCTGGCGCTCGATATCGTGGATGCGTTCCTGACCGCCCAGTTCGAGGGCGGCCGACATGCGACGCGGGTGGAGATGATTGGGGCGCTGGAGGGGTAAACAGTGCCAGCGAACCAAGCGACCCTCTACGGCATCAAGAATTGCGACACGATGAAGAAGGCGCGCGCCTGGCTCGATGAGCGCGGCGTCGCTTATGAGTTCCATGACTACAAGGCTGCCGGCATCGACCGCACGCGGCTCAAGGGCTGGGTGCGGTCGGTCGGTTGGGAAACGCTGCTCAATCGCGCGGGGACGACGTTTCGCAAATTGCCGGATGGCGATAAGGCCGGGCTCGATGAGGGTAGGGCCATTGCGCTGATGCTCGATCAACCCTCCATGATCAAGCGTCCGGTGCTGGAGGTTGCGGGAGGTCTCCTCGTCGGTTTCAACGTCGAGACTTACGCAAAGACCTTTGCCGGTCGTTGATCGAGGAGCGGGAAGGCTAGCGACTAGTCTTTCACGACAGCATCGCGATCCAGACGGCTGTTGCAGCGAGCAACTCTTCCATCACTTCTGCGTCCTTGCGGCCTGTCTTGGCCGGAACGTGGAAGCTGTGATCCGCGTGGTCGAGGAGTTTGAGCGTCGCTTGTGAACCAAGCTTGCGTATCACCGGCTCAAGTAGCTCGGGCTGCGCTAGCTCATCGCGTGTGCCTTGCAAGAACAGCATCGGGATCGTGACCTTCGACAAATGCCCCGCCCGATCATCGGATGGTTTGCCAGCCGGATGAAGCGGGAAGGCGAAGAAGATGAGGCCGCGTACACCAGGCAGAGGCGTGAGAGCCTGCGCTTGCGAAGTCATGCGTCCACCGAACGATCGGCCTCCCGCGAAGAGTGGCAGACTTGGTGCCAGCCGCGCCGCCTCGGCGACAGCGGCCCGCACCGCTGCGTGAGCGACTGCCGGGCTGTCCGGACGGCGTGAGCCGCGCTCCATGTAAGGAAATTGATAGCGCAACGTCGCGATGCTCCGCGCGGCGAGACCATCGGCGAGCGCCGTCATACCCTTATGCGTCATGCCAGCGCCGGCGCCGTGGGCGAGAACGAGGCACGCGCGCGTGTCGGGCGGTTCTTGCCAGAGCCCGGAGACACTCGTGCCGTCGGCGAGGGTGATCGTGATCGGTTCCGCTGGGATCATGGCGGCATCATAGCTTTGCAAATTTCATGCGATAGCCGGCCTTGGAAAGAAAAAGGGCAGGTCCGTGAGAACCTGCCCCCTTCCTGGCGGATGTTTTTATGCCGCCCCCCTGTTGAGGTCTTGATCGGAGGCCGAATGGCCGGCCTCCCGAGAAATTCTGTAATCCTTATTGAATCTTCGGCGGTTCGTCGAAGTTCAGGCCGGGCAGTCCGCCGCCGGGGGCGCCGAGGCCGGGCAGGAGCAGCTCGTCGAGCTTCTTCTGGACCGCGGCAGGATCGACCTGCGGTCCGGCGGCTTTGTAGTGCATCACGATCTGCGGGAACGTCACGACGATGGCCACCATGATCAGCTGAATGATCACGAACGGCACCGCGCCCCAGTAGATCTGTCCGGTCGTGACAGGCTCCATGCGCTTGCCGGTGACGCGGTCGATATAAGGCACCTTCGGCGCGACCGAGCGCAGGAAGAACAGGGCGAAGCCGAAGGGCGGGTGCATGAACGAGGTCTGCATGTTCACGCCCAGCATCACGCCGAACCAGATCAGGTCGATGCCGAGCTTCTCCGCTGCCGGTCCCAGGAGCGGAACGATGATGAAGGCCAGCTCGAAGAAGTCGAGGAAGAAGGCCAGGAAGAACACCAGCACGTTGGTGAAGACCAGGAAGCCGACCTGACCACCTGGCAACGAGGTAAGCAGATGCTCGACCCAGACGTGTCCGTTGACGCCGTAGAAGGTCAGCGAGAACACGCGTGCGCCGATGAGGATGAACAACACGAAGGCCGAGAGTTTCGCCGTCGCATCCGTCGCCTGGCGCACGAGGGCGAAGTTGAAGCGCTTCGGGTTGTTGTCGAGCTTGCGCTTGATGGCGGCGAGGATCACCGAGCCGAGCGCGCCCATCGCGCCGCCTTCCGTCGGCGTGGCGACGCCGATGAAGATGGTGCCGAGCACGAGGAAGATCAGCAGCAGCGGCGGCACCATGACGAAGGTGACCTGCTGCGCCATGTTGGACATCAGGCGGAAGCCGGTGAAGCGTTCCGTCGCGCCGACGACGATGGCGTAGATCACGCCGGCGAGCATCATCTCGACGAGCAGGCCGAGCGAGTCCCTGCCTTGCTGGTGAAGGAAGACGTAAGCGGCGGCGAGGAGGCCGGCCAGGATCACCGATCCGACGATCCGCCGGGCGCCGAGCATCTTGTTCATCAGCGCACAGATGAGCGCAACGACGGTGGCGACGCAGATCGTGAGGATCACGAAATCCGCACCGGCCTTGGTATTGGTCTGCGACAGCACGTAATAGCCGACGACGCCGGAGAAGGCGACGAGGATGCCGAGCTGCCAGACGCCGCGCGATCCATTGGGCTCGCGGAAGCCGATAGCCTCCGGCGGCAAGCCGGGAGCCGACTTCGGATACACGATGGACATCAGGAGGACGTAGACGGCGTAGAGGCCCGCGAGGATGATGCCCGGCAGGAACGCGCCCTCGTACATGTCACCGACCGAGCGGCCGAGCTGGTCGGCCATCACGATCAGAACGAGCGAGGGCGGGATGATCTGCGCCAGCGTGCCGGAGGCCGCGATCACGCCCGAGGCGAGGCGGCGGTCATAGCCGTAGCGCAGCATGATCGGCAGCGAGATCAGGCCCATGGAGATCACCGAAGCCGCGACGACGCCGGTGGTGGCCGCCAGCAGCGCGCCCACGAAGATCACCGCATAGGCCAGACCGCCGCGAACCGGGCCAAAAAGCTGGCCGATGGTGTCCAGCAGGTCCTCCGCCATGCCGGAGCGTTCAAGGATCAAGCCCATGAACGTGAAGAACGGAATCGCCAGCAGCACCTCGTTCGACATGGTCGCATAGACCCTGTCCGGTAGGGCCTGGAGGAGGGGCCAGGAGAGGTTGATGGTCTCAGGAGCCAGCGGTGCGAGTTCGACCGCGACGAAGAAGAACAGTAGGCCGTTGGCCGCGAGAGAGAACGCAACCGGGTAGCCGAGCAGGAGAAAGATGACGAGCGCCGCGAACATGATCGGCGCGAGGTTCTGGGCAATCAGCACAGCCATGGGAGGAAGCTCCGGGAAACGAGGTCAGGTCGCGGTCGGGGTCAGCGGATGCCGTCCCCCGGAGGTTCGGCGGTGGCCGGTGCGTTCGGATCGGCCAGTTCGGTGAGAAGGCGCTCGGCCTCGGCCTCGGCGCTGTTGCCCTCGGCGTGCTCGTCGACCAACTGGCCGCGCATGATCGCGATGCGCTTGATGACCTCGCTCACCCACTGCAAGGAGAGCGAAATGAAGCCGAGAAGGATCAAGCCTTTGGCCGGCCAGATCGGCAGGCCGCCCGCGTTGGACGAAACTTCGCCCGAGACGAATGACTTGATGAAATAGGGGAAGGAGAGCCACGTCAGCACGGCCAGAAACGGCAGCAGGAAGAAGATGTGGCCGAACATGTCGATCCAATCGCGGGAGCGCTTGGAGAGCTTGCCCGAGATGATGTCGATGCGGATATGCTCGTTCGACTTCAGGGTCCAGGCCGCGCAGAGCATGAAGACCGCGCCGAACAGGTACCATTGCAGCTCCAGCCACGCATTCGATGAGACGCCGAAGATGCGCCGGATGATCGCGTTGACCGCCGAAACGACGATCGCCACCACGATGGCCCAGGCGGCCACTTTGCCGATGCGCTCATTGATGGAGTCGATGATGCGGGATAGCTGAAGGAGCCCTGCCACCGGTTTCTTCCCTAATTTAGGCTTATGGTTTCTCAAGAGCCTAGCTAGCGAACTCGAAAGTCCAGCGCTAGGGTCGGATAAGCGCAACCATACTCGACTTAAGGCGAGTATCTGGAACGCTTTTGTGTCGCAAGCAGCCAAGTCGTTAAAAGTTTCGGTCCGTGCAACGCTTTCCAAGGCAAGGAAAAGTCGTTGTGGATGCCGAAGTTGTAGGCATTAAATCAAATCGGTTAGGATCGGCCGTCGGCTGGCAAATGGCTATAATTTGAGCACATCGGGAGATCGTCGTGACGCTGCTGATCGTTGGGCTGATTGTCTTTTTCAGCGTCCATGCCTTGACCATGGCTCGCACCTGGCGGGCGGGGATCATCGCGAAGATCGGGGAGGGGCCTTATAAGGGGCTCTATTCCCTTGTGTCGCTGGCTGGCCTCGTGCTGATCATCATCGGCTACGGCCAATACCGGCAGGCGGGGTACATCCCGGTTTGGGACCCGCCGGTCTGGACCCGGCATCTGGCTCTGCCCCTCGTGTGGATCGCCTTCGTCCTCTTTCCCGCCGCCTATCTGCCGGGGCGGATCAAGGCCGCCGTCAAGCATCCGATGATGGCGGGCGTGAAGATCTGGGCTTTCGCGCATTTGCTCGCCAATGGCGACCTGGGCTCGATCTTGCTTTTCGGCTCGTTCCTCGTCTGGGCCGTGACGGCACGGATCAGCGTGAAGTATCGCGGTGAGCCGGCGCCGGTCGCCCCTCCGGCAGGCATCCGTAACGACGTGCTGGTCGTGCTCATCGGAACGGCTGCCTATGCCATTTTCGTGATATGGCTCCATCCCCTGCTGATCGGGGTTCCCGTCTTGCCGGGCCAAAGCTAAGGCACCTATTCAGAGAAAACGCCTGCGACGCGATCAGCCCCTCGCCATAGGCGGGGCTCTATGCTAGGCGACCCAATTCGATAATGGAGGCGGTCTTTCAAGGCCGCAGAGGAAGTATGGCTCCGAACGACGAGTTCATCCGCGAGGTCGACGAGGAATATCGCCGCGACCAGATCGCCCAAATCTGGAAGCGCTACAACGGCGTCATCGTCGGCGTCGCCGTTCTTGTCGTGGCCTTGGTGGGCGGCTGGCGTTTTTGGGAGCATACCCAGGAAACCCGCGCTCAGGCTGCCGCCGTTCGCTATGAGGAAGCCCTCAAGCTTTCCCGTGAGGACAAGAGCAAGGACGCGGAGGCGGTTCTGGAATCGCTCGCCAAGGAAGACGGCTCGGGCTACGGCCAGCTGGCGAAATTCCGCCTTGCCGCCGAGCTTGGCAGCCAGAACGCGGAAAACGGCGCCTCGGCCTATGACGCTCTGTCGAACGACGCCAAGCTCAGCCCGCTCTGGCAGGATCTGGCCCGCCTTCGCGCGGCCTGGCTGCGCCTGGACACGGCGGAGCCCGCGAAGATCCGCCCGGCGCTCGAGCGCATCGCAGTTCCCGGCAACCCGTGGCGGCATTCTGCGCGCGAGCTTCTGGGCCTGTCGGGCCTGAAGGCCGGCGACATGGATTATGCCGGACGCTGGTTTGACCAGATCGCGGCGGATCGCGACACGCCTCCGGCTCTCAAGCAGCGCCTTGCCGTTTACACCGCCCTCGTGGCGGGCGGCCCGGTGCAGGTCACTCAATAAGCGAGGCATGACATGACGCCTACCGTCGCCATTGTCGGGCGGCCGAATGTCGGCAAATCGACTCTGTTCAACCGCCTCGTCGGCAAGAAGCTCGCGCTCGTAGACGACCGGCCGGGCGTGACCCGCGACCGGCGCGAGGGCGAGGCGCGTCTCGGCGATCTTGAATTCCGCATCATCGACACGGCGGGCCTGGAAGAGGCGACCGAAGAATCGCTTCTCGGCCGTATGCGCGCCCAGACCGAGGCCGCAATCGGCGACGCCGATCTGATCCTTTTCGTCGTCGACGCCCGCGTCGGCATTCTGCCCGCCGACCGGCCCTTCGCCGAAATGGTCCGCCGGTCCGGCAAGCCCGTCGTTCTCGTCGCCAACAAGGCCGAGGGCGGGGCGGGTTTGGCGGGCGCCTACGAGGCGTTCTCCCTCGGCCTCGGCGACCCGGTGCCCCTATCCGCCGAGCACGGCGAGGGCATGGCCGATCTCTTCGAGGCGCTGATGCCCTTCTTCCCCGAACCGGGCGACGAGGAGGAAGAGGAAGACACGAATAAGCCGCTTCAGGTCGCCATCGTCGGACGGCCGAATGCGGGCAAGTCCACCCTCATCAATCGCATGGTCGGCGAGGATCGTCTGCTCACCGGCCCGGAAGCGGGGATCACCCGCGATTCCATCTCGCTCGATTGGGAATGGCGCGGTCGTGCCATCAAGCTGTTCGACACAGCCGGCCTGCGCAAGCGCGCCCGCGTCGAGGACAAGCTCGAAAAGCTCTCCGTCGCCGATGCGCTTCGCGCCGTGCGCTTCGCGGAAGTCGTCGTGGTGCTTCTCGACGCGACCATTCCGTTCGAAAAGCAGGATCTCTCCATCGTCGATCTGGTGGAGCAGGAGGGTCGCGCCCTCGTGATCGGCCTTAACAAGTGGGACTTGGTCGCCGATCAGCCGGGCCTGCTGAAGGACCTGAAAGAAAAGGCGGCACGTCTCCTGCCGCAGGTGAAGGGCGCGCCGGTTGTGCCGCTCTCAGGGCTCGCAGGCAGCGGCATCGATCCGCTGATGAAAGCCATTCTTCAGGTCTATGAGACCTGGAACCGTCGCGTCTCGACGGCGCGTATCAATCAATGGCTAAGCGAGGCGCTGGAGGCAAACCCGCCGCCGGCCGTGTCGGGGCGACGCATCAAGATCCGCTACATGACGCAGATCAAATCCCGCCCACCGACCTTCGCGCTCTTCGGCAACCAGCTCGACGCTCTGCCGAAGAGCTACACGCGCTATCTCGTCAACAGCCTGCGCGAATCCTTCGACCTGCCCGGGGTGCCAGTCCGCATGTTGCTGCGCATGGGCAAGAACCCGTTCGACAAGGGGCGGGAGTAAGGGCCGCGGCCGATCGCAGGGCAACTCAGTCGCCGCGGCCGGCGCACGTCCTGCTATTATGAACATGCCACCACGGCTTGCGCGCTCTTCGACTTGTGGGAAATAGTCCTACATTTATAGTTGGCGCCCGCGGCCCGGTCTTGTCGCAGCGGGTTTCGGTCCAACCCGGGAGCGATGACCGATGGGTGAAGTGCTGTCGCATCGTAGGCTGTCGGAGTTGATCGGAGCGATCTATGACTGCGCCCTCGATCCGGGCCGCTGGGAGGCGGCCCTTGCGGATGTCGCCGATGCCTTCGATTGCACCGTCGCTTCATTGACCCTGAGTGACCTTCACAACAACCGCTTCCTGCTCAACAAGGCCGCCGGCTGGGAGCCCGCCCTGCTTCGTCTTAAGTCGGAACGGCACGTGCCTGAGATCAATGCCCGCCTGACGGAGTGGCTAGCCCTGCAAGCATCCGCCGACGAGATGTTCGTGACCTCCGTTCATCTCAGTCCCGACTATATTCAGACGTCGCTCTACGTGGAGGAGTGCCTCAAGCCGCAGGGCATCGTGGACATCATGCATATGTTTCTAATGTCCACGCACAGGCAATTCGCGGAGATCGGCCTTGGGCGGCATGCACGGCAAGGCGCCATCACGGGCCGTGAGATCGAACTGGGTCGGCTGCTCCTGCCGCACCTGAGAAAGACGGTTGCGATTAGCGATCTCCTTGATGTGCGGGCCATCGAACGCACACACATGGCCGAGGCCCTCGATGCGCTTCGTTGTGGGGTCGTCCTGACCGATGAGCGCGGAGGGATTCTGCACGCGAACCGTTCGGCGGAGCAGATGATGCGCAACGGCGGGCCGATCAGAAATGCCAATCGCTCCCTGGCTGCAGGCACGCCATCGGCAAGCCGGGAGCTCCGAAGCGCGATTGCGCTGGCGGCGCGGGACGAGACGCGGTTGGGTGAGATGCCTAGCGCTATCTGTCTCACGGATGGCAGCTTCCCCCCCGCCTACGCCCATGTGCTTCCCATGACAGTGGGGGACCTGCGCACACGTCTGCAACCCGAAGCCGTCGCCGCCGTCTTCGTCGGCAGGACCGATGAACGGAGTGGAGCCGCCCTAGTGGCCAAAGCCTTCGACCTTACCCCCGCTGAAGAGCGAATATTGGAAAGCCTTGTGGCAGGTCAGACCCTGGCGAAGGCGGCCAACCATTTCGGCATCGCTCAATCAACTGCAAAGACCCATCTGGATCACATCTTTGCCAAGACTGGCGTCTCCCGCCAGACGGAGCTGATCCGGCTTACGATGCAATTAGTCGAGCCGGTCCATTCTCAGTCTCCTGGAGACGCCTGAATTGGCCGCGCCGGGTCGACCGCTCCAAGTAGAGACGCCGGTCAAAAGCATTCGGCGGCCATTAGGATGCCCAGCGCACCCAGCACCAACCCGGATGCTTTGTTGATAAGGTTTAGGACCGTCACGCTCAGACTCGAGCGTAGGGCAGCCACACTCCCACTCACGACCAGCCACCAAGTCACCGACGCCGCAAAGACAGCTGCGACCATGGTGGAAGCGGCGCGGGGTTCTGGGAGCGCCACCGTCGGGAGGACAGCAGCTAGCAGAACGGGTGTCAGGGGATTGAACAACGCACATGCAACGGCGCTGCAATAGGAGGATATGGCACTGTGTCCATCGGCGGTAGGACCTGCAAGCGATACGGTTCGCCCAAGAATGCGGGCGCTGAACCAGAGAAGGAGACAGGCCGAGACTGCTGGGACAATTGCTTTGCTATACACGAGAGCCGAAATGATGGCGGGCCCCAAGCCGAGCACAGCGCAGGCGGTATAGATGGCGAGAACGGTTGCTGCTCCGAGACCGGTGGTAAAGCCGGCGAGGGCGCCGAACACCAGAGCGCGCTGAATGCAGAGCAAGCTCATCGGGCCTACGGGCATCGTAACGACGAGCCCTACCGTTACTCCGGACATGAATGCCGATATGCCACTCACGACCAAGCCTCGCGCAGTTGTTTTCGCCCGGTTTTTCCGCAGCTGATAAGGAAGGAAAAGCGACGGTAGCTTTTCAGGCGCTGCGCCGCGTCCACCGTTTGGTGGAGAGGGATAAATGAGGGAGCATGGAGACCGGAAAACAAAATGCCCGGCAATGAGCCGGGCATAGCTGATTAATGTAAAGCCACTTCTCTTGGCGATTTCACGCCGGCATCTGCGGCGTCAGCACTTTCCCGTCTTGCGTGAAGTCATAGATCTTGCCCGTCTGACCCCAAGAGGGCAGGGCGAGCTTCACGATGTGGGGGGCGAGGTCCTCCGGCGTCTTCAGCGTGAGCGGGTCCTCGCCCGGCATGGCGGCGCGGCGCATGGAGGTGCGCAAGGGGCCGGGATTGATGAGCATCGCCTTGACTGGCGTGGTCACCGTCTCAGCGGCGTAGGTGTAAACCAGCGCGTTCAGGGCGGCCTTCGAGATCGAATAGACACCCCAATAGGCGTTGCACTTGTTGGCCGCGCCCGAGGTCACGAAGATCGCGCGTCCCGCATCAGATGCGCGCAGCAGCGGGTCGAGGGAGCGGATCAGACGGTAATTGGCGGTGACGTTGATCGCCATCACCTCGTCCCAGACGGGCTGGTCGACGTGGGTGATGGGAGCGAGTTCGCCCAAAATGCCTGCATTGCCGAGCAGGATGTCGAGCTTGCCCCAGCGCTCGTAGATGGCTGCGCCCAGCCGGTCGAGGGCATCGAGGTCCTTCAGGTTGACCGGGACCAGCGTGGCGGACGAGCCCTTGGCACGGATCTCATCGTCGAGCGATTCCAGCGCTCCTTGCGTACGAGCGAGCGCAATGATATGCGCGCCCGCTTCCGCGAGCGCGAGCGCAGCGGCGCGGCCGATGCCGCGCGACGCGCCGGTAACAACCGCGACGCGGTTTTCGAGAGGCTTGGTCATTGAAGAAACTCAGTCGGCTTCGGCGAGAAGAGAGACGCGGCGCGGAGTGGCGACCGCGAGATCGGTGAGAGGGGTCGGATAATCGCCGGTGAAGCAATGGTCCGTGAACTGCGGCAGCGCCGCATTGCGGCCCTTCTCGCCCATAGCGCGATAAATGCCCTCGATGGACAGGAAGGCGAGCGAATCCGCGCCGATATAGGCGCGCATCTGCTCCAGATCATGGGTCGCGGCGAGCAGCTTTTCCTTCTCCGGCGTGTCGATGCCGTAGAAGTCGGGATGCGTGATCGGCGGGCTGGCGATCCGGAAGTGCACTTCCTTCGCGCCCGCTTCGCGCATCATGCGCACAATCTTCACCGAGGTGGTGCCGCGCACAAGGCTGTCGTCGACGAGCACGATGCGCTTGCCTTCGATGGCCGCGCGGTTGGCGGAGTGCTTCATACGCACGCCGAGCTCACGCACGGACTGCGTTGGCTGAATGAAGGTGCGGCCCACATAGTGGTTGCGGATGATGCCGAGCTCGTAAGGCAGGCCCGATGTCTGCGCGAAACCGAGTGCGGCGGGAACACCGGAATCCGGCACCGGGATCACGACATCGGCGTTGGCGGGAGATTCGAGCGCGAGTTCGCGGCCCATGCCCTTGCGGACCTGATAGACGTTGCGGCCGTTCACGACCGAATCCGGGCGCGCGAAGTAGATGTACTCGAAGATGCAGGGGCGGGCCGGCTGTTTCGGCGCGAAACGAATGGACTCGATACCCTCGTCGGAGATCACGACGATCTCTCCGTTCTCGATATCGCGCACGAAGCGCGCGCCGATGATGTCGAGGGCGCAGGTTTCGGACGCGAGGATATAGCGACCGTCAAGTTCACCCAGCACCAGCGGGCGGATGCCGAGCGGATCGCGCGCGCCGATCAGCTTCTTGTTGGTCAGCGCGACAAGAGAGTAGGCGCCTTCGATCTGCTGGATAGCCTCGACGAAGCGGTCGATGAAGGGCTGGCGGCGGCTGCGGGCGACGAGGTGGACGATCACCTCCGTGTCGGTGGTGGACTGGCAGATCGCACCGTCGCGGATGAGGTTGCGGCGAAGGGTCAGGCCGTTGGTGAGGTTGCCGTTATGGGCGACCGCGAAACCGCCACCGTCGAGCTCAGCGAAGAGAGGCTGCACGTTGCGCAAGATTGTCTCGCCGGTCGTCGAGTAGCGCACGTGGCCGATGGCGGAATGGCCCTCGAGCCGCTCAATGACGGAGCGATCCGAGAAGCCGTCGCCGACGAGGCCGAGCTTGCGTTCCAGGTGAAAGACGTGGCCGTCGAAGGAGACGATGCCCGCCGCTTCCTGTCCGCGATGCTGAAGGGCGTGGAGCCCCAGCGCTGTGATGGCGGCGGCATCGGGATGTCCGTAGATGCCGAAGACGCCACATTCCTCGCGCAGAGTGTCGCCATCGAGGTCGAGGTCTACCGCCTTGGGTTGGACCTGCCACGTCTCAGACCATGCAGACATCATCATTTCCCTGGATGCACGCCGCCCGGTGGCGTGAAGCCCCTATGTAAGCGGCCAAGCGCCTGCCGCCAATGCCTATTCGTGTCGCTCCCCCCGGCACACACGTGCCGAATGGATCAGCTGCGCCGCTGCGGCGAGGTCGGCGCGCCGGGAGCCGTCTGACGCTGCGGGTCGGGTTCGGCAGGCGCGCCCTGGTCTTCCGGTGCAGCGCCCTTGTTACGCAGCTTTTGCAGCAAAGTCTCGACGTTGTCCGGCAGCATGGCGATGATGTTGTCGCGGGTGTTTTCCATGGCGGGCCGGGTGCGCGAGGTCGTGGCCCAATCCGGGTTTTTGCCCTGGAGCAGCCAGCCCATGAAGGCCCAGCCGATGACACAAATCAGGAAGCCGCGCGCCGCCCCGAAGAGAAGGCCGAGCGTCCGGTCGATGGCGCCGATGCGGGAATCGAGGATCATGTCCGAGATCTGCACCGTGACGATCGACACGATGATGAGCGTCACGATGAAGATCCCGCCGATCGCAGCGATCAGCGCGACCGTATTGCTGTGAATATATTGCTGCGCAATCGGCAGCGCCGCCGGGTGCACGTACCAGGCGGCGGCTGCGGCCGCGACCCAGGCGACAATGGCCAGAACCTCACGCGTGAAACCGCGCACCGCGGCCAGAAGGGCCGAAATCAGAACGACGCCGATAACGACGAGATCAAGGACAGAAAAGGGCATGAGCCAAGCCTAACGCAATCGCAAACAATAGGGTGGGGGCCGCATTCGCGGGTTCAAGGCGCCGGCTGTATAACCTGAAGAGTGGCGCTCGTCACCTTTGGAGTGGGCTTTACTTGCTAAGCCTCTCTTGTGAACGGGAAATTCGGGCAAAATCAGGCGGATGGGCGGCGCGGCGAGACGGTAGCCCAGGCGGTCGCGTCCATTTTTTCAGGCCCGGCCCGCTTTTCACGGGCGGCGGTTATTTCCCTAACGCAAAGAGCCCCGGAGGTTCTTCTCCGGGGCTCTTCTTGCAACGGTTGGCTCTTATCTCAGACGATGAAAGGGTCGTACGCGGCGAAATTGACGAACAGGAAGTCGTCCGCGGTGAGGGTCGAACCGGGCTTCACCTTGAGAATCTGGATGCCCTTATGGCCGTGGCCGGCGCCATCAACGTCGAGGTAAACGGCGCCGTTCTTCTTGTTGTAATAGACGTAGTCGTTGCTGTCCTTGGCCTTGTCGCCGACGGTGAAGAACTTCTTGTTCAGCTTGCCGGACTTGAAGACCTTTTCGGCGCTCATGAACTTCTTGCCGTACTTGATCTTGAACGACTTCAGCGCGGTGAGATCGAACAGGAGGGTGTCGTCGGCGGAGTTGAAGTCGACAACGTGGTCGAAGTGGCCCGGCTTGACCGGGGTGTCGAACACGAAGGTGTCCTTGCCGGTACCGCCATAGAGCATGTCCTTACCCAGGCCACCGTGGATGGTGTCGTCGCCCGCCAAGCCGTACAGCTTGTCGTTTCCGGCGCCGCCATTGATGACGTCATTGCCGACCGTGCCGCTCAGCCGATCGTTCTTCGATCCGCCATTGAAGGTATCGACGACATCGGCAACGGTGATTGCAAACGTCTTTTCGAGGCTCAGCCCATCGGCGTCTTCGACAAGGACCTTAACGTTGTAGGGGCCCGACTTGCCGTATTCGAGCTTGGAGCCATCCACCAGGATCTTGGTGCCGGTGACATCGAGCTTGAACAGGCCGCCAACATCATCCGTCAGCGTAAAGGTATGCGTGTCGCCAGCATCCGGGTCGATCGCAGACAGCTGACCGACTTCCGCATCCTTGCCCGAGTGCTCATCGACAGTCAGCTTGGAGAGGCTGATATCGGTGGGGTTTTCGTTCTTGTCGGTGACGTCAATCCGGAACTCAGTCGCCGCGACCTCCGTGCCCTTGTCGCCCTTGGCGCTGATCGAAAGCAGGAAATGATTCAGTGCTTCGTCTTCGAAGTTGAAGAGGCTGACGCCGCCGGCTGCGCCCTTTTTCACATAGAGCGTGGAACCGATGATCTCAAAGCGGGCGCTGAAGCTGCTGGCCAGGGTGTAGGTGAAGACCTCACCGACCTGGCCGTCGACGCTGAGCGCGCCGATTTCCGTGTTATCGTCCGGGTTCTCGGCAACGGTATGGGCCGAGAGTGTGATTGCAGCCATTGTGGTCCCCCAGCGCGGAGCGAATCCCGCCTAGATTGCTGTCCTTTTCCGGCGTCGCTCGCCGGGCCAGATACCTATAGGGAGCTGTAATTTTGTGTCAATAAAAGACAGCGGTGGGACCTGATTGACAAGCCCTAGGCGCCCTTGCGCCGCCGCATGGCAATGCCCGCGACCAGGTCGCTGATGTGATCGAGCGAGGCCGTCGCAAGCGGGAGATTTTCCTTCTTGGCCTTCTCGGCACGCGCTGCCGGGGAAACGGCATTGGCGAAGCCGAGTTTGGCCGCTTCCTTCAGCCGCGCCTGCTCTTGGGCCACGGGCCGGATGGCCCCGGAGAGGCCCATTTCACCGAAATAGACCGTATCCGGCGGCAGGGGCGTGCCGGAGAGGGAGGACACCAGCGCCGCCGCCGCGGCGAGATCGGCGGCGGGTTCGGTGATCCGCAGGCCGCCAGCGACGTTGAGATAGACGTCGTGCATACCGAGCTTCAGGCCGCCATGGGCCTCAAGCACCGCCAGCACCATGGAAAGGCGGTTCTGGTCCCAGCCGACGACGGCGCGGCGCGGATTGCCGAAGGAGGTCGGTGCGACGAGTGCTTGAATTTCCACCAGAAGCGGGCGGGTGCCCTCCATGCCTGCAAAGACGGCCGTGCCGGGGGTCGCGAGATCGCGCCCGGCCAGGAAAAGCTCGGAGGGATTGAGCACCTCACGCAGGCCCTGATCCGACATCTCGAACACGCCGATCTCGTCGGTGGGGCCGAAGCGGTTTTTCACCGTGCGCAGGATGCGGAAATGGTGGCCCGTGTCGCCTTCGAACGAGGCGACCGCATCGACCATGTGCTCGACGACGCGCGGCCCCGCGATCTGCCCGTCCTTGGTGACGTGGCCCACGAGAATGACCGACGTGCCGGTGGTCTTGGCGAAACGGATCAGGGATTGGGCGCTGCCGCGGACCTGCGTCACCGTGCCGGGCGCCGATTCCACCGTCTCGGTCCACATGGTCTGGATCGAATCGATGATCGCGAGCGCGGGAGGTCGGCCTTGCGTCAGTGTCGCGATGATGTCCTCAACATTGGTCTCGGACGCGAGTTCGACCGGCGCATCGGAGAGACCCAGCCGCTCCGCGCGCAGACGCACCTGCGCGACCGCTTCTTCGCCCGAGATATAGGCGACGCGATGTCCCCGTTTCGCGAGCGCCGCAGAGGCTTGCATCAAAAGGGTCGATTTGCCGATGCCCGGGTCGCCACCGAGCAGGATGACGGAGCCGTGCACAAAGCCGCCGCCCGTCACCCGGTCGAGTTCCGCGATGCCGGAGGGTGTGCGCGGCGCTTCCTTGGCCTCGCCCGACAAGCCTTCGAGCGGGAAGATGCGTCCCTTGGCGCGCGCAGGGCGCGTGGCGACGGGGCCGACCATGGGGTTGGACGAGCCCGTTTCTTCGACAATGGTGTTCCATCCGCCGCAGGCCTCGCACTTGCCTTTCCAGCGATTGTAGACCGCGCCGCAACTCTGGCAGGCGAAAGAGGCTTGGCGCTTCGCCATCAGAATTCCGCTTCACGATGTGTGCGGGCGTAGCGGCGACCGAGGCTCGTCAGAATCTCGTAGCCGATGGTGCCCGCGCGGCGGCCGACCTCGTCGATCGTTAGCTCGCCGCCAATAAGCGTCACGAGATCGCCGCGCTTCACATCGTTTTCGGGAACGTCGGTGACATCGACGATGATGAGATCCATCGAGACGGTGCCTGCGAATGGGCAGAGCCGATCGGCGACGATAGCCATTCCACGCGTGGTCGCTTCACCGCTCACGCCGATGCTGCTCGCGGAGCGCGGATAGCCATCCGCATAGCCGATGGACAGCGTGGCGAGGCGACGTTTGCCGCGTGCGGTCCAGCGCGAGTTATAGCCGACGCCTTCGCCTTCCTCGACTGTCCGCAACTGGATGATGCGGCTTTGCAGGCTGACGACGGGGCGCATCGGGTTGGCCTGATCCGGCGTCGGGTTGCCGCCATAAAGCGCGTAGCCGGGGCGCACGAGTTCGAAATGCGGCTTTTCCTCGCGAAGAATGCCGGAGGAGTTCGCGAGCGAGCACGGGATGCCTGGGAGGCTCTGGCGGATCGCCGAAAAGGCTTCGATCTGGCGGCGGTTGAGCGGGTTGTCCCGCTCCTCGGCGCTGGCGAAATGGCTCATCAGCAGCGCGGGCTCAAAATCCTTCAGGCGCGAGTCGTTCTTGAGGTTCAGCCCCTGCGCGACCGTGAGGCCCAAGCGGTGCATGCCTGTGTCGAAATGCACGGCGGCCTTGAGCTTTTGACCCTGCGCCCGGCAGAACGCGGCCCATTCCTCAAACTCGTCGAGAGAGCCGAGAACAGGGCGAAGCTCGAACTCGCGATAGACCTCGCAGGTGCCCGGGGGCAGGCCATTGAGAACATAGATCGTTGCTTCAGGCGCGACTGTTCGCGCCCGGACCGCTTCACTGAGATGCGCGACGAAGAAGGTGCGGCATCCGGCCCGATAAAGCGCTGGCACCGTCGTCTCGATGCCGGTGCCGTAGGCATCCGCCTTCACCACCGCCGAAGCTTCTGCATCGCCCGCGCGGTCGCGCATAAACCGCCAGTTGGAAACAAGCGCGCCGAGGTCGATGTGGAGCAGGGAGCCAGCCTCGGCATCTGCGATGAAGCGGGCCTGTGAGGCTTTCATGATGTGGTTCAATCGCCGATCCGTTCGGGAAGTTTGTCCTCGTCCGCGAGGTCCGTGAAGCGAGTGATATCAGCCTGGAACGCCAATTGCACGGTTCCCGTAGGACCGTGACGCTGCTTGCCGATAATGACTTCTGCCTTGCCGTGGACCTGATCCATCTCAGCCTGCCACTTGAAGTATTCCTCAGTGCCGGGCTTCGGCTCCTTGTTCTTCAGGTAGTATTCTTCGCGGTAAACGAACATCACCACGTCGGCGTCCTGCTCGATGGAGCCCGATTCACGAAGGTCGGAAAGCTGCGGTCGCTTGTCGTCGCGCGATTCCACCTGACGCGAGAGCTGGGAGAGGGCGATGAGCGGCACCGAGAGCTCCTTGGCCAGCGCCTTCAGGCCGGTGGTGATCTCGGTCAATTCCTGCACGCGGTTTTCGCCCTTCTTGGCCGAGCCGGAGAGAAGTTGAAGGTAGTCGACGATCAGCACGTCGAGGCCGCGCTGCCGCTTGAGACGCCGCGCGCGCGCTGCAAGCTGCGCAATCGAGATGCCGCCGGTCTGGTCGATGTAGAACGGGATCGACTGCATCTCGCGCGCGGCTTCGGTGATCTTGTAAAAGTCGTCCTCGCGCATGTCGCCGCGGCGGATCTTGTAGGAGGGCACGCCCGATTGTTCCGCGATGATACGCGTCGCCAATTGCTCGGCGGACATTTCGAGGGAGAAGAAGCCGACGATGCCGCCGTTGACGGTCTTCATCGAGCCGTCCTGCTGCTTCTCCGCCCGATAGGCCTTGGCGATGTTGAAGGCGATGTTGGTGACGAGCGAGGTTTTGCCCATCGCCGGGCGGCCCGCGAGGATCACGAGGTCGGAGGGCTGAAGGCCGCCGAGGGAGCGGTCCATGTCAATCAGACCCGTCGAGACGCCCGACAGGCTGCCCTCGCGCTTGTAGGCTGCCGCCGCCATGTCGATGGCGGCGGTCAGTGCGTCCGAGAATTTTTGGAAGCCGCCGTCGTAGCGGCCGGTTTCCGCCAGTTCGTACAGCCGGCGCTCGGCTTCCTCGATCTGGTCGCGGGGCGAGGTTTCAACCGGCGCGTCATAAGCGACGTTCACCAGATCCTCGCCGATGCCGATGAGGTTGCGGCGCACCGCGAGGTCATAGATCGTGCGGCCGTAATCCTCGGCGTTGATGACGGTCGTCGCCTCCGCCGCGAGGCGTGCGAGGTATTGAGAAACCGTGAGGCCGCCGAGATCCTGATCACCCAAAAAGGTCTTCATGGTGATCGGGGTCGCGACCTTGCCCGCCTTGATGAGGCTCGTCGCCACCTCGAAGATGCGCCGGTGCAGATCCTCGAAGAAATGCGCGGCCTCCAGGAAGTCGGACACCCGGTAATAGGCGTCGTTATTGACCAGGATTGCGCCCAAGAGCGCCTGCTCGGCGTCGAGATTGTTGGGGGCCGCGCGAAATTGCGGCTCAGCTGCTTCGAGACGGGCGATCAGGGCTTGGGCTGAGGCCATCTGGCGCTCCGGAAAAGGGGTGAGGTGTCAGATCCCTCTTATAATCGCGTGTTCGATTCGACGGTGACCCGCGGGACACAGACGAAAATTCCCATGCGCTGACGGCAACCTTTCCTCATTCTCCCGACTATCCACACCGTCGATATTTCGGCGGCGAAGGAGCTTGACTCAGTGCCGGTTCTCAGTGCCGCGACGAAGGTTATAGGCCGTCGACCACTCTATCGAATCGATGATCAACGGCGACTGTGAACAAAATAAGAACTTTGTGCAAGTGGCGCCTCCGCCGCCATGGCCGGGACAAGCCCGGCCATGGCACATTGAAGAAGGCACTGTGGCGCCCAAAAGGAAACGCCGCCCATCGGAACCCGATGAGCGGCGCTTGATGAAAGAGAGCGGGCGGTTGCCCGCCAGCAGAAGCTTAGAGCTCCACGTCGCCAGCCTCGGCGAGGGCAGCGCCGACTTCGAGGCCGAGATCGTCGAGGTTGGTCTCTTCGCGGGTCGTGACCGACTCGCCGCGCGCCTGACGCTCGGCTTCCTCGGGGCTGCGGGCGATGTTGACCGTCACCGCGACCTCGACCTCCGGATGGAGCGAGACCGGAGCCGTGTGCAGGCCAAGAGTCTTGATCGGGGCGTTGAGAACGATCTGGTCGCGGCCGATTGAGAAGCCGTCCTTCGTGATGACCTCGGCGAGGTCGCGGGTCGAGACCGAGCCGTAGAGCACGCCGGTTTCGCCGGCCTGGCGGATGATGACGAAGCTCTTGCCGTTCAGCTTCTCACCGACGGCCTCGGCATCCTTGCGGCGCTCGAGGTTGCGGGCCTCAAGCTGGGCGCGCTGCTTCTCGAAGTGCTCCTTGTTGGCGTTGGTGGCGCGGAGCGCCTTGCCACGGGGGAGCAGGAAGTTACGGGCATAGCCGTCGCGGACCTTAACGGTTTCGCCCATCTGGCCAAGCTTGGCGACGCGCTCGAGAAGGATCACTTCCATCGGTTTTCTCCTTTGACGATTGTGATCAGGTTGAAAGAGTCGGGGGTTGCTTCGGATCCGTCTTAGTGGATCCGAAGCGGTAGCGGAGGCCGAACACCGTGTCGGCGAGGCCGAAGAGCGCCAGGGCGACGACAAGGACGCCCTGGGTGATGAGAATGAGGACGTAAAGGCCCATCAGCAGTGCAAAGCGCCCCGGCTTGCCGCGGGTCCGGTCATGGATTGCTGCCAGGCCCTGCAAGGCAAAGGCCATGAAAAGGCCGCCCGACAGCGCCATGCCGAAGACGCCGATGAAGCCGTTGAACGCTGCCAGCGCAATTCCGACAACGACGCCAAGCGCTGCCGTGCGGGGCATCATGATTTCGCAAACATTCGGCCACGGGCGCGGCAGGCGCTTCGACGCCGACACGATCTTGGCGGCGGCCCAGAGATAGAGCGCGAGAACCACCGTGAAGCCCTGCGTGGACAGGAAGGGCGTGAGCCCCGCGATCAGATCGATCAGCTCGTCGCGGAGTTCCGGAGCGAGGCTTCGCGGGCTGTTCGCCGGGAATTGCAGGTTGACGAAAACCTCCGCCGTTTGCCGAGCGGATTGATGGAAAGTCTCGAAGTTCCCGTGGGCTGAAATGACCGAGGCTGCGGCGATGGTCAGCGCGGCGGTGGCGGCGACCCAGGCCAGCAGGCGTCCGAGGGGATACCACTCGATGGCGCCGTTGCTATCCGCGCGGCCGAGGAGGGCGAGATAGGCGAGCCACCAGGCGGGTAGGCCGGTGATCAGCGCGAATCCGAGGCCGCTCATCGGCGACAGGAACAGGGCAATCGCAAGCCCGCCGACGACGGTGGCGACGAGGCCGGAGCGATGGTTCCAGCCAAGCGAGACGATCAGGACGGGGATGGGAGCGAGGAGATAGAGCAGGCCTGCCAGCAGGGTCGCCTTGAGGACCACTACCGTCAAAAGGGCCGAAACGAGGCCCGCGCCAATGCCTGTCACAATAAAGTTCATGGTCTCGCTGTCCCGCTGCTCTTCGCAGGGTTAGGGGCTTTGGCCCCAACTGACCCGGTGGGTTTTCACCGCCGGGCGACGTGGTCGAAAGCGGGCCGCGTGAAGCGGCCCGCCGAAGTCTCAATAAGTTTTAGCGGATCACGTAGGGCAGCAGGCCCATGAAGCGGGCGCGCTTGATCGCCTGGGCGAGTTCACGCTGCTTCTTGGCCGACACGGCCGTGATGCGCGAAGGCACGATCTTGCCGCGCTCGGAGATGTAGCGCGAAAGGAGCTTCGTGTCCTTGTAATCGATCTTCGGAGCGTTCGGGCCCGAGAACGGGCAGGTCTTACGCCGACGGAAGAAAGGACGACGGCCACCGCCGCCACCAGTAGCACCAAATGCCATGATTAAGCCTCCTCGCCTTCGTTGGACCCGAACCCGCCATCGCCATCGCGCTCGCGGCGCTCGCGGTCCTTGCGCTCGTCGCGGTCACGCTTCTGCATCATCACCGACGGCTCGGTCTCGAGCTCTTCGACGCGGATGGTCATGAAGCGCAGGATGTCTTCGCTGATGCGCATCTGGCGCTCCATCTCGGCAACCGCCGGGGCGGGAGCGTCGATGTTGAAGAGGGTGAAGTGCGCCTTGCGGTTCTTCTTGATGCGGTAGGCGAGGGACTTCACGCCCCACATCTCGGTCTTCTCGACCTTGCCGCCGTTCTGCTCGATGACGGACTTGTAGGTCTCAGCCATCGCTTCGACCTGCTGGGACGTCACGTCCTGGCGAGCCAAAAAGATATGCTCGTAGAGAGGCATAGTGGGCCTTTCTCAGGTTTGAGTTCAAGCCTTGGCACTGTTTTGAAGAGTGTCTTGGCCGGTTTCGCGCGTCCGATCGGCGCCAAGCCCTTCGAGCCTGCAAGGCCCGAGCGGTTGTCGAAGGCGGAGACACGGGACGACGGGTCCAAGGACCCTGTGCAGCAAGCCACACCGTCCGTTCAGCCCCCGGCCGGAGCGAACGCGAAGCGGGGTCTATAGTGGTTTGAGGGAGGAAAGGCAAGCTCGTGTTGGCGGAACCTTTAGCGATTGATGGCATAGAAGGCCTCCCTGCGGCCACTAGCTAAAATTCCTCTCTCAGCTAAAAACGGACCTATGAAAGCTCCTCCTCTTCGCCTTGGCGTCAATATCGACCACGTTGCTACCGTCAGGAACGCCCGTGGCGGGCCGCATCCGGACCCGATCCGGGCGGCGCATCTGGCGGTTCTGGCCGGGGCGGATGGCATCACGGCGCATCTGCGCGAGGATCGTCGGCATATCCGCGATCAGGATATGGAGCGGCTCAAGCGACAGCTTTTCGTGCCACTGAATTTCGAGATGGCGGCGACCTCGGAAATGATCGCGCTCGCGACCGCGCTTCGCCCGCACGCCTCCTGCCTCGTGCCGGAAAAGCGGGAGGAGCGCACGACCGAGGGCGGGCTCGACATCATCGGCGGGCACGCGCATCTGCGCCCGGCGATCCAGGAATTGAAGGCAGCCGGTATTCGCGTCTCGCTCTTCGTGGAGCCAGAGACCGAAGTCATGGACGCCGCGCGCGATCTCGGCGCTCCTGTCGTCGAGCTGCACACGGGCACCTATTGCGAGGCCGTCGCCGCAGGCGATCAGGCCCATGTCGAGCACGAGCTGGAGCGCCTGCGCCGGGCCGCTGCCCATGGGGGTGGGATCGGCCTCGAAATCCACGCGGGCCACGGCCTTGCCCTCGACTCGGTTCGTCCCGTGGCCGCCATTCCGCAGATCGTCGAGTTGAATATCGGCCATTTCCTGATCGGCGAGGCGATTTTCCTAGGATTGGATGAGGCCGTTCGCGCCATGCGGTCCGCCATGGACGAGGGGCGGGCGCAGACGGAGTAGGCCATGATCATCGGCATCGGCTCGGACCTCTGCGACATCCGCCGCATCGAAAAATCTATCGAGCGCTTCGGCGACCGCTTTACCCATCGCATCTTCACCGACGGCGAGAGGGCCCGGAGCGACCGCCGCGCCGCCCGCGCGCCGTCCTATGCCCGCCGCTTTGCCGCCAAGGAGGCGTGTTCCAAGGCCCTCGGCACCGGCTTGAGCCAAGGGGTCTTTTGGCGTGACATGGAGGTCATCAACCTACCGAGCGGGAAACCGACGATGCGCTTGACGGGAGGAGCTTTGGAACGGCTGAACGCCATGGTGCCGGCGGGTCACGAAGCTGTGATTCATGTGTCCCTGACGGACGATCCGCCGCTGGCGCAGGCCTTCGTTATTATCGAGGCCCTCCCCATAAAGTAAACGGGCCGCGTTGCGGCCTGCCTCGCCTTGGGCTAGACCGCCCACGACGACTTGGGACACTTCACATTCTCCAAGCATGGATCGATTTACGTGAACGAAAACGCCAATAAAGTCGAAGGCGACAAGGTTAAGAGCGAGGAAGGCGGCCTTTGGGAGACCATTAAGGTCGTCCTCCAGGCGCTTCTGATCGCCGTTGTCGTCCGCACAATTCTATTTCAGCCCTTCAACATCCCCTCGGGCTCCCTGATCCCGACGCTGCTGATCGGCGATTATCTGTTTGCTTCAAAGTATTCCTACGGCTACTCGCGCTATTCGATTCCCTTCGGGCCGCCGGTCTTCTCCGGCCGGATCTTCGGTTCGGAGCCGAAGCGGGGCGATATCGTGGTGTTCAAACTGCCGAAGGATAATTCGACGGATTACATCAAGCGCGTGGTCGGCCTGCCCGGTGACAAAATCCAGGTGATCGGCGGCGTGTTGCAGATCAACGGCAAGCCAGTCCAGCGCGAGCGGGTGGAGGACTACAAGACCACCGACCTCTACGGCCGCACCATCGCCGTGCCGCAGTACAAGGAGACCTTCCCTGAAGGGACCTCGCACTATGTCATCGAGCGTGACGGCGACCGCGGCTACTGGGATAACACCAACATCTACACGGTCCAGCCCGGCCATTATTTCATGATGGGCGACAACCGGGACAACTCGACGGATTCTCGCGACGAGGCGAATGTCGGCCAGGTGCCCTTTGAAAATCTCGTCGGCCGGGCGGAGATCATCTTCTTCTCCATCGATGAGGATGCGTCCTGGTTGCGTCCCTGGGAATGGCCGCAGCATATCCGTTGGAACCGTATGTTCGAACGGATCAAGTAAACCGTGGCCCGCCGTAAGCCTGATCTGGACGCATTGCTCGACAAGCTCGGCTATCGCTTCGAGAAGCCGGAGCTGTTGGAGCGCGCGCTGACGCATGTCAGCGCTCCCGGAGCGGGCGGGCAGAGCTATCAGCGGCTCGAATTTCTGGGCGACCGGGTGCTTGGTCTCTCCATCGCCGAAATGCTTTACGCCGCCTTTTCTGATGCGCCCGAAGGCGAACTCTCACGCCGTCTGGCTGAACTGGTGCGCCGCGAAACCTGCGCTGAGGTCGCTATCGCATGGGATGTCGGCCCTTATGTGAAACTCGGCGCGGGCGAGGCGCATTCGGGCGAGCGGCGGAACCTGACGATCCTCGCGGACGTCTGCGAGGCGATCATAGGCGCGGTTTTCATCGATGGTGGTTATGCGGCGGCCAAGGAGTTGGTCGAACGGTCCTTCGGCGGGCTGCTGAATGCGCCCCGCCGCGCGTTGCGCGATCCCAAGAGCGCGCTGCAGGAATGGGCTCAAGGGAAAGGGCTTCCGACGCCGATCTATGCCGTCGTCGAGCAGACCGGGCCGGATCACGCGCCGCGCTTCCGCATTGTGGTCAAGGTGAAGGGCGTCGAGAACGAATTTGGAACCGGCACATCCAAGCGCATTGCGGAACAGGCTGCCGCGCGGGGGCTTCTCCTTCGCGAGGGCGTTTGGACAGAGGAAGAACATGGCGTTGCCTGAAGAAACAAAAACAAAAGCGGGCTTTGTTGCCCTGATCGGGGCGCCGAACGCGGGCAAGTCGACGCTGCTCAACTCGCTCGTCGGCTCGAAGGTTTCGATTGTGTCGCGCAAGGTGCAGACCACGCGCGCGCTCGTGCGCGGCATCGCCATCGAGGGCGACGCGCAGATCGTGTTCGTCGACACGCCCGGCATCTTCAAGCCGAAGCGCCGTCTCGACCGGGCGATGGTGACCTCAGCCTGGGGCGGCGCGGCCGATGCCGATGCAGTGGCTTTGCTGATCGATGCCAGGAAGGGCGTTGATGAGGAGGCCGAGGCCATTCTCGAAAGGCTGCCAGAATTCAAACGACCCAAAATCCTGATCCTCAATAAGATCGACCTGATCGAGCGCTCAAGACTTTTGGAGCTGGCGGCGAGGCTGAACGAGAAGGTGCCGTTCGCGCAGACCTTTATGATTTCCGCGCTCAAGGGTGACGGCATCGATACGCTGAAGCGCCAGCTTGCCGGTCTGATGCCCGAAGGCCCGTGGCTCTATCCCGAAGACCAGATTTCGGATGCGCCTCTGCGCATGCTCGCCGCCGAGATCACCCGCGAGAAGATCTACGAGCGCCTGCACGAAGAACTGCCTTATCAATCCACCGTCGAGACTGATCAGTGGCAGCAGCGGCCGGACGGTTCTGTTCGCATCGAGCAGACGGTGTTCGTGGAGCGCGACAGCCAGCGCAAGATCGTGCTCGGCAAAGGTGGCCAGACCATCAAGGCCATCGGCCAGGCGGCGCGCAAGGAAATCTCCGAGATCGCGGAAGCGCCGGTACACCTCTTTATCTTCGTGAAAGTGCGCGAGAACTGGAGCGACGATCCCGAGCGCTACCGCGAGATGGGACTGGAATTCCCGCGCGGATAATCAACGACGGACAATAAAAATGCCCGGACATGTCCGGGCATTTTCTATTTCGATCTACGGCGAGCTTAGCGCTGCTGCCCCTGTAGGAGCGGCGTGATCCTGCGGATCGTCACGCGGCGGTTCCGGCGTTCGGGACCTTGCGTGTTGATCTTTAGATACTGCTCGCCATAGCCCTGCGTGGTGAGGTTTTCGGCGGGAATGCCGAAGCGCTGGGTCAGGATGGTCGCCACCGTTTCCGCGCGCCGGTCCGAGAGGCTGAGATTGTCCTCGTCCGCGCCGACGGCATCGGTGTAGCCCTCGACGAGGAAAATCTCGTTCGGGTTCTGCTGCAAGACGCGCTGGATCGCAGTTCCGATGCCGGTCAATGCGCCCCACTGATCGGGCGCGAGCGTCCAGGAGCCGGAGTCGAACGTCACGGTGTCGACGTCGACGCGGCGGACACGTTCGCGGAGCATCTGGCTCTGCCGGATCTCGTCGAGCGTGTAGGCGCGCGTGATCGGCATGACGGGCGGTGCGGAGAACGCCTCGTACAGATCGTCCTCTGATGCACTCTCGACATCGACAATGTAGCGCTCACGCGGGATGGCGATGACCGGAGGCGGCAGTTCCATCACGTCCCGAGGCAGGTAGCCATAGGGGAAGCGGGGGCGGCCCGGCATCTCGTTTTGGATCAGGATCACCTCGCGGCCATAAGGGTCGCGGCGAATGCGGCGGATGAGATTGCCGTTCACATCGCGCTCGGTGACGATTTCCTCGCCGTTCGGCTGGCGTATGATGGTGACCTGATTGGCGCCGCGCTGCTGCACCCGGAAATCCGCGCCGCCATAGCTCTGGCGGAAACGATCCGTCTCGTCGTGGCGGATGATGAGGCGATTACCCTCACGGATGATGGTGCGGTCGCCCGGCTCCTGAATGATCACGCGACGCCCGCCATCCTCAGCACGCTCACGCCGCTGCCGGCGCAGATCGTCGATGTTCCCACCCGGGAACATGCTGGGAACCGGAGCGCCCGCCACGGGAGGACGCTGATACTCGCCGCCCTGCGGGGGCGGATAAGCGCCCGAGGGCGGCATCGGGGCGCCGGGGCGCTGATATTCGCCGGGACGGCCCTGATAGCCGCCCTGGGGCGGGACGGGATAGCCAGGCTGCGGACCACCTGCGGGCGGGCGCTGATACTCGCCCGGACGACCGGGATATCCTCCCTGCGGAGGCATCTGCCCATTTGGGGGCGGTCCACCCGCCGGCGGCTGTTGATACTCGCCGGGACGACCGGGGTAGCTGCCCTGCGTGGGGACCTGTCCACCGGCCGGAGGCGGCGTCTGGGGCTGTTGCGCGCCGGGCGGAATGGGGCGGCCCGGCAAGGGCTGCGGCGCACCCGGCTGCGGGGCGCTCGGCTGTGATGGGGCGGTTTGCGGCGGCGAGGCCGGAGGCGTACGAGGCGCTTCCGGGGTCACCGGAGGAACTGTTGGACGCTGACCAGAGCCGTTCGGTGGCACTGGGCGCGGGCCGCCCGGAACCGGCTGGGGCTCCACCGGGCGCGGCTGGGTTGCCGGGGCCGTCGGAGCCGGAGGTGCCGGCGGACGTTCCATGCCTGGGGGACGCGGACGTTCGGGCTGCTGCACCGGGGCCGTGATCGGCGGCGCGGATGGGGCAGGCCGCTGAGGCTGCGGCTGGACTTGCGGCTCAGGCCGGTGCGGACGGGGCATCTCTACGGGTGCGCTCGGGTGATGCGGAGCTTCCATGCCGGGACGTGGTCCACGCTCTCCAGGGCCTTGCGGTCCCGGGCCCCGTTCTCCTGGGCCGCGCTGCGGCCCGCCTTCAGGGTGGCGAGGACCCTGGCCCGGATGCTGCTGGGGCCGATGTTCTTCGGAGCCCTGTTCGCCATTCCGGCGCGGCTTGCGTGGGTTGTTATCGTCGGGGGAGGCCTGCGCGACCATGAAGGAGGAGGGCTGACCGGGCGCGCTCTGGGCCGAAGCGATCGGAGCGAAGCCGATCAGGGAAAGAGCGGTCGTAGTCAGCAACAGGGAGTGAATTCGCATGGTATCCCCAGTTTTGATGTTATGAATTCTTGGTGCGTCCGAGCTCTTCGGCGCGGCTCTGGCGAGAACTCGTCCCCAACCATGGCAATTAAGTGTCGAAGCACTTTGCTCCCTGCTTGATGAACGATGGCAAAACGTTTCGGCGGTGCTTACATTCACCTCTGAATTAACGCGCCCCTCAGGCCATTTTTGATGCATTGGACCGACGAAGGCATTGTTCTCGGCGCCCGCAAGCATGGCGAAACGAGCGTCATCCTTGAGGTGATGACGCGCGAGCACGGCCGGCATCTGGGCCTTGTCCATGGCGGACGCTCCAAAACCCAGCAGCCGGTGCTGCAGCCCGGAAACAGCGTGCAGGTGACCTGGCGCGCACGGCTCGACGAACATCTGGGTGTCTTCCTTGTGGAGGGCATCGATTTGCGCGCCTCGCGCCTCATGGCGGCGCCTTTCGCCCTTTATGGCCTCGCGACCCTCTCGCATCTTTTACGCGTGCTGCCGGAGCGGGACCCGCACCAGAACCTCTATGACGCCGTGGAGCTGCTGGTGGACCACCTCGACGACGCCGACCTCGCGCCGGGGTTTTTCGTGCGCTTCGAACTCGCCTTCCTCGCCGATCTCGGTTTCGGACTCGATCTCGCCTCCTGCGCCGCGACGGGGCGCAGCGACGATCTGGCTTACGTTTCACCGAAGAGCGGCCGGGCCGTCAGCACGGCGGCCGGCGAGCCCTACAAGGATCGGCTGCTCAAGCTGCCCGGTTTCCTCATCGGTCGCCCCACAGGGAACCGGCCCTCCGTCGCCGACCTGAAGGCCGGATTTGCACTGACCGATTTCTTCCTGCATCAGAACGTGTTCGAACCGCGCGGGCAGGCGATGCCAGCGGAGCGGGCGCGTCTTATCGCCTTGGCGACGGCGGAAGACGCATAAATTCGTTTCTGATATGTTCTCGCTTCAAATGAAGATGACTGATTCGCTTTTGAGGAATTCCGTTCATGGGTAAGCCGGTCAATCCGCCCTCCGGCGGAGAGATTGAAAACGTCAATCTCAAGGACGCGCTGGAAGAGCGCTACCTTGCCTATGCGCTCTCCACCATCATGCACCGGGCGCTTCCGGACGCGCGCGACGGCTTGAAGCCCGTCCACCGCCGCATCCTGCACGCCATGCGCCTGTTGCGCCTCGATCCGCGCTCCGCACCGAAGAAATGCGCCCGCATCGTCGGCGACGTCATGGGTCAATATCACCCGCACGGCGACCAATCGATCTATGACGCTCTCGTGCGCATGGCGCAGGATTTCGCACAGCGCTATCCGCTGGCGGAGGGGCAGGGCAATTTTGGCAATATCGACGGCGATAACGCCGCCGCCATGCGCTACACCGAGGCGCGCCTGACGGAAGTCGCGCGGCTTCTGCTCGATGGCATCGATGAGGATTCCGTCGATTTCCGCGAGACCTACGATCAGGCGAACGAGGAGCCGATCGTGCTCCCGGCGGCGTTCCCGAACCTGCTCGCCAATGGATCGCAGGGCATCGCGGTCGGTATGGCGACCTCGATCCCGCCGCACAACGCGGCGGAACTCTGTGATGCGGCGCTGCATCTCATTAGCCACCCCACGGCGGCGTCCGATCAATTGCTGAAATTCGTGCCGGGGCCGGATCTGCCGACCGGCGGCATTATCGTCGATACGCCTTCTTCCATTGCCGACACCTATCTCACCGGTCGCGGCTCCTTCCGCGTCCGCGCGCGCTGGCACAAGGAAGAGGCGGGCAGGGGCCTGTGGAACATCGTTGTCACCGAAATTCCCTATTCGGTGCCGAAGTCGCGGCTGATCGAAAAGATCGCCGAGCTTCTGCAAGACAAGAAGCTGCCGCTTCTCGCCGACGTGCGCGATGAATCCGCAGAGGACATCCGCGTCGTCCTGGAGCCGCGCTCGCGCACGGTCGATCCCATCATCCTCATGGAATCGCTGTTCAAGCTGACTGAGCTTGAAAGCCGCATTCCGATGAACGTGAACGTGCTCGCCGGCGGCAAGGTGCCGAAGGTGCTGGGCCTCGCCGAGTGCCTGCGCGAATGGCTCGATCATCGCCGCGACGTGCTGCTGCGCCGCTCGCAGTTCCGCCTCAACGCCATCGACAAGCGCCTCGAAATCTTGGGCGGCTTGCTCATCGTCTATCTCGATCTCGACCGGGTGATCAAAATCATCCGGGAGGAGGACGAGCCAAAGGTCGAGCTGATGCGCGTCTTCAAGCTCACCGAGGTTCAGGCCAACGCCATCCTCGACACGCGTTTGCGTAGCTTACGCAAGCTCGAGGAGATGGAGTTGAAGCGCGAGCAGAAGAGCTTGCAAGACGAGAAAGCGACCATCGAAGACCTGCTCGGCTCCGAAAAGGTGCAGTGGAAGACGGTCGCGTGGGAGATCAAGGAAGTCCGCAAGACCTTCGGGCCGGAGACAGCTCTCGGCAAACGCCGCACCACCTTCGCGGAAGCGCCGGACACCTCCGACATCGACTTTGCGGAAGCCATGGTCGAGCGCGAGCCGATCACCGTGATCGTGTCCGAAAAGGGCTGGATCCGCGCCATGAAGGGCCACGTCGCGGATACTTCCAGCGTGCAATTCAAGGGCGACGACAGCCTCAAGACCGCGTTCTTCGCGGAGACGACCTCGAAGATCATCGTGGTGGCGACGAACGGGCGCTTCTTCACGCTCGACGCGTCCAAGCTTCCGGGCGGCCGTGGCTTCGGCGATCCGATCCGCCTCATGGTCGATCTGGAAGAGGGCGAGGATTTCATCGCCGCGTTCCCGTACAAGGCGGGCACGAAGCTTTTGGTCGCCGGTACTGACGGACGCGGGTTCATTGTTCCTTCCGACGATGTCATCGCCAATACCCGCAAGGGCAAGCAGATCCTCAATCTCGATGCGCCCGCCAAGGCGGTCATCTGTGCGGAGGCATCAGGCGACCATGTCGCCATTGTCGGCGAGAACCGGAAGCTTCTGGTCTTCCCGCTCAACCAGATGCCCGAGATGACACGCGGCAAGGGCGTGCGGCTCCAGCGCTACAAGGACGGCGGCATTTCCGACGCGAAGGTTTTCGCGATGAGCGATGGCCTGACCTGGAAGGACACTTCGGGCCGGACCTGGACCGTGGAGAAGGCCGACCTGACCGAATGGATCGGCAACCGCGCCGAGGCCGGACGCCTGCCGCCGAAGGGGTTCCCGCGCTCGAACAAGTTCGAGTGAGGCAATAACTCATCCGGCAGAAGGGGCAAGTCAGGCATGTTGGTGCAGATCGCCTTCAAGATGACACTTGTGTTGGCGGTCTGCGGATGGATCGGGACGCTGATCGGCGCGGCCCTGTCGGTTATGGCCTTCGATGCGCCAGGCTCGCAGAGCCGGTGGCAGGCGTGGGCGTTCGTGGGCGGAATGATCTTGCTCACGCTCGCGAGCCTTGCGGCGATCATCGCGGCAAAAACTGTGTTTCAGAATGACCGCGTCATGTTGGCCTTTGTCCTGCTTGCGGTCCCCGCGCTCGCAGGAGCCGTCTTCGTGGCGATGCGCTTTCTGACTTGATGGCAGATCGTGCCGAGGCTCAGGCAGCCGCTTCCCGCGTGTGTGCCGGTCCGAAATGGACACCCTTTGCCTCGAATCCGAACCCGGCAAGAAGGGCGACAATGACGCCGACGATTCCGGCGACGAGAGCCAGCGCATAGGCGTAGTCGCCGTTGTTGTGCACGGCGATGCTCGCCTGCATGGTGGCATTCGCCGAGGCGAGCAGATTGCCGAGCTGATAGACCACGCCGGGGAACGTGCCGCGCACCTCATCGGGCGACAGCTCGTTGAGATGAACCGGCACGACGCCCCACGCACCCTGCACGAAAAACTGGATCAGGAATGCGCCGATGGCGAGCACGACCGGCGTTGAGCCGTAGGCCCAGGGCCAGATCATCGGAATGGCGCAGAGCGCCGCAATCACGATGGCGGTGCGTCTCCCGATCAAATCGGACAGGTGACCGAATGTCAGACCGCCGATGATCGCGCCGATGTTGAACACGATGGCGATGAGCCCGACGGTATGGGTGTCGAAGCCGCGCTGCACCTGCAGGAAGGTCGGATAAAGGTCCTGGGTGCCGTGACTGAAGAGGTTGAAGGCGGTCATCAGCAGGATCGCCCAGATCGCGAGGCGCAGATTGCTGCGCACGACCTGCCACAGGTTCGGCCGTGCTTCTTCCATTTGCCTCGCCAGGAAGACTGGCGATTCCTCCACATGACTGCGGATGTAGAGGACGAGCAGAGCAGGGGCCGCGCCGACGAAGAACATGCCGCGCCAGCCGATGGTGGAGAAGAGCAGGAAGAACACGAGCGAGGCGATGAGATAGCCCGATGGGTAGCCGGCCTGAAGAACACCCGAGATCAGGCCCCGGATCTTGACCGGAATGGTTTCCATCGCGAGCGATGCACCGACGCCCCATTCGCCGCCCATGGCGATGCCGTAGATCGCCCGCAGGATGATGAGGACTGTCAGGTTGGGCGAAAGACCGGAGGCGAATTCGACGCCGGAATAAAGCAGGATGTTCGCCATCAGGGTGGGCCGACGCCCCCAGCGATCGGCCGCGAGCCCGAACAGGAGAGCGCCGACCGGACGCATCGCCAGAGTCAGCAGAATGGCGATGGTCACGCCCTCGATGGTGGTGGAGAATTCCGCCGCGATATCCTTGATGACGAAGACGAGGAGGAAGAAGTCGAAGGCGTCGAGGGTCCATCCCAGGTAGCTTGCGACGATGACTTTCCGCTGCTGAGGGGTCAGTTCACCCAAATCCGAGCGCAACGACATGGCCGCCTCCTTGGCAGGCATCACGCATCGACGAATGCGTAGGCTCAACCATGGGAATGAAAGCCAGTTCCAACACGACGCGGTGATGCCGCGCGATCAATCGTCCTGTGTTCCGACTGCGGCACTGGCATCTGGCGCCGCGTTTAGTCCACCCGTACCCAGCCCTCGGCCAGAAGCCGCTCCTGCGGCTTGAAACGGGCCTTGTAGGCCATCTTCTTCGAGCCCTCGACCCAATAACCGAGATAGAGGAAGGGCAGCCCCATTGTCCGCGCGCGGCGGATGTGGTCGAGGATCATGAAGGTGCCGAGGCTGCGATCATGCATATCGGGATCGTAGAACGAATAGACCATCGACAGGCCATCGCTCATCACATCGGTCAGACAGGCGGCGATGAGGTCTCCGGCGCCCTTGCCGGTGATGCCACTATCGATGCCGCGGCGGCGGTATTCGATAAGCTGCGTGTCGACGTGGCTGTCCTCGATCATCATCGAATAGTCGAGCACGGTCATGTCGGCCATGCCGCCGTCAGTGTGACGCGCGTCGAGATAGCGGCGGAAGAGCGAGTATTGTTCGGAGGTCGGTCGGTTGGGGAGAGCGACGCCCATCAGGTCCTCATTGGCCTTCAACACCCGCTTGAGATTCTCCGACGGTTCGAACTCGTCGGTCAGCACGCGCACGGAAACGCAGGCGCGGCAGGCGTCGCAGGCTGGGCGATAGGCAATGGTCTGGGAGCGGCGAAACCCGCCCTGGGTCAGAATCTCGTTCAGCTCCCGGCTGCGGCGGCCGACGATGTGCGTGAACACCTTCCGCTCCTCCCGACCGGGCAGGTAGGGGCAGGCGGAGGGGGATGTCAGATAGAACTGCGGTGCATCGCGCGGCTGGCTCGTCACGCTTAATCGCCCTGTGGTGGAACCTTGAGCGTCGACTCAACGCCCAAGGATAACATTGGTGCCGGGCTCGTCCAGAAAAAGAGGCCCCGGATGCCGCAGGCGGGTCTCACGGGCGGATGACCGTGAGGCCCGTCAGGAGATCGCGCGCGAAGCGCCGGTCGTCGCGAAACAGACCGACGAGAATGTCGCCTGCCCACAGGAGGAAAGTCGAAGCGGCCACGTAGAACAGCAGCGCATGGACCGCTGCCGCGAGCATGGAAGGACGGCCTCCGCTGTAGGCATCGATCACGCGCAGGCCCACCATCCGCATCCCGACCGTCGCCTGCGAAGGGCCGCCGATGGTAACCGCGTTGTAGATCACAAAGGTCAGGGCCACGACGGGTAAGCCGATCAGCATCAGCAGCCACGTCAATCCAAGCGTAAAGGGTCCGAGGATCACCAGCGCGAAGAACAGGAAGAGCACCCAAAGCGCGATGACCACCAGATCAACCAGGTAAGCCCAGAACCGGCGGCTTACGACGCCGCGCGTCAGGCGCCAGTCCAGCACTTCAGGCCGATAGTACATGCTCGGTACGGTGGGCCCATTGGTCATCGTCGTCTCCTCAATACGCGCTCTCGGACAGGCACCGCTGGTCGATCCGCTGGGGGGCCAGTCCGTCAGCCGCCAGGGCTTCGAACACCTCCAATGTATGCTTTCTGTCGCGCGTTTCGATGGTGATGTCGATGGAAACGCCCTTGGCCGGAACGTCGAGGAAAAGACGCCCATGCGACACTTCCAGAATGTTCGCGCCAAGCTCGCCGAGGCGGCTTGCGACGCGGCCAAGAAGGCCGGGGCGGTCCTGCGAGGTGATGCGGAATGAGGTGATACGGTCGTCGCGCTCCAGCTCGCGCACCATCACCGAGGCGAGAATGCGCGCGTCGATATTGCCGCCGCAAAGCACCACGCCGACCCGCTTGCCGGTGAAGCGCTCAGGTTTCGCGAGCATGGCGGCAAGACCGGCGGCGCCCGCACCCTCGGCCATGGTCCGCTGCAGAGTGGCGAACGCGTTGACTGCGCGCTCGATCAGCGGCTCCTCCACCAAGATGATCTCGGAGACGAGATCCTTGACAATGGGAAGCGGGAGCTGGCCGACCGCCTTGACTGCAATGCCCTCGGCCAGCGTCGCGCCGCCGATAGGGCGGTCCTCGTGCTTGATCACGTTCTGGAACGACGGGTAGAGCGCCGCCTCGACCCCGATGATCTCGATGGAGGGCTTGAGCGCCTTGGCGGCAACCGTGATGCCGGCAATGAGGCCGCCACCGCCGATAGGGACGATGATCTGATCGAGGTCCGGCACGTCGGTGAGCATTTCGAGGCCGATAGTGCCCTGGCCGGCCATGATCTTCGGATCATCATAGGGGTGGACGAAGACGAGGCCTTCCTCTGCCGCGATCTGCCGGGCGCGGTCGGCAGATTCATAGAGGGTCTCGCCGTAAAGGATCACGCGCGCGCCATAGGCGCGGGTGTTCTCCGCCTTCACCAGCGGAGCGGTTTCCGGCATGACGATGGTGGAGGGGATGCCAAGGCGCGTCGCGTGATAGGCGACTGCCTGGGCGTGGTTGCCGGCCGACATGGCGATGACGCCGCGTTTGCGCTCTTCCGGCGTCAGGCTCTCCAGCTTCGAGACGGCTCCGCGCTCCTTGAAGGAACCGGTCGGCTGCATGTTCTCATGCTTCACAAAGACGGTCGCGCCGGTGAGCTGCGAGAGGCGGGGAGCCGGGACGAGAGGCGTCCGCAGGACTTGCCCCTGGATCGTGCTCGCAGCGCGTTTAACGTCGTCGATGGTGATGGCGTAGTTTGCCAAGATTGGCCTCCGGTTGCAGTCGCCGCCCTTAGACGGGCCGTGGTGTTGGATCCTTCAAGCCGAGCAGGCCGCCCGGACGAAAGATCAGGAAAACGATCAACGCGGCGTAAAGAGCCATGTCGCGCGCTTCTATGGGTAGATAAGCCGACCACACTGTTTCAAACAATCCCACCGCCACGCCGCCGAGCAATGCGCCGGGGATAGAGCCGATGCCGCCGATGACGGCGGCGATCAGCGCCTTGAGGCCGTATTGGAACCCGCCCGCGAAGCCCAGCCCCCCATATTGGGCGACGACCAGCATGCCGGAGAGGGCCGCCATTGCCCCTGCGAGTGCGAGGGTTTGGATGAGCAGGCGAGGCGCGTTGACGCCAAAGAGCGCCGCGGCCTTGGCATCGTCCGCATAGGCCCGCCAGGATCGTCCGAACGATGTGGAGCGCATGAGCCAGAGAAGGCCGAGGGCCACCAAAAGGCCGATGCCGGATGAGATGACGGTGATCGGCGTGAGGCTGACGAGAAAATCACCCGACCGTGCCAGAGGCCAGGCCGTGGACCAGATCGGCGGCAGCCAGACGGTGACGGGGCTCTGCACGAGCCTTAAGTATTCCATAAGAAAGAGCGACAGGCCGACCGTCGCGATCAGGCTTGGCTGAGTGCTTGCGGCCTTCACGCGGGCGATGGTGAAATATCCGCCGACGGCGCTGTGGATGGCGCCTGCAGAAAGTGCGGCTGCCAGACCGACCGCAAGGCCGAGGAGGGGAGAGCTTCCGCCCGATGCGAGCACGATGGAAGCTCCTGCAACTGTTGCCGCCGATCCGACGGCGGCGAGTTCACCGAAGGCGAGGTTGATGCGCCCGCTCAGGCCGAAGATCAGCGCATAGGCCACCGCGAGCAGGGCGTAGATGGCGGTGCGGGGCAGGCTGACGAGAAGCTGCTGCGCGGAATAGGCGACGCTTTCGGGGATCTCCAGAACGTTGGCGTCGGGTTTGCTGCCGGGATCGTTCGCGACGCCCTCGGGGCTGTCGATGTAGTAGTGCTTGAGGAAGTAGAGGTTCGCCCCTGAAATCGGCCCTTCCTCGGTCGCGATGTCAGTGAGTTCCGCCTTGTTCGGGGAAAGACCAGCCGCGGCGAAGCGGCAGATGACGTATCGGTCCAGCGGCGGGCGGTGCGGGTATTCGGCCACGTAAATGACGCGCAGGCTGCGCGGAACCGGGCCTTCCTGTACGCGCTCCACGGTGATCCGCGCGCCGGGGTTCAGGGCGGGCAGGGCGGTGCGGCAGACCCGCGTCTGCTCCGCATCGGTGGAAAACCCACACCCGGCCAGAAGAGCCAAACCCAAAAGCATCGCGGTGAAGCGCCATGCTCGGAAAGGGTTGAAGCGGCTCACGGAGGCCCTGAGGTTGGTTATGCCTTCAGCTTCTCGGCGACCCGAGGCGCGAAGTAGGTGAGAATGCCGTCGGCGCCTGCGCGCTTGAAGGCCAAAAGGCTCTCCATCATCGCCCGCTCGCCATCGATCCAGCCATTGGCCGCGGCGGCTTCGATCATCGCGTATTCGCCCGACACCTGATAGGCGAAGGTCGGAACGGCGAAGGTTTCCTTCACGCGCTGGACGATGTCGAGATAGGGCAGGCCCGGCTTGACCATGACCATGTCCGCGCCTTCCTCCAGATCAAGCGCGACCTCGCGCAGCGCTTCGTCCGTGTTGGCCGGGTCCATCTGGTAGGTCCGCTTGTCGCCGATCAGGGTCGCGTTGGTGCCGATGGCGTCGCGGAACGGGCCGTAGAAGGCAGAGGCGTATTTCGCCGCATAGGCCATGACCTGCACGTCTTGGAAGCCATTCGCGTCGAGCGCCATACGGATTGCGCCGACGCGTCCGTCCATCATGTCGGAGGGGGCGATGACGTCGGCGCCCGCTTCGGCGTGGAGAAGCGCCTGCCGCACAAGCACATCGACCGTCTCGTCGTTGACGATCCGGTCTCCCACCATCAGCCCGTCATGGCCATGGCTGGTATAGGGATCAAGCGCAACGTCGGTGATGATGCCGACTTCCGGCACGGCACGCTTCATCTCGCGCACCGCGCGGCAGATGAGGTTGCGAGCGTTCAATGCCTCGGACGCGCTCTCATCGCGCAGTGAGGGATCAGTATTCGGAAACAGGGCGATGGCCGGAATGCGCAGGGCCGCCGCCTGCTCGGCGGCTTTCACCGCTTCCGTGATAGTCAGGCGCTCGACGCCCGGCATGGAGCCGATTGCTTGGCGGCCGCTCGCGCCCTCGATGATAAAAATTGGCCAGATCAGGTCATCAGCGGTGAGCACATTCTCCCGCACCAGACGGCGCGACCACTCGGCCTTGCGGTTGCGGCGCGGGCGGTGGGTCAAAGCCAGCGAAGAAGAGTTGGCGGCCTCAATGGCGGGGCGGGGGAAGGGGGTGAGCTTGGTCATGAATCCTGATCCGACGCCGGCTGGTCCGCGCCGGCGGCTGCCGATTGGGTTAGCACATTTAAATAGGTCTAAAAAAGGGTTCGAGGTCGCAGGACAGCCCTGCTTTTGTGAAATCCCTCCCAACCCCTTGTTGCATTGACCTGAATAGCCGGGCTTGTTTAAGCCCATGGGTGAACCGGGAGACGGCATGGACGAGGATGCGGAAATCGTCTGCGAGAGGCAGGGAGCGGCGGGACTCGTCACCCTCAGCCGACCGCACGCCCTCAATGCGCTGACCCTCACCATGGTCCGCAAGATGCGCCGCGCGCTCGACGCCTGGGCGGACGACGCCGCCGTGACGCGAATCGTGGTGCAGGGAGCCGGCGAAAAGGCCTTTTGCGCCGGGGGCGATATCCGGCGGCTGCACGAACTCGGCCTCGCGGGAGAGAAACAGGAGGCACTGACCTTCTGGCGCGAGGAATACCAGCTGAACGCCCGCATCAAGCGCTATCCCAAGCCGTACATTTCCCTCATCGACGGCATCGTGATGGGCGGCGGGGTCGGTGTTTCACTGCATGGCGGCTACCGGATCGCGGGGGAGCGCTATCTCTTCGCGATGCCGGAAGTCGGAATCGGCTTCTTTCCCGACGTGGGCGCAACCTATGCGCTGCCCCGGCTGCCGGGCTGCACCGGCATGTATCTTGCGCTGACGGGCGAACGGGTGAAGCGGGCCGATGCGATGATGCTGGGGCTCGCGACCCACGCGGTCGATGGCGATCTGGACAAGTTGCGCGAAGCGCTTGCCGCAGGCGAGCCCGTCGAAGCCCTCCTGGCCGCAGCAGTTGTCGATCCCGGTCCCGCGCCCCTCGCTACGCAGCGCGACATCATCGACGCCTGTTTTTCCGCCGAGAGCGTCCCCGCAATCCTTAAGCGGTTGGATGAGGCTGCCGCGAAAGGGTCCGATTTCGCGGCGAAGACCGCCGCGACCATGCGCACGAAATCCCCGACGAGTATGAGCATCGCCTTCGAGCAGATTCGCCGCGGCGGTGCGGTCACGTTCGAGGAGGCCATGAAGACGGAGTTCCGGATCGTCTCGCGGATCGTCGACGGCCACGACTTTTATGAGGGCGTTCGGGCAGTGATCATCGACAAGGACGGCCAACCGCAATGGCGGCCTGTGACCTTGGAAGAGATCGATCCGGCGGCTATTGAAGGTCACTTCGCCAGCCTCGGGGCGAATGAATTGGAGATCGCCTGATGGCAAAGTCCCCCATCCAGTCGCCTGCCTTCGACGCCGCGCGGGACTATCCGTCCGACCGGATCGAGGAGCGCCCGGCCGCCCCCAACGCCATGCGCTGGAGCTTTCTGCTCACCTGGTTCATGCGTCTCTTATCGATTTTGTGGATCATGAAGGGGTTGAGCGCCTGGTCCACGATTCTTGGCGTGTGGACCCCTCCGGGCGCTTTCGAAGCCCGGTCCACGGGCTATCAGGCCACCATCATCTATTTCGCGCTCATCGACCTGATTGCCGCCGTCGGCCTCTGGATGGCGGGTACCTGGGGCGGAATCATGTGGCTTCTGGCAGTGATGAGCCACCTCATCCTGGCGGCTTTCTTTCCCGGCATCGTCTCCAGTGGCATCATGACGATGCTGTTCTTTTTGACCCTCGTCGCAGTCTATCTCGCGGTGTCCTGGCTCGCTGCTCAGGAAGAGCAGCCATAGGAAACGATCCCGCTCTGCTCACAAAGAAGTGTATCCCCAAACACACACTCGTCGCTTAGAGATTGAAGCTGAGCGGTTGTGAGGGCCGGAAGCGGGGAGGGCGTCATTTTTGCCATAAAATGGCCCCGATGTTCCCGGTTTTCGATACCGTTCCTTAATCGTATCCCGGCATTTTCGGCCGGGTGCGAGGCCGGTTCAACGAAGAATTGTCCTGCGCCCGCGTTATTGCTCCACGTCTAACCTGAAGAAAAGCCTGCGCCCATGTTGTCTCGCCGTTCCCTTCTGACAGGATCGCTCACCCTGGTCTTTACCCCGGCGGCGGCCCTGGCCCAGCAATTCGCCCAGAACCAGAGCCAGGCGGAGTGGTCGCAGAACTACGAGGCGGTGTCCCGCACCCGCGTGCAGCGCACCTCCACGCCGATGCTGTCGCACGAGGCTCTCGCTGCGACGGAGGAGATGATCCAGCGCTATCGCGATATCGCGGCGCGCGGCGGCTGGCCGATGGTGCGGGGCGTCGACGGTCTGCGCGTCGGCTCGAAGAGCGCTGCCGTCACGGGGCTTCGTCAGCGCCTCATCGTCACCGGCGATCTCGATCCGGCGGCGGGCGAATCGCCCGTTTACGATTCTTACGTAGAGGCAGGCGTGCGCCGCTTCCAGGCTCGCCACGGCCTCAGCTCCACCGGCACCATGACGAGCGCGACCGTCGCGGCCATGAACGTGCCGGCCGACATCCGCATCCGTCAGCTCGAGATCAATCTCGTCCGCCTCCGCAGCTTCGGCAATCTCGGCCGCCGCTATGTGGTCGCGAATATTCCCGCAGCCCTCGTCGAGACGGTGGAAGACGGCGTCGTTCACACGCGCCATGCAGCGGGTGTCGGCAAGATCGACCGTCAGTCGCCGCTGATCAATTCCAAGGTCGTCGAGATCAATTTCAACCCCTTCTGGACCGTCCCGGCTTCGATCATCCGCAAGGATCTGATCCCCAAGATGCAGAAGGAGCCGAACTACCTCACCGACAACAAGATCCGCATCTTCAATGGTGCGGGGCAGGAGCTTAGCCCGAGCCAGGTCAACTGGTTCTCGGATGAGGCGACCCGCTACCGCTTCCGTCAGGACTCGGGCGGCGAGCTCAACTCCATGGGCTTCGTGCGCATCAACATTCCGAACCCGCACGGCGTGTACATGCACGACACCCCGTCGAAGGGCATTTTCGGCGACGATTTCCGCTTCGTGTCCTCGGGCTGCATCCGCGTGCAGAACGTGCGCGACTACATCGAGTGGCTGTTGAAGGACACGCCCGGCTGGAGCCGCGAGCAGATCGACGCGACCTTCAAGGCCGGTTCGCGCACCGACGCGCGCCTTGCCGTGCCGGTCAATATCTACTGGGTCTACATCACCGCCTGGGCGACGCCTGACGGCCTCGTGCAGTTCCGTGACGACATCTACAACAAGGACGGCCTCGGTAGCGCGGTCCCGGTCGCAAGCCGCGTCCCGAACGAGCCCGATCAGGAAATGTTCCTGCAGAATTGATCGCGATATGATCCGACGAGCGGCCCGCCCGAAAGGCGGGCCGTTTTGTTTTTGCGGTGCGGCGCGCTAAGGAGCCTCATCGCAGATTTCAGAATGAGGACCAACCATGGACGTGAGAGACAGCAATGGTACGCCGCTCAAGGACGGCGATTCCGTCACCCTCATCAAGGATTTGAAGGTGAAGGGAACCTCCGTAACCCTGAAGCGGGGTACCTTGATCAAGAACATCCGGCTGACGGGCAACGAAGATGAAGTCGAGTGCCGGGCCGAGAAGGTCAAGGATCTCGTTCTCAGGACGGAATTTCTGAAGAAAGCATAGCGCCTGGCCCCCGCCTCGGAGCCCTGTAAATCCAAGCCGCTACAAGCCATTTAAGCCGGGATAGCCGGCTGCGGGTGACAATGGGCGGCTTGGCGCGCTCCTTGCGGGCGTGATAAAGCCGTGAGCGCAGTCGAAGGTCCATTCTCCGCGTAGGCGGCAAAGGGTTAAGCATGAGCATGAACGAAGCGGCGCAAGGTCATCTTTCCAATAGCTTTTTCTCGGCGGGCCTCGCCGACAGCGATCCCGAAATTGCCCGCGCCATTCAGCTTGAACTTGGCCGTCAGCGCGACGAAATCGAGCTGATCGCGTCGGAGAACATCGTCTCCCGCGCCGTGCTGGAAGCTCAAGGCTCCATCATGACCAACAAGTATGCGGAGGGCTATCCGGGCCGCCGCTACTATGGCGGCTGCCAATTCGTTGATATCGCCGAAGAGCTGGCGATCGACCGCGCCAAGCGCCTCTTCGACTGCAAGTTCGCCAACGTTCAGCCGAATTCCGGCAGCCAGGCCAACCAGGCCGTGTTCATGGCATTGATGAAGCCGGGCGACACCTTCATGGGCCTGGACCTCGCCTGCGGCGGCCACCTGACGCACGGTTCGCCGGTCAACATGTCCGGCAAGTGGTTCAACGTGGTCAGCTACAAGGTCCGCGAGAGCGACCAGATCATCGATATGGACGAAGTTGCGCGTCTCGCTCGCGAGCATAAGCCCAAGGTCATCGTGGCCGGCGGCTCGGCCTATTCCCGCTTCTGGGACTTCGCCCGCTTCCGCGAAATCGCGGATGAGGTCGGCGCATTCTTCATGGTGGACATCGCGCACTTCGCCGGTCTGGTGGCGGGCGGCGCGCATCCGTCGCCGTTCCCTCACGCTCATGTGGTCACCACTACGACCCACAAAACCCTGCGCGGCCCGCGCGGCGGCATGATCCTCACCAATGACGAGGACATCGCCAAGAAGGTCAATTCGGCGATCTTCCCCGGCCTCCAGGGCGGCCCGCTCATGCACGTCATTGCGGCGAAGGCGGTGGCCTTCGGCGAGGCGCTGCGCCCCGATTTCAAGGTCTATGCCCGCTCCGTCGTCGAGAACGCCAAGGCGCTCGCCGACACCATGCTGTCGAACGGCTACGCCATCGTCGCTGGCGGCACGGACAACCACCTGATGCTGGTCGATCTGCGTCCCAAGAAGCTCACCGGTAAGGCCGCCGAGCTGGCGCTCGGCCGCGCGCACATCACCTGCAACAAGAACGGCGTGCCCTTCGACCCCGAGAAGCCGATGGTCACTTCGGGTATCCGCCTCGGCACCCCCGCCGCCACCTCGCGCGGCTTCGGCGTGGCGGAATTCCGTAAGGTGGGTGAACTGATCGTCGAGACCCTCGACGGCCTCGCCAAGCATGGCGAAGAGGCCAACAAGGCGGTCGAGGAATCGGTCAAGACGCGTGTTCACGAGCTGACCAAACGCTTCCCGATCTACAGCTGAGGCGTGAGCTGACACATGCGCTGCCCCTATTGCGGGAGCCTGGATACGCAGGTGAAGGATTCTCGGCCGACGGATGATGCTTCGGCCATCCGCCGCCGCCGCGTCTGTCCGGATTGCGGAGGTCGGTTCACGACCTTCGAGCGTGTCCAGTTGCGCGAGCTGTTCGTGCTCAAGCGTTCCGGTCGGCGCGTGCCGTTCGACCGGGACAAGCTCCAGCAATCGGTTGATGTCGCGCTACGCAAACGCTCCGTGGACCCCGACAGGGTCGAGCGGATGATCAACGGCATCGTCCGGCAATTGGAGAGCATGGGCGAGCCCGAGGTGCCGAGCGAGACGGTCGGCGAACTCGTCATGGAAGGGCTGAAAGGCCTCGACGACGTCGCCTATGTCCGGTTCGCTTCGGTGTACAAGGACTTCAGCGAGGCGAAGGACTTCAGGGAGATTCTTGGCGAACTCGCGGACGATGCGGCCGCAAAGGCCGCCTCGAAGGCCAAGCGCAAGCCCGTGCAGTCCGAGTGATGACGGCCTCCGACCCGCAGGACGCATCCCCCGACAAGCCCCACCAGGACGAGCGCTTCATGCGTCTCGCCATCGCGCTTGGGCAGCGCAACCTCGGCCTGACCTGGCCCAATCCTTCCGTCGGTTGCGTGGTGGTGGACGAGAGCGGCGATGTGCCTTTCATCATCTCGCAGGGAGTGACCCAACTGGGCGGGCGGCCCCATGCGGAGCGTGTGGCGCTTGCCGAGGCAGGCGAGCGTGCGCGGGGCGCAACCCTCTATGTTTCGCTCGAACCGTGCTCTCATCACGGCAAGTCGCCGCCTTGCACCGATGCGGTGATCGCATCGGGCGTCGCGCGTGTCGTCTCGGCGCTTGAAGATCCGGATGATCGAGTCGCGGGACTAGGTCATACGCTCCTGCGGGACGCGGGCATTGCGGTGACGACGGGATGTCTCCGCGAGCCGGCCTTCCGCATCCATCGCGGCCACATCACCCGTGTCACGAAGGGCAGACCTGCCGTCACGGTAAAACTGGCGCGCACGACCGAAGGATTTGCCGGAAGCAGCCGGGGCGCGCGGTTGATGATTACGGGTGAGGGTGCAAATGCGCGGGTGCATATGATGCGCGCGCATGCGGACGCTATCATGGTCGGCATCGGCACAGCGTTGGCGGACGATCCGCTTCTCACCGTGCGTCTGCCCGGAATGGAAGCGCGCTCGCCAATCCGTATCGTCATCGACAGCCATTTGCGCACGCCGTTGACGGCGCGCGTCGTGGCGGGTGCGCGAGAGGTGCCGACCTGGGTCGTCACGACTATCGCTGCGCCTGTGGAGGCTGAGCGGGCGCTTGTACAGCGCGGCGTCGAGGTGATGCGCGTGTCCGCCGATGCGGCCGGTCATGTTGCATTGCCGGAGGCTCTGCACCTTCTCGGCACGCGGGGACTGACGCGCGTATTTTGTGAGGGTGGTCCCGGTCTCGCCGACGCCTTGGCGCGGGCCGATCTCATCGACGAGCTGGTGCTCATTACCGGCCGCTCCGCGCGTGGGGAAGGGGACATCCCAGCTCTCGGCATGGCTCTTCAGGAAAGAATAGACGAGCTGGCTTTTATGGGTGATGACCAGGCCGAATCCGATCTGTTCATGTTCTGGGAGAGGCCCTGATGTTCACCGGCATAGTCACCGATATTGGCGAGGTCGTCGCGGAAGAGGGTTTCCAGGGCACGTTGAAGCGCCTGCGCATTCGATCGTCCTATGACGCGGAAACTATCGCGCTTGGCGCATCCATCGCCTGCGGCGGTCCGTGCCTGACGGTGGTGGCTGTGGGCGCACGTGAGGGCGGCTGCTGGTTCGATGTGGATGCTGCCGCCGAGACGCTGGAGCGTACGACCGTGCCGGATTGGGTTGCAGGCACCCGCATCAATCTGGAGCGCTCGCTGAAGATCGGCGACGAACTCGGCGGCCATATCGTCACGGGGCACGTGGACGGCGTTGCGACCATCGTGGCGGTGGAAGCGATTACCGCGACCGACAATCCCTGGGGACCGACGGCCCGTTTCGTCATCAAGGCACCGGCGGCGCTCGCCCCCTTCATCGCGGAAAAGGGCTCGGTCTGCCTCGACGGCACGTCGCTGACCGTCAATTCGGTCGAGGGTGACCTGTTTTCCGTTCTCATCATCCCCCACACGCTCGCGGTCACCACCTGGGGTGAGCGCAAGGCCGGCGACAAGCTCAATCTCGAGGTCGATTTGATGGCGCGCTATGCCGCACGTCTTGCGGATGCCCGCGGGGCGGGGTAGGGGAACGCCAACCTCATTCACGTTGGCACTGCCACCCAACCCGACGCGGCTCTGGCAGCGTCGAAAGACTTCGTATGGTTTCGCATTCTTCAAAACCCGCCGCTGCCCGCCCGCCCGTTCCCGGCGCGCGCATCCTGATCGTGGAAGCCCGCTTCTATGACGATATCGCCGATGAACTTCTGCGCGGTGCGCGCGGGGTAGCGGATGCGGCGCAGGCGAAGGTCGATGTGCTGACCGTCGATGGCGCGCTCGAAATCCCGTCGACGGTTGCCATCGCGCTCGACGGTGCCGAAAGGGCCGGAAAGCCCTATGATGCCGTCGTGACGCTCGGCTGCGTGATCCGGGGCGAGACCGGACATTACGACATTGTCGCGGGCGAGAGCGCACGGGCGCTGATGGACCTGTCGGTTGAGCGGCGCATTCCGCTCGCCAACGGCATTCTCACCGTCGAGAATGACGCGCAGGCCTGGACCCGCGCCCGCGTGAATGAATTGAACAAGGGCGGCGGCGCGGTGGACGCGGCCTTGGCCGTTCTGCGCATCAAGCGCAAGCTTGAGGAGGCCTGATCATGGCAAAGCCCGCCGAGCGCTCTGCTGCTCGCCTTGCGGCCGTTCAGGCCCTCTATCAGATGGATCTGTCCGGCAAGACGGTCGTCGACGCGCTGGCCGAGTTCGAGGCGTTCTGGATCGGCCGCGAGGTCGAAGGCATCGAGTTCCAGCCATCCGATAACGCCTTCTTCAGCAACATCCTCTCGGGCGTCGTCTCGAACCAGCGTGAGATCGACGTGAAGGTCGACAAGGCGCTGGCCGAAGGCTGGCCGCTGGCCCGCGTCGAGGCCGTGCTGCGCGCCATCCTGCGCGCGGGCTGCTACGAGCTGATCTACCGCAAGGATGTTCCGGCGCGTGTCGTGATCACCGAGTATGTGGACGTGACGCACAGCTTCTATGACGGTGACGAACCCGGCCTCGTGAACGCGGTGCTGGATGCCCTGACGAGAGAGGTCCGGGCAGGGGAACTGGAAAAGAAAGCCGCTCCAGCCAAGAGGTAGGGCGAGGCATGACCTCACGTCCCGGCGAAGACAGCCTGATTGCCCGGTTTTTCGCGCCGCTGGCCGCGCCGGGCGGGCTGGGGCTGAAGGATGACGCCGCCTGCCTGTCGCCGACGCCTGGCCACGACCTCGTCCTGACGACCGATGCGCTTGTCGAGACCGTGCATTTCCTGCCCGGCGATCCGCCGGGCTCCGTCGCGCGCAAGGCGCTCGGCGTGAATGTCTCCGATCTCGCCGCGAAAGGTGCCGATCCGGCGGGTTTCCTGTTGAGCCTCGCGCTGCCCGAGGACTGGACCGAGGCCTGGCTGACAGAATTCGCGAGAGGCCTTGGCGAAGCCGCCCGCGAGTTTTCCTGTCCGCTGCTCGGTGGCGACACGGTGAAGGCGAGGGGAGCTTTGACCCTTTCCGTCACCGCCATCGGCGAGGTGCCGGCGGGCCGCATGGTTCAGCGTGCGACCGCGAAAGCGGGCCATGCGATCTGCGTGACGGGCACGATCGGCGATGGCGCTTTGGGACTACTCGTCAGGCGCTCCCCGGCATGGGTGGAGAACCTATCGTCCGACCAAAGAGCGTTTCTCACAGACCGCTACCTCAACCCCCAGCCCCGGTATCGTCTGGCGGCCGCCCTCCGGGCCTATGCCAGCGCCGCCATGGACGTGTCCGATGGCCTTGCCGGGGATCTCGCCAAGATGCTCCGGGCGAGCGGCGTCTCCGGTGTCGTGGGGGCGGATCGGGTTCCATTGTCGGCGGCAGCTCGCAAGTCCGTGGAGGCTCAGCCGGATCTGATTGACCGGGTGCTGACCGGCGGCGACGACTACGAAATTCTCTGCACTGTGCCCGAAAACAAGCTCGACAGCTTCGCAAAAGAGGCAGATAGCGTCGGCATTGCCCTGTCCGTCATCGGCCATGTCGTCCCAGGACATGAAACGCCGGTCTTTCGGATGAAGGATTTCGAGAGACGCTACGATGTCGGTTCATTCTCGCACTTTTGACGCCACGCAGACCGTCGGGGGCGATGGCCTTGCCAAGCGTAACGCGCTGGTTCTGGCCTGCGCACAGGCCTTAGGCGGTGCAAGCCCCGCAATCGTGGTCTCGTTGGGCGGACTGGTTGGGCAGACGCTCGCGACGAACAAGGAGCTCGCAACCCTTCCCGTCAGCCTGCTCAATCTGGGCCTTGCCCTCGGCACGATTCCCGCCGCCATGCTGATGCGCCGCGCAGGACGCCGCACTGGTTACATGGTCGGGGCAGGGATCGGTGTATTGGGCGGATGCATCGCCGCCTTCGGCATCGCCTCCGCGAACTTTTTGACCTTCTGCTTGGGGACCCTGATCGCGGGCCTCTACGGCTCTTTCGTTCAGAGCTATCGCTTCGGCGCGACCGATGCGGCCTCCGAGGCGTTCAAGCCTCGCGCGATCTCCTGGGTCATGACTGGCGGCCTTGTTGCGGGGGTTATCGGCCCGCAAACGGTCATCTGGACCAGGGATATGATCGCGACGGCCCCGTTTGCCGGTGCTTTCGTTGGACATGCCTCCCTCGCGCTTCTCTCCATGATGGTCGTGTCGTTCCTGCGGCCGACGCCGTCGGTAAGCGCAGCCGGTCCCACCTCGGGCGGTCGGCCGTTGCGTGAGATCATGAGCCAGCCACGGTTCATCGTCGCCGTCGTGGCGGGGCTCGTCTCCTACGGACTCATGAGCTTTCTCATGACGGCAGCGCCTTTGGCGATGATCGGCTGCGGCCATCCCGTCGGCATGGCTGCGCTTGGGATTCAATGGCACATCCTGGCCATGTTCGGCCCGAGCTTCTTCACGGGCCGGCTCATCGGCCGTTTCGGCAAAGAGGCCGTTACAGCAGCAGGGCTTGGCTTGATCGCACTCTCCGCCGCCATCGGGCTCTCGGGTACCAGCGTAGCGCATTTCTGGGCGACACTGATTCTCTTAGGAATTGGCTGGAATTTCGGTTTTATCGGCGCAACCGCCCTCGTCACCGACTGCTACCGTCCCGAAGAGCGCACAAAAGTGCAGGCGGCTAACGATTTTCTGGTCTTCGGATCGGTCGCCATCGCATCGTTTTCTTCCGGCAAACTGCTCAATGCAGGCGGCTGGGAAAGTGTGAATTGGCTTGTATTTCCGCCGGTTTTGATCGCTCTGGCGCTGCTGGGCTGGCGGCGGCGTGTTGCTACGGTGTCCGCCTAAAGTCTTGTTCCGACATCCCTTGAAGTCACATTGCAGGGTGCCTGGTTTTTTGGCACCAAATAAGGACTTCGCTGGGGGTGGAGGCCGTTCAAGGCCAAAATTCAGGCTTTGAGCACGGCATTCTGCCTTCCCATTACAAGGATGGCACAATGGCACTTACCCTTATTATTTTGGGCGGCCTTCTTTCGGTAGCGTATGGCCTCTGGGCCATTAATGACGTCATGAAGCGCGATGCCGGCTCACAGCGCATGCAGGAAATTGCTGGCGCAATCGCCGAGGGCGCACAGGCCTATCTCCGGCGGCAATACACCACCATCGCGGTCGTGGGCGTGGTGCTGTTCCTCATCATTACCTATTTCCTCGGCCTTCGCGTCGGCATCGGCTTCCTGATCGGCGCCATCCTCTCTGGCGTGGCCGGGTTCATCGGCATGAACGTGTCCGTTCGCGCCAATGTCCGCACGGCCCAGGCGGCGACGCGGTCCCTCGGGGACGGTCTCGATGTCGCCTTCAAGTCGGGCGCGGTGACGGGCATGCTCGTCGCGGGCCTCGCGCTTTTGGGCGTCGCGCTTTACTTCACTTACCTCACCAAGATCGCAGGTCTCGCGCTGTCCGACCGCCAGGTTATCGACAGCCTCGTGGCACTTGGTTTCGGTGCTTCGCTGATTTCCATCTTCGCCCGTCTCGGCGGCGGCATCTTCACCAAGGGTGCTGACGTGGGCGGCGACCTCGTGGGCAAGGTCGAAGCCGGTATTCCAGAGGACGATCCGCGCAACCCGGCGACCATCGCCGACAACGTGGGCGACAATGTCGGCGACTGCGCCGGCATGGCGGCGGACCTGTTCGAGACTTATGCGGTGACGGTGGTCGCCACCATGGTTCTTGCGGCGATCTTCTTCGCGGGTCAGCCGATCCTCGAAACCATGCTGCTCTATCCGCTCGCCATCGGCGCGGCCTGTATCGTGACTTCCATCATCGGCACGTTCTTCGTGAAGCTCGGCCAGAACGAGTCCATCATGGGCGCGCTCTACAAGGGGCTGATCGCGACCGGCGTCTTCTCCGCCGCCGCGATTGCCGCTTTGACCTATGGCATGATCGGCTTCGGCCCTGTTGCCGGAACCACGTTCACCGGGCAGGCGCTGTTCTGGTGTGCGATCACCGGCCTCGCGGTGACGGCGCTCATCGTCGTCATCACCGAGTACTATACCGGCGTCGGCTTCAAGCCCGTTCGCTCCATCGCCCAGGCTTCGGTAACGGGGCATGGTACGAACGTGATCCAGGGCCTTGCGGTATCGCTGGAATCCACGGCGCTTCCGGCCATCGTCATCATCGCGGGCATCATCTTGTCCTTCAAGCTGGCGGGTCTCTTCGGCATTGCGATTGCGGTGACGGCGATGCTGGCGCTGGCGGGCATGATCGTCGCTCTCGACGCGTTCGGTCCGGTAACTGACAACGCTGGCGGCATCGCCGAGATGGCGGGACTGCCGAAAGAGGTCCGCAAGTCCACGGACGCTCTCGACGCGGTTGGCAACACTACAAAGGCCGTGACCAAGGGCTATGCCATCGGTTCGGCGGGCCTTGGTGCGCTGGTGTTGTTCGCGGCCTACACGTCCGACCTCAACTTCTTCACGCAGAATGCGGCGCAGTATCCGTACTTCCAGGGCGTGAAGCCGGACTTCTCGCTCACCAACCCCTACGTGGTGGTGGGCCTGCTGTTCGGCGGCCTTATCCCGTTCCTCTTCGGCGGCATCGCCATGACGGCGGTAGGCCGCGCGGCGGGTTCCGTCGTGGAGGAGGTACGGCGTCAGTTCCGCGAAAAGCCGGGCATCATGGCGGGTACGGATCGTCCCGATTACGGCCGGGCCGTTGACATGCTGACCCGCGCCGCGATCAAGGAAATGATCGTGCCCTCGCTCCTGCCGGTTCTGGCGCCCATCGTGACCTACTTCGTGATCTACTGGATCGCCGGTAAGTCGCAGGCTTTCTCGGCTGTGGGCGCGATGTTGCTCGGCGTCATCGTCACCGGTCTCTTCGTCGCCATCTCCATGACCTCGGGCGGCGGTGCCTGGGACAACGCGAAGAAGTCCTTCGAGGACGGCTTCACGGATTTCTCCGGCAACACCCACCACAAGGGTTCTGACGCGCATAAGGCGTCCGTGACGGGCGACACCGTCGGCGACCCCTACAAGGACACGGCGGGCCCCGCCGTGAACCCGGCGATCAAGATCACCAACATCATCGCACTGCTGCTCCTGGCGATCCTTGCGCACTCGTAACAAGCGGCGATATCGAAAAAACAGAGCCCCGCAGGTCACACTGCGGGGCTTTTTGCAGCCTGAAAAGCGCCGATGCTTGATCGCGGCGCGGGAAGGGACTAGGTGAGGGCAACGGTCAGCAGTTCACCGAGGCATCGCCGCCCTGACGGGCACGCTAAACCTGCATCTCGAAGATCGACGGACACCACTCATTTCGTGCCGCGTCGGAAAGGCGATCACCGGACATCCCACGTCGGATAGAGGCACGACATCGAGGATAGGTCATGTCGAGAACAGCCTTACCATTTCACGCCAAAGATATTTCCGCACTCGCGCGCTCCTTGAGATACCAACTCGCCGAGCGGGAGGCGATGCCGGGACATGTCGAACTGCTCAACATGCTTGCCCGCTCCATCGGGCATCGCAACTTTCAGCAGCTTCGCGCGCAGGCCAGGGCGGCTCAGCGCTTGAACACGCTGCCCGCAGAGCCGGAACCTGTCGATTTTCGAAGAGTCGCGCGCCTTGCACGGTGCTACGATGCGACGGGTTGCTTGCAACGGTGGCCGGGCAAGCAAAGTGAGCGGATCATCGCCCTCTGGGTCCTGTGGTCGCGTCTGCCGGCGAAGGAGGATCTTTCGGAGCCTGAAGTGAACATGCGTCTGCAAGCCATGCACAGCTTTGGGGATCACGCCCTGTTGCGGCGCGAGCTCTGCGATTTCGGCCTCATGGGGCGTACCCGCGACTGTCGGACCTACTGGCGTGTGGAGCAGCGGATGCCCGCCGAGGCGGTCGCGACGTTGCAGCATCTGAAGCTGCGCTCGGAGCGTGCGGCCAAGGCGTAGCGCTTCTTCGGCACAAAAGAAAAAGGCCGGGCGAGAGCCCGGCCATCGTAATCTTGTAAAATTCGGTCCGGCTTAGACGCCGAACGGGTTGAAGTTGTTCGTGCCGCGGAAGAGCGCTCCGAGGAAGCTCGATTCCTGACCGCCCGACGGGGTGGTGCGGCTGATGAAGTCGAACACCTTACCGTCCTGCAGACCGTAGAGAGCCACGCGCTCGACTTTCAGGTTGTTGTCGAAATAGACGGCGGTCACCCGCTGATCCACCACCTGTTCGCCAAGGAACTGGAGGGTCCGTTGCGAGGTCTGGCTGATGTAGTACCAGTTCTTGTTGCCGACTGTGGACACAGTCGAAGGCGTTCCGAGGGTCTGGAGGACCTGCTCGGCGTTCATGCCCTTCTTGACCTGGTTGACGGCGCGCTCATCCACGAGATATCCGCGATGGAACTCCTCACCGCCCAGGCATCCGGCGACGGACGTGGCGATAAAGGTCGCAGTGGCCAAGCGTACGAACAATGTTTGATATCGACGCATCGTATGGTTCTTCCAGGAATGCGGCGCGGATAAGCTTGCGCCTTCGGATCGTGATGGCGTACCTCGGAGGGATGGTTTTGACAAGGCAGGAAGGGTCCGGGCGATGATCTTCAGTCTCTTCCGCAAGAATCCGCGGCGCACCGCCATTGCGGTTCTTTACACGCGGATTGCTACCGCCTCCCGCGCGCCGGCGCTTTATACGGCGCTTGGCATTCCCGATACGTTGGAAGGCCGGTTTGAGGCCTTGTCCCTGCATGTGATTCTTGTCCTGCGAGCCTTGCGCAGCCTCCCGGCCCCGGCCGGAGACGTCGCCAGCGACCTCACGGACGCCTTTTTTCAGGATCTCGACGCGGCGCATCGGGAAATGGGGATCGGCGACACGACGGTCCCTAAGCGCATGAAAAAGCTCGCTGGCTCCTTTTATGGCCACGCCGATGCCTACGAGGCGCCGCTCAATGCATCGGACGAGGCGGCTCTGGCGGCGGTTCTAGGGCGCAATGCCTGCGGCACCGAGGCACCGGCGACCGGACTGGCGCGTTATGCCTTGGCCGCGGAACGTGGCCTCAAAGAACAAGATTTAACGGCGATCCTGGAGACGGGGCCCGTTTTTCCGAAACCCGAAGACTTTGCTTGAAGGAGGGGAGCCGATGACACCCGAAGCCGTGGGGCCGCTGTCTCGCCCGGTCGAAGTCATGAATCTGCCGCCTCAGGGCACGCAAATCCACGTCGAGGCGACGACGGAGGAATGCGCTGCGCTTGCGAAGGATTTCGGGTTGCCCGGCATCCAGGCCCTTTCCGGTGACTTCAAGCTGGTGAATTCCGCCAAGGGCGTTCACGTGATCGGCGTGGTGAAGGCCAGCATCACGCAGATCTGCGTGGTCAGCCTCGATCCGTTCGATTCCCAGGTGGAGGAGGAGGTCGAGGTGGATTTCGCGGAATCTTCCGGTATGCCGCCGGAGCCTCCGACCGAGATGCACGAATACGAACCGCCGGATGAGATCGTGAACGGTGAGGTCGACCTCGGCGCGCTGACCGCCGAGTTCCTGGCATTGGGCCTCGACCCTTATCCGCGCAAGCCGGGCGTCGATTTTGCCTACAAGGACCCGGCAGCTGAAGAGGATTCCCCCTTTGCGGCGCTGAAGACCTTGAAAAATAAGGAATAACCACACCATCCTTTTGTGGTTGTGATAACATTCCTTTGATGTCGAGGTCGTCGCGGGGCACAGGGCGCGGCGGCTGGGGCGTGCCCGATAGAATTCGGTTGCGGCGGCATGGCAAACCGCTATTTTCCGCCACCTGTCGAAGAACCAGAAGAAAGAACCGATCGTCTATGCCAAAGGCTGTGCGTATTTCGCTTGATGCGATGGGCGGGGATCATGGCCCGTCGGTCGTGATTCCGGGCGCGGCCTTGGCTTTGGAGCGCCACCCCGACATTCGTTTCCTGATGTTCGGTAACGAGGCGACATTGGCGCCGCTTCTGAACGCCTATCCGAAGCTCAAAGAGGCGACGGAAATTCGCCACTCCGAGATCGCGATCAGCATGGACGAGAAGCCGAGCCAGGCCATTCGCATGGGCCGGGGCAAGTCCTCCATGTGGAAGGCCGTGCAGGCTGTCCGCGACAATGAGGCCGACGCGGCAGTTTCCGCCGGCAATACCGGCGCCCTCATGGCGACCGCCAAGATCTGTCTGAAGACCATGGCTCATATCGAACGGCCGGCCATCGCCTGCATGTGGCCGACCCTGCGTGGCGAGAGCATCGTGCTCGATGTCGGCGCGACCATCGGCGCCGATGCGGGTCACTTGGTCGATATGGCCATTATGGGCGCCGCCATGGCGCGCATCGTGTTCGACCTCGACCGCCCGACTGTCGGTCTGTTGAACGTCGGCACGGAAGAAATCAAAGGTATCGAAACCGTCAAGGAAGCGGCCCGCATCCTGAAGGAATCGAGCCTGCCGAACCTGGATTATCGGGGTTTCGTCGAGGGCGACGATCTCGGCAAGGGCACGGTCGATGTGGTCGTGACCGAAGGCTTCACCGGCAACATTGCTCTGAAGACCGCGGAAGGCACGGCCAAGCAGATCGGCGAATATCTCCGCTCCGCCATGAGCCGGACGCTGATGGCCAAGATTGGCTATCTCTTTGCGAAGCAGGCCTTCGACGCGCTGAAGGACAAGATGGACCCGCGCAAGGTCAATGGTGGCGTCTTCTTGGGGCTCGAGGGCGTGGTGGTGAAGAGCCACGGCGGCACGGACGCCCTCGGCTTCGCCAGCGCCATCGACGTCGCTTACGACATGGCGCATTTCGAACTCATGAACACGATCCGGACGATGCTTGAGCACGGTCCGCTCGATCAACCGGCCTGAGGAAGGCGAAGAAGCTTGAAACCAATCCGTTCCATCGTGCGCGGCGTCGGCTCCTACCTGCCGAAGCGCTTGGTCACGAACCGAGATCTCGAGAAGCTGGTGGAGACCTCGCACGATTGGATCGTGCAGCGCACCGGCATCGAGCAGCGTCACATCGCCGATGAGAGCGAGACGACCTCGGTGCTCGGCATCAAGGCGGCGGAAGCGGCCCTTGCTGATGCGGGCCTGACGCCCGCCGATATCGACCTCATCATCTGCGCCACGTCGACGCCGGACCTCACGTTCCCGTCCACCGCGACGATGATCCAGGCAGGCCTCGGCATGAGCCACGGGGCGGCTTTCGATCTCCAGGCAGTCTGCACCGGCTTCGTCTATGGCGTGGCGACGGCGGACAAGTTTCTTCAATCCGGCTCGCACAAGCGCGCTCTCGTCATCGGCGCGGAGACCTTCTCGCGCATCCTCGACTGGAAGGACCGCACCACCTGCGTCCTCTTCGGCGACGGCGCGGGAGCGATCGTGCTCGAGGCGCAGGAAGGCGAGGGGACCTCGGCGGACCGCGGCGTTTTGACCTCGCAGTTGCGCTCCGACGGCCGCTATCGCGACAAGCTCTACGTCAGCGGCGGGCCCGGCTCGACCAAGACGACGGGTGTCCTCAAGATGGAGGGCAAGGAAGTCTTCCGCTTCGCGGTCGGCTCTGTGACCGACGTGATTCAGGACGCGTTCAACGCCACCGGCACCACCGCGGAAGAGCTGAAGTGGTTCGTGCCGCACCAGGCCAACAAGCGTATCATCACGGCAAGCGCCGACAAGCTCGGCATTGCCCCCGAAAAGGTGGTCATCACGGTCGACCGGCACGGCAACACCTCTGCCGCATCGATCCCTCTGGCGCTCGACGTGGCCTGCAAGGATGGCCGCATCAAGCGGGGCGATCTCGTGATGATCGAGGCCATCGGCGGCGGCTTCACCTGGGGCAGCGCCCTGATCCGGTGGTGAGGCCAAACCGGCATTGAACTCTTGTTTTCGACTGGGCGGCAACCTGAAAGGTTGACCATAGGGAGGCATCTGCATAGCGTCTCGGGTCGGGACCAAGCAGAGCACATCTCACCGCCGGGGGATCTTATGGCTGGCAAAACTGTAACCAGAGCTGATTTGAGCGAGGCCGTTTACCAGAAAGTGGGCCTGTCGCGCACCGAATCGGCTGAGCTGGTCGAGCGGGTGCTGGCCGAGATCTGCGACAGCTTGGCCGAGGGTGAGACCGTGAAACTCTCCTCGTTCGGGTCGTTCGTCGTGCGCAGCAAGGGCGAACGCATTGGCCGCAATCCGAAAACCGGCGTCGAGGTGCCCATCGACCCGCGCCGCGTGATGGTTTTCAAGCCTTCGAACGTTCTCAAGGCCTACATCAACGGCGAAGTCGTCGAGGGCGACGACTGATCGCAGACGGGCGAGCGGTGCCATGGACAAAAGCCCCGATGCTTTCCGCACCATCAGCGAGGTTGCCGAGGATCTCGACCTGCCTCAGCACGTGCTGCGCTTCTGGGAAACCCGCTTCGCCCATATCAAGCCGCTGAAGCGCGGCGGCGGCCGCCGCTATTACCGTCCCGACGACATCGATCTTCTCAAGGGCATCCGCCATCTCCTGTATGGCGAGGGCTACACGATCAAGGGCGTCCAGCGCATCCTGAAAGAGGAGGGCGTCCGCTTCGTCCACGCCATCGGCCGGGGAGAGCAGGTCGTGGCGGCGCCGCGGCCCGAGGCCGCAGACGACGATGGGGAGTACGGCGATGCTCCGCTTCCTCGCGAGGCGCAGCCCGCGCGCATGGCGTCGGCGGCAGCGTTTTCGGGGCAAGCTTTGGGACGCCTGCAGGCGGCGCTCGATGAGCTCCTGGAATGCGACCGCGTTCTCAGCTCGCTGCGCACGCCCGTCGAGACCGCCGTCAGCGAATAAGATCGACTTTCTCTCTTTGAGAGATTGCGTCCGGAAGCGTCTGGGCCTATATGGGCCGCTCAGTCGGAGCGTAGCGCAGCCCGGTTAGCGCACTAGTCTGGGGGACTAGGGGTCGGAGGTTCAAATCCTCTCGCTCCGACCATTTATTTCCCAACAATTCGATCTTCGTTCGCCGAATGCCGGCACCAAATTGTGCGGCAGGCGTGAGGCGTCTTCCAAAAAGTCCGCAAAAAAGAAAAACCCCGCCACAGATGCTGCAGCGGGGCGATCTCTTGTCGTCGAGAAGGCGGGGCTACGGATAGGTGCAGACGTACCGCATACCGTTATGGGCCAGGAAGGTGCCCGTGGCGGGATCGTAGGACCGATATTTACGGGCACAGTAGGCCGCGACGGAGGGGCTCACGGTGCCGGGAGGGGGCGGTGCGGCGGGCGCAGCTGCGGCCTGATTCGCGATTGCGCCGGCAATAAGCGCGCCTGCGGCGACCCCGGCGACGCCTGCGGCGACAGCCGCTCCGTTGTCGCGGCGATAGTAATAGTGTCGCGGATAATAATAGCCACGACGATAATAATACTGCGCATAGCTCTCGGACGGATAAGCCTTTTGCACGTCGGGAAGGCGACGGCTCGGGATCGTCTCTGCATTGGCGGGCATTGCCGAAGCGAGAGTGGTCGCGCCGATCAAAGCTGCAACGAACCTGCGCATGTCTAACTCCTCATTCGAAGGGCAGCTGAAAATTCCAACTGCCCGAGATCAAGCACGGCAGTATAGCGTCCACGGAAAGCGTGGCAAATACAGGTCGCGGGGTTGTGTGCTGGCGTACTAAAGAAAAAGGGACGCTCATTGTTCGCCCGAGACAGGAAATATGTCCGAAAACAACCGTCTGTGTGAGATGCTGCAACGGGTGGTTTCGTTCCGTTTTAAATTCATGGGCTCAATACTCTCCGAGTGTCGGAAGTGTCCGAGAGTGAGCCACCCGCTTCACACCCTTCGAAAGAAGTTGTTTAGAAAAAACGCGTCAGGATCTCTGCGGCAGATGCTAGCTTTCCCTCAAAAAATTCTTACAAGTAAACGTACATTATTATATCGCTCCGAGGGGCCCCTGATGCGCATGGCCTTATATCTCTTTTTGGTCGCACTGATGGGGGTGGGAGAGGCGGCGCTCGCTTCCGAGCCGTTGCCGGCTCCGACCGGGCCGGTCATCCTCACGATTTCAGGAAAGATCGAGCAAACGAACGCGCCGGGTGAGGCACGGTTCGACAAGGCGATGCTCGAAGCGCTCGGGAGCGCATCAATCACCACTTCCTCGGAAGTGTCTGACAAGGCGCAGTTTTTTGAGGGAGTCCCCTTAAGGGCCGTGATCGAGCGGATCGGCGGGAAAGGGGCGACGATGAAAGCCACGGCGCTGAACGATTATACGGTCGACATCCCCTTGGAGGATCTGAAATATGAGCCTCTCCTTGCTTTACGTGTCGATGGGCAGGTTCTGAAGGTTCGGGACAAGGGGCCGATATGGATCATTTATCCGCGCGACTCTGTCGCCATCCTGAAAGACGTGCGGTTCAACTCGCGGTGGGTCTGGCAATTGTCTCGGCTGCATATTGAATAGAGATGAAGCCTGCTCCGCAAAATTACAGGGTGGCCCTTGTCACGCTGCTCGCGATCGCAAGTTTGGTGGCCTGCCTCGTCCTTACTGTTGCGCGGCTGCTTTCCGTCGAGAGCGATCTGCGCAGTGAAGATACGCATGCGAAACTGTGGCAGATCACGCAGGCCCAGTTCGAGGCCGAGTTGCTGGCCGAGAGTCTCGCCCGCAAGGCGGCGAACGATCTCTTTTCCAAGCGGGACGAAGAGCCGAGCTTCAGGCTCGCCATTCTCATCAGCCGAAGCGCGATCCTGTTGGAAGGTCCGATTGGCGAACTGGTCGAGAAATTCGGCGCAATGGCCGGTCTCAAGCAGGCCTATCTCCAACTGACGCTCGCCGAGCAATTCTTCAATGAGGATCTTTCTCCCGAAAGCGCCTTGCAATTGCGAGCGCAGGCGCGGGACTTTGCCTATCAACTGCGCGACGTTGCGAACAAGATCATGCAACTCAACCGCGAGTACGGCGCCGAAACGCGACTGAAATATATGCGCGTCGTGTTCGAGAGTATGGCGTTCATCGTTGGCATCGTCATCAGCGCGGCGTTCCTGCTTGTTCGTCTCTTCAGGGGGGTGCGTGAGGCGAAGCAGGCGCGGCGTCTTCTGCGAGAGGAGCAGGAGCTGTCCGATCTGGTGATCAACAACATCAGCAATCAGGGCATCGTCATATTCGACGAGTCTCTAAGCTGCCTGCTGTGGAATCCGGGAATGCAGGGGCTTTTGGGTCTGGGGCCCGACAGTGCAGTTGGGCACCAACTCCAAGAACTCGACGCGCTTTTCCGGAAGCCCGACATCGCGAAGTCATTGGCTCTGGCGGTTCGCGGAACAAGCTCAATCTTCGAAGACGAAAACTTTTCGGAGGTTGGGCAGGAGCGCTGCCTCGAGATCAATAGCTTCCCCCTCAGCATGGCTGAGCGCAAGCTCGGCATCGCCTTCGTCCGGGACGTGACGCACCAATGGCGGGCGCGCAAACAGGCCGAACGGGAGAACTTTGACCTCGAAATCAAGGTCCAGCAGCGCACCGCCGCTCTGCGACGCGCTGAGCGCCGCTTGATCGCTGCCATCGAGGTGGCACCCGACGGTTTCGCGGCCTTCGACACGTCCGGCAAGTTGCTGTTCGCCAACGAGCAGATCTGGGCCGCCGACCCCATCGCGATCTGGTGCTGGGAAGAGATGACTTTGCAGACCTTCCTGCGCTGCTTCTCCATGTGCGAGGGCGCCGACGCTTGCCTGCTGACGACAGGGGTGCCGTCGGAGCCGATTGAACTCGACCTGTTGATCAGAAAAGAAGTCTGGGCCCGCCTTTCCGTGACCCGTGCGGATGACGGCACGATCTTCGTGCGGTTGACGGATATCTCGGACTACAAGGAGTCTGCGAGAGTCCTTCAGAACGCCCTCGACCGCGAGCGCGAGATGACGAGCGCCTATCGCAGCTTCGTCTCGATGGTCTCGCACCAATTCCGGACACCATTGGCAATTTTGGACTCGAGCGCCCAGCGCATTCTTCGGCGCGGGTCGAACCTGACACAGGATGAACTTGCGACCCGCGTGCAGCGGATCAGAAACGCGACTAGCCGACTGACGCGCCTTGTGGATAGCGTTTTGAATGCTGCAAAGCTGGATGCTGGACGCATCGAGGTGAACCCCACATCCTGCAATCTTGAGGGGCTTGTGCTGGATATCTGTGAGCGGCAAAGCGAGCTGAGTTCTCACGCGGATATCCGCTTCACGGCGACGGACACGCCGATTCAGGTTTACTGCGACCCCATCCTCGTCGAGCAGGTTGTCATCAATCTTCTCTCGAATGCCGTGAAGTATTCCGGCGACAACCCCGTCGTGGAGGTCAAGCTCTGGATGGATGGATCTCGTGCCTTCTGCTCGGTTCGGGATTGGGGAATAGGCATTCCGCCGGACGAGCTATCGAAGATCTTCGACCGCTTTTACCGTGCTCGGACGGCTTCTGGCATCGCGGGTACGGGAATCGGCTTGAATTTCGCTCAAAAAATAATGCATCTACACGGGGGAGAGATACAGGTGGAAAGTTACGAGGCGTCAGGGTCTTTGTTTACGTTCGACTTACCTGTATCGAATGCGGATCAGGCGCAGCAGGCTGCTTAATTGGCTAAATCAAGATGAAGACCCAAAAGACGATTTTGTGCATCGAGGACGAGGAAGACCTGCGGATCGACCTCGCTGAAGAATTGGCCACCGCCAACTACCACGTACTTCAGGCCTCAAACGGCACTGAGGCGCTCGCGCTTTTGGAGAAACATCGGCCCGATCTCGTGCTGTGCGACATCACCATGCCGGGCCTCGGGGGCTATGGCGTGCTCAAGGCCATGCGCGAGCAGGGTGGCCTTGCAGACGTACCCTTCATTTTTCTGACGGCTCTGGCCGGCCGCAACGACGTGCTGGTGGGCAAGCAAGCGGGCGCAGACGATTATCTCGTCAAGCCGATCGATTATGAGATTCTCCTGGCCTCGATCGAGGCGCGCCTCAACCAGGTGGAGCGCGTAAAATCCGGTGCGGTGCAGCGTGCGGAAGAGGCCTGGCAGGCGATTCTCCAGTCTTCCCGCGGGCGGACCGTTGAGGCGCTTTACAAGGCGACCTTTGCATTCGATCGCTTTCTTGTTGGTGTCGCAATTGTCGACGAGAAGGGTGCCGTTCGTCTGATGAACAAGGAGGCCGAACGCATCCTTGCGGAGGATGACGGCCTCGGCGTCTCGCAGGGCATTCTGAAGGGCTCCGTGCCGAAGCTGAACACGAAGCTGTATGACAGCATCGCGAAGGCGTTCGAGGAGGAAGTCCTGGACGAGATCGTCTCCTATCCACGCCTGTCTGGTGGGCGGCCTTATCTTGTGCTGGTTCCCGGTCAGCGTTTCTCTCAGGAGGAGAGGCCTGAAGCCGTGGTGCTGTTGCTGATCGATACGGAGCAAAGAACGAAAGTCTCGGGAGATACGCTGGTCAGGCTCTATAACCTGACACCGTCCGAAACGCGTGTTGCCCTGATGCTCATCGATGGAAAGCGACTGGATCAGATCGCCGAGGAGTTGGAAGTCGCGCAGACCACGGTGGTGTTCCACCTCAAGAACCTGTTCCGCAAGACCGAGACGAACCGCCAAGCGGATTTGATCCGCGTGCTGCTCTCGGTGCCTTTGAGGTCGGCCGACTGATATCAGGAATGTAATCTTGTTTTACGTTTCGGTGACTATGCCGACCGAAACGACTCGCAGCCTTGGCTTTGCCATGGTTCGTTCAGCTTCCAGTGAGGTTTGAGGCGCTATCCCTTTTGGAGAAAGGGAGGCGAATCGGAACCTCCTCAGGAATCAAGGTGGCGACCATGAAGATCATCCAATTCGCTTCCGGCACGCTGGCGGCTCTGGCCGTCGTGACCGGCCTGTCCGCGGCGACACCCGCCGCGGCTGCAGACCGCTTGTCGCCGGGTGCAGCGGCGGCTCTCGGCGTTTTGGGAGGTCTCGCAGTCGGCGGCGCAATCGCCGCGTCGCAGAGCCCGGTTTATGCTGCTCCGGCTCCGGTCTATGTGGCTCCGCCTCCGCCAGTCTATGTCGAGTCCGCGCCCGTCTATTACGCGCCTCCGCCGCCTCAGCCGGTTTATGTCGAGCGCTGCGTGACCGAGCGCTACAGCGAGTGGGTTCCTGGCTGGGGCTGGGAGCAGCGCCGCCGCAGGGTTTGCCGCTAAGAACACGAAAGGCCCGCTTCGCGCGGGCCTTTTCTTTATGCGCGGCTGGGATGGCTCAAACTTTGTCGGGTTTCGCCATCCAGCGAATCAATGGCAGCAGCGGGAGGACCCAGGCGAGGCCGAGGACAATATAGCCCAATGTCTGCAGGGGCTTCGGCGCATCAGTAATGCGGCCCTCGGCAACGACCATGGCGAACAGCACGTAGAAGCCGATAAAAGCCAGCATCACCACCGTGCCGATCAGCTTGCGGGTGCGCATACGCATCGCGGTCGTCCTCTCCATTCTCAAGGTTTCACGAAGCCGCCACGGTGCGTCACCGGCATTGATTGCCTCGCGAAGATGCTGCCTCTATGTGACAAGCCGCATCCGGGGTTCAAGCCCTAATCGACGACGAGAGTGAGCATGGCTGTCGCAGCCCTAGCCGAAAACGCGCCATCGGCCCGCCGCCCCGAGATCCGCTCCCTAAAGGCAGTCCGCATTTGGCTTTACATTCTGGCGGCCTTGGTCGTCGCCATGGTGGCGGTTGGCGGAGCCACCCGGCTGACCGGCTCCGGCTTGTCCATCACGGAGTGGAAGCCGGTCACCGGGGCGATCCCGCCGCTGACCGAACAGGCCTGGACGGCCGAGTTCGAGAAGTACCGGCAGATCCCGCAATACGAACTCGTCAACAAGGGCATGAGCCTGTCCGAGTTCAAGTTCATCTATGCGTGGGAGTGGGGCCACCGGCAGTTGGGGCGTCTCATTGGCTTCGTATTTTTCCTGCCGCTCCTGTGGTTCTGGGGGCGCGGCGCCATCAGGGGCAAACTGGTGCTGACGCTCGTCGGCATCGGCGCGCTCGGCGGCCTGCAAGGTGCCATCGGCTGGATCATGGTGGCCTCGGGCCTGGAGCCCGGTATGACCGCCGTCGCGCCGATCAAGTTGGCGCTTCATCTCACCGTCGCGAGTGTGATCCTGGCCTGTCTCGTCTGGGTTGCTGCGGGGCTGAAGGACCCCTCCGAGATCGCGAATGAACGCGATATCGGCCGGTTCGCGCCGCGCTTTCTGGTGGGCCTCGTCCTGCTCCAGATCGCGCTCGGCGGACTCGTTGCCGGGTCGAAGGCGGGGTTCACCTACAATACATGGCCGTTGATGGATGGGACGTTGATCCCGCCGGGTTCCGCGCTGTTCGTCGTCAAACCCTGGATCGAGAACTTCGTCGACAACGTCCTTCTCGTTCAATTCAACCACCGCATCGTGGCCTATGTCATCGTGGCCTTCGCGCTGTGGCACGCCTGGGACTTACGCCGCAAAGCGCCGGGGTCGAAGGCCGGGCGGCGCGCCCATGCGCTGGCAGGGCTGACTCTGGCGCAGATGGTGCTCGGCATCGTGACGCTGCTGCTTGTCGTGCCGCTCTGGGCCGGGTTGGCGCATCAGGTCTTCGCAATGGCCGTGCTCGGCATGGCGGTGGCGCATGCACGGGTGAGCGGGCTTAGGCCCGCTTCGGCATGAACAGGCCCGGCGCCGAGTGAAAGAGCGCGTTTAGCGCGAAGCCGATGAACATGAGGCCCGAAATGCGAGTGATCGGAATCTCATAGCGCCGGTAGGTCCTGCGCACGGCACTCGCACCGATGATGGCGACGAGAATAGCATAAGCCAGGATGCCGCCGACACAGCTCGCCACCAGAAGCGCAGGCAACATGCCCCAGGTAAGGGAGCTGGCCTTGGCCGACAGAAGCGCGGTCAGGGTCGCAACTGCGACCGGGTAGGCCTTCGGGTTCGTCATGCCGAAGGTCAGGCCATGGAGCAGGGGGCGTCGGACCGGGATGTCGATCCTGCCATCAGCGTTCCTTTTGACACGAATCGCTCTCCAGCCGAGCCAGAACAGGTAGAGGCCGCTGACCGCTCCAAGGAGGTCGAATACGAAGGAGCCGATGGTCGTCACGCCAATGATGGCGACGAGCGCGAGGGCCGACCAAAGGACATCGCCCGCCAAATGGCCTGTCAGGAATGCGGCTCCGGCCTTACGGCCACGATCCGCGCCGATGCCAAGCACCGCGAGCACACCGGGACCGGGCGTGATGCCATAGACGAAACCGGCGATACCCGCCGACAGAAGAAGTGAGAGATCCATGCGAGATACAAAAGGGCGTTGAAGGAAAAACAGCTTGCGTCAAATCTAGTCGAAGACTGGCCAGTTGCAGAAGCCCTGCTTTGAGAGAATGGGCCCCTGCGGCGCGAAGCGCGGCAGACGGGAAGAGGCCGGCCTCTTACAGTGCCAAGCGGAACCGCGCCGTCAGGGCCGCTTGGGCGGAGATATGCACAGCGTTTGGCGGCGGAGTCGCGGGCTAAAGGGTTGCTCTGCTACATAGAAGCAATGTTAATGTATGCTTCACTCAACTGCGCAGGGTCGTAGGAACAGGGTTATTGGGAGTCGGGCATGAACGTGCTGGTCTTTGCTTCGCGAAAAGGTGGCTCCGGCAAGAGCACACTCGCGGCTCATCTTGCGAGCTATATCGCTAATCCTTCCCGCCCGACGATGCTGATCGATGCCGACCCCCAGGGCTCGCTGTCGCTCTGGCATGAGCTTCGGGGTCAGGCCGATCTGGCGCTGAGGCACGGAACGCGGTCTCTCGACGACACCTTGAAAGAAGCCAAGCGCGATGGGTACCAGTGGGTGCTCATCGATACTCCGCCGAACAAATCTCACGTCGTCGTCGAGGCGATCAAGCACGCGACGCTGGTCATCATCCCGACCCGGCCGAGCCTCTTCGACATCGCGGCGCTTCAGGACACCGTTCAGATTGCCCGCGAACTGCGCAAGCCCTACGCCGCGGTCATCAACGGCGCGCCGGCCAAGCGTCATGACTCGGAAGTCGCCATCGTGTCGGACGCCCGTGGCGCGCTGAATGCGCTCAAGGTTCCCGTCTGGTCGGGGCAGATCACCCACCGGGCCGATTTCTCCCTGGCGCTGGCCGCCGGCGAGGGCGCGAAGGAGTTCGAGCCGGACTCTCACGCCGCCGAAGAAATTCAGCGCCTCTGGAACGCACTCGACCGTTCGCTCAGCGCTATCCACACCGCCTACAAGAAGGCCGGCTCGGGACGCGCGGCGGCCTGATCCAGATTCTTGCTACTCGAAATGTTTAAGGGCCCGGTCATGCCGGGCCCTTTCATTTTGGGTCGTCGATTGCTGCGGCCCTTAGAGCATTTCCGCGTTTCCCTGAAATTGCCGAAATGCTCCATCTCTTTGTTTGATTGCATTTTCTTCACGCGAACCGGTACCCACTTCACTCGAAAATGCTCTAGAAGAGCAGCTGAACGGCGCTCCGGCGCCTGCCCTCGCGCTCAGTCAAAGAGGCAAGTTCCGCCCATGTCCGATTATCTGCCTCTTCACGAAGCCGTCATCCCAGAGCTGCCGAACTATTATCGCGGCAAGGTGCGCGAGAACTACGACCTGCCCGATGGCAAGCGCATCCTGATCTCGACCGATCGGCTTTCCGCCTTCGACCGTGCGATCGCCTCGATCCCCCTGAAGGGCCAGGTGCTGACCCAGACGGCGCGCTACTGGTTCGAGCAGACCGCCGACATCTGCCCCAACCATGTCGTCGAATATCCCGATCCCAACGTCGTGGTCGGCAAGCGCCTCGAGATCCTGCCGGTCGAGATCGTTGTGCGCGGCTATCTGGCCGGCACGACCGGAACCTCGATCCTGACGCTCTACAAGCAGGGCCAGCGCGAGATGTACGGCATCACCCTGCCGGACGGCCTGCGCGACAATCAGGAGCTGCCGCAGGCCATCATCACGCCGACGAGCAAGGCCTTCGACGGCGGCCATGACGAGCCGCTCTCCGAACGCCAGATCGTCGAGGGCGGCCTGCTGACGCAGGAGCAATGGGACATTGTCTCGGCTTATGCGCTCGCGCTCTTCGCTCGTGGCCAGAAGCTCGCCCGCGAGCGCGGCCTCATCCTCGCCGACACCAAATACGAGTTCGGCACCGACGCCGAGGGCCGCATCTTCCTCGCCGACGAAATCCACACGCCGGATTCGAGCCGTTACTGGTTCGCCGAGAGCTTTTCCGAGCGCTTCGCCGCCGGCGAGAAGCCTGAATCCTTCGACAAGGATTTCGTGCGCAACTGGGTGGTCGCCCGCTGCGACCCCTATAAGGAGGCGCTGCCGCCGATCCCGCAGGACCTGATCGATCAGACCTCGGCCGTCTATGTCCGCGCCTTCGAGACGATCACCGGGCAGCCCTTCGCCTATCCCCCGAAGGGGGAGGACCCGCTGCCGCGGATCAGACGCAACCTGGCGCGGTATTTTCCATAAAGAGATTTTACGGGGAACTTCTCCGTCTTTCCGGGCTCAAGTGCAAAGCGTTGAGCCCGGACGAAGTCCCGAGGCCTTGTCCACCGCCCTAAAGCTCGGACCGAAAAGTGGAATCCACTTTTCGGAGAAATCCGATGCTCAAACAAGGGGCTAGTCTAGGCCGCGTCGAGAGCCTGATTGAGATCGTCGATCAGGTCTTCCTTGTCCTCGAGTCCGACGGACAGGCGCACCACTTCGGGGCCCGCGCCGGCCTGCTTCTTCTGCTCGTCGGTCAACTGGCGATGCGTGGTGGAGGCGGGGTGGATCACCAGCGAGCGGGTGTCGCCGATATTGGCCAAGTGCGAAAACAGCTTGAGGTTCGACACCAGTTGCACGCCCGCCTCGTAGCCGCCCTTTAGACCGAAGGTGAACACCGCGCCCGCGCCCTTGGGGCAATATTGCTTGGCGAGGTTGTGATAGCGGTCGGAACGCAGGCCCGGATAGCTGACCCACGAGACCTTGCTGTGGGATGCCAGATGTTCCGCCACCGCCAGCGCGTTGTCCGAGTGGCGCTGCATGCGGAGCGGCAGCGTTTCGATGCCGTTGAGGATCAGGAAAGCATTGAAGGGCGATAGCGCCGGTCCAAGGTCGCGCAGGCCGAGCACGCGCGCGGCAATAGCGAAACCAAAATTGCCGAAGGTCTCGCCCAAGACCATGCCGTTATATTCCGGACGCGGCTTCGAGAGCATCGGATAGCGGTCGTCACCCGCGAAATTGAACGTGCCGCCATCGACGATCAGGCCGCCGATGGAGTTGCCGTGGCCGCCCAAGAACTTGGTCGCCGAATGCACGATGATGTCCGCACCGTGCTCGAAGGGCCGGATCAGGTATGGCGTCGCCATGGTGTTGTCGACGATGAACGGGATGCGGTGCTTTTTCGCGATGGCGGCAATGGCCTTCAGATCGACGATCACGCCGCCCGGATTCGCGATGGACTCGATGAAGATCGCCTTGGTCTTCGGCGTGATCGCGGCCTCAAAGCTCGCAGGATCATCCGCATTGGCCCAGACGACGTTCCAGCCGAAGTTCTTGTAGGAATGATTGAACTGGTTGATCGAGCCGCCATAGAGCTGCTTGGCGGCAACGAATTCATCGCCTGGCTGAAGCAGCGTGTGGAACACGAGGAACTCGGCAGCGTGGCCCGAGGCGACCGCGAGTGCCGCGGTGCCGCCCTCAAGAGCTGCGATGCGCTCTTCCAGCACGGCGTTGGTGGGGTTGCCGATACGGGAATAGATGTTGCCGAAAGCCTGGAGCCCGAACAGAGAGGCGGCGTGATCCACGTCGTCGAAAACGAAAGATGTCGTTTGATAGATCGGTGTGGCCCGCGCGCCGGTCGCGGCGTCCGGGGCCGCTCCTGCATGAATGGCAAGCGTGTTGAAACCGGGCAAACGATCGGTCATTGCGGGCGCCTCTCCCAAGGAAATATTCGGATCGTTCTATTTAAAGAACGAAACGTTCGCCCGTCAAGGGAGCTATCGCGGCCGGTTGAGGCTCAGCTTCTGAAAGCCCTTGCCTGACAAAATCGGCTTCTTGGCGCTGATCATCCGAGAATTGACGCCCTGCCAGGAGATTTCCCCGGAGAGACGTCCGAACTCGATCTTCGGGCAGCGGTCCATGACGACCTGTAAGCCCTTGGCCTCGGCCCGCTTGGCGGCCTCGTCGTTGCGGACCGAAAGCTGCATCCAGATCACCTTCGGCAGCGGGTTCAGCGCCAGCGCCTCGTCGGTGATGGGCCCAGCAGCCTCCGAGTTGCGGAAGATTTCGACCATGTCGATAGGGCCGGGGACTTCGGCGAGGCTTCCATAGACCCGCTTGCCCAAAAGTTCCTGGCCCGCGAGACCCGGATTGATAGGGATGACGTCATATCCACGCTCCAGCAGATACTTCATCACGATCCAGCTCGGTCGCGCGGAATTCTGTGAGGCCCCCACCAGCGCTATGGTCTTCACGCTTTGCAAGATGCCGCGGATATAATCGTTCGGGTAATTGTCGTGGTTCATGATGGAAACGTATGGGATAAGGCAGGGCAATTCAATGAGCGCCGCCTGCTGATGACATCGCACCAACCGATCATGACCCTCGAGGAATTGCGGGCCTTCTTCGACCGGGAGTTCCCGCAGATCCACGAAGGTGGCCGGACCTATCACATCGAGGCCATCGGACCGCTCTCCGCGACCATGCGGATGGACTATCACGACCGCCATTTGCGTCCTGGCGGCACGATCTCAGGCCCCGCGATGATGGGCCTCGCGGACCTCGCGCTCTACGCCGCGATCCTCGCCCAAATCGGCCCGGTCGCTCTCACCGTGACTACGAACCTGAACTTCAACTTCATGAGGAAGCCGGACCAGCGGGCGCTGATCGCGGAATGCCGCCTGCTGAAACTTGGCAGGCGGCTGGCGGTGGGCGAGGTGTCGATCTTCTCCGAAGGTAGCTCCGATATCGTCTGCCACGCGACGGGGACCTATTCGATCCCCGACCGGCGTTAGGGCGCCGGCTGACGTAAGGCGTCGTCAATCTCTCGTGCGCGGATGGCTGCAGGGCGGCTGCTGATCCTCTGCCAATACGCCTCGAAGGCAGGCCGCTTTTCCAACGCTCCGAACATCATGCCCCAGCCGATCTGCGAACCGGCATAGACATCGGCGGCGGTGAACTGGTCTCCGGCCAGGTACTCGGACTGCGAGACGGCGTATTCCAACGCGTTGAGGACGTCTTCCATCGCGCCATAGCCTATCGTTCCGCGCCGCTCCTTCGGCACTTCGAAGCCGAGCGCCTTGTTGCTGACGGACGCCTCGACCGGCCCCGCTGCGAAAAACATCCAGCGGTAATAGGGGCCGCGCCGAGGATCCCCATGGGGCGGCGCAAGTCCCGCCTCGGGAAAGACATCCGCCAGATAGGCACAGATCGCCCCGGCCTCGGTCACGACCGTATCGCCATGTTTGATCGCCGGAACCTTCCCCATGGGATTGATCGCGAGATAGGCCGGAGCCTTCATAGTTGTCCCGAAGTCTAGAAGCTCGGTCCGATAGGGCCGCCCGACCTCCTCAAGCATCCAGCGCACGATGCGTCCGCGCGACACGGGATTGGTATAGAAGACAAGTTCGTCGGCCATAAGAATCCCTTCCAATCAGAGAGCGTGATGATGTTGCCGTCACGGCGGTTTGTGATGCAATGTTTACGGTAGAGGTTTTAGCGGAATATAGGCCAACGAACTTCCTATGAAATCTGTCCTTTCGTCCGCGTCTGCTCTTTTGGCGTCGTTTCTCGCCGCGCAGGCGGCCATGGCTGATGGTTATCAGTGGCACGCGGTAACCTTCCAAAAGAATCGCATCGAATACGGCGAGCCGGACGGCTCGGATGACCGCGCCCTCATGATTGTTTGCCATGCCCGGAAGGGAGTTGAGTTGATCGGGTCTATTCCCGGCAACGACTACGACTTCGTCGAGGGCGGCAAGATCGAGGTGACCGTTCACGCTGGTGCCTTATCGGAGCGGATCACCGGCATCGTGGTGGAATTGGGGAACGGTCTTAATTTCGACATTACGCTCCCCGTCGACAGCCCGTTCCTCGTCCATCTTGGATCAGGGCAGCCGATCGGGTTCTCCCGCGCGGATGGCGGCTTCGAGGTGCCTGGGCGGGGAGGGGAAGGGATGATCAAGGGGGGCGTCAGCGCGTGTCGGAAATGATCTGAAGGTATTTGCGGTATTTTGATACCGCAAATACGGTATTTACATACCATATCGGTCGAGATCGTTGATTTATAAGGGATTCAAAGCCCTAATACGTTTCTCTGGTTGTTGACTTGTACGTATAAACCCACTATCCACCCCTCACTCGCCGCCGCATTTCGCGGCGGTTATCGTTTTCAAAACCTGAGCCCATAGGGGCTCCAACGGGAAGCAGCGCGATGAATACGACTTCGCTGAAGCCCGCCGAGGTCGAGAAGAAGTGGGTGTTGATCGATGCAAGCGGCCTCGTGGTTGGCCGTCTCGCTACGATCGTTGCCATGCGCCTGCGTGGCAAGCACAAGGCGAATTACACGCCCCACGTCGACTGCGGCGATAACGTTATCATCATCAACGCCGACAAGGTGGTGTTCACCGGCCGCAAGCGCGAGCAGAAGGTGTATTACCATCACACCGGCTATCCGGGCGGCATCAAGGAGCGCACTGCGCGCTTCATCCTCGAAGGCCGTTTCCCCGAGCGCGTGGTCGAGAAGGCTGTGGAGCGCATGCTCCCCCGCGGCCCGCTTTTCCGCCAGATCCTGGGCAACCTGCGCGTCTACGGTGGCGCTGAGCATCCGCATGCGGCTCAGCAGCCGGAAGCGCTCGACGTGGGTGCCCTCAACAGCAAGAATGTGAGAGCCTAACCATGGCGACCCTCCAGTCTCTCGCCGATCTGGGCCAGAATGCCCAGGCCGCCGCTCCGGAAGCTCCGAAGCACGTCCAGAAGCTCGATGCGCAGGGCCGCGCCTACGCGACCGGCAAGCGTAAGGACGCCGTTGCCCGCGTGTGGATCAAGCCCGGTTCGGGCAAGATCGTGATCAACGACCGTCCGGTCGAGGTCTACTTCGCGCGCCCCGTGCTGCGCATGATCCTCGCCCAGCCGCTCCAGGTTGCGAGCCGCGATGGCCAGTACGACATCGTCGTGAATGTCGCCGGCGGCGGCCTCTCCGGTCAGGCCGGTGCGGTCCGTCACGGCCTCGCCAAGGCGCTGACCCACTATGAGCCGGAGCTTCGCGGCCCGCTCAAGAAGGAAGGCTTCCTGACCCGCGACTCGCGCGTCGTCGAGCGTAAGAAGTACGGCAAGAAGAAAGCTCGCCGCAGCTTCCAGTTCTCGAAGCGCTAAGCGTCGAACAAACCTTTCGAAAAGGGCGGTCCTCGGGCCGCCCTTTTTGTTTGTCGGCGGGTCAACGGAATCGTTGACAGCAAGGGTCTTCGGCGGCATGAAACGCCTCATGACAAACAGGCCGACCATCCGCCGACGTATGATGGACGCTCCCGCTGCGCGAGCGCGATGACGGCTGTCCCAGTCTGATCGCAAGCCGCGCCCACCGCGCGGCTTTTTTGTTCTCTCCCACAAGCCATATATCAGCGGCCTGACAGGCAGATCGGATCGGCAATGACGACCATGGCGACCACGGCGGTAAAGACGGTTTTCATCGACGGGGAGGCGGGCACGACCGGCCTCGGCATCCGCGAGCGCCTGCGCGACATTCCCGGCATCGCGATCCGCAGCATCGCGCCCGAACTGCGCAAGGATCCGGCCGCCAAGCGGGACATTCTGGCCGAGGTCGATCTCGTCGTCCTCTGCTTGCACGACGATGCTGCGCGGGAGACGGTGAGCCTCGTCGAAGGGCTGAACGGCAAGCGTCCGCGCATCCTCGACGCCAGCACCGCTCACCGCGTCAGCCCCGGCTGGGCCTATGGCTTTGCTGAACTTGAGCCGGCGCAGCGCGACGCCATCGCCAAGGCAGAGCGCGTCGCCAATCCGGGCTGCTACCCGACCGGCGCGATTGCGCTGATCCGGCCGCTCGTGGATGCGGGTATCATCCCTGCCGACTATCCGATCAGCGTGAACGCGGTCAGCGGCTATAGCGGCGGTGGGCGTTCGATGATCGAAGCCTACGAGGCTGGCACGGCTCCGGCCTTCGAGCTTTACGGGCTCGGCTTCGAGCACAAGCATGTGCCCGAACTGCAGCGCTATACAGGCCTGACCCGGCGGCCGATCTTCATTCCGTCCGTCGGCAATTTCCGCCAGGGCATGCTCGTCAGCGTGCCGCTGCATCTCGACCTGTTGCCGGGCAAGCCTGCGGTGGAGGATCTCGAAGCGGTCCTTCAGAAGCACTATGCCGGCGGCGGTCAGGTCAGCGTGATCCCGACGGTCGATAGCGGCAAGCGCATCGAGCGGATCGAGCCGGAAGCGCTCAACGACACGGATCAGATGGAGCTGCGCGTGTTCCGGCACGACGCCTACCGTCACGCGGTCCTCGTCGCGCGCCTCGACAACCTCGGCAAGGGCGCGTCCGGCGCCGCGGTTCAGAACATCCAGCTGATGCTGGGCCTGATCTAAGGCCTCGTGTGTCCGTGCCCAGGATGGCTGGTGTCGAGGAGGCTGCCTTCGAACGCCATCACCCGCTGGCGCTGCTCGCCAAGGCCTTCGATCCCGAGGCTCATCACATCGCCGGGCTTGAGGAAACGCTGCGGCTTCATCCCCATGCCGACCCCCGGCGGGGTTCCGGTGGTGATCACGTCGCCCGCTTCCAGGATCATAAAGTGTGAGACGTAAGAGACGATCTGCGCGATGTTGAAGATCATCGTGCGGGTCGACCCCGTCTGCATGCGCTCGCTATTCACGTCGAGCCACATGGAGAGGTTATGCGGGTCTGCGATCTCGTCCGGCGTCACGAGCCAGGGGCCGAGCGGTCCGAAGGTCGGGCAGCCCTTGCCCTTGGTCCAGGTGCCGCCGCGTTCCATCTGATACTCGCGCTCCGACACGTCGTTGCAGACGCAGTAGCCGGCGACGAACTCCAGCGCTTCGTTCGCGCCCACATAGGATGCGCGCTCGCCGATGACGATCGCGAGTTCGACCTCCCAGTCGCCCTTTTGCGATCCGCGCGGAAGGATCACGTCATCATGCGGCCCCACGATGCAGGAGGGGGCCTTGTTGAAGATGATGGGTTCTGCCGGGATCGGCGCGCCAGTCTCAGCGGCATGATCGGCATAGTTCAGGCCAATGGCGACGAAATTGCCGACCTTGCCGATGCAAGGACCGAGGCGCTCGCCGGCTGGGGCGAGGGGCAGGGTGGTTGCGTCGACCTGGCCGAGGCGGGCTAGCGCGCCCTCGCCGAGGGTTACGCTGCTGATGTCGGCGACGACGCTCGATGCATCGCGGATCTGTCCGTTGCCGTCGATGAGGCCCGGCTTTTCGCACCCCGGCTTTCCAAACCGCACCAGCTTCATCCTGCGCTCCTCATCATGTGCCTTGATTATCTATCTGACAGATTCAAAACCCTCTGCAACGCACTTTTTGGACGTAAATATGTTGCCGTTTTGCCACTTGAGCACACAAATTGTGGAATTTTCGGGCCTGCAACGTCGGATAGAATAGCCGATCTGTGGTCGGCAAAATACAGCTGTTCATATATGAACCATCTCTGGTCAACTTAGATCTTCAAGTTGAGCAACAGTAAAAGTCAGTGCCGCGCAGCGTAATTCGCATGGGATTGGGTGGCGAAGCGTGCGCGTTCGTTTCTCATTAACCGATTGCGGCAAAAATAAAGCATGGGCAGACTGTCTCTCAACGCGGGTTCCGCGGCAGAATCAGAACAGTCCAATTTAGGGCAGGACCTTCCATGAGCCGTTTCAATCGTTCTTTGACCCTGGCTGCGGTTTCCTTCGCGGCTGTCATCTCCGCTCAAGGAGGAGCCCAGGCGGGCGCCTTCGGCCTTCACGAACAGAGCGCGACCGGCCTCGGCATGGCCTTTGCTGGCGTTGCGGACGGTGCCGCGGGCGTGTCCTCCATGTACTGGAACCCGGCCACCATCACGATGCGGCCCGGCTGGCAGTTCGAGTCGCATGTCAGCGGCATCATTCCGACCTCCGACGTCAACCCGACCTTGACCAATCCGCCCGGCCTGCTGGCTCTCGGCGGCGCTGGTGATGTCGGCCGGGATGGTGTCGTTCCGGCCTCCTATGCCAGCTTCCAGATCAACGATCGCCTCTGGCTCGCCTTTAATGCCAATGCGCCGTTCGGCCTGACCACGAAGCCGCACACCACCTGGGCCGGTCAGATCTATTCCCGGACCACGTCGGTGCTCTCCGCGGAGTTCGGCCCGACCATCGGCTACAAGGTCAACGATTGGATGTCTGTCGGTGCGGGCGTCCGCGCGCAGTACTTCAAGGTTCGCTTCTTCTCGGCCATTGCACCGACCCCGCTCGCTCCGAGCGCCGGTCTGGAAGGCGACAGCTGGGGCGTCGGCTACCAGCTCGGCGCGAACTTCACGCCATTTGCGGGAACTGCGATCGGCGTCGGCTTCCGGTCGGCCGTGAAACAGGAGCTCGAAGGCAGCTTCCAGCACTTCGGTGTTCCGATCAAAGCCAATCTGATGTTGCCGGAAACCGTTACGGTCGGTGTGACCCAGCGCATTACCGACGCGTTCTCTCTCTCTGGCACGGTGGAATGGACGAACTGGAGCCGTCTGGGCTTCCCGCGCGTCACCAACCAGCTGACCGGCACGCTCCTGGCCCAGTCGCCGTTTATTCCGCTCGACTATAAGGATGGCTGGTTCTTCTCGGTCGGTGGCGAATACATCATCAATCCGGCTTGGACGGTTCGCGCCGGTCTCGCCTACGAAATCTCGCCGATCGACGAGCATACGCGCAGCCCGCGCCTTCCCGACTCAGATCGCATCTGGCTGTCGCTGGGCACGACCTACAATTGGAGCGATCAGCTCTCGTTCGATCTGTCCTATGCGCATATCTTCACGGTCGGCAACACGAACATCAACATCGCGCCTGGCAACCCGACTTTCCTGACCCGCGGTGTCGTGCTTCAGGCGAATGTGGATGCGTCGGTCGACATTATTTCGGCTGCGATCAAGTATCGCTGGGATAACCCGGCGAAGGCGATCCCAGCCCCGATCGTGCGGAAGAACTAATATTCGCGAGGAAGAAGAAACGAGAAAGGCCGGCAGTTCGCCGGCCTTTTTTCTTATGTGCAGCGAATATCGGATGACAGTCGGCAGGAAGGAGCCGAAAGGATCGCGCTGGTTGGGGCCCTCATTGGATTTGCGCCGGTGATGACTGTTCCAATGGATCTCAAGGAGTTGTCTCCTGCTCAGCGCGCCGCGCTAGAGCATGTGGCGGCTCGTGCCGTCGTCGATAGGTTCTTCGAGGGCGAGCGGATTGGGGAATGGGGTGTGAAGCCATCTTTCTGGGCTGCGGTTCTATCGCGGCTTCAGACTGATGCGCGCGTCGCCGTTCATTTTCATCCGGACCGGCTCGGCTCCCGAGGTTTGAGCGTCGCCAAGGCTCTCTTCGAGGATGGTGTGTATCGCAGCCAGTTTGAGACGGGCATCTCCAACGGCGGGTTGAGCGCTTTTACAGGCGGGGAGCGGGACCTGTGGGAGGCCGATCTGTTTGGTAGCGCGTATCAGGTTATGGGCGTGGAGGCCGTTGAGCGGCCGAAATACGGTGCGCTGGATATTCTGCGCTTCGGGGATGGTCCCGCGCCTCGGTTCGGCTCCTGCTATCTTATCCTAAGGCAACCTGTCTTGCGCCGATGCACTTTCACCTTCGGGGACAGTCACAAGCCGACGGGACGCGTCGGGGTGATGGACCGCATGGAAGGCATTCTCCTGGCATTGCTGGAGGCTGTTGCCGCCGGAGCGTGGCCCGGCATCGAGGGAATGGGTGTGGTTCCAGCATTTCTGGAGGGCCTTGCCAATACGCTGCATGGGGCTCTGCCGGACCCCGCGACGCGCCCTCTCGGTCGTCTGCTCGACCACTATATCGAGGCGCAAATTCACGGGCCGCTGCGGCTCGATGCCGATGTCGAGCAATTGGTAGTCGATCCCTCGTTCCGTGGGACGCCGACCGGCTCGCTCCTGCAGGCAGCTTGTGAGCGCTTCGGCATTCCTCTCCGGTGGCACGCAGGCTTTTCCCTGCCGGTTGCGTCCGTCTGCGAGACATTTCGCGGGCCGGCAATGCCTATCCTTGCGCGCCGCATCGCCGGTGAGGGGTGGATCACGGCCGCAGTGATTGGCGAGGCCGCCGTGTCGCTACGCAGAAACCCCGAACAATGGGCCGATTGGGGATCGCCCGCGGAAACCGCCCAACACCTCAAACAACTCTGGCATGTGCTGGTCTATCGTGGAGCGCCCGACCGTTAGGAGCGCATCAAGACATAGGTTCCCGGCGCATTGCCAAGTGTGGGCAACTTGCCGCCGCCCGGTTCCCTGGCCGGGACCATCTTGGGGGCCTGCGCCTTGATCCATGACAGCCAGTAAGGCCACCACGTTCCCGGCGTCTCGGTGGCGTTCTGGACCCAGTCCGCCAGTTCGCCCTCCACCGGGCCGCCGGTCCAGAACTGGTATTTTGGCTTGCTGACGGGGTTGACGACGCCGGCGATATGGCCCGACCCCGCAAGGACGAATTCCACCGGGCCGCCAAACATCTTCGATCCGACGAAGACTGAGCGCGCAGGCGCGATGTGGTCCTCTTTCGTCGCCAGGTTGAAGATGGGGATTTTGATCTTCTTCAGACCCAGCTTGACGCCGCCGACTTCCATCTCGCCCTTTGCCAGCTTGTTCTCCAGGTAGCAGTTGCGCAGATAGAAGGCGTGGTTCGCCGCCGGCATCCGGGTGGAATCGGAGTTCCAGTAGAGCAGGTCGAACGGGAAGGGCGCGTGACCCTTCATGTAGACGTTGATCACATAGGGCCAGATCAGATCGTTCGGCCGTAGCATGTTGAAGGCGTTCGCCATCTGTGACCCTTCGAGATAGCCGCGCATCTTCATACTGGCCTCAAGGGACTTGATCTGCGTCTCGCCCGCAAAAACTTTCAGGTCGCCGGCGAATGTGAAGTCCACCTGCGCGGTGAAGAACGTGGCGCTGTCGATGCGCTTGTCGCGTTTGGCTGCCATGTAGGCGAGGGTGGTGGCCAGCAAGGTCCCGCCGACGCAATAGCCGATGGCGGTTACCTTCTTCTCGCCCGTTGCCTCCTGAATGACATCGAGCGCGGCGAAAATGCCCTCGTGCATGTAGTGCTCGAAGCTCTTGTCCGCGTGCTGCGCATCCGGATTCACCCAGGAAATGCAGAATACCGTGAGCCCCTGGGACACGGCCCATCGGATGAAGCTTTTCTCGGGGTTCAGATCGAGGATGTAGAACTTGTTGATCCACGGCGGCACGATCAGGAGAGGGCGCTTCAAAACCTCATCTGTTGTCGGAGAATATTGGATCAACTCCATCAGTTCATTGCGAAAAATAACTTTTCCTGGCGTTGTCGCAATGTTGACGCCGATCTTGAACCCGGTGGGGTCCGATTGGCGGATGCGCAACTCCCCGGCACCGGCCTCGATATCCTCGGCGAGCATCGTTATGCCGCGAACGAGGTTGGCGCCGTTCTGCCGGAAGGTTTCGCGGATGAGTTCGGGATTGGTCAAAAGGAAGTTCGAAGGCGAGAGCGCGCTTGAGATCTGCCGCAAATAGAATTGCGCCCGGTGCCGGGTCTGCTCGTCGATCCCCTCCGCGCCATCGACCATCTCCTCAGCCCAGCGCGAGATGATGAGATAGGCCTGCTTGAGGAAATCGAAAATCGGATTGGCGGACCATTCGGGGTCCTGAAAGCGATTGTCCCTCGGGTCCGGCTTCGCGACCGGCTCGGGCGATTCTCCCTGAGCGCGCTTGAGGGCCGAGGCCCAGAGTTCGAAGAACTGGACTCCGAGGCGGCCCTGCGCCTCCATGCTCTTATGCGGGTCGGACATCCACGATTCGGCAATGTGACCGAAGATCTTGATCGCCTCCTCGGTTTCAGTCGGAAGGCGCGGCTTGGCGGTTTGGTCCTCAAGGGGCTTAAAATAGGCGGCGGCGGCTTTCCCGGCCCCTTCGATGAACCGGGCCATGTTGCGCGACAGCTCCTCGAAATCGGGAGTGGAAGCCTGTGCCTTCTCGTTTTCGAGCATTGTGCTCATAAGGCGCTCTCCCGCCGGGGCCGACTGCCATTGCTCATGAGCCGCGTTTCGGACATTTTAACCTGCAAGCCGATCATACATCAGATATGCCTCACTCATGTTACGATTCTTGGAATTGAAAATGCGTTTCTCAAGCCCGCGCCGCCTCGCTATCTCCGGACTTGCGGTTCTCGCCGTCACCGGTCTTGCCGCCTGCGCAGGCGGGAATCCGACACGGGACGCTCTCGCGTCGGTCGGGGCGGGGCCGAACATGGCGGCAACTCCCGATTTCGTTGCTAAATCTCGGCCCGCTTCGATGGATTATATGCCGATAGGCACCTCCAAACCCGGCCGGGCGACCGCTGCGAAGACCGCCGATGAGATCAAGGCCGTCGAGGCGGAGCTCGACGCCATCCGGACGCAAAACGAAGCCGCAGGTGCTGCCGCCGCTAAATTGGGAGGCACGCCCGCGCCGGAGCCCAACGCGGTTCCGAAGAGGCTGGGTTCCGTAAAGAGACAATAAGCCAACGACCATTTCAAAGCGTCTGCTCCAGGATTTTGAGCCATGTCGGACTTTTACCGCATCAAGCGTCTTCCCCCTTACGTCTTCGAGCAGGTCAACCGCATTAAAGCCGCCGCCCGCGCCAACGGGGCCGACATCATCGACCTGGGGATGGGCAACCCGGATCTGCAGGCGCCGCAGCATGTCATCGACAAGCTGGTGGAAACGGTCGGCAAGCCCCGGACCGATCGCTATTCGGCATCCAAGGGCATCTCCGGCCTTCGCCGTGCCCAGGCCGGCTATTACGAGCGCCGCTTCGGCGTGAAGCTCAACCCGGATACGCAGGTCGTTGCTACCTTGGGCTCCAAGGAAGGCTTCGCCAATATGGCGCAAGCCATCACCGAGCCGGGAGACGTGGTTCTGGTCCCCAATCCCAGCTACCCGATCCACGCCTTCGGCTTCCTGATGGCGGGTGGCGTCATCCGTTCCGTGCCGGCCGAGCCGACCCCGGATTTCTTTCCGGCCGCCGAACGCGCTGTGGCGCATTCGATCCCCAAGCCGGTCGCGCTCGTCGTCTGCTACCCGTCGAACCCCACTGCCTATGTGGCCTCCCTCGACTTCTATCGGGACCTTGTGGCTTTCGCGAAGAAGCACGAGCTGATCCTGCTGTCGGACCTCGCTTATGCCGAGGTGTATTTCGACGAGGCAAACCCGCCGCCCTCGATCCTCCAGATTCCGGGCGCCATCGATGTCGCGGTGGAATTCACCTCTATGTCCAAGACCTTCTCGATGGCGGGCTGGCGCATCGGCTTCGCGGTCGGCAACGAGCGCCTTCTGGCTGCTCTGGCGCGCGTCAAATCCTATCTCGACTACGGGGCCTTTACTCCTGTCCAGGTGGCAGCGACCGCCGCGCTCAACGGGCCGGACGATTGCATCCGCGAAATGCGCGCGACCTATAAGCGCCGCCGTGATGTGATGGTCGACGCCTTCGACAAGGCGGGCTGGGCCATTCCTGCGCCCAGCGCCTCCATGTTCGCCTGGGTCAAGATTCCCGAGCAATTCCGCTCCCTCGGCAGCCTGGAATTCTCGAAACTCTTGGTGGAAAAGGCCGATGTCGCCGTCGCCCCCGGCATCGGGTTGGGCGAGCATGGCGACGAGTATGTGCGCATTGCTCTCGTGGAGAACGAGCAGCGTATTCGCCAAGCCGCCCGCAACGTCCGAAAATTCTTCGATACGGCGGATCAGACGCTTCACAACGTGGTGCCGTTCCCGCGAGCCGAGTAGGGGCCTACCACCGCCGGCACATGGACATGCAACCGTAGCAGTCGTAAAGAGCAACGCGACTTTTCCTGAAGGAGCTGTTGTTCGTGACACGTCCTCTTCGCATCGGCATTGCCGGCCTCGGTACGGTTGGTGCATCGGTCATCCAGATCCTCGACCGGCAGAACGCGGTCGTCGCGCAGCGCGGCGGGCGGCCTGTCGAGGTCGTGGCCGTCTCGGCCCGCGACAAGACCAAGAACCGGGGCTTCGACCTGTCGCGCTTCACGTGGTTTGACGATCCTGTTGCCCTGGTGAAGGCCGAGAACGTGGATTGTGTCGTGGAACTCGTGGGTGGTTCCGAGGGCGCGGCGCTCGAGACTGTGAGGACGGCCCTTTCGCTCGGCAAGCACGTGGTTACGGCTAACAAGGCGCTTCTCGCCAAGCACGGCCTGGAACTGGCGAAGCTCGCCGAAGACAAGGGTGTTTCCCTTGCTTTCGAGGCGTCCGTCGCAGGCGGCATCCCGATCATCAAGGTGCTGTGCGAGGCCCTGCCGGGCAACACGGTTTCGCGCCTCTACGGCATCCTCAACGGCACTTGCAACTACATCCTCTCGCGCATGGAGCTCGAGGGCCTGACCTTCGCCGAATGCCTCAAGGACGCACAGCGTTTAGGGTATGCGGAGGCTGATCCGACCTTCGATGTCGAGGGGTTCGACACGGCTCACAAGCTCGCCATTCTTACCAGTCTCGCCTTCGGGACCGAGGTGGATGCGGATGCCATCTACGTGGAAGGCATCTCCTCGATCACACCGCTCGATCTCTCTATGGCGTCCGAGCTCGGGTTCCGTATCAAGCTCCTGGGCGTTGCCGAACGGACTAAGACGGGCATCGAGCAGCGCGTTCACCCCACCATGGTGCCGAAGTCCTCCGCCATCGCGCAGGTCATGGGCGTCACCAACGCGGTGACCATCGATGCGGATGCGGTGAAGGAACTCACCCTGATTGGCCCCGGCGCAGGCGGCGATGCGACGGCTTCCGCCGTCGTGGCCGACATCGCCGATGTCGCTTCCGGCAAGGCGGAGCCGCCCTTCGGCCGCTCGGTGGCGCGGCTCGAAAAGGCTGAGCGCGCGCCAATGCAGCGCCATGAGGGCGGCTACTACATCCGCCTGACCGTTCACGACCGGCCGGGTGTTGCGGCGGGTGTCGCGACGCGCATGGCGGAGGCAGACATCTCTTTGGAAAGCATTCTTCAGAAGCGTTCCGAGGTCGCGGCTACGCAGGACCCGCACGGGCGCTCCGGCGCCCCCGTGTCGCTGGTCCTCATCACCTACGCGGCGACCGAGGCGGCGATCCGCTCCGCCGTGGAGAAAATATCCGCCGATGGCCTTATCGCCGAACCGCCCCAGGTCATTCGCATCGAACGGGATTAAGGGTTTAAGAGATGGCCTCGTCTGAGCCAGCGGGAGGGGTGATGTATCGGGTCGCGTTTTCCGGCAACGACTTCGACAACTACGACCTCGATAAGAGGCGATACTTTCTTCACCTCCCCGTTTCCGTAACTGACTTGGCTGCGATTCCCGGTGGTCCCAAGACAGGTATGCGGGTGATTATTTACGAGACTGGAGAGATGGAAATGGAGGCGGAACTAGAGTTCAGTCAGGAATGGGACTGCTGGATGGCACGCGCCTTCGATGACACCATCGTCTACTATCCTGAATCCCTGCCGCCATCATTCACTTGAAGCAGATTTTTCCTACGATCTGCGACTCAAATAGCCCCGAACATCTTTAGGGAGACGACACGTCCATGTCGCAAGACATTACCGTCAAGCCGGGCCAGCTCATCGAGCGCATTCTGACCCTGGAACTCGTCCGCGTGACCGAGCGCGCCGCCGTCGCGTCCGCTCGGCTGCGTGGACGCGGCAACGAGAAGGCCGCGGACCAGGCCGCCGTGGACGCCATGCGTCGCGAGTTGAACAAGCTCCCCATCGACGGCACGGTCGTGATCGGCGAGGGCGAGCGCGATGAAGCGCCGATGCTCTTCATCGGTGAAAAGGTCGGCAACAAGAACGGCCCCAAGGTCGATATCGCCGTCGATCCTCTCGAAGGCACGACGCTGTGCGCCAAGGACATGCCGGGCTCCATCGCCGTCATGGCGATGGCGGAAGCGGGCACGCTGCTCGCCGCTCCCGACGTCTACATGCATAAGATCGCCGTTGGCCCGGGCTATCCCACCGGGATTGTCGATCTCGACGCGTCGCCCGAAGAGAACATTCACAATCTCGCCAAGGCGAAGGGCGTGAAGCCGAACGAGATCAACTGCCTGGTGCTCGACCGCCCGCGCCACGCCGAGCTGATCGCCGCCATCCGAAAGACGGGTGCTGGCGTTCGCCTGATCACCGATGGTGACGTGGCCGGCGTGATCTTCACCACCAAGCCTGATGAGACCGGCATCGATCTCTATCTCGGCATCGGCGCGGCGCCCGAGGGCGTGCTGGCGGCAGGCGCGCTGCGCTGCATCGGCGGCCAGATGCAGGGTCGTCTGATCCTCGACACGGAAGAGAAGCGCGCGCGCGCCCTTCAGATGGGTGTGACCGATCCCAACCGGAAATACGACATGACCGATCTCGCCCGCGGCGACGTGATCGTGGCCGCGACCGGTGTGACCGATGGCGCGCTGCTCAAGGGCGTCAATTTCGGCAAGGACGTGATCACCACCGAGACGGTCGTCTACCGCTCGGCCACCGGCACTGTCCGCCGGATTTACGGCGAGCACCGCGAGCTGTCGAAGTTCCACCTCGACTAAGACACAAAGCGGCTCCCGTCGTCAGGCGAGGGGAGCCGTTTCGCAAACAAGCGGAAGAGAGGGGCGATATGTCTGACACTAACAACAATGGCATCGTCATTCGCCCCTTCCAGCCCGAGGATCGCGCGGCCTGGGGGCCGTTGTGGCAGGGCTATCTGACCTTCTACAAGGCGAGCCTCGCGCCGGAGGTTACAGAAACGTCCTGGCAGCGTTTGCTCAACCCCGCCGAGCCGATGCACGGCCTCGCCGCTCTGTTCGATGACGAGATCGTCGGCATTGTCCATTACCTCTATCACCGCTCGACCTGGATCCCAGGCAATTATTGCTATCTCCAGGATCTGTTCACGTCTGAAAAGGCGCGCAACAAGGGCGTTGGACGCGCGCTGATCGAGGCGGTCGCTACGAGAGCGAAGGCGGATGGCGCGAGCCGCGTCTATTGGCTGACCCACGAAACCAACGTGTCGGCGCAGGCCCTCTACGACAAGGTCGCCTCCCGCAGCGGATTCATTCAGTATCGGCGGGTGTTCTGATCGCGTTTGGCGGGTAACCTCTCAAGCGTGACCGAATCAGCTCCTCTTTCGACCCTCCGTCCGTTCCTGAACGTCACCGAATCCGTCCTCGGCCGCACTTGGGTCGAGCGATGCGATCCGGCGCAAAGTACCATCGCGGTCGCGATCGCGCAGACCCATGGTCTGCCGGATGTCTTGGCGCGCGTGCTCGCGGGGCGAGGGGTTGGGGTTCAGCAGACGGAAGGCTTTCTCAATCCGCGCTTGCGCGATCTGATGCCCGACCCGAATGTCCTGACCGACATGGAGGCGGCCGCCAATCGCCTCGCAGACGCGGTGCAGCGCCGGGAACAGGTCGCGATTTTCGGCGACTACGATGTGGACGGGGCGTGCAGCGCATCCCTGCTCGCTGAATACTTACGCGCCTGCGACGTACCTTATCTCATCCATATCCCCGACCGGATCACGGAGGGCTATGGGCCGAATGTCGATGCGATCCGGGGGCTGAAGGAGCAGGGGGCGCAATTGCTCGTGACGGTGGATTGCGGCACGGCGAGCGTCGCGCCGCTGGCCGAGGCGAAGCACCTTGGCCTCGACTCCGTGGTGCTTGATCACCACCAAGCGCCCGAAACACTTCCCGAGGCGCTCGCCATCGTCAATCCGAACCGGCAGGACGACCTATCGGGCCTAGGCCATCTCTGCGCGGCAGGCGTTGTCTTTCTGACGCTCGTTGCACTGAACCGCGCTTTGCGCGGGCGGGGCTTCTTCAACGGCAGGCAAGAGCCTGATTTGATGGCAAGCCTCGATCTCGTTGCGCTCGCCACGGTAGCGGATGTCGTGCCGTTGATCGGCTTGAACCGTGCGTTCGTACGCCAGGGCCTGGCCGTCATGCGCGGCCGCCGCCGGGTTGGCCTTGCGGCTTTGCTCGACACGGCAGGCTTGGCGGAGGCGCCAGAAAGCTGGCATCTCGGCTTTCTGGTTGGCCCGCGGATCAACGCGGGCGGACGAATTGGGGACGCCGCCTTGGGCTCCCGACTTCTGCTGACCGAAGATCCGGTTCAGGCTGGAAAGCTCGCCACCGAGCTCGATCAGCTTAACCGGGAGCGTCAGGCCATCGAGGTCGAGGCTGTCGCGGAAGCGGAGGCGCAGGCGCTTCTTGTGCTGGAGCATGCGCCCGATCTCCCCGTGGTGGTCACGGCGTCGCCCGAGTGGCATCCCGGCGTCGTCGGCCTCATCGCAGCGCGGACGAAAGAGCGCTTCCGGCGTCCCGCTTTCGCCTTCACCGTGAATCAGGACGGTACCGCGACCGGCTCTGGCCGCTCCGTGCTTGGTGTCGATCTCGGCGCGGTGGTGCGCGCGGCTGTCGAGATCGGTCTTGCGATCAAGGGCGGCGGGCACACGATGGCGGCGGGCATTACCATCAACGCGGGCGATGTGGACAAATTTCTGGCCTTCGTCACCGCCAAGCTCGCGGAGCCGGTGACGAGCGCGCGAATCAACGACCATTTCGCCATCGATGCCGCCCTGACTGCAGGGGGTGCGCAGCCGGGAATCGTGACCGATTTGGAACGGGCAGGGCCGTTCGGATCCGGCCAGCCAGAGCCCGTCTTTGTTTTCCCTCATCACCGAGTCGTCGAGGCGCGCGAGGTGGGAAGCGGCGGGCATGTGCGCGTGAAGCTGCGGGGCGGGGACGGCTCGTTCGTCGGCGGAATCGCCTTTCGCGCGGCCGGACAGCCGCTCGGAAACGCGCTTTCGGGGGCCATCGGCAGCCCGCTTCATGTGGCCGGAACGCTTTCCATCGACCGCTGGGGCGGTGGGGAAAAAGTCAGCTTGAGGATTATCGACGCGGCGAGGCCGGAATAGTTCATCTAGCGCTTGCCGTCTTCGGAGAACCCATCTATATGTCCGCCCACTTCGGCGGCACTGCCCCGATCAAGCGGCCTTCGTCTATCGGTTAGGACACCAGCCTTTCACGCTGGGAAGAGGGGTTCGATTCCCCTAGGCCGCGCCATTTCACATCCCCGTTAAAATTGCAGTATCTTATCGTTGCGGCGGCGTTAGTTTGATTCCGTCGCTCAGCCCTACGTTTTCCGCTTCGCGTTGGATGCCATGCCCCGATACTTCTTCAATATCCGCGATGGATACGATCTCGACGAGGATGATGAAGGAGTGGAGTTGCCGGACATCGAAGCCGCGCGCGCCGAAGCGCTGGCAACGGTCGAAGAACTCCGGGAGGAGTTGGCCGACGCGGGCAATATCGAACTCGAAATCACCGACGAAACCGGACGCCGACTTCTGACCGTGCCGTTCTTTCGTGGCGGCCGCGGTAAGCGGCGCTAACACTCCGGTACGGCCAAGCGTTACGCCGATTGGAAGGCTTGCATGGCCTCCGTGCGCAAAGCATCGCCCTCGGTGAGGTAGCGCGCGGAGTGATGAAACACGGTCAGGCGTGCGACATGCGCCTCGTGGGCAAGGCGCCCGGCTTCATGAGCGGTCAGGTGATGCGCTTCCTCGGCAAGTGCTCTGTCGCGTTCGGCAAAGACAGCCTCGATGAAAAGGTGGTCGGCGTTGCGCGCCAGAAAGAGGATCTTGCGCTCGTTCTGCAGGCTGATCGCCGTGTCGGTCACATAGGCGAGCGACTGGCCCGGACCGACGAAGAAAAGGCGATCCTTGATCGTGCGGAAATCGACTTTGCCGATTTCGGGTATGTCGATTCCCGCGTCCTCCACGCCCGCACGGACCATCGCTTTCGCTTCGTTGAGCCACTGGCCGCTCGGTAAACCGAGCTCCCTCAAGGCATCGCTGCGAACATTGACGCGCGTCGTCTCGCGAAAGCCGAAGGCGAGGCAGGGAATGCCGTGGTCGAGCGCGACGGCCTCGATCCGAAAGTCGTCTTCGGCCAACACAACCCCATCGGGCAGGTCTGCGACCGCCACGCCCTCGCGGCGGAAAACATGCCGGGCGGAAAAGACCGCTGCTCGCGTTAACCGTGGTTCGTCGAATTCAGCGACATGCAGCTGAAAGTCGATGGAGTGCTCGTTCACGAGATTCCAGGTGAAGCCCTGGAGCTTATGATCGACTCGGTCGATGAAACCCGGTGGGCCGATGAGATGGAGCGGCCCCGGCCGATGCAGACAGACGCGCAACAGCCTGTCGAAGCCGGCGAAGTGATCGATATGGGTGTGCGAGACGAAAACATGCGAGATGCGCATTAACTCGCGCGAGGAGAGGGGAGCAAGGTCACCCAGATCGAATAGGAGCGCGCGATGGCCGTAGCGAAAATCGATGTAGAGCCCCGGATCGTCGAAGGGGCTGTTAACTAGTCTCGGCTGGATCAGCCAGCTCATCCCGCCCGCAACGCGCGCAACGCCTCCGCGAAGGCTCGCGCGTTCTTTCTGATATCTTCAATAGGCATCGCCGGTGTGAAAAGGGCGGAGCCCAGGCCGAATCCATCCGCGCCTGCGTCCAGATAGGCTTTCATCGTGTCGGGCTTGATGCCACCGACGGGAAGGACGATGGCATCCTTTGGCAACACGGCTCGCCACGCTTTCACGACAACGGGCGGAATACCCTCGGCGGGAAAGACCTTGATGGCGTCCGCTCCGGCCTTCAGCGCGGCAAAGGCCTCCGTGGGCGTGGCGACGCCGGGCGTGCAGATGAGGCGCAACTCCTTGGCCCGCTGGATCACGTGCGTGTCGGCGTGGGGCATGACGATCAGTTGTCCGCCCACATCGTGAACGCCGTTGACGTCGTCGGGGTTGAGCACCGTGCCCGCTCCGATCAGAACATCCTTCGGAAGTGCCCGCGTGAGAATTCCGATGCTGTGGAACGGGTCCGGCGAATTCAGCGGTACTTCGATGATCCGAAAGCCCGCTTCCACGAGAGCGTGGCCGATGGCTTCGGCATTCTCAGGCTTGAGCCCGCGGAGAATTGCGATGAGGGGAAGCTCGATCAGGTAGTTCCGCAGCACCGCAATCTCCTCAAGCTTCAAAGGCGCTCCGCGCCGGCAAGCTCTTAGTTGGCGGAGGCGGGCCGCGCTTTCAACCTTTCCTGAGCGAGTTGCACAAGCTTCACACGCTGCAGCTTGCCGCTCGTGGTTTTCTGGAGCGTGTGAGGCGCAACATCGAAGACGTGATCGACCGCGATGCTCAGTTTCTGGCTCAGACGCTCGCGGATCGCCTTCCGCATCGTTTCGATGACATCAGAGGTCTTTTGGGTCGTCTCGAAGAACACGATCAGGTTTTCGGTCCCTTTGTCGGTATCGGGCACACCGATGGCGCCGACGGCACCGGAGCGGACGCCCTGAATCTCGGCTGCCACCTGCTCGATCTCATAGGGCGAGATGTTCGCACCGGCGCGGATGATGAGATCCTTGATCCGGCCGGTGACGTAGATCCGCCCCTTGTCGGTATAGCCAAGGTCCCCGGTTTCAAGCCAGCCGTCGTGGACGTTGCTCGGCTTCGTCTCGCCATAATAGCCACCGACCACGCTGGGACCATGCAGAAGGATCTGGCCCTGCACGCGGTCGGGGAGTGTGTTGCCGTCGCTGCCCACGACCCGCACGTCATGTCCAGGGATCATCGGCCCTGTGCAGGCAATCGGCAGCGCATCGGGGTCGGAAGCTTCGACCTCTACCGCCTGGCCAGCCGCGATCAGGCGCGAACGCGAGATCATGTCGAAACGCAAAGGCTCCGAGGGGCGCGAGATCGACGCCGCAACGGTGCACTCGGCCAGTCCGTAAGCGGGGACGAAGGCCTCACGTTTGAAGCCATGTGGTTCGAAGCGGGAGATAAAAAGCTCGACGGTTTGTTTCCGAATGAACTCGGCGGCGTTAAGCGCGCTGCGCCAGCGGGACAGGTCCAGCCCGCGTGTCCGGTGCTCGGGTGCGTGTGAGGCGACGAATTGGTAGGCGAAATTCGGTGCGGCAGACACTGTTCCGCCAAACGTGTGGAGCGCCCAGAGCCATCGGGCCGGGTTCATCGTGAACAGGTTCGATGGCATCAGCGCCACAGGCATCCCGGTCGTGAAACCCGTCAGCGTCATCGCGACAAGACCCATGTCGTGATAGAGCGGCAACCAGCTGACGACGACGTCGCTGTGGGCCCAATCCCTGGCCTGAGCTAGGCCGCGAACGTTGTTGAGCAGCGTGCGGTGGTTCACGAGAAGCGCCTTGGGCTGCGATGTCGTGCCCGAGGTGAACTGCAAGAAGACGGGATCCGTTTCGGACGCTTCGTGAAGATCAGCATCCGCCGGGTCTGGCAGCTCGCCGATGGCCTTTGCCGGGCAGCCTGCTGTTGTCAGAAGATCGCGGCAATCCTCCCGGACAAGAACCAGCTTGGCGTTTGCAAGGCGCGCGCGCGTCGCGATCCGCTCGGCCCAGTCGCCGCCATTCGCCCCCGCGGGCGGCGCTTCGACCACACAGGGGACGAAGGAGCCGACAAGGCATGCGAAGAAAGCGGTGACGAGGGAGGACGAGGTCTCAAGGGCGAGCAAAACGAAATCGCCGGACCGAACACCCTGGGCGGCAAGCCGCCGGGCCAGAGTCGTCGCCTTCTCCAGCAGGGCGCCGTTCGAAATCTCGGAAACGACCGTGTTGGATTCGATCACGAAGAAGGCGGACTTCTCGGGAGCGAGGGCGGCGCGACTGCGCAAAACCTCGACGACGGTTTTCTCGTCGCCGGCAAGCGGCACGCCGGCCATGTGCGACAGATCGATGGCGGCCTGCGGCTGGCCGAGCGTGCAGTGATGGGCCTTGTACATGGAATTGTCTCGCGAAATGGCGCTTCGCAGCGAGATCGCGGGCGAGCGGCTGCCCGCCCGGATCGCGCAAAGCGAGGGCTGTTGGCGTTCGGTCCTGCCTCGGGAGAGGCAGGGCCGGGTTCAGAAGCGGAGAAGGGCGCCTTCGAGAGTCAGGCCGGGGCCGAAGGCGAGCATGACGCCGAGCTCCCCGGGCTGCGGCTTGTCGTTCGCGATCAGATGCTCGAGCACCAGGAGAACGGTCGCAGACGCACAGTTGCCGTATTCGCTCAGCACGTGCCAAGTCGAAGCCAGCTGGTGTTCGGAGATATTGAGGCGTTGCGCCACCATATCGACGATCTTCGGGCCGCCCGGGTGGATCGCCCAGTGTTTGATATTGGCCGGATCGACGGATGCCGAGGCACACAGGTCGTCGATGAACTGGTTGATCAGGCTTGCGATGACGAACGGCACGTAGGGTGAAAGCGTCATGCGGACTCCGTCGTCGAGGACTGAGAGAGTCATCATGTCCGACGTGTCGTAGGACTGGTGCGTGTGGGTGGCGAGGATCTGTGGCCCATGGCCCGGTTCCCGCATCGCTAAAGTGAATGCGCCGACGGCATCGCCGAAGAGGTTGTGAACGATGGCCTGCTCGCGGCTTGGATCTGGTCGGAAATGAAGGCTGCTGAACTCCGCGCACACGCCAACCGTATATTCATTCGGCCGTGTTGTGACGGAGTCGATGGCCGTCTTGATGACATTGAAGGCGGCGAAACATCCCATATGGCCGATGAAGGTTCGGCGGATATTGGACTTGAAGCCGAAGCGCTTGGCGAGGAAATAGTCCGGCGTCGGTCCGTAATAGCCAGTGCTACTCGCCATCACGATGCTGCCGACATCCGTGGGATGCATAGTTTGAAGCAGATTCTCCACCGCTTCACCGGCGACCTCATCGACGATGCCGACAAAGTCTTTCATGCGCTCGCCGATGCCGCGGGTACGCCCCCCCAGCTCGCGGGCCGGGTCCCACGCCATGTGCCGCTTGCGGACGCGGGTGACGGTTCCGATATCGCGCGCGTCGGGAATGTCGGCGTACCAATCGTCGAACACGCTGTCCCACAGCGTGTTCTGGTCGAAGGCCTGTTTGGGAACGGCCGAGGAGAGACTCACGAAAGTCGGAAGGAGTGACGGGCTGTTGTGGAGCATTAGATTACTCCGCCGCAATTTGTTGATGGAACGCGCCGGCGATATAATCCGCCACGCTGCCGACGGTGTCGCGCGCCCCGGAAGCATGGGCGATGAACCAGTCTTCGAGGATAACCGCCGGATAGCGGGTTTCAATTCCGGCGAAGAATTGCATCAACTGCATTGAGTCGAAGCCGAGGTCGCGCGTGAGCGACATTCCCGGTTCGATCTCCACGGCATTTTTCTCAAGAATTGTCCGGCACAGGTCTGCGACCTGCGTCAAAACATGCGACTGCACACTCGTTGTCATGCTTGCCCCCATTACGTTTCGTAACGTTGCATGACTGATAATCTATTACGTTACGATATGCCATATCTTTTTTAGCATTAAAATCAGAAATTTAAGTTATAATATAACAAATATTGTGCGGCTATAGATCATTACTTTTTGCGCAACGATCTCTCATGGTTGAGATTGGCAACGGATTAGGCGGCACTGCGATGGTGGGATAAAGGAGGCGGACTCGCCGTTTGATTCCGGGGAGCGCTCCTTGTTTCGGGAAGCATCATGAAACAACCCGTCCGGCCGCTTGGCCGAAATGCCAAATCCATCCTCGATCGGATCGATCTTTCAATCCTTGAAACGCTCACGCGGGCCGGGCGCATCACCTATCAGGCCCTGTCCGAGAAAGTCGGGTTGTCGGCGCGGCCGTGCCTGGAGCGCGTCAAACGGCTCGAGCAGAAGGGAGTGATCCGCGGTTACACCGCGCTCGTTGAGCCGTCCGCGTTAGGGCACGACATCATCGCGCTCGCCGGCATCAGCATGCGCGACCCTTCCACGGAGTCTCGGCAGCGCTTGGAGCGTGCCCTGTGTGCTTATCCCGCGCTCATTGAACTGCACGTCGTGAATGGCGAGTACGATTATGTGGCCCGTTTCGTCGCGCCGACGCTGGCGGCTTACGAGAGCTTGACCGAAACCTTCCTCGGCGATCCGCGTCTCGGCATCGGACGCATTCACACGACCTTCGTCTTGAAAACCCTGAAGCCGTTCGAAGGTTACCCGGTTCTCGACGGACAGGATTAAGCGAGAACTAAGAGGGGTTGCGCGCACATTGCTGCACGACGCCTGACATTCCCGCCTGATCCTCCGGTCGAAGATTGTTGGCAAGAACGCGCTGCCATAGCCCGTTGCTGCGCAGCCCGCCGACGATGCAGGCACAGACGGCCCGGCACTGGCCCGGTTCGCCGTTTTGTCCGGCGCAGCTGGCTTCACATTGCTCTATGAAGGGGCGCGCGTCCGCCATCGGGTTCGGGCCCGTCAATTGGAGCACGCCGTAAAGCGCTGCCAGCAAGACAACTTGATGCAGCAGATAAATCGGCAGGCTCTTTCGCCCGGCGAAGATCAGAAGGCGCCAGAAAGGACTTGTTCCCCGCCACTGTGCGAGTGCCATCGTTTGCTTGTGCGGCAGTACACCTTTGGCGACGGCAATTCCCATCAGCACCGAGCCGAACCAAGGGAAGATGGGAACATAGTCGTTCGCAATCGGCTCGGACGCTCCAAGACCGAGCCAGTCAAGCCAAGGTTGATCGAGGACAGGGCTCGTCGGGAACCACGGAGCGGCAAAACAGAGCACGGCGGCGACAGCGACGAGGGCAGGGGGCATGCGCAAGAAAGGCAGGGCCAAAATGCTCGACACCGCGATGCAGTGCAGAATACCGAAGAAGATGTAGCTCTCGGGAAAAGCGAAGTAGGTGACCGCTGTCACGAGAATGGCCGCGCCGCTCACCTTCGCGAGACGGCGCAGGAAGGCTTGTCGGCGAAAGCCCTGGGCGTGGGCGAGAGCGAGCCCCACGCCAGCCAGGAACAGGAACGACCCTGCAATGCCGCGTGCGAACCATCGCCAGGCCGGAATCTGAATGATGTCCGTTTCGATCAGGTGCAGGAAGCTGACGTCCCAGCTGAAGTGATAGACGATCATCGCGCCAATCGCGATGCCGCGCGCGATGTCGATGGCGTCCCAACGCTGGGAGGCCGCGGCCTGAGCCTGAGGCAAATCTGCTTTTGCGTCCACGTCGGGCTTCCCTCGAGTGAAAGGGCGTTACGATCCGCATCGCGGCCCTTATATGAGTTTCATGACCGATAGCCTTGCCACGTCAATCGCCACGCTTCAGGAAATGATTCAAGAGGCTGCAATCGTTGCCGGCTTCACCGGGGCGGGAATCTCCACCGAGAGCGGCGTGCCGGACTTCCGGTCCCCGGGCAGCCCGTGGATGCGCCACAAGCCGATCCCTTTCGACCTTTTCGTCCGGAGCGTCGAAGCGCGGCGGGAGGCCTGGCGGCGCAAATCCATTATGGACGATCTTTATCGCGACGCGCGCCCGAGCCAGGGGCACCTCGCCATCGCGTCCCTCGTCGCATCCGGTCGGATGCCCGCCGTCATCACCCAAAATATTGATGGGCTTCATCAGGCCTCCGGCCTTGCCGAGGATCAGGTCATCGAGCTGCACGGTAACGGCACTTATGCCAAGTGCCTCGCCTGCGAGCGGCGCTACGATCTCGCTTGGGTTCGGTCGCGCTTTGAGGCGAGCGGCGATGCCCCGGTCTGCGAGGCTTGCGGCGGGATCGTCAAATCCGCGACCATCTCCTTCGGCCAGGCCATGCCCGAGGGACCTATGCGCAAGGCCCAGAAGCTCTCTTTGACCTGCGATCTCTTCATTGTGGTGGGTTCCTCCCTCGTGGTTTACCCCGCTGCCGGGTTTCCGGCTCTGGCGAAGGAGAGCGGGGCGAGGCTCGTCATCATCAATCGCGAGCCGACGCCCCTCGACGAGATGGCCGACTTGGTCATCCACGCCGAAATAGGACAAGTTTTCTCCTCTTTTGCGCACCCAGCGGCGCTGCTTAAAAATTCATCGACGCCTTGAAGGCGTTTCGGACTTTCCCAGATTTCGGACAATGTTATCCTATCGTTAAGAATCGGGTTCCTGATTCGAGTCTGGGTTTTTTCATGACTAGCGATTACGGCTCCAACTCACTCCACCACCGGGAGGAAGTTTCCGCTTTTGAGCAGGGGCGGCGTGAGGCCGATTCCCAGGCGGATGGGACCTCTCTCGAACTCGTTCAGGTCAGCGGGCGTATCAAGTGGTTCGACGTTGCCAAGGGCTTCGGCTTTATCGTGCCCGACAACGGGATGCCCGACGTCCTCCTGCACGTGACCTGCCTGCGCCGCGACGGCTATCAGGCCGCTAACGAGGGGGCGCGGATCGTGGTGGAAGCGGTTCAGCGTCCGCGCGGGCTGCAGGCCTTCCGCATCCTGTCCCTCGACGATTCCACGGCGCTCCATCCCTCCGAATTGCCGCTACCTCGGACGCATGTCCAGGTGGTGGCCACCACCGGCCTCGAGCGGGCTGTCGTGAAGTGGTTCAACCGGTTGCGCGGTTTCGGATTCCTCACCCAGGGTGACGATAAGCCGGATATTTTCGTGCATATGGAAACCCTTCGGCGTTACGGCATCGCCGAATTGAAGCCGGGCGAGCAGGTGCTGGTCCGCTTCGGCGACGGCTCGAAAGGCCTGATGGCCGCCGAGGTCCGGCTGGTCGACATGAACCTGCCGCATTCGCACTGATGCGCGCCTCGCTTTTGAGACGGCTCCAGCCGCTTTTCGCCGCCCTGATGCTGAGTTTGACGAGCGCCGGCGCGTGCTATGCGCAGGCGCTCGAGGCCCTTTCCATCGTCTCGGGCGGGCAGAAGCAGAGTTTCCAGGTCGAGGTTGCGCGCAACGATGCGGATCGGGCCCAAGGGCTGATGTTCCGCCGCTCCATGCCGGTCGACCGGGGAATGCTGTTCGATTTCGGCCGCGTCGAGCCGGTCGCCATGTGGATGCAGAACACCTATCTGCCCTTGGATATGCTGTTCATCCGCCCCGACGGCACGATTGCCCGCATCGCGGCCAATACGGAACCGTTGTCCACCCGCACCATCTCCTCGGGCGAGCCGGTGCTGGCGGTGCTGGAACTGAACGCTGGAACCGCGTCCCGCCTCGGGATCAAGCCCGGGGATCGCGTCGAACATCCGTTGTTCAAGCATTGAGGCTCGGTGCTTGCTGAAACCGGGTTCCTCGTGATAGCCAACAGCCCTTCGGTGAAGAAGACGGGGTGTAGCGCAGTCTGGTAGCGCATCTGCTTTGGGAGCAGAGGGTCGCAGGTTCGAATCCTGCCGCCCCGACCATCCTTACCGAGCGAACTTTTGAGAGAGTGCCGATCCGATGCCCGCACGGATTTATAAGCCCGCCAAATCCGCAATGCAGTCCGGCCTGGCCCGGACCAAGCAATGGCTCCTCGAATTCGAGCAGGACAAGCCGCGCGAGATCGAGCCGCTGATGGGCTGGACCAGCTCCGCAGACACGCGCCAGCAGCTCCGGCTCTGGTTCGACACCAAGGAAGAGGCGGTGGCCTACGCCACTCGCGAAGGCATCGCCTACCGGGTCGAAGAGCCGCATGAGGTCAAGCGGCGCATCATGGCCTATTCCGACAACTTCAAGTTCAATCGCGTCGGCCCCTGGACCCACTGACGCCCAGGCCTCGACCGACGGCCCCGTAGCTCAGCTGGATAGAGCAACTGCCTTCTAAGCAGTAGGTCGCAGGTTCGAGCCCTGCCGGGGTCGCCAATAAATTCAGTGCGTTAGGACTTGTTTCTAAAGTTGGTTGAGGCGGCGCTGAGCGTCGCCTTTTTTGTTGGGTGCGGCCTGTTTGCTGACGGGGTCGTGACTGCTCATCGGTGCCTATATGGAATAGGGTCTTTCGCGTCTGTCGTATGAGGAAGGAGAGGCGGCCATGAGTTGGCTTCCGACGAACGATCCCATTCTTGGCGATACCCAATCCTGCAACGCTCTGGAGCTCATCATCGTGCCTCGCGTTCGCGACCTCGGCGGTTTTGAGGTTCGGCGGGCGTTGCCCCATGGCAGGCGGCAGATGGTGGGGCCGTTCATCTTCTTCGATCATTTCGGGCCGGTGCAGTTCTTGGCCGGTCAGGGAATGGATGTGCGGCCACATCCGCATATCGGTCTTGCCACCGTCTCCTATCTGTTTGACGGCCGCATCCTGCACCGGGACAGCGAGGGCAATATCCAGGAGATCGTGCCGGGGGCCATGAACCTCATGACGGCCGGGCGCGGTATCGCCCATTCCGAGCGGACGCCGGAAATGGAGCGGGCGGGCCTGCATTCGATGCTCGGCCTGCAAAGCTGGATCGCTCTTCCAGAGGGCCAGGAGGAGGTCGATCCCTCATTCCAGCATTTCGATGCCGCAACGCTGCCCGTCATCGAGGACGCCGGCGTTCGGGCCCGCGTCATTGCTGGCTCGGCTTTCGGCAAGACCGCGCCGGTCAAATCCCTTTCGGAGTGGTTTTACGTCGAAGTCAGGCTGGAGGCGGGTGCTAGCGCGCCGCTCGATGCGACCTATGAAGAACGCGCGGTCTATGTGCTCGATGGCGAGGTGGAAATCACCGGAGATCGCTTCGAGGGACCGAGGTTGCTGATCTTCCGCCCCGGCGACCGGATCACGATCAAAGCCGTGCGGCCGTCGCGCATGATGTTCCTCGGCGGGACCGCCATGAAAGGCCCGCGCTATCTCTGGTGGAACTTTGTCTCATCGAGCCGGGAGCGGATTGAGCAGGCGAAGGAGGATTGGAGAACGGGCCGTTTCGCGCCGGTGCCGGAAGAGACCGAATTCATTCCGCTGCCCGAATAAGGGTGGTTCAACCCGCCTGTCCTTCTCCCGCAGCGAGCAGGGCCTGAAGCCCTTCGCGATAGGTTGGATACTTGAGCGCGACTCCAAGATCGCGCTTGATACGGGTGTTCAGCACGCGCTTGTTGTCCTGGTAAAAACTCTCTGCTGCCGCGCCCAGCTTTGCCTCTGCAAAGGGCTCGTCCGGCGGAGGCTCGCGACCGAGCAATTCGGCGGCATAGGAAATGACATCTTGCTGCGGCGCGGGCTCGTCGTCGGACACATTGTAGATGGCGTTTCGCGCGGGCGACCGGATTGAGGCCATAAGCAGCTGCGCGATATCGTCGACATGGATACGGTTGAAGACTTGCCCTGGCTTGATTACCCGGCGAGCGGTGCCATCCATGACACGCCGCAGGGCGTTGCGTTCCGGCCCGTAAATGCCTGCAAGGCGGAAGATCTGGACGGAGGCACGTGATGCGCGTCCGAGATCGAGCCAGCCATTCTCGGCGACAACCCGGGCGCTGGAACGCTCATTGATGGGAGCGGGAGGCGTCCCTTCATCGACCCATCCGCCGCCAGCATCGCCATAGACGCCGACGGTGGACAGATAGCCAATCCAGCTGAGGCGGGGCGATGAACGGATGACGTCGGAGAACTGGCTCAACACGGGGTCGGAGCCGGCGAGGGGAGGGATGGACACCAGAATGGCATCGGAGCGCAGAAGCTCGTCCTTCACCTGAGGATCCCAGTGCATTCCGTCTAACCGGAAGCTCGGAATGCCTGCTGATGTCAGCGCGCCCCTTTTGTCGTCCGAGCGCACGGTTCCGGAAATTTCCGCGAAATTTTGGCGATAAGCTTCGGCAAAGCGAAGGGCGCTGTAGCCGAGGCCGAAGATGAACAGTTTCATGTCAGAGACAGAGGTCCTTCGCCCGCAGGTGCGCGTTCCATTTCAATACACGTCCTGACAATAACGGCGCTGGCGTTCAAGATCGGCCACCATCAATTCCGCTGTGTCCGATGCCACGGCTGTCACCTCCGCGACAATACGGACGAGGATGGCGCGGACATCCTTCGCCATGCCTTTCGCATCGCCGCAGACATAGAGGCTCGCCCCGTTGTCGAGCCACCGGACAATCTCCGCTCGGTTCTCCCAGAGACGGTCCTGAACGTAAATCTTATTGGGCTCATAGCCCGAAAACGCGAGGTCGAGGCGATGCAACGAGCCGTCTGTCATGGCCTCACTCCATTCCGCGCGGTACGGAAAGCCGCGTTCCTCGTGGCGCGCGCCAAGGACGAGCCAGTTTCGGCCAGGAGCTTGAATGGCACGACGCTCCTGAAGAAAGGCGCGGAATGGCGCGATGCCTGTTCCCGCGCCGATCATGATGATGTCCGTCGCGGGGGCGGGTAGCCGGAACTGGTTGTTCGGTCTGAGCCTTACTCTGACCTGCGCGCCTATTGTCACGCGGCTAGTGAGATAAGCGGAAGCGACTCCGGCTTTGACAGGCGTCGTTGTCGCGGAGATGAGAAGATGGGCTTCGGTTCCAACCGCCTTACGTGAGGAGGCGATCGAGTAGGCACGGGGCCGCAGTGGCGTGGTCAGCACGAGAAGTTGCTGAGAGGTTAGCGTTGCAGGAAATCTTTCCAAAAGGTCGCTGAATTGCCGCCCCTCGATCCAAGCTGGAATGGCACCGCTACAAAGAAGTTCTCTTGCCTCGCGATGTCCGGTCGTCATGACGAACCTTTCGACGGTCGCGAGTGACAATGTTGTGATGTCGCGCTCATGAACCAGAGCGGTTCGCAAGTGGTCGTCGCCGGAAAGGCCCGCTACGTCGAGAACCTTGTCGACGAGGCTTTCGTCGTTCTGCGGATAGATTTCGAGCGCGTCTCCCGGCTCATAGGCGGGCGTCTTTTCCGGAAAACGTAAGGCGAGGTGAACTGTCTTTTTATCCGCGCGGGACGAGTCCAGTTCGACATGCCGCGCCACTTGACCGAGTACAGGTTCACGGTCGAGTTCGAGGACGGAAGGGGCGGAGGAGAGCTGCGAAGCGGCGAGAAGCGCGGTCTGGGGCATAAGGAAAAGTAGTCTGCCGTGCCAATCCCGGTCAAGAGGATCGTTCTTTTTAAAGAACGATACTTCGGGGGATTTTCTGCTACGCGGTCCCCGGAAAGGAAAATTGCCTTCGCGTTTGTTGACTCCGTCGCGCCGCTCGCGCTCCAGGATCCTGCGCGCGTCTGATTTGTTCTTTTTAGGGGATCGCTCGTTGTGCGTGGCAGTGCGCGCGGCGCGTGGGCAATCTTGTCCTGATGCGGGTTGCTCCGCATTTTTGGTGAATGACAGGAGGTTCCCGTGAACGGGCCATCCGGCGATACCAGAACCGCGCTGCGTACCTGGAAAGTGTCTGCGTGGCTTAAACGCGGGCTATTAGGCCTCACAGGCGTCGCCGTCCTATTCCTAGCCGATGGCGCTTGGGCGCAGACACACCTGCTTAACGTGTCCTACGATCCTACGCGCGAGCTTTACCGAGAGATTAACCAGGCCTTTTCTCATGTCTGGAAAAAGCTCACCGGAGAAACGGTGACGGTCCGCGCTTCGCATGGCGGCTCGGGCGCGCAGGCGCGGACGGTCATCGACGGCATCGATGCCGATGTGGTCACGCTGGGGATTCCGTCCGACATCGACGCCATCGCCAGGTTGACCAACAAGATCCCTGCCGATTGGCGCGCGAAGCTGCCCAACAATTCCTTGCCCTACACGTCGACCGTCGTCTTCCTAGTGCGCAAGGGCAACCCCAAGGGCATCAAGGATTGGGACGATCTCGCCAAGCCTGGCATCCGGATCATCACGCCCAATCCCAAAACCTCCGCCGGCGGTCGCTGGAATTTTCTGGCGGCCTGGGGCTACGCGCAGGCGAAGGAGGGCGGCACCGCAGAGAAGGCTCGCGAATTTGTAAGCGCGGTCTACAAGAATGTGCCCGTGCTCGACACTGGCGCCCGCGGCTCAACCGTCACATTCGCGCAGCGCGGTTTGGGCGATGTGCTGCCGACCTGGGAAAACGAGGCTTTCCTGGTGCTCGACGAATTCGGCAAGGACAAGTTCGATATCGTCGTGCCATCGGTCTCCATTCTCGCGGAGCCGCCCGTCGCGCTTGTCGAGGGTAACGTGAGCAAAAAAGGGACCCGCAAGGTGGCGGAAGCCTATCTCGAGTTTCTTTACAGCAATCAGGCCCAGGCGATTTTTGCCAAGCATCGCTATCGCCCGCTCAAGCCGGAGGCGGCGAAGCCGGAGGACCTTGCACTGTTGCCGCACCTCAAGTTGTTCATGATCGAGTCGATTGAACCCGATTGGGATAAGATCCAGAAAAATAACTTCGAGAACGGTGGACTCTTCGACCAGATCAGTAAGCGTTAGTCCATGAGCAAAGCCCTGGCGGTCAAGCTACGCCTGAAACAGCCCAGCGTTATTCCGGGCTTCGGGCTCACGTTGGGCTACACGCTGACGTACCTGAGCCTTATCGTTCTGCTTCCCCTCGCTGTCCTGCTAATCAGGGCGTCCGAAGCCGGATTGTCCGGAATTCTCGCAGCGGCGACCGAACCGCGCGTCGCCGCGGCGCTTTGGGTCAGTTTCGGAATTTCCTTGCTCGCCGCTCTGGTGGCATCCCTGTTTGGGCTGCTCGTGGCCTGGGTGCTGACCCGTTACGACTTTCCGGGGCGGGATCTCGTCGGTGCCATGGTCGATCTGCCCATTGCCTTGCCTACCGCCGTTGCGGGCATCGCGCTTGCTGCGCTCTATGCTCCCAATGGCTGGATCGGCGGACCGCTGGAGCGGCTGGGTATCACGGTGACCTATACGCCGCTCGGCATCTTCGTCGCGCTCGTGTTTATCGGGCTGCCCTTCACGGTGCGGACGGTTGAGCCATTGATCGCGGAGATCGACCGCGACCAGGAGGAGGTCTCCGCGACCCTTGGGGCGTCGAGAGTGAAGACCCTCTGGAGCGTGATGCTCCCGCCGCTGCTGCCGGCGATGCTCACCGGCTTCGCGCTCGCTTTCGCGCGCGCCGTCGGCGAATACGGCTCGGTGATCTTCATCGCCGGAAACTTGCCTTATGTTTCTGAGATCGCTCCGCTTCTGATCGTCATCAAACTCTCGGAGTTCGACTATACGGGCGCGATCGTGATCGCTACCATCATGCTCGCCATCTCGTTCCTGGCGCTCCTGGCGATCAATCTCGTGCAGGCCTGGAGCCGGCGGAGGTTCGGCGATGTCTGACGTATCCGTCTCGCGGGTCGGTCCCTCGCTTCGCCGCTCGGGCTCGGGGTGGCGCTCCGTGACGACGGAGCCGAGAGCGGTTCGTTGGATCGCCATCGCGTGTGCAATCGCCTTCCTGGCGGTTTTTCTGGTGCTGCCGCTGACCGTGGTCTTCGCTGAAGCATTCCGGCGCGGGGTGGGGGCTTACTGGGCGGCTTTTCAGGAACCCGATGCGCAAGCCGCTATTCAACTGACGCTCACCGTCGCTGCGATTGCTGTTCCACTCAACCTGATCTTCGGAGTCGCGGCCGCCTGGGCCATCGCCAAGTTCGAGTTCCGCGGCAAAAGCCTTCTCATCACCCTGATCGACTTGCCATTCTCCATCTCGCCCGTGGTGTCGGGCCTAGTCTATCTGCTTCTCTTCGGCGCGCAGGGATTGTGGGGTACGTGGCTCATGGAGCACGGGATCAAGATTGCGTTCGCGTTGCCCGGCATCGTTGTGGCGACGATCTTCGTGACTTTCCCATTCGTCGCGCGCGAGCTTATTCCGCTGATGCAGGAGCAGGGCACTGCGGACGAAGAGGCTGCGCTCACGCTGGGAGCCTCGGGCTTTCGGATCTTCCGGACGGTGACGTTGCCCAACATCAAATGGGGCCTGCTTTACGGCGTGCTGTTGTGCAATGCCCGCGCCATGGGCGAGTTCGGAGCGGTGTCGGTGATCTCAGGACACATCCGCGGGCTGACGAATACGATCCCGCTGCACGTGGAGATTTTGTACAACGAGTACAATTTCGTCGCCGCCTTCGCCGTCGCATCCCTTCTTGCCGGCCTCGCTCTCGTCACCCTGGCGGCAAAAACCCTCCTCGAATGGCGCTACGGTCATGTCCTCGCCAGCCGAACCCCTCACTGAAAAAGCGGGAAACGTCGACATCAGGATCGTCGACGTCGCGAAGGAATTCGGCGATGAGGCGGCGCTGTATGGCGTGAGCCTGCACATTCGTGCGGGCGAGTTGCTGGCCTTGCTTGGCCCCTCCGGTTCCGGGAAGACCACGCTGCTGCGCATCATTGCCGGTCTCGAAGTTCCTGACCGCGGACAGGTGTTCTTCGGCGAGCAGGACGCGACGAGCCTGCCCGTCCAACAACGACGGGTCGGATTCGTCTTCCAGCACTACGCGTTGTTCAGGCATCTCAATGTCGCAGACAACATCGCTTACGGTCTGCGGGCGCGTCCGCGCGGCTCTCGCCCGGCCGAAAAGGATATCAGGCGCCGCGTCTCCGATCTGCTCGATCTTGTGCAGCTCTCCGGCTATGAGCGGCGGTTTCCCGGGAACCTCTCAGGCGGACAATGCCAGCGAGTCGCGTTGGCGCGCGCGCTCGCGGTGGAGCCGCGCGTGCTGCTGCTCGACGAGCCGTTCGGCGCGTTGGATGCCAAAGTGCGTAAGGATCTGCGCGGATGGATTCGCCAGCTTCACCAACGGACGGGTCAGACCACCATCTTCGTGACGCACGATCAGGATGAGGCGCTGGAGCTCGCCGACCGCGTCGCGATCCTCAATGATGGGCGCTTGGAACAAGTTGGCAGTGTCGATGACGTGCAGGACCGGCCCGAAACGCCGTTCGTGATGGCCTTTCTCGGCGACGTATCTCACTTCATCGCCGAGGTGGTGGATAACCAGCTTCTCATCCAGGGCCGGCCGGTGCCCGTCGATCCGCCCGCTGATCTTTCGGGAAAGGTGCGCCTCTATTGCCGTCCGTGGGATTTGCGGCTGGCTCCCGCGGGGGAGGGGCATATCGCCGGCGTGGTCACGGGCATTCGCCGGGTTGGGTCCCTGCGCCGAGTCGAGGTGACAAGCCCGGCCGACACCAAGATCGAAGTCGAGGTTCCGGCCGCCACGGATTTGCGGATCGGCCAGGACATCGGCCTAGAGATCGTCCGAGGCCGTGTTACGGAATAGTCAGGCGGCGTCGCAGGCGATCTTCGCGGGGAGGGTCGCCCGTCTTGCGGCGCCGATATCACCCGAGACCCAATGCGGGCGGCAGACCGAGATGTAGCGGCTCTCGCCGCCGATCTCCACGACCTGCCCGGTCTTCACCGCCGTGCCGTCGGGGTCGTAGCGAAGGATCATCGTCGCCTTGCGCCCGCAGTGGCAGAGTTGCTTGATTTCCTTGATGTCTTCCGCCAGCGCGAGCAGCGTGGAGATGGCCGGGCTGAACAACTCGCCGAAGACGTTGTTCTTCAGCCCATAGGCCATCACCGGAATGTGGAGTTCGTCGACGATCCGCGCAGCCTGCCAGATGTGCTCCGGCGTCATGAACTGGACTTCGTCGATCAGGACGACGGTCACGGGCGTCTTCGCGTGGACCTCGCGGACCATCGCAGCCAGATCGTCGCTATGCCGGAGCGGGATCGCATCAGCCGAGAGCCCGATCCGCGAGGAGACCTTGCCAGCACCGGCGCGGTCGTCGAGGGCGCTCGTGAAAAGCATCACCAGGCCGCCGTTCTCGATGTAGTTGTACCGCACCTGCAGAAGCTGCGTGGTCTTGCCGGCGTTCATCACCGAGAAATGAAAATGCAGTTTGGCCATGGTTGAGCCCGAAACTCCGAATCCTGAAATCGGCGGCCAGATTCTTTCACTCTAAGACGCGACTCAAGATCCAGGGCCGGCAACCTGGTGCGGTATGAGGAGTCCCCCACAAGACAATCGTCCCATGTGTTCAAAAGGGTCGTTCGCCATTGGCTCTGAGCCGGTTAAAAAATGATCTGGGAGGGCGGATATTCCGAAGGGGTATGGAGTGCGAGACCCAGCTTAACTATCGTTATGTTGTAATAATAGAGCAAATTTAAATGCATTTCGGGATGGATCGACAATTTGTAATCGTGTAGGGCAAGTATAATTGTTGCGTTGATCCGCGATTCTACTTTTATCATCGATATGCGCGCTCTCGATCCGGTTACGCTTGGTGCCGCGTCCGTCTTGCTATGCGCATTGATGGGCGGCCTCTTGCTTTTCTCCTGGATGCAGAACCGGAGCGTTCACGCGCTGGGGTGGTGGGGACTGAGTTCTCTGCTTGGTTCGGTCGGCGTCGTTTTCCTTGGCTTGCAGGACTTCGCCTCGCGGGAGGCAAGCCACGCCGCTTTATTGGGAAATGCGCTCGTTACCGTGGGCTTCGGTCTGCTTTATTGCGGGTGCCGAAGTTTCAACGGAAGGCCGACCGAGATCCTTCGCGGTCTCGTTGGTCTTGTTGCTTGGCTCACCGCGTGGCCCTTTCTCCGAGATAGCTTCAACGCGCGTCTCGTCCTGATGGCGATGATCTCCGGCTCCTATTTGGGGTTGTCGGCTTGGGAGCTTCTGAAATACGCGCCTCAACGACTGATTTCTCAGCGCGCGACCATCCTGGTCTTTTCCTCTGCGGCGATTCTTTGCGCCCTCCGCGGGCTCTTCGGACCTTTTGTCGAAACGGGTCTCTGGATCGAGGTTCTGGCCCGTCGGTGGTCGGCCGAAATGGCCCTGCTGAACATGATGTACATTCCGACGAGCGCCGTGCTGCTCCTCTCCATGGCGAAGGAGCGGCTGGAATACGAATCCCGCCAGGCCGCGCTGCTCGATCCGCTGACCCTGATCCCAAATCGCAGAGCCTTCTTTCTCGACGCCGAAAAGCTCGCCTCGCGCGGTGGCAACGCCGCCTTGAGTTGCCTGGTGTTCGACCTCGATAATTTTAAGCAGATCAATGACATGCACGGCCATCCCGTCGGCGATGCGATTCTTCAGACTTTCGCGAGAGTTCTTGCGAAGGAACTCCCCGTCTGCGCCTTTGGCCGTTTAGGCGGAGAAGAGTTCGCCGCATTTATCCAGGCCGACGAGGCGGAAGCCGAGCGAATTGCGGAAGAGGTGAGGGCGGCTTTCGTCAGGGACCGTCAGGACGAGGTGCAATCGCGCATCCGCGCGACGGTGAGCGTCGGACACGCCACGGCCGTTGGATCATCGCCGCAGGAACTGCTCTCCGAGGCCGATGCGGCGCTTTACCAAGCGAAGGCGCGCGGACGTAATCGCGTCGCGGGGAGTGCAGAGGAGGGCGCCCGAGTCGCACGGCGTCATCGGGACCCGCAGTTTCAGGCCTGAGTCAAGCCTCGGACTAGGAAGCGTTTGCCGGCAAACATGACAAGGATGATGATTTTGGGGGATTTCTCCGAGGGGCCCCATTATTAGCCGGCAACCTGATTGTCTGATCGATCCAGGAGGGTTAAGCAGAGCGTTTCATTCTTACACGCCGCCTTTTGAGGAACGAATGTCCGCTACCGCCGTCACGATCCACCTGCTCGGTGAGATTGCCCTGCTCCTGTGGGGGATCAACATGGTCAATAGCGGGGTCCAGCGCGCCTTCGGCAGCGATCTGCGGTGGATTCTCGGTGTCGGGCTGCGGACGCGCCTTCGCGCCTTTATGGCTGGCCTTGGCGTCACAACCGTTTTGCAGAGCAGCACTGCCACCGCCCTGATGGTGGCTTCCTTCACCGCGGGCGGGGCGGTCGATCTTGTCCCGGCACTCGCCGTGATGCTCGGCGCGAATGTCGGCACGACGCTGATAGTTCAGGTCCTCTCCTTCGATATCAGCCTGATTTTTCCGGTCCTGATCTTCGTCGGCTTTATCGCTTTCCGGCGCGGGTCTTCGAGCCGTACGCGCGATCTCGGGCGCGTCGTCATCGGCCTGGGACTGATGCTGCTGTCGCTCCATCTTCTCAGCGAGACGGTCCGGCCGATCGAGTCGTCTGCCGCCTTGAAGGGCCTTCTTGCGGCGATTGCGCTCGATCCGGTGATCCTCGTTCTGCTCGCGGCGATCTTCGCCTGGGCCGCGCATTCAAGCGTCGCGGCCATGCTCTTCATCATGTCGCTGGCAAGCGCCGGCGTCATCGATGCCCATGCGGCGCTCGCCATGGTGCTGGGCGCCAATCTCGGCAGCGCGCTCAACCCGCTGCTGGAGGGGACCGGTGGAGATCCCGTCAAACTTCGGGTTCCTGCGGGCAATCTAGCCATTCGGCTCGTCGGCTGCGTTGTCGCATTGCCGCTCATCGATCCGATCCTGCGGTATGCAGCCATGTTCGACCCCAACCCGTCCCGGTTGGCCGCGAATTTCCACACGCTGTTCAACGTTGCGCTGGCGGCCGTGTTCATCCTGCTGCTGCCGTGGATTGCGACGCTGCTGCTCAAGTTCTTTCCGGAGAAAGTGCGCGCCTCGGATCCCGGCGTGCCGCAATATCTCGACAATGATGCGTTGGACACGCCGTCCGTCGCTCTCTCCAACGCAGCCCGCGAGGTTTTGCGCATGGCCGATACGGTCGAGACCATGCTCCGCAACTCGCAGGATCTGTTCCATGAGGACGATATCAGCAAGGTCGATGTCGTCAGCCGCACCGACGACGTCGTCGACCGGCTCTACAGCGCGATCCGACGTTATCTTAGCTCCATCAATCATGAGGCATTGAGCGATACGGAGGCTAGGCGGCTGTCCGACATCCTGGCTTTCGCGATTAATCTGGAACACGTGGGCGACATCATCGACAAGAACCTGATGGAGCTTGCCGCCAAGCGCATTAAGAACCACCTGCGCCTGCCGAAGGACAGCCTCGCCGATATCGACAACATGCACTCCAAGCTTTTGGAGCATTTGCAGCTCGCAGCGTCGGTCCTGATGTTCCAGGACGTCGGTTCCGCGCGGAAGCTTGTTGCCGAAAAGGAGCGCTTCCGCGACCTAGAGCGCGCCACCACCCAGAGAAACCTCGACCAACTGCGCTCGGGCAACACGGTAGGAGATACCAGCGCGCTTCAGCTCGATATCGTCCGCGATCTGAAGCGCATCGAGGCGCATATCGCGGCAACCGGGCATTCGCTTCTCGAGCAAAGCGGCGATCTCAAACCGAGCCGCCTGACATCGTAGCGTCTAGAGCCAGCCTTTCTCCCGCAACACTTTCCAATCGACGTAGCGGACGGGTTCGGGCAGACCGATATCGCGCTTTTCGTGGTCAGAAAGATCACACGGATTGAGGAGCGGCGGTTTACCCATGCTGGGGCCGTTGTGGAACCTCATCTTCAGGCGCAGCCACGCGCTTTCGACGCTGTTCAAACGGCGGACATGCTCGTATCTCATGACGGACACCGGTTTCTTGAAAGGGCCAGAGGCTCAAGGCCCTCGGCAATGCCCATTCAAGGTGCGCCTCGGAGCGAGGCTTGACAAAGTGAAAGCCGGAGGGCTGCCATAAGGCAGCCTTATGGGTCGACCATGTCCAAACTTCCCCCTATGAGTGCCGTGCGCGTCTTCGAGGCGGCGGCGCGACATCAAAGCTTCACCCGCGCAGCCGAGGAGCTCGGCATGACGCAGGCGGCCGTCAGCTATCAGATCAAGATGCTGGAGGACCGGGTCGGCGCAGCCCTGTTCACCCGCCTCCCGCGCCAAGTGATTTTGACCGCAAAAGGCCAACAGCTCGCGCCTGCAGTCACCGAGGCTTTCGAGGCGCTCCGCGCAGCCTTTGCTGATGTGGAGGAGAGCGTTCACACGGTTCTGTCGATCACGACGCTCACCACCTTCGCGTCAAGCTGGCTGGTTCCGCGTCTGGGGCGCTTTCAGGAGCTTCACCCGAAGATCGGAGTGCAAATCTCCGCCTCGCCGCAGATCGTGGACCTTGTCCAGAACGAGCTCGATGTCGGTATCCGCGCCGGCAAGGGCAATTGGCCGGGTCTTGACGCGAAGTATCTCTTCCCGAGCATCTTCACTCCCGTTTGCAGCCCCGATCTGCTCCGGCGGATGGATGTTCGCGAGCCGAAGGATCTTTTGAAGCTACCGCTCATCGGCGTGGGCGATCCGTGGTGGCAGGAATGGCTCACCGCCGCGGGCGTGACGGATTTCGACCTGTCGGATCGCCCCGATCATTCGCTCGGCACGCAGCAATTCGAGGTCATGGCAGCGATTGCCGGGCAGGGCGTGGCCCTCATCAGTCCAAATTTCTTCCAGGCGGATCTGGACGCCGGCCGCCTTGTTCAGCCATTCGATCTCGTGCTCGAATCGGATCGAAGCTACTGGATCGTCTATCCGAAAGGCCGCAAACGCCTGCCCAAGATCAAAGCTTTCGTGGATTGGGTCTTGAGTGAAGTCGCAAAAGATGCAGGTACTGTGAAGGCGCAGACGGCCTGAGCCGCCTGCGTTGAATTATTCGGCGGCTTGAATACCAGCCGGCGGGGTTCTCTTGAGGTGCATTAGCCGGTCAAGCAGAGCCCGGTCGTGCAGCACCACCATGCGCTCCTTGGGATGGAGCCAGGCAATCGCATCCTCGATGGTCTCGGCGTCGGTCAGTTTTGCCTCGGCCAGCGCACGTTCCGTTTCGATCGCACCACGTTTGCGGGGCGCTTCGAGGGGGAGCATGTCCACATGCCGCTCCCGAAGCGCACCGTCCTCGAACAACGCGCGGAGGCTGTCCGCGTCATCGAAGCCGAAAGCGGTATTGCGCACCTGCAATTCGTTGGCGCGCGTCGCAATCGACGGAGGCTCGTGCTCCTCGGGTGTCATCAGAAGGCCGAGTTTCTTCAGCGCCAGACCAGCACCCAACTGGCCGCTGAGCCAGGACAGGGGGATGGCGAGAAGAAGGCCGAGAATCGTCGGCGACATCCAGAGGAACAGGGAGGTCGCGATCATGAAGGCCGACAGGCCGGCCAGAACGCCAAGCACCGTGTGAGAGCGGTGGCGGCGGATGATGTCGTTCAGCGGAATCGATCCGTCGTCACGGCGCTGCGGCTGCCAGCCGGTATCGCGCCCCAGAAGGATCTGGAACACCGAGCCCGACTGAATCAGCATCAGGATGGGTGCCAGCAGCGCCGACAGAACGATCTCGATCAGCGAGGACACGATAAGCCGGATGCCGCCGCCGGAAGCCCGCCGGTCCTTGCCGCGAAGCAGCATCAGGATCAGGCCGAAAATCTTCGGCGCGAGCAGAATGCCCATGGTCAGCGCGAAGAGCGCGAGAGCGCGCTCGGGGTCGAACCGCGGCCAGATAGGGTAGAGTCGGAAGTCGCGAGCAAAATATTCCGGCCGGATATAGGTGGTCTGCAAAACCAGCGCGATACCGACGATGAGCTGGAACAGCCAGAACGGCGATGCCAGATAGGACATGATGCCGGTGGCGAAGTGCTGGCGCGTCGGGAGCTTCAGGCCCTTGGCGCCGATGACACGGGAATGCTGCAGGTTGCCCTGGCACCAGCGCCGGTCGCGGGCTGACAAGTCGATGAGGGAGGGCGGGCTCTCCTCATACGATCCGCCAAGATCGGGAAGCATGTAAACGGACCAGCCGGCGCGGCGCAGGAACGCTGCCTCGACGAAGTCGTGGCTCAGGATATGTCCGCCGAGCGGCGGCTTGCCCTTGAGGTCCGGCAAGCCGCCATGGGCGGCGAAGGCCTTGGTGCGGATGATCGCATTGTGGCCCCAGTAATTGCCGTCGCGACCCATCCAGACCGCAAGGCCTGTGGCGATGACCGGGCCGGTCACGCGCGCCGCGAATTGCTGCACGCGCGCAAAGAGTGTGTTGCGGTTGATGATGAGAGGCAGAGACTGGATGATGCCGGCATCGGGGTCGGCCTCCATGGCCGCCGCGAGACGGGTGATGCACTCGCCGGTCATCAGACTGTCGGCGTCGAGAACGAGCATATGCTCGTAGTGCCCGCCCCAGCGGGTCACGAAATCCGCGATGTTGCCGGCCTTGCGATGATAGTTTTTGGCCCGGTGGCGGTAATAGAAGCGCGCATTCGAGCCGAGGCGGGCCTTGAGGGCTAGGAAGGCGCGCTCCTCCGCAACCCAAGCATCCGGCTGGGTCGTGTCGGAGAGAATGAAGTAGTCAAAATGCGCGCCGAGCCCGGTCGCCTCGATGGACTCGTAGATAGCCTCCAGCGCGGCAAAGGTCCGGGACGTCTGCTCGTTATAGACGGGCATGACGATGGCGGTTCGCTGCGAGAGCGAAGACGGCGCGCCGGACCGGCTTTCTGGCTGGTGAAGCAGGACGAAGAAGCCCAGAAGCGCGCTGGTGAAAGCGACCGCGATCCAGGAGAAGTTCACGGTGAACAGCGCAACCAGCACCCACTGGAGGATAGTGGTGCGGCTCACCGACACCACCTGATACATCTCATAGGTGCCGTAGGCCGTGAGCAGCAGGCCGCCGCCAAAGACGAAAAGACGTGCGAGCGACGTCCTCAAGCGAGGATGCTGCACGGTGGGCTTGCGTTCCTGCGAAGACGACCAGCGCCGCAGCGACTGAGTCGGCATTTCCAACCGACTCTCCGGCGGCATCGCGGAATCGGGCCGCTGAAGGGACGCTACGTTCGAATCGGGACCTAGGGTGTCCAACGATAAAGCCATGTCTCGCTAATCGGTTTCCCGCCTGCCTCTAGAATGAGACGCATCTCACACGCGTTTTCGTTGCCTGGGTCAAGCTCGAAAGCAACGCGCACCGTCTTCCGATCCGGATAAGGCCAGAGTTTGACGTTCTGAATATTTCCCGGCCCGACCGTCAGCACCGGTTTCATGTCGGTCGGCAGGGCGTCGCCAAACATATCACCGGAAAAGTCCACCGCGAAGCGCCGTCTGCGGCCTCCGGAGCCGCGCCCGACGCGGGTTGCTGTCACGGTCGCAAGGGGCGGACGTTCAGGCGGAGCCCAGCACCAATATTGCCGATAGGCGAACGACACCTCGGAGCCTGCGGCCATGGGAGCCTTGGGCCGCCAATAGGTCAGGATGTTCTGGTTGATCTCGGCATCGGTCGGAATTTCGAGAAGCTGGACGCTCCCTTGTGCCCAGTCGCCCAGGGGTTCGATCCAGAGGCTCGGGCGGCGCTCGAGGCGGCGGTCGTCATCCTGGAAGGCCTCATAGGAACGCTCGCGCTGGAGCAAGCCGAAGCCGCGCGGGGCGGTGTCCACGAAAGCCGAGATCTGCAGCGTCTCGGGATTGTGAAGCGGTCGCCAGAGCCATTCGCCCTTGCCGTTCAACATCTGTAGGCCCGAGGATTCATAGACGGCGGGCCGGATGTCATCCGCATTGCGGCGATCGTTGGGGCCGTAGAAATAGGTCGAGCCGATGCCGCCCAGTCCCACATGCTCCAGATTGGCGCGCGGGAAGAGGGTCGTCTCCACGTCGATGATGGTCATGTCACCGGGACGGAAGGTCATGCGGACCGAGCCGGTGGTCGATTCGGAATCGAGAACGCCGTGGACGGTAATTCCATTGCTTCCGACAGCCGGGCGCTCCAGCCAGAAGGCGCGGAAAACCGGGAACTCCTCGCCCTTCGCCTCAGCTGGCTTGAGGGTCAGAGCGCGCGCGGTCGCGCCGAAAGTCTGGCCCCTCGCAATGGCGCGGAAGAAGGTCGCCCCTTGGACAATGGCAAAATCGAAGGGGGGCTTGTCGCTCTCCGTCGAGATCAGCTTGAAGCCTGAGAACCCGATATCGCCAATATTGTTGGGCGGGTTAGGGCGCCCGTAATCGAAGGCTGCGGGATCGTAGCCGATCCGACGCACCACGCCGTCCTCGACGAGGTAGAGATCGACCGCATTGTTGAAGACGAAGCCGCGATGCAGGGGCTCCATTGCGACCCCACGCCCCTCCGTGCCCCAGATGACGGGGCGGAGAGACTTGATCGCGACATACTGGTCGTAGGTCAGATTCGCGAAGAAATCCGGCAGGTCGTTCGGCGGCGGAACGAAGGGCTTGCGGGCGAGCTGCCGGGCGATGTCGGTCACATTGGCCGGATCGAAGGGCTGATTGGTCCCCATCCGCGCGGAAATGGCGGCCTGCGGAGTTTGAGCCAGGGCTGCGGGCGCAAGCGCAAGCCCCGCGGCGGAAGCGCCGAGGTAGGCCAGCACGTCACGCCGGCGAGGAGAGAGAGGAGCTTCATGCTCCAACGGAACCGGCACAGCGATACTCTTGTGTGAACGAGGCTAGTCAGCCAGAAAAGGGAATCTCCATACATATCGGCAATCGTGAGCGCGAAGTAAACGAGTTGGTGATGCAATCTGCCTCATCCCCCATGGAATGATTGCCGAATTCATCCTGCTGGGTTAGCTCCACCGCAATTCCCCATTTGGAACGAAATTCTATGACATCAAGCGTTTCTCCGAAGACGGCCTCCTCCCGTTCCTGCCTCGCCATCGTGTTGGCGGCCGGGGAGGGCACGCGGATGAGATCCGACCGACCGAAGGTCCTACACGAGGTCGCCAACCGGTCGATGGTGGCCCATGTTGTCGCAACTATGGTTGCCGCAGGCGCAACCGAAGTGGCGGTCGTGGTGGGGCCGGACCGCGAGGACGTCGCCAACGAAGCGCGAAAAGTTGTTCCGGGGGCCAAGATCTTCGTGCAGCGCGAGCGGCTCGGCACCGCCCATGCGGTGCTTAGCGCACGGGAAGCGCTGGAGCAGAAGCCCGATGATGTCATCATCGCCTATGCCGATACGCCTCTCGTCAGCACCGAGACCTTCGAGAAGCTGCGCGCGCCGCTTGCCGACGGCGCAGGCGTCGTTGGACTTGGCTTCAATGCCAAGGACCCGACAGGTTATGGACGTTTCCTCATGTCGGGCGATCAGCTGCTCGATATCCGCGAGCACAAGGACGCGACGGAGGCAGAGCGGGCAATCACGCTCTGCAACGCGGGCTTGATGGCTTTCCGCGGCGAGGTCGGGCTGCCGGTTCTCGACAAGGTCGATAACAAGAACGCCAAGGGCGAGTATTACCTCACCGACATCGTCGCCATCGCACGTCGGCTCGGGCATTCAACGGTGGTCATTACCGTCGCGGAAGAAGAGGTGCACGGCGTCAACGACCGCGCGCAGCTCGCCGCCGCCGAGCGGATGCTCCAGGACCGCCTGCGCCACAAAGCGATGGCCGCGGGCGTGACACTGATCGCGCCGGAAACGGTGTTCTTCAGCTACGACACCCAGCTCGGGCGTGACGTGGTGGTGGAGCCGAACGTCGTCTTCGGCCCCGGTGTGGTCGTGGAGGACAAGGTCGTCATCCATAGCTTCAGCCATCTCGAAGGGGCGCATGTGGCGTCGGGCGCCGCGGTCGGCCCCTTTGCCCGCCTCCGGCCGGGTGCATCGATCGGCACGAAGGCGCGGGTCGGAAACTTCGTCGAGATCAAGAACGTGCAGCTTGGCGCGGGCGCAAAGGTCAATCACCTGACCTATCTCGGCGACGCGACGGTCGGCGCGAACGTCAATATCGGCGCGGGCACCATTACCTGCAATTACGACGGCTTCGGCAAGTACCGTACCGAGATCGGCGAGGGCGCGTTCGTGGGCTCCAATTCCTCGCTCGTCGCTCCAATTACCATAGGGAATGGCGCGTTTGTCGGCTCCGGCTCCGTGATTACCAAGAACGTGCCCGACAATGCGCTCGGCCTCGGACGTGGCCGGCAGACCGTCAAGGAGGGCTGGGCGTCCGCTTTCCGCGAGAAGGCGATAGCCGCCAAGAAAAAATGATACCGCGTGTCACAATCGGTCACGCAAGTTGATTTGAGAAGAAGCGGCCGCACCATTAGCACGGCCGCAAGCTTAGTAGTCGAAGTGAATCAGAGGACGGTTTGAGGCATGTGCGGAATCGTTGGAATTATCGGTAAAACGCCCGTCGCACCTCAGATTGTCGAAGCCCTGAAGCGACTGGAATACCGGGGTTACGATTCCGCAGGCGTCGCTACACTGGAAGGCGGCAAGCTTGAGCGTCGCAGAGCTGAGGGAAAACTTCGCAATCTCGAAACCAAGTTGTCCCAGGCTCCGCTCTCCGGCATCATCGGCATCGGCCATACCCGCTGGGCGACCCACGGCAAGCCGAACGAGACCAATGCCCATCCTCACGCGACGGATCGGCTGGCTGTCGTCCACAACGGCATTATCGAGAATTTTCGCGAGCTGAAGACTGGGCTTGAAGCCAAGGGCGTCGCCTTCGAGACGGAAACTGACACGGAAGTCGTAGCGCAGCTCGTCACCTACGAGATGCGCCAGGGCCGTGGGCCGGTGGAGGCCGTGGCCGTGACGTTGCCGCGCCTGCGTGGCGCGTTCGCGCTGGGCTTCGTCTTTTCCGGCGAGGATGACCTGATGATCGGCGCCCGCCACGGCGCGCCGCTCGCAATCGGTTACGGGCAAGGGGAAATGTATCTCGGCTCGGATGCGCTAGCGCTGGCGCCGTTCACCGATGAGGTCTGCTACCTCGAGGATGGCGATTGGGCGGTGTTGTGCCGGACCGGAGCCGATATCCACGACGAGACGGGACGACTGGTCCAGCGTCCGCGCCACAAGATCCAGAGCGCGGCCTTCATGGCCGACAAGGGCAATTTCCGTCACTTCATGGCGAAGGAAATTCACGAGCAGCCGGAAGTCGTCGGCCGCACGCTGGCTCACTATGTAAATTTCTCGGCTGGCCGGGTCGAGTTGCCCTTCGCGCTGCCGTTCGATTTCAAGGACCTCAAGCGCATTTCGATTTCCGCTTGCGGCACGGCGTATCTCGCCGGACTGATTTCGAAGTACTGGTTCGAGCGTCTCGCCCGCATTCCGGTCGAGATCGACGTGGCGTCGGAGTTCCGTTATCGCGAGGCTCCGCTGGAACCGGGTAGCCTGGCACTCTTCGTGTCGCAGTCGGGCGAAACTGCCGACACGCTGGCTTCGCTCCGCTACGCGAGTGCGGAAAAGCAGCATACGCTGTCAGTCGTCAACGTTCCGACGTCCACCATGGCGCGCGAAAGCAACGTCATTGCGCAGACGCTTGCAGGCGTCGAAGTCGGCGTTGCCTCGACGAAGGCTTTCACCTGCCAGCTGACCGTTCTTCTGACCCTCGCCATTGCGGCGGGCCGCGCCCGCGGCACGCTCAGCGCCGAGGCCGAGAAGGAGCTGGTGGATGCCCTCATCGGTGTCCCCGGCCTCCTGAGCGAGGCGATGAAGCGCGAGCATCAGATCGAGATCCTGTCGCGCGAATTGTCCAAGGCGCAGGACGTGCTCTATCTCGGCCGCGGAACGTCCTATCCGCTGGCGCTCGAAGGCGCGCTGAAGCTCAAGGAAATTTCCTACATTCACGCCGAAGGCTATGCGGCCGGCGAGCTCAAACACGGCCCCATCGCGCTGATTGACGAGACCATGCCGGTCATCGTCATCGCGCCGCATGACCACATCTTCGAAAAGACCGTTTCCAACATGCAGGAGGTCGCCGCGCGCGGCGGACGCATCGTCCTCATCACGGACGAGAAGGGTGCGCTTGAGACGGGGCTCGATACGATGGCGACCATCGTCATGCCTTCCGCTCACCCGATCATTGCGCCGATCCTGCACGCGGTCCCGATCCAGCTTCTGGCCTACCACACCGCCGTCTTCATGGGCAAAGACGTGGACCAGCCGCGCAATCTCGCGAAGTCGGTGACCGTCGAGTGAGGAGCTAGCCCGCCCGCAGCAAGCGGATCGCGGCGTCGCGCTCGAACAGGTACAGCAAGACACGTAAGGCGCTTCCGCGCTCGCTCGTCAGTTCGGGGTCTCGCTCGACGATCAGGCGCGCGTCGTCCCGCGCCGCAGAGAGCAGCTCGCCATCCACTTCGAGACGGGCGAGCTTAAAGCCGGGCAGGCCGGATTGACGGGTGCCAAGCACCTCGCCTTCGCCGCGCAGGCGCAAATCCTCTTCCGCGATACGGAAGCCGTCCTCGGTCTGGCGCATCATTTCAAGCCGCGCCTGGGCAGTTTGCCCTAGCGGGCCCTTGTAAACGAGCAGACAGGTTGAGGAACGCGAACCGCGCCCGATGCGGCCGCGCAGCTGATGCAACTGTGCAAGCCCGAACCGCTCCGCATGTTCGATCACCATGATCGTGGCCTGAGGCACGTCGACACCGACCTCGATGACGGTGGTGGACACCAGGATCTTGGTTTCGCCGCGCGAAAACCGCTCCATGGCGGCATCCTTGTCCTTGCCCGCGAGCTTGCCGTGGACGAGGCCGACCTGATCCCCAAAGATGCCTTTCAACAGCTCGTACCGTTCCTCCGCCGCGGCGAGATCGACCGTCTCGGATTCGCCGACGAGCGGGCAGACCCAATAGACCTGATCGCCATTCTCAAGCGCGCGCCCCATAGCGCCGATGACCTCGTCGAGGCGCTCGATGGAAATGAGCTTGGTGGCGATGGGTTTGCGGCCCGCCGGCTTCTCGCTCAGCACCGACACGTCCATGTCGCCGAAATAGGTGAGGGCCAGCGTGCGCGGGATCGGCGTCGCCGTCATGACGAGAATGTCCACAGCCTCGCCCTTCGCGCCGAGCGCAAGTCGCTGGTGGACGCCGAAACGGTGCTGCTCATCGACGACCGCGAGGCCGAGATCATGAAAGGCGACGCCCTCCTGAAACAGGGCGTGGGTGCCGACGACGATCTGCAGGCTGCCATCCGCGAGACCGGCGAGCACCGCTTTGCGCTCCGCGCCCTTGTCGCGCCCGGTCAGGAGCGCGATGGTCAGACCGGCCTCCCGCGCCAGCGGTTCGAGACGCTCGAAATGCTGGCGAGCCAGAATCTCCGTCGGGGCCATGAGCGCCGCCTGACGGCCTGCCTCGATGGCGCTCGCCATGGCCAGAAGCCCGACGACGGTTTTGCCGGCGCCGACGTCGCCTTGGAGAAGACGCAGCATCCGCTTGTCGGCGATCAGATCGTGGCGGATGTCCTCGACGGCCTTGGCTTGAGACGTTGTGAGTTCATAGGGCAGGGCGCGCTTCAGGCGCTCGACGAGGTGTCCGTCGCCCGCATTCACCCGGCCCGGCAGGCGGCGCATCCGGCTGCGCACGAGGGCGAGGGCAAGCTGGGAGGCCAACAATTCGTCATAGGCGAGGCGGCGGCGCGGAGCGGATTTGGCGAGTGCCTCTTCGGAAAGCTGCGCGGCATTTCCGGGCCGGTGAAGGGCGGCGAGCGAGGCCGAGAAATCGGGGAAGGCGCTTTGGTTTAGCCAGGCGTCATCCTGCCATTCCGGCAGATGCGGCACTCGGTCGAGGGCGGCGCCGATATAGCGTCCCACCATGCGGGAGGAGACCCCTTCGGTCAGGCCATAAATGGCCTCGACGGGTGGCAGATCGGCGATCCCGCGCTCATCCAGAATGCGGTCCGGATGGACCATCTGTCGCGTCCCGTCCCAAAGCTCGATCTTGCCCGAGACATAGCGGCGCTCGCCGACCGGCAGGAGCTTTTCGAGCCGGCCTTTGTGGCCGTTGAAGAACACCAGAACCACGTCGCCGGTCTCGTCCTCGACCACGATGCGATAAGGCGCCCGGCGGCCTGGCGGTGGGGCACGGTGGGAGACGACCGTGACCGCAAGTGTCACTGGCTCGCCAACGGGAGCATCCGCAATGGAGCCCTTCATCTCGCGGGCGATGCCGCCGGTCGGGACATGAAACAAAAGATCCATAACCCGCGCGGGACAGTCGAGCTCGCCGAGCAGGCGATCAAGCAGGGGCGCGATCTTGGGGCCGACACCGGGGAGGGTGGTGGCGGGCGCGAAGAGCGGGTCGAGGATGGAAGGGCGCAATGACATCAAACGGGTAGTAAGTCAGGGGGAGATGTTTATATAGCGGCGATGCCGTTTTGATGCGACGTCATCCTCAATCCTTTGGGAGAATCTTCATGAGCGGAACGACACGCACCAGCGCCGAACTCGATGTCCGCCGTCGGAAGGTTCTATTCCGGGCCTGGCATCGGGGGATGCGCGAGATGGACCTGATTATGGGCCGCTTCGCCGATGCCGAGATCGCCACATTTTCCGAGGAGGATCTGGCCGAGTTCGAGCGGCTGATCGAGGTCCTCGACCGCGATCTCTTGAGCTGGATCACGGGGGAGGCGGCAACGCCCGAAAACTATGACACGCCGCTGTTCCGCCGCCTGAAGGGCTTTCATACCCACACCTCGCCGATCCACGTCTGACCCATTGCCATGAAGTCTGCCCTGACCCGCGCCCTCGATGCCCTCAAAAAAGGGCAAAGCCTGACGCTGTCCAGCGTCCCGGATGGCTTCGACGCGCTCGCCATCGCCGATTTGGCGCGCGGGCTCTCAGGGCATGTTGAGGGGCCTGCCGTTCTAGTCCATGTCGCACGCGACGGTCAGCGGCAGCAGAACTTCGTCAATGGGCTTTCCTTCATCGCGCCGGAGATTGAAGTCCTGTCCTTCCCGGCCTGGGACTGTCAGCCGTATGACCGCGTGTCGCCGAATGCCGCCATCACCGCGCAGCGTATGACAACGCTGGCGCGGTTGGCGCGCTCCAAGACGTCCGAGGATCGCCCGCGCATCCTTTCGACCACGGTCAACGCCCTCGTCCAGCGCGTGCCGCCACGCGCCCGCATCGCGGCCGAGACGTTTTCTGCCGCGCCGGGCAACGTGGTCGATACGACGCTTCTGGTGAACTGGCTCGAAACCAACGGCTTTTTGCGCACCGGCACTGTGCGCGACACCGGCGAATATGCGGTGCGCGGCGGCATCATCGACCTTTATCCGGCGGGCCTGCCGAACCCGGTCCGTCTCGACTTTTTCGGCGACGCGCTGGAATCGATCCGCTCCTTCGACCCGGAGACGCAGCGCACTGTCGGTATGCTCCGCTCGCTCGACCTCGTGCCGATGAGCGAGGTGCAGCTGACGACCGAGAGCATCAAGCGCTTCCGTCAGGCCTATGTCGCTGCCTTCGGCGCGCCCACCCGTGACGACCGGCTCTATGAGGCGATCAGCGAGGGGCGGCGCTATCCCGGCCTGGAGCATTGGCTGCCCCTGTTCCACGACCATCTCGACTCTCTGCTGGACTATGTGCCCGGTATCCCGGTGATCTTCGACGCCCTGGCGGATGATGCTGCCGGTGAACGCCTCTCTCAGGTCAAGGATTACTACGACGCCCGGCGCGAGGGCATGAGCATGAACCAGCCCGGCGTCGCGCCCTATCGCCCGCTGCCGCCCGACGCGCTTTACTTCAAGCCGGACGAATGGGCTGCGCGGACGGATGCGCTCGCGCTTGCAAGGCTGACGCCATTTGCCGTTCCCGATGCGGATAACCGCCTCGTCGTCGATTGCGAGGCGCGACGCGGGCGCAATTTCATCGCCGAGCGGGCGGACGAGAGCGCCAACGTGTTCGAGGCCGTGATCGGCCACATCCGCGACTTGCAGAAGTCCGGCAAGCGCGTGGTGCTCGGCGCATGGTCGGAAGGATCGCGCGAACGCCTGACGACCGTTTTGCACGATCATGACCTGCGCCAGACGAAGCCTATCTCCCGCCTCTCCGAGACGATGGCCTATCCGCGCAACGAAATTCCGGTTGGCGTCTGGAGCCTGGAAACCGGTTTCGAGGCGGGCGATCTCGCGGTCATCAGCGAGCAGGACATTCTGGGCGACCGCCTCGTGCGCCAGAAGCGCAAGGCGAAGCGTCCGCAGGACTTCTTGACCGAGGTTGCGGCGCTCACTCCCGGCGATCTGGTGGTGCACGTAGACCACGGCATCGGGCGTTTCGAGGGGTTGAAGACCATCGAAGCGGCGGGCGCGCCGCATGACTGCCTGGAGCTTCATTATGCAGGCGGCGACCGCCTGTTCCTTCCGGTCGAGAACATCGAGCTTCTGACCCGCTATGGGTCGGAGGAGATGGAGGTTCAGCTCGACAAGCTGGGCGGCGGAGCCTGGCAGGCCCGCAAGGCGCGCCTGAAGAGGCGCATCCGCGAAATGGCCGGCGCGCTCATGAAGATCGCCGCCGCGCGCATTCTCAAGGAAGCGCCACGCCTGACGCCGCCCGATGGCCTCTATGGCGAGTTCTCGGCCCGCTTCCCTTATGACGAGACTGAGGATCAGCTGAACGCCATCGAAGCGGTGTTGGATGATCTCGGCTCAGGCCGTCCGATGGATCGCCTCGTCTGCGGTGACGTCGGCTTCGGCAAGACCGAGGTCGCTTTGCGCGCCGCTTTCGTCTCGGCCATGAACGGCAAGCAAGTCGCCATCGTCGTTCCCACGACCTTGCTAGCACGCCAGCACCACAAGACTTTTGCCGAGCGCTTCCGCGGCTTGCCGCTGAACATCGCCCAGGCCTCCCGCTTCGTGCCGTCGGCCGACCTGAAGAAGGTGAAGCAAGGGCTTGCGGATGGCTCCGTCGACATCGTGGTGGGCACGCACGCGCTGCTCAGCAAGACCATCGCCTTCAAGGATCTCGGCCTCATCATCGTGGATGAGGAGCAGCATTTCGGCGTGACCCACAAGGAGCGCCTGAAGGAACTGCGTGCTGAGGTGCACGTGCTGACACTCTCGGCAACACCGATCCCGCGTACGCTGCAGCTGGCGATGACGGGCGTGCGTGAACTCTCCCTCATTACGACGCCGCCGGTCGACCGTCTGGCTGTGCGCACCTTCATCACGCCCTTCGATCCGCTGCTCATTCGAGAAGCGCTGCTGCGTGAGCGCTATCGCGGCGGGCAGGCCTTTTATGTGGTGCCGCGCATCGACGACCTCGGGGAGGTGAAGGCCTTCCTCGACAAGGAGGTGCCGGAGGCAAAGGTCGCCGTTGCGCACGGACAGATGGCGGCAGGCCAGCTCGAAGATGTCATGACGGCGTTCTACGAGGGCAAGTACGACATCCTGCTCTCGACGACGATCGTGGAGTCCGGCCTCGATATCCCGACGGCGAACACGCTCATCGTCCATCGTGCGGACATGTTCGGCTTGGCTCAGCTCTATCAGCTGCGCGGTCGCGTCGGCCGTTCCAAGACTCGCGCTTACGCGCTGTTCTCCGTGCCCTCGAACAAACCGCTGACGGTCCAGGCCGAACGCCGCCTCAAGGTGCTGCAATCGCTCGATACGCTCGGAGCAGGCTTCCAGCTTGCAACGCACGATCTCGACATTCGCGGCGCGGGCAATCTCTTGGGCGAAGAGCAGTCCGGCCACATCAAGGAAGTCGGCTACGAACTCTATCAGCAGATGCTGGAAGAGGCGGTGGCTCAGCTCAAAGCGGGCATCGAGGAGCCCGCGGAAGATCAGTGGTCGCCCACCATCTCGGTCGGTGCACCGGTCACGATCCCCGAGCACTATGTGGAGGATCTGCAACTGCGCCTCGGCCTCTACCGCCGCCTCTCGACGCTGGAGACCGATGCCGAGATCGACGCGTTCGGCGCGGAACTCATCGACCGGTTCGGCTCGCTGCCGTCGGAGGTCGATCAGCTTCTCAAGATCATGGCAATCAAGGTGCTCTGCCGCCGCGCCAACGTGGAAAAGGTCGATGCCGGGCCGAAGGGCATCATCGTCTCGTTCCGCGACAATGCATTCGCCAATCCGAATGGTCTTGTGGCTTATGTGGCGGAGCAGGCCTCGTTTGCAAAGGTCAGGCCGGATATGAAAATCGTTTTCATCCGCGACGTGGAAACGCCGGACGAGCGCATCAAAGTATCCACCACGATCCTGCGCAATCTCGTCCGCATCGCGGAGAAAAAGGCCGCGTGAGATGACCGAAGCCTGGGCCGTGGTGAGAAACGGGGCTGTGACCGAGTTGCACGACGCCGACCTCATCGTGCCCTGGTGGAGCTTCACGAAGACTGCGATCGCCGCAGCCTGTCTGGCTCTTGTGAGGGACGGAGTGCTGGCATTGGACGAGCCGCTTCCGAACCGCCCCTACTCGCTGCGTCAACTGCTCGAGCATCGCGCCGGGCTTCCGGAGTATGGCGAGCTTTCCGCCTATCACGAAGCCGTAGCACGCGGCGACGATCCTTGGCCCGTCGCGTCGCTTTTTGAACGCGTTGGGGCGGATCGTCTTCGCTATGAGCCCGGCACAGGGTGGGGTTACTCCAACGTCGGATACGCGATCGCGAGGCAATTACTCGAATCCATGACCGGGCAGGGGCTCGATGACGCGCTGCAACGCCTCGTCCTCAAGCCGCTCGGTGTAAACGCGTGGGTTGCTCAGGAGCGGCGCGATCTCGAAGGCGTCATCATGGGCGAGGCAACGGCTTATCATCCCGGGTGGGTCTATCACGGGCTTCTTGTGGGCTCCGTCAAAGAAGCCGCGCTGCTGCTCGACGGGATCATTGCAGGCGACCTATTGCCCAAAGAATTGCGCGAAGAAATGCTTGCGCCGCTCGTCATCGGAGGTCCCATCCCTGGGCGGATCTGGACGGTTCCGGGCTATGGGCTGGGCATCATGACGGGTGCAACCTCGCGGGACCTCTCGATTGCCGGCCACACTGGCGGCGGCCCTGGAAGTTCCATAGCGGTCTATCAGGCTGGTGCCGAAACCTCGGCGTATTTTACAACCAACGACCCCGCTCGATCGGAGGGGCGCGCGGCGGAACTGCTCTCGACCTGAAGCCTCAGAGCCCGATGGCCTTCACGCCAAGCGCCGTCTCCAGAAGAGGCGCGATGCCGGCTACACCCGCCGCGACGATGACGGGGACGCCGCTGGAGGGGAGCGAACGACGCAGGCGGCTCGCCAACTCCATGAAGCGGCGGCGCTCGGAAAAGTCGGCGCGTTGGGGAACTTGCAGAACGATTGCGCCAGGGCTCGGCATCATGGCCAGAACCTCGTCCGCGGCTTCAAAGGGCGCCGTCACACTCGCAAAGCCCATGCCGGCGAGCTCGGCGGAAAGGCCGCTTTCGGCGGCGCGTTCGCCATTGTCGACGACAAGTATTTTCTGCAACTCGTTCATGCCGATACCCTGCAGCGAAATACGATGGCGAAAATAAGAAGGTTCTCACCAACGCCACGGTGAGGGCATTTGTTTCACCCCCAGCCTGAACGCCAGCTCAACAGTTTGGGCGGCTATGCTTCAGGAAACGCTTCAGCGCTTTTCGCGCCACCAGAAATCGATGTTGCTGCCGAAAAGCGGCACCTTATCGGGCCGCCTCAACTCGTGGTCATAGGCAAGCCATTGATCTTTCACGTAAAAAAGCGGGGCCACGTAAAAGCCTGACAGCAGCACCCGGTCCAAGGCGCGAACGGCGGAGACAAAGTCCTCACGCTGTTTCGCCTCCAGAATGGCGTCGATCATTCCGTCGATGGCGGGGGACGCGGCGCCGGAGAAATTGAGCGATCCGCTTCTGTTGGCAGCGGCTACGCTCCAACGGTTACGTTGTTCGTTCCCGGGCGAGGCCGTGACCGGCCAGACCCATTGAATCATGTCGAAGTCGAACTTCGATAGGCGGCGCCAATATTGCACGTCGTCGACAAGCCGGACGCGGGCGTCGATTCCGATCCGCATGAGCGATTGCGCAAAATTCAGCGCCAGCCGCTCCTGTTGGCGCGAGTTGACAAGCATTTCGAAGACGAAGGACTGGCCGGTTTCCTTGTTGCGAAGGACATTGTTCTCCAACACCCAACCGGCCCCGGCGAGGAGGCTGAGTGCGTGCCGCGCCGCATCACGGTCTCGTCCCGAGCCGTCGGAGGAGGGCGGGGCCCATCGACCGTCAAGGATGTCCTCGCGGACCGCCCCTGGGAAACGCGCTAGCAAGGAACGCTCGCGCTCGTCGGCGGGGCGTCCTGCTGCGGACAGGTCGGAACCGGCAAAGTAGCTGTCGGACCGGGTCAGCAGGTTGAAGAAAAGATTGCGGTTCACCCAGTCGAAGTCGAACACAAGCCCCAGCGCCTCACGCACGCGAGAGTCGCGGAAGATGCCGCGCCGCGTATTGAAAACGAAGCCGTTCATGCCTTTCGGCAGGCGGATGGGGAGGGTCTCCCTGACGACGCGCCCGCTGGTTACTCCGGGAAAGTCGTAGCCGGTCGCCCAGCGGCTCGGATCGGACTCGACGCGAAAATCGTAAAGTCCAACCTTAAATGCCTCGAATAAGCTGTTGGCATCCCGATAGAAATCGTACCTAATTTCGTCGAAATTATAGAGACCGCGCGTCACTGGAAGATCCTCGCCCCAATAATCAGAGCGCCGTTCCAGCACGACGCGCTCGCCCGGTTTCACCTCGGTGATGGTGTAGGGACCGGATCCGACGGGCGGGGTGAGGGTGGTTTTTGCAAAGGTCTCCGGGTTCGTCGCGTGAGCCGGGAAGATCGGCATGGTCGCGATGATGAGGGGGAGTTCCCGATCGTTGATGCCCGTCAGGTCGAACTTGATGCGATGGGGGCTCTCGATCGTGATCGCCTTGACCTGTGCGAAGCCCGAACGTGGATCAGAGTGGAAGGGTTTGCCGTTCTTTTTCAGCAACTCGTATGTGAAGCGCACATCCACCGCCGTGAGTGGCTTGCCGTCGGAAAAACGCGCTCTCGGATCGAGGTTGAAGGTGACGAAGTTACGGTCCTCGGGCATCTCCACGGAACGTGCGACAAGGCCGTAAACCGTGAAGGGCTCATCGAGAGAGCGGACCATCAGGCTCTGCAGCACGTATTTCGGCACCACGTCGGGGGCGACGCCCAGGACAATAAGTGGATTCAGGCTGTCGAACGAGCCTTGCAGAGCCAGAGTGATTCGCCCGCCCTTGGGTGCCTTCGGGTTGACATAGGGTAGGTGATCGAAGCCAGCCGGGAGTGCCGGCTCGCCGTGCATGGCGATTCCATGCCGGGCAGTTTCCGCGCTCGACGGGGAGACAATTCCGAGGGCCGTCAGCACGGTTATGGTAAAAATACCTATGGATCGTCGAAGGTTGAGGCCCATGGCGCTCCTGGCCTGTCACGGCGTTTTCCGGACTGGATATTATAAAGAAAGTTACCCGAACCGACTGGAAACGTAGCGCATGAAAGGTTAAAGGAGCGCGACACGCCATGTCTTCGCCTTAATCGGCAAAGATTCACCGTCCCATTGAAGGTTCCGAACCGCGCCGAGCTAACGGCCTTTCAAAAGCCGACCTTTCGACTGAAGAGGATCTACGACATGTCATTCGCGACCCGTCTCGCGAGCCTGGGAGGCACCCGCGGCCTCGCGACCGCAATGGCCCTTCTCGTGAGCGCGCCCGTTCTGGCGCAGACCGCGCCGCGTCCGGCGGCGCCTGCTGCCCCGGCCGCTCCCACCGCTCAACCGAAGCCTGCGACCCCGGCGGCTCCCGCCCAGGCTCAGCCCGTGCAACCCGGTCAGGCCCCGCAGGGCACAGGCCCCATGATCGTTCAGGTCAAGCCCGAGCCTTCGCAGCCGGAATGGACGAAGGTTTGCGGTAAGGACCCGGGCACCAATTCCGAAATCTGCTACACCACCCGCGACTTCGTGTCGGATCAGGGCCAGCCGGTTCTCGCCGTGGCTCTCTACGATGTGAAGGGTCAGCAGGCGCAGAAGATCGTCCGCTTCCTGATGCCTCTCGGCCTGCTCCTGCAGCCGGGCATTCGCTTCACGGTCGATCAGGGTCAGCCGACCCCCGGCCGCTATGCGGTCTGCTTCCCGAACGGCTGCTTCGCCGAAGCGCAGGTGAAGGACGATTTCGTCGCCGCTCTGAAGAAGGGCACGAGCCTGAACGTCAGCGTTCAGAACCAGGCTGGCCGCGAAGTCACCTTCGCCGTCCCGGCCGCCGGCTTCGGCAAGGCCTTCGACGGCGCGCCGATCGACCCGAAGGTTCTCGAAGAGCAGCAGAAGAAGCTTCAGGAAGAACTCGAGAAGAAGAGCGAGGAGCTTCGCAAGCAACTCGGAAACTCCGGCGCTGCCGCTCCGGGCGCTGCCCCGGCGGCCCCGAAGCCGTAAAGCACGCTTCAGAATGAAAAAGGAAACGCCGGGCTCATGGCTCGGCGTTTTCGTTTGGTGTCAGGGATTGCACTAGTGCGCGATGATCGGCTTGGCCCGGTATGCGCCGTTCGGATCCCGGGTGAACATTTCCCCGATCAACGGATTTCGCAGCGGATCGCCTGAATGGTCGGGGACCAGGTTCTGTTCGGAAACATAGGCGATATATTCGGTTTCCGCGTTCTCGGCGAAGAGGTGATAAAACGGCTGCTCCTTGTGCGGCCGGATGTCCTCCGGGATCGCGAGCCACCACTCTTCCGTGTTGTCGAATTCGGGATCGACGTCGAAAATCAGGCCCCTGAACCCGAAGACCCGATGCCGGACCACCTGGCCGATCGCGAATTTTGCTGAACTCGCTTTCATCATCTTCACTCCTGGACCCGCATATAGCGACGTCGGCGGCCATGTCCAAATGACTTGGGGGCACAATCCGGGGAAGCCGCGGCCCGCGACGGAGTGTTGCATTTTGGGACTGGGAGGCCTCAGCAGGGCGGCATTGTTCCATCGCGGGAAGCTTGGCAGAAGAACGGGCCTTTTCCGCTTGTGGAGCCCGCGATGTCCGACCTGATCGGGTTTTTCAACCTGCTCGCCCCTTTTTTCGGACTCATCGGACTCGGGTTCTTCTGCGGCAAGACCGTCAAGCAGCCCGAGGCCGGGCTCGCCTGGATGCAGTTCTTTCTCATCTATGTGGCCCTGCCGTGCCTGTTCTTCCGGCTCATCGCGGATAAGCCGCTTGATCAGCTGACCAACTGGCCTTTCGTCGCCGCTACGACTCTCTCAACTTTCTGCGCCTTCGCCCTGTCGTTCTCCGCCGGCTGGCGGCACACGCGGGAGCTGCCGCAGTCGGTCATGCAGGGCGTGGCGGGGGCCTATTCCAATGTCGGCTATATGGGGCCGCCACTGATCCTCGCGGCGTTAGGTGAGGGCGCCAGTGCGCCGGTCGTCTTGATCTTTGTCTTCGACAATCTGCTGCTGTTCTCGCTGGTACCGCTTTTGATGTCGATTGCCGGTGTGGAGAAGCTCACTCTCGGCGCGACGGTGCGCAAGATCATTTGGCGGGTCGCAACGCATCCGTTCAATGTCGCGACCGCACTGGGCGTTTCAGCGAGCTATCTGCATCTTCAATTGCCGCAGGCGCTCAATCAGATGGTGACTTGGCTCTCCGGCGCCGCTGCGCCCTGCGCCCTGTTTATTCTGGGCGTGACGGTGGCCCTGCGGCCGCTAATGCGCATTCCCGGTGAGGTTCCGGCGCTCGTCTTCATCAAGCTGATCCTGCACCCGCTTTTCGTGTGGGTTCTGCTGTCCGCTATCGGCGATTTCGGTCCCATCTGGACCTATGCGGCCATCACGATGGCGGCGCTGCCGCCCGCACTGAACATCTTCGTGATCTCGACCCAGTACAGCGTCGGCGTCGAGCGCGCCTCCGCCTGCGTTCTCATCGGCACGTTGGCGTCGATGGTCACGCTGACGGCGTTGCTCTTTGTGTTGAATAGCGGCGCTTTGCCCTACGACTTGTTTCCATAGGGCTTGATCATGTCTCCTTGAAACATGAACAAGCCCTCGATTCCTTATTGTCGCATGATCCTGGCGAACAACCGGTTTCCGCTCGTTCTGATCATGTTCTAAGCCGCGATGCCCTGCATGAGGCGCGGCGCGCCCACATGAGGAAGCACGCCTTCCTTCATGACCGCCCGCCGCAAGGGGCCGATGTGGCTGATGGCGAGAAGCCCGGCGCCGCGTAGGAAATCGGCCGGGATCAGGCCCGAGAGCAGAGTCCGGTTCAGCCCGTCGACAGCGGCCGTCCGCAGGCGCACGTCGAGATCGCGCCCACGCTGATATTGCTGCAATGTCTCATCCGCTCCCGGCTCAAGGCCGTTGTCGTGTGCGTCCACGACGGCATCGCGAAGGGCTGCGACATCGCGGAAGCCGAGATTGAGGCCCTGTGCGCCGATAGGCGGGAAGACATGTGCCGCCTCGCCGACAAGCGCCATGCGGGGGGCCTGGAAGCGGCTGACTGAAAGACCGCTCATCGGCACGAGGCCGCGCGGGCCGTCGATGCGCATGGCGCCGAGCAGCGATTTCGCCTGATGCTCGATGGCGCGGGCAAGGGATGCGTCGTCGAGATCAGCAAGGCGCTTGCCGTTCTCAGGGCTTGTGACCCAGACGAGGCTCGATCTGCGTCCCGGCAGGGGAACAAGAGTGAAGGGGCCGTAGCGGGTGTGGAATTCTGTCGAAGTCTCGCGATGATCGCGCTCATGAGCGAGAATCGCCGTCACGGCCGATTGCGGATAGGCCCACGTCTTGACCTCGATCCCCGTGATCTCCCGCAATCTCGAATTCCGCCCGTCAGCTGCAACGACGAGGCGGGCCGTGAGAGTCTCGCCACTCGAGAGGCTGACAGTCGCAGCGATGTCGCCAGCCTCGAAGCCTGCAGCCTGCTCGGGAAGAATGGTCAGGCCATCATAGCTCTTTGCCGCCGAGGCGAGCTTTTCGACGAGCGTCGCGTTCTCGATGTTCCAGCCGAAGGCATCGAGGCCGATTTCGTGAGCGGTGAATGCGACCGGCGGCGGGCGGAAAAGGCTGCCCGTATCGTCGATGATCCGCATCGTTTCGAGGGGCGCGGCCTCGGCGGCAAGAGAAGGCCAGACATCGAGCGCCTCGAGAAATCGGACCGATCCGTTAAGAAGAGCGACGGTGCGACCGTCACGGCGCGCATCAAGGTTGCCGATGAGGACGGTCTTGTAGCCGTCACGGGCGAAGGCGAGGGCGGCGCTGATGCCGACGGCCCCCGCGCCGACGATGGCAATGTCATAGATTTCTTCGGTCACCGGCTTCTCTCATAACCAAGCTGTGGACGGCTTGCAGACTCACAATAAACCATGCATTCGCCATTGCCGACCGGCCTGACGCGTCCCTATGATCATTCCGCTGGGGATGTTGATCCTGGGCGGTGTTCGTTCAAGGCCACCCGGGCCGTCATCCACGGCTCATATGTCTCTTTAGCCGTCCTCAACCGTCAAGTGAGAGCGTAGCGTTGGCAGACGTTTCACCTTCGGGATCGCCCCTCGTCGAGCTTAAAGGGATCAGCAAGCGCTACGGCGATCTTCTGGCCAACGACGGTATCAATCTAGCCATCCAGCCCGGTGAAATTCACGCGCTTCTCGGTGAGAACGGGGCGGGCAAATCGACGCTGGTCAAAATCCTCTACGGCGTCATCGAGCCGAGCGCCGGACAGATTTTGTGGGAAGGTCGCCCCGTCTCGCTCTCTTCCCCCGTCGAAGCCCGTGCCCTCGGTCTCGGGATGGTGTTTCAGCACTTCTCCCTGTTTGATGAACTGACGGTCGCTGAAAACATCGCGGTGGCGCTCACCGACGACTGGGACCTCGCCACGGTTCGAAGCAAATTGGGCGACATCAGCCGCGCCTACGGTTTGGCCCTGGAGCCCGACCGCGCGGTATGGACGCTCTCTGCCGGCGAGCGTCAGCGCATCGAGATCGTCCGCTGCCTGCTTCAGAACCCGCGCCTACTCATTCTCGACGAGCCGACCTCTGTCCTGACTCCGCAGGAGGCCGAACACCTCTTCGTCACCTTGGACAAGCTCTCAGCCGATGGCTGTGCGATCCTCTACATCTCGCATAAGCTGGAAGAAGTGCGCCGCCTCTGCCGCAGCGCGACGATTTTGCGGGGCGGGCGTGTTGTCGCCTCGATCGACCCGCGCGAGCGCAGCGCCCGCGATATCGCAGCGCTGATGGTGGGCAACGAGATCGGAGAGGTTCGCACTGGCACGCCGCATGTTCCGAAGGGCGCAATGCTGACCGTGAGCAAGCTCTCGATGCCCGCAGGCGGATTGCATGGGCAAGCTCTGGAAGACATCAATCTCGTCGCCAACGCTGGCGAGATCGTCGGCATCGCTGGTATTGCGGGCAACGGCCAGAGCGAGCTGTTCGCAGCGTTGTCGGGAGAGCGGTTGGCGGACAAAGCCGACGCGGTCGTCATCGCGGGAAAAACATGCGGGACGATCGACATCGACAACCGCAGGCGTCTCGGAGCAGCATTCGTGCCGGAGGAGCGCCTGGGGCACGCGGCTGCACCGACGCATCGTCTAAGTGAGAACACGCTGATTTCTCATGCCGCGACGGAGGTGAGCCGGTCGGGCTTCATTCTGCTCAATGCTGCGAGACGCCTTGCGACGGCGATCATCAAGGCCTTTGATGTCCGCACGCCGAATGGCGATCCGCAGGCGCGTAAGCTCTCCGGCGGCAACCTCCAGAAATTCGTCATCGGCCGCGAGATCATCCGGCAACCAAAGCTCCTCATCGTCGATCAGCCGACCTGGGGCGTTGATGCCGGCGCGGCGCGTCTCATCCGGCAGGCTCTGGTGGATTTGGCCGGTGAGGGCAGTGCGGTCGTCGTCATCAGTCAGGATCTCGACGAGCTGTTCGAGGTGGCGGACCGGATGGCTGTGATCCATCAAGGCCGCCTGAGCGCGGTTAAACCGGTCAATGAATGGACCAAGGAAGCGGTCGGCCTGGAAATGCTCGGCATTGCGCAGACTCAAGGGGCAGTTCATGCGGTTTGAGCTGACGCCTCGTCCCACGATTTCGCCCGTGGCCCGCGCGCTTGCGCCGGTCCTGGCTTTCGTCACCGCGTTTCTCATCGCCGGTGTTGTGGTCTGGCTGATGGGCCGCTCGCCGATTGCGGCGTTCCAGGTCTATGTGCTTCAGCCTTTGAGCGATCCGTGGGCGCTCCAGGAACTTCTGGTGAAGGCCACGCCGCTCGCCCTCATCGCCATTGGCCTGTCCTATTGTTTCCGCGCCAATTTCTGGAACATCGGCGCGGAAGGCCAATATGTAATCGGGGCCCTCCTCGGCAGTTGGCTGGCCTTGAAGACCCATGGGGGCTTCTGGGTCATGCCGGCGATGCTCGTTCTCGGCATCTTGGGTGGAGCCCTCTATGGTCTGATCCCAGCCTTTCTGAAGACCCGCTTCGGTGTGAACGAGATTTTGACCAGCCTGATGCTGGTCTATGTCGCGCAATTGCTGCTTGATTATCTGGTCCGCGGTCCTTGGCGCGATCCGAAGGGTTTCAATTTCCCGCAATCCGTCACCTTCGATCCGGCGGCGACCTTACCGCTCGTGGCAGACGGGAGCCGCGTTCACTACGGTACGATTTTCGCGCTGGTTGCGGTCATCGTCACGGCCATCGTGTTGGGGCGGACCCTCTTCGGTTATCGCCTCAAACTAACCGGCGATGCGCCGCGTGCAGCGCGCTTCGCAGGATTTAGTGCGAAGCACACGACGCTTGCCGTCTTTGCGATTTCGGGTGGCCTTGCGGGCCTTGCGGGGATCAGCGAAGTATCGGGCCAGATCGGGCAATTGCAGCCTTCGATCTCTCCCGGATACGGTTTCACCGCAATCACTGTCGCTTTTCTTGGGCGGCTGAACCCCATCGGCATCCTTGTCGCATCACTTGTGGTCGCTCTGACCTTCATAGGCGGTGAAAGCGCGCAGATTCTTTTGAAGCTGCCGCTTGATCTCACGCAGGCTTTCCAGGGTATTCTGTTGCTGTGCGTGCTCTCCGCAGATGCGCTGGTGAGCCATCGAATTCGCTTCATCACACGGGGAGGGGGCAAGTGAGCACGTTCGAGGCCATTCTGCTGACCATCGTCACCGCCTCCACGCCGCTGCTGATTGCGGCCCTCGGCGAGTTGGTCACGGAGCGCTCCGGCGTTCTCAATCTCGGCGTTGAGGGCATGATGGCCATGGGCGCGGCGTGCAGCTTCGCTGCAGCCGTGACGTTCAATTCCACGCTTCTCGGCGTAGGCGCAGGGATCGTCGCGGGAACGTTGATGGCGGCGCTCTTCGCGGTCGTTGTTCTAGGCTTCGCCGCCAATCAGGTGGGGTCCGGCCTTGCCCTCACGATCCTGGGCCTTGGGCTGTCCGGTCTCATCGGCGCTCCCTTCGTCGGCGCGCGTCGCGATCCTGTGGCGCCGATCTCCATTCCGGGCTTGAGCGATCTGCCCGTCATCGGTCGCCTCTTTTTCGGGCAGGACCTTTTCGTTTACGCCTCGATCCTGCTGACCATTGCGGTCGCCTATTATCTCGGCCGGATCCGCTCGGGGCTGACTTTGCGCTCTATCGGCGAAAACCACACCTCTGCCCATGCCCTCGGGCTGCCGGTGTGGCGGGTGCGCTTCCTGGCCATCCTATTCGGCGGCGCTTGCGCCGGCTTGGCGGGGGCCTATTTGTCGCTCGTCTATACGCGTTTCTGGTCGCCGAATATGACGGCGGGACGCGGGTGGATCGCGTTGGCGCTGGTGGTCTTTGCAGCCTGGCGTCCGGGCTGGGCCCTGATCGGTGCCTACATTTTCGGTGCAGCGACGGTGCTGCAACTCCATGCCCAGGCGGCCCAGTTCGGCGTTCCGTCGCAGCTTCTGTCTGCAGTGCCCTATTTGGCGACGATCCTGGCCCTGCTGCTCCTGTCGCTGCGGCATGGCAGGGCCTTGGGCGCGCCGGGTTCGCTCGGGACGCCGTTCGTGCCTGACCGATAGGCGCAATGGTGATATTGTAGGCATCGGGGCAGTTGCCAGGACATCTGGGACCTGCGACGGAAGACGGGAACCTTTTGGGAAGGGGAGCGACTATGTTTTCACGGACTCTTATCGGCGCTCTGGCCGGAGCCGCAGTGCTTGCGCTGTCGGCAGGCGGCGCGGCTGCGCAGCAGAAGCTGAAGATCGGCTTCATTTATGTCGGCCCGGTCGGCGATTACGGCTGGAGCCATCAGCACGACCAGGGCCGCAAGGCCATCGAGAAGGCGTTCGGTGACAAGGTCGAGACGACCTTTGTGGAGAGCGTTCCGGAGGCTGATGCCGAGCGCCCCATCGAGCAACTCGCCCGCACCGGTCACACTCTGATCTTCACGACCTCCTTCGGCTTCATGGAGCCGACCCTCAAGGTCGCTAAAAAGTATCCGAACGTGAAGTTCGAGCACGCCACCGGCTTCAAGCGCGCGCCGAACGTGTCAACCTATGCAGCCAAGTTCCATGAGGGCCGCTACATTCTCGGCCAAATCGCGGCCAAGATGACGAAGTCCGGCGTCATTGGCTATGTCGGCGCGTTCCCGATCCCGGAAGTGGTCTCCGGCATCAACTCCTATTTCCTCGGCGCGCAGTCGGTGAATCCAAACATCAAGATCAAGGTCGTCTGGGCGAACTCCTGGTATGATCCGGCGAAGGAAGCCGACGCGGCCAAGGCTCTGCTCGACCAGGGCGTCGACGTGATCGCTCAGCACACCGACAGCCCGGCTCCGCTCCAGGCAGCGGAAGCGCGCGGCAAGTTCGGCTTCGGCCAGGCCTCCGACATGGAGCAGTTCGCTCCGAAGGCCCAGCTCACCGCCATCGTCGACAACTGGTCCGATTACTATGTCGCCCGCACCAAGGCTGTTCTCGACGGCACCTGGAAGTCGCAAGACACCTGGGACGGCTTGGCCCAGCACGCGGTCGTGATGGCGCCCTACAAGAACATGCCTGACGACGTGAAGAAGATGGCCCAGGAAACCGAAGCCGCCATCAAGTCCGGCAAGCTCAACCCGTTCAAGTGCCCGGTCATCAAGCAGGACGGCTCGCAGGTTGAGTGCAAAGGCAATGGGGCATTGTCGGACGAGCAGGTGCTCGGCATGAACTTCTACGTCAAGGGCATCGACGACAAGCTGCCGCAATAAGCGACGGTGTTTAAAAAGGGGGGCAGCCGAGCGATCGGCTGCCCTTTTTCATGGGAGAATGCCATGCCGCTGAAGCCGACGGAAACCGACATCTTCATCATCGTCGATGTCCAAAATGACTTCCTGCCCGGCGGCGCTCTCGCGGTGCCGGAAGGCGACGCGGTCATCGCGCCGATCAACAAACTTGCAAAAGCCTTTCGCCATGTCGTGCTGACGCAGGATTGGCACCCGAAGGGACATGCCTCCTTTGCTTCCAGCCACGCGAGCAAGAAGCCCTTTGAACTGATCGAGCTGTCTTACGGTTCGCAGGTGCTTTGGCCTGACCACTGTGTCCAGGGGACGCGCGGTGCCGAGATTGCGAGCGAACTCGACATCCCGCATGCGGAGCTGGTGATCCGCAAAGGGCACAATCGGCAGATCGATAGCTATTCGGGATTCAAGGAAGCGGACCGCAAGACCAGTACGGGGCTTGCCGGGTATCTGCGCGAGCGCGGCTTCAACCGCGTCTTTGTTGCGGGCCTCGCCACCGATTTCTGCGTCACCTGGACGGCGCTCGACGCCAAAGCCGCCGGGTTTGACACTTACCTGATCGAGGACGCCTCGCGGCCCATCGACACCAATGGATCGCTCGCGCGAGCTCAGAATGATCTGAAGGCCGCCGGCGTGCACATCACCACCAGCGGCCAGATCGTCAAAGACTAAAGGGCGTCGGGCTCAAATAGCCGTCCCGTGCAGGTCGTACTCGTCCGACCGCTCGATCTTTACTTCAACGATTTCGCCCGGCCGCAGAGGCTTGGCCGAGGCGACAAAGACCGCACCGTCGATCTCCGGCGCGTCGTATTTCGTGCGGCCCTTGGCGACGGTTGGGCCAGCTTCGTCGATGATAACCGGCAGGGTCTTGCCGACCTTGGCCTTGAGAAGCTTGGCGCTGATCTTCTGCTGCGTCTGCATGAAGCGGTGCCAGCGCTCTTCCTTGACCTCATCCGGCACAGCGCCGGCGATCTCGTTGGCAGGCGCGCCCTGCACCGGCTCGTATTGGAAGCAGCCGACGCGGTCGAGCTTGGCTTCCTTCATCCAGTCGAGCAGGAAGTCCACATCCTCTTCCGTCTCGCCGGGGAAGCCGACGATGAAGGTCGAGCGAATGGCGAGATCTGGGCAGATCTCGCGCCACTTGTGGATCCGGTCGAGGGTCTTTTCTTGATGCGCGGGGCGGCGCATGGCCTTGAGGACGGTCGGAGACGCGTGCTGGAACGGGATGTCGAGATAGGGGAGAATTTTCCCCTCCGCCATGAGCGGGATGACCTCGTCCACGTGCGGGTAGGGGTAGACGTAGTGCATGCGGGTCCACATGCCGAGTTCGCCAAGCTCGCGCGCCAGTTCGAAGAAACGGGTGCGGACCTCCCGATCCTTCCAAAGGCTCGGCTGATACTTGATGTCGAGACCATAGGCGCTGGTATCCTGCGAAATCACCAGCAGTTCCTTGACGCCGGCCTTCGCAAGCTTCTCTGCTTCGCGCAGCACATCGCCGATGGGGCGGCTGACAAGATCACCGCGCAGTTTGGGGATGATGCAGAAGGAGCAGCGGTTGTTGCAGCCCTCGGAAATCTTGAGATAGGCGTAGTGCCGCGGCGTCAGTTTGACGCCCTGGGGTGGCACGAGATCGACGAAGGGATCGTGCTGAGGTGGCGCCGCCTTATGGACCGCCCCGACAACGGTCTCGTATTGCTGCGGTCCGGTGATAGCCAACACCTCAGGAAACTTTTCGCGGATCTGCTCCGGCTCCGCGCCCATGCAGCCGGTGACGATGACCTTGCCGTTCTCGGCCATGGCATCGCCGATGGCTTCGAGGGACTCGGCCTTGGCGCTGTCGAGAAAGCCGCAGGTGTTGACGATCACCACATCTGCGCCGACGTGCTTGTTCGTCAGCTCATAGCCTTGAGCGCGAAGCTGGGTGATGATGCGCTCGGAATCGACCAGGGCCTTCGGGCAGCCCAGGGACACGAACGAGACTTTCGGCGCGGGAGCATTCATCCGCCAAATCCACTCACTGCAGAATTGTCACTGACATTCAAAGGCGCCCGTCTAAGGTCGCATCGGCGCGAAATCATGGCAAAGCCATACCGGGTCGCAGCTAAGTGTCGAATAACAAAAGGTTTTCTTTGCTGTTTCGGCAGTCTTCGTAGCATTTTTCAAGCAAAACGCAAGCCGTTGGCCACTTTCAGCGGCTCAGCGTGACGCGCATAGCCTTCGCAGTTCATCGAAAAGCGGCGAGCCTGAAAACCCAATTTCATCCCGCAGGCGGGAAACCTCGGCCGGCATGGCCGGTATTTCGCCGTCGGGGAGTGGGCCGTGATCGCGGTCGGCGAGATCCTCCCGGCCCATCAGCTGGGCGAGCATTCTCGCGAGGTCGCCGATAAGGATCGGTTCGCCGCTCGCAATGTTCACTGGGCCGACCGCATCGCTGTCGGCGAGGGCTGCGAGCGCTTCACCCACGCGCTCGATGGCCATGTAGTCGCGAAGTGCTGATCCTGAGCGGAGCTGCACCCGCTCCCCGGCTCGGAGCGAGGCAAGGATCGATGCGACCAACTTTCCCGGAGGTTCGTCCGCGCCGAAGAGATGAAACAGACGGGCCCAGGCGAAGCTGACGCCGTGATCCGCAAAGAGCGAGGCTAGATGAGCCGCCGTCACCGCCTTGGCGCGTCCGTAGAGCGTGGCGGGCGCGAGCGCATCGCTTTCGCGTCGCGGCATCTTCCCGCCATCGGACCAGTCATATTCAGCGCAGGTGCCGACACCGACAAAGCGGGTCACTCCATGGCGCGCGGCAAACCGTCCGAGGGTCAGGCTTGCAGCCACCCAGTCCAGGTTTTCTGGAGCGGTCCAAAACCGGCCGTGCTCCGCGAACCAAGCCAGGTGAAGGACATGGCTAGGTCGAACGGTGGCGAGTAGTTTGTCCACGGCCGCCGCATCCATGAGATCGACCAGATGATGGGCCGAAAAGGGGCCTCTTGGCGCTTTCCTGCTAGCCGCGTGAACGCTGAACCCACGTTCCCGAAGCGAACCGAGAACGTGGGAGCCCGCGAACCCTGAAGCGCCGGTCACCAGGATGCGTTTCTCGGCCACGCTTAGCCCTCGAACGCGGGCCAAGCGAGGTCGCGCTCGCCAACCACGACGGGAGCAGCAGGCCACGTGATGGCAAAAGCAGGATCGTCGAAACGAGCGCCTCTGCCAGCCGCAGGCGCGTAGGCCGTGTCAATTGCGTAGGCAACCTCCGTTTCGTCTTCGAAGGTGACGAAGCCGTGGGCGAAGCCTGCGGGAATGAACAGCGACATGCGGTTCTCGGCTGAGAGTTCGAGCCCGAACCACTTTTTGTAAGTCGGTGAGGATGGTCGCAGGTCGACGGCGACGTCGAACATTGCTCCGCGTGTCACCCGCACCAGCTTCGCCTCGCCATGCGGTGCCTCCTGCCAATGCAGGCCACGCAGGGTCCGGGCGACGCGATTGAAGGACGTGCTCATCTGAAGCGGCGTGAAATCGACGCCTGCCGAGGCGAAGGTCTCGCGGCAATAGGTTCGCGCAAAAAGACCCCGGCTGTCGGCATGGGGCTCAGGACGCACCACGAGAACACCGGCGAGGGGCGTCGCCTCGAGGATCATTGCGGCCCCTCGTGGATGCGCAAGGAGGGGATGGCCGTGACGAAGCGGCCTTTCCAGCCCTTTGAAAGGTTCCGCATGATTTCGGGGGCGATGTTCCAGGGCAGGATAACGATATCATCAGGCTTCGCCGCCAAAAGATCGTCCGGCGAGACGATAGGGATGCGACTGCCGGGTAGCAGGCGGCCCTGCTTGAGCGGGTTCGCATCGGCAACGAGCGTGATGTCGTCTGCCGTCGCGCCGACGGCATTCAGAAACGTATTTCCTTTGGCTGCCGCTCCGTAGGCGGTGACGCGACGTCCCGCCGCGCGGCTCTCCTTGAGATAAGAACGAAAGGCATCGAGCACGGCTCGAACCCGCGGCTCAAATCCATCGTAGAAGGCGAATTGATCAAGACCCGCTTCCGCCTCTTCTTTGCGGATCGCTTCGAGGGTCTGGGACGGACGAAGGGATGGATCAGTTCGGCGGGCGAAGAGCCGCAGCGACCCGCCGTGGGTGGTGAGACGCTCTACGTCGAAGATTGCGAGGCCATGCCGGCCAAGCACGCGCTCCGCCGCAAGCAGGGACCAATAGGCGTAGTGCTCGTGGTAGATCGTGTCGAATTGGACGTTCTTCACCAGCTCCACGAGGAGCGGCGCCTCGATCGTGACGACGCCCTTGTCGCCCGCCAGCAGGGCGAGGCCCGCAACGAAATCCTCGACATCGGGCACATGTGCTAGAACGTTGTTCGCAACGATGAGGTCAGGCGAGCGCCGCCGCTCCCGAAGCAGTGCAGCGGCGGTTTCGCGCCCAAAGAAGCGCGCTTCCGTTGGAACGCCGGCTGCGACCGCAATGGCCGCAACATTCGCTGCCGGCTCGATGCCGAGGCAGGGAATACCTGCGGCGACGAAGTTTTTCAGCAGATAGCCGTCATTTGACGCCACTTCGACAACGAAACTTCCGCTATCGAGCGCGAGGCGCTGGATCATGCTTTCGCAATAGGCCTTTGCATGGGCGAGCCAGCTGGCGGAGACGGACGATAGATAGGCGTAGTCGCTGAAGATCGCGCCGGCATCGACCACATGATCGAGCTGCGCCAGCTTGCAACGTTCACAGACGCGGACGTTCAAGGGGAAAACCGGATCAGGCTTGCCGCTCTCCTCAACAGCGACATAGCTGTTCGCCACCGGCTGCACGCCGAGATCGCAGAATGGGATGGACAACGCGCCGCCGCAGGCCCGGCAGGCCGTGATGGCGCGTCCGCTGAGTGTCGTCATGAGGAGATTGCCCTTTCGATAGCCCGTTCGGACAAGCCGCGCAGCTCTTCACCCTTAAGCCATGCTTCGTACCATTCGGCGGTCTCAAGAAAGATCGCATCTTCCTTGAGCCGAGGTTCCCATCCGAGCGTGTGGCGAGCGAGCGAGGCATCGATGGCGAGGCGCGGCGCTTCGGCGTAGATGGCCTGCGGATCGGCGTGCTGCCAATTCACAGCGCGGCCACGCACGCGCGCCACGGTGTCGAGAACATCCTGCACGCTCATCTCCCGAGCGTCGGGTCCGAAGTTGACCGCTCGCGGTGTCTCAGAAGGTTTTTGGATCAGGTCCTCAGCCAGAAGGAGGTAGCCGCTAAGAACATCGAGCACATGCTGGAAGGGCCGCGTCGCATCGGGCTGGCGGATCGCAAGCGGTTGCCCGGCGCGCTCCGCGCGGAAAAGATCGGGGATAAGCCTGTCTTCGCCAAAATCTCCGCCGCCAACCACATTGCCAGCGCGAGCGGTGGCGATTGGGGGAAGGGTACTCGCGAACGACGAGACGTAGGACGCCACCGCGATCTCACAAGCCGCCTTTGATGCGCTGTACGGATCGGAGCCACCGAGCGGGTCGGTTTCGCGAAAGGCGCGGCCCGTGCCGTCATTGCGATAGACCTTGTCGCTTGTGACGACCACGGCTGCGGACAGGCCGGGGGTTCCGCGGCAGGCTTCCAGAAGGCTGATCGTGCCGGCGACATTCGTAGCAAAGGTGCCTGCCGGATCACGATAGCTTCTGCCTACCACGGCCTGGGCCGCGAGATGCAGAACGATGTCGGGCTCGGCCGAACGTACCGCAGTCGCAACCGCTTGCGCATCGCGCAGATCGCCGAATTGGTTTTGATGAAGATGGGCGGCGATCCCCAAAAGATCGTAGGCCGCCGGTCCCGGTTCGTACGGCAGGGCGAAGCCCGTCACCTTCGCCCCGAGTTGAGAGAGGAGAAGGCAGAGCCACGCACCCTTGAAGCCCGTATGGCCAGTCACAAGCACACGCTTGCCGCGCCAGAGATCCGGCGCGGGCTTGCGGGAGTGAACGGGCGGCTTCACCATATTTTCCATGGCGCCGCTCCGCTCCTCCAAAGCTCTTCCAGGTGGAGCTTGTCGCGTAAGGTGTCCATCGGCTGCCAGAAGCCGGGATGGTCGTAGGCGCATAGTTGTCCGTCGGCGGCGAGGCCTTCCAACGGTTCTTTCTCGAACACGGTCTCATCACCGGCGATGCGCTGCAGTACGGCCGGCGAGAGAACGAAGAAGCCGCCGTTGATCGCGCCTCCATCGCCCAAGGGCTTTTCCATGAAAGCCGTAACGTGATCACCGGAACGAGCGAGCGCGCCGAAACGACCGGGGGGCGTCACCGCTGTTACCGTCGCGAGCTTGCCGTGGGCGCGATGGAAGGCAAGAAGCGACGTGATGTCCACGTCGCCGACGCCGTCGCCATAAGTGAGACAGAAAGGCTCGTTGGAATCGAGATAGTTCGCAACACGCTTCAAGCGACCGCCGGTCTGCGTGTCGTCGCCCGTATCGATCAGCGTGACGCGCCAGGGCTCGGCAGCGTTGCGATGATAGCTCACCGCGCCGGAACTCAGATCGACCGAGATATCGGCCTCATGCAGGCGATAGTTGACGAAGAACTCCTTGATCAGGAAGCCCATATAACCAAGGCAGATCACGAAATCGGTCACGCCATGCGCGGCATAAATCTTCATGATGTGCCAGAGGATCGGCCGGCGCCCGATCTCGACCATGGGCTTCGGGCGTGCGCTCGTCTCTTCCGCAAGCCGGGTTCCGCGCCCGCCCGCTAGGATCACAGCTGTCGTCATGGGCGCGGTTCCTCCATCCAGCGAAGCACCGCCTGCTGGAAGTCATTCACGAAAATGTCCGGCCTTCCGAGAGGGTGCGATTTCAGCCGCTCCCGCATGGTGCGGCGTAGTTCGGTGCGCCACGCGGTATTCCGCGCGATCTCGGCCGCCTTCGCCACATAGGCCTCGCGCGAGTTGACGCACAGATCGCCCAGCCCGGCATTGTTCAAGTTGGAATAGGACAGCCGCTCGAAGAATGCCTCGCCGACGAGGCTGATGACGGGAACGCCCATCCAAAGGGTTTCGCACGTGGTCGTGCCGCCCGTCTGGGGGAAGGTGTCGAGGGCGACATCTATCGCGTTGTAGTGCTGGAGATGTGCCCCGCGCACCGGGATGTAGTTGATGCGATCCGGCTCGACTCCGTGCATCGCGAACAATCGCTCGACATTGGCGCGGAATGACGGCACCGCGCCCTCCGGCCGCACGAACAGGAAGCGCGATCCCGGCACTTCGCGGAGGATCGCAGCCCAGGTTTCGATGCAGGCTGGATTGTACTTGTAAGGATTGTTCATGGTGCCGAACGTGATCCGGCCCTCGCGTTCCTCCGGCGTCCTCGGATCGATATCGGGCATCCCACCAAATCCCGGCTGCTCGAAGGAGACCCAGCTATGGGCGAGTTCGAACGGCTTCTCGATGAGAAGCGCCGGGTCCGTCGGTGTGATGAACGGGTCGGTCAGAATCTTGTCGATGGTGCCGAGTCCCGCCGAATGCGGATAGCCGAGCCAGCTTGCCTGACGGGGCGCGGGGCGCCACGCCATGGTGCGGATCTTGTTCATGTCGGTGGAGCCGCCAAGCTCAAACAACACGTCGAGACTATCGTTCGCAATCAGTTGCGCGGCGTCCCGATCCGAAATTTTCGGATGCACGCGGAACACGTCGGCGAATTCGCTCAACCGCTGTTGGATCGGGTCCGGCGGGTGGGTGCACCAGGAAAAGCAATAGAACTCGAAGCGGCTGCGATCATATCCGGCGATCAGAGGCGCCGCGAAATACGCAACCGGATGGTGACGCAGATCCGAGGACATAAGCCCGACGCGGATTTTTGCTCGGCCGATGACAGCCGGAGGGAGTTGCAACGGCGTCTGCGCTGCGCGCTTTTCGACGGACTGCCCCCAGATGCGGTGCCAGCCCACGAGTTTCCGACGCTGCTCCGGCGTCTCGACCTGCCCCATCAGATGGTGAAGGGCGGCTTCCTGGTTAGTCCGGGCCCAGTAAGCGCCAAGCTCCTCCAAGGTTCCCACACGTTCCGCACCGGCATAATCGGCGGAGCGGATCACAATGTTGCGCAGCGTCCGCGCGTCGGGAAGCAAATTGCCGCCGAGGGTAAGGCGCCGAAGAGCCAGCTCGTAGGCCTGGGCGATATTCTTCGGTTCCTCCGGCCCGCGCGTACGATCCAAGGACTCGGCATACTCGGTCAGAATGTCCGTATCGTCCGGGGCGAGGGCGAGGGCTCTTGCGAAATACTCGTTTGCCTTGGGCCTGTCGAAACGGGCGAGCGTTCGGCCTAGCTGAAAATGCAACAAAGCGCTGCCCGGCGTGGCGGCGACAAGTTGCTGGAGCCAGGCGATGGCCTCGTCAAAGCGGCCATTTCGCCGAAAAGCGGCCAGTTTGGAGGTGAGGAGGTCCTCATTCGGGCCGATCCGCTCAAGGGCCTGGTCAAGCGTAGCCAGCGCGGCCTCGAATTGGTTCAACTCCTCCAGTGCGTTGGCAACGCTGATCCAAGGCAGGGGCTCGTTGGGCGCCAACTGCCGCGCCACGTCGAAAAAGCGACGCGCCCGCTCGAAGTCGCCGGAATGGAAATAAGCTGTTCCGAGTTGTCGCTGGTACTCGCTCGATTTCGGCATCATGCGCACGACGCGGGTAAAAACCTCGACGGCGCGCGGTCCATCCTGCAGATCGAGATAAACGTTACCCGCGTTTGCGAGCGGCATGACGCTCTTCGGGTCGAGCTTGCCGGCCTCACGGAAACAGGTGAGGGCTTCTTCATAGCGCCCCAGGCGTCGGAACAGGACGCCGCGCATATTGGTCAGCGCAAAGTCCTTCTTCAACTTTGCCAACCCCTCGCCGGACCAGCGCAAAGCCTCCTCGTACCGGCCAAGCTCATAGAAAAGGATGCAGAGTTCGCCATAAACGCCGCGGGGAAGGGCTCCGCGTTGCGTCTTGTTCTGCTCAATCGCCTGGATCAGAAGCTCGGCCGCCTCGGACCTGCGGCCCTGGCCCTTCATGTTTTTCGACGCAGAAAGAAGATCCTGCAACGAAACTTTAAGTTGCTCAGACAAAGATGCCCCCGATTCGCGTAGCGTTAGGCTTTGGCGATTATGTTATTCTGGTACCAACTGTTTGGGGTTGATGCCAACAGACATCTTTGCGCAGATTGCGAAGTGCTTGCTCCCACTCCCTTTTCGATACAGCGATACGGTCGAAAAGATGGCGGCGGGTTTAGAGGCGGGCGACAGCTCCGAGCAGAAGCATCACGTGACCGTCCCCCCAAGTCGGCAGCAGGAGGCGCGTGTACCCGGTCTTCAAGCCGGAAGTTTCGATGCGGAAATAGGTGGGCTTCCGCTGTGCGACCGTCGCCGCGCATTGCTGCGTCAAGGAATCCAGAGGAGGGCGCTGCTCGACCTCATCCGTGAATCGACCGGCCAACGGTTCCCCATAGTGCCGGCGGATCTGCGCCCCCACGATTTCGAACCGAAAGCGGTCTGGGCTTTCGAACGCGGTAATCAGCATCAGCTGATCCCCGAGTTCGGGAACCTCGGACGGGTCGACATCGTCGGAAAACGGCATGTTGGCCTCGCCGCGCCGCAACGAGAGCCAGTAGGCGCGTACGCGTTTCAGCAGAGATTCGATTTCGTCCGGTACCGAAAAGGAATGCAGGGCCGTCGCCATGTCATTCTTATCTCTTGCAAGGGCGGTTCAGTTGGAAACCTAGGGCGCGGCAATTGGATTTCTAACCGAGCGCCGATTACCTTGAATGTGGGCCGCCTACGCCGATAATTTCAGATTGGTCCATTGAGACCGATGGAAGCTTCTTCGCGGCGTGGAGAGAGCGAGTTGCCTGAGATCGTAACGCTCACCATGAACCCCGCGCTCGATATCGCCACCAGCACGGAAGTGGTCATTCCCACGGAGAAGATGCGTTGCGGGTCACCTCGTTACGATCCTGGTGGGGGAGGTATCAACGTCGCGCGGGTCGTGAAAACCTTGGGCGGAGCGGCGTTTGCGGTCTTCCCCGCAGGGGGACCGTCCGGCCAGTCGCTGGAGGGGTTGCTTGCGCGGCAAGGCGTGCCTCACATCCGTATTCCCGTCGAGGGTGTGACGCGCGAGAGTTTCACCGTGGATGAGCAGCGGAGCGGGCAGCAATACCGCTTTGTCTTGCCCGGGCCGAGTCTGATCGAGACAGAGCAGAGGACATGCCTCGAAAACCTCGCCGGATACCTCGCCGGAGCGCGCTTCCTCGTCGCCAGCGGCAGCCTGCCGCCCGGTGTGAGGGCGGATTTCTTTCAGGACGTGGCCGATCTCGCCGCGGGGCAGGGAGTCCGCTTCATCCTCGATACATCAGGCGAGGCGCTGCGTCTGACACGCAGGGGTGTCTATCTTCTGAAGCCGAGTGTGCGGGAGCTTCGGGAATGCGTAGGGCGCGAGCTTTCGAGCGAGGCTGAACAGATCCAAGCCGCGCGAGACCTCATCACCGAGAAGCGCGCGGAGGTGGTCGTCGTTTCCCTGGGAGCGAAGGGGGCGCTACTCGTCACTGAGCGAAGGTACGAAAGGTTCGCCCCTATAGAGGTTCCCATTCGCAGTGCTGTAGGCGCAGGCGACAGCATGGTTGCGGCGATTGCTCTGGGGCTGGTGCGCGGGATGGAATTACAACAGGCCGTGCGCTTCGGCATGGCTGCGGGCGCAGCGACTCTTATGACGCCGGGCACCGAATTGTGTCGACGGGATGACGTCGAAAAACTGTACTTGGAACAAAGTCCTAATGGAAATACCTAACGTTTTAGGAAAAGAGAGCTGCGCGCCCGCTGCCTCGCATCATAGGCGGTGATGAAGGCGGCGTAGCTCCAAGCCAGGTTCTTCGCGGAGGTCTGACGCCCGGTCGATTGATCGAACTGCTCGGACAGTTCCCCGGAAGCGGGCGTGTAATCCTTGACGGTCAACATGAAGGCATCGCCCCGGTTGAGGAAGGCGCCCGCGAACTTTCTTCGCGCCTCACGTGTGGATGGTTGTGTGGTCGCCGTCCCATCGCCGACGACGCGCGTCAGAAACGACGCGTTGTCTTCACAACATTCAAGCTCGCAGCCAGCGGCAATGCGCTCTGTCAGCCGATAATAGAATTCGGCAGTTCCCAGCGTCGTCATGTACCACGCGCCGCCGCTGAGATAATGATCGTCGGCATAACGACCCATCGCCGGACCTCGCCCGTGCGGGAGAGGATCGTTGATGCGGTATTCGCGAGCGAAAAGGTTTTCCAGCTTTTCGACCGTGGCATGGATTTTGGGATCGAGTACGCTGTGCGCACCCTCTGCACGGTTAGCATGGAGAACGGCGAGGATCGCGGAAGCGTCCAAATCCTTTCGCGTATTGCGGGGGCTATCCGTCCGGCTCAGATAAAAGCGCTTTTCGGGAGACCAATGCAGATCGAGGCTTCTGCGGAGTGTTTGCGCGACGGCAAGTAGGCGGTTTCCTTGGCCTTCGTCGCCGCTTTGGATCAACCAACGCGCACCGTCTTCGAGCGCCGCCATCTGGACGAGGTGCGTGTAGTAGTGATGGCCGAGTTCCTCCTCCCAGAGATCGTAACAAGGCTCCATGCAGCACCTCTCGATGAAGGCGAGGTCCTTCATGAGCAAGTCGACGGTTGGTTGTTCGCCGAACCGCTCGCCCACTTGAAGGTAGCGGAGCACACATAGTGCCCGCAGTGCGGGGCCATCGTTCTGTGGTCGCGACCATTTGATGATGTCGAGCGTTCCATCCGGGTTGTATCGCACTTCGCCCAGGAGGGCTTCGCCCGTCGCCCGCGCCAGGTCCTCGTCGGATCGCACATACTTTAGGAAGTCCGGGTTGATCCCTTTTCTGATGGTCTCCTGACTCAGCCAAGTGCCGTCGAGGCCGGTCAAGTCGAGACCGAAGCGAACAAAGTCCCTGAACCCCTGATGAGCGCCCTCCCACGCGTGCCGCATGTGCAGGATTCTCAAGGCGTCCATCACGAGGGAGGAATCCCGCAACCAATGAAAAAAATAGTCCGGGTCGCCGCCGGAAAGATCGGTTGCGGGGGCGGCGACGATGGATCCGGGCTTCGGTACTATCTTCTCGCCGAAGGATGAGCGCTCCATCACGAGATGTGTGGCGGACACGCCCTGGAAGATGGCGGTTGCGGCAACCTGCAATTCCGCGTCCATCCAGCGGGCAAGCTCTTCGGCCGCGCTTCTCATGGGTTTCCCGATGAAACCAGATGCGGCGATTCAAAGCCTAATCTGGCAAGGCCAGAGCGGACTTCGGGGCAGCTCATGAAGAGCTTCCATAATAGCCCCGAGCGATAATTTTCGATCATGACCACGATCGGCCCCTCATCGACGCCGATATAGTCGCGCGAATACCAATCTCGCGTTTCACCGAAGGCTGATGTGAAGCCGCACTCGCCCCAGATTCTGTCGCGCAAGGGGCCGCAGAAATGGCGTAGAACGCGTGTGACCGCCGCTGGGGCATAAGGAAAGCTCGCAAGAGCCGCATTGGGCGCGATGAATCCGAGATCGTTCGCGGGATGGAGAGAGCGATAGCCGTCGGCGGTATCGTCAGCCGTCAACCCCCAGCAATCTGGCCCGTATCCCTCGTACTGGTGAGGATTGCGGATGCAGTGCTCTCTGTTGATCAACACATGGCGAACGTTCTGCTGCCAATAATCGGCATAACGATCCTTCAATCCGCGTGGGTCGAGGCCGAGAAAGGAGTAGTGGGCGAAGGACAGCGCACCGCCGTAATCGGGACCGAGCGGGAGTTCGATGTCATAGTAAGTGCGTCCGTTTCGGAAGTCCCGTCCTTGGGCCCATCCACCGTGATAGACCTTGGGGTCGATGCCATGTGTTGGCGAAGAGGCGGCCAGTACATAGACGACGAAGCACTCGTTCCAGCCGCGGATCTCGTAATCCATGCTCCAGTCGTGGTTGGGGCTCCAGTGCCAATAGAGCATTTTGACGCCGCCACGCGTGTGCCAATCCCACTCCGCATCCAGCCAAATCCGGTCGATCAGGCCCCGCAACTCACGTTCAGCGGTGTCTTCACCCTGAAAATATTGCCGCGCGCAGAGCAGCCCTTGAAGCAGAAAGGCCGTCTCGACGAGGTCGCCACCATCGTCCTTGCGACTGAAAGGGATCGTCGCACCAGTCCGGCCGTTCATCCAATGGGGGAAGATGCCGTGATAGGACGGTGCGATTTCCAAAAAGCGCACCATCGTCAGAAGCCGCTGGAGAGCGTCATCGTGAGAGATCCAACCTCTCTCGATGCCTACGATGAGCGCCATGACGCCCATGCCTGATGCACCGATAGCGACGCGGTCGCCCGGAGGTTGGCCAATCGTGATCCTCTCTCGCGTGAGGCCACTGACCGGATGGCCGAAATCCCAGAAGTAGCGAAGGGTTTGCCGTTGCACGGCATCAAAGAGCGGAGCGAGACTCCGCTCGTGTCGAAAAAAATGCGAGAAGTCGGCAGAGGTGGTCATGCAACGCCGCACTCACCGTTTTGCCCAGCGCCTACGATACCACTCCCGAGAAGAATTCGCTAACGGCCGGCGGGGAGTGGCTCATGGGCGCGCAGCGCAAGACGCCCCTCGCGGCCACGAACAAGGTTGAGGACACGGGTATAAAAGCGGTCGGTGGAGGGCCGGGCGCTGGTGCTGATGACCGTGGAGCCCGCGAGTTCGTGCTCAAAGATAGAAAGGATGAGGCGGCGGCGGTCCTCATCGAGCGCGCTGATCGCCTCGTCGAAGAAGACCCAGCTTGGCCGTTGAAGAAGTAATCTCGCGAAAGCGAGCCTTTGCTGTTCCTCAAGCGTGAGCGCGATGTCCCAGCGGGCTTCCTTATCGAGATCGGGTTTCAGATGCCCGAGGCCGACCCGGTCTAGAGCCGCGATGCACGCTGAGGCCTCGAAGTCTTTCGCGAGCGCCGGATAGGCCAGGACGGAGCAGAGCGACCCGCGCGGCAGATAGGGGCGCTGCGGCATAAACATAATACCTCGCCCTTTGGGAAGGGTGACGGACCCCGTTCCCCAAGGCCACAGACCGGCCAGCGCTCGGAAAAAGGTCGTCTTGCCAGCGCTCGCCTGCCCAAGGATCAAGACATGCTCTCCTGCGGAGATTTCGACATGCGGCTCCTTCAGTGCCGCGCGGCCATTGACGAGGAAAACGCCAAGATTATCGAACACGAGCTTGGCATTTGCCCCCTTGCTGATTGCAATGTGCTCGATCTTTTCGCCAAGCGTATCGAGCGATGTCAGCGCCTCGCGAAGGAGCATCACACGCAGCAACGCCGCGCGCCAATCGGCCAATTTCTGGAAGTTGTCCACGAACCATCTCAGCGCCTGTTGAACCTGCTGAAACGCCGCGACAGTCATCATCAGAGCTCCAAAACTTAGTTGCCCGGTAAAATATCCAGGTGCCGCGACGATGAAGGGAATGACGATGGCCAGCCAACCATAGCCCGATGTGACCCAGGTGAGCCGTACAAACCCGTTTACGAGTTGTTTCATGACGGCGATGACCCGCTCCAGCTCGCCGTTGAGCATCCGGCGCTCATCCTCCTCGCCTCGGAAAAGTGAGATCGCCTCAGCGGCCTCGTTCACCCGAACAAGCGCAAAACGCAGCTCGGCATCCCGCGCGGACCGCTCGACATTGAGGTCGATCAGGGGCCGACCGACATACCAGCTTAGCCAGGAGCCGATCAGGGCGTAGGCGAGGGCGCACCACACCATGTAGCCTGGCACGGCCACCAGGCTTGTCGAATCTGACTGCGCCATCTCACCGGACAGGACCCAAAGAACGCCGACGAAGGAGATGAGCAGAAGCGACGCTTGGAGCAAGCCGACCATAAGATCCGTCAGGAGTTCTGTCATATGCCGGATGTCTTCATGGATGCGCTGGTCCGGGTTGATGCCGATGTCCCCGGCAAGTGGCAGCCGATAAACCCGCATCGGTTTGAGCCACTCGGAGATGAGGTCCCGCGTCAGGGCCTCGCGGAGGCTCACCTTGAGATATTCCTGCAGCCAGGTTTGCATCACCCCGAGGACAAGGAGGCTCGATGCGAGGACGGCGAAGACCAGAAGTTGGTTGATAAAGAGCGCGAACTCCTTCTGGGCGACGGCGTCGTAAAAAGGCCGGTTCCACGCATTCAGCCGGATCTGTGCGACGGTGTTGGCGCTGACGACGACCACGATCCCGAGACAGACCAGGAAGAGGGTCTTGCACTGATTGGATCGCGCGAGAGCACTCAGCATGACCCGGACGTGGCTCCACACGTAGGCGTAGGGAGGGACGGATTTTTCCGGCATGGGGCGCTCCGATTTCGGATCTCTCCCCATCAATATCGTGATGCAAGCCTTGCCGGACGAGGGGCAAGTGTTCCCGACCGGCCGCGACGCCCTAGCTTTTCATTCACGAAATGCGGAGTGGATTATGGCGGGTCAACGAGGGATCGAAGCGCTGCTTCAGGCCATGACCCTCGAGGAAAAAATCGGCCAGCTGACGATGTTGGACGCCGGCGGCATCGTCACCGGTTCAGGGAGAGCGGGGGACCTAGCCGCGGCCATTCGACAGGGACGCGTGGGAAGTCTGCTTAACTTGGTCGATCCGGAACAGATCCGCGACATGCAGCGCATCGCGCTGGAGGAGAGTCGCCTCGGAATTCCGCTTATCTTCAGCCTCGATGTCATTCACGGCTATCGGACCACTTTCCCGATCCCTTCGGCCGAAGCCGCGGCCCTTGATCCAGATCTCTGGCGGCGGACGGCGCGGGCTGCCGCGACCGAGGCGGCTGCCGACGGCATTCACATGACGTTCGCTCCCATGATCGACATCGCTCGCGATCCCCGTTGGGGGCGGATTGCCGAGAGTCCGGGTGAGGATGTTCTGGTCGCACGGCGCTGGGCGGAAGCAAAAGTGAAGGGCTTCCAGGGCGATGATCTCGCTGCCGCCAATACGCTTGCCGCGACGGCCAAGCATTTCGCCGCATATGGCGCCGCGAACGCAGGGCGCGACTATGCGTCGGTCGATATCTCCGAACGTCTGCTGCACGAGGTTTACCTCCCACCGTTCCATCAAGCGGTTCAGGCCGGGGTCGCCGCGATCATGACGGCATTTACAGATCTCGCTGGCGTTCCGATGACCGCGAATGTCGCGGCGGTGCGGGACGTCCTGCGGCGGCAATGGGGTTTTGAGGGCGTGATCGTGAGCGATTACAGCGCGATCCAGGAACTGATCAATCACGGGGTCGCAGAGGATCGCGCCGCCGCGGCTGCCCTGGCGCTACGCGCTGGGATCGACATCGATATGATGGGTGGTGCCTATGAGAAAGGCCTGCCAATCGCACTTGAGCAGGGCTCTGCCCGGATCGAGGACGTCGATGCCGCCGTGAGACACGTACTTTCGCTGAAAGAAAAGCTTGGCCTCCTTGAGACCCCAAACAAGGGAGGCGCGACCAAGGCGGCCGACCCACGTTTGCGGGATGCCAACAGGGCATTGGCGCGGGACGCCGCGCAGCGTTCCATTGTGCTCTTGAAAAACGAGCGTTCTCTTCTGCCGCTCGATCCGACCACGCGACGCATCGCGCTTATCGGGCCGCTGATCGATTCCCGATCCGACATGCTGGGCCCCTGGGCAGCGCTTGGTGATGCCCAACGAGTGGTCACCATTCTCGAAGGTCTCCGGAACGCTTTGCCTTCAACTGAGATCAGCGCTGCCGAAGCCGTCGACTTCCGTGGGCAGGGCGACCGGGAAGGCATTCCCGCGGCGATAGAGGCCGCATCGGCGGCAGATATCGTTTTGCTCTGTCTTGGCGAGGACAGGGACATGAGCGGCGAAGCCGCCTCTCGCGCGCATATCGACTTGCCAGGGCGTCAGCGCGAATTGGCTGAAGCGATCCTGGCGCTCGGCAAGCCTGTCGTTGCCATCATCATGGGCGGTCGGCCGCTTATCATCGATTGGCTGGTTGATCGCGCAGATTCCCTGATTGTTTCAGGCTTTCTGGGACAAGAGGCAGGACATGCGCTCGCCGATGTCTTGATTGGGCTTTACAATCCGAGTGGCAAGCTCCCGGTTTCCTGGCCACGTGCGGTCGGTCAAATCCCGATCTCCTATGCCCATCGACCGACTGGACGTCCCTTCGACCCTGAAAATCACTTCACGAGCCGCTACATCGACCTGCCGAACGAGCCGCTTTTCCTCTTCGGTGAAGGGCTTTCCTACACCTCCTTCAACATCACCGGCCTTAGCGTGAATGCGAAGCGGTTGGGGCCGAGCGATACCATCGTGGTCGATGTCGATGTAACCAATGAGGGCGCGCGGGAGGGAGAAGAAGCCCTATTTCTATTCATTCACGATCCGGTTGCGTCAGTGTCGCGGCCGGTGCTGGAGTTGAAGGATTTTGGCAAGATCAGGCTGGCCGCGGGAGAGCGACGGCGCCTGCAGCTTAGCGTCGCCGTGGCCGATCTCGGGCACCTCGACCCCAACCTTCGACCCGTGCTGGAAGATGGTGCCATCGAAGTGCTCGTCGGTCCAAGCGCTGACCGGGCGCGGCTGCGTTCGATCACTGTTGAGATCGTGACGGAACAACAGCGGAGCGCCTGATCCGTCACGCAGAAACAGCGTCAGCCGCGCAGCGCATCCGAAACCGGAAGGCGATAGGTCAATGCTGCTGGAACGAGCGCGAGGAGGCTGCCCAGCGCGATCAGACCCGCAACGAAGAGCATGTCAGGCAGTCCGGGCGAAAAGGCCAGGTGAAGCCCCGTCTCCGCCTCGATGGCGCGGGAAACGATAGAGGCCGCTCCCCAGCCGAACAGAAGCCCCAGCGCGCAGCCCGCCGCCAGAAGGATCGCTGCCTCGAGCCAGACCACGACGAGGATGTAGATGGCGGGAGCTCCAAGCGCGCGCAGCACTGCATAGCGCCGCCGCCGCAGGCCGGTGAGGGTGAGAAGCAGCAGCAAAACGGCCACGAAAATCAAACCGTTGCTGATCCACGACGACGCGACCAGCACGTCCTTTATGTCGCCGATGGTTTTGTAAAGGCTAACCAAAACCTCCGCCGGAAATACCGCCATGGTACCACCCTGGCGATATTCGCCCCGCAACGCGTAGGCATCGGCGATACGCTTCGGCTTGACCACGATGGCGGGCACACCTGGGACGGTTGGAGCATCGAAAGGCGGGCCAAGCTCAGCGTCATCCTGGGCGTGTCCGTTACCAAGGCCATGGGTTTCCCAGACGCTCTCGACCGGTACCTGGATCGTGCGGTCCCAGGGTGTGCCGAGCCGGGGGAGGCGTCCGACCACCGTGTAGGTCACTCTCTCGTGCCGGTGGCGGGTTTCCTCCTCCGCATCCTCCTGAAAGGCATGGCCGCCACCTGTCGCGTGAGAGGGTTTGAAGGTGTCTCCGATCTTGAGAGCGACGTCGGCGCCGATCAGCGCTTCGCCTTCCTTCTTGAATACTCGCCCTTCCGCTGCCTGGACGCGTCCCCATCGGCTTGCGAATGCTGGCGTCGTACCGACGACGGGGAAGCCACGCATCACGTCGCCAAAGGCGATGGGTGCCGCGGCAGTAACGCGCGGGTCCGTCGCGAGCTTGTTGAGAGGCGAGCCGTCCGTCAGAGGCAGGGCTTCGAGATCGAGATAAACCGTCGTGAGGACGAGCTGGGTCTGGCTGCCCACAGCGCCGATCAAGAGGTCGAAATCGTCTGCCGCTCGCGCCGAGCTTTGCCGCAGCATTCGCTCCTGGGCGCCGATGCCGACACCCATGGCAACGGCCACGGCGATCAGAAGCGGGATCGCGAAGCCCAGCCAACGAAGCGCCTTAAGATCCGCGCGAACCATCGGAAACGGGTTCATGGGCGCGTCTCCATAAGCTTTCCAGCTTCGATGCGGAGCACCGTGTCGAGGCGGGCAATGAGATGCGGATCGTGGGTCACGACGATGAGTGTCGCGCCGCGTTGCCGAGCCGCATCCAGAAGAAGCGTACCGAGCGCGTCACCCGTAGTCGCGTCGAGGCTCGCAGTCGGCTCGTCCGCCAGCAGGATGGCGGGGTCCTGCAACAGCGCGCGCGCTATGGCGACCCGCTGCTGCTCTCCCCGAGAGAGAACGGCGGCACGGCGGCGTGGATCGGGCAGCCCCATACGCTCGGACAACGCCACTGCGCGTTTTGAATAATTTTGACTCCGGCCGGCGCTCCCGAAGGTGAGAGGCAGCAGGATATTGTCGAGAATGCTCAGTTCGGGAATAAGGTGAAAATCCTGAAATACCAGACCGATCTCACGGCGACGCCAGCGGTCGCGAGCACTCTCGGTGAGGTTGGCGAGATCGAGGCCGCCCCATCGGATGGCTCCGCGGGTCGGACGACCGATCCCGGCCAAGAGATGAAGCAGCGTGGTCTTGCCTGCGCCGGACGGTCCCGTCAGCGCGACCCGCGCGCCAGCGGAGATGTCGAGGGAGGGGATGTCGAGCACCCGCAACGGGGCCCCGCCGTCTTGACGCACCTCAACGGAAACCGCGCGCAAAGCCAATGGCTCGGCGGTTTCACGAAATTCAGACTCGGCGATAGGACGCATCGGCAATCCTGATCTGACTGACAAAGCCGCTGTCCGGGTCGGTCCAGGAACCGACCTCAAGCCGGCCGCTGACGATGATCTTTGCGCCGGCGGAGACAAGCGGCGTTTCCGCCTTGAGGTAAATCACCACGATGTCTACCGGCCAATCCGCATCCGACTGGCAGAACGGGCAGATGGCGAGTGGCTCGCGGGTCAGCACGAAGAAAGTGCTCTCGGCCCGCAAGGGAGGCGCCATGTATCCGGTCAGGGAAACCTCCTGGCCTTTCAGGGCGACAATCCGGTCCGCGAACTCAAATCCGCGAACGCCGAAGCTCTTGTAGAGCGTATCGAACGAGATCCATTCCGCAGCTCGCGCTGGGCTGGCAAAAAGCGCCAACGCGGCGCCGATGGAAAATCGGCGCCGCGTCAGCGAGAGGTGAGGGTGATCCGTCATGGACCCGAGAGGCTTTACTGGCCGAGGCCGAGGGCGGTCGCCATGACCCGGAACACGTAGGTGTTGTCGACGCGAGCCTTGAACATCTCCGAGCCGGGACCCATTGCGGTTAGGACAAGATCGTCAGCCGAGTGCACGCCGGAGTTCGCATCGAGTGGGAGGTTGCCGGTGCGACGGGCGGCCATCGGGTCTTTGCAGTATTCCTCGTTCGCCACGTAGGTCTTGCCGTCGGCAGCCTTCACGGCCGGGACGTTCTCGCCGTTCATGTAAGGACGGCCGAGGTCGCAGTAGTCGGGGTACGAACCAAACACGAAGGCGAGGCGGCGGGAGACGTCGACCTTCTCCGGATAGCCATCGGCATTCGGGGCCGGATAGTTCGGGTACTTCGCCTCAGCGTAGGTTCCGAGCTTGTCGCGCAGCTGATTGCCGGGGGTGTCGTCGTCGTAGGTACCGATGATCGAGACCGGGTGAGCGTGGTCGCCGACGACGATGATAAGGGTGTCATCGCGGTTTGCAACGAAGTCCTTGGCAGCCTTCACCGCGTTGTCGAGCATGATCGTGTCGTAGATCGTGCGCTCGGCATCCAGCGAGTGGGCGTACTTGTCGATACGGGCCGATTCAACCATCAACATGAAGCCGTTCGGATTCTTTGAGAGAACGTCGAGGGCCGCCTTGGTCTGTTCAACGAGATCCGGTTGGTCGGGGAACTTGGAGACAGTGCCCTTCTTGAGGATCTTGAGGTCGAGTGCGCCGTCGATGTTGCCGGTATTGAACAGGCCGAGGACCTTCGAGGAGCCGGCCTTCGCCGCGGCCTGCATCTCCTGCTTGGTGGAGACGAACTTGTAGCCGTCGGCCTCGAACTTCTTGATATAGTCATCCTCGTCCGTGCGTTTGGAGCCCGGGGTCGACTTGGCGAGGAAGTTCGGCGAACCGCCGCCCAGGATCACGTCGGGCTTCACGTCGTAGAACATTTTCACGATGTCGTTGAAGTCCGCGCGGCGACGGGTGTGGGAGACCATGCCTGCCGGGGTCGCGTCTTCGATCTCCGAATTTGAGACGACGCCGACCGACATGCCGCCATTGCGGCGCTTCGCCAGCTCGCCGATGGTTTCGACCTTCGGATGGTCGAGGGTGCTCTTGTTCTTGGCGCAATAGACGCCGAGCGCGTTCACGCAGGACTTGTGGCCCGTCGTGTAGGCGCTCATGGCGTTGGCGCTGTCGGTCACGACCGAGTCAGTGCCGGAAGTAGAGACGAGCGCCATGTGAGGCATCTCGTCCATGGCGAGTTCGCCGTTGTACTTACCCTCGACGATGCCCTTGGAGAGAATGCGCGCGGCGGTGCGGTGCGGGACGGAAAGGCCGTCGCCAACGAAGAGAATGACGTTCTTGGCTTTGCGCTGAGGAGTGCCAAACACTTCCCACTTCACCGTGGCTTTCTTGTCGCCGAGGCTCGCCTCAACGATGTAGGCGCCGGGCTTGGAGATCTGCGCGCCGCGGATCCAGTAAGCCGAGAGATCGCCGCCGTCTTCTTTCTCGACGAACTTCGCGGACTGGCCCAGCGCGATCGCCGGATCTTGCCCATTGATCGTGACCTTCACGGCTCCCTGCGCGGGCGCACCAGGGAACTCGACCTTGAAATCGAATTTCGATCCAGCGAGGATTTCTGCCCGCGAGATGGGGTAAATCGTCTGCGCCTGTGCGCCTGTTGCCACGAGACCAAGAAGGCCCACGCCCAACGCTGTCCACGTCTTCATCAAGTCCGCTCCTGAATTGCTGACGGGCGGGTTCTAACGCTTGGATTCGACAGTTGGATGACAATAGGTCCTGGATGTTGTTGCGGTTCATTGAGGCGTCATTTTTCCGTCACCTGTGCGACATCGCCCGTGCCCAGAACTCTTGTGCTCCACATTGAGCAGGAGGACACATGATGATTGCCCGCTTTGTATTGGCGGTTCCCTTGGTTGCCGGGCTGATTGGGCCGGCCCTCGCGCAGCAAAACTATCCCGCAACTCTCGCGGGGCACGCGGTGCTCCCGGCGTTGAGCTTTGTCGAGGCGCCTGCGGATGCGCCGGACGACCTCAAGGTTTCAGGTAAGTTCACCAACGGTAAGCGGATCGATGAGATCGGCACAGTCGAAGGCCTTTCGGCCAACCGCCCGACCGGTGTGAAGCTTCCTTTCCGCGGTCAGCCGCTACAAGGCCATTCCGGTATCAAGAAAATGCCTGATGGAACCTTTTGGGTTCTGACCGACAACGGCTTCGGTGCGAAGGCGAACTCACCGGATTCGATGCTCTATCTCAATCGCTATCGGATCGATTGGAACAAGGGTTCGGTGGAGCGCCTTGAAACCATCTTCCTCAGCGATCCCGACAAGAAGGTGCCGTTCCGCATCGTCAATGAAGGTACCCCGAAGCGCTATCTGACCGGCTCCGACTTCGACACCGAGAGCTTCCAGTTCATCGGAGACAAGCTCTGGATCGGCGACGAATTCGGTCCCTACCTCATCCGGACCGACCGGACGGGCAAGGTCGAAGCCGTGTTTGAAACCATGATCGACGGCAAACCCGCGCGTTCGCCCGACCACTACGCTGTAACGACCCCGGCTGCGCCGAATGTTCCCGTCGCCTTCAACGTGCGCCGCTCGAAGGGCTACGAGGGCATGGCCGTCTCGCCGGATGGACGCTTTCTCTACGCTCTGCTCGAAGGTTCTCTCTTGGACGCGGACAAGAAGGATTGGGAAAAGACAAGCGACGGCAAGGAGTATCTCCGAATCCTCGAGTTCGATGTTCAGGCTGAGAAGTGGACGGGCCGTCATTGGCAATATGTGCTCGAACAGAATGGACTCGCCATCGGCGACTTCAACATGATCGACGCCACGACCGGTCTCATCATCGAGCGCGACAACGGCGAGGGCACTGCCGACAAGGCCTGTCCGGCAGGTGAGAAGCGCACGGATTGCTTCAGCGACATCGCGAAGTTCAAACGCGTCTACAAGATCGAGATGTCGGACAAAAATGTGAACGGACCGGCTCGCAAGGTCGGCTACATCGACTTGATGCAAATTGCTGACCCGAACAAGAAGGCGCGCAAGCCGCTGAACGGCAGTGTGCTGACATTTCCGTTCTTCACCATTGAGAACGTGGATGTCGTCGATGACCGCCACATCATCGTCGGCAACGATAACAACCTTCCGTTCTCATCGAGCCGCGAACCCAACAAGCAGGATGACAACGAGTTCGTTCTGCTGGAAGTGGCCGATTTCCTGAAGGCCCGTTAACCGGCGCGGCCGGGACCGATGCGTTCGTCTTCGGTCCCGGCAACGTCTATGTGCGGTGCCCGAGTAATTTTTGCCGGTGTCGAAAGTACGGCGACACCCATCATGAAGGTGGCATTCCACACCTTCGCTGCATCCAATTACCTCATTTTGCTCAACATCGACGCAGAGTGTGATGCCCCTCCGTGCATCGGATGCTGTTTGCAGCATCGCCCGCTCATTCTCCCGCTCAAACGACAGGGCGAGCAAGGTTCTCAGGCTCACAGCCAGTTTGACATCATTCTAAATTTTTGATCAGCTGGTCAAATTAACGAGCTTGCCCCTTGAGAGGCGGGCCGAGGTGAACGGTTCGATGGCCTGTAAAACCCGCCTGGGGCGGGCAGGAGGACTTATGACTTCAGCGCCGGATATTCAAGCCGGGCGGCTCGCCTGTGGTGGGTACGCCGAAGCCTTCTCCGATCTCCACGCACCGCTGAACGCACACGAGGCGAGGGTCGCCGCGGAACGGTGTCTCTTCTGTTACGATGCTCCCTGCGTCACAGCCTGCCCGACCAGCATCGATATTCCGCTTTTCATCAAGCAGATCGCAACCGGCAATGCGAAGGGTGCGGGCAAGACGATCTTCGACTCCAACATCTTCGGCGGAATGTGTGCTCGCGTCTGTCCCACGGAGACGCTTTGCGAGCAGGCCTGCGTGCGCAATGAAGCGGAAGGCAGGCCGGTCATCATCGGCGAGCTGCAACGCCATGCGACCGACGCGGTGATGGCGTCAGGGCGTCAGCTTTACAAGCAAGGCGCGCGCGATGGAAAGCGGGTCGCCGTGGTTGGCGCCGGTCCGGCGGGGCTTTCATGTGCCCACAAGCTCGCGACCCTCGGTTACGACGTGGTTGTGTTCGACGCGCGGCGAAAGCCGGGTGGGCTCAATGAACACGGCATCGCATCCTACAAGTCCACGAACAACTTCGCTCAGACCGAAGTGGATTGGATTCTGAGCGTCGGCGGCATTGAGCTGCGCTGCGGGCAGAAGCTCGGACGGGACTTCACACTGGCGGATCTCCGTCGTGACTTCGACGCGGTATTCCTCGGCCTCGGCCTCCAGGCGGTCAACGCCCTTGGTGTCGACGCCCCGGGGTTGCGGGGCCTCGAGGACGCCGTCGCATTCATCGAGAAGCTGCGTCAGACGGCTGATCTTTCCACCTTGCCGATTGGTCGTCGCGTTGTGGTGATCGGGGGCGGCATGACCGCTGTCGATGCTGCGGTGCAGGCAAAGAAGCTCGGCGCCGAGGAGGTGACAATCGTTTATCGCCGCGGCGCAGATCAGATGGGCGCGAGCCGCTACGAACAGGAGCTCGCGTTGACCGAGGGAGTCGTGGTTCGCCATTGGGCGCGACCCACGGCCGTCCGCGGTGAGAATGGCGCGCTCCGCTCCGTGACCTTCGCTGCGACCATGGAGAAGTACGGAAAGCTGGTCGATACCGGCGAGACATTTGAAGTTGTTGCCGATCAGCTCTTCAAGGCCATCGGCCAGTTGTTCGTGCCGGGCGATATCGCGGGATCAAGCGATACGCTCGACCTCGCTTCAGGACGTATTGCTGTCGATGGCGAGCGGCGGACCTCTCTTTCCGGTGTCTGGGCCGGGGGCGACTGCGTCGCTGGCGGGCGAGACCTTACGGTGGTGGCGGTCGAAGACGGCAAGCAAGCTGCCCTGTCCATCAATAGCACGCTCCGGGGCGTCGCCCCCATGGCGGCGGAATAAGGGGAGGAACCATGGCCGATCTCAGCGTCAATTTCTGCGGCATCAAAGCTCCCAATCCGTTCTGGCTCGCCTCCGCCCCGCCAACCGACAAGGCCTACAACATCGAGCGCGCCTTCCGCGCCGGTTGGGGCGGCGTCGTATGGAAGACCCTTGGAGAGGAGGGGCCACCGGTCGTCAACGTTTCGGGGCCGCGCTATGGCGTCGTGCACGGCGCTGACCGTCGCATCACGGCCTTCAACAACATCGAGTTGATTACGGACCGTCCTCTTGAAGTGAATCTTCAGGAGATCACCGAGATGAAGCGCCGCTGGCCGGACCGGGCCATCGTCGTTTCTCTCATGGTCCCTTGCGAGGAGGAGGCGTGGAAGAAAATTCTGCCGCGCGTCGAGGCCACGGGCGCCGACGGCATCGAACTTAATTTCGGCTGCCCGCACGGCATGTCCGAACGCGGCATGGGCTCTGCGGTCGGCCAGGTGCCGGAATACGTCGAAATGGTCACGCGCTGGTGCAAGACCCACTCGCGGATGCCGGTCATCGTCAAGCTCACGCCCAACATCTCCGACATCCGCAAGCCGGCCGAGGCCGCCAAGCGCGGAGGGGCTGATGCGGTCTCGTTGATCAACACGATCAACTCGATCGTCGGCGTCGACCTTGAGCGTATGATCCCGAGCCCACACACGGATGGAAAAGCCACCCACGGCGGCATGTGCGGCCCGGCGGTGAAGCCGATTGCGCTCAACATGGTGGCGGAGATCGCCCGCTCACCGGCGACCCATGGCCTGCCGATATCCGGCATCGGCGGCATTGAAACCTGGCGGGATGCGGCGGAATTCATGGCGCTCGGCTGCGGCACGGTTCAGGTCTGCACAGCGGCCATGGTTTATGGCTTCAAGATCGTGCAGGAGATGATCACTGGCCTCGAGGCCTTCATGGACGAAAAGGGTTACTCCAAGATTTCCGACTTTGTTGGAGCGGCGGTCCCCAACGTCACCGACTGGCAGTACCTCAACCTCAATTATGCCGTGAAAGCGAAGATCGACCAGGACCTTTGCATCAAGTGCGGTCGCTGCCACGTGGCTTGCGAAGACACCTCCCACCAGGCCATCACGCATCTGGTCAATGGGGAGCGTCACTTCGAGGTCATCGAGGAGGAGTGCGTGGGCTGTAATCTCTGTGCGAGCGTCTGCCCCATCGAGAATTGCATCTCCATGGAGCCGCTGGTGAACGAGATCGACCGCCGCACGGGACGCATGGTGGATGGCTCCTATCTCAACTGGACTCAGCACCCCAATAACCCCAGCGCGGCCAAAAAGCTGCAGCCTGCTGAATGAATGCAACGACGGCGCCGGTCACCCGGCGCCGTTTCCACATGCACTCACGCCAATGAGATCGTCGGCATGACCGCTTCAGCGCTTCTGCGAACCGCCTTCGGAGGGCAAGACGCCCTCAAGGAGGATGCTTGTCAGCGCGGCGCGGGTCTTCTCGTAGAACGCCTCGTCTTCGATGCCTGCGCCCGTGAGGGCGCGGATCTGGGTGCCGAAATCGGCATAGTGCTGGGTCGTCGCCCAGATCGCAAAAATGAAGTGCTTCGGATCGATGGGCCGCAACCGCCCCTCGCTGATCCAATCCTCGATGATGCGCGACTTGATTTCCACCAATTCGAGCAGCGTACCACCAAGGGCCGCACTCAGATGCGGAGCGCCTTGGAGCATCTCCATGGCGAACAGGCGCGAGGCCGTGGGCTGGCTGCGGGAATATCCGAGCTTGCGGGAGATGTACGCGGTGAGGGCGGCCTTGGGGTCGCTCGTCGTGTCGAGTTCGCGAAGCGGCTCCAGCCACATGTCGAGCGTGCGGCGGAGAACGGCCGTGTAAAGCTCTTCCTTCGTGCGAAAATAGTAAAGCAGATTGGGCTTCGAGAGGCCCGCCGCCTCGGCGATCTGATCGATGCGGGCACCGCGATACCCGTAGGCCGCGAACACTTCAAGCGCGGCATCGAGAATGCGCTCTGCATTCGCCTCACCCGTCCGGGTCGTCTTGCGCGCTATCGTTTGCGCAGCCAGCCCAACCTCGTCAGCCACAGACCATTCCTTCACGTTGTTCACGACGCGAATTTTACGTCCCCGAGGACGCGCGCGGCAAGAGCGCCCCATCAACCACACAAAGTTACATCTGCCAAGGCATTCGACTTGAGAAGGATAGGACCATGAACGTTGTGCCCATGAGACGCCCGCTTCCCAACGATCTCGCGGCGTTCTGGATGCCATTTACGGCGAACCGGCAATTCAAGAAGGCGCCGCGCCTTTTGGCCAGCGCCCAGGACATGCACTATTACACCGATGACGGCCGTGCGATCCTGGACGGCACGGCGGGGCTCTGGTGCGTGAATGCTGGTCACGGTCGCCCCAAAATCGTCGAGGCGGTGCAGAAGCAGGTGGCCGAGCTTGACTACGCGCCCGCGTTCCAGATGAGCCATCCCAAGGCGTTCGAGTTCGCCTCGCGACTGGCGCAAATTTCGCCTGAAGGGCTCGATCACGTCTTCTTCACGAACTCCGGCTCCGAGTCCGTTGAAACCGCGCTCAAGATCGCGCTGGCCTATCAGCGTGTGAAAGGGCAGGGCTCTCGCACCCGGCTCATCGGCCGTGAGCGGGGCTATCATGGCGTGAATTTCGGCGGCATCTCCGTTGGCGGCATCGTGTCGAACCGCAAGATGTTCGGCACGCTTCTCTCTGGCGTCGACCATATCCGCCACACGCACGATCCCGCTCGTAACGCCTTTACCAAGGGCGAACCTGAGTATGGCGTCGAGTTTGCAGAGGACCTGGAACGGATTATCGCGCTCCACGACGCCTCGACCATCGCCGCGGTCATCGTGGAGCCGGTGGCCGGCTCGACCGGTGTGCTCATTCCCCCGAAGGGATACCTCAAGCGCTTGCGAGAGATCTGCGACAAGCATGGCATCCTCCTGATCTTCGACGAAGTCATCACCGGGTTCGGCCGTCTCGGAGCGCCATTTGCGGCGGATTACTTTGGCGTCGTCCCCGACATCATGATCACGGCGAAGGGCGTCACGAACGGCGTCGTTCCCATGGGAGCGGTTTTCGTGAAGTCAGACATCCACGACGCCTTCATGACCGGGCCGGAGCATCTCATCGAGTTCTTCCACGGCTACACCTACTCGGCGCACCCGCTGGCTTGCGCAGCCGGCCTGGCCACGCTCGATACCTACGCGGATGAAGGCCTTCTGACCCGCGGCGCGGAACTGGCGTCCTATTGGGAACAGGCGCTTCACTCGCTCAAGGGCACGAAGCACGTCGTCGACATCCGCAATATCGGCCTCGTTGGGGCCATTGAGTTGGAGTCGATTGCGGGGGAACCGACGAAGCGTGCCTTCTCGGTTTTCCTTGAGTGCTTCGAGCGCGGACTCCTGATCCGCACGACCGGCGACATCATCGCGCTGTCACCTCCGCTCATCGTCTCGAAGGTACAGATCGATCAGATCGTCGGCACGATTGGCGACGTGCTGAAGGCGGCGGCATGATGCCCGTGAAGGGGGCATCATTTCCCGGCGTCTAGCTCAGAAATTCAGCGGAACTCGACGGGGCGGTCCTTGCGATAGGGAGTGAAATTGGTGCAGCTTAAGGCGGAGACAGTGCTCGAACGCGTAACGGAGGGCGATGTCATGGGCGGTAGCAAAGCACCGTCGGGTCTTGCTGCGGCGAGGCCGGAGTCCGATCCGGCCACTCCTGCCCCAGTGGTCGACATCAAGGACCTGTCTCTCACCTATGAAGCCGCCGACGGCCCGGTCTATGCTCTCTCCAATGTGAACTTGCAGATCGCAGAGGGGGAGTTCGTCTCCTTCATCGGCCCCTCTGGCTGCGGAAAAACGACGCTGCTGCGGGTCATCGCCGATCTGGAGCAGCCGAACGGCGGTCATATCCACGTGAACGGCGTGAGCCCCAGCGAGGCTCGGGTACGCCGCGATTATGGCTTCATCTTCCAGGCCCCTGCGCTCTATCCCTGGCGCACGATCCAAAAGAACGTCGAGCTGCCGTTGGAAATCTTCGGCATTTCAAAGGGCGAGCGGCGGGAGCGGTCTCGCCGGCAGCTTGAACTCGTGAACCTCAAGGGGTTCGAGAAAAAATTTCCCTGGCAGCTCTCGGGCGGGATGCAGCAACGCGCCTCCATAGCTCGCGCGCTGTCCTTCGATCCCAGGCTCCTTCTCATGGACGAGCCGTTTGGCGCGCTCGATGAAATCGTGCGCGACCATCTGAACGAGCAGCTTCTCAAGCTGTGGGACAAGACCCGGAAGACGGTGCTCTTCGTGACACACTCGATCCCTGAGGCTGTCTTTCTGTCCTCCATGATCGTGGTCATGTCCCCACGGCCCGGACGCATCATCGACATCATCGACGCGAGCCACTTAGGTCGCGAACGAAAGCTGGAGATCCGCGAGACGCCTGAATTCCTGAAGATCGCGCACAGGGTCCGCGAGGGCCTGAGGGCAGGGCATTCCTATGACGACTGAGGCCGTTAGCTTGCCCACGCGCCCGGTCGCCCGCAAAGCATCGCGTCTTCGCGGGGGCAACGCCGGCCCGGTCCTCGTCGTCGTGCTCGCAATCGTGGCAATCTGGTACGCTGCTGCCATTCTGATGAACTGGCGAGGGACGATCGACGCCTTTAGCCGGGCAGGGGAACAGCGCTCTGCCACGGAGATTCTGTTCGCGACGATGGAGCAGGAGCGCCCGATCCTGCCTGCGCCGCATCAGGTTCTGACTGAACTGAAGAAAACGACGCTCGACATGCCGGTCACATCCCGGCGAAGCTTGCCGTTCCACGCATGGGTGACGCTGTCCTCGACGCTCCTTGGCTTCGGCTTGGGCACTTTGTTGGGGAGCGTGCTCGCAGTTCTGATCGTCCACGTGAAGACGCTTGAACGCAGCCTGATGCCGTGGATCATCTCGTCTCAGACGATCCCCATCCTCGCCATCGCCCCAATCATCATTGTCGTCCTGGGCTCCATCGGCATCACAGGGCTTTTCCCGAAAGCGATCATTTCGGCCTACCTCTGCTTCTTCCCGATCACGATCAGCATGGTGAAGGGCCTGACCTCGCCGGATCCGATGCAGCGTGATCTCATGCGGACCTATTCGGCGTCGCTGGCGCAGTCCTTCTGGAAGCTGCGGCTGCCTGCCTCCATGCCTTATCTCTTTACCGGCCTGAAGGTGGCGATTGCGATCAGCCTCGTCGGCGCCATCGTCGGCGAGTTGCCGACCGGTGCACAGGCGGGTCTTGGCGCGCGGCTTCTCGCCGGGTCCTACTATGGCCAGACAATCCAGATCTGGGCAGCACTTTTTGGTGCGGCAATCCTTGCGTCGGTCCTCGTCGCCGCCATCGGCCTTCTCGAACGCCTCCTGAACAAAACCATGGGAGCGCGCTCGCCATGACAGGCTTTCATCGCGGGGGTATCCTCGCCCCCTTCGTTCTCCTGGGCTGGATCTATGCGCTCATTCTGGCGCATAGCCCGAATGTTGCCGGTCAGGCCGGACCGGTGTTCTGGGCCTTCGTGAGCGCCCTGTGGCTCGCCGCCGCCGTCGCGCTGAACGGGCTGTCGAATTTGCGCCTCAAGACTCCCGGCGCAAGGCGCTTCCTCGGGCTGTGTATTCCAATCCTGTTCGGCGCTTTTCTGTTCTTCCTCTGGGAGGTCATCGTCGTCGGCGCGGGCGTTCCTTCCGTACTGATGCCTGCGCCGTCCGCCATCGGCAGTCGATTTGCGGCCTCGCTACCTGTCCTTCTCGAGGACTTTCTGCAGACATTCGTGAAGTCCGTTCTCTCCGGCTATATGATCGGATGCCTCTCCGGCTTTCTCGTCGCCATTGTCGCCGACCGAATCCCGTTCCTAAGGCGCGGCCTGCTACCTCTCGGCAATTTCGTCGCCGCCTTGCCGGTCATAGGCATCGCGCCGATCATGGTCATGTGGTTCGGTTTCGATTGGCCCTCGAAGGCCGCCGTCGTCGTCGTGATGACCTTCTTCCCCATGCTGGTGAACACAGTCGCTGGTCTCGCGGCCGCCGGGAGGCTGGAACGGGATCTGATGCGGTCTTACGCAGCCGGTTACTGGACGACGCTCTTCAAGCTTCGGCTGCCCGTCGCTCTGCCTTTCATCTTCAATGCTCTGAAGATCAATTCCACGCTCGCGCTGATCGGCGCGATCGTCGCGGAGTTTTTCGGCACTCCCATCGTCGGCATGGGCTTCAGAATCTCGATTGAGGTTGCCCGCATGTCCCTCGACATGGTGTGGGCCGAAATCGCGCTCGCGGCCATCGCCGGATCGCTTTTCTACGGCCTCGTCGCTCTGGTGGAGCGGGGCGCAACCTTTTGGCATCCGTCGTACCGCACATAAGGGAACCCGCGGCGGCGTAGGAGGAGAGAAGATGATGAGAAGCGTTCTACTCGCCAGCGCGCTTGCGCTCGGCTTCACGACCACCGCCGTCGCCCAATCCGACAAGGTCACGATCCAGCTCAAGTGGGTCACGCAAGCACAGTTCGCGGGCTATTATGTCGCGAAAGACAAGGGTTTCTACAAGGAAGCCGGTCTCGATGTGACGATCAAGCCGGGCGGACCGGATATTGCGCCGCCGCAGGTGATCGCCGGTGGCGGAGCCGATGTGGTCGTCGATTGGATGCCCTCTGCGCTCGCCGCTCGTGAAAAGGGTGTTCCGCTCGTCAACATCGCGCAGCCGTTCAAGAAATCCGGCATGATGCTCACCTGTCGCGCGGAGACCGGCATCAAGACGCCGCAGGACCTCAAGGGCCGCACCCTCGGCGTGTGGTTCTCGGGCAATGAATATCCGTTCCTCGCCTGGATGGCGAAGCTCGGATACAAGACCGATGGTTCCGCCGGCGGTGTGAAGGTGCTCAAGCAAGGCTTCAACGTTGATCCGCTGATCCAGAAGCAGGCCGACTGCATCTCCACCATGACCTACAACGAGTATTGGCAGGTCATCGATGCCGGCTTCAAGCCCGAGCAGCTCGTCGTCTTCAAGTACGAGGACCAGGGCGTCGCGACGCTGGAGGACGGCCTTTATGTTATGCAGGACAAGCTGAAGGACCCGGCCTTCGTCGCGAAGATGGCGAAGTTCGTTGCCGCCTCCCAAAAGGGCTGGGACTACATGCGCCAGAACCCGGACGAGGCAGCCAAGATCGTCCTCGACAACGACGCCTCGGGCGCGCAGACCGAGAAGCACCAGAAGCGTATGGCGGGCGAGATCGCGAAACTGCTCGAGACCTCGGGCAAGGGCAAGCTCGATCCGGCCGACTACGACCGCACGGTCGCGACGCTCCTCGCCTCCGGTGGCGATGCTCCGGTGATCACCAAGAAGCCGGACGGCGCCTGGAGCAGCGCAGTCACCGACGCGATCAAGTAACGATCACATCAAGACGCCCCTCTCCTTCGGGGAGGGGCGAATTGCTCCAAAAGCCTCACAATAACGACCGGAGGAGACATCCATCATGACCCTACTCATTCGCGGTGGCACCGTCGTCAATGCGGATATGAGCCGCCGCGCCGATGTGCTGGTGGACGGCGAGCGGATCGTTGCTGTTGGCGAAAATCTCGGAGCGCCGACCGGTGCCGAGATCGTCGATGCGGGTGGCGCTTATGTCATGCCGGGCGGCATCGACCCGCATACGCATATGGAACTTCTCTTCATGGGAACCGTGTCGGCGGACGATTTCGAGTGGGGCACGAAAGCGGCGCTTTCCGGCGGCACTACGACCATCGTCGACTTCTGCATTCCCGGCCCCGGTCAATCTCTCATTGACGCGTACCGGGACTGGCGCAGCAAGTCCGAAAAGGCGGCCGGCGATTACTCCTACCATCTGGCCGTCACCTCCTGGTCGGAACAGATAGAGCGGGAGATGGGCGAGATCGTGAACACCCATGGCGTGAACACGTTCAAGCATTTCATGGCCTATAAGGGCGCGTTGATGGTGGATGATGACGTCCTCTTCCGCTCCTTCAAGCGCTGCGCCGAACTGGGTGCCATCGCTCTGGTTCACGCTGAGAATGGCGACGTCGTTGCGCAGATGCAGGAATCCTTTATCGCGCAAGGCAAGACGGGTCCCGAGTTCCACGCTTATTCGCGCCCGCCAGAGGTCGAAGGCGAAGCCGCCCAGCGCGCAATTATGATCGCCGACATGGCGGGCTGCCCGCTTTACGTCGTCCACACCTCATCGAAGCCGGCGCATGAGGCGATCTCGCGGGCGCGTGCCGAGGGCAAGCGTGTGTTCGGCGAGCCGCTGATCCAGCATCTCGTGCTCGACGAGACCGACTATCTCAACCAGAGCTGGGACCATGCGGCGCAGCGCGTGATGTCGCCTCCATTCCGGCCAAAATCCCACCAGGACAGCCTTTGGGCGGGCCTTCAGGCGGGCTCCCTTCAGGTGGTGGCGACCGACCATTGTTCCTTCACCATGGAGCAGAAGCGCATCGGCAAGAACGATTTTCGTTCGATCCCGAATGGCACGGGCGGGCTTGAGGATCGTATGCCGGTGCTCTGGAGCGCGGGCGTGAATTCGGGGCGGCTGACTCCAAACGAGTTCGTTGCCGTCACATCCGCCAACGCCGCCCGCATTCTCAACATGTATCCGCAAAAGGGTGTCATCATGCCCGGCGCGGATGCGGACATCGTGATCTGGGACCCGACCGCGACCAACACCATCTCGGCAAAGAACCAAGTCAGCCGTATCGAATACAACGTCTTCGAGGGCTTCAAACTCACCGGCCTGCCGGCGAAGGTCTATCTGCGCGGTCATTTGGCGGCCGAGAATGGACAGGTGAAGGCGCAACGTGGACAGGGCCGTTTTGTATCCCGGCGACCGCTCCCGGCCTATGCCGAAGCGCAGCGCCGCCTGAAGGCGAACACTGCCCCCACAGCCGTGGCGCGCTGATCCGACAGCGCTTCATTCAAGAGCTTCCGCCCCTGTTTTGGCGGGAGCCTCACGATGCTCATTGCCGACCATCCGAGAGATCGAGACCATGCAAAACCTGACAATCAACCCACAGCGCCTCTGGGATAGCCTCATGGAGACCGCGCAGATTGGCGGTACGGCCAAGGGCGGGATTTGCCGACTGACCCTCACGGATCTCGATAAAGTCGTGCGGGACTGGTTTAGAGGGCAATGCGAGGCGTTGGGTTGCACGGTCACAGTCGACCAGGTCGGCAACATGTTTGCGTTCAAGCCAGGCAAGAGGAGTGACATCGAACCTATCGCCATCGGCAGCCACCTGGACACGCAGCCGACCGGCGGCAAGTTCGATGGGGTTCTCGGTGTCCTCGGCGGGTTGGAGGTTCTGCGCACGCTGCACGACCTCAGCTACGAGACGAACGCACCGCTCATGCTCGTGAACTGGACGAACGAAGAGGGCTCTCGTTTCGCGCCTGCCATGCTTGGCTCAGGCGTCTATGCGGGCGTTTTCGACCGGGCCTTTGCCGACAGCCGAGAAGATCGTCAGGGAGTGCGCTTTTCCGACGCCATCGACGGTATCGGCTATCGCGGCGACGCCGCACCCGGTTCCGTAAAATTCGGCGCGATGTTCGAGCTTCATATCGAGCAGGGGCCCATTCTCGAAGCAGAAAGGAAGGCCATTGGCGTCGTGACCGGCGTACAGGGCATGCGCTGGTATGAAGTCGAATTGACCGGTCGGGAAGCGCATACCGGCTCGACCCCCATGCACTTGCGGGCCAATGCGCTTTTGGGCGCGGCGCGGGTCGTCGAGCATGTCAACCGGATCGCCCTCGAACACGCACCGTCCGCGGTCGGGACTGTAGGCCTCGTTGAGGTCACGCCGAACTCCCGTAATGTGATCCCGGGGCACGTGTTCTTCACGGTGGACTTCCGACACCCGGACGACGCCGTGCTCGATGTGATGGAGCGCAAGCTGATGGAGGCGATCCCGGCCGTCTCAAACGAGATCGGCCTGGAGCCTGTCGCGAAAAAGGTTTGGGACTCGCCCGCGGTCAAGTTCGACCCCGATTGCATCGCCGCCGTTCGTACCGGCACCGAGAGGGCCGGCATGCCCGCTCGCGACATGGTGTCGGGAGCGGGGCACGACGCCGCCTATATCGCCCGCGTTGCGCCGACAACGATGATCTTCGTCCCTTGCGAGGGCGGGCTGAGCCATAACGAGGCGGAGAGCACGACGCTTGAGGAATGCGCCGCCGGCGCTCAGGTTCTGCTGAACGCGGTGCTGGAATACGATAGACGGTTTGGCCGTTAACACGGCCTTCGTCGGGTCATCACGACCTTTCTGCTGGCACGAAATCGGCGCGACTGATCCCGTGACGCTGAAGCTTGTCGTAAAAGGTCTTTCTGGGGATGCCGAGGGCTTCAATGGTCAAGCGCACGTCGCCGCCATGGGCAGCGAGCGCTTCGCGGATCAAACTGGCTTCGTAAAGCTCCATTCGCTCCGGCAGGGCCATAGAGATCGCGGGCGTGCCCGTTTGAGGTATGTCGACCTCGGCGACGCCGAGCGTCAGGCGCTCGGCAAAATGCGCAAGCTCGCGGACATTGCCGGGCCAGTCATGGGCCATGAGATAGCTTCTCACAGGCGCCGAAAGGGGCGGAGGCTCACGGTTGAATCGGGCTGCTGCCAGCCGGGCGAAGTGTGCGAAGAGAAGCGGGATGTCGTCTTTTCGCTCCCTCAAAGGCGGGATGCGAATGGTCACGACGTTCAGGCGATAGAACAGATCCTCTCGGAAGCGGCCGAGCTTGGACGCCTCGCCCAGATCGACCTTGGCCGCCGCGATGACGCGCAAATCCACATTGCGAATTTCATTCGTCCCAAGGGGCGTGATCCTGCGGGTTTCGAGAACGCGCAGCAGCTTCACTTGAGCATCGAGCGGCATGCTTTCTATCTCATCGAGAAAAAGCGACCCGCCGCTGGAATATTCGATGCGACCGATCCGTTTCTTCTGCGCGCCCGTAAAGGCCCCGGGTTCGTGTCCGAAAAGCTCGCTTTCGATCATCGTGTCGGGCAAGGCACCGCAATTGACGGCGACAAAGGGCTTGCCCCGACGTCGGCTCCATTGATGGAGGGCGCTGGCGACCACCTCTTTTCCGCTTCCTGTTTCTCCGGCCACCAGCACGTCCACATCGGCATCGGCGATGTGGCGCAGCGTCTGGCGGAGGCGTTGCATAGCTGGCGTCTCGCCTATGAGCGGGAGAGTGCCGTCGATGTTCTCCGTGGCTGCCTTGAGACGGCGATTTTCAAGAACGAGGCCGCGCTTTTCGACGGCGCGCCGGATGCTTTGAAGGAGACGGTCCGCCGCGAACGGCTTCGTAATGAAATCGTAGGCGCCTTCGCGCAGGGCCTCGACGGCCGTAGGGATGTCGCCATGGCCAGTGATGAAAATGACCGGCAAATCAGGGTCGATCTCCTTAAGCCGCCGGAAAAGCTGCATCCCATCGATGTGCGGCATGCGGATGTCGGTGACGACGACGCCTTCGAATTCTTGGGTCAATGCCGCTAGCGCGGCGGACGCTGAAGCGAATGGCAGGGGCTTGAAGCCTGCCAGCTCCAGCGTCTGCGTGTTGGCTTCGCGTAGCTCCTTGTCATCGTCGACAAAGGCGATCCTGATGCGGGTTTCGTTCATCAATGAATTCTCCGCAGGTGAATTGTAAAGACAGCCCCCTGACCCAATGCGCTCTCAACCGAGAGGTGGCCGCCAAACTCGGTTGCAATGTCGTTCGAGATCACGAGGCCCAGCCCCAAGCCGCGTGGCTTCGTGGTGCTGAACGGTGTGAACAGTTCGGTCATGGTCTCAGGTGGGATGCCCGGCCCATTGTCGCGGACCGACAACCAGACGAAATCCCCGTCCTCGACGAGACCGATCCTCACCTCTGCTCCGGGCTGGCCCTCAAGTGCCTCGACGGCATTTTGGAGAAGATTGACCAGAACCTGCTCCAAGCGGACGCGGGTTCCGGCGACCTTCAAATCTGGTGGCGGATCATCCCGCAACAGCAAGATGCCCTGCTGTTTGAATCGACTCCCAAGCAGAAGCAGAGCGCCGTTGATGACGTCTTCCACACGAACCGGCCCGATCTCGCCAGTCCCCTTACGAGAAAACGAGCGCAACTCGTCGGTGATTGCACCGATCCGCTCGGTCAGGTTGGCAATGGTTGCCAAATTCCTTTGTACGGGTTCCGCCTCGTTGCGCTCAAGGAAAACCCGGGCATTGTCCGCATATGTCCGGATGGCCGCGACTGGTTGATTGATCTCATGTGCGACGCCGGCCGCGATCTGCCCCAGCGAGCCGAGGCGGTTAGCTTGCACCAGTTCATCACGGATGGCTTGGAGTCTCGTCTCTACCTTCTGCCGCTCGTCCATCTCGGCAATGAGACGGTTGTTCGCAGCGCTTAACTCCTCAGTTCTTTCTGACACCCGCTGTTCAAGCTCTCTGCGCGCAGCCTCCTGCATGGCCGCGCGGCCGATTGCTCGGTTGCGGCGGTAGATGACGAAGGCTGCGCCGGCGAGAAATGGCGTCACGAGAGATAGAGCGGCCAGTCGCGTGTTCAAAATGCCGGACCTTACTTCCTTGTCAGAGGGGGTGAGCAGGTGAAAGGTCCATTGCGTCGTCGGCATAGCGTTCTCGGTCACCAAGACCTGCGTTGCGTTGGAGCCCCCCGGCAAAGAGGCAAGGAGTGTCTTGGATCGCGATGACGCGGAATCTGCTTTCAGTGGAAGGGGTTGAAGCGATGCGTCTCCGAACTGCAGGCTCTCGCGAATGGCATGGGCGTCTTGCGGCGCAATGTTTCGCTCCGCCATGAACCGCCATTCGGGAACGCTCGTCACTAGGACAATCCCGCTCTGGTCGGTCACATAGGCCGGGTTTCCGGAACGAGCCCACTCCGCCTCCACTTGGTCGAACTCGACCTTCACCACGATCACGCCGAGCGGGCCGGAGGAGCCATCGACGCGGCGGGAAATATAGAGGCCAGGGTGACGGCTCACACTGCCGAGCGCGTAGTGCTCATCGCCGCCGTTTGAGAGGCCTCGCTGAAAATATCGCCGGAAGCGATAGTCGTTGCCGACGAAGCTTGTCGGCTCGCGCCAATTGCTAGCGGCAATGGCAATGCCGTCGACGCCGATGAGGTAGATGACGGCAGCCTGTGTTCCCTCCTGCAGAGCCTCAAGCTTGGCATTGAACGACGCAATCGCGGAAGGCGAGGGGGCCGACAGAATGTCGCGCACGTCCGGGTCTTTCGACAGCACAAAGGGGAGGGACCTCTGCTTGTCCAACTCGCTCCGGAGCAACGCAATATCCAGCGTGGCAGCAGTATCGGCCTGAGCCTCGAGCGCTGCATAGGCGCGCGTTTCTCCAAGGGTTCCGGCGAACCAAATCGTGAATGCAATGACGATTGCGGCCAAGATAGCCCAGATCGGCCACCGAGCCGACGGTATGGCGATTTCTCTGTCGGCCGGCACGGGTTCTGTGCGCATGCGAGGTCGCCCCTGAAGGATTTCCGTTTGTGCAATTTTCCGCACAGCTATTCAAGATACGAGGCGAAAAGCCGCACGGCAGCATGGGCGAATATCCCTCACAACAAATATTATCGGTCTATATCAATATCTTATTCGCCCAAGACGGGGCTGGCACGATTTTTGCTCTGACCGAAACGCCGCCGCCTCTGGCGGCCGATAAGCCAAGAGATCCAAGGAGCCGGACATTCGCGAGGCGTAAGGATCCTCATAGCAACATCGGAGGAAACGATGAGCCCAGTCGAAGTCACTGCGAAGGCCCATCCGCGCAAGAAGAAGCTTTATCAGCACCTATATTTCCAGGTTCTCGTTGCGATCAGCGCCGGGATCCTACTCGGGCATTACTACCCGTCCTTCGCGGCGGACATGAAGCCGCTTGGCGATGCGTTCATCAAACTCGTGAAGATGATCATCGCACCCGTCATTTTCCTGACTGTGACCACCGGCATTGCGGGCATGAGCGATTTGCAGAAAGTCGGTCGCGTCACCGGAAAGGCGATGATCTACTTCCTCGTCTTCTCGACCCTCGCCCTCATCGTCGGCCTCGTGATCGGCAACATCGTTCAGCCGGGACATGGGCTGCATATCAGCGCGGCGAGCCTCGATCAGAAGGCGGTTGCCGACTATGCGGCCAAGGCCCACGAGCAGACCATCACCGGCTTCTTGATGAACATCATTCCGACGACCGTCGTCGGCGCATTCGTTTCCGGCGATATCCTGCAGGTTCTGTTCTTCTCTGTCCTCTTCGGTATCTCGCTCGCGATGATCGGGGACAAGGCCGCGCCGTTGACGACTCTGATGCAATCTCTCTCTCAGGCAATGTTTAAGCTCGTCAGCATTCTGATGAAGGCAGCTCCAATCGGAGCTTTCGGCGCCATGGCGTTCACCATCGGAAAGTACGGCATCGCCTCGATCGCAAACCTCTTCTTCCTGGTGGCGACCTTCTACATGACGGCCATCGTGTTCGTCCTTGTCGTTCTGGGAGCGGTCGCCCGCTACAATGGCTTCTCGATTTTGGCCTTGATCCGATACATCAAGGAAGAGCTCCTCCTTGTGCTCGGCACCAGCTCATCCGAGGCCGCCTTGCCGAGCCTGATGGAGAAGATGGAGCTGGCGGGTTGCAAGAAGTCGGTCGTCGGCCTTGTGGTGCCGACGGGCTATTCGTTCAATCTCGACGGCACGAACATTTATATGACCTTGGCCGCGTTGTTCATTGCCCAGGCCACGGATACGCCGCTCACGCTCACCGACCAGATTTTGCTGCTCCTTGTTGCCATGCTTAGCTCGAAGGGCGCAGCAGGAATCACCGGCGCCGGATTCATCACCCTTGCCGCGACGCTCTCTGTTATTCCGTCGGTACCGGTCGCAGGCATGGCTCTGATCCTTGGCGTCGACCGCTTCATGTCGGAGTGCCGCGCCCTCACGAACCTCGTGGGCAATGCGGTCGCCACCATCGTGGTGGCGCGGTGGGAAGGCGAGCTCGACAAGGTTCAGCTCGACCGCGCCCTGAGTGGCGCCAAGGACGTCGAGAGCATCTATGAGCCTAGCTTGGCTCCGAGCTCCCGCTAATTCCAGACGCGGGCTTCTTAAGACACGGGCGGCGAAAAGCCGCCCGTACGCGTTGAGCGAAACAAACTGCGAGGCTATCGGTCCATCAACACCCGCACGTCGATGAGTGGTTGTTGGTTCTCAAGGATGAGACCCTGTCTGGGCTCATGAAGATCGAGCGTCAGGATGACGACTGCTGAAACCAGGACGGCTATGATCGTTGTCGCGCCGAGAGCACGATAACCGGCTATCCCACAGCTATAGCCGATCAAGGCCATCGCCACGAGAGTCAGAAGGCCCAGCATGGTAAAAACCTGTCTGGGGATGCGGTTGGCGAGCGCCGCCTGTCGTTCACTGTAGTTGTCGATGAGCGTGTTGATCGAGCCGATAAGCAGCGCCATCGCTGGGGAGCGATCCTTTGCGGCGCCTTGGAGGGCCTCGTCCCATATTCTCTTCGTGAGAAGGGCGGTCTCCCGGTCAATGTCGCCGCTCTCTCTCGCGCCCAAGACACGCAATTCCGCATATCTGCGCAAGTCGCTTTGAATCTCCGCCCTGGCCGGGTCGGGTAGCAGGCTCGTGCGAAGGAAGACCGTGCCGATGGCATTGGCCTCCTTCACGACGAGTTCACGCCGCGCCTCGTACCGGCTCATCGCAGCCGAATAGGTAAAGCCGAGAAAGAGAGCCAGCAGGCCGAGGACCGAAGCCTGGAAAGATCCGATCTCAAGCTTAGCGGGATCGCGCGACGCGCGCTCGAGCCGCTGACCTATCCTGAAGCCAAGCTCGGTTACGATCACTAGCGGCGCGAGAAACAAGCCGAACAGGATGAGCATCGGAATACCGAACAGACCGTTCGCGCTCATGGTGCCTGCAGCTCCTCAACGCGGAGCCGCCGTATCCCGGATGCGCGGCTCACGCCTCGATCCCCAACAAGATAGGGCGGCAAGCCGCGCCTGAGAACGAGGCTCTATGGCAGATCGACGTGCTCGTGCTCGAGATCAGGCTCGCCGAGCTGCGTGAGGATTTCGGCACGGGCAGCATCCCGCAGCCGGAGTGCGGCAGCGAAGTCGCGTCCGGTCGGGGCAAGCGGCTCGCCGATGTGAACCGAAATCGCGCTGCGTCGCGGAAGCCACTGGCCAGCGCGTAGGATGGAGCGGGTCCCACGAATGGTTACCGGGATGATCGGAATAGCCGCTTGGCAGGCGACTTCGAAGGCGCCCAGGTAAAACGGGAGAAGTCCCGGCATGCGGGTGAATGTTCCCTCGGGAAACCAGCCGAGACGTTCATCCGCGCGGGCTGCTTCGAGCGCGTGCATCGTATCGGCCACGCCTCCCGCCGCATCGGTCCGGCGAACAAACACCGCGCCGAGGCGACGGAGGAACGGCCCCGCAACCACCTGATCTGCAAGTTCGTGCTTCGCGACGAAGGTCAACCCGTTTGGGTATGTCGCCGACAACACGGCGGCGTCGAGATAACTTGAGTGATTGGCAATCAGGACGAACGCTCCGTTTGGCAGCGGAGCCGACGCTTCGATCGAAATCGCGTTCCCGGCCAACCGGAAGAATAGGCGCGAGCCGAGGCCCAAGGTGTTTCGCCGCCATGATCGCCTCGGCAGCAGAACCACAAGTGGCCACAGGGTCAGGCCTGTGCAACCCAGCAAAAACCACCACCATGCGGCATAAGCCAACCCGCCGAGCTTTCTGTTCGCGCGGCGCAGCCTCGGGAGGACGCCGGCAAAGGCCAGGCGAGCGACTTGCCAGGACAGCGGCTGAAGTCCACCGCGCAGCCGGCCGGTTTCATAGATCGCCCGCGCTGCTGAGCGACGGATTTTTCCGCTTGAGGTTTTAGGCACTGTGTGCGGCGGTACGAAAACGATGTCATCCGGAGAGATATCGAGGATGCTTTGCGAGGCGTCGATGATGGCGCGGCGGAGGCGATCAAGTTGGCTCAGATCGATCAGCCGGGTTTCAGCCATGACGACGAGGCGCTCGCTGCCTGTGCCCGGATCGGGGCTTGCGAAGACTGCGACGCATCCCTTGCGGACGCCGTCGAGCCCACCGATAAAATCCTCAAGCTCCTGTGGGTAGATGTTGCGCCCGGCGCGCTTGATCATGTCCTTGATGCGGCCAGTGATGAAGATATCTCCGCCCGCGATATAGGCGCGATCGCCGCTTTCGAGCCATTCTCCGTCAAAGAGAGCGCGTGTCTTTTCGGGATTCCGGAAATATCCCGATGTGGCGGAAGGGCCCCTGAACTGAAGGCGTCCTTCCTGTCGCTCCGGGAGTTCGCGCCCATCCTCATCGACGACGCGAATCTGATGTCCGGGCAGTGGCTGCCCGCAGGCGACGAATTCGAGTGCTGTCACATCATCGGGAGCGGCCGGCCGGGCGATACCGTCTCTCGCGAGGGGATGGCGGCTGACCCGATCCACGATCGGCCCGCGCCCCATCGGCGGGAAGGCAAGGCCGACTGAGCATTCTGCAAGTCCATAGACCGGGCCCATCGCCTCGGGCCGCAGGCCGTAGGGGCCGAAGCGCTCCTGAAAACGCCGGATCGTGCTCGGGCTCACGGGCTCGGCCCCGTTCATGACAGCTCTAAGCGAGCTGAGGTCCAGGGTATCGAGGGGGCTATCCCTGGCGACCTTGAGGCACAGTTCAAAAGCGAAGTTGGGACCCGCGGTGATCGTGGCCCGGTGCCGGTGAACAGTCCACAGCCACGCCATCGGGTCTGCCAGGAAAGACTGAGGCGGCATGATGATGGCAAGCGCCCCATAATAGAGGCTGCCGAGCCAGCAACCGATCAGCCCCATGTCGTGATAGAGGGGGAGCCAGCTCACCACCACGTCCGAAGACGAAGCTCCCATACCACTCCCGATGGCACGGATGTTGGCGAGCAGGTTTGCATGCGAGAGCACGACGCCTTTTGGATCGCCGGTGCTCCCCGACGTGTATTGGATGAGCGCGGTCGCGCCCGCCGTCGTTGGCATCGGGGACGGAAGCGGTGGCGTCTTTTCGAAGCTGCGTGCAGTGACGACCTGGTCGAGTCCTGAAACGAGGCCATGAAGAAGCCTTGCCGCTGCATAGACTTCCTCATTCGTGATGAGAATGGAGGCTTCGGCATTGCGAAGAATCCCTGCCTGCCGCCGCAGGTGATCCTCCAGCATGGCTCGACGGAAGGGGGGGTAAATAGGGACTGGAACCCCTCCTGCGTAGAGAACGCCGAAGAAGCTGACGAAGAAAGATCTTTCAGTCGGCAGCATGACCCCGATGCGATCGCCAGACTTTAGACCGAGATCCAGGAGACCGGCCGCGACGGCTCTCGCCCCATGGTCGAGTTCCGTATAGGTGAGCGGCTCCTCCGAGCCGTCGCTGTGCCGCAGGCGCACGTGGACCCGGTCCGGGTGCGCACGGACATGAGCGGCCAGAGCCTCGGTCAACGTGGCGGCCTCGATGGGTTCGGTGACGGGTGGGCGAGGAGAGGGCGCTCCGCTTGTCGGCTCCAAGGCGACCTCTGTGCGTGGGGTCGTGCGGATGATCGCGGCCACCAGATCTGCCGGGGTTTCTGCCTCGCCAAGGAGTTTGTCGGGTAGCTGGACTCTGAAGGTCCGGTTCAGGCGAAGCAGCAGCTCCGTTCTCGCCAGACTGTCCAGCGCGAGGTCGCGGTCGAGACTGCTGTGCAACGTCACGATCCGGGCGGAACCGAGGGAGGAATGCACTTCGCTGACAAGCTGGCTGACGATGTCGATGACCCGGTCGGCGACCGCATTGTCCCGCGGAACGATTTCAGCTTGCGCCCGTGACTGGCTAACGGACTTGCTCACGGCCAGGCTCCCACCACCGTCGAGTTCGCATGACCGTCGTATCGCGCTGGCGCCAGAAATTCTTGACATTCCCCAATGCAGGGAAAGGAACACGGCCCACCCTGTGACCTCTTGGGGTGGATGCCTTAGGCCGTGATTAACGCGAACAACCACCGTTGCGAACAGTGCCGTTACACCGGCTAGCAGGAGCTATCGCCATGCAGGTAGAGGCTCAGATCGATTTCCAAGGCTTCGCTGCGACGGAGCGGCTACGCACTTTGATCGAAGAGAAGATTGAGGATCTCGAGGAGTTCTACGGCCGGATCACCGCCTGCCGCTTCGTGATGAAGGCGCCTGGCCAACATCATCAGAAAGGCGGACTGTTTGAGGTCAACATCCATCTCGTTCTCCCCGATGGACGGGATGTCTCCGTAGAACGCACTCCGCCTGAGGACGAGCGGTTCTCAGATCCGGTTTTTGCGATCAACGATGCCTTTAATCGGGCCCGTCGGCGTCTCCAGGATGAAGCGAGGCGCATGCGCGGTCAGGTCAAGGCGCACGAGCCGCAGCCAATCGCTACCGTGAAGAGCCTGCAGCTAGAGGAGGGATACGGCTTTCTCGAGACGGAGGACGGGCGCGAGATTTACTTCCACAGGAACAGCGTGCTCGACGACGCTTTCACGCACCTGAAACCAGGAGTCAGAGTGACGTTTGCCGAGGAGATGGGCGATGAAGGACCGCAAGCCAGCACCGTCAAAATTCTGGGCAAGCATGGGCTGCGCTGATGAAGGCCGTGATCTCGAAGTCCTCTTGGCAATAACCTTCGAACGGGCTGCGGACAATCTCCACCGTCAGGTGCGGATCATCGCTCAAGCACATGTCGCCTCTGAGCCGGGTGCATATCAATCTCACCCACCTACGCGTGGGGCGCGCCGCCCTTGACCGTGGACGGGGGGCACACAGAATGGATCTTTCACTGACTCCATCATAGCGCCCACAGCAGCTGACGCTGCGCTCCTGATCCAGACTGAATACAACCCAAGTCTATTCCCATGCAGGCGGATGATTTTGCAGGCTCTTGGTTTGCAAAGTGCGATTGAACACATCGATCCCGCCAATCTGCTCGAACTCAGCGTCCTACCGGAATAACGGGCTGATCCGACTGGTCTCTGAAGAATGAGGCTGACCGAATGTCGCCTCGAGTTGAGTGGCTCTGAGGCCGTCCGAGCGACGAGTCAATATGAGCCAGATCAAAGCAGATGGAGCAGGATCATGAAGAAAGTTCTCATTGCGCTAAGTGCAATCTTGGTGTCGGCGACGTTCTGGGCAGGTGACGCTTTCGCACGCAGCGGCAACCATGGTGGCGGTCTAGGTGCCCACATCAGAAGGGACAACGGCTACGGACTTAGTGTCCCAGTCAGAGGGTTCATTTCGCTCGAACGCTTACGGTCGCGGGAGCCATCGTACCGGTATGATCCACCGCCCTTCCAGACTCCGTATGATAACGGTGATCCCTTCCACGTTATCGATACCCGGGGCGGGTAACCACACTGCATGTCTTCTGGGACACGACACAGTGCGAACGGGCGCATCGGTCGATGCGCCCGCCATCGTCGGAGCCGTGCGAGTGCGTCGGGAAGAGCGTGTCATTCTATCCGGCGCGCCAATGCTGTGAGGGGAGTAGGAGCGCAGTCGTTGGACAGGTTCGCCAAGCATCGGCGGCTTCTTGCCATGGCTGTATGATCCGTACGCTTGGGAATCATTCATTGGATGGATCCTCCAATTCTCGCGCGCAGCGCCGGCCCTCAACCGCCCCCTGTGACCATCATTGAGGGGTGAGACGCGCTTGGAAACGATGCATGAACTCCTCTAACTCAGTCGAGCTGAGGTCTGAGATCGCCCAGAAGGTCATTCCATTACCGGACCAGTGAAGCGTGTTGTATCCATTGTTGACTGTAGATTGCGCCCGTTCAGCGCCGAGCTCACTCTTCTCCGACGGCCAGATGAACAGGTTGACTAGGTGTTCGCGGCGTTTGTACACCAATGCTGCAACCGCTCGCCCGGCAATGTAGTCGAGCCGACCGCCAGTCAGCGCGAAGCCTTCACTCGCAAGATCGACAACCGGAGGGGAGAAGTTGAGCCGACCGGTGAACCAAGGCTTGACCGTATGCTGGTCCGATGTCGTGACGTCCGTGATATGGTTCGCCTGCAAGGAGCGGATATGCTCGGAGACAAGTTCTTGCTCCAGGTTCGGCGGCTGACGCGGCACGATCAGGGCCACGGCTAGGCCCGCCGCAAAAGCAGCAGCGGGGAGGCCAAGGCGTCGGTCACGCCATAGGTGTTGCCACCACCGGAAGATTGTCGGCGTCACCGGAGCTGCTGTAGCGGAGTCGAGTGCCCCCATGATCCGCGCGTGCAACGCATCAGATGCGCGATACCGCAGCCCGTCTTGGCGCAGGGCGGCCTGCAGTTTCTTCAGACGCTGATATTCGTCCGCGCAGGCAGCGCAGGTTCTCAGGTGGTTTTCGAGCTGCAGCGTGTTAGCTGCATCCAGTTCCTCGTCCAGATGACCATGCAAGAGAACTTTCATGTCGGCACATGAGAGAGTCATGACCGTTCCTCCTCGCTGCCAGCGGTGCGCCGGCGCCAGGCGTCGGCCAGCAGATTCCGCGCCCGGGCGAGGCGGGACATCACGGTGCCGATCGGCGCTCCGGTCGCGTCGGCGATCTCCTGATAGGAGAGCTCTTCGAGCTCCCGCAGAACCAGCGTTTCCCGAAATGGGATGGGTAGATCTTCGATCAGCTCTCTCATGGTGGCGATCTCGTCATACCGGACAGTGACTGTTTCTGGGCTGTCTGCGGGATCAACCAGGCCGGCGCTGCGAGATGATCCTTCGCCCGGATCACCTCCAGAAGCTTCGGCAGCCTCAAGCGGAACAGTCAGATGGGAGGCTGCGGCCTTTGCCGAGGTGTGGCAGCAGTTTCGCACGATCGCCAGGATCCAGGCTTTCGGATCGCCGCCTCGATAGCCTTCGAAGGCGCGGAACGCCCGCAGGAATGCATCCTGGGCGACATCCTCTGCGGCGACCGGATCTCGCAACAGATAGCGTGCAAGGTTGTAGGCGGCATCCAAATGCGGGAGCATCAGTTCGCGAAAACGCCGCGCGAGATCGGCTTGCTCGGCCGTTGCAGGAGGCGACAAGGAGACCGGCACAGGTTCCTCCTCTCGTTGCTGAATTGTACCCTCGTCCCTCCTGACTGTCACATCTCTGCGATGGACCGGCGAGTAGACTGTCCAATAGCCCTTGGGAAGGATGACGCGCGAAGTCGCTGTGTCGCCACTCATGCGTGGGCCTGTCCGTGCGCGCGCGAGGCGAACACATGGGTGTTCGAGTTCCCACGATGGTTCCCTCGACAACACCCCCTCAATCATGGCCAAGTGTCCGCAAATAGCTGGCTCATCACAGCAACCACGGTGCTGATGCTACGCTGCCAATCCAGACTGCGTGCGATCCAGGTTTATTCCCGTCCGATCGGAGAATTTTACAGCCCGGCTTTTCGCACGTGCGATCGAGCACAATGAGGATGCGGATCGGCTCGAACTAGACCTCATGCAGGAATAAAACGCTGGTCAGACAGGTCTCTTAAACATGAGGCCGCCCGAATGGCGCCTCGAAGCGAGTGGCACAAGACCGTCCGAACGACGGAGTGATGCCCGGAGGCTACCATGGACATGAACAGTCGCGATCGCATTCTCGTCGCCGACAACAATCCGCTGTTCCGTGAAGCCGTCGCCCGATATCTCAGGACCGCAGGGTACGACGTGACCACGTCGGACACAGGCGAGCAAGCATTCCTCGTCCTGCGGGATTGGCAGCATCCCATCGGCTGGCTCTACACCCGAGCCGGTCTGCCGTTTCTGATCGACGGTTGGATTTTGGCCGACGAGTATCACGACATGTATTCGACACGTCCCGCGGTCATCGCGGCCTCCGAGAACCGGTCGTCTCCACGCGGCGATATCATTCTTGGTCAACCGAGCCCGGTCGCAGTGCTGGAGACCATTCGTCAACTTGTCAATGCGAGCCACAATCTGCCGGCGGCCGAAAGTGGTCCCGGTCTTCAGCGACATGCTGCGTGATGACAGAGCACCTATGGCCAGTCTCACTTCTCAAAGAGAGAGTGTTGTTATGCTCTGTCTCTACTGGGGCATGATGGCAGCTGCCAAGGACCGTGTCTAAGCCACAGCGGACCTTCGGCTGCTATTGGTCGCTTGCGATGGTCGCATATTTCTTTGTGGTCTGATGAGCGGTCTGTATTACGCAAACGTCTGCGCCGCGAGCGCGCCGAGAAGGGCCGCGCTTAGCAGGGCTGCGTCGTGCGCTCCCAACAGCCGGCGCGAGGGGCGGCCATCCTTGTGGATCCACAAGGTCGTACCGAGGGTCGCCAGCGACCAGCCGGCGCCGAGAAGGGTCGCGGAGACGGAAAAGCCCGCGACTTTGCTGGAAAAAGCAAAGATCGCAGCTGCCGCCACGAGAAGCAGTGCGCCAAAGCTGACGATGACAGGTGGTTTCACCGCGTTGCGAAATGCGAGAAGGACGAGCGAGGGCGTATACATCGCCATGACATGCCAGGCGATGGTCCCGGAAACCGCGTCGGAGAGGCCGCAGCCGACCATCGCGATGGGCGTCGCACCCATGAGGCCGGTCATCAGGAACCACGCCGCCGCGCCGATGGCAGTGGGGAGGACTATCGCGCGCCAGCCCTGCGGATTGTTCGCCTCATTCACTTCCTCGCGAATGCGTCGATAAGGCAAGGCGGCGGTGGCAATGAGCGAGCCGACATGAGCAAGCGCGGCGGCGGCGGCAAGGCCGACGAATTCGCGCGGGGCGGCAAACGCTTCCGCCGTTGCTCCGAGCGTCGGCGCAACAATCCCCGCAACGGATGCCGCCCCAAAGACGATGAGGATCGCGCTCGTCCCTTTACCGCCGACCGGCACCGCTGCATGGCGATAGAACAGGCTGAAGCCGCTGGCGATGCCGAGCCAGAACGCGCCCAGCACCAGAGCGCCGAAACGGAAAGTCGTGAGAGCGAAGACGAGCACCATGCCGCCCGCAGCACCCAAACTTGCACCGAGTGAGAAGGCCGCGCGCCTGCCGAATGCGTCGAGCAAGAGCGAGGCGGGGAGGCTCGCCAAAGCCGCGCCCGCGTAGAAGGCCGCATAGGGTAGGGTTGCGAGGCTGTCACTCGGTGCAAGCGCAAGCCCCGCCAACGGCAGAATGCTCAGGCTGAAGATCTGGGAGAGGATCGAGAGCGAGAAGGCGATGGCGAGAAGGGCAACGCTGCTTCGCCCCTCAGAGGTTTCTCCAAGCGCTCCCGGCTCGCAGACGCATTCAATCTGTCCGGCGCGGGGGATGGAGGTGGTGGTGCTCATGGTTTGATGTCATCGTCCGAGAGGACGCGCAAAGCCGCACCCTCCACATCGTCGTATTGGCCGCTTTTCAAAGACCACATGAAGGCCGCGAGCCCCGTCAGGCCGAGAAGAAGAGCCATCGGAACGAGATAGAGTAATACGTCCATGAGATCATGCCTCCTGGAGAACGAGGTCCGGCGTGGTTTCGCTGCGCCGGGGCAGGGTGCCTGTGTCGGCGCGTGCGCGCAAGGCGTTGAGGGTCACGATTGTCGAGGATCCCGACATAGCGAGTGCGGCGACGAGGGGAGTGACGTACCCCAAAAAGGCGAGCGGCACGGCGATGAGGTTGTAAACGAGCGCAATCAAGAGGTTTTGCCGCATGAGGCGGTGCGCTCGTCTCGCAATGTCGATCGTGGCGAGAACCGGCGCGAGACGGTCGCCGAGGAAGACCGCGTCAGCCTGGGCCTGGGTGAGATCGGCGGCGGAAATCGGAGAGAGGGAGACAAGGGCGGCGGCGAGAGCGGGGGCGTCATTGAGACCGTCACCGACCATCAGCACCTTGCGGCCTTCAGCCTTCAACTCTTCGAGCGCGGCGATCTTGTCGGCGGGTTTCGCGCCGCCTCGCCAGGCGGAAATGCCGAGTACATCGGCTATCGGGGCCACGGCTTCAGGCCGGTCGCCGGAGAGGATGCGGCAATCGAGGCCCTTTGCGCGCAAATCCGCGACAACGGAGACCGCATCTGGCCGCAGCGCCTGACGGACGAGCAGGATGGCCCGCTTTTCGCCCCAGGCGAACGCGATGAGGGAGCAGTCGGGATGGCGGGCGGCACTCTCCCGCGCCTCTTCCTCAAGGCCGCAGAAGGCCGGAGACCCGAGCCGCATCTCGACCTCGTCCACGATGGTGCGGACGCCCTGTCCCGGCTCTTCGACCACACCCTCGAAAGAACGGCGATTGCCGTCCGTCCGTGCTACTGCCGCCGCAAGGGGGTGATGGCTCAATCGCGCGATCCGCGCCGCAGCCGCGAGAATATCGGGCGCGATGCTTGCCGGGTTCACCACCTGCATGTCCGGCAGCGTCAAGGTGCCTGTCTTGTCGAAGACGACGGTGTCGACAGCGGCAAGTCGCTCCAGAGCGTCGCCCGCATTCAGGAAGACGCCCGAACGGAAAAGTGCGCCGGATGCCACGACCTGAACCACCGGCACGGCGAGCGCCAGCGCACAGGGGCAGGTGATAATCAGAACGGCAACCGCCGTGAGAATGGCGTCATGCACGCTCGCGCCGGTCGCGATCCATGTCAGCGCGGTGATCGCCGCCGCCGTATGCACTACAGGGGCATAGGCACGAGCCACGCGGTCGGCGAGTTGCACATAGCGCGATTTCGCGGCTGCGGCGTTTTCGAGAAGCCGCGACACCTCGTCGAGCAGGGTGCCTTTGCCCGCTGCGGTGACCTGTAAGGTTAGCGTGCCGTTGTAGTTCAGGCTTCCCGCATAGACCTGGTCGCCCGCTCGTGTAGGACGATGGGCCGTCTCTCCCGTCACGAGGCTTTCATCGATCTCGGAGGAGCCGGAGATAACAATGCCGTCCACCGCGATGCGTTCGCCGGGGCGCACGAGAACCCTGTCATCCGGCCGCAAGGCGGCAGTGGGAACGAGGACGATCTCACCGCTGGAATCGATGCGGTGCGCGACTTCTGCCCTGAGCGAAGCGAGATTGCCCGCCACGGCGCGGGTTTTGCGGCGCATGGCCTGATCGAGATAGCGCCCGCAAAGCAGGAAGAAGAGCAGCATAACCACCGAGTCGAAATAGGTGTGTTCGGCGTGGTTCAGCGTCTCGAAAACGGACATGGTGAGCGCCAAGAGAATGCCGATGACGATCGGCACATCCATATTGGTGCGCTTGTTGCGCAGGGCCTTCATGGCGCTTTGGAAAAATGGCTGGCCCGCATAGGCCACGGCGGGCAGGGCGATGAGAGCAGCGAGCCAGTGGAAGAAGTCGCGCGTCTCCGGTGTGATATCCGTCACATTGCCGGACCAGACGGAGACCGCGAGCAACATGATGTTCATGGAGGCGAAGCCCGCCACGGCCAGGCATTTCAGAAGCCACTGCGCGCGTCGCGTCTCTTCCTCCTCCACAAGCCGGGACTGGAAGGGGTGAGCGCGATAGCCGAGCCGCTGCAATTCCTCCACCACAGCGGTGGGAGCGATCTCGCCCTCCTTCCATTCCACCGCGAGGCGATGGTTGGTGTAGTTGAGGCGGGCGTCCACCATGCCCGGTAGACGTAGGACACAGCTTTCGATCTCGTCGATGCAGGCAGCGCAGTCGATCCCCTCGATGGCGAGGTCGAGATGCGCCGTTCCGTTGTCTTCGTGCTTGACGAAGATCGAGAGATCGAGGGTTTCGGCCATCGCGTTCGCTTCCTGGGGTCCCTACAGGCTCTTGATCGTGATGCGGCTCTTGGACCGGAAAACCGTTTCCTCTCCGCGTTTGAGGCCGATCATGAGATCCCATTGGCCGGGCGGAAGCGGCGTTGCGAACTGGAACTGTCCCGGGGTGACGTCGGCGAGTTCGAGAACCACGTCGCGGCGCTTGTCTGTCGGATGGTAGAGCCGCGCCTCGATGGTCAGTCCGCCGAGAGGACGGCTTTCTGCATCACGCGCCGTCACGTTCACACGGGTTTTCCCGCCATCCTTCACAAGGGCCGCCTCAACTTTCCAATGTAGGGCGTCCTGGGCTTCGGCGGCGGCGACATCGTTCTTGAAGTTGAGGCCGGCCTTGTACGAGCTTTCGGTCTCAACGCCACCGAAGGTCGTGGTCGCAGCCCGAACCATGATCGCGTTCATGGCAAAGACGATGCCGAAGAAAGCGATGAAGCAGACCAGCACCATGCGGCCGGTGAGGGGGCGAGGATCCCGTTGCGGGGCGATGGCGTTTTGCATCGTGTTCACGTCATGGCGCCTTGAAATGGTCGCTCGCATGGGCGGTTTCGCCGCCGGCGAGATCGGTCAATGTGAACAGAAGGTTCGTCGAGGAAGCAAGCCCGTCAGCGCTCGCGCTCACGAGGACGCGTGCTTCGAGGGTCTGGTCAGGCTTGACGACAAGAATGGCGCGGCCCTGCGCGTCGATCTCTCCACCGACGATATCGAGTTTCGCAACATCGACCCCGGTAACGGTTAGGGCGAAACGCCTGTCATCGAGATGTTTGTTTCCAACGCGGATCGTATAGGCATTGCGGATCGAGCCATCCGAGAGCCTCACGAACATCGGATTGCGGTCGTGCAGCACGCTGAGATCGAGCCGCTCGCGCAGCCCCAGCGCCCCGGCCATCACGGCTCCGACGAGCGCGATCAGGCCGAGATAGAGCAGGGTGCGCGGGCGAACGATGCGCCGAACCTCGGGGCGCCCCTCCATGCGGGCACGGACGTTCATCTCCGTATCATAGGCGATCAGGCGGGTCGGACGGCCGATCTTCGCCATCACGTTGTCGCAGGCATCGATACACAGGCCGCACTGGATGCAATCGAGCTGCAGGCCCTGGCGGATATCGACGCCCGTCGGGCAGACGGCGACGCATTGGTTGCAGTCCACGCAGTCGCCGGCCGGAAGTCCGGCATCGCGCAGCGCTTGGTTCTTCTTCATCGAGCCACGCGGCTCGCCGCGATCATAGCGATAGGTGACGTTGAGCGCGTATTCGTCGGTCAACGCGGCCTGAATGCGTGGCCAGGGGCACATGTAGGTGCAGACCTGCTCGCGCATGAAGCCGGCAAACGTGTAGGTCGTGAAAGTCAGAATCCCGATCCAGATGTAAGCGATCATCGGCGCCTGAAACGTCGCCAGCTCCTTGACCAGAGTCGGGGCGTCGGCGAAGTAGAGCACCCACGCGCCGCCGGTCCACCAGGCGATAAGAAGCCAGATCGCGTGTTTGAGCAGCCGCAGCGAAAAGATTTCGAGTTTACGGCCTTCCTTTTCCCGGCGGATGCGGTCGCGCTTTTCGCCCTCAATCAACCGTTCGATGGAGTAGAACAGGTCCGTCCATACCGTCTGTGGGCAGAGATAGCCGCACCACAGACGTCCCGCGACCGCATTCATCAGGAAGAGGGCCAGGGAAGCGAGAATGAGAAGGCCGGTGAGGTAGTAGACCTCCTGCGGCCAGATCTCGATGAAGAAGAAATAAAAGCGATTGTTGGTGAAATCGACCAGGATCGCCTGTCCCGGCGCGTTCGGGCCGCGATCCCAGCGGATGAAGGGGAGGAAGTAGTAGATCCCCAAGGTGACGGCGAGCACAATCCATTTGATCGTGCGGAAATGCCCCTTCACGGCCTGCGGATAGATCGCCTTGCGTGCGATGTAGAGCGGCCCCTCGTCTTCGTCCGGCGACGGTGTGGCGAGGTTGGGGGCAAGGGGAGCGTCAGCCATTGATTCCGCCAAATCTTCTCGTTTCGACTTTCGAATAAGATGATGGACGAAAAGGCGCCTTGATTTGCATCAACGGCAAAGCGACCCGTGGGTGATCACGGGCCGCCGTTCTTGGGAAATTCCGCGAGGTTCTCAGCGCCTCTGATCGCCGCCGAGCGAATGGACGTAGAGGGTCAAGGCCTTGATGGTGGTGTCGTCCAGGCGCCCTTCCCAGGCCGGCATCACGCCGCCACGCCCGTTCCACAAGCCTTCCATGATGGTGGCCTTGTCCGAGCCGAACAGCCAGATCTTGTCGGAGAGGTTCGGCGCGCCGAGATCCTGACTGCCTTGCCCCTTGTCGCCATGACAGGCGGCGCAATTATCCGCGAAGATCTTAGCTCCCGCCGCAAGATCCGCCCCCTTTTCTGTGGCAAGGCCGGAGAGAGAGCGGACATAGTCCGCCACGTTGGAAAGCTCGCTGCGCTTGAGCATTCCGTCTCGGCCGAAGGCCGGCATGGAGCCTTGGTGGCCTTTGTCGCTCGTCGAGCGTGCGCCGTAGCGGATGGTCTGCTCGATCTGCGCCAGCGACCCACCCCACAGCCAGTCGTCGTCGTTGAGGTTCGGGTAGCTCTTCGCGCCCCCCCCGCCGGCACCGTGGCACGGAGCACAGTTGTCGCCGAAGGCGGCCTTTCCTTGAGCGCGCGCAAAGGCGAACAGCTCAGGAGTCTGCTTGATCGCGTCAAGCGAGCTTCGGGCCAGTTGCGCCGTCATACTCGCTCGCTGGGCTTTCAGATCATCAAGATCCGCAACGATGGCCTCGCGCGATTGCCAGTTGAAGAGGCCTCTCGTGTAAGAGGTCGCAAGCGGCCATGCGGGATAGACCACCCAATATCCGATGGACCAGAGGATCGTGAGATAGAAGGACCACAGCCACCAGCGCGGGAGCGGGTTGTTGAGTTCCGAGATCCCGTCCCAGCTATGCCCGGTCGTGGTGACGCCGGTGACGGCATCGACCTGTTCTTTCGTCTCGTGGGCCATGGATCAATCCTCCTGGAGAGGGATGCGCGCTGCGTCTTCGAAACGCTTCTTGCGCGAAGGAGAGAGGGCATAGACGACGACCGCGAGGAAGACGCCGACGAAGTAGAGAAGCCCCCAGGTCTGGGCGAATTCCGCGAGGGATTTGTAGGTTTCGAACATCTCTCACACCTCAGCGAATGTTCGCTTTGTTGTCGTAGAGTTTGAAATCGACCTGCGTTCCGAGCATCTGGAGGTACGCGATCAGGGCGTCGGCTTCCGAGATGCGCTGGGCATTGCCGTCGAAGTCACGCGACTGCGCTTTCGGATAGCGGGAGGCGAGAGCCGTAGCGTCCGGGTCGTCGGTGGTCGCCTGAATCCGCAGATCGGCGTCCGCCTTCGCGATCATCTCGGCAGTGTAAGGAACACCGAGCGCGGCCTGCACCTTCATGTCGTCGGCGACGAGGGCCGGATCGACCTCGCGCTCGGTCAGCCAAGGATAGCTCGGCATGATGGAGCCCGGCACGACCGCGCGGGGATCCTTCAGGTGATCCCGGTGCCAATCGTCGGAATACTTGTTGCCGACGCGAGCGAGATCAGGGCCCGTGCGCTTGGAACCCCACTGGAAGGGGCGGTCGTACATGCTTTCCGCCGCGAGCGAATAGTGGCCGTAGCGCTCCACTTCGTCACGCAAGGGGCGGATCATCTGGCTGTGGCAGTTATAGCAGCCCTCGCGCACATAGACGTTGCGTCCGGCGAGTTCGAGCGGGGTGTAGGGCCGTACGCCCTCCACCTTTTCGATGGTGCTCTTGAGATAGAAGAGCGGCACGATTTCCACGAGACCGCCGATGGAGATCACGAGCAGCACGCCGATGAGGAGAATGATCGAGTTGGTCTCGAAGATTTTGTGGCGGGACCAGAGAGACATGATCGGTTCCTTTACTCAGCGGCCACGAGGAGAGGCCGTTCCTCGGCGACGGCGATGTCCTTCGCGGAGGTGATCGTCTTCCAGACGTTCCAGGCCATGATCAGGCTGCCACCGACGAAGAGCACGCCGCCGAGCGCACGGATGACGTAGAAGGGGTGCATGGCCTCGACCGTTTCGATGAACGAATATTCGAGGAAGCCGAGGCTCGTGTAGGCACGCCACATGAGGCCCTGGAGAATGCCCGCGACCCACATCGACGAGATGTAGAGAACGATGCCGAGCGTCGAGATCCAGAAATGCCAGCTGACAGCCTTCAAGGAGTACAGGCGTTCTTTGTTCCATAGCCATGGAACAAGGCAGTAGATCGCGCCGAAGGACACATAGGCCACCCAGCCCAGTGCACCGGAATGCACGTGCCCGATGGTCCAGTCCGTATAGTGCGAGAGCGTGTTCACCGCCTTCACCGACATGAGCGGGCCCTCGAAGGTGGCCATGCCGTAGAAGGCGACCGACACCACCATCAGGCGCAGAACCGGATCGGTCCGCAACTTGTCCCATGCGCCCGAGAGCGTCATGAGGCCGTTGATCATGCCGCCCCAGGAGGGCATCCACAGCATGATCGAGAAGGTCATGCCGAGCGTCTGCGCCCAGTCGGGCAGGGCGGTGTAATGCAGGTGATGCGGGCCGGCCCAGATGTAGAGGAAGATCAGCGCCCAGAAGTGGATGATCGACAGCCGGTAGGAATAGACCGGACGCTCGGCCCGCTTCGGGATGAAGTAGTACATGATGGCGAGGAAGCCGGCGGTGAGGAAGAAGCCGACCGCGTTATGCCCATACCACCACTGCACCATGGCATCCTGAACGCCTGCCCAGACGATGTAGCTCTTGGGCGAGAAGATTGAGACCGGGATCGCGGCGTTGTTGCCGAGATGCAGAACGGCAATGGTCAGGATGAAGGCGAGGTAGAACCAGTTCGCCACGTAGATATGCGGCTCCTTGCGGCGCATGACGGTGCCGAGGAAAACCAAAAGATACGCGACCCACACGACGGTGAGCCAGAGATCCGCATACCACTCGGGCTCGGCATATTCCTTGCCCTGCGTGATGCCGAGCAGATAGCCCGTGCCGGCGATGACGATGAAGAAGTTGTAGCCCAGCACCACGAACCACGGCGCGATGTCGCCCACGAGACGGGCCCGGGAGGTGCGCTGCACCACATAGAGCGAGGTGGCTATCAGGACGTTGCCGCCGAAGGCGAAGATGACCGCCGAGGTGTGGAGCGGCCGCATGCGCCCGAAAGAGAGCCACGCCGTGTCGAAGTTCAACGCGGGAAAGGCGAGCTGCGATGCGATGAGGAGGCCGATCGTGAAGCCCGCCACGCCCCAGAACACGCCAGCGATGGTGGCAAATTTCACCGGCCCCATATTGTAGTTGGGCTTGCCGTTGATCTCGCGCGGCGGCAACTGCGCCGGACGGTCGTAGAAGCGATCCACGATCTTGAACGCCGCCCAGCCGCTGGCCGCGGCGAACAGGTATGCGTGGAATGCGTATTCCGGCGTATAAGCCTTCGCTGCGATGATGATGCACAGAAGTGCCAGTGCCGCGAAGGCGAGGGCGGAGCCCGCCTCGCCGAAGGTCATGCTTTTAGGGGATGTTGCCGCGTGCGTCATGGGCCTCGAACTTTCTTCCAAGAGCGAGGCACGAAGCTTCACCCTTTGGGCGAGGCTCTAACGGGAGAATACGAACGCAGCATTGATTCAGGTCAAAACGGTCCCGCTTCGGGCGAGGGTCGCCTGGCGCTATCGCGTTGCTAACGCCTTGATTTGCGCGAGGTTTGTGAGGCGCACGCCGTCCGGTACCACAACGATCACGCCGCTTTTGGCGAGTTTCGAGAAGGTCCGGCTCACGGTTTCGATGGTCAGCCCGAGGAAATCGGCAATGTCCTGGCGGCTCATAGGGAGAGGCAGGGTGATCGAGGTGTGACCGATTCGGGCGAAACGCTCCTTCAGGCTCATCAGGAACGCAGCGATCCGCTCATCCGCCGTGCGGCGGCCAAGCAGGACCATCTGATCCTGCGCAAGGCTGAGCTCGTGGCTGGCGAATTCATGCAGGCGGCGCAGGAGGTGGGGCTTCTTGTCGAGAAAGGCCGTGAAGGCGCTGCGGGAAAACCGGCAGACTTTTGTGTCGGTGATCGCATCCGCCGAGACACCGTAACGGTCGAGAAGGGCAAGCCCAAGAAAATCCCCGGCAAGCGCGAACCCCACGATCTGGCGGCGCCCGTCTGGCAGGAGCTTGTAGAGCCGCACCATGCCCTCGGTGATGTTGAACACGGCGCTGGCGGGATCCTCCTGCGTGAACAGCGTGCTTTTGGCGGGGAAGGCGGTAGGGTGGCTCAGGGAGTCGATTTCGGTCAGCTCGTGCGGGTCCAAAGCCGCGCAAACGCTGATCTGGCGGACCCGGCAATCGGCACAGGCGCTCACACCGAGGCCGTGCAGGCAGGCCGCGGGTGAGTCGTTCCATTGAAGTGCCGGTTCTATTCGATCCACGGTTTGGCCTCTCTCCTGTTCCGATTCCTATTAGCACAATTTATCGGACAAGGTTCAACCGGAGCGCAGGCTTGACCTGCATCAATGTCGCAGGGCTGGGCCTGTGAAATGGTGCTGCTTCTTTTTCACAACCGTCCCGGCATGCAGGATCTGTTTCACGTCGCGCCCCTGTCACCGAAAGAGGCTCATTTGGCCTATCCGCTGGTCCAGATGTTCGATCCCGCCGTGACATTGCAGGACTGGGTGACTTTCGCCCGCCGCCTCGCCCGCCGCAAGCCCGGGCAGGGCGGGTTGATGGCCGCGCGCGACCGACGGGGCGTCTTGCACGCCTTGTTCGCCTATGCCGTCGACCGGGACCGCCGCGCGACCGCGTGCCTGCGCGTCACAGACCTCATCGTCAGCCGGTTGCCCGGTGAGGAAGTGAACGCGACGGTGCTTTCCGGTGTGCAGGAGTTGGCAGACCGGCTCGGCTGCAAGTCGGTGCTGATCGATGTGCCGGTGATGCCGGGGAACGCGCACGCCCTCTTGGGCATGGAGGGCTTGGCCGCTCCGAACTTCTCGCCGGTGACGATCACTTTTGGCTCAGTCTCAAATCCCGACCGCAGATAGAACGTATGCGAGAGAGGCTCGTAAACGTCGATGCGGCGAGCATCAAACGGCTCGCCCAGCGGATGGTTGAGCAGAGCCATGAATTCCCAGAGGCATTCGTTTTGCCCTGGCTGGTACTCCTCGAAGGCGGGACGGTCGGCCGCAGTTTGCTGCGCATGAGGCAAGGCAACGTCATTGAGCTCGCAGACGAGCTTCGCGACCGGATAATCGACCCGCAACTATGCGTGCCCGTGCCTATGGACAGAGTTTGGCCCGGAGCTGGCCCTCGGTTCTGCCGACCCGAGCCTCCACGCGAGGCCCCGCATCACCCTACCGCGTGCCAAATCGCCAAACGAAGTTACCCATGACGGTATGGTTTTGCGCTTGTGATCCGATCTGCCCCGCGTACGCCACGCCCAAGCTGATCGCCTCCGACGCCCGCCAGTCGAGCCCCGCTTCCGCCACAAGGGCGGCGCGATCGATCGGAGTGCCAGTCACCGTGAATGCCGAAGCTCCACCGGTAAAGGCCAGCAGCGCCTGCGGCGCGACATCGCCAAAGGCACGGCGCCAGCCGATCAGGCCTTTCACCGTCAGGGGCACGTCCTCGCTCACCCGCAAGACCGAGCCAACCGATCCCACAGGCCCTACGGATCCGAGCGACCCTACAGATCCCACCGACCCTAGTGAGCCCACTCCCGTTGCGTTCCACTCGGTAGCCACGACGCGGAACCAGTACGCCACCGCTGACGGTGTCGACGCGCTGGGTGCAGGTCACCGCCTGTTCAATGCGGTGATGGGCCAGAGCGTGGCCGGCGCCCGGCAGGCCTTCGACGCGCTCTCCGGGGAGGCGCATGCCTCTTCTGCGAGCATGGCCTACGCAGGGAGCGGTCTCGTACGCGAGGCGATCTTCACCCGGCTGCGCCAACCGTTGAGCGCCGCCTCCGGTTTGCCGGTCTTTGTGCAAGGTTCCTACACTGTCGCCTATGCGGCAGACCGCGCCGGAGGCAGCACGCCGCAGTCGGTCGTCGTCATGCCGTCGCTCGACCAGCGCCGCTTCGCCCTGTGGGGTGAGGGCTTCGGCGCCTGGGGCAAGGTCGACGGCAATGCCAATACGGCCCGCATCGACGCGTCCACCGGCGGCTTCATTCTCGGCGCTGACGCCCAGCTTGTTTCCACCTTCCGCCTCGGCTTGGCCGGCGGCTTCACCCGTACGACCTTCAACATCGATGGCCGACTGTCCTCGGGCACGAACGAGAGCGTGTTCGGGGCGCTGTACGGTGCGGGCCAATGGGGCGCGATCGGCCTCCGGTTGGGGACGTCTTATGCCTCCCACAACATCAATGTCAGCCGCATAGTCCGCTTCCCCGGCTTCCAAGATGCTGTCAATGCCTCCTATGACGGCTGGGCCGCCCAGGCCTTCGGCGAATTGGGTTACCGCTTCGAGGGGACGGGAGCCTTCATCGAGCCATTCGTGGGCGCCTCCGTGCTGCGGCTGCACACAGATGGTTTTCGGGAGAATGGCGGGGCCGCGGCCCTGACCGGGCTGGCTCGGGACAATGATCTCGGCACGACCACGCTAGGCGTGAGGGCTGAGGTGCGGCTGAGGGTTAGGCTGACCGCCGTCGGATCATAGCCGAGAGACGGCGTCAGGAAGGCGAAATTGGAGCTGACGCCGGTCAAGGTGCCGCTCACCCCGCCAGCGGCGGTCAGGATGGTGTAGGTGGTGGAAGGCCGATACGTGCCGGTTTCGGCCAGCACCTGAACGGTACCGCCCGTCAGAGTAGCCGTGCCGGTGGCGGCGATGCGGTCCGACTGTCCCGTCGCATTCACCTCCACCTGGTAGACCGAGCCCGCGCCGAAGCTGACATTGCCAGCGACGTTCAGCGTGCCGATGGAGTTGCCTGGCGCCACCGCGCCGCCGCTCTGGGCCACGATCCCGCCGAGCACGCCGGTACCCCCGAGAGAGCCGCCGATCACCGCCAGACGACCGGCCTCGACAATCGTCGAACCTGACAGGCTGCTGGAGCCGGTCAGGCTGAGCGCGCCCGAGCCCTTCTTGGTTAGGGAGCCGGTGCCGGAGATGGCGTTGGCCATCGTGCCATTGGTCGCCTGATCGAGCACCAGGGCGGCGTTGTTGGTGACGGTGCCGCCGGCGTAGGTGTTGGTGCCTGACAGGGTTGCCGTGCCAACACCCTGCTTGGTGAGGGAGCCGCTAAGCGCAAGCTCCTCAGTCCTAGCGAGCTGCTCTTGGAGATACCACCTAGCGATCTCTTGAACGTTGCTGGGGGATAGGTTGGACATGGCTTGGACGATTGCAATCAATTGCACTGAGGCCGCACTAAGGGCGCGAGTTCTAAGCCTAGCAATATCCGGGTGAGTCGTCTTGAGGCTTAGCTTAAGCTCACGACGCCCAAATCGTTGGACTAGCAAGCGGGGTAGAGCCATTCGAAACCAGAAGACGTGCCCTCGACGTACGAGATGGGGCACACGGTAGTTCGCCAAGATCAGCCTCTTTGTCCCAGGTTGCTGTACCAATGGACACGAAACGGCTGACTGCTAGCGCTGATTTAAGCTGTGCCTTGAGGCACTTATTAGAAAACTGGCGGAGGGGGTGGGATTCGAACCCACGGTGGGCTTGCACCCACGGCGGTTTTCAAGACCGCTGCCTTAAACCACTCGGCCACCCCTCCGATCTAGCGACAAGGCGAACGGACCTGCCCCGCGATCACTCGGCTGTCTAAGGCGGCGAGCCCGATCCCGTCAACTCGAACACGCATATATCGTGCACAAATCGAAAGCGCGATGTCCGAAGCGAGATAAGCCGCGGATTCCGCCCGGGCCCGGCGGCTTATGCACCGCAAACTCGCTCCTGCGAGCCGATAGGGGGCCGGTAAGTATTTGTTATATATGAAAATATCGATCAATCGTACGAAATACCATTCAAGGCAGCTTTGCCATTGACAAGCGCGGCTATTTAACCTCCCTTGTACCGGCCGAAATAGCACCTTTGTGGCTACCTCAAGAGGATTGAGCGCTACAGGCCGTGCGAAATAAGGGGATGCAGACCGAAATGCATTGTGATCGCGCTGAGTCGAAGACCGGATTGAGCGGGCGCTTCTCGCTCCTTAATCATCAGGCCGTCCTCCGCATTGCAGGCGTGACCGCCATCGCTTTGATGGCGGCGAACTGCTCCAATCGCAGCGGCATCGACCCCAAATATGGGGTGGCGCCGAGCCCGAAAGTGATTGCCGACGGTCAGCCCGTTCCGAAAGGTGGCGGCCGCGAGTTGGTCGGAAAGGCTTACACGGTTGCGGGCCGGACCTATCAGCCAAGCGAGAACAATCGTTACGCGGGCGAAGGTTTGGCTTCCTGGTACGGCTCGAATTTCCATGGCCGCATGACGGCAAACGGGGAGATCTTTGATCGGGCCTCGATTGCCGCGGCGCATACGACGATGCCTCTGCCGAGCTATGCTCGCGTCACGAACCTGCAGAACGGTCACTCCATGATCGTCCGGGTCAATGACCGAGGCCCGTTCCACGGCAACCGTATTATCGACGTGTCCGAGCGCGCGGCGACCGCTCTCGGCTTCAAGGGGCAGGGCACGGCCCGAGTCCGGGTCGAATATGTCGGACGTGCATCAACCAACGGCAGTGACGACCGCATTCTGCTTGCGAGCCTTCGGACGGATGGCCAGCCGGCAGCCCTGGGCGGCGCTTCGCCGACGATGATTGCCCAGGCATCCCCGCGGCCGAACGCGCCGCGCGATGCGATTGCGTTGCGGACCTTCGAGCCAAGCGAAGAGGCTGAGGATGCCCCGGTCGCCGTGGCGAGCGCGGCGCAGGCTGTTGCCCCGGCAGCCCCGGTTTCTATGTCCTTCGCAAGCAAGGTTCCTCTCCCGCCGGAACGGCCCTTCGATCTCGGAACGATCCCAAGTGCAGCGACGCCGGTTGCGAAGATCAGCTCGGTCGGTCCAGTCTTCCTTCCGCCGTCACGCCCGGTTCTGGCTGGGTTGTATTATTCGGCGCCTGAGGAATCGAAGGCCGGTTTCCAGAAGGGCAACGGCTTCAATACGCTAGACCAGTCGCGGTTCGTTCTCCGATAAGTCCGTCGGTCGGCGAGAGCTGACCGAGGCACCTTTATTGATCTCGGCTGGGTACATGGGGCCATACCAGCGCGCGCTGGCAATTGCGAAGCGTTGAATTGGGACCCCGCCGACACAGATTTCACCTTTCCTAGGGAAGTCTGTGGGTGTCGTGATGCGCGTAGGAGCGAACGCCCGAAAGATCGCGGCTATCGGCCTTCTTTCCTGTACCCTTTGGCTGCTCGCGCTGCCCCAGCTGGCATTCGCACAAAATTTCCAGACGATCGCGCCGACCGCCATCCTGATCGATGCGGATACGCAGACGGTTCTCTTCGAGAAAAATGCCGACGAGCTGATGGCGCCCGCAAGCATGGCGAAGCTCATGACGGCGGAGGTGGTGTTCAGTGAATTGAAGAGCGGGCGTCTGACCTTGAATTCGGAGTTCCCGATCTCGGAACACGCATGGCGCAGGGGAGGGGCCGGGTCGGGGGGATCCTCGATGTTCGCCAAGGTGAACACGAGCATTCGCCTCGAGGATCTGCTGCGAGGCCTCGTCGTTCAGTCGGGTAACGATGCGGCCATTGCAATCGCCGAGGGAGTTTCGGGCACGGAGGAGAATTTCGCTCAAATCATGAACCAACACGCGGCGCAGATCGGTCTTACAAAGTCCACCTTTCGTAACGCGACGGGGTATAGCGACCCTCACCAAAAGGTGACGGTTCGTGACCTTGCCAAGCTCGCCCTCTATGTCATCGACACCTATCCCGACCTCTACAAAATGTTCGGGGAGCGAGAGTTTACCTGGAACAAAATCCGCCAACAGAACCGCAATCCGCTGCTCGCGATGGATATTGGCGCCGACGGGCTGAAAACCGGCAACCTCGAAGAATCGGGCTACGGCCTGGTCGGATCGGCCATCCAGAACGGCCAGAGGCTCATTGTCGTGGTCAACGGCATGAAAACCGCCAAGGATCGCGCCCTTGAGGCCCGGAAGCTGTTGGATTGGGGCTTTCGCGCCTTCGAGCCGCGCCAACTGTTTGCCGAAGGGCAGGTAATCGGCGAGGCGCAGGTCTTTGGCGGGGACCAGCGTTCCTTGCCGCTTGTCTCCAGGAAGCCCGTTCGTGTACTTGTTCGTCGTGGCGATGGAGAACGGATCTCCGCTCGCATCGTTTATACCGGCCCGCTCAAGGCGCCCATCCAAAAGGGGGCCGAGGTCGCCCGGCTCCGGGTCAACCGTGGTGATATGCAGGCTCTCGAAATGCCCCTCTACGCCAACGCCGACATCAAAGAAGGTAATCTGCCTCAGCGTGCCATGGACGGCTTGCTGGAATTCGGCACAGGATGGGTTCGGCGCGCCATGTCGAGCGTTAACAACATGATTTCTAAAAAGCTTTGATGGCCGGATACTTCATCACCTTCGAGGGCGGGGAAGGCGCAGGAAAGTCGACCCAAATTGACCGGCTTCGCAGGCGGTTCGAGCAATTGGGACAGCCCGTTCTGGTCACACGCGAGCCGGGCGGTTCACCCTATGCCGAGGAGCTTCGTGCTTTTATTCTTGAAGGGCGCGCCAAGCATCTCGGGCCGTTCGCCGAGGCGGTCTTGTTCGCGGCCGCTCGCATTGATCATATCGATAAGACCGTAGAACCGTCCCTTCAAAGGGGCGTTCACGTGCTCTGCGACCGGTTCGCTGACTCGACGCGAGCCTACCAGGGCGCTTCAGGAAACCTCGATAACCTATTGATCGGAGGGCTAGAAAGGGTCACTTTGCGCGGTGTGAAACCGGATTTGACATTAATCCTCGATCTTCCCGCCGAGGTCGGCCTTTCTCGTGCCGGATCCAGGCGTCTCAGCAAAGGGGAGGGTGTCGATCGCTTCGAGAACGAAGCTCACGCGTTCCATCAAACCCTTCGGGAAGCTTATCTCGCCATTGCCGGAGTAGACCCTGAGCGCTGCGCCGTGATTGACGCTAATCGCTCGCCCGACGAAGTCGAGGCTACCATCTGGGCGGCCGTTCGGCAGCGACTCCCGGCTCTAGCAGCAGGTGCGAAGAGGCCGGTCGATGTCGCGTGACGATGCTGAGATGAACGAGCCGGATCAGATGGAAGGCATCCTGCATCCACGGGAGCAGTTCGCCTTCTTCGGTCACGCCGAGGGCGAAGCGGCGTTCATCGAGGGCCTGCGCAGCGGGCGTCTTCACCATGCCTGGCTCATCGGCGGGCCTCAGGGCATCGGCAAGGCCTCTCTTGCCTATCGCGTGGCCCGGGCAGTCCTGGACCCGCAGAAAGGCCGCGACACCGGCATCAGTGATTTGAATGTTGCGCCTTCTGCGTCGGTCGCCCGACAGGTCGCGGCATTGTCCCACCCCAATCTCGCCGTTCTTCGGCGGGCGCCGGCGACGGACAAGAAGGGGCCGTCGACAACGATCCCGGTCGATGCGGTGCGCAAGGCGCTGAACATGTTCGGTTCAACGGCAGCGGATGGCGGCTACCGGATCTGCATCGTCGATAGCGCCGAGGATCTGACGATCTCGAGCGCCAACGCGCTCCTCAAGGTCATCGAGGAGCCGCCGCCGCGCTCGTTATTTCTCATTATCAGCCATGCGCCGCAGCGCGTCCTGCCGACCATTCGTTCGCGCTGCCGACGTCTGTTGTTGCGACCGCTCGCGGACCCGGACATCCGGTCCGTCATCGCTTCGCTGGGCGCGCCTTGGACCGAGATTCCGGACGAGGTTGTCGGGCAGGCCTTGCGTTACGGCGAAGGCTCGGTCCGCCGCTGCCTCGAATTGCTCGACGAAGAGAAAGTCGCCTTCATCGAGCACGTGACCAGACTTCTCGACGGGTTACCGCGAGTGGATACCAAGCAAATCCTCGCGCTCGCAGAGGCCCTTGCCAAACGAGATGCCGATGAAACCTTCGATCTCGCCCTCGAAACGATGGAGCGCTGGGTCACGGGGCGGCTTCATCAGCGCGCCAGCCTTGGCGCGTCACGCCTTGCGCCTTTGGTGGAGGTGTGTGACAAGATCGCCCGTTCGGCGCGCGAGGTCGACGTGTTCAATCTCGACCGCCGTCCTTTCATCCTGACGCTGTTCGACGACCTTTCCGAGGCGGTTCGGCAAACGGCATAAGCGCCTGTCGACCCGAAAACGGTTGGGCCAGCAAGGTTTTAGTATGGCCGATAAGCAGAAATTTTATATCACCACGGCCATCTCGTATCCGAATGGGGCTCCCCATATCGGACATGCTTACGAGATCGTGGCCTCCGACGCGATTGCGCGCTTCAAGCGCATCGATGGCTACGATGTGTTCTTCATGACCGGAACCGATGAGCACGGCCTGAAGATCCAGCAGACTGCGGATCGGAATGGCACGACTCCCAAGGCTTTCGTCGACGAGATGGCGGGGAAGTTCCGCGCCATGGCGGATCGGCTGAACTGCTCTTACGACAGGTTCATCCGCACGACCGATGCTGACCACCTGCCTTCGACCCAAGAACTCTGGCGCCGTATGGAGGCGAAGGGAGACATCTATCTCTCGAAGTATGCCGGCTGGTACTCCGTCCGCGACGAGGCCTACTATGATGAAAGCGAGATGACGAAGTTGCCTGATGGCAGTTGGCGCGCGCCCACCGGCACGCCTGTCGAATGGATCGAGGAAGAAAGCTATTTCTTCCGGCTGTCCGCCTATCAGGATCGCCTGTTGGAGCACTACAAGGCAAACCCGGATTTCGTCAGTCCAGACACGCGCCGCAACGAGATCGTCAGCTTCGTCCGCTCCGGGTTGCAAGATCTCTCGATCAGCCGCACGACCTTCAACTGGGGCCTGCCTGTTCCGGGCGCTCCGAAGCACGTGATGTATGTGTGGGTCGACGCCCTCAACAACTATCTGACGGGCTGCGGGTTCCCCGATGAGAAGAACCCACGCTGGCACTACTGGCCGGCCGATGTTCATATCATCGGCAAGGACATCGTACGGTTCCACACGGTCTATTGGCCCGCCTTTCTGATGTCCGCCGGACTTCCGCTGCCCAAGCGGGTTTTCGGACACGGCTTCCTGTTCAACCGCGGGGAGAAGATGTCCAAATCGGTCGGCAATGTGATCGATCCGTTCGATCTTGCCGAGACCTACGGCGTCGACCAACTTCGCTATTTCTTCATGCGCGAAGTGCCCTTCGGCCAGGACGGGAACTATTCGCACGAGGCTATCGTGAACCGGATCAACGCGGATCTGGCGAACGATCTCGGCAATCTCGCGCAGCGCTCCTTGTCGATGATCGCGAAGAATTGCGACGCTGCTGTTCCGCAGCCCGGAGACTTCACGCAGGCCGATCAGGATATGCTCTGGCTCGCCGATGCGCTGCCTGGAAAGGCGAGGGGGGCTCTCGACGACTATGCCCTACACACGGCGCTGAGCGAAATTTGGGCGGTGGTTGCCGAGGCGAACCGCTATTTTGCCTCCCAGGAGCCCTGGGTTCTACGCAAGCAGGATCCGGCTCGAATGGCCGCGGTTCTCTATGTCACGGCGGAAGTTCTTCGCGCGGTCGGCATTCTGGCCCAGCCGTTCGTACCGACCGCTGCGGCGAAGCTTCTCGATCTGCTCTCCGTTGCGCCGGAGGATCGCGTGCTAGCGGCCGTTGGCCCGTCCCGCCGCCTCGTCGCTGGAACGGCCCTGCCGCAACCTGCGCCGATATTCCCGCGTTATATGGAAGCGGAGGCATCCTGAACGCTTCCGCTTTGATCGGCCTTCTCAAGGGCCCTCAGCGGAAGCAGCGATGTTCACCACCTTCATGTTCGCAACCGGGATCGAGAACAGCATCCCGACGATCAATAATGGCCGCACACGCATCGACGAGATGGAAAAGTGCGGCCATTACAAATATTGGCGAACCGATTTCGAGCGGGTGTGCGAACTCGGAGTCCAGGTTCTGCGCTACGGCCCTCCGCTCTATTCGACCTTAATCGGCCCCCGCCGCTATGACTGGGCCTTCGCCGATACGACCCTTGCCGAGTTGGAGAGGTGCGGGATTATCCCCATCGTCGACCTTTGCCATTTCGGCGTCCCGGACTGGATCGAGAACTTTCAAAACCCCGATTTTCCTGAGCTTTTCGCCTCCTATGCCGAGGCCTTTGCGCACCGCTATCCTTGGGTGCAGCTCTACACGCCAATCAATGAGATGTTCGTCTGCGCAATATTTTCAGCCTATTACGGCTGGTGGAACGAGCAGTTGACAACAGACCGGGCGTTCGTTACCGCGCTGAAACACATCGCCAAGGCCAACGTGCTGGCAATGGAACGAATTCTGGCCTGCCGACCGGATGCCATCTTCATCCAGAGCGAGTCATCGGAGTATTTCCACGCAGAGAATCCGGCAGCCATCAAGCCCGCCGAAATCATGAATGCGCGACGTTTTCTATCTCTCGATCTCAATTACGGTCGGCGCGTGGATTCCGAGATGTATGAGTATGTGATGGACAACGGGATGACGCGGGAAGAATATCATTTCTTCCTCGAGCGTTCGTCTTTGCGCCATCACTGCATCATGGGCAACGACTATTACATCACCAACGAGCATCGGGTGAAGCCCAGCGGCACGACCACGGCAGCGGGCGATGTCTTCGGCTATGATGAGATCACGCGCCAATATTACGATCGCTATCGATTGCCGGTCATGCACACTGAGACCAACCTCGCACAGGGTGCCTGCGGCGATGAGGCGGTCAACTGGCTTTGGAAGCAATGGGCGAACGTGCTTCGGATCCGCAACACAGGCGTGCCGGTCGTCGGCTTCACCTGGTATTCCCTGACGGATCAAATGGATTGGGATTCCGCCCTGCGCGAAGAAAACAATTCAGTGTGCCCCGTCGGGCTCTATGATCTGCAGCGCAATATTCGCCCCGTGGGCGACGCCTACAAACAACTGATTAAGGACTGGTGCGATGTGTTGCCAGCCCAAAGCGTCTGCCTGACGCTGCCCATAGCCTATCCCTACGAGTACCAGGAGGCCCCGATCCTCCGGCATCGGGAACAGGCTCGGCGCCTCTTCTCCAACCGTCAAAACGATGTCCAGCAATCGTCTCACTGACCCGTCTTCGCTGAGAACAGTGGACGAAGGCCGCCCTTCGGCTTTATGGAAATGCGCAGTTCGAGCCGATCAGCCTAGATCGGCTCTTAACTTATTGAAAACTTGAATGTTCTCTCGAAGACTCGGCCTGCCTCTCTGATCAGCCAGGTTCCGGAGGCCTCGAGAGAGGAGGGCGCTTTTCGCTATGTTGGTCGACAGTCATTGCCACTTGGATTTTCCAGATTTCCAAAGCCGTCTCGCCGAAGTCTTGGCCGCCGCGGAAGCGGCAGGCGTCGAGCGCATGGTCACGATCTCGACGCACGTCGCCCGTTTCGATGCCTATCGCGCCATTGCCGAGGCGCATGAATCGGTCTTCTTCACGGTTGGGACCCATCCGCACAATGCGGCGGAGGAGCCGGATGTGCCGGCGGATCGGATCGTTGCCCTGTCCGGGCATCCACGCTGCATCGCCATTGGCGAAGCCGGACTCGATTACCACTACGACAAGAGCCCCCGAGACGTGCAGCAGCGCGTCTTTCGCACTCATATCGAGGCCGCGAGAGAAAGCGGTCTGCCTCTCGTCGTCCACGCTCGGAATGCCGACGAGGATATGATCGACATCCTCTCCGACGAGATGAGGCGAGGGCGGTTCGGCGCGGTTCTCCATTGTTTTTCGTCGGGCCAGAGGCTGGCCGAGGTCGGCGTCGAACTCGGGCTCTATGTGTCCTTTTCCGGCATCCTGACGTTTAGAAACTCGGAAGAGATCCGTAGGATCGCCGCCTTGGTGCCGCGAGAACGCCTGCTGGTGGAAACGGATGCGCCCTATCTCGCGCCCGTGCCGCATCGCGGGAAGACCAATGAGCCGGCCTATGCCGCGCATACGGCCCGGACCCTTGCGGAAGTTGCCGGTGTAAGCGAGGCTGAAATCGCGAAGATGACGACCGATAATTTTTACCGCCTGTTTTCGAAGGCGGCGCAGGTGGACGGGATAGCGATTGTGCCATGACCTTGAGGCTGACGATCCTCGGCTGCGGCTCCTCCGGCGGCGTGCCACGCGTCGGCGTAGGGTGGGGCGCTTGCAACCCCGATAATCCGAAAAACCGCCGCCGCCGCTGCTCGGTGTTGCTGGAGCGGACGAGCGGGCACGCCACGACGGGCGTCTTGATCGACACGTCCCCGGACCTGCGAGAGCAGCTCCTCGACGCCGCAGTGACGAGGCTTGATGCGGTCCTGTTTACGCATGAGCACGCTGACCATACCCACGGCATCGACGACCTTCGTCCATTGGTGATTGCCATGCGCCGGAAGATCCCGGTTTATGCCGACCGCGTGACGAGCGAGCTTCTGATGATGCGCTTCGGCTATTGTTTCGAAACGCCGGCCGGAAGTGGATATCCGCCCATCCTCGAAGCGCACAGGCTGAACCACAGCGTGGAAACGGTCATCCTGGGGCCAGGCGGTCCTATCCAGGCCGTACCGTTCCGATTGGCGCACGGCGACATCGATGCCTTCGGGTTTCGGATCGGCAATCTGGCCTACGCTCCCGACGTGAGTAACGTGCCGGATGCCAGCATGTCTGCGTTGGAAGGGCTTGATATCCTGATCTTGGACGCGCTGCGCTATCTGCCGCATCCAACGCATTTTTCGGTGGCCGAGGCGCTTGATCTCATCGACCGTGTCAAGCCGAAGCGGGCCATCCTGACCAACCTGCATACGGACTTGGATTACGAGAAACTCCAGGGCGAGCTGCCGCCGAACGTCGAGCCTGCGTTCGACGGGATGCAGATGGAGATCCCGTCAGATGGTTTTTACGCCTTATCATGAGTCCCTGGGAGCATGAATTCGCAATAAGCCATATTTTATAGAATTATAGACAAAATTTTTGAAGCGCTTTCTTAGTCTGCGGTCTTGGTCTGAGGGCTTGGAGCCGGGCACCATTCTAAAATGCCGACATCAATCCTGGATGGGCAAAGAGCCGATTCCCGGCAAGATTCTCGTATGTTTTAGTTCCATAATATATCTTATGCGAATTTTGTCATGACCGAGGGAGGCCGGTCTTTGGCGACCTCATCGCCTGACGCATGACCTTGCCCCACTCGATCGGCTGGGCATAGGTCAGGTTGTTGAGATCGGCGCGCCGTTCGGCAGATACTGGAGCGCCTTCTTGCCGGAACGTTTTGGCAGGCCGTAATTCCGTGATAGCAATTCCGCATCGATGCGGAGGGCATCGACCTGTTCGACGAGGCAGATTCAGCTCGAGCCGAGGCTGTCTGACGGGTCTGGGGCTCTCTCGCCCTGTCTTCGCGAGGCGTTCCATGATCCTTGTCTGTGGCGAAGCCCTGATTGATTTGTTTGTAGGGGCAGCATCGCCCGCAGGCCTTCCTTCAGAGGTCGTTGCGGGCGGCTCGCCCTTCAACGTCGCCCTCGGACTGAGTCGCCTTGGTCGCGCTACCGGCTTTCTTTCGACGCTGTCAAACGACACTTTTGGGAGCCTTCTTGCGAGCAAGCTTGTAGAGGCTGGGGTGTGTCCCAGCTATGTGCGGCGCTGCTCGAACCGCACGACACTGAGCGTCGTCGCAACGAGCGCGACCGGCGAGCCGCAATACTCGTTCTACGCGGAGAACTGCGCGGACCGCGCCCTGACAGCAGATGCCCTCCCCCCGCATTTGCCCGAGGAGGTGTCAGCAATCTCCGCGGGGTCATACGCGCTCGGCGTTGAACCTATCGCCACCGCCATCGAGACCTTACTGCGGCGGGAGGCCGGGTCGCGGGTGATTTCGCTCGATCCCAATGTACGGCCGCGCGTCGTTGGCGATGTAGCGGCTTTCCGGGATCGCTTCGAGCGGCTGCTCTCCTATGCTTCGATCGTCAAGGCCAGCGACGAGGATATCGAGCTGCTCTATACCTCCCACGATCCCGTCTCCGTTGCACGAGACTGGCTCGCTCGCGGCGCCAAGATTGTCATCGTGACGCGGGGGGCTGATGGTCCGATGGCCGTGTTCGGAAACACCATCATCGAGCGCCCTGCCCCGCAGGTGAACGTGGTCGATACGGTTGGAGCGGGAGATACCTTCCATGCCGCATTTCTCGCGTGGCTCGATGCAAATGGGATGCTTTCGCCTAATGGCATCGAGCAATTGAAGCCGGATCAAGTCACGGCGGCCCTCGACTTTGCAGCGGCTGCGGCGGCCATCGTCTGCACGCGGCGCGGGGCCAATCCGCCGGTATGGAACGAGGTGGTCGATTTCATGGTCACCGGATCGCCGCAGGTCTGCATGCGGGCGTCACGCTAAGCTTTGGAATGTCAACGATGCACTACGCGAACCCCAACCTTTGCGCACTCGGTTCGCCCTGGCGTCATCGGCCCATGCACCGTCGCTGGCTTGAAGACCAGGCCGGGAGCCTGTTCGACTTTTTCCAATTTCGAAGCATCAATCCGGCGGGAGGCTTTTTCGATCTCGACCGCGCCGGACGCGCCCTTTCTCCTGACAATCCCGTTCGGCAGATTCACTCCACAACCCGCATGGTGCATTGCTTCGCCATCGGCATCCTGTTGGGTCGCCCGGGCGGCGACGTGATGGTCGACCACGGGATGGAGTATCTCTGGAACCACCATCGGGATGCGAAGCACGGCGGTTATGTCTGGTCGTTGGACAATGACGGGCCGCGTGACGACACTAAGCAAGCTTATGGCCACGCCTTTGTGCTGCTGGCAGCCTCCAGCGCCAAGATCGTCGGTCATCCGCTGGCGGACCGTCTCCTTGAAGATGTGAGCGACATTCTTGAGCGCCGCTTCTGGGAGGACGGTCCCGGCGCCGTCACGGAAGAATTCGCGCAGGATTGGTCGCCGATCAGCCAGTATCGCGGCCAGAATTCCAACATGCACCTGACGGAAGCGCTGATGGCCGCGTTCGAGGCGACCGGCGACAAGGCCTATCTCGACAAGGCCGAGCGCATCGCTGCGCTCATCATCGGCCGTCACGCCGCCGGGCTGGATTATCGCGTGGCGGAACATTTCCACGCGGATTGGTCGCTCGACAAGGACTATCGCGGCCACGACATGTTCCGGCCCTATGGCACCACGCCGGGGCATTGGCTCGAATGGGCGCGGCTGCTGCTGCAATTGTGGTCGCTCGGCGGGATGACGCACGGCTGGATGCCCGAGGCGGCGCAGTCGCTCTTCGCGCAATCGGTCGCTCTGGGATGGGACGCGGACAAGGGCGGGTTCTTCTACACGCTCGATTGGGACAACCGGCCCGTACAGCGCCACAAGCTCTGGTGGCCGTGCGCCGAAGCGATTGGTGCGGCGTCCTTCCTGTGCAAGCATAGCCCAAGCGACTTCCATGAGGCGTGGTACCGCCACTTGTGGGGCTTCGCTGCGCACCGCCTGATCGACCATGACAATGGCGGCTGGCACGCCGAGCTGTCGGACGATCTTCGCCCCGCCGAGGCACTGTTCCAGGGCAAGCCGGACATCTACCACGCCCTTCAGGCCTGCTTGATCCCGCTCTTCCCGGCGACGGCAAGCTTGACCCGCGTCATTTCGGAGAGCCCCTTCTCCGCGCAAGCTCAGTCGCAGCATCGGGCTGAGAAGGACCGCTACTTTCGCCGCTCATGTTGATTTCATGTCTCCGGCTCGTCGTGTGGTGTATGATGTTCCACGCGCTGATCGGAGATTCCCATCGGCTCACGCGGTCGTATGCAAAAATTCGGATCAGGCTGAAACTCGTTTCAGGGGCGAAGGCCATGAAAGCGGACAAGGTCGGACCAGGCTCTCACGACAACGATGGTGGCGGATCATCCGCCTCTGAGGGCGCCCTTGCCCGTCTCGCGATCCGGTTCACAGCTTGGGCCGAACGCTGGTTTCCCGACGCCTTCGTCTTCGTCGCGATTGCTGTCGTGGTTGTCGCCGGGGCTGCTTTTCTCAATGGCGCTCCTGTTCAGGCAGTCACGAAGGCCTTCGGTGATGGTTTCTGGAGCCTGATCACCTTCACTATGCAGATGGTCTTCGTTGCTGTCGGCGGCTACGTCGTCGCGAGTTCGCCGCCGGCGCAGCGGCTCATCCGTCGCCTTGCAAGGATTCCGGCAACCGGTCGCGGTGCGGTGGGCTTCGTCGCCGGCGTGAGCATGATCGCCTCTCTCTTCAACTGGGGTCTGAGCCTCATCTTCGGCGGGCTCTTAGTTCGCGCTTTGGCCGAGCGAAGCGATATCCGCATGGATTATCGCGCGGCGGGAGCGGCAGCCTATCTCGGGCTCGGCGCGACCTGGGCCTTGGGGTTGAGTTCGTCCGCCGCGCAGTTGCAGGCCAATGCCGGCAGTCTGCCGAAGGCGCTGCTGCCCATCACCGGCGTCATTCCCTTCACTGAGACGATCTTTCTCTGGCAGTCGATGGTCGTCGCACTCATGCTCATCGTCGTCTCCATCATCATCGCGCTCATGTCCGCCCCCTCCGACAAGAGCGCTGTCACGGCCGAGGAGATGGGCGTCGATGTGACGGTGAAGGAAGAGCCCCTGCCCGCTCCAGAGCAACCGGGCGAATGGCTGGAACATTGGCCGCTGCTGACCGTCCTGCTGGCTGCCTTGGCGATTGGCTGGCTCATTCAGGAGTTTGCGCGCCAGAGTGCGATCATCGCGATCTCGAACCTGAACACCTATAACTTCCTCTTCCTGATGCTGGGCCTACTCCTGCACTGGCGGCCCAAGCAATTCCTGAAGGCCGTGGCTAACGCTGTGCCGGCGACCGCAGGCGTGCTGATCCAATTTCCTTTCTACGGCGCAATCGCCACCATTCTCACGACGGCTAAGAACGCCAGTGGCGTGACGGTCTCCGACCAGATCGCGAATCTTTTCGTGAGCTTCAACACCCACGGCACCTTCCCACTCGCCATGGGGATCTACTCAGCGGTGCTCGGGTTCTTCATTCCCTCGGGTGGCGGCAAATGGCTACTCGAGGCCCCGTATGTCATGCAGGCGGCCAACGAGTTGAAGGTGCACCTGGGCTGGGCGGTGCAGGTTTATAACGCAGCGGAGGCCCTGCCCAATCTCATCAATCCGTTCTGGATGCTGCCGCTGCTGGGCGTTTTAGGCATCAGGGCCCGGGACGTGGTCGGCTTCACCTTCCTGCAGCTCATTGTCCACCTGCCTCTAGTCTTGTTCCTGCTCTGGTTCTTCGCCCGAACGCTGCCCTATATCCCACCCGTTGTCCCGCAATAGCTGTTTCGGCAGCGCGGAGGATATCGAATGGATATGGAACGGTTCCGGCTCACTCACCTCGCCCATGGCGGCGGTTGCGGGTGCAAGCTCGCGCCTTCGGTGCTGCAGCAATTGCTGTCCGAACCATCCGCCGTCACCCCCTATCGCGAGTTGTTGGTAGGCACCGAAACCGCGGATGACGCGGCGGTCTGGCAGCTCGACCAAAGCACCTGCATCATCGCGACAACCGATTTCTTCATGCCGATGGTGGACGACCCGTGCGACTTCGGGCGCATCGCTGCAACCAACGCGATTTCGGATGTGTACGCCATGGGCGGACGCCCGATCATGGCGCTGGCGATCCTCGGAATGCCCTTGGGCAAGATCGCGCCGGAAGTCGTGCGCGAGATCCTTAAAGGTGGTGCTTCGATCTGCGGGGAAGCCGGCATTCCGGTTGCTGGCGGGCACTCTATCGATTGTCCCGAGCCGGTCTATGGGCTGGTGGTCATCGGCACCGGCCACCCCGATGAGATCAAGCGCAACAGCGGCGCGCGGGCGGGCGATGCGCTGATCCTCACGAAAGCGCTCGGGGTCGGCATCTATTCGGCTGCGTTCAAGAAGGATGCTTTGTCGAAGGGCGCCTATGACGAGATGATTGCGTCCGTGACCCTTCTCAACAAAGTCGGCATGTCGCTCGCCCGCGACAGCGACGTGCACGCGATCACCGATGTGACGGGCTTCGGAATTCTTGGGCACGGATTGGAAATGGCGCGAGGTTCCGGCCTGACGCTGCGGTTTGCGTTCGATGCTCTGCCGCTCCTGCACGATGCGCGGGCGTTGGCGGAGAGCGGCTTCGTGACCGGCGCGTCGAACCGCAACTGGACGAGCCATGCGGACAGCATTCGCCTGCCGGACGACCTCGCGTTGTGGAAGAAGAACCTCCTGACCGATCCCCAGACATCGGGCGGCCTCCTTGTCTCGTGCGCGCCAGAACGGGCCAACGACATTCTGCAATCGATCCGCGATGAGGGGTATCCGGCGGCGCAAATCATCGGGGCGGTGGAGAGTGGCGCGTCGGTAGTGGAGGTTCAGTAAAACAACACCTCGTCACGTACCAGTTGAAACTGGCGGAAGAGAGTGGGAGTCGAACCCACCTAGGACCGGCTCGCGGCCCCACCCGGATTTGAAGTCCGGACGCCCCACCGGGGACGCTTCTCCTCCCTGGCTCGCTTCGTTCGCCGCCACGGGGCGAAACAGATCGATCCTGTACTTGTTGAGGCGCCGCAGATCGCCCCGGCGCAACGTGACTCCGTGACGGTCGAAAAACTCCAGAATCTGGATGGCGACTTTGCGCCCGTTTTCGACTCTGTCGCGGAACTGCGCCGCCGTGAACTGGCCCGAAGGAATGATTGTCGCGAGGTCCTGGACGATGCCGACCATCTCAGCCGTCGTCTCGCGCAGAAAGAAATGATCGTGCGCGATCTCATCGAGACGCCCTAAGCGACTGTTCAATTTGCAGAGCGCACGGATGTCCGCTTCCGGCTGATCGAGCATGCCGGCGATGTCGCGCACGCGGGGGGGACGAAAACGCTCGGTCTTACCAAGAAGCGGCCTGATCTGCGCCCACAGCCGCTCCTCTTTCTCATTCAGACGCACCTCATGGCCTGGCAGGCGCACCCATGAGCCCTCGATCACAAGCTTTCTCTCTCCGACCAGAATGCCGAGCGCGTTACGAAAGATGTCCGCTGGGAAACGCGGATCGGATTGCAGGCGCAACCGCTCGAAGCCCATGCCCTGCATGTCCGGATTCTGGGCATGAAATGTCTCAAGCGCAGCAATGATGTCATTCGTAAAGGATGCCCATGTCGTCGCGCCGAGAGCGATGACAGAAGAGCCCTCCAGACAAACAAGGCCGAGATCCTGCACAAGCGCTCGCACCGCCGTCAGCGCAAAGGCGCGGTCGCGGGCAAAGCGAGTCAGGTCGACATAGTGCGGCGGTGCTGCGGCAAGCGCGGCCATCGCTATTACAGGGTCGGCATGCGCTAGCGCGGTGAGCTGTGCACGCCGTTCCGGCCCCCGTCGGTGCCGGGCGGGGGCTCGCAAATCCAAAAGCGTTCCACCGCCGATGGTGCGCTGCGCTGACGTATCGCGCAGAACAAACGTATCCTGAGACGCGGCCGCGATGGGTGCATCGAGAACGAGTTGCACCATCGCGTCGCCGCCAGGTGGGATCGGCATGTCGTCGAGAAGGACGATCCGCGCGCCGACCTCCGTCGCCGCATGATGGAAGCGCGCGGGAAACCATTGGCCGATGGGGCGCGCTTCGCTTGGCAGGACGCGAAGGATCGCGTCGATCCGATCTGTCGGTGCGTGCAGAACAGGATCGAGTACCATGTCACCGCGAGCGATGGCATCTTTCGTGATGCCCTCCCCCGCGAGGTTGAGCGCACAGCGCTCCCCGGCCCTGCCCTGTTGCGCAGGCAGGTTCTGGGCATGGATTGAACGGATGCGGGCGGCACGACCGGAGGGGCTAATCGTAACGTGATCGCCGACGCGAGCGACGCCCGAGAGAACGGTTCCCGTTACGACAGTGCCTGCGCCTGCGAGGGTGAAGCTGCGGTCCACGGCAAGGCGGAAAAGGCCTTGCGCTTCCCTCTGACCAAACCTCGCCGCGGCTTCCTGCAAGCGCGCCTTCAGTTCTTCGATGCCCTCGCCCGTCACGACTGATACCGGGATGATGTTTGCGCCTTCGAGGCTTGTGCCCGCCAAAAGAGCTTCGACTTCCGCGACCGCCTTTTCGCGCTGCTCCTTCCCGGCGCGGTCCGCTTTGGTGAGAGCGACGAGCCCATGCTTCACGCCGAGCAGATCCATGATCGCGAGATGCTCGCGGGTCTGCGGCTTCACGGCTTCGTCGGCGGCGACGACAAGGAGCGCGAAATCGATCCCCGCCGCGCCGGCCAGCATCGTGTGGACGAAGCGCTCGTGCCCCGGCACATCGACGAAGCCGATCACATCGCCATTCGGCAGCGGCCAGTAGGCAAAGCCGAGGTCGATGGTGATGCCGCGCGCCTTCTCCTCCTTCAGCCGGTCCGTATCGACGCCCGTCAGCGCTTTGACGAGAGAGGTTTTTCCGTGATCGATATGGCCAGCGGTGCCGACGATCATGCCGCGGCTCCGCCGGAGAAGGACGCGAGGTTGCAGATGAAGTCCGCCTCGTCGGAAAGGCTGCGCAGATCGAAGATCAACGCGCCGCGCTCCACGCGCCCGATGATGGGCTTGGGCAGATCGCGGAAGGCGCGGCTTAGCGCCTCAAGCGCTTTGCCGCCACCTGGGGGCGTGAGCGCGAGACCTGCACTCGGAAGGGTTTCAAGCGGCAGTGCGCCTGAGCCAATCTGGCTTTGGCAGGACACGATCTCGACGGTCACATGGCCCGCGACGGCGCGGTGCAACGGAGGCGCAAGGCGCTGCGCCTGCGCTTCGATCTCGGCCACAGAACGTGCCAGAAGCCGCAGCGTCGGCAGTCGCTCGGCGAGACGGTCAGGGTCACGATAGAGTTTCAGCGTCGCCTCGCAGGCGGCAAGCCTGATCTTGTCCACCCGTAACGCGCGCTTCATCGGGTTGCGGTTGATGGCGGCAATCAGGTCCTTCCGGCCCACGATGAACCCGGCCTGCGGGCCGCCCAAAAGCTTGTCGCCGGAGAACGTGACGAGGTCGGCGCCGTCCGCTACGGCTTCGCGCACCGTGGGCTCCTTCGCGAGGCCATAGTGAGAGAGATCGACAAGGGTGCCGGAGCCGAGGTCGTTGACGAGATGGATACCCTTGTCGTGCACGATGGCGGCAAGCTCCCTAGCCGAGACCTCGGCGGTAAACCCTTCGATGCGGTAGTTCGACGTATGGACCTTGAGCACGAGGCCCGTCTCGGCGGACAGGGCGCCGGTATAATCCCGCGCGTGAGTGCGGTTGGTGGTACCGACCTCTCTCAGCTTCGCGCCGGCCCGCTCCATGATTTCGGGCATGCGGAATGCGCCGCCGATCTCGATCAGCTCTCCGCGCGACACCACGGCCTCCTTGCCGAGGGCCAGCGTGTTCAGCACCAGCAGCACCGCCGCCGCGTTGTTGTTGACGATGGTCGCGTCTTCCGCGCCGGTCAGCTCGCAGATCAGGTCCCGCACGTGATCGTCGCGCTCCCCCCTTGTGCCGGTCTCGAGATCGAATTCGAGGGCGACCGGATCACGCATGGCGGCGAGCGCGGCGGCGATGGCCTCTTCGGCCAGAACTGCGCGTCCGAGATTGGTATGCAGCACCGTGCCGGTAAGGTTGAACACGGGCCGCAAGGTGGCGCGCTGGCGATCCGCCAAGAGGTCGTGCACATCGGCAATAATGGTATCGACGTGGATGGAAGCGCCGCTCCGCAGCGCATCGCGCGCGTTCGCCAGCGCATCACGCACCGCGCCGGTCACGGCCTGGCGGCCGTGATCGTCGATCAGCGCCGCGATAAGGGGCTGGCGCAGCATTTGGTCGACGGAAGGGAGATCGCGAAACGCCGAGCCCGCCACCTGCATCATGGGTCTAAAACCCCAACAGGAACGGGTTGAAGCTGCCGCGCCGGTATTCGCTGTCGCGCAGGAGAAGGTCGAGCCCGAGGCTGGCGATATCGTCGGCGACGGGATCGAGCGACACGTCTTTTTGCTGGTAGAACACCTTCACGTAGCCGTGGCAGGTGTCGCAGCACTCGGCCTTGATCGTGCCCGGCCCGCCATCGATCTCGCGATATCCGACGCCCTTCGTGGAACTACACAGCACGCATTTGATGCGCACCACGTTCCAGAACGTGCCGCAGAGCGAGCAGCAGCAATAGCGCGCGCCTTCGGCTCCCATCCAGCCCACGATGAGCGAGGACACCGGCGGCCCACCGCATGCGGGACACACGCCATCGCTCACGCGCACGAGCTTTTCGCCATCCAAACGCGCCGCGAGCCGCGCGACATGCGCTTGCAGCCCGCCAGCGACATAAGCGTGTTCGGCAATTGCGTCGGCAGGGATGGCTTCCGAAAGTACGTTGCGGATCATCGCGGTGACCGTCCCCGGCCCGGCCTGCCTCACCACGCCCAAGGCCACCTCGGCCTCCTTCGGCTTATCGATGGAGGCAGCTGCGTCGAACATCAGGTCGAGCGTACGCGCGACGGCGGGGTCGAGGGAGAGACCACTGCGGTCGATGGGCGGCATGGCGAATTCGCGGGCGCGGGCGAGCGCGTCTTCGTCGGGCAAAGACGGCTCCGGCAATTGCGATTGAATGTCATGCTGCGCTTGCGCCAGAGCGGCGACAAAGCTGAGATACGCCCCCAGATCGCTCACTTCGGCCAGCGCCAAAAGCCTTTTCGCACGCTGCGCGAACATCACCTCCGGGTCCGGCAAGCGGGCGAAGGGCGGAGCCGGGATGCGGCCGATGGCGGAGGGATCAGGCTGAAGAGAACTGGTCATCAATCCTCACGAACCGCACGGGCCACGTGGTCAAGCTTCAAACCGATATAGGTCAGCGCTCGAACCCGACGAGTGCGGCCCGGCTGCGACGAAGGTTCACGGGCTGACCTTCCGCACGCTGACAAGCTCGCGCAGCCAGCGGCGGTGATGACGCCACGCCCAACCGCCAGTCACGTTGCCCTTCACCATGGCACGCAGCGTGCCCCGCACCCAGAAGGCGGCATAGACGTGGATGATCCAGACGCAGATGATGACCACGGCGGCGAGCGAATGAGTCAGCACGAGGACGCGGTTTTGCGGGATCGTGGTCACCCAAGTGAAATACTGCTCCCAGATCAGTAGTCCACTCGCGATCAGGATCAGGATCAGAACGGTCATGCTCCAGAAGATGAACTTCTGGCCTGCATTGTATTTTCCGACCTCCGGCATCCGCTCCTCGTGCCCGGCCAGAAGATCGCTGGCTTGAGAGAGCCAGACCGCGTCCGTCCGCGTCGGCAGGTTGGCGCGCCAGAAGCGGAAGAAAAGACCGGCGAAGCTGAAGAACAGGACCACGCCGATCCATGGGTGAATGGCACGCGTCACCTGCCCGCCGCCGAAGAGCGCCGTCAGGAAGAACAACGATGGGTGAAATAGCGAAAGGCCCGAGATCGCGAGGAGGATCAGGCACGTCGCCGTGACCCAATGGTTGATCCGCGCAGCCCCTCGGTACCGGTCAACGACCACCGGGCGTCCGGGATGGATCGCATCTCCTGGTTCGACGTCTTCGGGTTCCATCACGTTTCATCCCTTACCAGCCGTTCGGCATTGTCCTCATCCTCGCGCGTGACCCGGTTGGGGCCGACGAGCGTGGAATGGAGCAGACCAGCCGCTGCGGCGATCCCGATGGCGGCGAAGCCGACATACTTCGCAAGGCCCTTCCAGGCCTGAACCACCGGGCTGATCTTCGGGTCCCTCGGCAGATTGGAATAAATCTCCGGCTGGTCGGCGTGATGCAGGACATACATCACATGCGTGCCGCCGACGCCGGGAGGATCGTAGAGGCCGGCGTTGTCGTAGCCGCGCGATTTCAGGTCGGTGATGCGGCTTTCGGCCAACTTATTCATGTCGTCCTTCGTGCCGAAGGAAATGGCGTGTGTCGGGCAGGCCTTCGCGCAGGCCGGCCCCTGCCCCACCGCGACGCGGTCGGAACACAGCGTGCATTTATAGGCCGTGTGATCGACCTTCGAGATGCGCGGAATGTTGAAGGGGCAGCCCTTCACGCAATAACCGCAGCCAATGCAGTTCTCGTGCACGAAATCGACGATGCCGTTCGAGTACTGCACGATAGCGCCGGGCGCCGGGCAGGCCTTGAGACAGCCGGGATCGGCGCAATGCATGCAGCCGTCCTTGCGGATCAGCCACTCGAGATTACCAGTCTTCGGGTTGTCCCACTCCGTGAACCGCATGAGCGTGAACATGTCGGGTGTGAGGTCATGCGGGTTCACATAACTCCCGACATTGGTCTCGATCACCGGATGGGTGTCGTTCCATTCGATGCAGGCGGCTTGGCAGGCTTTACAGCCGATGCATTTCGACACGTCGATCAGCTTCGCCACCTCTTCGAGCTGCTGCGCGGGCGGCGGCACGGTAGAGGCGGAGCGGCGGATCAGGTCCTTCTCCGAGAACTGCGGAGGGACGCTCTGGACCGGAGGATTTGTCTGCGCGGTGTGTATCGGTGCCATCGCGTCTCTCCTCAGGAGGTCACTGGCGCGGTCGTGGGTTCGATGTTGACGAGGAACGCCTTGTATTCAGGCGTCTCGATATTGGCGTCGCCGACGAAAGGCGTGAGGGAGTTCGGTCCCCAGCCCTTCAGTGCGCGCCCCATGAAGCCCCAGTGCAGCGGAATGCCGATCACGTGCACGGTCTTGCCGTTGCAGACGAGCGGCTTGATGCGTTTCGTCACCATGGCCTTTGCCTTGACCGAACCGCGCTTCGACCACACGCGGACCCACGAGCCGTCGGCGATGCCCTTCTCAGCCGCAAGCTGCTCCGAAAGCTCGACGAAGAACTCGGGCTGAAGAACGGAATTCACCCAGTTGTGCTTGGTCCAGTAGTGGAAGTGCTCGGTGAGGCGATACGACGTCGCTGCATAGGGGAACTCCTCCGAGGTCGCGAACTGGGCCAAATCATCCTTGAAGACCCGGGCGACCGGATTGCCCCGGATCTTGGGCGCCATGACGTTTTCAATCGGCGCCTCGAACGGCTCGTAATGCACCGGGAATGGACCGTCGCGCATCAGCCCGCGGACGAACAGGCGCGCCGTGCCTTCCTGGTTCATGATGAAGGGGCCGACCACGTCGGGCTTGGCAGTCGGCGCGATGTCCGGCACGTCGTAGCCGGTCCATTTCTCGCCGTCCCACTCCAACAGTTTGCGGCTCGGGTCCCAAGGCTTGCCCTGGAGATCCGCCGAGGCGCGGTTGTAGAGAATGCGCCGGTTGAGCGGCCAGGCGAATGTCCAGCCGGGATAGGCCCCGGTATCGCCCGGGTCCGCGTTGTCGCGGCGGGCCATGTTGTTGCCCGCCTCGTTGAAGCAGCCGGAATAGATCCAGCAGCCGCAGGCGGTCGAACCGTCGTCGCGCAACACTGAGAAGTTGACGACTTGCTTTCCTTTCTCCAGCACGACCTTGGTCGGGTCGGCGGGATCGTGAAGCGTCTCGACGGCGTAGCCGTTGATCTCCTTCGCCAATTCCTCCGGCGTCGGCTCATCCGGATTCTGGTAGTTCCACGTCAGCTTGAGGATCGGATCCGGATAGGCACCGCCCTCCTTCTCGTAGAGTGCACGTAGGCGGCGATAGAGCTGCCCCATGATCCAGTTGTCGTGCCTGGCCTCTCCGGGAGGCGTGCCGCCCGCCCAATGCCATTGCAGCCAGCGGCCGGAATTGGTGAGGGAGCCGTCCTCTTCAGCAAAGCACGTCGTCGGAAGCTGAATAACCTCCGTTTGGATGGAGGCCGTATCGACGTCGTTATACTGGCCGTGATTTTCCCAGAAACGGGACGTCTCGGTATCGAGCGGATCCATGACGACAAGCCATTTTAGCTTGGAGAGGGATTCCGTGACCTTCTTCCGGTTGGGGAAGGCGAGCAGCGCGTTGAAGCCCTGGCAGAAATAGCCGTTGATGGCGCCGTCGTGCATCATCTCGAAGACACGCAGAACATCGTATTGCGGCACGTCGAGCTTCGGCAGGTAGTGATAGGCGAATTCGTTCTCCGCGTTCGCCGCATCGCCCCACATGGCCTTTTGGAAGCTGACGAAGAACTTCTTGTAGTTCTGCCAATAGCTTGTCTGGTTGGGCCGAAGTGGTTTGAAAGCACGGCTCGCCATGTATGTGCCGAAATCCTTCTCCTTCTCGACGGGAATGTTGAGATAGCCCGGCAGCAGGTTGGACATGAGGCCGACATCCGTCAGGCCCTGGATATTCGAGTGCCCGCGCAGGGCATTCATGCCGCCTCCGCGCACGCCGATATTACCCAGGATGAGTTGAAGCATCGCCATGGTGCGGATGTTCTGCGACCCCTTGGAATGCTGGGTCCAGCCGAGCGCGTACATCGACGTCATGGTTTTGGTCGGCGTCGAGCATTCCGAGATCATCTCGGCCACCTTTAGGAACTTGTCCTTCGGCGTGCCGCAGATGCGCTCCACCATTTCGGGCGTGTAAGCCGCCACATGGGCTTTCAGAAGGTTCCAGACGCAGCGCGGGTTTTGCAGCGTCTCGTCTACCATCGCAAAGCCGTCCAGCCCGATCTGGTATTCCCAGGTCGAGCGGTCATAGTCGCGTTTGTTGGGATCGTAGCCCGTAAAAAGCCCGTCTTGATAGGTGAAGCCCTCGTTCACTAGATAGGCCGCGTTGGTGAATGCCTTCAGATATTCCCACTGCACCTTGTTGTTCAGCATGCAGTAGTTGATGACGCCGAGCAGGAACGCGATGTCGGTTCCCTGCCGGATGGGCGCATAGAAATCGGATACCGAGGCCGAGCGGGTGAAGCGCGGATCGACGACGATCAGCTTGGCGCCGCGTGTCGCCTTGGCTTCAGTGACCCACTTGAATCCGCAAGGATGCGCCTCGGCGGCGTTGCCGCCCATGATGATGACGAGATCCGTGTTCCGAATATCGGTCCAGGAGTTGGTCATCGCGCCACGGCCGAATGTTGGGCCCAAACTGGACACCGTGGGGCCGTGTCAAACGCGCGCCTGATTATCGAAACAAACGATCCCTGTGCTGCGAACGACCTTGTAGGTCAGATACGCCGTCTCGTTCGTGGTGGCCGAGGCAGCGAGGAAACCGACCGTGGTCCAGCGATTGACCGGTATGCCATCCTTGTTGGCGGAGATGAAGTTGGCGTCGCGGTCAGTCTTCATGAGGCGGGCGACACGGTCGAGCGCCTGATCCCAGGAGATCCGCTCGAAAGTGCTCGATCCTGGCTTGCGCAGCATCGGATACCTGAGCCGCGTCTCGGATTTGACGAAATCCTTCAACGCCGATCCCTTCGGGCACAGGGTGCCGCGATTGGTCGGATGGTCGGCATCGCCTTCGATGTGGATGATGTCGGCGTTCTCACCTTTCCGGAGATCACCCTTGGAATAAAGGATGACGCCGCAGGCGACGGAGCAATACGGACAGGTATTGCGCGTCTCCATGGTGTTGACGAGCTTGAAGGGCCTGATCGCGGCGGCATGGGCCACCTCCAGATCCCCGAAGCCAAAGGCCCCGAGCGCGGTCCCTCCAACACCCACGCCGGCCGCCGTCAGGAAGCCGCGCCGTGAGAGTTCCACATTCATGGCAACCCTCCCTATGTTGAACGCCGTGAACGCATCTCACGCTGAATCTAGGTCAATTTTGAGGACTTCCAGAGCGAAGCTCCCCCTGAGACGATTGGCGCAGCCTAGGTTCCCCTCTCGACCGCCGTATTGACGAAAGCGGCGCACGCCACACATCCGAACGCGTGCCGATGGCGACGGCGGAGACATTGAAACCGACAGCGGAATCGTCCGATTCAGCAGAGCTGCACTCGCCCGTCGCGGTCGACGTGCCGACGCTGATCGTGCCCTTCGGCGACCGGCCCCCCTCAGCGGCTGACCGGCTCATCCCGGTCGAGACGCCGATCAATCTCGTCTACGCGACGATCCCCTTTGCCGTGATGATGGCGACGCCCTCGGACCTGGAGGATTTCGCCTACGGCTTCAGCCTCACTGAGGGCATCATCGAGCAGACGACGGATCTGCGCTCCATCCGCATTACAGAGAACGAGAGCGGCATCACGCTCGACATGGATTTGATCGCGGAGCGCCTGCACGCCCATCTGGCCAGGCGACGGGCGCTGACGGGGCGCACGGGCTGCGGGCTGTGCGGGATCGAAGATCTCAACGCCTTGCCCCGCGCCCACCCGCCCTCGCGGACGCCGCCGGTGGTTTCCGCCGAGAGCATCGGGAGGGCTCTGGCCGCCCTCGACGAGGCCCAGCCCCTCAACAACGAGACGCACGCGGTCCACGCGACCGCCTGGGCGAACCTTGACGGGCGTCTCACTGCGGTGCGCGAGGATGTCGGCCGCCACAACGCCCTCGACAAACTGATCGGCTATCTTTTGCGCAACGGGATTTCACCGGACGACGGCTTCGTCGTCGTCACCAGCCGGTGCTCGTTCGAGCTGGTGGAAAAGGTTGCGGCCTTCGGCGCCGGCACAATTGTCGCCATCTCGGCGCCGACCTCTCTCGCGCTCGAGCGCGCGCGGCTGCACAACATGACTCTCGTCGGCATCGCCCGACGCGATACGATGACCGTCTTTCACGGACGGGAGCGTATTTCCGCCTCAAGCGGCGAGGCATAGCGGCTTCCAACGCGCTTCATCGAGTTTCAGGAAGCGTTGCCGAAAACAGAATCCGCCAGGATTCAGCCGCAAGCTCATCGCGACCGAGGCTCTGGAAACGGCGACGTGACGCCCAATGACATTGTGCCCCTGAGCGTCCTCGCGTTATGAAGCGGCAGGACGATCCCGAGGCGCTTTGATGAAACCTTCCTCCGATATCGCACGGCTCCTGGAAATCATGGCGGCGCTCAGAACGCCTGTCACCGGATGCCCCTGGGACCTGGAGCAGAACTTCGCGACCATTGCCCCCTATACCTTGGAGGAGGCCTATGAGGTCGTGGACGCCATCGAGCGCGGCGATCTCGCGGATCTGAAGGAAGAACTCGGCGACCTGCTGCTTCAAGTGGTCTTTCATGCCCGCATGGCAGAAGAGCAAGGCGTTTTCGCCTTCCCCGATGTGGTCGAGGCCATTACGCGCAAGCTGATCCGTCGGCATCCGCATGTGTTCGGGAACGCTCGCGATCTTTCGCCAGAGGAAGTCAAGGGTCTCTGGGACTTTATCAAGCGCGAGGAGAAGGCCGAGCGCCGCGTCGAGCGCGAAAGGATGGGCGCGCTTCTGGAAGCGCATGACACCGGCTTCCTCGGCGGCATTCCGCCCGTCCTGCCGGCCCTGACGCGTGCCCAGAAACTCACCGCCAAGGCCGCGAAGGTCGGCTTCGACTGGCCGGACGCCGCGCAGGTGATCGACAAGATCCACGAAGAGCTGGAGGAGGTGAAGGAAGCGGCCTCTACCGGCAACAAGGATAAGATCGAGGACGAGATCGGGGATCTGCTGTTTGCCGTGACCAATCTCGCCCGTCATTTCGAGATCGATCCCGAGACGGCTTTGCGCCGGACGAACGCCAAGTTCGAGCGCCGTTTTCGCGCCATCGAGACTGCTCTCGAAAAGCGCAACAGAACGTTGGACGAGGCTTCGCTCGACGAGATGGAGGAACTCTGGGTCGAGGCCAAACGCGCGGAGCGCGAGGAGCTGTCTTCAGAGAACCCGGGCGGTGGGGAACCGGTTTAGGAAGCGGGGCTCTTTACCTGCAATCAGCCGCACGCGGAGCATCGAGCGCCCGTCCTCCAGCGTCTCGCGGCTCAAGATTTCCGTGTTCTCATGGAGCCAGGCGAGACCTTGCCCGTCCTCCGGCGCGACATTGACCTCGTAGGTCAAGCGCCCCGCCGACAGGTGCTGCTCGATGGTGGCGAGAAGCTCCGGTATTCCTTCTCCGGTCAGCGCCGAAATCAGGATGGGCCGCTGCTCGCTCTCTGCGCGGCTTGAGGTGACCGCCAGCCGTTCGCGGTCCTCAGCGTTAAGAAGATCCGCTTTGTTCCAGACCTCGATGATGCGGCGGTTATCGTCAGGATCGATCCCGAGTTCCCGTAGGACGACGGCCACGTCACCGGCTTGCGCTTCCGTCTCGCCATGGGAGACGTCGCGGACGTGGAGAAGGAGGTCCGCTTCGACCACGTCCTCAAGCGTTGCGCGGAAGGCGGCGACGAGCATGGTCGGCAGATCGGAGATGAAGCCGACGGTATCGGACAGGATCGCCTTTTCACCGTGAGGCAGATCGATGGCGCGGGAGGTCGGATCAAGCGTCGCAAACAGCATGTTCTCGGCCAGCACTTCGGCCGCCGTCATGCGGTTGAACAGGGTCGACTTGCCGGCATTCGTATAGCCGACGAGCGCGACGATGGGATACGGCACGCGGCGGCGGCTGGCGCGGTGCAGCGAGCGCGTCTTGATCACCGTCTCAAGCTCCCGCTCGATCCGCGTCATGCGCTCCTGAATCATGCGCCGGTCGGCCTCGATCTGGGTTTCGCCTGGCCCACCAAGGAAGCCGAAGCCGCCGCGTTGCCGTTCGAGGTGCGTCCACGACCGCACAAGCCGGCCCTTCTGATAGGACAAGTGCGCCAGTTCGACCTGCAGCGTCCCTTCCTTCGTGCGCGCCCGACGGCCGAAGATTTCGAGGATCAGACCGGTCCGGTCTATGACCTTCGCGCCCCAGGCCTTTTCGAGGTTCCGCTGCTGCACCGGGCTCAAGGCGCAGTCCATGACAACGAGGCCGATCTCCTCGGTCCGAATCAAGGCGGCCAGCTCGTCGACTTTGCCGCTGCCGATATAGGTCGCGGGACGGGGCGAAGCCAAAGGCGCAAGGAGCGAGCGGACGATGGCCAGATCGATAGCACCGGCAAGCCCCGTCGCCTCGTCTAGGCGAGCGTCCGCAGGCCGGGGATTGACCGCTTCGTCCCCAGCCTCAGTGGTGATCCGGCGCTTCCGGGTCAGGTAAGGTCCGATGACAAGCGTCCTGGTCCCTGCCGCAACCTCTTTCTCGGGTTCGGCCAGTTGTCCCAGACGATGTTCACCCGGCGTGCGTGGTTCCGTCACCTCAGGCCTTTTCGCCGACCTCGTCGATCTGATCGAACAACTGAACGGGCTGTCCAGGCATGATCGTGGAAATGGCATGCTTGTAGACGAGCTGAGAATGTCCGTCCCTGCGCAGAAGCACGCAGAAATTGTCGAACCAGGTGACGACGCCCTGAAGCTTTACGCCGTTCACTAAAAAGATCGTCAAGGGAATCTTGTTCTTCCGGACGTAGTTGAGGAAAGTGTCCTGAAGGTTCTGCGCGCGATCGCCCGCCATTGAAGTTGCCTCGTCAGCCCATCGCCGCCGGTCTTGGCTATGGGGCCGCCTATATGGTTGTCCGCATCCGTGCGGTCGTCGACCGGCCCCCTTATTACAGGGCGAAGAGTACCGTTACGCAAGGGGGAACATGGTGGTATGTCGCCCCCTTGGCATATTTTCTCCTCGACCGTGTCTTAGCTGCCAATCCCCAGCGACTTCAACTTTCGATGGAGGGCCGAGCGCTCCATGCCGATAAATTCCGCGGTGCGGGAGATATTTCCGCTGAAGCGGGCGATTTGCGCCAGAAGATATTCGCGTTCGAAGATTTCTCGCGCATCCCGTAGCGGCAGGCTCATGAGCTTTTCGCCGCCGGAGCCCCCCGGGGTCGTCGGGACAAGCGCTCCGATCTCGGATGGCAGCATTTCAGCGGTGACTTCGGCTTCCGGGTCACCCGAAGTCAGAATCATCAGGCGTTCGACATTGTTCCGCAGCTGGCGCACGTTCCCGGGCCAGTCATGCGATTGCAGGACGGCCATGGCGTCATCGGCGATGCAGCGCTTGGGAAGACCCGTGGTGGCCGAAATCTGGTCCATGAAGAACTCGATCAGCTCCGGCACATCCTCCCGACGCTCGGCGAGCGAAGGCACGCGGATCGGAATGACGCCGAGGCGATGGAACAGGTCTTCTCTGAACCGCCCCGCCGCGATCTCCGCAGACAAGTCCCGGCTCGAGGACGAGATGATGCGGACATCGACATGGACGCGCGTTGTGCCGCCGACGCGCTGGAAGTTTTGATCCACGAGAACACGCAAGATCCGGTTCTGCGTTTCGCGCGGCATGTCGGCGATCTCGTCGATATAGAGGGTGCCGCCATGGGCTTCTTCCAGCGCGCCGACGCGACGTCCCCTGCCCTCGTCGCCCTCCATGCCGAACAATTCGGCTTCCATATTCTCTGGCGTGATGGTGGCAGCAGAGACCACGACAAAGGGGCCGTTGGCCCGCGTCGAAAGGCCGTGGATGGTACGCGCCGTCAGCTCCTTGCCGGAGCCGGGCGCCCCGGTGATCATGATGCGGGCATTGGTGGGAGCCGCGCGTTCGACCGCCTGCCGAAGCTGGTTGATGACGATGGACTTGCCGGCAATGCGGCTCGCCTGCACAGAGCGGGCCCGCAGATCACGGACCTCGCGCTTGAGACGCGATGCCTCGAGCGCCCGCTCGGCGACCAGCACAAGCCGATCTGCCTTGAACGGCTTTTCGATGAAATCGTAAGCGCCCGCCTTGATGGCCGACACAGCCGTCTCAACGTTGCCATGACCGGAGATCATCACGACCGGCAAATCAGGGTGCTGCGCCTTGATGACGTCGAGGACTTGCAGCCCGTCGAGCCGGCTTCCCTGCAGCCAGATGTCGAGAAAGACGAGATGGGGGCGGCGCGCCTCGATAGCCGCCAACGCCTCATCGGAGCCCCCCGCCGTCCGCGTCCGGTGCCCTTCATCCTCGAGGATGCCGGCCACGAGCTCTCGAATGTCAACTTCGTCGTCGACGACCAGGATATCAGCGCTCATATGCTCGCCCTCTGCGTGTCGGTTCGGGCGCCGACCGTTTCTTCATTCGCCACTGTTTTAATCTTCGGTATCCACATGCGGACTTGTCCGCCACGTCCTGCGGGGTTGTCGACGAGATCCATGCCCCCACCATGCTCTTCCAAAATCTTACTCACGATCGGCAGGCCGAGCCCCGTGCCGCCCTCGCGGGTCGTCATGTAAGGCTCCAGAAGACGCTGCCGCCCCTCGACCGGAAAGCCTTTGCCGTTATCGGTCACGGCCAAAATCAGATAATCGGGATGTGTGTCATCCAGCAGCACCGAGATTTGACCCTTGCCCCGCTCCGGCTCGGGAACAGCGGCAATCGCCTCGGTCGCATTCTTCACGATATTGGTGACGGCCTGAGACAACAGCCGTCGGTCGAAGGGCGCAACAACGGGGCGTGAGGGGAGCTGATCGACGAACTGAATCTCGGTATGCGCGATCCGCATCATGAAAACCACCTGCCGGATCGTCTCCACCAGATCCTCGTCCCCGATGGTGGGTTTCGGCATCCGCGCGAATGAAGAGAACTCATCCACCATACGCTTGATGTCATCGACCTGCCGAATGATCGTGTCCGTGCATTGATCGAACACATCGCGGTCCGTCACGATGACCTTGCCGTACTTACGGCGGATGCGCTCGGCCGAGAGTTGGATCGGCGTCAGCGGATTCTTGATCTCGTGCGCGATGCGTCGCGCGACGTCGGCCCAGGCGGAGGTGCGCTGTGCAGCCACCAGATCGGTGATGTCGTCGAGCGTGATGACGAGATCCCTCTCTTCCATACGTGAATGCTCGCTGGTCACGCGGACGTTGATGGTCCGCTCCTTGCCCTTGCGCGTGATCTGAATTTGCTGCTGCGCGAGACGCTGGCGGCTGGCGCCCATTTCGGCGACGAGCATCGCGACTTCCGGAAGGATGGTCGTGATGGGATGGCCCAAGAGATCGTCGAGCGGAGTGCCCAGAAGCGCCTCTGTGGACGGGTTTGCGATGGTAATGATGCCCTGCGCATCGATGCCGATCACACCCGCGGACACACCGGCGAGGACCGCCTCGGTAAAGCGACGGCGACGGTCGATGAGATCGCTGGCGGCGGTCAGTCCATCATGCTGATGGCGCAACTCCGACGTCATCTTATTGAAGGTTTCGCCCAGGTGAGCGAGGTCGCCCTCGCCTCTTCGCACCGGCACTTGAACATAGAAATTGCCGCTTGCGACCTGATCGGTCGCGTGGATGAGCCGGCGAATGGGGGCTATGAGCCGATTTGCGAAATTCAGCCCGAACCAGATCGCCGACAGAAGCACAATGACGGCGATCAGCGTGAACATGGACGCAAAGGCGACCTGAATGCCTACCTTCTTTTGTTCCAAGGCCTCATAGAAGGCGACACCGGCTTCGGCTGCGGGCGGGAATTCGACGGCCCGAGGGTCGACCTCGCGGGCGACATAGAGAATGCGCCCCCCATGCGCCTCAAGCTTCAGGACAGACCGGAAAACATTGCCGCTGCGCGGAAAGAGGCAAAGAGCCTCCTTGTCGCTCGCCTCGTCGAGATCTTCCTTCGTCGGCTGCGGCACGCCCTCGAGGGGTCTTGCCTCCAGTTTCTCGACGACCGATCCATCGGGCTCGAGGATCATCGCAAGCGGGAATCCCAGAAAGACCGCGCGCGAGTTCATGAAGTCGCGAAAGACCTTGCGGTCGGCGTCGTAGAGCACCTTGGCGCGATTGAGATCCGCCGCCATGAGCTGGGTTTCGCGTGCCAGCGTGCGGCACTGCAGTTCCCGGTAAGAGCGCGCAATTTCAACGGTGTTGAACATCAGGTCCTTGATGGACCCGGTAAACCAGGGATCGAGACCTCGTTCCAGGGTGACAGTCGCAACCACCGCCACCAGGATGGCGGGAAGGACCGCGACCAGGCTGAACAGGCCGACGATCCGCACATGAAGGCCAGCCCCCGCTGCACCGGCCCGGCGTTCGCGCATCAGCTTTCTCGTCTGCCACGCGACAATGCCAAGGAGCAGGACGATCAGGGCGCCATTGAAGAAGAAGACCCACAGAACCACGTCGTGAGTCGGCAGAATCGGGGTCGCGCCCGCGAGCACAAGGAAGGTCGCCAGTGCCGAGGCAAGCGCCGTGAGCACCGCAAACGGCCCAAACCAGCCGAAGCTGCGTTGCGCCGCATCGCTCTGTTGGCGTTGTGATTGGTTGTCTTGATTAAGCAAGACCTGCCCCGTGAAAGCGGCGCTCGCTGGCACCCTTGGTTACGGGTGATGCACCATCACAACACTGTGGTCAAATTATTACAGCTACCGGCTCGTGCGGACGACCATCAACTCTAGGTTGCGAACCTTTTTCCTCAAAGTGTTGCGATTGACCCCGAGCAGTTCTGCGGCACGGATCTGATTTCCGCGGGTGGCCGCGAGCGCTGCGCCGATCAAGGGCCCCTCAATCTCCCGGAGGATTCGGTGGTACAGGCCGGGTGGCGGGAGAGAGTCCTTGTAACCGGAGAAGTATTCCGCCAGATGGCGCTCGACCGCGTCGGACAAGCCTTCCGAGGCCGCAGCCTGAACCGATTTGCCCGCCGGCTGCACGGCCGGCATCGGCTGCGCATCGAGTTCCGCGTCGACGATCGCTCCCGTGATCGTGTCCTGCGGATAAAGCGCCGCCAGGCGGCGGATCAGATTTTCGAGTTCGCGGACGTTTCCGGGCCAGCGATAGCGCTTCAGGCGATCCATCGCCTCCACGTCAAGCTGCTTGCGGGACAGCCCTTCCTTCTCAACCAGCACGAAGAAGTGTCGGACGAGATCGGGAATGTCCTCGACCCTTTCACGCAGCGGCGGCAGGCGCAATGGCACGACGTTGAGGCGGAAAAAGAGGTCCTCGCGGAAAAGACCCTGTTGGATCAGGACCCGTAAGTCCTTGTTCGTCGCTGCGATGATGCGGACATTGGTCTTGATCGGCACCCGTCCGCCGACGGTCGTATATTCGCCCTGCTGCAGCACGCGGAGAAGACGGGTCTGCGCCTCCATCGGCATGTCGCCAATCTCGTCGAGAAACAGAGTGCCGCCCTCGGCCTGCTCGAAACGACCCGTATTGCGCGCTGTCGCGCCGGTGAACGCCCCCTTCTCGTGGCCGAACAGCTCCGACTCGATCAACTCCCGCGGAATGGCCGCCATGTTGACTGCCACGAATGGCCCCTGACGCCGCTTGCCGTAGTCGTGCAGTGCGCGGGCCACGAGCTCCTTGCCGGTCCCGGACTCGCCGGTGATCATCACCGTCAGGTCCGTCGGCATCAGGCGAGCAAGCGCGCGATAGATCTCCTGCATGGCATGAGAGCGGCCGATGAGCGGGATATCCTCATTCTCGCCGGAGGAGCTGGGGTTGGATAGAACACGCGGCCGCGACAGGGCCCGACCAACGACTGCGACCAATTCCTTCAGGTCAAAGGGCTTCGGCAGGTATTCGTAAGCCCCGCGCTCAGAGGCCTTGATCGCGGTCATGAAGGTGTTCTGCGCGCTCATGACCACGATGGGCAGATCGGGCCGCAGCTTCTTGATGCGAGGAAGAAGATCGAAGGCGTTCTCGTCGGGCATCATCACGTCGGTAATGACGAGATCACCCTCCCCTTGAGCAACCCACCGCCACAGCGTTGCGGCGTTGCTCGTCGAGCGGACCTCATAGCCCGCCCGCGACAGCGCCTGGTTCAGCACGGTCCGGATGGCAGCGTCGTCGTCTGCAAGAAGGATCTGTCCACTCGGCATGGGCTCGGCCTCACATATCAGCCTCGCGGCCATCGTTGGCGCGATGCATCGGCAGGAGAATTCGGAAAGTCGTGCGTCTGGGCACCGGCTCGCATTCGACAATGCCGCCGTGGTCGCCTACGATCTTCGCCACCAAGGCGAGTCCAAGACCACTGCCCTGAACCTTCGTCGTGACGAAGGGGTCAAAAAGGTCGCTCATCAGCTCTTGCGGCACGCCGGGTCCGTTGTCGCTGACGCTCAATTCGATAGGCAGGCTGACGCGCTCACGCGCACCAGGCACTTGCAGCCTGACGCCTGTCCGAAACGCGGTCGACAGGACGATTTCGCCATCCGTCGCGTCAATGCCGATGGCTTCGGCCGCGTTCTTGACCAGATTGAGAATGACCTGAATCAGCTGATCGCGATTGCCGAGAACAGGCGGAAGCGAAGGGTCGTAGTTCTCGACGAAACGGATATGCCGCGCGAAGCCTGATTGAGCGAGACGCTTCACGTGGTCGAGCACGCCGTGAACGTTGACCGGACCTCTCTCAACCGGACGCTCTTCGCCGAAAAGCTCCATGCGCTCGACGAGTTTCACGATGCGGTCCGTCTCAGCGCAAATAAGACGCGTCAGGACGCGGTCATCCTCATCCGCTGACTGCTCAAGCAGCTGCGCCGCGCCGCGAATGCCGGAAAGCGGATTCTTGATCTCATGCGCCAGCATCGCTCCAAGCGCGGTGATCGAGCGCGCGGCTCCGCGATGGGTCAATTGGCGATCCATCTTGTCGGCAATGGTGCGTTCTTGGAGCATGATGACGACGTCGTCGCTGTCATCGCCCAGAGGCGTCGCGAACACATCGACGATCCGCTCTGTGCCGATGCGGGGGCCGCCGATATCCACCCGATGCTCGCTAACGCTCGCGCCGCGCTGGCGAACATCCTCAACCAGTGCCATAACAGGCGACCCGAATGGAATGAAATCAGATAGATTTTGCCGCTGCATCATACGCAGACTCATGTCGAAGAAAGCCTCGGCCGCGGCGTTTGCATGCATCACGCGATGCCCCTCGCCGATGGTCAGAACCGGCAGCGGCAGCGCATTCATGATGAGATCGTTGATGCCCGCCGTCATGCCACTCTCCTCTCGGGCTCGGCATAGACAGCGCGCAGGAGGCTGATAACGGTTTGAGGTTGGTCCGACGTCACGAGCACGGCCCGGACGCCTTGCGGGATCTGGAAACCCGAAGCCATCGCAACATCGGCATAAGCTGCCAGATGCTTGCGGGCGTGACGGACGCCGACCTGGTGGCCGTAAAGGGACAAGAGGCCTTCATAGTGCTCAATAGCAAGAGCCATCATCTCTTCAGGCTCGGGATCGGGAACCAGACGTCCCTGCAATGCCGCACCGATCTGCCCGACGAGCCAGGGTCTGCCGACGGCGGACCGCCCGATCATAACGGCGGCAGCCCCCGACGCCCGTAGGCAGCTTTGCGCGTCGTCAAGCGATCCGATATCGCCATTGGCGATCACCGGGATCTTCACGGCCTCGACGACCGGTGCGATAGCGCTCCAATCGGCACTGCCCTTGTAGAATTGCTGACGCGTGCGTCCGTGCACCGTCACGGCGCTGACGCCGAGAGCTTCCGCCCGCCGCGCAAGTTCGGGCGCATTGATCGTCGTATGATCCCAGCCCAACCGCATCTTGACGGTCACCGGAACGCTCGCGGCCTGCACCGACGCCTCGATGAGCCGGCAGGCATGATCGAGGTCGCGCATCAGCGCCGAACCCGCATATCCACCGATCACCCGCTTGGCGGGGCAACCCATATTGATGTCGATGATGCGAGCGCCGGCATCCTCGGCAACGCGGACGGCGCGGGCCATCCACTCCGGCGCACAGCCCGCGAGCTGGACGACATGCGGCTCGATGCCGGTCCCCTCCGCCCGAAGCTGCGCTTCCTCCGAACCCTGAACGAGTTCATCGGACGCGACCATTTCGGACACGACGAGGCTCGCCCCAAGCCGCTTGGCGATGCGCCGAAAAGCAACATCCGTCACGCCGGACAAAGGCGCGAGGACGGCTCCGGTCTCGATCTCGACCGAGCCGATCTTGAAACTCGATCCGCCTATTTTATGATCAACTTTCATTCTGCCCAACAAATAGCCAAATCGACCTGCAACGCAAGCCCTACAGTTTCCGGCGCCTCTGCCATTTGCCTTCCGCCGGTTCGGGGCTTAGGACGGCTGGAACTAGAGAGAGCGTTCCCATGTCAGTCGCCGTCCTCATCGTTGCCGCAGGACGTGGTTCCAGGGCCGGAGAAGGTGTTCCCAAGCAGTATCGGCTCCTGGATGGACAGCCTGTCCTGGCCCGGACGCTTCAGGCGTTCCTCGCGCATCCGCAGGTGGACCGGACAATCGTCGTGATTCACCCGAATGACCTGGACCTCTACCAGGCCAGCATCGACCTCCTGCCCCCCTCTCTTCGTGATGCAATTCTCCCTCATGCCCTGGGGGGTGAGACACGGCAGGATTCGGCCCGCGAAGGGCTCGAAGCGCTCGCCGAAACCGCGCCCGAGATCGTTCTGGTGCACGATGCGGCACGCCCCTTTGTCAGCTCCGCCCTCATCGGCCGGGCCATCGCGGCGGCGCGGCGCTCCGGAGCTGCCGTCCCTGGCACGACGGTGACCGATACAATTAAGGTGGTCGGTCAGCAGGGAGAAGTTTTGTCGACCCCGGAGCGCGCTACTCTGCGAGCCATCCAGACACCGCAAGCATTCCGTTTCGGCGATCTGCTGGAAGCCCATCGGAAGGCTGCCATCTCAGGACTCCACGCTTTCACCGACGACGGGGCGCTCGCGGAATGGGCGGAGCTTTCCGTCCATGTCTTTGAGGGCGACCCCGCGAATATCAAGTTGACCCATTCCGCCGACTTCAAAGAGGCGGAGCGGCGTTTGAAGGATCACGCGATGACTTATCTGACCCGCCTTGGCACCGGCTTCGACGTCCATGCCTTTACGGATGGCGATCATGTCTGGCTCGGCGGCATCAAGGTTCCGCACGACCGGGGCGTGCTGGCGCATTCCGATGGCGATGTGATCCTGCACGCCCTCACCGACGCCATTCTCGGTGCGTTGGCCGATGGCGATATCGGCACGCATTTTCCGCCGAGCGATCCGCAATGGAAGGGTGCGGCGTCGGATCGTTTCCTCGCGCATGCCGTTGACCTTGTGCGGCAGCGTGGCGGAGTGGTCGACCACCTCGACGCGACGCTGCTGTGCGAGAGGCCTCGTCTCGGCCCTTACCGGGAAGCGATGCGTCAGCGGATTGCGCAGATCACCGGCTTGCGTCTCGATCAGGTGTCGCTGAAAGCGACGACGACGGAGAAGCTCGGATTTACGGGGCGTGGCGAAGGGATCGCGGCGCAGGCGGCCGCCACGATCCGTGTGCCGGAGAGAGTGGAATGATCCCGCTGGATTGGAAGGACCGGGCGGCGGCGCTTCTGAAGGCCTACGAGAAGGAAGGCCTGATGATCGCGACGGCCGAGTCCTGCACCGGCGGATTGGTGGCGGGGCTTCTGACCGAGATAGCAGGCTCGTCCAAAGTGGTGGAACGCGGCTTCGTCACTTATTCCAACGAGGCGAAGACGGAACTGCTCGGCGTACCGGCGGAGCTGATTGCGCAGCACGGCGCGGTGAGCGAGCCGGTGGCGCGGGCGATGGCCGAGGGAGCGCTAAAGCACTCCAAGGCGGATGTGGCGGTCGCGATTACCGGCATTGCAGGACCGACCGGAGGAACGGCGACAAAGCCGGTCGGGCTGGTGCATTTTGCATTGGCCAAGAAGGATGATAAGATTAAAGTCTTAATGAGGCACTATGGTGATATCGGCCGTGAGAGCGTCCGCCGCAGCGCCGTATCGGATGCCTTGATGCTTCTTGAGGGGGCGATCACTCTTAACTGAGCGTATCGCTATGATGAGGCTGAGATTTCCGTCTTATCCCGAACTGGCGTTTCAAGCGCTGGCGTTGGCGCTTTTACTCGTGGCCCTGGACGTTTTTCTTCTCGCCGTAGACGCCTCCATCTGCGGCGAGCCTCGGGCCGGACGTGGTTGCTATCCGTGGGGATCGGCGAGCGTGAGCTGGTTCTACCGTTCGAAAGAACTTTATCTGTTCGCCTGCGCGCTTCAGATGATCCTTCTTGCGAGCTCGATCATCGCGCCCTTCTTCACCTCAACCCCTCTGAAGGGCCTTGCGGCCTTTTTCGGCATCTCGGGCGGGGGAACGTTTGTGCTTTACGCCGTCGAGTTCCTGCTCTGACGCTTAGCCGATGGGCTCCGACGGGCGGGAGTAGATGACATCGGCCCGCTTCTCGAACGCTTCCGCGAATTTGTGAAAGGCCTTGTCGAAGACCGAGCCCATGAGGAGGCCGAGGGCAAAGCTCTTGAATTCGTAGTTGATGTAGAACTCCACGTCGCTGCCGGTCGGCGTTTCGCGGAAGGTCCAGCGGTTTTCGAGATATTTGAACGGCCCGTCGATGTATTCCACCTGGATACGCAGGCGGGGATTGTCGAGGGTCACGCGGCTCGTAAAACTTTCGCGGATCGCCTTGTAGCCCACGGTCATGGCGGCGACGATGGTCTCGATGCCCTCTCCGCTCTGGGCGCGGCGGACGATGTGCAAGGCGTCGCAGAGCGGCAGGAATTCGGGATAGCGCTCCACATCCGCCACGAGAGCGAACATCTGCGCGGGCGTGTGCTTGACCGGGCGTGACGAGCGGAAGGACGGCATGGTCAGGCGGCCTTGGCGGGAGCGGAGGAGAGAAGCGTCTCCTCAAGCGAGGGAATCTGAGAGCGCGAGCGCAGGACGAAAAGCTGCTGGTCGGGCCGCAGCCGAGCAAGCATGCGGGTGGTCTTGGGGCGCATGTCCTTTTGGTATTTCCAGATCCAGCGCATGAACGACCAGTCGAACTTCTCGATGCAGTCGGGGCCGAGATCGTCCCGCACCCGGCCGTAGTTTTTCAACACGCGCCACGTCACGCTCGCAAGGCAGCGCCAGCGGCCGACATCGAGCCAGATGACGACGGTCGCCCGCGGCACGCGCAAGTCAAAAGTGCTGGCATAGTTGCCGTCCATGACCCATTCCGGCCGGGCGGCAAGCCCTTTCACCTTCTCCCGCCACTCATCCCGCGGCGGCATGGTCCAGCCGGGCCCAAAGTATTCGCGGTCGAGATGGATCAGCGGCAGGCCGAGGCGCTGCGCGAGGCGGCGCGCCAGGGTGCTCTTGCCCGCTCCAGGGCTGCCGATGACCAGAATGCGCCGCATGGCCCGTCCACGAGAAACGATCAGCCGATCTTGGAGAGACGCGCGGCCTTGAGCTTCGCGAAGTCCTCGCCCGCATGATGCGAGGAGCGCGTCAGCGGCGTCGAGGACACGAGCAGGAAGCCCTTGGCGTAGGCCGTGGTCTCATAGGCCTTGAACTCGTCCGGCGTCACGAACTGGATCACCTCATGATGCTTCTTGGTCGGCTGGAGATACTGGCCGATGGTCATGAAATCCACGTCCGCCGAGCGCAGATCGTCCATGAGCTGCAGCACTTCGTTCCGCTCTTCGCCCAAGCCCACCATGATACCGGATTTGGTGAAGATGTTGGGGTCCATCTCCTTCACCTGCTGGAGCAGACGGATGGAGTGGAAATAGCGCGCGCCGGGACGGACCTTGAGGTACCTCGACGGCACGGTTTCCAGGTTGTGGTTGAACACGTCGGGCTTCGCCGCGACGACGACTTCCAGCGCGCCGGGCTTGCGCAGGAAATCGGGGGTGAGAATCTCGATAGTGGTTTTGGGCGAGCGCGCGCGGATGGCGTGGATCACGTCGGCAAAGTGCTGCGCGCCACCATCGGCCAGGTCGTCGCGGTCGACCGATGTGATGACCACGTGCTCGAGACCGAGCTTTTCGACCGCTTTCGCCACGTTCTCCGGCTCATGCGGATCGAGCGCTTCGGGCAAGCCGGTCTTCACGTTGCAGAAGGCGCAGGCCCGCGTGCAGGTGTCGCCCATGATCATGAAGGTGGCGTGCTTCTTTTCCCAGCACTCGCCGATATTGGGACAGCCCGCCTCCTCGCACACCGTCACGAGTTTGTTCTCGCGCACGATGCGGTTGGTCTCGGCCCATTTGGGCGAGCCGGGAGCCTTCACGCGGATCCAGTCCGGCTTGCGTTGCTGGACAGGCTGATCGGGCCGATGCGCCTTTTCCGGGTGGCGAGGACGGTTGTCCTTGTTCAGAAGGTCGAGAACGACGGCCATGAATTCAAACCTTTGAGCCGGGCATAACGGATTATGCACCCGAAGCCAGCCGCACGACACGCCGAGGCGCGGCCCGCTTCCTTTCCGCATCGTCGCATAGCCGAGGCTGGCGATCTCCCCTAGCCATGCGCCGGTTATGACTTAAGCGTTTCGACGCGGCTTCGCAAACCCCGTTTACGCCGAGCGGCCATTCCGTAGACGCTACAGAAACGTCCTCGGGGCCGCCCTTCGGAAAGGGGCATGCCCTTCGGACTGACGGTAGCCCCACCATTCGGCGCGCTCCCGCTGCCTTGGCGAGATGAGTATTGCGACCATATGGCCTTGCTTGTCGGATCGCCCAACCCCAAAAATTTTCGACGAGCTGTCGATTCCGCCGTCTTCCGTTCGTCGTAGCAGCAAGGAGACCCTGCGGCCTCCGTGTCAAAAGGAGACTAAACGATGCGTGTCATGGTGATGGTGAAGGCGACGAAGGATAGCGAAGCGGGCGTCATGCCCACGACCGAGCTCCTCGAAGCCATGGGCAAGTTCAACGAGGAACTGGTCAAAGCCGGCATCATGCTGGCAGGCGACGGATTGAAGCCCTCGGCGCAGGGCAAGCGCGTGGCCTTCGACGGGCCGAACCGCTCCGTCATCGATGGGCCCTTCGCCGAGACCCGCGAGCTGGTTGCCGGCTTCTGGCTGTGGGAGGTCAGGGACGTGGCCGAGGCGATCGAGTGGGTGAAGCGCTGTCCCAATCCGATGCCGGGGCCGAGCGAGATCGAGATCCGTCCGCTTTACGAAATGAGCGACTTTGCCGAGGCCCTGACACCAGAGGTCGCCGAACTGCACGACCGAACCCGCGAGAAGACAGCTCTTCGCTGATCTTTCACGGCGGGCGCGACTACTGCTGTCGTGCCCCTCTCCATGAGCAAACCATGCTGGCGCTCTGACGCTCGATCAGAGCATCGCCATAAGGGACCTACAATGCCCAAAATGATCTTCGTGAATCTGCCGGTGAAGGATCTCGCTGCCTCAATCCGCTTCTATCAAGCGATTGGCTGCGAGAAGAACGACCAGTTCAGCAACGAGAGCGCAGCCTCGATGGTCTGGTCGGACACCATCACTTTCATGCTTCTGACACACGCTTACTTTTCGACTTTCTCACTGAAGCCGATCGCCGACGCGCACAAGGACACCGGAATGCTGATCGCGCTTTCGCGCGACAGCCGTAAAGACGTGGATGCCATCGTCGAGGTTGCGGCGGCTGCCGGCGGCAAGGCCGATATCCGTGAGCGCCAGGACATGGGCTTCATGTATGGCCGTACCTTCGAGGATCCCGACGGCCATGTGTTCGAACCCATGTGGATGGATATGTCGGCTATGACCGAGCCACAGGGACAGCCGGCCTGACGACACGATGGTCGGCTCGCGCCCTGCGAGCCGACCGACAGCTGACGCCGCGTCTGCGACTTGCCTTGCCCATCGCTGCTCCGTTAAGCGAAGGGCATGGCAGTGCCCGAAACGCATCAGGTGATCGAGACGGTCTTCCGGATCGAACAGGCCAAGCTCATCGCAGGGCTGGCCCGGATGGTGCGCGACGTCGGCGTGGCCGAAGACCTGGCGCAGGACGCACTCGTAACTGCCCTCGCCGAATGGCCGAAGACCGGGGTTCCGCAAAACCCTGGCGCCTGGCTGATGGCAGCGGCCAAGCGCCGGGCTATCGACCGGCTCCGCCGCAACAAGATGCTCGCGCGCAAGCACGCCGAGATCGGCCGGGACCTCGAGGATGAACGCGATACCAGTATCGAGGACATCGAGGCCGCCATGGACGACGATGTCGGCGACGAGCTCCTCAGCCTGATCTTCACCGCCTGCCACCCGGTTTTGTCCACGGAGGCCCGCGCGGCACTCACCCTGCGGCTGATCGGCGGGCTGACGACGGACGAGATCGCCCGCGCGTTCCTGTCGAGCGAAGCCACCATCGCGCAACGCATCGTCAGGGCCAAGAAGATGCTGGCCAAAGCCGGCCTGACATTCGAAGTGCCTCGCGGACCGGAGCGGACGGCGCGCCTCGCCTCGGTGTTGGAAGTCATCTACCTGATCTTCAACGAGGGCTATGCGGCCACTGCCGGTGAGGACCTGATCCGCCCTGCCCTGTGCAGCGAGGCCCAGCGCTTGGGTCGAATTCTTGCGGGCTTGGCCCCCAACGAGCCCGAGGTCTTCGGCCTCCTTGGGCTGATGGAGATCCAGGCCTCCCGCCTGGCGGCACGCACCGGGCCGGACGGCTCGTTGGTTCCCTTGACCGAGCAGAACCGCGCGCAATGGGACCAGATCCTGATCCGCCGCGGCTTCGCCGCGCTGGAACGTGCCGAGGCTCTGGGCGGCACTGATGGGCCGTATGCCTTACAGGCTGCGCTCGCCGCCTGCCATGCGCGAGCGCGCAAGGCGGAGGAAACGGACTGGCATCGGATCGCAGGACTGTAAAATCGACTCCGGGCGGTGATGCCGTCGCCGGTGGTCGATCTCAATCGGGCCGTGGCTTACAGCATGGCCTTCGGCCCGGAAGCCGGGCTGACGCTCCTCGAAGAGATCGATGAGACTTCGGCGTTGCGCGACTATGCTCCCCTGCCGGCGGCGAAGGGGGATTTCCTGTTCCGGGCGGGCCGGCTCGAAGAGGCCAGGATCCACTTCGAGCACGCGGCCGCCCTCACCCGCAATGAGCGCGAGAAGGATTTCCTCCTCAAAAAGGCTGCGGTCTGTGGCGGGCGACCTTAATTCTGAGCCTTCCGTTGCTGATCTAGGGCCAATGAAACTTTGAAACAAAGCATTCGCAGGGTTTGCCACTGAAGAATTGAGTATAAGACCCGGCGACGTCTCTTTTTCTATTGTCGAGCAAGTCCGAATAACTGCTTTATGGAGCCCGACCGACTCACTGCGTCGAGGGAAGCCAATTGTCCGACGAGGAAATCGAAGTCGTAACAGAGCTGCTCGCAAGAAATGGCGGCAACTGGTATCCGGAACGGACAAAGCCGGCTCTCCGGGCGGTCAGTGACCGTCATCGTGAAGTCGCGCGGCTCATCCTCGGCGCCATCGATCATTCCAAAGCAGCGAGCCAGAGCGCTCGGGCATCCAGCGCTCCCGAAGGCAAGGCGTTCAACTTCACCACGGACGATCAGCTCCATGTCGGAGCGACCGTGATCTATCGGCCGCCCGGCGAAAAGAGAGCGCTCACCTGCCGCATCGAGCGCATGGAACACGGCCGTGCCTATCTCGTCCCGGCCGACCGCGAGATCGGCTGGGTGGCGCCCGAGACGCTCGTGCTGCAGAAGCCGTGACGTCATCAAAAAATTGGCCTGGGGAGGCATCAAATTGTCCGAGGTCGAAGTCGAGCTTGTGGCAGAGTTGCTCGCCAAAATCGGCGGCACCTGGAATCCGGATCGGGCGCGACCGACGCAAGGGACCGTCGGCAATCGCCATCGCGACGTCGCCAAGCTTATTCTTGCCGCCGTTGAGCGCTCCAGAGTGGCGAACGAGATGACAGCAGGCAGCGGCGCAGGCGCGGCCGCTCCTGCCGATGGCGAGACGCTCAACGATGCCGAGGGAAATCCGCTTCATGTCGGAGCGGCCGTCACGTACCGCCCTCCCGGCGACAAGAGAACGTTCGCCTGCCGCATCGAGCGGATCGAGTATGGCCGCGCCTACATCGTCCCCGCCCATCGCGAGATCGGTTGGGTGTCCACCCTGACGCTCGTGCCGCTGAAACGGACTCGGGACAACGAAGCGAAGCGCCCGGCATCGGCAGGCTCGCCGAAGGAGAGCGTGGATGCCGCTTCCGCCGATGAAGCCGCATCATCCTCTCCCGATCTGCAAGCGCCTGCTGCGCCGTTGAGGATTGGGAACGCACCCGAGCGCGTGGTGCATTACTTCAATTCGATCGGCGATTGGATCGCCTACTCTCGCTATCGCGGCGATCAGTACCTGTTCGACAAACGGGGCAACTGGATCGGCTGGTTTCCGTGGGACGACAAGGAGATCGTCGATCTCAACGGCGAGTATCTCGGCGTCGTGATGGACGGAAACCGCATCTACGCGAAAATCCCGAGCAACGCGGACAAGAAGAAAGCGAAAAAGAAAAAGCGCGATGTGGGCTTCATGGTGGATCCTGGCAGCGGCGGCTATGCCGGCTATCCGGGGTTTACCGCGCACACCCTGCCGCCGTTCGGATACAAGGATGTTGATCTTTCGAAGATCGCCATCGTCAAACGCCTCTGGCTAAAGAAGGATGGCGGGACCGAGACGCCCGAACCGAGCATTTTCGCCGCTTGGATGTCGAAGATCGGACTCGGCAGCATGGCAGGCTGGATCGAGGACGCGATGGGGCTCAAGCGGAGATAGAACGCGCCTCACCGCCGCGCTGGCAATTATGGATAGTGCGTCCGCCGGCAGGAACTTTGACGTTTCCATCGTGTCGATAGGAGGAGTCCCCGGACCGCGTGTCTCGTTCTCTCGATGACGCACGGTGCCGTCCCGGCCGTGCGCCGGTCGTCGCTGCCCATCATCGACAAGAGGAGCACTCCATGAGGAATGATCGTGCGTTCTCACGGACACCGGATGGCAGGTTTCGCATCAGGCGCATATGGACGAAAGTCGTCGCGACCGCAGCGCTGATGGCTTTTGCTCTGCCTGGCTTCGCGCAAGCACCGCAACAGCAGCCGCCGCAGAAGCCGAACATCGTGTTCATCATGGGCGACGACATCGGCTGGATGCAGCCGAGCATCTACCATCGCGGCGTGATGGTGGGCGAGACGCCCAACATCGACCGGATCGGCCAGGAAGGCGCGATGTTTACGGACTACGTCGCCATGCAAAGCTGCACGTCCGGCCGCAACGCGTTCTTCACCGGCATGTATCCGCTGCGTACAGGCATGATTCCTCCGCAACTGCCAGGCAGCCCGTCCTATCTCCAGCCCGGAACGCCGGCGCTCGCCAAATTCCTGCTCGATCTCGGCTACACCACCGGCGAGTTCGGCAAGAACCATCTGGGCGATCACACCGCGGCGCTTCCGACAGCGCATGGCTTCCAGGAATACTGGGGCTATCTCTATCACCTCGACGCGATGCAGCAGGTGAGCTTCCCCGACATCAACAAGAACCCGACCACGCAGACGGTCGCCCCACCCTGCCGCAACACGCCGATCCCCGGCATTGCGGAGATTCCCGGCGCGGTCGACCCCAAGACGACGGTCTGTCTCACGCCGCCGCGCAATGTCCTCTCCTGCAAATCATCCGACGGCACGGAGAGAAACCAGATGTGTTCCGATGAAGGGCCGCTGACGCTGGAGCGTTCGAAGACCGTGGACGAGGAAATCTCGGATAAGGTCGTCGACTTCCTCGATCGCAACGACCCGAAGAAGACCGGCAAGCCGTTCTTCGTCTGGTACAACCCCGCCCGCATGCATGTGGTGACCGTGCTGTCGCCGAAATACGAGGCCATGGTCGGCGAGCGCGGCGGCAAGGATTGGGGCGTCAACGAAGCAGGCATGAAGCAGCTCGACGACAATGTCGGCGTCGTGCTCAAGAAGCTGGAGGATATGGGTCAGCTCAACAACACCATCGTGGTGTTCACCACCGATAACGGCGCCGAGGCGATCAGCTTCCCAGACGGCGGCGTGACGCCGTTCAAGGGCCAGAAGGGCGAGGCGTGGGAAGGCGGCTACCGCGCGCCGATGGTCATCCGCTGGCCCGGCGTCATCAAGCCCGGCACCGTGCGCAATCAGCTCTTCGCCGCTCTCGACTGGCTACCGACTCTCGTCGATATCGCCGGCGGAGCCAAGGGCGACGCGCTGAAGCAGCAGATCGAGGCGGGACAATATCCCGGCATCGTCAAGACGACGCTCGACGGCGTCGATCAGCGCGATCTCCTCGAAGGCAAGTCGACGAAATCGGCGCGCGACTTCTTCTTCTACTATTCGGGAGCGACGCCATCCGCGGTGCGCTACAAAAACTGGAAGATGTACTACACCATGTCGCAGCCCGGACCGACCGGCTGGGTCCTGCCGCTCATCCCGTTCCACTTCACGCTGGTGCAGAACATCAAGCGCGATCCGTTCGAGCAGGCTGTCGGCATCGATCAGAAGACCGCCATGAGCCTCGGCGGCGCGTTAGGCGCACCGGCGACCGCGTTCCAGTACGATTGGAACATGCTGCCCATCGGCCAGCAGCTCTGGCTGCAGCACCTGACGACCTACGAGAAGTTCCCGCCGCTGCAGGCGCCCGAGAGCTACAATCTCAGCGGCATCATCGAGCAGGTCAAGAAGGCCAATTCCAACCACGCGGGCGACTAGCGAGGGACGGCATGAGCCGAGCGTCGGTGTCATGCCCCGAAGATTACCGTGCCTCGTTCTCTGCTGGTGGGAACGAGACAGGGGCAAAGGACTCAGGATCGAAATCGCGGGGCCCGGTCTCCTTGCAATAGCTCAGGTCTGCAATAGGTCAGGTCATTGTCGCACTCTGTAGGCGGCTGCAGACAAGGATATTGACCCTATGACGGTGATGAGCGTGAAGCTCCGGAGCCTGCCTGAGACCGGAGCGGCGGTTGGCTGGGGCGGTTCTCACTCGGTCATCGTCGACCGCCCGCTCGACAAGGCCGGAGGCACTGGTCTCGGGTTCAACGGCGGGCAGCTTCTCGCGCTGGCGATTGGTGGCTGCTTGTGCAACGACCTCCACTACGTGGCCCATGAGATGGGCATCTCTCTCAGTCAGCTTGCTGTCGATGTCGAGGTGAGTTTCGACGGCCGTCCGCTTGTCGCGACCGCCGCCGAGGTCCGGATCGCGGTCGAGGCCGATGATCCCGCCGCGGACCTCGACGAACTTGTCCGACGGGCCAAAGCGGCATCAACAGTCAGCAACTCGCTAGCGCGAGGCATTCCGGTGAACGTCAAAGGGCCGGGCTTGGCGCTCTCTCTCACTTGAGCGCGTCATTTCGGTGCGCGTCCTAGCGCGTGCCCCGAATGACAATGGCGCGCTGCGAGAGCGCAAATGAGGTCGTTCTGCTCATTCAGTCGCCGAGGCCAGCCCGCCCTGTTGTTCGCGGCGCGCTTCGGCCCACTCCATCAGGCTTGCGATGGGTGGCCCAAGGGCTCTCCCGACGTCGGTCAGTGAATATTCGACCTTCGGGGGCACCTGGGGATAGACGTCGCGCCTCACGAGGCCGTCCTTTTCCAACTCCTTGAGCTGTTGGGTCAACATCTTCTGGGTGACCCCTTTGACCAATCGCTCGAGTTCAGAAAAGCGCAGGGTTCCGAGAGCGAAAAGCTGACAGAGGATCAAGATTTTCCACTTGCCCTCAATGCAGCGAAGAGCTTCCGCGGTTACCGCCGCATAGCCCGCGCGGTGTACCGGATCATCGCATTTCCAGTTGCGCCCTTCGCCCATGGTTACCTTTCGGTGCGTTCCTTACTTTTCTGTCGGTTCTTGTGCTCGGTGCAACTTCCGCGCAACCAGCGGCCCACGTCATGCCATAACATAAAGGATGCATCATGAGGATCGGAATCGTCGGCGCGGGCCGGATTGGCGGAACACTTGCACGCAAGTTCTGCGTCGCAGGGCACGCCGTGCGGATCGCCAATTCGCGCGGGGCCGAAACTCTGGCAGACCTCGCGCGTGAAACCGGGGCGAGCGCCGTCGCAGTCGGCGAAGTCGCGCGAGCAGCGGACATGGTCATCGTCGCGATCCCGCAGGGAAGCATTCCCCGTCTGCCAAAGGATCTTTTCGCAGTGGCTTCCAAGAACGTGATCGTCGTCGATACCGGAAACTACTACCCCGGTGTGCGCGAGGAGCCCATCGCCGCTATCGAAAACGGGATGGCAGAAAGCCGCTGGGTATCTCAAATGCTTGGGAGACCAGTGGTGAAGGCTTTCAATACCAATCTCGCTTATAGCCTTACGACCAAGGCGAAGGCTTCCGGCTTGCCGGGACGGATCGCGCTTCCCGTTGCGGGCGATGATGCGCGGTCGAAGAAAACCGTTATCGATTTGATCGACGCCGTCGGCTTCGACGGCGTGGACGCAGGAACACTCGATGAATCATGGCGGCAGCAGCCCGGCACTCCCGCCTGCTGCTCCGACCTCCAGACCAACGATTTGCGGACCGCCTTATCGGCAGCGGATAAGGCGCGGGCTCCCCAACTGCGGGATCTCATCTTCCAGAAGATGGGCGAGCTCAACGAAGGTTTCACAATGGATGACCTGATCGCCATCAACCGCTCAGTTCACGGATTGGTCATCGAGAATTGATTGGAAGTGGCACATGCCGAAAGCGCAAATGGCCGGGCGAGCCCGGCCATTCTTCCTTTCGACTGCGGCCTGCGCGCCTCAGATGTGGATCGCGCGTCCGTAGGCATTGAGCACGCTCTCGTGCATCGTCTCCGACAGGGTCGGATGCGGGAAGACGGCGTGGATCAGTTCCTCTTCCGTCGTCTCCAAGTTCATGGCGATGACGAAGCCCTGGATCAGTTCCGTCACTTCCGCGCCGATTAAGTGCGCACCGAGAAGCTGGCCGGTCTTGTTGTCGAAAATCGTCTTCACGAGGCCTTCCGGCTCGCCGAGAGCGATGGCCTTGCCGTTGCCGATGAAGGGGAAGCGGCCGACGCGGATGTCGTAACCCGCTTCCTTCGCCTTCGCCTCCGTGAGGCCGACAGACGCGACCTGCGGGTTGCAATAGGTGCAGCCGGGGATCTTGGCCTTGTCCATGGCGTGCGTGTGCAGGCCCTTGATGGTCTCGACGCAGATCACGCCCTCATGCTCGGCCTTGTGCGCCAGCATCGGCGGGCCCGCGACGTCGCCAATGGCGAGGATGCCGGGGACGTTGGTGCGCCCAAGACCATCGGTGACGATGGTGCCGCGATCCATCTTCACGCCCAGCTTTTCGAGGCCGAGATTTTCCACGTTGCCCACGACGCCGACGGCCGAGATCATCCGCTCGGCAGTGATTTCCTGCGTGCCCTTGCCGTCGTCGATGGTGGCGGTGATCGAGTTCGCGCCCTTGACGACCTTCGTCACCTTCGCGCCGGTCAAAATCTTGATGCCCTGCTTCTCGAAGCGCTTGCGGGCAAGGCCTGCGATCTCCGCGTCCTCAACGGGCAGGATTTGCGGCAGCACCTCGACCACCGTCACTTCCGCACCCATGGTGCGGTAGAACGAGGCAAACTCGATGCCGATGGCCCCGGAGCCCATCACCAGAACCGACTTCGGCATGGTAGGCGGAACCATCGCTTCGAAATAGGTCCAGATCAGCTTGCCATCCGGCTCGATGCCCGGAAGCACGCGCGGACGCGCACCCGTCGCGATGATGATGTTTTTGGCTTGGTAGGTGCCCGCAGGCAGCGTGCCGCGCGGAGCCGGATGCTGCGGCTGCATCGCCACCTTCTTCGGCGCGCTGACCACAACCTCGCCGACCTTCGGAATGGTCGCCTCGCCCCAGATCACATCGACTTTGTTCTTCTTCAACAACCCGCCGACGCCGCCATTGAGCTGGCCCGACACGCCGCGCGAACGCTTGACGATGGCGTCTGCATCGAAGCCGATCTTTTCGGCCGACAGACCGTAGTCCTTGGCGTGCTGCATGTAGTGATAGATTTCTGCCGAGCGCAGCAGCGCCTTGGTCGGAATGCAGCCCCAGTTGAGGCAGATGCCGCCCAGGTGTTCGCGCTCGACCACAGCGGTCTTGAATCCGAGCTGCGCGGCGCGGATCGCCGCAACATATCCGCCCGGCCCGCCGCCGATGACGATGATGTCGTATTGGTTTGTCATTTACGCCTCCGGTTCCCCTAGGCCGTCTGTTCGGTTGTCGATGTCGGCTAACCTGATGCTGCCGATGAGCCAGGTGCCGTCTGTTATCGGTTGCCGGGTATCAAGAAACGTGACCGCTTCCGGGTTATTCCAACTGTACCGAAAGGCCAGATTGCTAGGAACACGCTCGCCAGCAAGAAGGCTCTCGATCAAATCACCGGAGGAAGCACTCCTCGTCGTCGCTTGAATGTAATTCACCGAATGATCAGACGAAGTGAACTTACTGACCCGGCAGAGAACCCGACTTGGATTGTCGTCGGGCGCGGCCGCCGCAATGATGACCCCGGTGAGCCGATTTTGCCCCGCTTCTGATTGAAAATCCCAGGGCTCCCCGACAGAGCATTCAACCGCTCTGCCGATGAGCCTTGCGATCTGGTCTTGGATGCTCAAACGAGCATCCCCATCGGGCTCTCGATGAGCCCCTTGAACGCCGCCAAAAGTTCCGCACCGAGCGCGCCATCGACCACGCGGTGGTCGCAGGAGAGCGTGACGGTCATCGCTTGCACGATGGCGGGGGCGTTGTTCTTCACCACGACGCGCTGCTCGCCCGCGCCGACGGCCAGAATGGTGCCCTGCGGCGGGTTGATGACGGCCTGGAAGTTCTTGATGCCGAACATGCCGAGGTTGGACACCGCCGTGGAGCCGCCGGTGTACTCTTCCGGCTTCAGGCGGCGGGTACGGGCGCGGCCCGCGAGGTCCTTCATCTCGGCGGAGATGGCGGTGAGCGTCTTGGATTCAGCCTTGCGGATGACCGGCGTGAACAGGCCGCCTTCGATGGCAACCGCAACGCCCACATCCGAATGCTTCATCTTCAGGATGCGATCTTCAGCCCAGACTGCGTTGGCGTTCGGCACGCGCTGGAGCGCGATGGCCAGCGCCTTGATGACGAAGTCGTTGACCGAGAGCTTGTAAGACGGCTTGCCGTCCTTGTCCTTCGGCGCGGCGGCGTTGATCTGCTCGCGCATGGCAAGGAGCGCATCCAGCTCGTAGTCGAGCGCGAGGTAGAAATGCGGCACCGTCTGCTTGGATTCGACGAGACGCTTCGCGATGGTCTTGCGCATGCCGTCGAGCGGGATTTCCTCGTAGGAGCCTGGTTCGAACATCGCCTTGACCTGCTCGGCCGAGGCGCTGGGCGCGAGCGCCGGTGCAGCAGCGGGAGCCGCCGCAGGCGCGCGCTTGACGCCGCCGCCGGCAGCCGCCGCGCGCACGTCCTTTTCCACGATGCGGCCGTGCGGGCCCGAACCCTGGACGGCGGCAATGTCGATGCCCGCATCCTTCGCGATGCGCTTGGCAAGCGGCGACGCGAAGACGCGATTACCAGCCGCAGCGCCATTGGGCTTCGCAGCGGGAGCCGGAGCGGCTGCGGGCTGCGGCGCGGGAGCGGCGGCAGGGGCAGACGCGGCAGGCGCTTCAGCCTTCGGTGCGGGTGCAGCGGCGGCGGGAGCCGCAGCGCCGCCGGATGCGGCGACCGTCTTCGGGTCCTCGCCCTCGCCTGCGATCAGCGCGATGAGCTGGTTCACCGGAACATCGGCAGAGCCTTCCGGCACCACGATCTTGGCGAGGACGCCTTCGTCCACGGCCTCGACTTCCATGGTCGCCTTGTCGGTTTCGATTTCGGCGATGACGTCGCCGGACTTGATCGTGTCGCCTTCCTTCTTCAACCACTTGGCAAGATTGCCTTTTTCCATGGTCGGCGAGAGGGCGGGCATCAGGACATTGATGGGCATGGCGTTTGAGATCCTGAGCTAAATTATCTAGTTGAGCGATGGAGACGTGTCGGAGCCGGAGCTGTCATCCTGCTCGGACTGAATGCCCGCGATGATCTCGGCCAGGGCTTCCTCCTCCGAGAGGTCGGTTTCCATGGCATAGACGCGCGCAGCGTGGTGGGCGAGATCGACGAGAAGCACGCCCCAGGTGAACGGATCGTCGAAGGCGCGGCGCAGCGCGATGCTCACCGCCCCATCGACCACCGAAGCCCGCAAAATCTCGACGCCGCCCTTTTCGAGGGCGTCAGGCGGAACGTTGAGGGCTTCGAATTTTTTGTCCGCCATGGATCACCGATACGTCACAGCCTTCACGGCCTGCACCACTTCATCGACGTTCGGCAGTGCGAGCTTTTCGAGGTTGGCGGCGTAGGGCATGGGCACGTCCTTGCCCGTCACGCGAATGACCGGCGCGTCAAGATAGTCGAAGGCCTTCTCCATGATCCGCGCGGCGATTTCAGCACCGACGCCGGATTGCGGATAGCCCTCTTCCACCGTCACGCAGCGGCCGGTCTTCATGACCGATGCGACGACGGTGTCGGTGTCCATCGGACGGATGGTGCGCAGGTCGATGATTTCCACATCGATGCCTTCCTTCTCCAGCGCCTCGGCGGCCTTGATCGCGTAGGTCATGCCGATGCCGAAGGAGACGATGGTGACGTCCTTGCCCTGACGATGAACGCGCGCCTTGCCGATGGGCAGGGTGAAATCGTCCATCACCGGCACCGGGAACGAGTGGCCGTAGAGGATCTCGTTTTCCAGGAAGATGACCGGGTTCGGATCGCGGATCGCGCTCTTCAAGAGGCCCTTCGCATCGGCGGCGCTGTAAGGCACCACGACCTTGAGGCCGGGAATGGCGGAATACCACGCCGCATAGTCCTGGCTGTGCTGCGCGGCCACGCGGGCCGCAGCGCCGTTCGGGCCACGGAACACGATGGGCGCGCCGAGCTGGCCGCCGGACATGTAGAGGGTCTTGGCCGCCGAGTTGATGATCTGGTCAATCGCCTGCATGGCGAAGTTGAAGGTCATGAACTCGACGATGGGGCGAAGGCCGGTGAACGCTGCACCAACGCCGACACCGGCAAAGCCGTGCTCGGTGATCGGCGTGTCGATCACGCGCCTGGCGCCGAATTCCTGCAGGAGCCCTTGCGTCACCTTGTAGGCGCCCTGATACTCCGCAACTTCCTCGCCCATGACGAAGACATCGCCATCGCGGCGCATCTCTTCGGCCATGGCATCGCGAAGCGCTTCGCGCACGGTCATGTTGACCATTTCCGTGCCGGCCGGAACTTCGAGACCCGCGTCGTAAACCGCAGCGGGTGCAGCCGGAGCCGCAGGCACGGTTGCCGGAGCAGGCGCGCTCACCGGAGCGGGAGCCGCTGCGGGCGGGGCCACGAGGTCCGGCATCTTGGCGCTGGCGACGGCGGAAGCGAGATCCTCGCCCTCACCTGCCAGAACCGCGATGGGCGTATTGACGGCCACGTTGTCGGTGCCGTCACCGACCAGAATCTTAGCGAGGACACCTTCGTCCACCGCCTCGACTTCCATCGTCGCCTTGTCGGTTTCGATTTCGGCCAGCACGTCGCCGGGCTTGACCTTGTCGCCTTCTTTTTTCAGCCACTTGGCCAGTTTGCCCTGCTCCATCGTCGGGGAGAGCGCGGGCATGAGAATGTCAATCGCCATGGAAGACTCGTTTTTCCAGTTACGCTTTCGGCGAATTCTTCAAAACGCTAAGCGCGCTTAGAGCAGAATGTCGGTGTAAAGCTCGGACGGATCGGGCTCCGGATCGTGCGTGGCGAACTCGGCCGCCTCGTTGACGATCTCGCGCACCTTGCCGTCGATCACCTTCAGCTCGTCTTCCGACAGCTTCCAGCTTTCCAGAAGGCGGCGGCGGACCTGCTCGATGGGATCGTGCTCCTCGCGCATGCGGGTCACTTCATCCTTCGTGCGGTACTTCGCAGGATCGGACATGGAGTGGCCGCGATAGCGATACGTCTGCATCTCGAGGATGTACGGGCCCTTGCCGGAACGCGCATGTTCCATGGCACGCTGGCCGGCCGCGTAAACCGCGCGCACGTCCATGCCATCCACCTGCTCGCCGGGGATGTTGAAGGACACGCCGCGCTTCGAGAAATCGGTCTGCGCCGAGGCGCGGTTCACCGCCGTGCCCATGGCGTAACGGTTGTTCTCGATCACGTACACGACGGGCAGCTTCCACAGCTCCGCCATGTTGAAGCTCTCGTAGACCTGGCCCTGGTTGGCCGCGCCGTCACCGAAATAGGTCAGGCAGACATTGCCGTTGTTGCGATAGCGATTCGCGAACGCGATGCCTGTGCCGAGCGACACCTGCGCGCCGACGATGCCGTGGCCGCCGTAAAAGTGCTTCTCTTTCGAGAACATGTGCATCGAGCCGCCCTTGCCTTTCGACAAGCCGCCGCGACGCCCCGTGAGTTCCGCCATGACGCCCTTCGCGTCCATGCCGGAGGCCAGCATGTGGCCGTGATCACGATAGCCGGTGATGAGCTGATCGCCCTCTTTCGTGGCCATCTGCATGCCGACGACGACCGCTTCCTGCCCGATATAGAGATGGCAGAAGCCGCCGATGAGGCCCATGCCGTACATCTGGCCGGACTTCTCCTCGAAGCGCCGGATCAGCAGCATCTCGTGATAGGCCGCGAGATCCTGAGCCTTGTCGAATTGGGGGGTATTGGGGGCGGCCTTACGGGCCAAAGTTTTATTGGGCGTGGACTTGCCAGCCGCGCTCGATCCGGCGCGGCCCGCCTTGCGGGCAGCAACAGCCATCGGGTCCTCCGAAGGGGTTTCCTCGACGAAAGTTGTAGCGCAGTCGGAATCGGAAAGCGAGAGGGTTCAAGCCGTGTTTCAATAACACAGTGAACGCCGTAAGTGATTGTCTTTTATTATTTATTTTCGATCAACTCGATTTAAGTTAAGTGGAAATTTTGGACACTTTGGCTCATTGCCCGGTGATGATGACGAGATCGTTGCGGTGCACACGACCCAGCATGATGCGGGCACGTTCCTCAAGGAGATCGCGGTCGATCTGGTCGCTCCGCAGCAGCGCAATCCGGCGCTCCCAATCGGCGCGCTCGGTCTTCACGGCTTCGAGTTCGCGCGTGAGATCGGCGGCCTGCGCCTCGAACTGCTCGCGCGCCTCGATACCGCGCGCGCCGCTATGGGCGTGATGCACGAAATAACCCACCACGCCCGCTGAGACGCTGTAGACCAGCAGCGGGATCAGAATTTTGCGGGCGCGTCGGCGAACAACCATGCCCGACTCATAAACCCGCTTGGTTAAAGAGCCGTTAGGACTTTCCCAATCGTGAAGCGCTACGAGGCTTTGCCACCGGCCTTTGGAGCCGCCGCGGAACCGGCGCCTGCCTCGACCTGGATGCGGTGGGAGCGCTCCTGTTCCTTGCTCTTGGGCAGATGAATCATCAGCACGCCGTTCTCGAAACTCGCCTTCACCTGATCGGGGTTGATCATATAGGGCAGCCGCAAGGACCGTTGGAACGTGCCGAAGGAGCGCTCCACGAAGTGGAAATCCTCCTTCTCTTCCTTGCGCTCGAATTTCTTCTCGGCCCGGATGGTCAGCATGTCGTTCTCGAGATTGACGTCAATATCCTTTTCCGACACGCCGGGCATTTCCGCGGAAATGAGCATCTCGTTTTCGGTCTCGCTGACGTTGACTCTCGGCATCAACATCATGCCGCCGGCTGGCGTTTCCGGCATGGTGAGCACGCCCCCGCCTCCGCCGCCGCGAAGCACGTCATCGAACAGGCGGTTCATTTCGCGATGCAGCGACGTGAACGGGTCCTGCCCGAAGCTCATCTCCATGGGCAAGCCAAAGCGATAGGGGGATAAGGGATTGCGGGCCATGACGTTCTCCGTGATCGGTGCAGCGCCTCTTGGCAGGCGCACACCCTCTCAACGCGTTATGAACCTCACGGTTTCTTGAGAATGGGGGCGTTTGAGGGGCGCTCCAGCGCTTCCCTCCTCTTCGCGGAAGGGAAAAGACGGTGCGCAAAAAGAAGGCCGGGACATGCCCGGCCGACTTTTCTTCAAATTATCTGAGCCCTTACGCCAGCGCCTTCAGAGCGGCGCGGCCCGCATACTTGGCTTGCGAGCCCAACTCCTCCTCGATGCGGATGAGCTGGTTGTACTTGGCCAGCCGGTCCGAACGGGCGAGCGAGCCGGTCTTGATCTGTCCGCAGTTCGTGGCCACCGCGAGGTCGGCGATGGTCGAGTCTTCCGTCTCGCCGGAGCGGTGGGACATGACGGCGGTGTAGCCCGCGCGCTGGGCCATATCGACGGCGGCCAGCGTCTCGGTGAGCGAGCCGATCTGGTTCACCTTCACGAGCAGCGAGTTCGCCACGCCCTTCTTGATGCCCTGCGACAGGCGGGTGACGTTGGTCACGAACAGATCGTCCCCGACGAGCTGGCACTTGGAGCCGACGAGGTCGGTGATGGCCTTCCAGCCCTCCCAATCGTCCTCGGACATGCCGTCCTCAATGGTGGCGATGGGATAGGCGGCGACGAGCTTGGCGAGGTACTCGGCCTGCTGAACGGGGCTGAGTTTTTTCCCATCACCTTCATAGACATACGCGCCGTTCTTAAAGAATTCTGTCGCCGCGCAGTCGAGACCGATCACCATGTCCTGGCCCGGCTTGTAGCCCGCCTGCTCGATGGACTTCATGATGAAGTCGAGCGCCGCTTCCGCGCTCGGCAGGTTCGGGGCGAAACCGCCCTCGTCGCCCACGTTGGTGTTGTGGCCTGCGTCCTTGAGGGCTTTCTTCAGGGTGTGGAACACCTCCGCGCCCATGCGGACCGCTTCCGACAGGGTCGGCGCGCCGACCGGCATGATCATGAATTCCTGGAAGTCGATGGGGTTATCCGCGTGCGCACCGCCGTTGATGATGTTCATCATCGGAACGGGGAGCACATGGGCCTGCGTGCCGCCGACATAGCGGTAGAGCGGCAGCGCCGCCGCGTCGGCCGCAGCCTTCGCGACCGCGAGCGACACGCCCAAAATGGCGTTCGCGCCAAGGCGGGCTTTGTTGGGGGTGCCGTCCAGCTCGATCATCGTCTCGTCGATGGCGATCTGCTCTTCCGCATCCATACCGCCGATGGCGTCCAGAATGTCGTTATTGACGGCCTCGACGGCCTTCAGAACGCCCTTGCCGAGATACTTGGACTTGTCGCCGTCGCGCAGTTCGACCGCCTCATGCGCGCCCGTGGACGCGCCCGACGGCACCGCTGCGCGGCCCATGGAGCCGTCTTCGAGGGTCACATCCACCTCGACGGTGGGGTTGCCACGGCTGTCCAAAATCTGGCGGGCGTGGACGTCGATAATCGCGGTCATAAGATCAGGCTCCCTAAAGTGCGGCCTCAAGTCGTGCTCGTGGCTTATTGACCGAAATGCGCAGGTGAGCAAGGACGATGGGAAGTTTCACCACAACCATTCAAGGCGATCTGCAGTGACGGACACGCATCTCCAACTCGGCCAGGCCAGCGCCCTGCCCCAATCCCCCGAGGAAGCCAAGCTCGACCGGGTGCCGAACCCCCATACGGACACGGATTATCTGGCGCGCTTCACCGTTCCCGAATTCACGTCCCTTTGCCCGGTCACCGGCCAGCCGGATTTCGCGATCCTGGTGATCGACTACGTGCCCGGCCCATGGCTGGTCGAGTCGAAGTCGCTGAAGCTCTACATGCACAGCTTCCGCAACCACGGCGCGTTCCATGAGGATTGCACGGTCGCCATCGGCAAGCGGCTCGCGACGCTTCTCGAGCCGCGCTTCCTGCGTATCGGCGGCTATTGGTATCCGCGCGGCGGCATTCCTATCGACGTTTTTTGGCAGACGGGCGAGATGCCGAAGAACCTGTGGCTGCCGGACCAGGGCGTCGCGCCTTACCGGGCGCGCACCTGAATCGCCGGACGCCGCAGCACCATCGAGGCGGTGAGCCCGACGCCGAGGATCACGAGAGCGGCCATCGCCGTCGAGGCCGTGAGACCGACATGGCGCAGGCCGAAGCCCATGAAGACGACGCCGAGCGCCTGACCGCAGAAGAACGAGAAGGCGTGGAGCGCCACCGCCGAAGCGCGGGCATGAGGCGCGACCTCCGTCACCTGCACCTGGAAGGTGTTGTGCAGCATGTAGAAGCCGAGGCCCATTGAAAGCATGGCGATGGCATCGACCTTCCAGTCGCCGCCGAAGCCCATGGTGATGAGGGCAGCAGCTGCGAACAGGCCGCCGCCCGCCACGATGCGGGCGATGCCGAGCCGACGCAGCATGACGCCGACAAGCGCAGAATAGACGAGACCACCGATGGCAAAGCCGCCGATGGCGAAACCAGCCTCGGCCGGACCGCCCCCACCGCGCTCCTCCAACAGCGGCGCGACATAGCGAAAGATGCCGAAGATCGCGATTGCCTCGGTGAAAACGAAACTGAAGAGCGCGAGCGCACGCGGGTTGGAGAGGATGTCGCGATAGCGCGTGATGGCGCTTTGCAAATCGAACTTGCCGCCCGCCTTCGCGCCTCGAAAGCCGATGAGCGTCGCCGCAAGCGCGCAGGCCATCATGGTCGTGGACAGCGCAAAGACGCCGCGCCAGCCGATCATCTCGGCCAAGAGGCCGGCAAACGACGACCCTGCCAACTGCCCCACGATGACCGCCACGAGATAGCGGCTCAAGGCCACTTGCCTCTGCGCGACCTCCACCCGGTCGCCGATGAGCGCGATGGAGAGCGGCACTGCACCGCCCGCCGCCGCGCCCGCGATGATGCGCAGGCCGAACAGCGTCTGCGCATCCGGCGCAAGAAAGGAACAGGCAAGCGCTACAAAGAGGATCGAAAGCGCCACCTTCATGACCTGCTCTTTGCCGAGCGCATCGCCGATGGGCCCGAGGACCGGCTGGACGAAGGCGTAAGGCAGTGTGAAGGCAGCGGAGAGCAGCGCGATGGTCTGCGGATCGGAGTGCAGATCCCGCGCGATCACACCAACCATCGGCTCCACGGCGCGAGACGAAAACGTCCCCGCAAAGCCGCTCGTGCCGAGGATCAGGATGAGATTGCGAGAGGACATGGCGTTTGGTTCACACAGGGTCGGGAGAAGCCTTTCGCTTCTTATCACGACCCTGCCGTAAGACGACCAGCGGGAACACAGTGACGTCCCTGCTCTCCGTGCATGGCCAGTCATCGCCTGCCCCCGCCTGGAAGAGAAAGTGGCGTTGCGCCTCCCCTTTTGTCATCACCGGGCTTGTTCCGGTGATCTCGATCCCTTTCGCGTCGCGGGTCCAAAATCGAGATGGCCGGGACGAGCCCGGCCATGACAAAGGTGTTCGGTCGGTATCGTCCAGGCTGTTGGTACGCCTTATCCCTTCGCCAACGCGTCGAACGCCTTGAGCTGGGCCAGAAGCCCTTCCAGCTCCTTCAGCGGCACCATATTGGGGCCGTCGGAGGGGGCCTTGTCCGGGTCCTGGTGGGTTTCGATGAAGAGGCCCGCCACGCCGACAGCGACGGCGGCGCGGGCGAGGACCGGGACGAACTCGCGCTGGCCGCCGGAGGTCGCGCCCTTGCCGCCGGGCTGCTGCACCGAATGGGTGGCGTCAAAGATCACGGGCGCGCCGGTTTCCGCCATGATCGGCAGGGAGCGCATGTCGGAGACGAGAGTGTTGTACCCGAAGGACGCGCCGCGCTCGGTGAGCATGACGTTGGGGTTGCCCGTGCCCGTCACTTTGGCCGCGACGTTCGCCATGTCCCATGGAGCCAGAAACTGCCCCTTCTTCACGTTGACAACGCGGCCCGTCTTGGCGGCCGCGACCAGAAGGTCGGTCTGGCGGCAGAGGAAGGCCGGGATCTGGAGAATATCCACCACCTCGCCGACGATGGCGCATTGCTCGTTCTCGTGCACGTCGGTGACGACGGGAAGCCCGAGCTTCTCCTTCACCTCGGCGAAGACCGAAAGCGCCTTGTCGAGGCCGATGCCGCGACCGCTGGAAAGTGACGTCCGGTTCGCCTTGTCGAAGGAGGACTTATAGACGAGGCCCATGCCGAGCTTCGTCGTGATTTCCTTGAGCGCGGTCGCCATTTCGAGCGCGTGCTCGCGGCTTTCCATGGCGCAGGGCCCGGCGATGATGCTGAGCGGGAGATGATTGCCGAAGCGGACGGAGCCGGCCTCGACGATGGCGGAGCGGGATTTCATATCGGTCATGGCCGTGACCTAGCCTGTTTGCGGGAAAAGGCAAAGAGGCAAGACGCCTCCTGCCAAGAGGATCAGCGCAGCTGGACGATCTGCCCCTCGCGGATGGTGACGCGGCGGTCCATGCGGGCGGCGAGGTCCATGTTGTGGGTGGCGATCAGCGCCGCAAGCTTCGAGGCGCGGACGATGGAGACGAGGGTCTGGAAGACGCGGTCCGCCGTGTTCGGGTCGAGATTGCCAGTAGGCTCATCGGCCAGCAGCAGGCGCGGTGCGTTGGCGACCGCGCGGGCGATGGCGACGCGCTGCTGCTCACCGCCTGAGAGTTCGCCGGGGCGGTTTTCGAGCCTTTTGCCGAGGCCGAGGAAGGTCAGGATCTGCTTACCGCGATCCCGCGCCTCGGTCTTCGGCAGTCCGCGAATGAGCTGCGGAATGACGACGTTTTCCAGCGCAGAAAATTCGGGCAGCAGGTGGTGGAACTGATAGACGAAGCCTAGTTCCTCGCGCCGCACGCGTGTGCGCTCGTGATCGTTCATGCTCGCGGTCGGCTTGCCGCCGACATAGACCTCGCCGCCATCGGGCTTTTCGAGCAGGCCCGCCACATGGAGCAGGGTCGATTTGCCGGTGCCGGAAGGCGCAATCAGCGCCACGATCTCGCCTGGCCAGATCGCGAGGTCCGCACTGCGCAAGACTTCGAGAAAGCCCTCCCCTTGCGGGTAGCGGCGCTCGACTTTCGACAGGAACAAGGCGGGTTGGGGCTGGCCGGAGGACATAGTTTCACCCGTAGCGCAGCGCTTCGACCGGATCGAGCTTCGCGGCCTTCCAGGATGGGTACAGAGTGGCGAGAAGCGAAAGACCCAGCGCCATGGCGAGAACGGTCGTCACCTCTCCACTGTCGATCTCTGCGGGCACTTGAGACAGGAACCGCACCGTCGGATCCCACAAATCCCGGTTCAGCAGCCACGAAATGAAGCTTTGAATGCGCTGAATGTTGAGCGTGAACGCAATGCCGAGGAAGAACCCGGCAATCGTGCCGACGATGCCGATGGATGCGCCGGTGATGAGGAACACGCGCATGATCGCGCCGCGCGTCGCGCCCATGGTGCGCAGGATCGCGACATCGCTCGACTTGTCCTTCACCAGCATGATGAGGCCGGAAATGATGTTGAGCGCGGCCACCAGTACGATGAGCGTGAGGATGATGAACATCACGTTGCGCTCCACTTCGAGCGCCGCGAAAAAGGTGCGGTTGCGCTGCCGCCAATCGGTCTGCACGATGGGCCGCCCCGCCGCATCGTCGATGCGGGCGCGCGCCTCGTCCACCTTGTCGGCATTGTTGAGAAAGACCTCGATGACCTGCGCATCATCCGGGCGGTTGAAATAGTTCTGCGCCTCGGCGAGCGGCATATATACGAAGGTCGCGTCGAACTCCGTCATGCCGATCTCGAAGACCGCTTTGACGGGATAGGCCTTTACCCGCGGTGCGGTGCCGAAGGGAGTCGATGCACCGCGCGGCGTGATGAGGGTGAGCGTGTCGCCAGCCTGAAGCGACAACGACTCCGCCAGACGTCGGCCGATGGCGACGCCTTCGCTGCCGTCGAAATTATCGAGCGTGCCCTGGCGGACATTGCCCGCGATGCTGTCGATGCGATGGATGTCCTCGCCGCGGATGCCGCGCACCAGAACGCCGCTGCCGTTATAGGGCGAAGAGCCGAACGCCTGCCCTTCGACCAGCGGCACGGCACGCTTCACGCCTGGCACCGCGGCAATGCGCTTGGCGACATCGGCATAGTCCGTGAGCGGCGAGTCGATGGGCGCAACGAAGATGTGGCCGTTGATGCCGACGATCTTGTCGAGCAGCTCCTTGCGGAACCCGTTCATGACCGAAAGCACGACGATCAGCGTCGCGACGCCCAGCATGATGCCGAGGAAGGAAAAGCCCGCGATGACGGACACGAATCCTTCCCGCCGCCGCGTGCGGAGGTAACGCCCGGCGAGCATCCACTCGAAGAGCGAGAAGGGCTTTGTCCCCTTTGCGGCTTTAACCATGAGCCCCCCAAACGTCCCCTTGCAGGAAGGAGCTAGGGCTGGAGGTAACAAAGCCAAACTGAATGGCTGGCAACGCACCCACCCGACGCATTTGGCGTCGACCTCCCCTCAAGGGGGAGGTGAAAGGGTGCGGCGCTCGCGGGCTTCGCATCGGGACCTTAGCGGGCCTTGCCTGTCAGGCGGGCGACGACGTCGCCGAGCGGCAGCACTTCGCGCTCACCAGTGGCGCGGTGCTTCAGCTCCACCTTGCCCTCGGTCAGCCCCTTCGGGCCGATGAGAACCTGCCACGGAATGCCGATGAGATCGGCGGTGGCGAACTTGCCACCCGGACGCTCGTCGCGGTCGTCATAGAGCACGTCGCGGCCAGCCGCCGTCAGCTCCCGATAGAGCTTGCTCGAGGCCTCGTCGGTGGCCGCATCGCCGACCTTGAGGTTGAGGATGGCGACGTCGAAGGGCGCCACGGCCTCTGGCCAGATGATGCCGTTTTCGTCGTGGCTCGCCTCGATGATCGCGGCGATCAGGCGGCTCGGGCCGATGCCGTAGGAGCCCATGTGGACTTCCTTCTCCTGCCCGTCCGGCCCCATGACCTTCGCGCCCATCGGGGCGGAATACTTGGTGCCGAAATAGAAGATGTGACCGACCTCGATGCCGCGCGCGGACATCTTCTTGTCGGCGGGCATCGCGTCGAAGGCGCCGGCGTCGTGCATCTCGGAGGTGGCGGCGTAGAGCGAGGTCCATTTGTCGACGAGCGTCTGCAGGCCGGGCGCGCTGTCAAAATCCGTATCCGCCGCCGGAATGTCGAAATTGAGATAATCCGCGTGGCAAAACACCTCGCTCTCGCCCGTGGAGGCGAGAATGATGAACTCGTGGCTCAAATCGCCGCCGATGGGGCCGGTATCGGCCCGCATCGGGATTGCCTTCAGGCCCATGCGGGCGAAGGTGCGAAGATAGGCCACAAACATCTTGTTGTAGGAATGCCGAGCACCCGCCTGATCGAGATCGAAGGAATAGGCGTCCTTCATCAAGAACTCGCGCGAGCGCATGACGCCGAAGCGCGGACGCACCTCGTCACGGAACTTCCACTGGATGTGATAGAGGTTCAGCGGCAGGTCCTTGTAGGAGCGCACATAGCCCCGGAAGATCTCCGTGATCATTTCCTCGTTGGTCGGGCCGAAGAGCATCTCGCGCTCGTGCCGGTCCTGGATGCGCAGCATTTCCTTGCCGTAGGCGTCATAGCGGCCCGATTCCCGCCAGAGGTCCGCCGACTGGATGGTCGGCATCAGCAACTCGACGGCGCCGGAGCGGTTCTGCTCCTCGCGGACGATGGCGTTGACCTTGTTCAAAACCTTCAGGCCCAACGGCAGCCACGCATAGATGCCCGCCGATTCCTGGCGGATCATGCCGGCCCGGAGCATCAGGCGGTGGGAAATGATCTCCGCCTCTTTCGGCGTTTCACGGAGAATGGGCAGGAAAAAGCGGCTCAAACGCATGGAACGCCTTTAATGTCGGTCAGATAGGGAAAGCGGATTGCGACTCGTTTCAAGCACACAACACAGCCATCTGGCAAAAGACAAGCGGTCATTGCCTCGCAGGGCGGCAACACGCGTCTAATACGAAAGGTCAATACGACCTGTGCCAAAAAAAGCATCAATCCATGCCCAAAAATGATGACAGGAGCATGTAAGGTGGCTATAAACAGCCCAATACGTCTTTAGACTTCCTTAAAAAGGTCAGAGGCTACGGTCCGAGTTTCGGGAGGAACAAGATCCTCGTGCGCCGCAAATAGGCGACGGCATTAGAAAGCCAAGGATCAACAAGCCAAAAGGCAGTTCAGGCAAGGCGAAAGCCTTGCTTTTTTCTTTTTGGCACCCACCCCTCCGGCCAGATGGCCCGCCCCTTACGCCTCATCCGTCCCGCCCCCGAGACCACGCCTTTTAGGGTTCTCCCAAAAACAAAGATGGCCGGGACGAGCCCGGCCATGACAATGAGGATGGCGACGCTGTGCGTCTCCCTGACTGAGCGATCAAAGCCCCGAAAGCGGCAGCACGCCTGCGGTGAACACTAGCACCGCCGAGGACACAAAGGTCGTCCAGATGGCTTTCTCGCGCAACGCCGGAGCAGCCGGGGCGCCGGGTTCGGTGCCGTGGGCGACATCACCCACCTCGACCTGGCTGCGTACGCCGAAAGGCAAGATGGCGAAGAGAAGCGTCCACCAGATGACGAAATAGAGGGCTATGCCGCCGCTGATCTTCAGCCCAAAGGCATGGACCACGATGGAAACGGCGATGGCGGACATTACGACGATCACGGCGGATGTCGTCCAGAGCGAATTCGCGATGAATTTAACGAGTTTAATCATGCCCTGCCCTCACGCCTGTTCGAGTTCGATCAATGTGCCGTTGAAGTCCTTGGGGTGCAAGAAAAGCACCGGCTTGCCGTGCGCCCCGATCTTCGGCTCGCCGGCGCCCAGCACCCGCGCGCCGGTTTGGATCAGCCGGTCGCGCGCGGCGGCAATATCCTCCACCTCGTAGCAGATGTGGTGGATGCCCCCATCGGGGTTCTTTTCGAGGAACTTCGCGATGGGAGAGTCCGCGCCCAGCGGCTCCAGAAGCTCGATCTTGGTGTTGGGCAGCGTGATGAAAACGACCGTTACGCCATGGTCAGTCAGCGCCTCCGGCGCGGAAACCTGCGCCCCCAGCGTGTTCCGGTAAAGCGCCGAGGCCGCGCTGATGTCGCGGACGGCGATTGCCACATGATTGAGACGGCCGATCATATCTGCTCCTGTCAGCGCCCCTATACCTCGACGACGAGGACATGGCAGGCGGGTTTCTTGCCCCAGGCCTCGTTGACGGCGGAGCGCACCGCGCGGTGGACGGCGTTTTCCACGGCCTCGGGGTCACGGCGCTTGGATTTCGCCATGCCGTCGAGGGTGTCCGACACGATATCGGCGATGATGTCGCTCAGGTCGTCGCCGTGCCGGTTTCTTTCGGGCAGGCCCATCGTGTCGATGATCGGGTCGCCTGCGATCTCGCCCTTACCGTTGATCGCGATGGCGACCGTGACGATGCCGGCAAACGCGAGCTTGCGCCGCTCAGGCAGTGCCCGCTCGGTCGACGGGATCACGAGATTGCCGTCCTTGTAGAGACGGCCTGCGGGGATCTTGTCGACGATTTCCGGCGTCCCCGGAGCGAGGCGCACGAGCGTTCCGTTCTTGGCGCGCACGACATCCGGCACGCCCTGGGCGCGCGCGAATTTCGCGTGCTCGGCCAGATGCAGCGCCTCGCCGTGCGCGGGGATGGCGATACGCGGACGGGTCCACTCATACATCTGCGCCAACTCGCCCCGGCGCGGATGGCCGGAGACGTGCACGAGATCGGTGCGGTCGGTGATGACCTCGATCCCCTGCTCGATCAGGTTGTTAATGATGGAGCCGATGGCCTTCTCGTTGCCGGGAATGCCGCGGGAGGAAAAAATCGCGCGGTCGCCTGCGGAGAGCGCGATGTCGGGGTGCTCATCCTGCGCCACACGCGAGAGCGCGGCACGGGGCTCGCCTTGCGAGCCAGTGAGAAGCGCCACCACTTTTTCGCGCGGCAGGTAGCCGAAGGTCTCGGAAGAGCGGAATTCCGGCAGGCCTTCGAGATAGCCGCACTCCGTCGCCACATCGACCACGCGGTCCATGGCACGGCCCACCACCACGACCTCGCGGCCGCACTCGCGCGCGGCTTCCGCGATGGAGCGGATGCGGGCCACGTTCGACGCAAAGGTGGTGACCGCCACGCGATGCGGCGCATCCTTGATGAGGACTGCGAGATGCTTTGCGACATCCGCCTCGCTCGGGCTCGTGCCTTCGCGAACCACGTTGGTGGAGTCGCACACCAGCGCCAGCACACCCTCGTCACCGAGCGCGCGGAAATTCGTCTCCGACGTGAGGCTGCCGAGATAAGGCGTGTTGTCGATCTTCCAATCGCCGGTATGCACCACGAGGCCCTGCGGCGTGCGGATGGCGAGCGCGTTCGATTCCGGAATCGAATGCGCCACCGGTACGTATTCCACATCGAACGGCCCGAGCTTCAGGCGATTGCCGGGAACGATCTCGTTGAGGTCGAGCTTGGGTGCATTGGGCTCCGAAAGGCGACGCGTCTCCAGAAGGCCGATGGCGAATTTCGTCGCGTAGATCGGCGCTTGCAGGCGCGGCCACATCTCCACCAGCGCGCCGATGTGGTCTTCGTGCGCGTGGGTGATGAAGATGCCCAGAAGGTTGTGACGCTCTTCCTCGATGAAGCGCAGATCCGGATAGACCAGATCGATGCCGGGAAGATTCTCTTCCCCCCCGAAGCCCATGCCGCAATCGACCAGAATCCATTTGCGATGCGTCTCCGGTCCGAAACCGTAAAGAGCGGCATTCATCCCGATCTCGCCGAGCCCGCCGAGCGGGAGGAAGACCAGTTCATCGTGTGCCATTATCAAACCTTGCCAGCCAGCTCTCAAGCTTGGCTATATCGTACTGAAATTAGGAAAATAAAGATCGCCAGCGTCGACGAGTTCGACCCCCGCGGGGCCTTTCAACTGCAAGCGGCCAGAACGATCAAGTCCCTCGAAGATACCTTTTTTCTCGCCGGATGGAAGGCGAAGGGTCACCTCCCGCCCGACACCAGCCGCCCGCTCCAGCCACAGGCGACGGATAGCGCCGAACGGATCCGCGACATTCATGCGCGACGAGGCGCGCCACGCCGCGAAGGTTTTGGCGAACGCATCGGAGAGCGCGAGGAAAACATCCTCCCGCGTCAAGCCCGACTTGAGGGTCTGCAAGTTCGCCGTCGGGTAAGGCGTACCCTCGGGCGAATAGCAAACGTTGACGCCCATGCCGATGATGATCGCCCTGCGACCCGGCTCGACGCTGTGCCCTTCGAGCAGCAGCCCCGAAACCTTCGCCCCATCGAGGAGAAGATCGTTCGGCCATTTCAAGGACAGGCGCGGCGCCCCGATTCCGGTGACGACCTCGACCGCCTCATGGAGCGCGAGCCCGGCGACAAAACCGAGTTGCGGGGCGACTGCCATCTCGCACGGGTCGAGGAGGAGCAGGCTCGCATAGAGATTGCCGGGGGGCGAAGACCATTGGCGGCCATGCCGCCCCCTCCCCGCATGCTGCTCCGCGGCGACAATCCAGAGCTGGCCCGGATCGCCGGAGCGCGCAGCATCGAGCGCGTCGTCGTTGGTCGAGCCCGTCGCGTCAAGCGAAAGCAGCCGGTATCCGGCTGCCTCGGTCTCGGGCGATAGGCGCACGGTCAGAAGAGCGACCGCGCGGCGGCGCTCGCGGCTGACAAGAGCGGCGCAGGCACGACGCCAAAGAGCACGACGAAAATGCTCGACAGGACGAGAACCAGCTTCACACCGACCGGCATAGCGTCATAACGCTCGCCCGCCTCATCGAAGTACATGACCTTGACGATGCGCAGGTAGTAGTAGGCGCCGACCACGCTGGTGACGACGCCGATGACGGCGAGCGTCACGAGGTTCGCCTTGATGGCGGCGTTGAAGACCACGAACTTGCTGAAGAACCCTGCGAGCGGCGGAATGCCGGCGAGCGAGAACATCATCATCGCTAGCGCGAAGGCCACCCACGGATGCGTGCGGGCAAGGCCCGACAGGTCGTCGACGTTCTCGAACATCACGGTGCCACGACGCAGGAACAGAATGCAGGCGAAGGTGCCGAGCGTCATGGCGAGGTAGATCGACATGTAAACGACGACGCCCTGCACGCCCTCCGGCGTACCGGCCGCAAGGCCGACAAGCGCATAGCCCACGTTACCGATGGAGGAATAGGCCATCAGTCGCTTCAGGTTGCGCTGGCCGATGGCCGCGAACGCACCCAGCGCCATGGAGGCGATGGAGATGAAGACGACGATCTGCTGCCACTGACCGAGGATGCCGGGGAACGCGCCGACGAAGAGGCGCGTCGCCATGGCCATGGCGGCCATCTTCGGCGCAGCCGCGAAGAACGCCGTGACCGGGGTCGGCGAGCCTTCATACACGTCCGGCGTCCACATATGGAACGGCACGGCGGAAATCTTGAAGGCGACGCCGGCGGACACGAACACCAGGCCGAAGATCACGCCGCTGCCGACGTGGCCATGAAGGACCTGCGCGATGCCGGGGAAGGACACGGTGCCGGTGAACCCGTAAACCAGCGACGCGCCGTAGAGAAGCATGCCGGAGGAGAGCGCGCCGAGCACGAAGTACTTCAGGCCCGCTTCCGTGGAGCGCACGTTGTCCCGGTCGATGGCCGCGATGACGTAGGACGAGAGGCTGAGTAACTCGAGGCCGAGATAGAGCGCGATGAGATCGTTCGCCGAGACGACCACCAGCATGCCGATGGTCGCGAGCACGATGAGGATCGGATACTCGAAGCGGTCGATGCCCTCGCGGCGCATGTAGTCCATGGAGAGGATGACGCCGCCCGCCGAGGCGATGAGCGTCAGGGCCTTCATGAACTTGGCGAAGGGGTCGATCACGAACGATCCGCTCATGGTCTCGACGCGCCCGACGGGGAGCGACAGGACCGCGAGGAAGGCAACGGCGAGAAGCGCGAGAGCGGCGATGCTCATGACGCCGGCCGACCGCTCGCCGCGAATGGCGCCGAACAGGACGAGCACGAGAACACCGGCGGCCAGGATGATTTCCGGCAGCAGAGGACCAAAAGCGGGAATGGCGAGGGCGGTATTCATCGTGACCTCAGTATGCGGCGAGAGACGCCGTCTTCACGGTTGCGAGCGCGGCCTCGTAGCTCTTCATGAGCAGGTCCGTCGGCGCAGCGAAGGCGTCGAGGATCGGGCCGGGCTGCACGCCGTAATAGATGACGAGCAGGATGAGCGGGGCGAACGTGATCATCTCACGCCGGTTCAGATCGGTGATGTCCTGCAGGGACGGCTTGTCGAGCACGCCGAAGACCACGCGGCGGTAGAGCAACAGCGCGTAAGCCGCCGAGAGGATCACGCCGGTCGCCGCGAAGAACGACACCCAGGTATTGGCCCGGAACGCGCCCATCAGCGACAGGAACTCGCCGATGAAGCCCGACGTGCCCGGCAGGCCGACATTCGCCATGGTGAAGATCATGAACGCGACGGCATAAAGCGGCATCCGGTTCACGAGGCCGCCATAGGCCTTGATCTCACGGGTGTGCATCCGGTCATAGACAACGCCGACGCAGAGGAAGAGCGCGCCCGAGACGAGACCGTGCGACACCATCTGGAACATGGCGCCCTGGATGCCCTGCGGGTTCATGCTGAACAGACCCATGGTGACGAAGCCCATATGCGCCACGGACGAGTAAGCGATGAGCTTCTTCATGTCCTCCTGCACCAGCGCGACGAGCGAGGTGTAGATGATGGCGACGACCGAGAGGGCAAAAACCATCGGCGCGAAATAGACCGAGGCATCCGGGAACATCGGCAGCGAGACTCGGATGAAGCCGTAACCGCCCATCTTCAGGAGGATGCCCGCCAGGATCACCGAGCCTGCGGTCGGCGCTTCAACGTGCGCATCCGGCAACCAGGTGTGGACCGGCCACATGGGCATCTTCACCGCGAACGAGGCGAAGAAGGCGAGCCACAGCCAGGTCTGCAGGTTCGACGCGAACTTGAAGGTCAGGAGCGTCGGGATGTCGGTGGTGCCGGCCGCCCAGTACATCGCCATGATGGCGAGGAGCATCAGAACCGAGCCGAGCAGCGTGTAGAGGAAGAACTTGAAGCTGGCGTAGATGCGCCGCTTGCCGCCCCAGATGCCGATGATGAGGAACATCGGGATAAGGCCTGCTTCGAAGAACAGGTAGAACAGCACGAGGTCCAGCGCCTCGAAGACGCCGATCATGGTCGTCTCGAGCACGAGGAAGGCGACGAAATATTCCTTCACCCGGTGCGTGATCGACTCCCACGAGGCCAGAATGCAGAACGGCATCAGGAACGTGGTGAGCAGGATGAACGGCATGGAGAAGCCGTCCACGCCGAGCTTGAAGCGGATCGTCTCCGCCAGCCACGCATGGGATTCGACGAGTTGGAACGAGGCAGAGCCCGTGTCGAACCGGCCCCAGGCCGCGAGCGACAACAGGAACGTCACGATCGTGGTGGCGAGCGCGGCCCAGCGCGCGTTGGAGCGCGCCGCTTCATCGTCACCGCGCAGCGTGAGGACGAAGGCCGCCCCGACGAGAGGCAGGACGAGGAGGCCGGAGAGAATACCGAACCCGAACATCAATGCGCTCCCTTGAAGAGGTAGTAAGTGACGAGAGCGGCAACGCCGATCAGCATGGCGAAGGCATAGTGGTAGAGGTAGCCCGACTGGACCCGCACCACGCCGCGCGTGACATCGAGAACGCGCGCCGAGATACCGTCAGGCCCAAGCCCGTCGATGATCCGCTGATCACCGCCGCGCCACAGCAGGCGGCCGAGCCAGAATGTGGGCCGCACGAAGATCGCGTCGTAGATCTCGTCGAAATACCACTTGTTGAGCAGAAAGCGGTAGAGGATCGGGTGATCCGCCGCGAGCTGTGCCGGCTTCTTCTTGTCGACAATGTACATGTACACCGAGAGCAGGAAACCCAGGATCATCATGATCGTCGGAAGCAGCGGCACCCAACCCGGCAGGTGGTGCATCTCTTCCAGGATCTTGTTCTGCGGACCGGTGAACAGAGCGCCCTTCCAGAAGTGCTCGTAATCATGGCCGATGAACGCGCTCTGGAACACGAAGCCGGCGATGACCGCGCCGATGGCGAGAACCAGCAGCGGGAGCAGCATGACGAGCGGGCTCTCATGCGGGATCAGCGGGCCGTGACCGTGGCCATGGTCGTCATGAGCATGGGCATGGGTCGCGTCGTGACCGGCCGCATCGTGCTCCGCGCCCTCATGACTGCCGTCCACATGGCCGGAAGCATGCGCCTCCCAACGGGCGCTGCCCTCGAAGGTCATGAAGAACAGGCGCCAGGAGTAGAACGAGGTCATGAACGCCGCGATCACCGTCGCCAGGAAGGCGAAGTTGCCCGCCGAGCTGCGCGCCGCGAAAGCGGCCTCGATGATGGCGTCCTTCGAGTAGTAGCCCGCCGTAAACGGGAACCCGGTGAGCGCCAGCGTGCCGATGGCCATCATCGCCGTAGTGAACGGGATGTATTTGCGCAGCGCGCCCATGTTCCGCATGTCCTGCTCATGGTGCATCGCGTGGATGACCGAGCCGGCGCCCAAGAAGAGCAGAGCCTTGAAGAAGGCGTGGGTGAACAGATGGAACACGCCAGCCGAGTAAGCGCCGACGCCGAGCGCGACGAACATGTAGCCGAGCTGCGAACAGGTCGAGTAGGCGATCACGCGCTTAATGTCGTTCTGCACGAGGCCGACGGTCGCCGCAAAGAAGGCGGTGATGCCGCCGATGACGGTGACGACAGTGAGCGCGGCAGGCGCATATTCGAAGACCGGCGACAGGCGCGCGACCATGAACACGCCCGCGGTCACCATGGTGGCGGCGTGGATGAGCGCTGAAACCGGGGTCGGGCCTTCCATCGCGTCCGGCAACCAAGTGTGGAGCAGGAACTGCGCCGACTTACCCATCGCGCCCATGAAGAGCAGCAGGCAGGCGATGGTCAGCGCGTGCCATTCGATGCCGAGGAAGTGGAACTTCGCGGCCTCGAACTCCGCAACGCGCGGGAAAATCTGGTCGAAGGTGACGCCGCCGAACAGCACGAACAGGGTGAAGATGCCGAGCAGGAAGCCGAAGTCGCCCACGCGATTGACGATGAACGCCTTCATAGCGGCCGCGTTGGCCGATTCCTTCTGGTACCAGAAGCCAATGAGCAGATAGCTCGCCAGACCCACGCCTTCCCAGCCGAAGAACATCTGGACCAGGTTGTCCGCCGTCACCAGCATGAGCATGGCGAAGGTGAAGAGCGACAGATACGCGAAGAAGCGCGGACGGTGCGGGTCCTCGTGCATGTACCCGATGGAGTAGAGGTGCACGAGGGCCGACACCGTGTTCACCACCACCAGCATCATGGCGGTGAGCGTGTCGATCCTGAGCGCCCAGTCGACGTTCAGGCTGCCAACCGACATCCACTGCGCCACCTGCACCCGGGTCGCACCCGAGCCGAAGCCGACCTGGATGAACGCCACCCAGGACAGGGCGGCGGCGATGAGGAGCAGAACCGTCGTGACGAGCTCACTCGGACGCGATCCGATGAACCGCCCGAACAGGCCTGCGATGAGGAAGCCGACGAGCGGCAGGAAGACGATTGCGTAATACATGATCGATCCGGACGGGCTTAGCCCTTCATCATATTGACGTCTTCAACCGCGATGGAGCCGCGATTGCGGAAGAAGACCACAAGAATGGCAAGGCCGATGGCCGCCTCCGCCGCAGCGACCGTCAAGATCAGCAGCGCGAAGACCTGGCCGACGATGTCGTTCAGGGTGGTCGAAAAAGCCACCATGTTGATGTTGACCGCGAGCAGGATCAGCTCGACCGACATCAGAATGACGATCACGTTCTTCCGGTTGATGAAGATGCCGAACACGCCGAGCGTGAACAGCACGGCGGCGACGGTGAGATAGTGGCTCAGGCCGATGACCATCCGAACGTCTCCTTTAGATGCCTTGGCGGAAGGGAACCTTCCGCACCTCAACCGCAGTTTCCGGGGTGCGCGCGTTCTGCCTCGCGATGTTCTGGCGCTTCACGCCGACGCGCTCGCGCAGGGTCAGAACGATGGCGCCGATCATCGCCACCAGAAGGATCAGGCCCGCCGCCTGGAAGAAGAAGAAATAACGGGTGTAGAGCACATGCCCGAGCGCCTCGGTGTTGGTCATGACCGAGGTCGGCGGAATCGGCACCATCGGCGTGCGCACGAGACCGGGGTCGATCACATAGGCACCGATGACGAGGATCAGCTCCAGCAGGAACACGACGCCGATCAGCGCGCCGACGGGCAGATATTGCAGGAAGCCCTGGCGCAGCTCAGCGAAGTCCACGTCGAGCATCATGGTCACGAAGAGGAAGAGCACCGCGACCGCGCCCACGTAGACGATGACCAGGATCATCGCCAGGAACTCGGCTCCCATCATCAGAAACAGCCCGGCCGCGTTGACGAAGGCCAGGATGAGGAAGAGCACCGACTGCACGGGATTGCGCGACGCGATCACCATGAAGCCGGAGGCGATGGTGAGGGTCGCGAAGAGATAGAAGAAGGCGGCGGTAACCGTCATGCTCAAACTCAAGCCGCAAGAAGCGGCCCCTTCCGACGTGGCGCCGTTTTAAACGGCGGCCTGTCTATAGTTTCCGAACCCGGCAGGAACAACCCGCCGGATATGTTTGCCCCCTGCCCTCGCGGGCCGGGAAAATTACCGGTACGGCGCGTTCTTCGCGATGTTCTTCGCGATTTCACGCTCCCACCGGTCGCCGTTCGCAAGCAGCTTCGCCTTGTCGTAATAAAGCTCCTCGCGGGTCTCGACCGAGAACTCCAGGCTCGGGCCTTCCACGATGGCGTCCACCGGGCAGGCTTCCTGGCACAGGCCACAATAGATGCACTTCACCATGTCGATGTCGTAGCGCGTCGTGCGGCGTGTGCCGTCGTTGCGGCGCGGACCGGCTTCGATGGTGATGGCCTGCGCCGGGCAGATCGCTTCGCAAAGCTTGCAGGCGATGCAGCGCTCTTCGCCGTTCGGGTAGCGGCGCAAAGCGTGCTCGCCACGGAAACGCGAGCCGCGATGGCTCAGCTCGAAAGGATAGTTGATCGTCGCCTTCGGCTTGAAGAAGTAGCGCATGGCCAGGATGAAGCCCGACACGAACTCCTTCAGAAGAAGCGACTTGGCGGCCTGATCGAGTCTCATGGGTCGACCTTTCCTTAGACCATGCCCGGCGCGCGGCCGGTCACCATCAGCGCCGCTGCGACGATGATGACCATCGCAAGCGAGAGCGGCAGAAACACCTTCCACCCCAAGCGCATCAGCTGGTCATAGCGGTAGCGCGGCACCATGGCCTTCGCCATGGCGAAGAGGAAGAACAGGAAGCTGGCCTTCAGGATGAACCAGATCACGCCCGGCACCCAGGTGAAGGGCGCGAACGGAATAGGCGAGAGCCAGCCGCCGAGGAACATGATGGTGCCGAGTGCGCACATGGTCATCATCGCCACGTATTCGCCGAGCATGAAGAGCAGGTACGGGGTCGAGGAATATTCGACCATGTAGCCGGCGACCAGCTCCGACTCCGCTTCCGGCAGGTCGAAGGGCGGGCGGTTCGTCTCGGCCAGCGCCGAGATGAAGAACACCACGAACATCGGGAAGAGCGGCAGCCAGTACCAGCCCAGAATGCCGAGGCTCGAATTCTGCGCCTCGACGATCTTCGTCAGGTTCAGGGTGCCCGCGCACATGAGCACGGTCACGATGATGAAGCCGATGGAGACCTCGTAGGACACCATCTGCGCCGCCGAGCGCAGTGCACCGAGGAAGGGATACTTCGAGTTCGAAGCCCAGCCGCCCATGATGACGCCGTAAACGCCGAGCGATGAGATCGCGAAGATGTAGAGAATGCCCACATTGATGTCGGCAATCGCCCAGCCCGCATTGAGCGGAATGACCGCCCAGGCGGCGAGCGCCAGCGTACACATCACCAGCGGAGCGAGCAGAAACATCGCCTTGTTGGCGGGAGCCGGGATGACCGGCTCCTTGAACACGAATTTCAGAAGATCCGCGAAGGACTGAAACAGACCCCAGGGACCGACAACGTTCGGACCGCGGCGCAACTGCACCGCCGCCCAGATCTTGCGGTCGGCGAGAAGCGCATAGGCGATGAAGATAAGCAGCGCGACGAGCATGAGCACGCTCTTGCCCAGCATGATCGCGACCGAGAGGAGAATATCTCCGAGTTCCATATCGCTTCCTCTTACTCGGCCGCTTCGAGCTTCAGGCCACGGGCGAGTGCCGAGCACTCGGCCATGACGCCGGACGCGCGAGCGATCGGGTTCGTCAGGTAGAAATCACCCACCGGGCTCTTGAAGCCCTCGCGACCCGGCGTGCCGCCGACCGCCGCTAGAGCCTTCACCGCCGCTGCGACATCAGCCGGAACGACGCTATCGACACCGGCCAGATGCGGAACCTCCGCATAGAGCTTGGCGCGCAGGGCATTGAGCGAGTCGAACGGCAGGCGCTGGCCGAGCACGTCGGACAGGGCGCGCAGGATCGCCCAATCCTCACGGGCCTCGCCCGGCGGGAACGCCGCGCGGTTGCCCATCTGTACCCGGCCTTCGGTGTTCACGTAGGTGCCGGACTTTTCCGTGTAGGTCGCGCCCGGCAGGATCACGTCGGCGCGGTGCGCGCCACGGTCGCCATGGGTGCCCTGGTAGATCACGAAAGTGCCCGGAGCGATGTCGATCTCGTCCGCGCCGAGGTTGAACAGCACGTCGACGCCGCCCTTCGCCATCTCCTGTGCGCTCAGGCCGCCCTCACCCGGCACGAAGCCGAGATCGAGCGCGCCGACGCGGGACGCGGCGGTGTGGAGGATCGAGAAGCCGTTCCAGCCCTCGGTGATCGCGCCGATGTTCTGCGCGACCTGCGCCGCGAGCGAGAGCACCGCGAGGCCGTCGGGATGCGACAGAGCGCCCTGCCCCACGATGATCAGCGGACGCTGAGCGTTTTTGAGCTTCTCCGCGAAGCTGCCGCGACCGGCGAGAATGTCCGCCAGCGTCTCAGGGCCCGCGCCGAGATAATCGTAATCGTAGGTGAGACCCGCCTTCTCGCCGATCACGCCGATGGGCATGGGCGCCGTGCGCCAGCGCTTGCGGATGCGCACGTTGACGAGCGAGCCCTCGATGCGCGGGTTCGATCCGACGATGAGGATCGCATCCGCATCTTCGATGCCCGCGATGGTCGAGTTGAAGAGATACGACGCGCGGCCATAAGCCGGCGAAAGCGCCGTGCCATCCTGGCGACCGTCGATGTTCTTCACGCCAAGGCTCTGCATGAGGGCCTTCAGCGCGTACATGTCTTCAACCGCAGCGAGATCGCCGGCGATCGCGCCGATGCGCTTCGCATTCGTGCCCTTCACGCGGTTGGCGATGACGCTGAACGCCTCCTGCCACGTGGCCGGACGCAGGCGCCCGTTCTCACGCACGAAAGGACGGTCGAGGCGCTGGAGGCGCAGGCCGTCGACGATGTGGCGGGCCTTGTCGGTGATCCACTCCTCGTTCACCGCCTCGTTCACGCGCGGCAGAATGCGCATGACCTCGCGGCCACGGGAGTCGACACGGATCGCGGAACCGACCGCATCGGTCACGTCCACGGAATCGGTCTTCGACAATTCCCACGGACGGTAGTGGAAGGCTTCCGGCTTGTGGGTCAGTGCGCCGACGGGGCAGAGATCCGCCACGTTGGACTGCAGCTCGGAGCCCAGAGCCTTTTCGAGATAGCTCGTGATCTCCATGTCCTCGCCGCGCCAGATCGCGCCGAGATCCGGCACGCCTGCCACTTCAGTGGTGAAGCGGATGCAGCGGGTGCAGTGAATGCACCGGTTCATGGAGGTTTTCACCAGCGGGCCGAGATCCTTGTCCGGCACCGCGCGCTTGTTCTCGTGATAGCGGCTGGTGTCGACGCCGTAGGCCATGGCCTGATCCTGCAGGTCGCACTGGCCGCCCTGGTCGCAGATCGGGCAATCGAGCGGGTGGTTGATGAGGAGGAACTCCATCACCCCTTCGCGCGCCTTCTTGACCGTCGCGGACTTGGTCGACACTTCCGGCGGCTCGCCGTTCGGGCCGGGACGGCAATCGCGAACGCCCCAGGCGCAGGACGCGACCGGCTTCGGCGCGCCCTTCACCTCGACAAGGCACATGCGGCAATTGCCGGCGATGGACAAACGCTCATGGAAGCAGAAACGCGGAACTTCCGCACCAGCAGCCTCGGCCGCCTGGAGCAGCGTGTATTCCGGCGGAACGTCTACCTCAACGCCATCTACGATGATCTTGGCCATCTTAAATCTCTCACTCCGCCGCCATCATCACGGGCTCAGAATGCGGGTTCGCCGCGTAGTCGTCGATGCGCTTCTCGATCTCGTGCCGGAAGTGGCGGATGAGACCTTGCACCGGCCACGCCGCCGCATCGCCAAGCGCGCAGATGGTGTGGCCTTCGATCTGGGTCGAGACTTCGAGCAGCATGTCGATTTCGCGCTTCTGGGCGCGGCCTTCCGCCATGCGGGTCAGCACGCGCCACATCCAGCCGGTGCCTTCACGGCACGGCGTGCACTGGCCGCAGCTCTCGTGCTTGTAGAAGTACGAGATGCGGGTGATGGCACGCACGATGTCGGTGGACTTGTCCATCACGATCACCGCCGCGGTGCCAAGGCCCGAGCGCAGGCCGCGCAGGGTATCGAAATCCATGTAGGCGTCCATGATCTGGTCCGCCGGAACACATGGCACCGAGGAACCGCCGGGGATCACCGCCAACAGGTTGTCCCAGCCGCCCCGAATGCCGCCGCAATGGGTGTCGATCAGCTCGCGGAAGGTAATGCCCATGGCCTCTTCCACGTTGCAGGGCTTGTTCACATGGCCCGACACGCAGAAGAGCTTGGTGCCCACGTTGTTGGGGCGGCCGATGCTGGAGAACCAAGACGCGCCGCGACGCAGGATTTCGCCCGCGACGGCAATCGATTCCACGTTGTTCACCGTCGTCGGGCAGCCATAGAGGCCCATATTCGCCGGGAACGGAGGCTTCAGGCGCGGCATGCCCTTCTTGCCCTCCAGGCTCTCGAGAAGCGCCGTCTCCTCGCCGCAGATGTAAGCACCCGCGCCGTGGTGGAGATAGAGATCGAGGGGATAGCCGTGGATGTTGTCCTTGCCGATCAGCTTGGCCTCATAGGCCTCGTCGATGGCGCGCTGGAGCGCATGCTTTTCGGTGATGTACTCGCCGCGAATGTAGATGTAGGCCGCGTTCGCGTTCATGGCGAAAGACGCGATCAGGCAGCCCTCGATGAGAAGATGCGGATCGTGCCGCATGATCTCGCGATCTTTACAGGTGCCGGGCTCGGACTCGTCCGCGTTGACGACGAGGTAGCTCGGGCGGCCGTCCGACTGCTTGGGCATGAAGGACCACTTCATGCCGGTCGGGAAGCCCGCGCCGCCGCGCCCGCGAAGGCCCGACTTCTTCATCTCGTCGATGATCCAATCGCGGCCCTTTTCGAGCAGGAACTTGGTGCCGTCCCACGCGCCGCGCATCTTCGCGGCCTTCAGGTCCGGCGAGTGCAGGCCGTAGAGGTTGGTGAAAATGCGATCCTTGTCCTGAAGCATCTGTCTTTCCTCCTCAGGACTTCTTCTCGGTGGCGGTGTCGGCGGGCTTCACCGCTTCTTCCTCGAAGCGCTTGCGCCACGCGCCGATGCGCGAGCCATCGTAAAGCGACGGGTCGGTCAGGGTCTTGATGGCGTCCTGCGGCTCGGAAGCGCGGCGACCATTCTGCGGCCCCTTCTTCACGGGACGTCCGGCGGCGAGATCATCGAGCAGCTTCTCGAAGTTTTCGACCGTCAGGTCCTCGTAATAGTCGTCGTTGATCTGCACCATCGGCGCGTTGCAGCACGCGCCCAGGCACTCGACTTCGAGCCAGGAGAAATTGCCGTCAGCAGTGACGTGGTTCTGCTCGCCGACGCGGCGCTCCAGAACCTTTTTGATGTCGCCCGCGCCGCGCAGCTGGCACGGTGTCGTGCCGCAGAACTGGATGAAGTATTTTCCGACCGGCTCGAGGTTGAACATCGTGTAGAAGGTCGCCACCTCCATGACACGGATGTCCGGCATGTCGAGCTTCGCGGCGACCGCTTCGATGGCCTTCTGCGGCAGCCAGCCGCCGGCCTGCTCCTGCGCCCGCCACAACAGCGGGATCACCGCCGAGGCCTGGCGGCCGGGCGGGTATTTGGCGATCTGCTGATCCGCGAAAGCTTCGTTCTCGGGCGAGAACTTGAAGCTCTTGGGCTGGATCTCTTCAGGCGCGAGCTTACGAACGGCCATACATTCTTCTCCTCATCGTCATGGCCGAGCAACGCCCGGCCATTCACGACTTGAACCCTTCCACCACGCTCCAAAAGCGTGGATGCCGGCCCCGCAACCGGGCCCGGCAAAAATCCTTAGCGATCGACCTCGCCGAACACGATGTCAATCGAGCCGAGAATGCCCGCGACGTCGGCCAGCATGTGGCCGCGGCACAGGAAATCCATGGCTTGCAGATGCGCGAAGCCGGGAGCGCGGATCTTGCAGCGATACGGCTTGTTGGTGCCGTCCGCGACGAGATACACGCCGAACTCGCCCTTCGGCGCTTCGACGGCGGCGTAAACATCACCCGCCGGCACGTGGAAGCCTTCCGTGTAGAGCTTGAAGTGATGGATCAGCGCTTCCATGGAGCGCTTCATGTCCTTGCGGAACGGCGGCGAAACCTTGCCGTCGTGCGTGGTGACCGGGCCCTTGCCCGCCGGCTCGCGGAGCTTGGCGACGCACTGCCTCATGATGCGCACGGATTGGCGCATCTCTTCCATGCGGATGACCTGACGGTCGTAGTTGTCGCAATTCTTGCCGACGGGGATGTCGAACTCCATCTCCTCGTAGCACTCGTAGGGCTGCGCCTTGCGCAGATCCCACGCCGCGCCGGAGCCGCGCACCATGACGCCTGAGAAGCCCCACTTCCAGCAATCCTCTAGCGTCACGACGCCGATATCAACGTTGCGCTGCTTGAAGATGCGGTTGCCGATGACGAGTTCGTCGAGATCGTCGAGCACCTTCAGGAACGGATCGCAAAACGCCTCGATGTCGTCGATCAGTTCGGGCGGCAGGTCCATGTTGACGCCGCCGGGCCGGATGTAATTGGCGTGCATGCGCGCGCCGGAAGCGCGCTCATAGAAGACCATCAGCTTCTCACGCTCCTCGAAGCCCCACAGGGGGGGCGTGAGCGCGCCGACGTCCATGGCCTGCGTCGTCACGTTGAGAAGGTGCGAGAGCAGACGGCCGATCTCGGAGTAAAGCACGCGAATGAGCTGCGCGCGGCGCGGAACCTCGAGGCCGAGAAGCTTTTCGACCGCGAGGCAGAAGGCATGCTCCTGGTTCATCGGCGCGACATAGTCGAGCCGGTCGAAATAAGGAGTCGCCTGCGTATATGTCTTGTACTCGATCAGCTTCTCGGTGCCGCGATGCAGCAGACCGATATGCGGATCGACACGCTCGACGACCTCGCCGTCCAGCTCCAGCACGAGGCGCAACACGCCGTGCGCCGCCGGGTGCTGCGGGCCGAAGTTGATCGAGAAGTTGCGGATATTATGCTCGCCCATGGGCCGCCCGCCTTATGCCTTGGCCTTCTCGTCGCCGGGCAGCACGTAGTCTGTGCCTTCCCAGGGCGAGAGGAAGTCGAAGTTGCGGAATTCTTGATTGAGCTTCACCGGCTCATAGACCACGCGGCCTTGAGCATCGTCGTAGCGAACTTCGACGAAGCCGGTCAGCGGGAAGTCCTTGCGGAGCGGGAAGCCCTCGAAGCCGTAATCGGTCAGAATGCGGCGCAGATCCGGATGGCCGGAGAAGAGAATGCCGTAGAGGTCGTAGGCCTCGCGCTCGAACCAGTTCGCCGCCGGGAAAATATCGATCAGCGACGGAACGGGCGTCACCTCGTCCGTCTCCACCTTCACGCGGATGCGGCGGTTATGGTGAGGAGCGAGGAAGTGGTACACCACATCGAAGCGCTTCTCGCGCGAGGGATAATCCACGCCGCAGATGTCGATGAAGGAGATGAACCGGCACTGCGGGTCGTCCCGCAGGAAGGTGACCGCGCGCAGGATATCCGCGCCGCGGACCGTGACGGTCAGCTCGCCATAGGCAATCGCGCGGTCCGTCACCGCCTCGCCGAGGGACGAGGCGATATGGTCGCTCAAAGCTTGGAGCTCAGCACTCATGAGAATGATCCTCGCTCAGCGCTCAATCGTGCCGGTACGGCGGATTTTCTTCTGCAGCAGCAGCACACCGTAAAGCAGCGCCTCTGCGGTCGGCGGGCAGCCTGGAACGTAGATGTCGACGGGCACAATGCGGTCGCAGCCGCGCACCACCGAATAGGAATAGTGGTAGTAGCCGCCGCCATTGGCGCAGGAGCCCATGGAGATCACGTAGCGCGGCTCCGGCATCTGGTCATAGACCTTGCGGAGCGCGGGAGCCATCTTGTTGGTCAGCGTGCCCGCCACGATCATCACATCCGACTGACGCGGGCTGGCGCGCGGGGCGAAGCCGAAGCGCTCGACATCGTAGCGCGGCATGGAGAGCTGCATCATCTCGACCGCGCAGCAGGCGAGACCGAAGGTCATCCACATCAGCGAGCCGGTGCGGGCCCAGTTGATGAGGTCCTCGGTGGAGGTGATGAGGAAGCCCTTGTCGGCCAGCTCGTCCTTGATCGAGAGAAAGTAAGGATCGTTCGCGCCGACTGGCTGCCCCGTGGCAGGATCGAGAGCGCCAACCGGGCTCGGAGCGACGAGGGTCGCGCGGGTGTCAGTGATCAATCCCATTCCAGAGCCCCCTTCTTCCACTCATAAACGAAGCCGACCGTCAGCACGCCGAGGAAGATCATCATCGAGCCGAAGCCGAACCAGCCGAGCTTTCCGAACGTGATCGCCCACGGGAACAGGAACGCCACTTCCAGGTCGAAGATGATGAAGAGAATGGCGACCAGATAGAAGCGCACATCGAACTTCATGCGGGCGTCATCGAAGGCATTGAACCCGCACTCGTAAGCCGACAGCTTTTCCGTATCGGGGCGGCTGTAGGCGACGATGAACGGCGCCACGAGCAGCGCCAACCCGATCACGAGCGCAACGCCGATAAAGATGACGAGAGGCAGGTAGTCGGCGAGGAGATTCGTCATACGACACCTAAAGGAACGGAGCACGGCGGAACCGCCGGCGGCAACCCATGCATTTAAGCCGCAAAGGACCCCCAAAGGGACCCTGCGGAAAATCAAGAATTGTGGCCGGAGGCTTACCGGAGTTCCCCTGCCCTGACAAGTGTTTGCGGGGTCGCAAAAGAATGTTTCCAAACTGGGATTTAGGCGCAGGTTCGTGGGGCTTTTTTCGGGTCGTTTCAACGCCCTCGGCCCGCGATTGGCGACAAACTTGGTGCCCGGCCTTCGCCAAAAGGCCACGCAGTCGCCAAACATTGGTCATCCGCACCATGCGCCGACCTCCGGCCAAGCCTGCGTGGCGCGCACATTCGTGTGAGGAGCACCGGAGCCGGCGCGCGCTGCGACGCTTGCAGGATAGAATCGGCCTAGTCGAGCGGCCCTGCAGACGTGACGAAGCAGCGGATGCCCAACGGGCATCGTCAGTGTTTTTTCAGATCTTTGAGGGAGAAAAGTGGCGCGGGCGACGGGGCTCGAACCCGCGACCTCCGGCGTGACAGGCCGGCACTCTAACCAACTGAGCTACGCCCGCGCATTGTACCGCCGAGGCGGTTTTGGGCAACCGCCGAAGCGGTGTGGGGGCGGTTTAAGGGGGCCTCAGACCCCTGTCAAGCGCTCTGTACGTTCCTTGTGAAAATAGTGTCCGAAGCGCGAAGCTCGCGGGCGAAGAACCGTTCGATTTGCGGGAATCTTGAGAGCGAGACGCAGATCCAAATTCAAACCGCGCCTGCTTCGCGTTTTCCAAGCCGAGCCCTCGCGCCTACTCGGCCGCAGGGAATGGCTCGAATCGAGAAGGACAGTCTCTCTGGAAACATCCCCTGCCCCGCTTCGGACAAAAAGAAAGGGCCGCCGGTGAGGGCGACCCGAATTCAGGGAAAACTTCAGAGGAACAACGCCGCCGATTAACGCGGTGTCTCACCTTTAATATGCTTCATAGTCGAGGATTGTCAGGCCCGCTTCTCGAACGCTGGTATTCGCTCAGCGCATGGATTCGCCGATCAGCCCAGAATGACGCTCGGTTTCGAGAGAGACTTGATCTGGTTCGGGAACTTGAAGACCCGAATGATTGGGGGCGCCACGAGGCAAATAAACGATCCGATCACCAATCCGACGAGCACCGTAACCATGGCAACCTCCCTGTCACCGAGGCATCCAGCGTGCTCCCAAGCCGTCAATGAAGGCTTAACGGCAGAAAGCCTGGTCCCCGCGTCCCGACTCGCCGTTTTCAGCGGCAGGCGTCACACAGGCTCAGCGTTACGTCGCAGGCTTTCGCGAGCCTTGCACGGACGTCTCGTGGTCCAGGGGCATTGAGCAGGCGACATCTCAGGGGGGAGGCAGGGAAATGGTGGGCGGTGACGGGCTCGAACCGCCGACCCTCTCGGTGTAAACGAGATGCTCTACCAACTGAGCTAACCGCCCTGACCTGCCCTCACATAAAAAGAGAAGGCCGACAACGCAAGCGCGGTCGGCCCTCTTTGGAGCAAAATCGGCAAGAACCAACGTCCCCTCGATCCGCTCCGGTCTCCCATCCCTGCATGATAAAAGCGGAAAACAGGTTTCCGCTCTATCCATCACGCAAAAGACGCAAGGATCGCTGAAAAAGCGATTACTTGCCGTTCACGGCTTCCTTCAGGCCCGCGCCAGCGCGGAACTTCGGGGTCTTCGAGGCCGGGACCTTCACCTTCTCACCGGTGCGCGGGTTACGCGCTTCGCCGGCGGCGCGGTTGGTCACCACGAACGTGCCGAAGCCAACGATCTTGACTTCGTCGCCCTTCTTCAGAGCGCCCGTGATGGCATCGATGGCGGCGTCGATCGCCTCACCAGCCTGGCCACGGGTCAGACCCACCTTATCGGCGACGGCCGCAACGAGCTCGCCTTTATTCATCTTCAATACCTCCAGTGATCACGGCAGCGTCAAAGGTCTCGCGCCGCCGTTTCAGGGACCATCCGTGTGGCGCAAAGCTTGTCGGTACGCAACCCCCGAAACGGCTGAAATGAGCCATTTTCTGACATTCCACATCAAAAAAAATGCCCCCGGATTCACCATCCGGGGGCATTTTCGTAAGTGACGTTGCGTCAGGTTTAGTGCGCGATCACGCCGACCGAATCGTCCTCAGGCGGCGCCCCCTTCGGAGTGGGCATCGCGGCCTCGTCCCACTCGATGGGTTCGGGCATCCGCACCAGGGCGTGCTGCAGCACCTGATCCATCATGGAGACGGGAACGATCTCCAGGCCGTTCTTCACGCTGGTCGGAAGATCAGCCAGGTCCTTCACGTTCTCTTCCGGAATCAGAACCTTCTTGATTCCACCCCGGAGCGCGGCCAGAAGCTTTTCCTTCAATCCGCCGATGGGAAGCACCCTGCCCCGCAGCGTCACCTCGCCCGTCATGGCGACGTCGCGGCGAACCGGGATGCCGGTGATGACAGAGACGATAGCGGTCGCCATCGCGATACCGGCCGAGGGACCATCCTTCGGTGTCGCGCCTTCGGGCACGTGCACGTGGATGTCCTTGCGGTCGAACATGGGCGGCTCGACGCCGAAATCGACAGCACGAGAGCGGACATAAGACGCCGCCGCCGAGATCGATTCCTTCATGACGTCACGCAGGTTGCCGGTGACGGTCATCTTGCCCTTGCCCGGCATCATGATGCCTTCGATGGTAAGGAACACGCCGCCGACTTCCGTCCAGGCCAGACCGGTGACCGCGCCGACCATGTCCTCGGTTTCTACCTCGCCGTAGCGATAGCGCGGAGGCCCAAGGAAGTCGGGCAGGTTCGCGGTCGTAACCTCGACCTTCGCGACTTTGGAGATGAGGATCTGCTTCACGGCCTTGCGGATGAGGTTTGCCAGTTCGCGCTCGAGGTTACGCACGCCTGCTTCGCTGGTGTAGCGACGGATGAGCATGAGCAGTGCCTCGTCGTCGATGGCCCACTCCTTCTCCGCCAGACCATGCTTCTTCATGGCCGAGGGAATCAGGTGCGTGCGGGCGATCTCGGCCTTCTCTTCCTCGGTGTAACCCGCGATGCGGATCACCTCCATGCGGTCGAGAAGCGGCGCCGGGATGTTCATCGTGTTGGCGGTCGTCACGAACATCACGTTCGAGAGGTCGTAATCGACTTCAAGGTAATGGTCGTTGAACGTGTTGTTCTGCTCAGGGTCCAAAACCTCGAGCAACGCCGCCGACGGATCGCCGCGGAAGTCCATGCCCATCTTGTCGATCTCGTCGAGCAGGATGAGCGGGTTGGACGTCTTTGCCTTACGCATCGACTGGATGATCTTGCCGGGCATCGAGCCGATGTAGGTGCGGCGGTGACCGCGGATCTCGGACTCGTCGCGCACGCCGCCGAGCGACATGCGCACGAACTCACGCCCCGTGGCCTTCGCGATGGACTTGCCGAGCGAGGTCTTGCCGACGCCCGGAGGGCCGACGAGGCACAGGATCGGACCCGTGAGCTTGTTGGCGCGCTGCTGCACGGCGAGATACTCGACGATGCGTTCCTTGACCTTCTCCAGGCCGTAGTGATCCGCATCGAGCAGATCCTGAGCAGCCTTCAGATCCTTCTTCATCTTCGAGCGGCGAGCCCACGGAATGCCGAGCAACCAGTCGAGATAATTGCGCACGACGGTCGCTTCCGCGGACATGGGCGACATCTGGCGGAGCTTCTTCAGCTCGCCCAGCGCCTTCTCGCGGGCCTCCTTCGTGAACTTGGTCTTTTCGATCTTGTCTTCCAGTTCGGCCAGCTCGTCGCGACCTTCATCGTCGCCGAGCTCCTTCTGGATCGCCTTCATCTGCTCGTTGAGGTAGTACTCGCGCTGCGTCTTCTCCATCTGACGCTTCACGCGGGTGCGAATCCGTTTCTCGACCTGAAGCACGGAGATTTCACTCTCCATGAGGCCGAGCACCTTCTCGAGCCGCTGGGCGACGGTCGGGATTTCGAGGATCGCCTGCTTGTCGGCGATCTTGATGGCGAGATGCGAAGCGATCGTGTCGGCGAGTTTCGCCGGATCGTCGATCTGGGTCACGGCGGAGACGACCTCCGGCGAAACCTTCTTGTTCAACTTCACATAATTCTCGAACTCGGACACGACGGAGCGTGCGAGCGCTTCCGCCTCGATCTGGTCGCCTAGCGCGTCGGGCAGAGCGACGGCTTCCGCCTCGTAATATTCGTCAGTCCGGGTGTAATCCTTGACCTCGGCGCGGCTCGCGCCCTCCACCAGCACCTTCACGGTGCCGTCGGGCAGCTTCAGGAGCTGAAGCACGCTCGCCAGGGTGCCCACCTTGTAGATGGCGTCGGTGCTGGGGTCGTCGTCCGTGGCGTCGATCTGCGTCGCCAACAGGATGTGACGGTCCCCCTTGACCACTTCCTCGAGCGCGCGGATCGACTTTTCGCGGCCGACGAAGAGCGGCACGATCATGTGCGGAAAGACGACGATGTCGCGAAGAGGCAGAACCGCATAGGTTCCGGTCGAGCCTGGAACGACAGGCTGACGTGGCTTCGATTGTGTCATGAGACGCATCCTTTCGACTGCGTCCGAAAAACCCCTCTGATGAGCGGGATCGCGGACGAATAACCGGACGCTCAAGCGATTGTTTTGGGCTGCGTCCGGTACGTGGCGCCGCCCCTCGAACCTGAGCGGGCAGCGGTCACGCGAGAAATGATGTGGCGTCGCGGGTCGAAGGTTTCAAGAATTCGATCCGCGACACTTTGTTACAACATCACCAACCCTTAGGCGCTGACGCTGGTCTGCTCGCCGCGGTCGCCATGGATGAAGAGCGGCTTCGCCTTGCCCTCCACCACTTCGGGGCCGATGACCACCTGCTCGACGGAGTCGAGGCCGGGCAGGTCGTACATGGTCTCCAACAGGATGCCCTCCATGATGGAGCGCAGGCCGCGGGCGCCGGTGCGCCGCTCGATGGCCTTGCGGGCGATCATGGACAGAGCCTCCTCCTGGAAGGTCAGAGCCACGTTCTCCATCTCGAAGAGCCGCTGATACTGCTTCACCAGAGCGTTCTTGGGCTCCTGGAGGATGCGCTTGAGCGCTTCCTCGTCCAGATCCTCAAGGGTCGCGATGACCGGCAGGCGGCCGACGAATTCGGGGATGAGGCCGAATTTCAGCAGATCCTCGGGCTCCACCTCGCGGAAGATCTCGCCCGTGCGGCGATCATCCGGCGCGCTCACCGAGGCGCCGAAGCCGATCGAGGTACCCTTGCCGCGGCTGGAGATGATGCGCTCCAGGCCGGCAAACGCGCCGCCGCAGATGAACAGGATGTTCGTGGTGTCGACCTGCAGGAACTCCTGCTGCGGGTGCTTGCGGCCGCCCTGCGGCGGTACGGAAGCGACCGTGCCTTCCATGATCTTCAGAAGCGCCTGCTGGACGCCCTCGCCCGATACGTCGCGGGTTATCGACGGATTGTCGGACTTGCGAGAGATCTTGTCGATTTCGTCGATATAGACGATGCCGCGCTGCGCACGCTCCACGTTATAGTCGGAAGCCTGAAGCAACTTCAGGATGATGTTTTCCACGTCCTCGCCAACATAGCCCGCCTCCGTCAGCGTGGTGGCGTCGGCCATGGTGAAGGGCACATCGAGGATGCGGGCGAGCGTCTGCGCCAGCAGGGTCTTGCCCGAGCCCGTGGGGCCGATCAGCAGGATGTTGGACTTCGCCAGCTCGACGTCGTTGTGCTTCGTCGCGTGAGCGAGGCGCTTGTAATGGTTATGGACCGCCACCGAGAGCACCTTCTTGGCGTGCTCCTGGCCGATCACGTAGTCGTCGAGGACGCGGCTGATTTCCTTGGGGGTCGGCACGCCGTCGCGGGATTTCACGAGCGACGATTTCGACTCCTCGCGGATGATGTCCATGCACAGCTCGACGCATTCATCGCAGATGAAAACCGTCGGGCCAGCGATCAGCTTGCGAACCTCATGCTGGCTCTTGCCGCAAAAGGAGCAGTACAGCGTACTCTTCGAGTCGTTGCCGCCAGCCTTGGTCATTCTCACATCTCCAAATCAGTGCCGGGACAACTCAACGCCGACCCTGCACCCCTTAAGTTTATGTGCGTCGGGACTAATGAAAGGTTCCGACGCCAAAAATTTTAAGCCGCCCAATCGTCCCGCCTCCTCGATTCCCATGCAAACACGCGAAAGCCGCGCGATCAATAGGAACAGGACTGCAGGCTAAAAAGACGCACCGGGGCAGAATTTGTCCCCAGATTTTAAGGGTTAAGCCGGGGTTGCCGCCGGCTCAGGCCGCTTCATGATGACCTGGTCGATGATGCCGAATTCCTTGGCCGCATCGGCAGTCATGAAGTTGTCGCGCTCAAGGGCTTGCTCGACAGCAGCCAGATCCCGGCCGGTGTGGTTCACGTAGATCTCATTGAGGCGACGCTTCAGGGCCTCGCTCTCGCGGGCGTGGATCATGATGTCGGTCACCTGCCCCTGGTAGCCGCCGGAGGGCTGGTGGACCATGATTCGCGCGTTCGGGAGGGCGAAACGCTGGCCGGCCGCACCGGCCGCCAGGAGAAGCGAGCCCATCGAGGCCGCTTGCCCGACGCAGAGCGTCGAGACCGGGCAGCGGATGAACTGCATGGTGTCGTAGATCGACATGCCCGAGGTCACGACGCCGCCGGGCGAGTTGATGTAGAAGGAAATTTCCTTCTTGGGGTTCTCAGCCTCGAGGAACAGCAACTGCGCCACGATTAGCGAGGCCGAGTAATCTTCGACGGGGCCTGTGAGGAAAATAATCCGCTCGCGCAGGAGGCGCGAATAGATATCGAAGGCGCGCTCGCCGCGGTTCGACTGCTCGACCACCATCGGGACGAGCGTGTTGTTATAGAGGGCGACCGGATCTCTCATCGTCTCACTGCTCCAAGATACGGCCGCGCGGGCGCGCGGCCGTCAGAATGATGCAACAGCGAGACGTTTAAGAAGACGTTACTCGCTCTTGCTGGCTTTCTTCGTGCCCTTGGCCTTCGAGGACTTCGCCTTCGGCTCGGAACCTTCCTCGCCATCGTCGTCCCCGAAAAGCGCCTCCTTCGAGACAGTCTCGTCGACCACCTTCACCTGAGACAGGATCTGGTCGACGACCTTTTCCTCGAACAGAGGCGCCCGGATTTCAGCCAGGGCCTGCGGGTTCTTCCGGTAGAAGTCCCAAACCTGTTTTTCCTGGCCGGGATACTGACGGACCCGCTCAATGAGGGCCTGAGTCACCTCATCGTCGGAGATCTTGATATCGGACTTCTCGCCGATCTGCGCAAGGACCAAGCCGAGGCGCACGCGACGTTCCGCAATCTTGCGGTATTCGGCGCGAGCTTCCTCTTCCGTCGTCTCCTCATCCGCGAAAGTGCGGTTGCTGGACTTCATGTCGGCCTCGACCTGAGACCAAACGGCGGCGAATTCCTGCTCCACGAGGCTCGGGGGAAGCTCGAAGCTGTACTTGGAATCGAGCGAATCGAGCAGGTCCTTCTTCAGCTTGCGACGGGACTGGGCGTCGAAGTCGCGCTGAATGGCCGAGCTGATGGCTTCCTTCAGCTTGTCGAGGGACTCCATGCCGAAGCCCTTGGCCATCTCGTCGTCGATCTTCAGCTCGCCCGGAGCCTCGACTTCCTTGACGGTCACATCGAACTCGGCGTCCTTGCCGGCCAGATTCGGGGCCAGATAGTTCGTCGGGAAGGCGACCTTCACGAGCTTGGTATCGCCTGCCTTGAGGCCGACGAGCTGATCCTCGAAGCCGGGGATGAACGTGTTGGAGCCCAGCTCCACGCGGACGTCCGTACCCTTGCCGCCGTCGAATTCCTTGCCGTCGATGCGGCCGACGAAATCGACCGCGACGCGGTCGCCTTCGGCCGACTTGCCCTTCTTGGGCTCGAACGAGCGGTTCTGCTTGGCCATACGCTCAAGCGATTCGGTGATCTCGGCGTCGGTCACTTCGGCGACCGGCTTCTTGACGGACACGCCCGACAGGTCGACCAGATCGAACACCGGCAGGACTTCGAGAGCGACCGTGAAGGCGAGGTCCGCCTTCGCGTCCATAACCTTCTCGATCTCGTCCTTGTTCTCCGGGAACTGGACTTGCGGCTCGTAGGCGAGCTTCAGGCTGTTGTCCTCGACGATCTTGCGGTTCGCCTCGTTGACGGCGTTCTGGACGACGTCGGCCATCACGGAACGGCCATAGACCCGACGGAGATGCGCCACCGGCACCTTACCCGGACGGAAACCGGCGATGTTCACACGGCCCTTGAGGTTCGTCAGTTCGTCGTTCAGGCGCTGCTCCAGCTCCGTCGCCGGGAGCACGACCTTGAATTCCCGCTTCAAGCCTTGGGACAGTGTTTCCGTCACCTGCATGGTTTATTCGCCTTCGTTCACTCGATAAAAATTGTCGTCCCAGGCCCCGGCCGATGCGGCCGATCAGCCGTCACCTGGGCCGATTGGAGCCTTCCGGAAACCCAACCCCAGCGGGATTGGTGCGGGCGGAGGGACTTGAACCCCCACGACTTTCGCCGCTGGAACCTAAATCCAGTGCGTCTACCAATTCCGCCACGCCCGCGCGCGAGGCGGCGCGGTGAACGCGCCCCTCGTCCGGACGGGGCTCTATAGCACGGTCCACGACCCGCGCATCAAAAAAGTTCGCAGGGGCAACCTTAAGGATCCGTCCCGATCCGGCAGGTCGGCCGCGCCAGTAAACGACCATCCACATACCAGAAGAAGATCGCGGGGGCCGTTTTCATGACGGAGACATGGTCGAAGCCGACGCGCGGCATATGTTCATTGCCGAGCCACGTCCCCCACCCTGAAACACACCTCTCCATGATCACCCGCCGCGCCGCTACTGCCGGTCTTGCCACGACCCTGATCGGGTTGACGGGACGCACGGGAGCGCAGGTCTCCCCGGGGCCGATCCAGACAGTTACAGCGAAGCCGACCGCAATGCGCCTTCGCCCCAATGCAGCCAAGGAAGCAAACGTCTGGGCCTTCGACGGCCAACTGAGCCGTGTTTTCAGCGTAAGACACGGGGCGGATTTACGCCTGTCGCTCAAGAATGAGACCCCTCTGCTCCTTTCCCTGCACTTTCATGGCGTTCGAGGCCCGAATGCCATGGACGGGGTCGGAGGTCTGACACAAAGGCCGGTCGCACCGGGAGAGAGCTTCTTCTACACCTTCGCGCCGCCTGACCCGGGCACATTCCTCATCCGCCCCTGCGTTTTGGGCGGCAGCGCCGAACCGCTGGAGCGGGGTCTTTTCGGGCTCCTCATAGTCAAAGAGCCGAACCCGCCGCTGGTAGATCGGGACATCGCCCTCGTCATTGACGACTGGAGCCTGACTGAGGATGGGGCGCTCGCGCCCTTCGATCCGGCTCCGTTGACCGGGCGGCTCGGCAACTGGCTGAGCGTCACCGGGAAGGCGCCGCCGCAGCGGATCGAGGCGCCGCAAGGCGCGCGCCTGCGGCTTCGCCTCGCCAATGCCTGCAACGCTCGCGCCATGCGCCTGCGCTTCGATGAGCTGAAGCCCTCCGTCATAGCCATCGACGGGCAGCCGACGGAAACCTTTGAGCCGCTGAGAGGCTCCCTGCCCTTCGCTCCGGGCAACCGCTACGACCTGTTGGTGGACCTGCCAATGGAGGCCGGTGCCAAGGGAGCCATCGTCGCCGCCATTGGCGATGGCATTCCGCTGGCCGAGTTCTTGACCACCCGAGAGAAGCTTCCGACCCGGCCGGACATCGCGCCGCTGCCGCCCAACAAGAACCTGCCGGATGCCATCAAGCTCCAGAGCGCGGCCCGTCAGGACGTGGTCATCAAGGACGCGCCGACGGGATGGACCGTGAACGGTGCTCCGGGCGATGCCTCGGGCGCGCCACTCCTCAAAGTGAAGCGCGGCTCGCCGGTCGTGCTGGCGCTGGTGAACCAGAGCGCGTTTATCCAACCGATGCACCTGCACGGCCACGTCTTCCGCCTGCTCCATCCCTTCGATGACGGATGGGATCCTTATTTTCTCGACACAGTTCAGGTGCCCGAAAACCGAACCATCCGCATTGCTTTCGTCGCCGACAATCCTGGCAAATGGCTTTTGGCCTCGACAGTGATGGAGCGGTTCGATGCGGGCCTGTGGACCTGGATCGAAGTTACGTGAGCAGGCCCCGCAAGACATTCGGCAAGAGATCGGCCAGATCCTCAGCGATCAGGCCCGGTCCAAAGCTCGCGCCCGCCTCCGCATGAATCCATGCGCCCGCACTCGCCGCCTCGAAGGCATCGACGCCCTGCGCCATCAGCCCTCCGATGATGCCGCAAAGCGTATCGCCCGACCCGGCCGTCGCCAGATAAGGCGTGCCGTTCTCATTGACCGCCGCCCGGCCGTCCGGTGCGGCGATAACCGTGTCCGGCCCTTTCAGCACCACCACAGCGCCGGTATAGAGCGCCGCGCGTCGTGCGCGCTCGATTTTCGAAGGCGGATCAAGAATATCCGGGTGACCGCTAAACAAACGCCCGAACTCGCCGCCATGCGGCGTGAGAACGGTCGGCGCGTGGCGGAGGACCTGGCGCAGTTCCTCCGCGATCCCCTCGAACGAGGTCAGCGCATCCGCATCGAGCACAAGGCTGCGTCGCGCGTTCACGGCGACAGCGACCATGGCGCGGGTGTTGGCATTCACCCCCAGCGCCGGCCCCATGACAAGGGAGTTGAAGCGCATGTCCTTCAGGATCGCGTAGAGCCCTTCCGGCCCGTCGCAGCCGCGCAGCATGACGGCGGTGAGATGTGCCGCGTTGACGCCCAGTGCCTCCGGTGGCGAGGCCACGGTCACAAGGCCAGAGCCGATCCGCAGTGCGGCTCGCGCTGCAAGGCGAGCCGCGCCCGTCCGCGTCGCGCCGCCCGACGCCACCAGCGTGTGGCCGCGGTCATATTTGTGGGAGGCAGTCCCGGGTCGTGGCAAAGCATGAAGCCAAAGGGGCGGGCTGTTCGCCCAAATCCGCGCGCCGGTGGCGGCCAGCGTCTCCGGAGTGATGCCAATATCGGCCACCGTCACCGGGCCGCAGAAGGTGCGCCCCGGCATGAGCAGGTGGCACGGCTTGCGCGCGGCAAAGGTTATGGTCGCCGCCGCCTTCACGGCCACACCGAGGGGCTCGCCTGTATCCCCGTCGATGCCCGATGGCAGATCGACGGAAAGGATCGGTCGCCCGGACATATTCATCCGCTCGACGGCGATGCGCGCTGCCCCTTCCAGGCCGCGGGTCAGGCCGGTGCCGAAGAGCGCATCGATAATAAGGTCTGCTTGCTGAAAAGGCAGATTCTCGGCAGCCACGATTTCGCCGCGCCAGCCCTCAGCCGCCAAGGCGGAATCCCCCGTCAACCGCTCACGCTGTCCGACCAGACCGAGAGACACGCGATAGCCCTGCTGCTCCAGAAGCCGCGCAGCGACGAAACCGTCTCCGCCATTGTTCCCAGGCCCCGCCGCCACGACAATGCGGCCTCCCCGCGCCGTCATCTCCGCCGCCTTGTCAGCCACGGCGCGCCCGGCGCGGGTCATGAGGTCAATCCCCGGCGTGCCGGCGGCTATGGTCGCGGCGTCGGCCTGCTTCATTTCTATCGGGGTGAGAATGAGTTCTGGGCGGTTCATGATGAAGACTTAGCTTGAGCGGAAAAGCAGACGACCAGCAAAGTTGCAAATGCACAAACTTTAATCATCATGTGCCGCCTGAGGCGGCAAAACTGCTGCCTTTGGAAACATGATCCCATGGAAGGCACCCCCTTGGTGGTGCTAAAAGCGGCAAACCTCGAATTGAAGCGGTCCAGCGATGAAGAAAATCGAAGCCATCATCAAGCCTTTCAAGCTTGATGAAGTCAAAGAAGCTCTCCAGGAAGTCGGCCTGCAAGGCATCACCGTCATCGAGGCAAAGGGTTTCGGGCGCCAGAAGGGCCATACCGAGCTCTATCGCGGCGCGGAATACGTCGTCGACTTTCTCCCGAAGGTGAAGCTCGAAATCGTTCTCTCCGACGAGATGGTCGAAAGCGCCATTGACGCCATTCGCAAGGCCGCCCAGACGGGCCGGATCGGCGACGGCAAGATTTTCGTATCGACGGTCGAAGAGGCCGTCCGCATCAGAACGGGTGAGACCGGATCCGACGCGATCTGATCTCGCTTTTCCTAAGTCACGGCTTCAACGCCGCGAACATTTCCAAAAGGGCAAAAGAGGACCACACGATCATGCAGACCGCCAAGGATGTGCTGAAAGCGATCAAGGACAACGACATCAAGTATGTCGATTTCCGTTTCACCGATCCGCGCGGCAAGTGGCAGCACGTCACCTTCGATTCCTCGATGGTTGACGAAGACCTGTTCGCCGACGGTGTCATGTTCGACGGCTCGTCCATCGCCGGCTGGAAGGCGATCAACGAATCCGACATGACCCTCATGCCCGATCCGGCGAGCGCGCAGATCGATCCGTTCTTCTCGGCTTCGACCCTGTCCATCGTCTGTGACATTCTCGAGCCAGCAACCGGCGAAGCCTATAACCGCGATCCGCGCGGCATCGCCAAGAAGGCCGAGGCCTACCTGAAGTCCACGGGCATCGGCGACACGGTCTATGTCGGCCCCGAGGCCGAGTTCTTCGTGTTCGACGACGTGAAGTTCATGGCCGATCCCTACAACACCGGCTTCAAGCTCGACGCCTCCGAGCTGCCGACCAACGGCGACCGCGATTATGAAGGCGGCAACCTCGGCCACCGCATCCCGGTCAAGGGCGGCTACTTCCCGGTTCCCCCGCTCGATTCCGCTCAGGACATGCGCAGCGAAATGCTCGCCGCCATGGCCGCGATGGGCGTGACGGTCGAGAAGCATCACCACGAAGTGGCTTCCGCGCAGCACGAGCTCGGCACCAAGTTCAACACGCTGGTGAAGACCGCCGACGAAATGCAGATCTACAAGTACTGCATCCACAACGTCGCGCAGTCCTACGGCAAGACCGCGACCTTCATGCCGAAGCCGGTTTTCGGCGACAACGGCTCGGGCATGCACGTGCACCAGTCGCTCTGGAAAGGTGGCAAGCCCCTCTTCGCTGGCAACAAGTATGCCGACCTCAGCCAGGAATGCCTGTGGTACATCGGCGGCATCATCAAGCACGCCAAGGCGCTGAACGCCTTTACCAACCCGTCGACGAACTCCTACAAGCGTCTCGTCCCGGGCTATGAGGCTCCGGTGCTGCTGGCCTACTCTGCCCGCAACCGTTCCGCCTCCTGCCGTATTCCGTGGACGACGTCGCCGAAGGCCAAGCGCGTCGAGATTCGCTTCCCCGATCCGACCGCAAACCCCTATCTCGCCTTCGCGGCGATCATGATGGCCGGCCTCGACGGCATCCTGAACAAGATCGATCCCGGCCCGGCCATGGACAAGGATCTCTACGATCTGCCGCCGAAGGAGCTGAAGAAGATCCCGACCGTCTGCGGCTCGCTGCGCGAAGCGCTCGCCAGCCTCGACAAGGACCGCGCGTTCCTGAAGGCCGGCGGCGTGTTCAACGACGACTTCATCGACAGCTACATCGAGCTGAAGATGACCGAAGTGATGCGCTTCGAAATGACGCCTCACCCCGTCGAATTCCAGATGTATTATTCCTGCTAAGGGAATCGACGAATTCCTCCCGGCCACGGCAACGTGGCGGCCTCCACCGGAGCCCCAAAAGGGCTCCGGTTTTTTGTTTGGTATTAGGATTCTATCCGGCTCGCTTTCCAGCCCGCGATCCAACGACGTCGCAGCTCGTCGCCCTCGCCCTTGAAAGAGGCGTCAACCGGCCTGCTCGCCTCCACCCGATCCGCGCGAAAGTTGCGCAGATCCCCACGCAGCTCACACCACGCGACGACGTTGGCCGTTTCGGAATAGTAGATAACCGCGAGCGGACGGATCGTCCGCCGCGTCGCGCGCCCCTGCTCGTCGCGATAGTCCAGCTCGATCTTCTGTTCGTCGCGAATGGCGCTGCGCACCATCCCGAGATCAATCCCATCCGGCGAAGGCGCGACCGTACCCCAGGCGTACAGCGTGTTCACTCCGAGCGCCTGACGCAAAGGCGGCGGCATCGCGCCCGCAATCTTCTGACCGACTCGCTTCGCCGCTTCCTTAAGAGCAACGTCGCCCGTCCGCTCCAAGAGAGCCAACGCGAGAACCATCGCCTCTGTCTCCTCGATGGAGAACATGAGCGGCGGCAGATCGAAGCCGGAGCGTAGTAGATAACCGATCCCCCGCCCGCCCTGAACCGGCACTTGCATGGCCTGAAGCGCGGCAATGTCGCGATAGATCGAGCGCGGCGTGACCTTGAGCTTCTCCGCCATCTGCGCTGCCGTCACCGGCTCCTTTGCGAGCCGGAGAATTTGGATGATCTCGAACAGGCGCGAAGCCTTGCGCATGGCGTCCCTCTGGTCGCAACTGACACAACGCTGTCAGTTGGCATTCCTCTTGTGCCCATCATCCCATTGAAAAAGCGAGATGAACAGGAGATCCAGGGCGGAGCGCAACTTGGCAACTGACATGACCTATTCCGAAAATCTCTGGCTCTTCGCCCTCCTCCTCTTCGGCATCATCATCGTCCCAGGCATGGACATGCTGTTCGTGCTCGCCAACTCGCTCACCGGCGGACGCCGGGCGGGTCTCGCGGCGACGGGCGGCATTATGGTCGGCGGCGTATGTCATACGATCTTCGGCGCAGTCGGCGTCGGGCTGCTGACCCAGCTCGCCCCTTCCGTGTTCACCGCCCTGCTCTTCGCCGGGGCCGCCTATATGGTCTGGATCGGCATCACGCTCCTGCGCAGTTCGATCACTATCGGAGAGGTCGACGCGGCGAAGACACGCTCGCTTTGGGTCGCTTTCCGGCAAGGAACGATGACGTGCCTTCTCAACCCCAAGGCCTATCTCTTCGTGCTCGCGGTCTTTCCGCAATTCATCTCGCCGCAATACGGTCCGATCTGGACACAGGCGCTGGCGATGGGTGCATTGACGGTGCTGATGCAGTTTAGCGTCTATGGCGGCCTCGCCTTCGCCGCCGGCTTGAGCCGCGGATTTCTCGTGTCCAGCCCCCGCGCGACGAAACTGATCGGGCGCGGCGCCGGCCTTCTTTTCATCGGCATCGCAATCCTGACAGTTTTGCGGTGATGTTTTTGGCAAAAGCCCGGCTGCGACCAAGCGTGAGAAAGCAGAAAAGAGCCTCGCTTCTTATCCCTTAAAGCTCAGCGCAAAGCTGAAACGTGCCTCAAAACTATACGTTGATTCTCTAGACGTGATCGGGCTGGCTTCAACCCTATTCTGAGGAGCTTGACGATGAGATCCACGTTATTTGCAGCAGCAACCACGGTTGGCTTGCTTGCCGGTCTTGCGGCAAGCGCTTAACCTTATCCATCAGGGCGTCCGGCGGAACCGATGCAGCCCGCACCGATGCATCCCTCGGAAACCATGCGCGCTCCGACGACAGGGTCGATCACAATCGCCCCTGAAAAGCGCACCGTCATCATTGAACACCTCCAATCGGCGAAGCCCGTCACCTTGAACGAGAACGTCGTGGTCGGCTGGACGGTGCCACAGACCGTCGAACTTCTGCCCTTCCCCGAAACGGTCGTGACCGACGTGCCGACGGTGAAGGCCTACCGGTTCTTCAAATATAAGAATGAGATTGTTCTTGTTGATCCGGAGACCCGCAAGGTGGTGACAATCATCCAGTAGCGCACAACGCCTTCGTGCGAAGCGGGATCGCACAAAACAAAAAGGCCCGGGTTTCCCCGGGCCTTTTCCTGTTCGCCAGAGCGAACCGATATTAGAAGCTGTTGAACTTGTAGTTCAGGCCAGCGCGGATGACACCGAACTCGTTGTTCTTGTTCTTCAGCGCGGCGGCTTCCGCCAGGCCGAGAGCGACGAGGTCGTTGTTGCTGTTGCGCTCGAGGTTCACGTACAGACCCTCGACCTTCGCGGTCAGGTTGTTGGTGAAGGCGTACTCGATACCACCGCCGACGGTCCAGCCGCCGTTCGTCGAGTTGCCGCCGAAGCGGTTGCCGACGTCGCCGTAGGCGAAACCGCCGGTGGCGTAAACGAGAGCGCGATCGAATGCGACACCGGCGCGAGCGCGAACCGTGCCGAAGAAGTTGTTGCTGTTGCCACGGTCAAGAGCGACCAGAGCCGGGTCGTTCAGGAGAACGAGGTCGTTGTGCTTGCGGCCGAGGTCAGCGTACTGCAGGTCGGTCTCAACACCGAGAACGAACATGCCCATCTGGTAGTTGTAGCCGATCTGACCACCGCCGGTGAAGCCAGCGTTGCTGTTGCCGCCGACGACGCCGACGCCCGGGACGAACACCTTATCGTTGTTCGTGTTCCACGCGCCGCCAGCGTTCACGCCGAGGTAGAAACCAGTCCAGCTGAAAACAGGAACGGCGACCGGAACGACCGGAGCCGGAGCGCGGCGCGACGGAAGGTCGGCAGCCATGGCGCCAGCGGTCAGGCCAAGCAGGGCAACGGAGGAAAGAAGAATCTTTTTCATAATGTTTGGTCCACTCATTACGTTGGGAACGGTGGAGCTAATAGCCCAGCCCGCCGGTGAGGTCTGTCACTTCCGTGCAACAGTGCGTGCGGCAAACACAACCTTAGCCATAGGAATTCTGACAGACGCATCCCTAAGGCGTCTCGTCGCCACACTTTTTTTGACGGCGCGTCCTAAGCGGCGGGAAAAATTTCTTTGAAAATCAGAAGTTTAATAACCGCTTACGCAGCTCTTAATGCGCGAAACCGCCGGTAACGAAGTGTTGACCACACTTCAAATGAGTCGCTTGCACGGCATGTTCAGGGGCGTTCGAGCCAGAGTTTCAGCACCTCCGTGACACGCTCAGGCTGTTCAAGAGTCGACAAATGACCTGCGCCGGGAATCACTGAGAGCGACGCCCACTCGATCATCTCCGCCATTTCGCGCGCGATCGAGGGCGGCGTGATCGCATCCGATTCTCCAACCACGATGAGAGTCGGAATCTCGATGCTGGGAAGAAGCGGCCATGAATCGGGGCGCGCCATGATGGCGCGCTGCTGGCGGATATAGGCCTCGGCTCCCACCTCTCGCATCATGTCCGCGACGGCAGCCTCCAGGACCTCGTTCGATTGATGGTCCGGATGGACGAGGCGCGGCCAAACGGTCTCGATGATGTGCTCCAGGTGGCCCGCCTGCGCCAGCGCGATCAGTCGCTCGCGATCCCGCTGAGCTTCCGGCGTGTCGGGACGGGCAGTGGTGTCAAGAAGCGCCAATCGCTCCACGCGCCCAGGCGCCTGCCGCAGCACTTCCATTGCGACGTAACCGCCCATGGAGAGGCCGGCCAAGGCGAAGTACTCGGGCGCATCGCGCAAAAGCCGGGCGGCAATGGCGGGAAGCGAATCATCCTTTGTATGGTCTGCCACGAGAATCGTCCGGCCGCCCGACAGGGCCTCGATTTGCGGTTTGTAGAGCCGGGGTGTATTGGCAAGTCCCGGGATCAAGATGAGCGTCTCGGACATTGGGCCTTTTCCTTGTATTGACAAGCGCATAGCTTGTCCTATGGTCCCGCCGCACCTTAAATCTGAGCCAATGTCTCAGGTGAAACCAGATCTTGCGCCTGTTTGTTGCCGTAGAGAGCGGCCGGCACTGAAGAGCGCGCCCAGCTCCAACGGTCATAATAGACATGTCGTTCGCCGAACTCGGACTTAGCGAGAAAGTTCAACAAGCCGTCGCTACGGCGGGCTACACCCAGCCCACGCCCATTCAGGCGCAGGCGATCCCCCATGTGCTGGCGCGCCGCGACGTTCTCGGCGTCGCGCAGACCGGCACGGGCAAGACCGCGGCCTTCACCTTGCCCATGTTGACGCTGCTCGAGAGCGGCCGGGCCCGTGCGCGCATGCCGCGCACGCTCATTCTGGAACCCACGCGCGAGCTGGCGGCGCAGGTCGAAGACAATTTTGACAAGTACGGGATCAATCACAAGCTGTCCGTCGCGCTGCTGATCGGCGGTGTCTCTTTCGGCGACCAGGACGCCAAGATCACACGCGGCGTCGACGTGCTGATCGCCACGCCGGGACGCCTGCTTGACCATTTCGAGCGCGGCAAGCTGCTTTTGACCGGCGTCGAGTTGCTCGTCATCGACGAAGCCGATCGCATGCTCGATATGGGCTTCATCCCCGATATCGAGCGGATCGTGAAGCTGGTGCCGTTCACGCGCCAGACCCTGTTCTTCTCCGCGACCATGCCGCCAGAAATTCAGCGGCTGGCCGACGCCTTCCTTCACAACCCGATCAAGGTCGAAGTCTCCCGCCCCGCCTCGACCGCCTCGACGATCACGCAGCGTCTCATCGCCACGGGACGGGAAGATTACGAGCAGCGCGAAACGCTGCGCGACCTGATCCGCAACGCGACGGATCTGCAGAACGCCATCATCTTCTGCAACCGCAAGCGCGATGTCGCGGTGCTTCATCGCTCGCTGCAGAAGCACGGTTTCAGCGTCGTGGCGCTGCATGGCGACATGGACCAGCACGCCCGCATGGCGGCGCTCGACAGCTTCCGCAGCGGCGACACGCCCCTGCTGGTGGCGAGCGACGTGGCCGCGCGCGGCCTCGACATTCCGGCCGTGAGCCACGTCTTCAATTATGACGTGCCGCATCACGCCGAGGATTACGTGCACCGTATCGGCCGCACCGGCCGCGCCGGACGCACGGGCTTTGCCTTCACCCTTGTCGGCCCCGGCGACGAAAAGTCTCTCGCTGCCATCGAGAAGCTCATCGGCCAGCCGATCGAGTGGGAGGGGCCGACCCTCGCCGAGCGGCCCGCTTCCGAGGCCCGCCCCGCGCGCGGTCGCGGCCGCAAGGAAGAGCGCCAGCGCGGCGGTCGCCGTGGCGGAGGGCGCGGAGAGGTGAGAGAAGAGGCGCAACACGCTCCGCGCGAGGAGCGCGCACCTCAGCGAGAGGAGCGCGCGCCCCAACGCGAAGAGCGCGCGCCCCAGCGCGCCCATGAAGGCAGAGAAAAGAAAGCAGGCCGGGATCGCTCGCGGCACGAGGAAGCGGAGGCCCCGGTGATCGGCCTCGGCGATCATGTCCCGGCCTTCCTGCTCCGGCCCGTCGCGATCAAGAAAGCCAAATAGGAACGCTTGCCTTCACCCCGTGGGGCGACAGAATCCCCGAAGCCACAAGCGGCGTTTCGGGGATCATGTCATGGCACGTTCGGTTGCGGTTTTCGTCGGCAGCCTTCGCAAAGAGTCCTTCACCCGCAAGATCGCGAAGTCCTTGGGCGAACTCGCGCCCGAGGGCCTGAATCTGACGTTCGTCGAGATCGGCCATGTGCCGTTCTACAACCAGGACGAAGACGCCTCCCCGCCCGAAGCCTGGATCGCGCTGCGCCAGGCTATCCGCGCCGCCGACGCGGTTCTGTTCGTCACGCCCGAATATAACCGCTCGATGCCCGCCGCGCTCAAGAACGCCATCGATGTCGGCTCGCGCCCCTACGGCCAGAATGCGTGGGATGGGAAGCCGGGAGCGGTCGTCAGCGTCTCGCCCGGCGCGGTGGGAGGGTTCGGCTCCAATCACCACCTGCGCCAATCGCTCGTCTTCCTCAACGTCCCCGCCATGCCGCAGCCCGAGGCCTATATCGGCCACGTCACGACGCTCCTCGACGACAGCGGCAAGCTGGTCAACGAGGGCACGCGCACCTTCCTGGCGAATTTCGTGAAGGCCTTCGCCGACTGGATCGAGGCCACGGCGCGCAAGTGAGGAGCTTATCACTTCGCACTCGACATCCCGCGATGGAGAAGTCGAAGACGCCCGCGCAATTCCTCCACGTACTTGCGGTAGCCACCTCGGCTTTCTAGGGTCGGCCCATAGAAAGCGAGGCAGCATGGATCGGACAACGGACGGATGGGGCAGCGGCCTCTTGGGTGTCGTCATCTTCAGCGGCTCTCTGCCGGCGACGCGGGTCGCCGTCGGTGACTTCTCGCCTTTGTTTCTGACCTCGGCCCGTGCGGTCATCGCGACGCTTCTTGCAGCAACCCTCCTCATCGCGCTCCGGCAGGCAAGGCCTGCGCGCGGCGATCTTGGCTCGCTTGCAATCGTCGCGCTCGGCGTTGTGGTCGGCTTTCCGCTTCTGACGGCGCTTGCGCTCCAGCACATCACCTCGGCGCATTCCATCGTCTTCATCGGTCTGCTGCCACTCGCGACAGCGATCTTTGGAGTCCTGCGCGGCGGCGAGAGGCCAAAGCCGGCCTTCTGGCTGTTCTCGTGCCTCGGCGCTGCAACGGTGGCGGGCTTTGCCTTTGTCACCAGCGGCGGCGGCTCGTTGACGGGCGATCTGCTGATGATCGCCGCCATCGTGGTTTGCGGACTTGGCTATGCCGAAGGAGCGACGCTCTCCCGACGGCTCGGCGGCTGGCAGGTCATCTCATGGGCGCTGCTTCTGGCGCTGCCGATGATGGCGATCCTGACGCTGGTCACGATGCCGGATTCCTGGAACGGGATCGGCATTCCAGCTTGGCTCGGGCTCGCCTACGTCTCGATCTTCAGCATGCTGGTGGGCTTCATCTTCTGGTATCGCGGCCTCGCACTCGGAGGCATCGCGGGCGTCGGGCAGCTGCAACTGCTCCAACCCTTCTTCGGCCTGACCCTGGCGGGCCTGCTGCTCCATGAGCCGGTTGCTTGGACGATGATCGCAGTGACAGGCTTCGTTGTGCTTTGCGTGGCGGGTGCGAAGCGCTTCGCTTGAGCAGCCAGACCGTAGCGGCCCGTCAGCCTCAACCTTGTCATCACCGGGCTTGTCCCGGTGATCCCGATTTCTTTCACGTCCATGTTCGAGATGGCCGGGACAAGCCCCGTCATGACAAAGGTTGGCAACCTATCAGGCGCGCTTCTTCGCTGGCTTCGCCCGCGCCTTGGCCGGCTTCGCCGCCTGCGCACGGCGCGCGGCCTGGAGGGCGAGCAAGGCGAAGCGGGCCGCCTCGTCCTCGTCATCCAGACAGGCATCCGGCATGAGCCAATAGCTCGTCTCCATCGCCCGGCCGTTATGGGCGGTGTAGACGAAGGGTCTGGAATTGATGCTGCGGAAGGTCTCGACCGTCTCTGTATCCGTCTTCAGATACAGCTCACCACCGGCTTCCAGGGCGAACATCACGTCGCCCTGATAAATGCCCTGCCCTCCGAACATCCTCCGGATGCGCAGGAGATCGACGCTCCGAAAGATGTCCCGAATCGTATCCGCGTCCATCCGCGATCAGGCCGATTGAAGTTCGCCGGGCGTCGCGGGGGTGATGGCGACGGATTCGCCGCAGCCGCAGGCCGAGGTCTGGTTGGGATTGTTGAACACGAACTGCGAGGACATCTTGGTGGTCTGAAAGTCCATCTCCGTGCCGAGCAGGAAAAGCACGGCCTTGGGATCGACCAGAACCGTCACGCCCTTGTCCTCGACCACCTCGTCGAGCGGGGAAATGCTCTCGGCATATTCCATCGTATAGGACATGCCCGCGCAGCCGCCGTTCTTGACGCCCACGCGAACGCCCACGATTGGGCGATCCACCTTTTCGATGATGCTCTTGACGCGGTTTGCCGCCGCGTCGGTCAAGGTGACGACCTTGAAACCGGGTAAAGCCATGAATCTCTCTCCTGACGGCCGGGTTCAAGGCCCGGGCAGAACGAGTGCGTTGCCTTCAAGATAGGATATGGGGACCCAAAGGTCGAGATTTATTGGCCGATTGGCGACGCTTCGGTTGACGCGGTAGGCGGTTTTCCAATTTAAAGGGAACGATTACCCAACGCGAAGGAGAGCCGATGCCGCATCACACGCCGCTGATTTCGACGATTGTGATCGGCCTCGTTCTGGCATTTGCTCTCGGCGCTTTAGCGCACCGTTTCCGCATCTCGCCTCTCGTCGGCTACCTTTTGGCGGGCGTGCTTTGCGGCCCCTTCACGCCCGGTTACGTGGCGGACCAGAGCCTTGCCAATCAGCTCGCCGAGATCGGCGTGATCCTGCTGATGTTCGGCGTCGGCCTTCACTTTTCCTTGAAGGACCTGCTCTCCGTCAAAGCCATCGCGATTCCGGGCGCCATTGTGCAGATCGCCAGCGCCACGCTGTTGGGCATGGGACTCGCGTGGCTGATGGGCTGGAGCATTGGCGCGGGCGTCGTGTTCGGCCTTGCGCTCTCGGTCGCAAGTACCGTCGTGCTCTTGCGCGCGTTGCAGGAGCGCCGCCTCGTCGACACGGAGCGCGGCCATATCGCCGTCGGCTGGCTCATCGTCGAAGATCTGGCGATGGTGCTGACCCTCGTGCTGCTGCCCGCCATCGCCAATGCCTTGGCCAATGAAACGGCGGATGCAACGACAGTCTGGACGTCACTTGCTCTCACGCTCGGCAAGGTCACCGCCTTCGTCGCCATCATGCTCATGGTCGGCCGCCGGGTGATCCCGTGGATTCTTCATTTCGTCGCCCACACCGGCTCGCGCGAATTGTTCCGCCTCTCGGTCCTGGCGATCGCGCTGGGTGTGGCTTATGGCGCGGCGGTTCTGTTCGGCGTGTCCTTCGCGCTCGGCGCGTTCTTTGCCGGCATGGTCTTAAGCGAGTCGGAACTCAGCCATCAGGCCGCATCGGAAACACTGCCGCTTCGCGACGCCTTCGCGGTTCTTTTCTTCATCTCGGTCGGCATGCTGTTCGACCCGACGATCCTCATCCGCGATTTCGGGCCGGTGCTGGCGACCCTCCTCATTATCGTCGTCGGCAAGTCACTGGCGGCGCTCGCCATCGTGCGCTTCTTCGGCCACCCGAAATCGACGGCACTGACCATCGCCGCGAGCCTGGCGCAGATCGGCGAGTTCTCCTTCATCCTCGCAGGCCTCGGCGTGGGGCTTCACATTCTCCCCGAGCGCGCCCGCGATCTCATTCTGGCGGGCGCGATCCTTTCGATCCTGGTCAACCCGTTCCTGTTCACGCTGCTCGACCGCTGGTTCGCCAGGAAGGAAGCGGAAGTCGCCGCCAAGCCGGAGGCCGCATCGGAGGCCGAGCCTATCGCGCCGACCTGGGAGCCTATTCCCCATACGTCGCTGACGAACCATGTCGTCCTCGTCGGCCACGGACGTGTCGGCAAGTTCATCAGCGCCAAGCTTCTTGCAGCCAAGATGCCTTTCCTCGTCATCGACAGCAACAAGGACAAGGTTTCGGAACTCAAGGAGCTCGGCGTCGAGACCATCATCGGCAATGCGGCTAACCCCGATATTGCCGCCGCTGCGCATATCGGGCAGGCGCGCTGCCTTCTCGTCGCCATCCCGGACGCGTTCGAGAGCGGTTCGGTCGTGGAGCAGGCCCGCACCATCAACCCGTCCCTGCTCATCATCGGGCGCGCGCATTCCGCTGCTGAGCGCGACCACCTCGACAAATACGGCGCATCGCGCGTGATCATGGGCGAGCAGGAAATCGCGCGCGGCATGGTGGCGGCCATGCCCAAGGACGACGTCGAGAAGCCGCCCGTCTCGCCGGATCTGGAAGATCCCGACGCGGCAACCGCCGCGGCCTCATAAAAGAGAAAGGGCCGTGCCCTTAAGCACAGCCCTTTGAAACTCCTACCACATATCGAGGGCTACTCTCGCCTCGTCGGACATGCGGCTCTGATCCCAGGGCGGGTCGAAGACCATGTTGACCTTCACGCCCTGCACGCCTTGGACAGCCGACACTGCGTTCTCGACCCATCCCGGCATTTCGCCCGCCACCGGGCAGCCGGGGGCGGTCAGGGTCATGTCGATGGCGACATTGCGGTCGTCGTCGATATCGACGCGGTAGATGAGGCCGAGTTCGTAGATATCGGACGGGATTTCGGGGTCGTAAACGGTCTTGAGGGCCGCGATGATGTCATCCGTCATCCGGTCCAGCTCTTCCGGCGGGATTGTGGAGCTGGGCGAGACCTGCGGCGCGTTGGGCGCCTCGTTGATGGGATTGGCGGCGTTCACAGGTTCATATCCTCAAGCAAACAGGGCCTCGGCCTTCTGCAAGGCATCGACCAGTTTATCCACTTCTTCCATGGTGTTGTAGAGTCCGAATGACGCGCGGCACGTGGAGGTCGTGCCGAAGCGGGTCAGGAGCGGCATGGCGCAATGGGTGCCGGCGCGCACCGCCACACCCTGCCGGTCGATGATGGTCGCCACGTCATGGGCGTGAGCGTTCTTCATCTCGAAGGCGATGATCGCCCCCTTGCCCTTGGCGCGGCCGAAGATGCGGATCGAGTTCATGGCGCCCAGCCGCTGATGGGCGTAATCCGACAAGGCCTTCTCATGGGCGCGGATGTTGTCGCGGCCCAGTTCCATCATGAAGCGCAGGGCCGCATCGAGCCCGACTGCTTCGATGATGGCGGGCGTCCCCGCCTCGAAACGATGAGGCGGCTCATTATAGGTCACCGTATCGACGGTCACCTCGCGGATCATCTCGCCACCACCCTGATAAGGTGGCATCTTCTCCAGCCACTTGCGCTTGCCGTAGAGAACGCCGATGCCGGTGGGGCCATAAACCTTGTGGCCGGTGAGCACATAGAAATCGGCGTCGAGATCGCGCACGTCCACATCGAGATGCACGGCGCCCTGTGCGCCGTCCACGAGCACTGGAACGCCATGGCCATGAGCAATGCGGATGATCTCCTTCATCGGCGTCACGGTGCCGAGCACATTGGACATGTGCGTCATGGCGACGATCTTGGTGCGCGGCGTGAAGAGCTTTTCATATTCCTCGACGAGGAAATTGCCCTCGTCGTCCACCGGAGCCCACTTGATCACCGCACCTTTCCGCTCGCGCAGGTAATGCCAGGGCACGATGTTGGAATGGTGCTCCATGATGGAGAGGATGATCTCGTCCCCCTCCCCGATCGCCATACGACCGAAGGAGTCCGCCACGAGGTTGTAGGCTTCGGTCGCCGATTTCGTGAAGATGATCTCGTTCACGCTCTCCGCATTGAGAAACGCCCGCACGGTCTCGCGAGCGCGTTCGAAGGACTCGGTCGCGGCATTCGCCATGAAGTGCAGGCCGCGATGGACGTTTGCGTAGCCCGTCTCCATGGTGTTGACCATGGCGTCGATCACCGCGCGCGGTTTCTGCGCCGATGCGGCGTTGTCGAGATAGACGAGCGGCTTGCCATAAACCTGTTGCGACAGGATCGGAAACTGCGCCCGAATGGCTTCGACGTCGTAGGGCTTCATGGGTGCATTCATCGTCTCACCATTTCTCAGCCGTCGTACCCGGCCTTGTGCCTGGCATCCACACCTTTGCTTCGCGCCGGCGCGGAAGACGTGGATGGCCGGATCAAGGCCGGCCATGACGAAGGAGCCTATGTTCTCGCCTTCAGCCACTCCTCGACCGTGTGAACAAGCGCCTCTCGCACGTCCTCATTGTCGACGAACTCGATGGCCTCGCCCAGGAACGCTTGAATCAGAAGGCTCTCGGCCTCCTTCTTCGGGATGCCCCGTGCCATGAGGTAGAACAGAAGATCCTCATCGAGCTGGCCGCAGGTCGCACCGTGCGCGCACTGCACGTCGTCAGCGAAGATTTCGAGTTCCGGCTTGTTGTTCATGGCCGCGCCGTCGGCGAGCAGAAGCGCCGCCGACATCATGCGGCCGTCGGTCTTCTGTGCGTGATGCGGAACGATGATCTTGCCCTGGAACACGCCGGTCGCCTCATTATCGACCACGGTCTTGAACAGCTCGCGGCTCTCACAATGGGGCGCGGCGTGTTCGACGACGAGCGTGGAGTCGCCGTGCTGGCGACCCTTGAGCATCGTCGCGCCGTTGATCTGCGCCTTCGTGTTCTCGCCGTTGAGAATGGCGAAAACCTGATGGCGTGATGTGGCAGAACCGGCCACGACGTTGATGCTGTTGAAGGACGCCTCCGCCCCGATCTTTACCGCGAAGGTCGAAAGCGCGAGCGCCTGATCGCCTTCCGCATTGACGCGGACATGATGGACATTGGTCTGGTCGCCCGCGATCAGCTCCACCACATCGTTAGGCTGGTGGCTCACGCCGTTCGTGCTCTCGTGGGTCTCGAGGAGCTTCACCGAAGCGCCGTCTTCGATGAGCACGAGCACGCGGGTCGCGGTGGCGACGGCGGACGCGCTCGATGTGACGAAGCGCAGATGAACCGGCGTCGTCACCTGCCCGACGATGCGGATCATCACCCCATCGGCCATGAAGGACGAGTTGAGCTGATAGACCGGGTTCTGCCGCGCCCATTCCACCGGGCTCAGGCGGGTCAGCCAATCATGGCCGCTCGCAAGCGCTTCCGCCAGCGGTACGATTTCGACGCCCTCGGGCAGGTTCTTGAAATCGACCGCGTCGCGAACGAAGTGGCCGTTCACGAAGGGGACTTGCAGCGCATTGATCTCCGCCAGCGCCTTCGCGTCCCGCAAAGCCGTCTTCGCCTCGTCGGCGGAAGGCACCTTGGCGAAAGGCGCGACTTCGCGCATCAGCGCACGGAGATCCGTGTACTTGAACTCCTCGACCCGGCGATGCGGCAGGCCGTTGCGTTCGAAAAGCTCGAAGGCCTGCGCGCGGGACTCGACGTCGCCCGGCAACGTCGCCTTCACCGTCTCGAAGGCCTGCACCAGCCCTGTCTCGGCCGGCGTCTTCATCAAAGTGACCCCGGCCATCTCAGGCAGCCTCGCTCTCGCGGTAATCGGCGTAGCCGTTGGCCTCGAGTTCGAGCGCCAGCTCCTTGCCGCCCGACTTCACGACGCGACCCGCCGACATGACGTGCACGGTATCCGGCACAATGTGGTTCAACAGGCGCTGATAGTGGGTGATGACGAGGAACGAGCGATCAGGCGACCGCAGTGCATTCACGCCCTCGGACACGATGCGCAGCGCGTCAATGTCGAGGCCGGAATCCGTCTCGTCGAGGATGCAGAAAGTCGGCTCAAGAAGCGCCATCTGGAGGATTTCCATGCGCTTCTTCTCACCGCCCGAAAAGCCGACGTTGAGCGCGCGCTTCAGCATGTCCTTCGGAATTTCGAGCTTGGCGGCTGCCGCATTCACGCGCTTGATGAAATCCGGCGTGCTCAACTCGTCCTGCCCGCGCGACTTGCGCTGCGCGTTCATGGCAGCCTTCAGGAAGGTCATCGAGGCGACGCCCGGGATTTCCAGCGGGTACTGGAAGGCAAGGAACACACCCGCTGCCGCGCGCTGATCCGGCTCCATCTCCAAAAGGTTCTGCCCGTCGAGGATGATCTCACCGTCGAGGACTTCATAGTCCTCCTTGCCGGCGATCACGTAGGACAAGGTGGATTTGCCGGAGCCGTTCGGCCCCATGATGGCGGCGACCTCGCCGTTGTTCACCGTGAGATTGAGGCCGTTGAGAATGCGCTTGTCCTCGATCTGGACCACGAGGTTCTTGATTTCGAGCATCTGAGTATTCCGTTTCTTGAGGCGTGGATGGCCGGATCAAGTCCGGCCATGACGGGCCTTGGAGGTTTCGCGTCATGCCCGGGCTTGTCCCGGGCATCCCCGTCTTTGACTTTGATTAACCGACCGAGCCTTCCAGCGAGATCGAGATCAGCTTCTGCGCTTCGACGGCGAACTCCATGGGGAGTTGCTGCAGAACGTCCTTCACGAAGCCGTTGACGATGAGCGCGGTTGCTTCCTCTTCCGAGAGGCCGCGCTGCTGGCAGTAGAACATCTGATCTTCGGAGATCTTGGATGTCGTCGCCTCGTGCTCGAACACGGCGCTTGCGTTCTTCGACTCGATGTAGGGCACCGTGTGCGCACCGCACTGGTTGCCGATGAGGAGCGAGTCGCAATTCGTGAAGTTGCGCGCGCCAGAGGCCTTGCGGTGGGCCGAGACGAGGCCGCGATAGGTGTTTTCGGATTTGCCCGCCGCGATGCCCTTCGAGATGATCCGGCTCGTGGTGTTCTTGCCGAGATGGATCATCTTGGTGCCGGAATCGACCTGCTGCATGCCGTTCGACACGGCGATCGAGTAGAACTCGCCGCGGGAATTGTCGCCGCGCAGGATGCAGGACGGGTATTTCCACGTGATCGCGGAACCCGTCTCCACCTGCGTCCAGGTGATGACCGAATTCTTGCCCCGGCAATCGCCGCGCTTGGTCACGAAGTTGTAGATGCCGCCCCGGCCTTCCGCGTCGCCCGGATACCAGTTCTGGACGGTCGAGTACTTGATCTCGGCATCGTCGAGGGCCACAAGCTCGACCACTGCCGCGTGAAGCTGGTTCTCGTCGCGCTTCGGGGCCGTGCAGCCTTCGAGATACGAAACGTAGGAGCCCTTGTCCGCGATGATGAGCGTGCGCTCGAACTGCCCCGTATTCTTCTCGTTGATGCGGAAGTAGGTGGACAGCTCCATCGGACACCGGACGCCTGGCGGAACATAGACGAACGACCCGTCGGTGAAGACTGCCGAGTTGAGCGTCGCGAAGAAATTGTCCGTGACCGGCACGACCGAGCCGAGATACTGGCGCACGAGGTCCGGATATTCGCGGATGGCTTCCGAAATCGGCATGAAGATCACGCCCGCCTTCTTCAGCTCTTCCTTGAACGTCGTGGCGACCGACACGCTGTCGAACACCGCGTCCACCGCCACCCGGCGCTCCGGCTCGACGCCGGCCAAAATCTCCTGCTCGCGGAGCGGAATGCCGAGCTTCTCGTAAGTGCGGAGAATTTCGGGGTCCACCTCGTCGAGGGACTTCGGGGCCGGGTTCTTCTTCGGCGCGGCGTAGTAATAAATGTCGTTGTAGTCGATCTTGTCGTAGGACACGCGCGCCCAGCTCGGCTCCGTCATGGTCAGCCAGCGCTTATAGGCGTCGAGCCGCCAGGCGAGCATCCATTCGGGCTCGCCCTTCTTGGCCGAAATGAAGCGGATCACGTCCTCGGAGAGGCCTTTCGGCGCCTTCTCCATCTCGACCTCGGTTTCGAAGCCGTACTTATATTGATCGACGTCGATCGACCTGACCTGGTCGATCGTTTCCTGCACTGCAGGCATCTGTCTCTCCCACCGCTCACGGTTTCAAGGACCGCGGGTTGATGACATTGGAAATGCCAACGTAGCCTTTTCAGGCCGCGCTCGCCTTCCGCTTATATAAGGTAGAGACCACCTTTTCGCACGCTTCCGCAAAGCGGACCACGTCTTCTTTTGTGGTCGTCCACCCCAAACTCACACGCAAAACGCCCTCCGCGAGGGCGGGCTCGATACCCATGGCATCGAGCACATGCGACCGCTTGACCTTGCCCGAGGAGCAAGCCGAGCCGGAGGAAAGGGCAATTCCCTCCAGATCGAAGGCGATCAGCGCCGTTTCCGCCTTGAGGGCGGGTATGGCAAAGGCGAAGGTATTAGGCAACCGCTCAGCGCTTGCAGCGATCACAATTGCCTCGGGCGCGATGCAGCGCAGTTGCGCCTCAGCTTCATCACGAAGCGCCCGCAGACGGGCAGCCTCCTCACTCAAGGTTGCAAGGGCGATCTCCGCAGCAGCGCCGAAGCCGGCGATGGCCGCCACGTTCTCCGTGCCGGCGCGGTTCCCCTTCTCTTGCCCACCGCCCCGGATCAGCCGGTCGGCAATCTCGAACTGGTCGGAGGCGAGCACCAGCGCACCAATGCCCTTCGGCCCGCCGAGCTTGTGGGCCGAGAGGGTCAGCGCATCGACGCCGAGCATCGTGATATCGACCGGGACCTTGCCCGCCGCCTGCACCGCGTCGGTATGGATCAACCCGCCACGGGCGTGAACGAGCGCCGCCGCCTCACCGACCGGCTGCAGGACGCCGGTTTCGTTATTGGCAAGCTGGACGGAGACCAGCGCCCGCCCCTCGCCCATCTGCTCAAGACGCCCTTTCAACCAAGCCAGATCGATGACGCCGTTTGCATCGACCGGGATGGCCTCGGCCGCCTCTGACGGGAAGCGGTGGCCGTTGAGCACGCAAGGATGCTCCGTCGCGCCCATGAGAAGGCGTGCTGCGCCCTGTTGCCCCAGGCGGCGGAACGACGGGCTTAAGGCCAGGTTGCTGGCCTCAGTGCCCCCGCTCGTGAAGATCACGTTCTTGGCACGCGCACCGACGAGCCGGGCGACCTTTTCTCGCGCGCTCTCGATTTCCGACCGCGCGGCGCGGCCCTCGGCATGGACCGATGAGGGGTTTCCGAGAAGCTGGAGCGCGCGCGCCACCACCTCCGCAACCTCGGGCCGCAAGGGCGAAGTCGCGTTATGGTCGAGATATGTGCGCCGACTTCTTGCCACCTCTACCGCCCTGCCTCACGAAATCCTTGCAATCGCCCCTGGTTGCCGTGCTAAAGCACAGCCACCACATCATATCAGTTCGCGCCCGAATGGCCGATGGCCGGCCGGAGCGCCTGAGGGGCAGGACTTTAGAATAGCTCTAAAGTCATTTCAAGAATTCCGCGGCCGAAAATCAAGGCTGTCGTGTTTTCCCTCTCCTGAGCGGAGAGGTTGAGAAGAGGTTCGCATTCATGCCTGAGGTCGTCTTTACGGGTCCCGCCGGTCGCATTGAGGGGCGTTACCAGCCCGCCAAAGAGAAAGGCGCACCCATTGCCATCATCCTGCATCCGCACCCCCAGTTCGGCGGCACGATGAACAACCAGATCGTTTATAACCTTTTCTATGACTTCGCGAACCGCGGCTTCTCGGTTCTGCGTTTCAACTTCCGTGGCGTGGGCCGCAGCCAGGGCGCGTTCGACCACGGCCAGGGCGAGCTGTCCGATGCCGCCGCCGCGCTTGACTGGGCCCAGGCAGTCAACCCGGACGCCCGCGCCTGCTGGATCGCCGGCGTCTCCTTCGGCGCCTGGATCGGCATGCAGCTCCTGATGCGCCGTCCGGAGGTCGAGGGCTTCATCTCCATTGCCGCCATGGCCAACCGCTACGATTTCTCGTTCCTGGCCCCCTGCCCGTCCTCCGGCCTGTTCGTGCACGGCTCAGAGGACCGCGTCGCCCCGGTGAAGGACGTCGTCAGCGTCATCGAGAAGGTCAAAACCCAGAAGGGCGTGAAGCTCGAGCACGCGGTGGTCGACGGCGCTAACCATTTCTTCGACGGCAAGGTCGACGAGCTGATGATCGCGGTCGACGAGTACCTCGACAAGCGCCTCGGCTCGGTCGAGGAAGCAGCCTGATTTCCCTTCGTTGCTGATGCAGAAAGGCCGGTCCTAGGACCGGCCTTTTGTTTTAAGCCTGCTCTTCCGCCGAAACTTAAATGAAGGCGAAGTCATCCGCTACGAGCTTGCTCAGAAGCATGTTGCTCAGCGTTACGCTCATTCCATCCTTCGCGATGACCACGTCTGTCCCACTCTGATAGGCCGAAGCCATCACGGCGAAGAAGCTCGAGAACAGACTAGAGGAGAACTGGACCCGATCGGTCACGCCCCAACCTGCCGCAAAGTCCGTGATCACCGCGGACTGTGCCGAGTTTATGATCCAGAAGGTGTCGTTGCCTGTCCCGCCGGTCAGGCGCGAGCCGTAGCCGTCGGCAATCAGGATATCGTCACCGGCATCGCCGAAGAGCGCATCGGTTCCGGTATAGCCGTAGATGTAGTCGTTTCCGTCACCACCATAGACGGTGTCGTTCCCTTCCATACCGAACAGATAATCCTGACCGCCTCCGCCCAGGATCAGGTCATTGCCGTCACGGCCATAGACGATGTCGTCATGGTCTCCGCCGTCAACGGTATCATTCCCGAGCCCGCCATCGAGCGTGTCGTTGCCGGATTGGCCATAGAGTATGTCATTGCCGGCGTCGCCGTAGATCGAGTCAGCACCCGTCCCGCCGACAACGTAGTCGTGACCGGCACCGCCATAGATGAGGTCGTTGTCCTCACCGGCATCAATGGTGTCGTTACCGTCGCCGCCATAGAGGGTGTCGTTGCCAAAGCGGCCGTAAATGCGGTCGTTCCCGGCGCCGCCGTCCATGAGATCTTTGCCGTAGACGTAAGTGCTATTGGCCCACGGGCTCTTGTCATCCAGCAGATCGTCGCCGACGCCGCCGTAAAGCGTATCGTTGCCGTCCAAGCCAAACAGGGAATCGTTGCCGGCGTTGCCGGTCAGCATATTGTTGGCCTGATTGCCGCGAATATGATCCGCCCACGAACCGCCAATGGCATTCTCGATCAGCGAACGGCTGTCTCCGTGGTATTGGAGAGCGTTATAGACGTTGCCGCCCGCATAACCCGCGAAGCCACTCTTCTGAGCACGCTGGTATGGCGAGAACATCGAATACCCGCCGGGAGCCAAATCAACTTCCGTATAGCCCGTATAGGCCGAAAAATCGTAGGTATCGACGCCGCCGCCGTCCCAGACGGTCAGGAAGATCTTGCTGTCCTTCGTTGCGCCTTGGCTGACGCCGTTGACGTATGTCTCGCCGTTATACGGATTCCACTTATAAACGGTGTTGCCGCTATTGGTCGTGAAATCCGCGCCATACATCTCCTGAAGCGCTGCGATGTCGTACATCATGTAGGTCTGCGGATACATACCCTGATCGTTGTACGACATCACGGTATATTCCGTAGAATCATGCCACGAGCTCATCGCGGGCAGCACGCCGGCCGCCTCATGCGAATGCTTCATCCCGAGCGTATGACCCATCTCGTGCAGGAAAAGGAAATACTGATACGATCCCGGCAAAGGATCGTCCTTTCCGTACTGCAACCAGAGATCGCCGCCGTAGACTGGAACGCCCGGGTAATAACCATGGCTGCGATTGATGATCTGACCGGGATTGAACCCGGCGACCTGAAGGTCAGCGCCATCTCTGCCGGCATAGTCGATCGTGAGATTGGTGAACGATTCCACCGAGGTGAGGCCCATGCGCGGCCGGTCATAATTGGGACTATAACCTTCCAGGATATGGCGGATGCTCTGCTCCGTCCCGAACGAGACTGGAGTGAATCCGGAAGCACTGGGGTTGATCCACTCGTAGTCCCAGCGGGAATCCGTGAAGCTGTAGGTCAGCTTATTGTTGTTCCATTGAGAGCCCGAGAAAACAGACAGCGTATCCCGATCGATGTAGGTGGGAGCGTAGTACTTCGACCTCCCGAACGACGTGTAGGGAAGCAGGGTCGCCGCAGCCGAAAATCCCCAGAGGGGGGCCGCCGAGACATTGTTGGAGAACCAGCTCCAAACCGAGCTATACCACACCGGTGAGCTATGACCGGCCAGGTTCCAGGCCTCTTCGGCATAGGCTTGGGACGGGTCCTCTGCCTGGTCGCCGTAGCTGTAAGGATCAAAACTCGCCCAGGAACCACCTTGGGCTTCAGCGACGCAGGCGTAACACATGGGACCCCCCAAAAGCATGAAATACCATTACACATATAACCTACCGGCAGAGGCGCCTGTCAACACTTTCCTAACCACAACCTCGACAGCGGGCCTCCCAGGCCCTGTCAGACATCCGAAATCTCAAGGGTGAAATCTCCCAGGGAAGCTGCTAAACGCCCCTGTGAACAATCCTTGAAAGAGACGAGAGCCGCGATGAACGCGCCGAAATCCGATTTTCTAAGAGTGCTCACCGAGCGGGGCTTCATCCACCAGACGTCCGACTTCGAGGGCATCGATTCCGCGGCTCTCGAAGGCCGGCTGACGACCTATGTGGGCTATGACTGCACCGGCCCCTCGCTGCATGTGGGCCACCTGCTCTCGATCATGATGTTGCACTGGCTGCAAAAAACCGGTGCCGGCAAGCCCATCGCCCTCATGGGCGGCGGCACGACCCGGGTAGGCGACCCCTCCGGCAAGGACGAGAGCCGCAAGCTCCTGACCGTCGAGCAGATCGGGGCCAACAAGACCAGCATCAAGGGCGTCTTCTCACGCTTCATCGGCTTCGGCGAGGGTAAGGTCGACGCGATCATGGTCGACAATGCCGAATGGCTGACGACCCTCAACTATATCGAGTTCCTGCGCGATGTCGGGCGACACTTCTCGGTCAACCGCATGCTCGCCTTCGACAGCGTCAAGCTGCGTCTGGAGCGCGAGCACGAACTGTCGTTCCTGGAATTCAACTACATGATCCTCCAGGCCTACGACTTCGTGGAGTTGCACAAGCGCTATGGCTGCGTGCTGCAGATGGGCGGCTCCGATCAGTGGGGCAACATCGTCAACGGCATCGACCTCGGCCGCCGCCAGGGCACCGGGCAGCTTTACGCCGTCACCTGCCCGCTGCTGACCACGGCGTCGGGTGCGAAGATGGGCAAGACCGCCTCCGGCGCGGTCTGGCTCAACGCCGATATGCTGAGCGCCTACGATTACTGGCAGTTCTGGCGCAACACCGAGGATGCGGACGTGAACCGCTTCCTCAAACTCTTCACCATCCTGCCAATGGACGAGATCGCCCGGCTCGAGGCGCTTCAGGGCGCGGAGATCAACGAGGCGAAGAAGGTTCTGGCCACCGAGGCGACGGCCCTCGTCCATGGCCGGGAAGCTGCTGAACTCGCCGCAGAGACCGCCCGCAAGACCTTTGAGCAAGGTGCGCTAGCAGAGAGCCTGCCGACGGTCGAAATCGCCAATGCGCTTCTTGAAGCGGGACTTGGTGTGCTCACTGCCTTCGGACCGGAATATGCGAAGCTCGTTCCCTCCACCAGTGAGGCGCGCCGGCAGGTGAAGAGCGGCGGTTTGAAGGTGAATGACCAGACCGTCACCGACGACCGCGGCGTGCTCAAGCTGACCGACCTCACGGCAGAGGGCGTGATCAAGCTCTCCTTCGGCAAGAAGCGGCACGTCCTGCTGCGGCCGGTTTAGACACAACTTGACACGGTCAGCACGATTTGAGACACAGCGAGGCTTCGTGAAACTTTGTTTCTATGGAGCCTCTGATGAAACTCTTTCGCTATTTTACCGGGCCTGACGACGCGAGCTTCTGTGAGCGCGTGACCGCTGCTCTCAATGCCGGTTGGGAGCTCTATGGCAACCCAACCCTGACATACAGCGAAGAGAAAAAGCGCGTCATCTGCGGCCAAGCGTTGGTGAAAGAGGTCGAAGGCGACTACACGCCCGATATCGACCTCGCGAAGCAATAAGGCAGCTTCCTCTTCAATCAACGTTCCGGCGCCGCAGGCGCCGGACTCGTCTGCACCTCCCCCCCGCCGACTCCAAAGAGCTTGCGCAGGAAGCCGGGAGCCACGGCGGAGAGAGGATTGACTGTGAGCGTGGGCGACGCCATCGGCCCCACGACGCGGAAGTTCACCGCGAACAGCCCCTCATATTGCCCGCCGCCGAGCAGCCTGCCGACGAGCGGCACCTGGGCAAAAGCGTTGTTCAGCCCGTAAGCGGGGACGAACGTTCCCGAAATATCGAGACGGTCACGCCAATAGTCGATGGAGCCGCCGAGCGTGAAGCCGATCTGACTCCCGAAAATGGCAGCATCCTTGAACTCGAGGCGGCCCGCCGCCTTCGTGAAGTCGAACCGGGCCTTCGCGAACGTGACCTCGTTGACGTCGACGCGGACGGCTTGGGCATTCCCTGAGCGATCCAGTCCGGACACGAGCTGAGACTGCGTGGGGATGATGCGACGCAGCGCGGGCTCGTTATTCAAGGTGAAGTCGTGCAGCGTCAGAATACCGGCCTGTGGGCCATCGCCCGTCGCTATCTGCACGAGGAGTTCGCCGCCCGACATGCGGCGGTAGATGTCGAGGAAACGAAGCAGCGCGCCGCCATCTTCCGCCTGCAGCACGATCACCGGATTTCCAGCGCTCTGCGAGAGCGTTTTCGCGGCGATGTTGCTCGCGCCCAGACGACCCTTCATGTCGAGCTGGCGGATGCTGTCCTTGCGCATCGACATTTTGAGCGAGGCGTTGGTGATGGCCTCGTCATTGAAACCCGTCAGAATGTTGAGTGCGAGATCAAGGTCGAAATCCTTGCTGTCGCGCTGGGAAGCCGAACCGCGTGCCGGCGCCGCAGATGACGAGCCACCCAACTTGGTGAAAGGCCGCGCATCGCCGACATTGCCGCGCACGGTGACTTTGTAAGCCCCATTCACCCGCTCGAGCTGCGCGCGCATTTCGTCGCCGGCAGAGATCTTGAAGGTCGAAAGGTCCGCCTTGTCGAGGGCGCCGTCGCTCGACAGCGTGGCCGTTCCGCGCAATTGCACCACGCCGGCGTCGAGTTGCAGATCGCGGAGCTCGTCCGAGGGGCCGGAGATGAGCGTGAAGGAGAGCTTGCCGGGTTTTCCCGCGGGCTTGACCCAACCGGGGATCAGCTGGTCCACGGCAACTTTCGTCAGATCGGTCTCGACGCGCATGCCGGGTTTCGCCGACTTGCCGAGCGGCATGCTCACCCGCAGCGGGAGGACGCCGGTCAGCTGTGAGCCGAAGGACAGGCCCTTCTTGGCGCGGGCCGCATCGTCGAGCACCAGCGAGATGTTGGCTTCACCGCCTTGCGGCGTTTGCTGAACATCGATGGTCGCCGGCCCGCCCGCGAGCTTGCCGTCGCCCTTGATCGAAAGGTTGCCGCGATCATAGACGATCGCGAGGTTCGCCCCCTCCAGGCGGTCCTTCCCAAAGACCTTGTCGACGCTCAAATCGCTGGTGGTTCCGTTGACGGTGAGCGGCAGGTCCGCGAAGGCGGGCACATGGTTGACGGCAAGGCCGATGCCGACCTTCAGATCGGTCTTGCCCTTCATCGCTGCCGGGTCGAGATCGAACCCGGCGATTTGCTTAATCGCGGGCGTCTGCAGCAGAGCCCCAAGTCCATCGGCGCCGCCGAAGAGGCGGAAATCGATGCGCGCGAGCGCATCGTCCTTCCAATAATTGTCGAGGATGAACGTGCCATCGGAGGCGTTCAGGCTGCGCTCGTTCATGTCGACACGCCCGACAGGCGCCCGGAGAAAGGCCTTGGTGCCCGTCACGGTTCCAGAAACGTCGAGGCGCGACAACGGCGGCAAGGCCTCCGACACGCGTAAGACGCCTTGCGAGATTGCGAAGTCGATCTTGAGCGCGTCGTCGGGGATCGGCTCGCCGGACACGGCCTTCGCCAGGTCGGCGCCGGTCAGCCCGACTTTGAGCGCGATGGATTCAAGCATCCCGCTCTTGAGACTGCGCATGAGGAACTTGCGCACCGACGGGGCAACCGCCTCCGGCCAGATCCGCAACACCGAGCGCATGTCGGTCTTCTCGCTGTGCACAGCGAGATTCAGGCTGCGAGGGTCGGCTGCACCGCCAAGTTGCCCCGTGATGTCGAGGGAGAGGTCCGGCCCGCGCAGGCTCAAGGATTTGATGGTGACGCCGTCGGGTCCAGCGAACTCCGCTGCAATGTCGCTGACGCTCACAGGCTTGTCGGCAGTGGACGCGGGCGACAGCATCGCATCCTTGCCTTTGAGCGAGAGCTTCCAGCTTTCCGTCTCAGAAGGCGTCGCGAGCCGGCCTTGCAGGCGCACATGCGTGCCGCCGCCCTTCAGCTCGAGATTTTGCAGATCGAGCGATTTGCTCGCCTCGTCCCAGGCGACCAGGATCTGCGCCCCCTCGATGGCGAGAGGCGACGTATCCGGATCGTCGATGCGAATGCTTCCCGCGTTGCCGTCGAGCCGGGCTTTCAACTCGATCACGCGGCCATCGGCAAAGGCGGCATCGACACGGCCCGAGAAGTCGAGGTCCGTCGTTGCGGGAATGGCCGACAGGCCGGTGATGAGTAGAATATCCTGGATCGGTGCGCTGTCCGCGATGACGGTGGCGTGGTAGCCACCCTTCCCGTCCGCCTCGGCATCGCCGCTGACCTGCCAGTCGCCCTGCGGTCCGTCGAGTGTCGCCTCGAAATGACGCCCGCCTTTCTCCGTCCAGTCGAAGGTCGCATCCACACGCGTGAATCGCCCCCGCTCGCGCTGGTCCGCATCAATGAAGACGAGGCTCGCATTGGTCAGCTGCGCGCGGCCAAGCGATTGCAGAATGCTCTTGGGGCCGACGACGAATTCGAACAGAGATCCGACAGCGCCCGAGACCTGCGAAGGGCCGTTGAAGTCGCGTTTGGGAGACGGCTCAGAGCTCGATGTCGGAACAGGTTGCGCCGCAGCGGCCGAGGCATCCCCCGCCTCGCTCGGCACAGGAGAGAAAGTCAGCGAGCCGTCCCGGTTGACGAGCAGGCGCAATTGCGGATCGCGGAACTCAACGGACTTCGGCTGCAAATTGCCGATCAGGAGCGAGAGGCCATCCACACTGACGGTCGCATAAGGGGCGCGCAGAACGAGATCCCCGCCGGGGCCGCGAATGTCGAGGCCGTTCGCCCGCAGAGCGGGTGAGCCACCATGTAGCTCAAGGGCTGTATTGCGCAGAGTCACCGTCCAGCCGGGACCGATGCGTGCGGCAATCGCATCCGCAACGCGCTCGGGCAGACGACCGAAGCTCATGGGCCCCGCGCTCAGCCGAAGGTAGAGTAGGCCCAGCCCAATGACGACGAGAAGAACGATGCCAAGCTTCAGATAGAGAGCACCACGAAGCACACGCCCGAGGGCGCTTCGCTTGCCCGGATCGCGCCGGGCGGGCGTGGTGCGAAGAATTGGCTTCATTCTTGTGACGTAGGGCGGCCCGGTTCTTGAACTATTTCGGCAGTACGGGAATCAGTTGAGCGGGACCTTACCCCTCCGATGCCCCTCGCGACCATCACTTTCGGCCGCGGGCGCGCGTGCTCAACCACGACATTCCGTCGAAAGGAAGGCGAACAATGACTTTGGCCGTTGGAACGAAAGCCCCCCAATTCTCGCTGCCCGGGACGGACGGGAGGAACATTACGTTGGATAACTTCAAAGGCAGGAAGGTTGTCCTTTATTTTTACCCCAAGGACGACACTACTGGCTGCACGAAAGAGGCGCAGGACTTCCAGGCGTTGCGGAAGAACTTCGCCTCTGCCGGTACCGAGATCATCGGCGTCTCGCCCGACGGCCTGAAGAGCCACGACAAGTTCCGCACCAAATACGGCCTCGAATTCGACCTCGCCTCCGACGAGGAGAAGACCATGCTCCAGGCCTATGGCGTATGGGTCGAAAAGAGCATGTACGGACGCAAATATATGGGCGTCGAGCGCACCACGGTCTTGATCGACCACGAGGGCAAGATCGTGAGGGTCTGGAACAAGGTGAAGGTGCCGGGCCACGCGGAAGAAGTGCTGGCAGCAGCAAAGGCGCTCTGAACTGAGGTTGGCGAAGATCGGGCATCGCCTCTTGGTTGAAACTTTCTCAGGCTTCGAATACTACAGGTTATAACCTTATAACCTGTGTTCTCCTATGTCCGACTACAAAGCCATCCTTTCCGGTCAAAGCTGGAACTCGCTGCCTACTCTCAAGCTCAATAAGCAGCCGGTATTTCTCACCTATACATTCAATAGTCTGTGGAGCTCGGAGAAATTCGACAGCGCAGATGTGGCCACGGCGCGCACCGCCCTGAAGATGTGGGGGGATGCCAGTGGAATCCGTTTTATCGAGGTCAAAGGGAAAGATGCCGAGCTAAAGTTTCAGTGGAGATGGGAATGGGGATCCTTCAGCGCCCGGGCGGAATTTCCGGAACTCTCCCAGGACACTTCCGATGAGGGACTGGTTCGGGACGCCAGCGGCGGCAATATCTATATGAATTCTCGGTATCGTACTGAATTTTCACAGTATCAGCCGTTTAAACTTTACATTCTGCTTCATGAGATCGGCCATGCGCTCGGCCTCAAACACCCCTTTCACAGGATGGACCACAACAAGCAATTGTTGAGGTCGGATCTCGATCACGTGAATTACACCGTGATGAGCTACACGGGAGGCGACATCGATATGCAGTCGGCCGGCCTCGGCTCGCTGGACATCCAGGCGATCCGAGCCCTCTACGGCAGTCCGTCGCGAGATGGGAAGCAGGTTGCGAAGTGGAGCTGGAGCCATGCCAAGCAAACCTTGACCCAGATCGGCAAGAGCAAGGCGGACGTCATCTATGGCGTCGCCGTCAAGGACATCATCAAAGGCGGTCGTGACAATGACAAGATCTACGGTTTCGACGGCAACGACATTCTTTACGGAGAGGATGGCAATGACTTCCTGAGCGGCAGCGACGGCAACGACATCCTTTACGGTGGCGTCGGCAATGATGTTCTGAGAGGCGGATACGGCGACGACAGGCTGCACGGAGGCACAGGCAACGACAAATTGGACGGCGGGGCCGGCAAGGATGCCTTACAGGGCGACGGCGGTAACGACAGTTTGAACGGTGGGGATGGCAATGACACCCTACGGGGAGGTGCAGGCAACGACGCCCTCAGCGGCGGGTATGGCGTCGACATCCTGTACGGAGACTTCGACGACGATGTCCTCCAGGGCGAAATCGGCAACGACACCCTGAAGGGCGGTGACGGCAACGACACCTTGGACGGCGGAGATGACGATGACACTCTTTATGGAGACATCGGCAACGACAAACTGGACGGCGGATACGGAAACGACACTCTGTGGGGAGGCGCAGGCAACGATATCCTGACCGGAGGAGACGGCAAGGACATCTTGCAGGGCGGCGACGATAACGACAACCTGGACGGTGGATACGACGACGACACCCTGAGCGGCGGATACGGCGCCGACGTCTTGCAGGGCGATGATGGCAACGACAGCTTGGATGGCGGATACGGTGACGATACCCTGAGCGGTGGATACGGCATTGATATCTTACAGGGCGGTGAGGGCAACGACAGCTTGGACGGCGGATACAGCGACGACACTTTGTATGGCTACATCGGTAACGACTCCTTGGGCGGTGGAAGCGGCGCGGACGACTTGCAAGGCGGCGATGACAACGACACTTTGGACGGTGGATCAGGCAATGATACCCTGCAAGGAAGTGTAGGCAACGATGTCCTGAACGGTGGCGACGACGGCGATGACAGCTTGGACGGCGGACACGGCGATGACACCTTGGACGGTGGATACGGCAACGACACTCTATACGGCGGCATCGGCAACGACACTCTGAGCGGTGACGCCTTAGCTGACGTCCTGCAGGGCGACGACGGCGATGACACCTTGGACGGCGGACACGACGATGACACTTTATACGGCGGCATCGGCAACGACTCTTTGAGCGGTGGAAGCGGCGCGGACGTTTTGCAGGGCGGAGACGGCAACGACACCTTAAGCGGCCGATACGGCAGTGATGTCCTGCAAGGAGGCCATGGCAACGATCAGTTCGTTTTTGATGCCTGGCTCGGTAGCTTCAACGACGTCGACCAGATCGTGGACTTCGAAAGTGGGGGAAAGGACAAGATCGTCCTGTCTTCGGAGATCTTCGGCTATATCGCCAAGGGCGAGTTGAGCGCAAATGCGTTCTCAGCCACAAAGAGCGCGATGGATGCAGATGACCGGATTCTCTTCGATCCAGAAACGCGCACTCTCTCCTATGATCGGGACGGAACTGGCGCAGCAGCAGCTGTGATTTTTGTGAAACTCCTAGGAGAGTCGACGGTCACCTACAGCGACATTCTCGTCGTCTGAACTCTGACACCTGCAACTAAAAAGGCCCACTCGATCGAGTGGGCCTTTTCGTTTTAATCGATATCCTCGACCGCGTCGGCACCGCCATAGACGCGATGCGCGAGCGACGCCTCGATGAAGGGATCGAGCTCGCCGTCGAGCACATCCTGCGGGCTTGTCGACTGGTGGCCTGTGCGCAGGTCCTTCACGAGCTGATAGGGCTGCAGCACGTAGGAACGGATCTGGTGGCCCCAGCCGATTTCGGTCTTGGAGGCGGCCTCCGCGTTAGCCTTCTCTTCGCGCTTTTTCAGCTCGGCTTCGTAGAGGCGCGCGCGCAGCATGTTCCAAGCAGTCGCCCGGTTCTTGTGCTGGGAGCGCTCCTGCTGGCAGGCCACGACAATGCCACTCGGAATGTGGGTGATGCGCACCGCCGAGTCCGTCGTGTTGACGTGCTGGCCGCCTGCGCCGGAGGAGCGGAACGTATCGATCCGGCAATCGGATTCCTTGATCTCGATGTCGATGCGGTCATCAACGACCGGATAGACCCACACGGAGGCAAAGCTCGTGTGACGGCGCGCGTTCGAGTCGTAAGGCGAGATGCGCACCAAGCGGTGCACGCCGGACTCGGTCTTGAGCCAGCCATAAGCGTTGTGGCCTTTGATCAGGAGCGTAGCGCTCTTGATGCCGGCCTCTTCGCCGTCGGTGATTTCGAGAAGCTCGACCTTGTACTTCCGCCGCTCGCCCCAGCGGGCATACATGCGCTGAAGCATCGAGGCCCAATCCTGGCTCTCTGTGCCGCCCGCGCCGGAATGCACTTCGAGATAGGTGTCGTTCGTATCCGCTTCGCCAGAGAGCAGTGTCTCGACCTGACGGCGCGCCGCCTCGTCCTGCAAGGCGCGGATCACGTCCTCGCCTTCCTTGACAGTGTCCGCGTCGTCCTCGACCTCGCCGAGTTCGATCAGCGTGATCGCATCGTCAAGCTCCTGCTCCAGACGCTTGATGGCGGTGATCTGGTCTTCCAGCGCGGTGCGCTCGCGCATGACCTTCTGCGCGACGTCGGCATCGTTCCAGAAGTCGGGATTTTCGGTGAAGGAATTCAGTTCGGCGAGGCGTCGCTGGGCAGTATCCCAGTCAAAGATGCCTCCTCAGCAGCCCGACTGACTGCTTGGTCTCATCTACGAGGTGTTGGATTTCGGCGCGCATGGTTCTGATTCAGGCCCATCTCATGTGAAGCGGCGTCTTAAGGGGAGCGCCGCCGGGTGTAAAGGAGCCGTCCGCCGCATGGACGCAAAACCGCGACGATAACGTCGCGGTCGCGCATCTGCGAGCTTTTGGAGGACGCCTCCCATATGGGAGGCGTGACGGCTAATACAATCCGCCGGTGCCCGCGCCGACTGCCTGCGGTCCCGGAGGCATACCGGTCTGCGGCCCCACCGGCATACCCGTCGCCGGATCGATCTCAACCGGGTTGTAGGTCTCCGGCGGGCCGGTGCCCGGCTTGAACGCCTCGACGATGACGCCACCGCCTTCGCCTGCCCCGGCGCGGGTGCCGGTGGAGGCGTTGACGCGGATGAGCTTGATGCCGGCCGGCACGCGGAACGGCGTCGCAGGCTTGTCCTTCAACGCCAGCTGCATGAAATCGCGGAACACGGGAGCCGCATATTGGCCCGCCGTCGCGGCGCTGCCGAGCGATTGCGGCTTGTCGTAGCCGAGGAACACGCCGACTGCGAGGTCCGGCGAGAAGCCGACGAACCACACGTCCTTCGCGTCGTTGGTCGTGCCGGTCTTGCCGGCGAGCGGCTTGCCGACCGCCTTGACGCTCTGCGCGGTGCCGCGTTGCACGACGCCCTCGAGGATCGAGGTCATCTGATAGGCAGTCAGCGGGTCGAGCACCTGCTCGCGGCTGTCGATCAGCTTGGGCGCGGCGCCACCGTCCCATTGATTCACGTCGCAAGCGGAGCACTTGCGGTCGTCGTGCCGGTAGATGGTCTTGCCGGTACGGTCCTGAATCTGGTCGATCAGGGTAGGCTTGATGCGCCGCCCGCCGTTCACGAACATGGAATAGGCGGCCGTCATGCGCATGACGGTCGTTTCGCCCGCGCCGAGCGACATGGAGAGCAGCGGCAGCATGTCGTCATAGACACCAAAACGGCGGGCATATTCGACGATAGAGGGCATGCCGACCTCGTTCGCCAGGCGCACCGTCATCAGGTTCTTCGAATGCTCGATGCCATAGCGCAGGGTGCGCAGGCCCGCCGACTTGCCATCATAGTTCGACGGCGCCCAGGCCGCCTGCCCCGGCCCCATGTCGAGGACGAAGGGTGCGTCCAAGATCTGGCTCGACGAGGTGTAGCCGTTGTCGAGGGCCGTGGCATAGACGATGGGCTTGAACGAGGAGCCGGGCTGACGCATCGCTTGCGTCGCGCGGTTGAACTCGCTCTGGTCGAAGGAGAAGCCGCCGACCATGGCGTGCACGCGGCCCGTATAGGGGTCCATGGCGACGATGGCGCCCGAAATCTCGGGGATCTGGCGCAGGCGGAACTGCGCGTTCTTCGCGTCGAGCAGATCCACATACACCACGTCGCCGACCGACACGGCCTTTTCAACCGGGCGGCGCGTCCACTTCACGCCGTCTGCTGTGACGAAGCCGGTTTCGCGGTCGCGCGAGACCTGACCCGAGGCCTCCTTCTTGGGCTGGAGGCCGATGCGGGCGCGCCCGCCCGAGACTTCCAACACCACGGCCATGCGCCAGGGCTGCACATCGGCCGGGGCCGGCATTTCGGCGAGAGCCAGACCCCATTCGCGGGCGGTCAGATCGAGCTTGTGGTGAGAGCCGCGCCATCCCCGTGCCTCGTCAAAGCGCACGAGGCCGTCGACCAGCGCCTTGCGGGCCATAGCCTGCATCTTCGGGTCAAGGGTCGAACGGATCAGCAGGCCGCCTTCATAGAGCTTCTGCTCGCCGTAGCGCTCCGCGATGTCGCGGCGCACGCCTTCGGCGAAATAGCCGGACGCAATGCTGTTGGGCGAGACAACGCGCGGGTTGACCCCGAGCGGCGTCTTCTTGGCCGCATCGGCGTCCTGGCGCGAGACGTAGCCGTTCTCGGCCATGCGGTCGATCACCCAGTTGCGACGCTCGACCGCCGCCTGGCGCTGGCGGAACGGATGGTAATTGTTGGGCCCCTTGGGCAGCGCGGCGATATAAGCCACCTCGGACAGGCTCAGTTCGTGGACGGACTTGCCGAAATAATCGAGAGCCGCGGCCGCGACGCCGTGCAGGTTGCGCCCGGGGGTAAGTGTCCCGAGGAAAATCTCGTTCAGGTAGAGCTCAAGAATCTTGTCCTTCGAGAAGGTCGACTCCATCCTCAGGGCAATCAGCGCCTCGCGGATCTTGCGCTCGTAACTCCGCTCGTTGCCGACAAGAAAGTTCTTGGCCACCTGCTGGGTGATCGTCGAAGCGCCCTGTTTGCCACCGGATCGGAGGTTCGCGACGATGGCGCGCACGATGCCTTCCGGGTCGATGCCCGGGTGCTTGTAGAAGTTCTTGTCTTCCGCCGACAGAAACGCGGCAACGACCAGCTTGGGGATCGCCTGGATCGGCACATAGAGGCGGCGCTCGCGAGCATATTCGGCAATCAGGCTACCATCCGACGCATGAACGCGCGTCATGATCGGCGGCTCGTAGTTCGCGAGCTGCGCGTGATCCGGCAGATCCTTCGAGTACATCCAGTAGCCATAGGCCAGCCCGAGGGCGCCGATCAGGAAGCAGATCGCCCCGACGCTGAACAGGAAACCGAAGAATCGTAGGACGAAGCGCATCCGTAGGTATTCCGTTATCGGCGCCGGCGGCGCACGGTTATGCTGATCTGCAAACGCCGATCTGGGTTGGAGGGCAATCGGGACATCCGTCCTTATCGCCCTGTTAGCGGAGGAATCACGTCCCCGCCACGGCTATCCACACTCTATCTATGGTAAAACTGCGGCGGGACCCTGACGAGCAAGCCGCGTGGAAAAAAATCTTTCCACAGCGACCGCCATGGCCGAGATCATCTTGCCGCGCCACTCGTCCGACATGAGCTGGTCCAGGTCCTGCTTGCTCGACAGATAGCCCAGCTCCACCAGCACGGACGGCACGTCGTGCGCCCTCAACACCCTGAAACCCGCCTCACGCCTCGGGTTCTTGTTGAGCCGGGCGATGGAGTCCAGCTCCCCCACCAGCCGGTTCGCGAAGCCGTGCGAGAAACTCCGAGTTTCCCGCAAGGTCAGTTCCTGGAGGATATCCATGACATCGTCCGCCGCATCCCCGGATTCCACGCCCGCGATGGCGTCCGCCTTGTTTTCCCGGTCCGCCAGCTTCGCGGAATCGGCGTCCGAGGCGCGCTCCGCGCCGGTATAGACCGTCAGACCCCGCACATCCTGGCCGCCGGAGATCGAGTCGGCATGGATCGAGATGAAAAGATCGGCCTTCGCCGCCCGCGCGGTCCGAACCCGATCGCCAAGCGAAATGAAGACGTCCTGATCGCGGGTCATCAGAACGCGGTAATGCCCCTGCGCCTCGAGCTTCTTCTTCAATTGCTGGGCAAAGGAGAGGACCAGATCCTTCTCGACCATGCCGGTCAGCGCCGCAGCGCCCGGATCGACGCCGCCATGGCCAGGATCGATCATGATGACGGGCCGCGTGTCCTTGGCATCCTTGGAGATCGCCGGTTCCGCGGCGGCCTGCTTGGCGGCCTGAGGAGAACTCTCCGAAGCGGCGCGGCGGAACTCGTCCCGCTCCACCTTCGTCAATTCGATGGTCAGAAGCGCTCCACTGGGAGCGTTCTGGTCGACCCGGACAGCGGACACGACAGCCGGTTGCGACAGGTCGACAACCATCCGCGACCGACCGGGAGCGAAAAGACCGTAGCGGTAGGACGCTATCAGCCCTTCCCGTTTGCGCCCCGTCTCAGCGGGAAGGTGGAACGCCACCTCGGGCAGGTCCACGATCACCCGGTCGGGACGTTCCATCAGATAGGCCTTGGCAGCGACGGGCTTCGACAGCGTGACCTTCAAGCGGGTCTTGGCAGCCTCGACATCGACCGCCACTGCGATAGCCACTGCCTTATCGCCCTTGGCCTCCGGCCCAGCCGCCCGCGCGATCCCGCTGCCCGCCAGCGCGAGTGTGGCCACAAGGCAAAGCCGTATAAGGCTTATGAAGGGCGAAATACGCATTCCCGATCGCTGGCTGTTTCCAAGCGCCCTCCTATCTCATAGGTCGCGCTTGGTTAATGAAGCCTCATGCGCGACGGAGCGTTTACCTGGACACTGTTGCAATGAAGGCACAGTGTCCCAGCGGCTTGCCAAATGCCCCGTTCAATCTGTAATGATGAGGACCCCGTCCGGCATGGCCGAATCTGACGGCGGGTCCGAGGAGACGGTTGTGTTGACCGATCCTCAGGACCCCCGTCACCCTCTACAGGCTCGCGGACAGGCTCAAAGTGCGATGTTTCATCGCGAAAATACCGGTGGCCGGTTATCCGGCTCATCGCTTTCGAAAGGGCCGTCGTTGAATGGTTGCGCAAGCGAAGTCAGATCTGACTCTCGTCAAAGCGCCGTTCGATTTGCGCGATCGGTTTCGCGCCCGCTCATGTTCCGCTCAACCCGGCATGGCGTCGGCCCCGTTTAACCCAGAATGCGCCCCAATGAGGCGCACGATGGCGATCGACAGCAATCCGAACGCAATTTCAGCCCGCCGCGCGCTTTCGCGGCGTGGCCGCCCGTCCTCAACGCGGCTCCTGCCTCAGATCCTGCCCTCGGTCGCCATGTCGAGAGTCCAACATGGCAAACAAGATGCTTATCGATGCCTCCCACCCGGAAGAAACCCGGGTCGTGGTGGTGCGTGGTCAGAAGGTCGAAGAATTCGACTTCGAATCCGCTAACCGGAAGCAGTTACGCGGCAATATCTATCTCGCGAAAGTGACGCGGGTCGAACCGTCCCTCCAGGCCGCGTTCGTCGAATATGGCGGAAACCGCCACGGCTTCCTCGCATTCAGCGAAATCCATCCCGATTACTACCAGATCCCGGTCGCCGACCGACAGGCTCTTCTCGAGGCCGAGGCCGAGGCTCAGGCCGAGGAAGAGCGCGAGGAAGAGCGCCGCCGCAACCGCCGCCGCGGCGCCTCGAAGCGCGCTCGGAGCGCCGAGACGGTCACCTCCTCCGAAGCCGAGGCCGGCTCCGAAGAGGCCGCCGCTCCCGCTGACGGCGAGGAGGCCGGCGAGACCACGGAGATCGTGCTGTCCGGCGAAACGCTTGAGCTGGTCCAGGGTGAGGAGGTTTCCGAAGAGGCCGACTCCGACGAGGAAGCGACCGAGAGCAAGGCTGCTCCCGCCGAGGAGCACGAGGACGGCGACCATGGCGAGGATGACCATGGTGAAGACGACGAGCACGGCGAGGAAGACATCGTCGAGCAGCTCGGCGGCAGCGACGTGGCGGACGATCTTCCCCAGCGCCCGCGCACCCCGCGCAAGCAGTACAAGATCCAGGAAGTCATTAAGCGTCGCCAGGTGCTGCTGGTCCAGGTCGTCAAGGAAGAGCGCGGCAACAAGGGCGCGGCCCTGACCACCTACCTGTCGCTCGCGGGCCGTTATTCCGTGCTCATGCCCAATACGGGCCGGGGCGGCGGCATTTCCCGCAAGATCACCAACGCCGCCGACCGCAAGCGCCTGAAGGAAATCGCCCAGGAGCTCGAGGTTCCGGAGGGAATGGGCATCATCCTGCGCACGGCCGGTGCCTCCCGCACCAAGCCGGAAATCAAGCGAGACTACGAATATCTGATGCGTATGTGGGAGAGCGTGCGCGAGCTGACGCTCAACTCCTCGGCTCCCGCTCTGGTCTATGAGGAAGGCTCGCTCATCAAGCGCGCCATCCGCGACCTCTACAACAAGGACATCGACGACGTTCTCGTTTCCGGCGAGGACGGCTATCGCGAGGCCAAGGACTTCATGCGCATGCTCATGCCGAGCCATGCCAAGATCGTCCAGCCCTATCGCGACCAGCAGCCGCTCTTCGCGAAGTATGGTGTCGAAGCGCAGCTCGACGCGATGTTCTCGAACCACGTCACACTGAAATCGGGCGGCTATCTCGTCATCAACCCGACGGAAGCGCTCGTTTCCATCGACGTGAACTCGGGCCGCTCGACGCGCGAGCACAACATCGAAGACACAGCGCTGCGCACAAACCTCGAAGCAGCGGAAGAAATCGCACGCCAGCTGCGCCTGCGCGACCTTGCGGGCCTCGTGGTCATCGACTTCATCGACATGGAAGAAAAGCGCAACAACCGCGCCGTCGAGAAGAAGCTGAACGAGTGCCTGAAGAACGACCGCGCGCGCATCCAGGTGGGCCGCATCTCGCCCTTCGGTCTTCTCGAAATGTCGCGCCAGCGCATCCGCACCGGCGTGCTCGAATCCTCCTCCGTCCCCTGCCCGCATTGCGCCGGCATCGGCACCGTGCGCTCGACGCCGTCCGTCGCGCTGCACGTGCTGCGCTCGATTGAGGAAACGCTCATCAAGAACGCGGGCTACAACCTCATCGTCCGGACCCGGATGGAGGCGGCGTTCTACATCCTCAACCAGAAGCGCGTTCACCTGCGCGATCTCGAAACCCGGTTCGGCGTGGCAATTGCCATCGTTCCCGATGACAGCCTGACCGGCACGACGACTTTCGCCATCGACCGCGGCGAGCCCGCCCTGCGGCTGGAGCACAAAGCCGCCGTCACCGGCATCCAGATCGACGCGATCCTGCCGCCGGACGAAGTCGAGGCCGAGATCGAAGAGACCGAGGAAGAGGCCGTCGAGGAAGCGCGGGCCAACGAGGAGCGCGCCGAAGAAGGCGAAGGCGAAGGCGGGGGTCGCCGTCGTCGCCGCCGTCGCCGCCGTCGCGGCCGCGACCGGGAGGCCGGTGAAGGCGCCCCCGAGGGCGGTGAAGAGGCCGAGGCCGGCGAAGAGGCCGCCGAGGGCGAGGAGCCCGTTGCTGCTGAAGGCGCTGAGGCCGCTGAAGCCGCCGAGCCTGCAGGCGAAGGCAGCGGACGCCGTCGCCGCCGGGGCCGTCGCGGCGGCCGTGGCCGTGGCCGCGAGGAATCGCTGGTCGAGTTCGCGGTCGAGGAAGGTTTCGTCGGCCCGAGCGTCGAGGCCGTGGAAGCGGCTTTGGCTGAGGCCATTGGCAGCCCGGAAGAGGCTCCCGTGAAAGCAGCGGAGCGGCCCGCAGCCCCTGAGCCTACACCCGCTCCTGCCCCGGTCGCTGAGGAAGCTCCCGTGGCGCCTGCTCCCGTCATCCCGGAGCCCGAGCCGGTCGCCGTCGTCCTGACACCCGTCGACCCCGACCGCCCGAAGCGGGCCGGCTGGTGGTCAAAGGCCAAGTCGGTGTTGAGCGGCGAGTAATCGCAACAGTTCGAGAATAAGAAATGGCCGGGCTTGTCCCGGCCATTTGCTTTTGCGCTTCCAAGAAAGGGATCTACGGCGCCGATGGCTCCGCACCCGGTACAAGCCGGCCGGAGCTCATCAAGATCGCCAGCAAAGCTGATCGCCAGCGATTTCTTCGTGGTCTAAGGTCTCGGGCCTACTTCAACCAAGCCGCCAGCCGGGCGACCGTCTCACGGCAATCGTTTTCGGAGCCTGCGAAGGACAGGCGCAGGTAGTGCGCACCTTCGATGGGATCGAAATCGAGGCCGGGGGTCGCGGCCACGCCTGCCTCTTCCAGCATGCGCTTGGAGAAGCCGATGGAATCGTTCGTGAAGCGGGCGATGTCGGCGTAGATGTAGAAGGCGCCGTCGACCGGGTGCATCTCGGTGATGCCGATGCGGGGCAGCTCTTCGAGAAGATAGGCGCGGTTGCGGGCATAGCCGGCTTTGACCGCCTCCAGCTCCTCCGTGGCGTCAAAGGCCGCAAGCGCCGCGACCTGCGAGAGATAAGGCGGCGAAATGTAGAGGTTTTGGGCCAGCCGCTCGATGGGGCGCACGAGACGCTCCGGCACCATGATCCAGCCGATGCGCCAGCCGGTCATGCAGTAGTATTTGGAGAACGAATTGATGACGATGGCGTCGTCGTCCGACGACAGGGCCGTCGTGGCCGGCTCGTTATAGGTCAGGCCGTGATAAATCTCGTCCGAGACGAACCATAGGCCGAGCCTGCGGCACGTCGCGCCGAGTTCGGCGAGTGCCTTTTGCCCGATCATGGTACCGGACGGATTCGCCGGGCTCATGGCGAGAATGCCGTGGAGCGGCTTTTCCGCGTGGGCCCTCTCGATGGCCCGGGCTGTCATGATCCACCCATCCGCCTTCGTCAGCGGAATGATGACCGGCTCGATGCCGAGCGCTTCCAAAATGTTGCGATAGGCCGGATAGCCCGGCGCCGTGATCGCGACGCGCTGGCCCGCATCGAAGAGGCTCAAAAAGGCCAGCACGAAGCCCGCCGAGGAGCCTGTCGTCACGATGACCCGCTCCGGCGCGAGGCTCACCCCATAGGCGTCGCGATAGTGCCGGGCGATCCGCTCGCGCAGCGGCGCGATGCCGAGCGCTTCCGTATAACCGATGCGGCCCGCATCCAGCGCGGCCTTCGCCGCCTCGCGGGCAGCGCGCGGCGCAGGCGCGGAGGGCTGGCCGACCTCCATATGGATCACGCTGTCCCCCCGCCTTTCCTTCGCGGCGGCGGCGCTCAACACGTCCATGGCCAGGAAGGACGCGACGCGCTCCACGCGGCGCGCGAGATGGGGCAAGGGGAGATCGGTCACTGATTTTGTCATGCAATGGCTCGTATCGTCTTGGACCGCTGGCCTCAAGCGGGTTCATGGACGCCAACGAACCCGTGAATTGACCGGACGCGCCCCAACCGGCTAACTCGCACCCCGAGGACACAATTTTGCAAACGGTGCTCGCTATAAAATGATGATCGATGGCGCGAAACGCGTATCGCAAGGCATCGAAAGTCGCAAAGGCGCGTTTTATCAACGCCTTACGAAGCAAAATTGAAGAAAATTTCGAACAAAGGACCGACCATGCGCCTCTCGCTTCTCAAATCCTGCCGGACCGTCGCCCTTCTCGGCGCGCTGGCCCTCGCCCCCTCGGCGATGGCGCAGAATGCGGTCTTCAACGACCAGCAGCGTCAGGCCATCGGCGAGATCGTCCGCGACTATCTCATAAAGAATCCAGAGGTTCTCCAGGAGGTCATCGGCGAGTTGGAAAAGCGGCAGGCCGAGGCGCAACGCGTGGCCCAGGCCGGGGCCCTGAAGGAGACGCGGCAGACGCTTCTGAACGCCCCTCACTCCTTCATCGTCGGCAACCCGTCGGGCGATGTCACGCTGGTCGAGTTCTTCGATTACAATTGCGGCTACTGCAAACGGGCGCTGGGCGACGTGAAGACGCTGGTGAAAAACGACCCCAAGCTGCGCGTGGTTCTGAAGGACTTCCCCGTCCTCGGCCCGGATTCGGTCGAGGCCAGCCGCGTGGCGCTCGCCGCCCGCAACCAGCTTCAGGGCGACAAGTTGTTCGACTTCCACTTCAAGGTCATGGACAGCAAGGGCCGGGTGAATGGCGAGCGGGCCATCGCCGTTGCCAAGGACATGGGCCTCGACATCGCCCGGCTCCAGAAGGACATGGAAAGCCCCGACGTGCGCGCCGCCCTTCAGGAAAACATGGGCCTCGGCGACAAGCTGGGCCTGACCGGCACCCCCGCCTTCATCATCGGCGACGAGGTCATTCCCGGCGCTGTGGGCATCGAGCCGCTGAAGCAGGTGGTCGCCAATGTTCGCCAGTGCGGCAAGGCCAACTGCTGAGCGAATCCTGTCACGCGAGCATCGCTTCCGGTGGTAATTTCGGGGCCGTTTCCCTAGGGAAGAGGAAGGCCAAGCTTTGGAAAGCCATGGTTTTCCCCTTTCCCCCCGGTTTCCTTTTGGCTAAGACGGCCTATCCGCCCCGGTTCCCGGGGCCATCGGAATGCTCCTTTCGCGATGATCACCGTCCACGTCCTTAACGGGCCGAACCTCAATATGCTCGGCCGCCGCGAGCCTCAGATTTACGGCAGCGTCACGCTGCCGGAGATCGAAAAGCTCGTGCGCGACAAGGCGGAGGCACTCGGTGCATCCATCGCCTTCCGCCAATCGAACCACGAAGGGCAGCTGGTCGACTGGATTCAGGAAGCCGGAGCGCAGGGCGCTGGCATCGTCATCAATGCCGGAGCCTATACCCACACCTCGATCGCCTTGCGGGATGCCATTGCAGGCAGTGGCGCCCCGACGGTCGAGATCCATCTTTCAAACGTTCACGCTCGCGAAGGCTTCCGCCATCGCTCGTTCATTGCACCCGTCTGCGTGGGGGTGATCTGCGGTTTCGGGCCCATGAGCTACCTGCTCGGCCTGGACGCGGTCCACCGCGTGATGGTTGAACGCGCGCAGCGGCCCAATCCTTCCAAGCATTAGTTCCTCAGAAATAAGAGGTGAGCCACATGGCCAAGGAAAACCCTTTCGATCCCGATCTCGTGCGTGAGCTGGCGACCCTGATCGCCGACACCGATCTCACCGAGATCGAAGTGGAGAAGGGCGATCTGCGCATCCGCGTGGCGCGCACTATCACTGCGACCGTGACGGTTCCGGTTGCCGCTCCCGCTATGGCGAGCGCCCCTGCCCCGGTCGTCGCGCCGCCGCCGGCCGCCGTGACCGAGGCTGCGCCCTCCGCGAAGTCCGCCGCGTCTCATCCGGGCGCCGTGCTCTCGCCGATGGTCGGCACCGCCTATCGCAAGCCCTCGCCCGACGCGAAGTCTTTCATTGAGGTCGGCTCCAAGGTCCAGGCCGGCGACAAGCTGCTGCTGGTCGAGGCCATGAAGACCTTCAACGAGATCACGGCGCCGCGCGCCGGCACTGTCACGGCGATCCTCGTTGAAGACGGAACGCCGGTCGAATACGGCGAGCCGCTGGTGATCATCGAGTAAGCGCGATGTTCGATAAAATCCTCATTGCCAATCGCGGCGAGATCGCTCTGCGCATCCTGCGTGCGGCGAAGGAGCTGGGCATTGCGACCGTCGCGGTGCATTCCACCGCCGATGCGGATGCGATGCATGTGCGCCTCGCCGACGAGAGCGTCTGCATCGGCCCGCCGGCGGCCCGTGACAGCTACCTCAACATCCCGGCTCTGATCGCCGCCTGCGAAATCACCGGCGCTGATGCGATCCACCCCGGCTACGGCTTCCTCTCTGAGAACGCCCGCTTCGCCGAGGTGCTTGAGCACCATCGCATCGCCTTCATCGGCCCCAAGGCCGAGCACATCCGTATCATGGGCGACAAGATCGAGGCCAAGCGCACCGCGAAGCGTCTCGGCATCCCCTGCGTGCCGGGCTCGGAAGGCGGCATCAGCGATGAGGCGGAAGCCAAGCGCGTCGCCAAGGACATCGGCTATCCGGTCATCATCAAGGCTGCCGCCGGCGGTGGCGGACGCGGCATGAAGGTCGCGCGCAATGAGGACGATCTCGTCCACGCGTTGCAGACCGCCAAGACCGAGGCCAAGGCCGCGTTCGGCGACGATGCGGTCTATATTGAGAAGTACCTCGAAAAGCCGCGCCACATCGAGATCCAGGTGCTCGGAGACGGCAAAGGCAACGCCATCCATCTCGGCGAGCGTGACTGCTCGCTGCAGCGCCGCCACCAGAAGGTCTGGGAAGAAGGCCCCTCGCCCGCTCTCAACGTCGAAATGCGCGAGCGCATCGGCGGCGTGGTCGCGAAGGCGATGCAGGAGCTGAAATATATCGGCGCCGGCACCATCGAGTTCCTCTACGAGGATGGCGAGTTCTATTTCATCGAAATGAACACCCGCATCCAGGTGGAGCACCCGGTGACGGAGATGATCACCGGCATCGATCTGGTGAACGAGCAGATCCGCATCGCGGCGGGTGCGCCGCTTTCGGTTAAGCAGAGCGACATCAAGATCGAGGGCCATGCCATCGAGTGCCGCGTGAACGCCGAGCATCCCTCGACCTTCCGCCCCTCGCCCGGCACGATCAGCTACTTCCACCCGCCGGGTGGTCTGGGGGTACGCGTCGATTCGGCAGCCTATCAGGGCTACCGCATTCCGCCGCATTACGACTCCCTCGTCGCCAAGCTCATCGTGCATGGCCGCACCCGTAACGAGTGCCTCATGCGCCTGCGCCGCGCGCTCGACGAGTTCGTGGTGGACGGCATCGACACCACGCTGCCCCTCTTCCGCACCCTCGTGCGCAACCCGGACATTCAGAACGGCCAGTACGACATTCACTGGCTTGAGAATTTCCTGAAGACGGGCGGCCTCGACGAGGCTTAAAACTATTCGGGATCGCTGCCCGGTGCGGCGATCCCGCCCATGTCCCTAAAATTGGCCAACCTCGAGTTTGGCCGGGCATGGTCAAACGCGAACGGCGTGCTACCTTCGGCGTGATGAGGGCCGACCAAATCGACATAACGCCGGAGATCCTGCTCAAGGCCTATGCCGCCGGCATCTTCCCCATGGCGGAGGATGCGGACGATCCATCCCTGTTCTGGGTCGAGCCACGCGAGCGAGGCATCATTCCCCTCGACGGATTCCACATCGGCAAGCGCCTCGCCCGCACGGTGCGCTCGGACCATTTCGAGGTCCGGGTGGATGAGGATTTCGACGGAGTCATCGCGGGCTGTGCCGCGCCGGGATTCGACCGCGAGAGGACCTGGATCAGCCGTCGCATCCGTGAGCTTTACGGCGCGCTCTTCGATAGCGGCTATTGCCACACCGTCGAGGTGTATCTGGACAACCGCCTCGTCGGCGGTCTCTACGGGGTGCGGCTCAGGAGCGCATTCTTCGGCGAAAGCATGTTCCATACCGAGCGCGATGCCTCGAAGGTCGCGCTCGTTCATCTCGTGGCGCGCCTGCGCCGGGGCGGCTTCACCCTTCTCGACACGCAATTCGTGACGCCCCATCTCGCGCAGTTCGGCGCGGTCGAGGTTCCCCGTCGCCGCTACAAACAGTTGCTGCAAGCCGCCATGGAGCAAGACGCGAACTGGGACGCATGGCCCCACGGCACCGTCGTCACGGGCGAACAGGCGTTGGCCGAATTGACCGTGCCCTAACCGTATCGCTTACCGGTTGTTGTTGATGATGGGCGGCGGCGGAGCGGGGCGCCGCGCCGGCGGTTGCAGGGGAGCTGTCGTAACAGGCGGCGGCGGCGCGATCTGCGTGGGAGCGGCACCTGCCGGCGGCGCCATGATGTCGCCGGGGCGCGGCGCGGCCGGGCGGCGGATCACGTCCTGCTGGACCGGCGGTTCTTCCGCCGTCTCCTTGGGCTCCGCGATGACCTGCGTGCCGCCCTTACAATCCACGAGCCAAATGTCATAGACCGGGTGCTCGATGCCGTGCAGGCCGGGGCTGGAGGCGAACATCCAACCCGAAAAGATCTTGCGGCTCTTGCCGTCCGTTCCCGCTTCCTCCACCTCTACGAACGAGGTCGTCTCGGGGTTCTCCGTCGGCGGTTTGGTGAAGCAGACGCGCGCGGTCATCTGCAACGCGCCGAATTGAACGGTTTCGTTGACCCCGACCTCGAAGGACACGATTCGGCCGGTGATCTTGTCGAGGCCCGAAAAGACAGCGGTCGGGTTCTTGATCCGGTCCGCATGGGCCGCTCCAGCGCCGCCGACGATCGTTGCGAGCATCACGAAAGCCCGCATCCATCCGAAATTCATGGTGCTCGTCCAAGCCAAGTTTATCGGGCCAAGTCTTTTTGGCCATCCCCACCGGCCATGCCTGGCCGCGTTTGCATTCGGGCAACGCGATAACACGCGAACCATGTTGGAAAAAGGGCAAGACGGCCAGGCATGGCCTTTCGCGCCCGATAATTTAGACTTCTCTTCCTTCAACCAGGAGCCTGTCCTTGAACGACGCCCGCCTGACGCTCGACTCCACACGCCGGTCCATGGGCTTCTTAAGTCTGTCGGAGATCGTCGCACTGTGCGAGCAGGGCGTCGTGATGCCGGACCCGGCCTCCGTGCTGATTTCGCGCGGCGTCAAGGTGGAAGCAGGTGCGATTCTCTGGCCGCAGGTGATTCTGCAAAGCGCGTTGGGCAGCGCGCTCACCATCGGCGCGAACACGATTCTCTTTCCCGGCACCCGGGTCGTCGCCGATGGCGGCTCGGTCTCCGTCGGGTCGGAGGCGGAAATCGGTGAGGAAGGCGGGTTCACGATAAAGGCCGAGGCAGGAGCCGTGATCGAGATCGGGAACGGCGCTCGCCTGCTCGGCGGCGGCTCGCTGACCCGCTCAAACAGAATCGGCGTAGGTGCGCAAATTCTCGGGCCGATCCGGTGCCAGAACTGCCGCCTCGGCAACGGCGGCTCCTATCGCCATCCGGAGCCGGATGAACGCGGGGGCGTCTTGAAAGGTTCAGGCGTCGCGCGAGACGTCGAGGTTCCGAGAGGATACGTCATCCAGGCCTTCGGGCTCTTTGCCGACGGCACGTTACAGCGCCAGTCCTTCTTCCACCCCCCAAAGGATGGAAAGGCAATGGCACCATGAAATTCCCGCTCTGAGGTTTCCGGCTCCTCGACAGTCACCGTGCGTCTCGCCGGTGTCCGTACTTCCAACGAGGAGTTGATTCACGGTTTTCGCCGTGCTGATATTCCCTAACGTTAGGATTAAGAGGCGATATAACGTGGCAACATTGACCTGGTCCGGACCGTTCGGATTCGATTTCAAAATCCTCGATTTGAGCGCTCTCCTGGATGGCGACAGTTATACACGCACGGCAACCGTGTTTGCGGTGAATTATGGCACAAGCGGATACGCGCGCGACGAGTTCCGGGGCCAAGGCCTCACCTATGACAGCAACGGCATTCCGACAGCAGGGGTCATGACCCGCTACGCGGGGTTCTTGAACGGGAGCAAGGTCGGCTCGATTGACGGCCTGGGCATTTCCGTCCCGTCCCTCGTCGCCGCTGCCAATACTCTCTCGCTCTCGGATGATCGCCGTGTCTTCGCCTCCGCCCTGGCCGGCAACGACCAGATCAGGGGCGGCCGCTACAACGACAAGCTCGAGAGTTTTGCCGGCAACGACACGCTGACAGGCGGTCAGGGCGCGGACAGACTTTATGGCGGTGCCGGCGCCGACGTTTTCGTATTCAAATCGATCCGCGACAGCACGGTCTCATCGGCCGGGCGCGATGTGATTTATGATTTCTCGACAGCCCAGCGAGACAGGATCGATCTGCATTCGATCGATGCAAGGACGAATGTCGCGGGGAACCAGGCATTCACCTTTATCGGAAAGAATCCCTTCCATAAGAAAGCCGGCGAGTTGCGTTACGAAAAGGCGTCAGGCGGCGTCATGGTACTCGGCGACGTCAACGGGGACGGCAACGCGGATTTCGCCATTCACGTCAAAGGCGTTTCCAGCCTCTCGAAGGGATACTTTTTGCTTTAGGGCCTACGCTCTTGTCATCCCCGGCGTGCTTTAGGGCGCGAAAAGGGGATCCATTCGGATCCGCAGAGGCTCCCCGTAGATCCCCTTCCGCTTCGCTTCGGCCGGGGATGACAGGGAGAGCCTCATGGCAGAGCGCCGCGGACCGCTAATCCTGATCAAACGGATCGGGCGCGGGCTCCGTCATCGGGTCGCCCCCCTTCTCGCGCCGGACATAGTGCGCGACCGAGCAGGCGTGAGAGCATAACAAGCCCCGGTCCGACCAATAGGCCGGGCCGTCTTCGACTTTTCCGCCCTGATAGGCGAAATCCGTATGGCCATAGGGCAGCCCGCATTCGACGCAGGCCCGTGGCTGAAGGCGACTCAGCATGTCACAACCATGCCGCGCCGGGAATCACTGTCCAGGCGACCACGGAACATAATCACCGGTGGCCGAGGGACGGCGGCCGGTCGAGAGTTGCGAGCCGGTGGGGCGATAGGCCTGCGGCGTGCCGGTCATGTTCGGAACGAACGGCTTCTCCCACGAATGGGGCTTATAGCCTTCCTCGCTCGGCGGAACGTCGCCATTGTGACAGAGCCACGCACGCCAGCCTGGAGGCACGCGGGAGGCATCGGCCTCACCGTTATAGATCACCCAGCGGCGTTCCGGCCCGACCGAGCGGTCGATGAGCGGGCCTTGCGCGCGATAATAGGTGTTGCCGAACTCGTCCTGCCCGACGAACTGGCCCTTGCGCCACGTATAGAAGCGCGTCCCGAGGGTCTGCCCGTTCCACCAGGTGAAGAACTGAAGCCAAAACTGTTTCATCGCTGTCGCCAGAGGGGTTCGTGAATTCGCGCGGAATATGGCCGCACGCTCGCGGGAAGTCCAGCCTCACGATGTGGGTCGCAAACCAAGTGTGATTCTCACCGGCATCACATTCCGCAAGGGAATGCCATTTTTCCCAGATTTCCGGTCTTTCGGGCCGAAGCCGGTTTCAGACCGGGTTCGTGAGCCGGCTCCGCGATACGTTACAAAATCCAAAAATTTTCCCCTCCTTTTGGATAGTTTCCCTATGGTTAATTTTGCCGTCGAAAAGACACACTTCCAGAGGGCGAATTTCATTTTCGAGAGGAGAATCCGAGGGTTAGCGACACGTCAGTTAACTATCCACATTTTACACAGACGGACACTATATCTAGTTCGGAACCGTTCCACCCGACACAAGTTCTTGACGTAAGGCGTTCGACGCGACTAGCTTGAGACCATGCCGATCCGAGACCGGCTGCCGACCTGAACAAGGCCGGTCGTACATCCTCTAGGACTAGCGTCAGAGCCGCACGGAATAATTGCTCCGTGTGGGCTTTGTGATGTCCGCGGAGAGCCGAAACTCGGACGAGCAACGTAGGGCGACCACAAAAAAACGGGTCGCAAGGCGTGTCGAACAAAGTGTGGGCTGGGGAGCCGCGAAGCATAATCGCGGCACGGAGACTTATTGTCTCCAAACGAAGGATTTGACTGATGCGGATTGAGCGGCGTTATACGAAATCGGGGCTCTCGCCCTATTCCTCCCTCGCCTTCCGGCTCGCGACGAGCGAGATCCGCAACCCGGACGGCTCGATCGTCTTCAGGCTTGAGAATATCGAGGTTCCGGAGACCTGGAGCCAGGTGGCGTCCGACGTTCTGGCGCAAAAGTATTTCCGCAAGGCCGGCGTGCCTGCGCGCATGAAGAAGGTCGAGGAGAACGACGTTCCCTCCTGGCTCTGGCGCTCGGTGCCGGATGAGGAGGCGCTCGCCTCCCTCCCCGAAGATCAACGCTACGGCTCCGAAATCTCCTCCAAGCAGGTTTTTGACCGCCTCGCCGGCTGCTGGACCTATTGGGGCTGGAAGGGCGGCTATTTCACCTCCGAAGAGGACGCCCAGGCCTTCTATGACGAGCTGCGCTTCATGCTCGCCAACCAGATGGTCGCGCCGAACTCGCCGCAATGGTTCAACACTGGCCTGCACTGGGCCTACGGCATCGATGGCCCCGGCCAGGGCCACTATTATGTCGACTACAAGACCGGCAAGCTGACCAAGTCGAAGTCGTCCTACGAGCATCCGCAGCCGCATGCCTGCTTCATCCAGGGCGTCGAGGACGACCTGGTGAACGAAGGCGGCATCATGGACCTATGGGTTCGTGAGGCGCGCCTGTTCAAATACGGCTCCGGCACCGGCTCGAACTTCTCGAACCTGCGCGGCGAAGGCGAGAAGCTCTCCGGCGGCGGCCGCTCATCCGGCCTCATGTCCTTCCTCAAGATCGGCGACCGCGCTGCGGGCGCGATCAAGTCCGGCGGCACCACGCGCCGCGCGGCCAAGATGGTGGTGGTCGATGTCGATCACCCGGATATCGAGGCCTATATCGACTGGAAGGTGAAGGAAGAGCAGAAGGTCGCGGCCCTCGTCGCGGGTTCCAAGCTCGCCAACAAGCACCTCAAGGCCATTCTGAAAGCCTGCGTGAACTGCGAAGCGCCAGGCGATGCCTGCTTCGATCCGGAGAAGAACCCGGCTCTGAAGAAGGAAATCAAGATGGCGCGCCGGGTCATGATCCCGGACAACTACATCAAGCGCGTCATCCAGTTTGCACGCCAGGGCTACACGGATATCGACTTCCCGATCTACGACACCGATTGGGACTCGGAAGCCTATCTCACCGTCTCTGGTCAGAACTCCAACAACTCCGTCTCGCTCACCGACGACTTCTTGCGCACGGTCGAAAAGGACGGAGACTGGCACCTGAAGGCGCGTAAGGACGGCAAGGTTCTCAAGACCCTGAAAGCCCGCGACCTGTGGGAGCAGATCGGCTACGCCGCCTGGGCGTCCGCCGATCCGGGCCTGCACTTCAACACCACCATGAACGACTGGCACACCAGCCCCGCCGGTGGCCGCATCCGCGCGTCGAACCCGTGCTCGGAATACATGTTCCTGGACGACACGGCCTGCAATCTCGCCTCCGCGAACCTGCTGCAGTTCTTCGACCGCGACGCCAAGCGCTTCGATGCGGATGCGTTCGAGCATGCCTGCCGGCTCTGGACCGTCGTTCTCGAAATCTCGGTGATGATGGCGCAGTTCCCGTCGAAGGAAATCGCGGAGCTGTCCTACGAGTACCGCACGCTCGGCCTCGGCTACGCGAATATCGGCGGCCTGCTCATGACCATGGGCCTGCCTTACGACTCCGATGAGGGCCGTGCGCTCGGCGGCGCGCTCACCGCCATCATGACCGGCGTGTCCTATGCGACCTCCGCCGAGATCGCGGGCGAGCTCGGGCCGTTCCCGAACTACGTCAAGAACGCGAAACACATGCTGCGCGTCATCCGCAACCATCGCCGCGCAGCGCATGGTCTGTCGGAAGGCTATGAGGGTCTCTCGGTCAACCCGGTTCCGCTCGATCACGCCTCCTGCCCCGATCAGAGCCTTATCACCCATGCCAAGGCGGCCTGGGACAAGGCGCTCGAACTCGGCGAGCAGCACGGCTACCGCAACGCGCAGTCGACCGTGATTGCGCCGACCGGCACCATCGGCCTCGTGATGGATTGCGACACCACCGGCATCGAGCCCGACTTCGCTCTCGTGAAGTTCAAGAAACTCGCAGGCGGTGGCTACTTCAAGATCATCAACCGCGCCGTGCCGGATGCGCTGCGCGCGCTGGGCTATCGAGAATCCGAGATCGCCGAGATCGAGGCTTACGCGGTGGGCCACGGCTCCATGCGCCAGGCGCCCGCCATCAACCCGGGCTCGCTTGCGGCACGTGGCTTCACGGATGAGAAGATCGAGGCGGTGGAGAAGGGCCTGAAGAGCGCCTTCGACATCAAGTTCGTCTTCAACAAGTGGACAATCGGCGAAGACTTCCTGACCGGCACGCTCAACGTCCCGGCGGACAGGCTCAACGATCCGTCCTTCGACCTGCTCTCTCACCTCGGCTTCTCGAAGGCCGATGTGGAAGCCGCGAACATCCACATCTGCGGCGCGATGACTCTCGAAGGCGCTCCGCACCTGAAGGTCGAGCATTACGCGGTCTTCGATTGCGCCAATCCCTGCGGCAAGATCGGCAAGCGTTATCTCTCGGTCGAGAGCCACATCCGCATGATGGCGGCGGCGCAGCCCTTCATCTCGGGCGCGATCTCCAAGACCATCAACATGCCGAACGACGCCACGGTCGAGGACTGCAAGAACGCCTACATGCTGTCCTGGAAGCTGGCGCTGAAGGCGAACGCGCTCTACCGCGACGGCTCCAAGCTCTCGCAGCCGCTCAACGCCGCGCTCATTGCCGACGAGGAAGAGGATGCGGAAGACGCCGCCGAGGCGCTCTCCGCCGTCCCCGCCGCCGCGAAGGCCGCGCACGTCTCCGAGCGCATCGTCGAAAAGATCGTGGAGCGCGTCGTCGCGGCCCACGAGCGCGAAAAGATGCCCGACCGCCGCAAGGGCTACACCCAGAAGGCGGTTGTGGGCGGCCACAAGGTCTATGTCCGCACGGGCGAATATGACGATGGCCGCCTCGGCGAAATCTTCATCGACATGCACAAGGAAGGCGCAGCCTTCCGTGCGATGATGAACAACTTCGCCATCGCCATCTCGCTCGGCCTGCAATACGGCGTGCCGCTGGAAGAATACGTGGAGGCCTTCACCTTCACGCGCTTCGAGCCCGCGGGCTTCGTGCAGGGCAACGAGCGCATCAAGAGCGCGACGTCGATCCTCGACTACGTGTTCCGCGAGCTGGCCGTGTCCTATCTCGGCCGCAACGACCTCGCCCACGTGGACGCCTCGGAAGCCGGCCCCACCACCATCGGCGCGGGCGAAGCCCAGTCGAAGGCGCCGGAAGCGGCTCCCGCCGCAGCCGTCGTCTCGCGCGGCTTCGTGCGCGGCAACTCCGACCGCCTGATGCTCATCACCGGCGGCGCCGGAGGCAACGGCCAGCGCACCGGCACCACGGGCCTCACCATGGGCGCGACCGCGCTCAAGGGTGAGTTCGTCGAGCACGAGGACAAGGTCGGCGAAGCCGACATCGCCAAACTCGGCTTCACCGCTCCGTCAGCCTCAGCCTCCCTCGCCGACAAGCGCGCAGAAGCGAAAATGAAGGGCTATGTCGGTGAGGCGTGCCCCGAATGCGCGAACTTCACGCTGGTGCGGAACGGGACGTGTTTGAAGTGCGATACGTGCGGCAGCACGACGGGGTGTTCGTAAGAGGTCCTCACGTCATCGTGAAGTGTGACCCAAAGTTCTACCGCAATTGACCAACTGTTGCCGCAACGTCCTAACAAGAGGCCGCCCATCGGGCGGCCTTTCTTTTTGGGCGACTGATATCCCGCCGTTGGCTTGCAGCCGCATTCCAGCACCTTACTTGGGTCCGGAATGTGCCCAGTATCTGACCTTCATACAATTGCATCGAAAGTCGTGAATGGGGCCGGAAGCAGACGGACAGCCATTCGCCACCGCCAGGTGAAAAGCAGACAACTGAATGGCCTTCTCCATCGGGTCGCAGGCAATCTGTCCACTTCTAGTCTACTCGTTCGAGCTCAACCACGATGTCAGCAATGCTTCTCGCTCGTCTTCAGAAGGCGCCGCGTCATATGAGTTACAAGAATCAGGCGATTGCGCGCAGGAGCATGGATTGGGCTAGCTGGCGCAAAACCCTAGCAAGTGCCCGCACAATTCTTCGAGCGACTTCGGGATCGCCTTCTCCTGCATCAGCAGTTCAACATGATGCGCAATATGAATGGGGTTTTTGGTAAAGCTGCCATCCGGATTACCGAGACCTTTTGAAACCTTCCCGAACGTAGTGTCCCAAATACCCTTATCGACCTCGGCTCGGAGCGTAGCCCCAAAATTGTGAGGCCATTGGACATAATGCTTTTCCCATACTGTATCCGTTGGGAATGGCGTCTTGCCGTCGCCGCCGAGAGCCGTCACGATGGCTATGTTGTCTTTTTCGTGCTTCTTACGTTCGTTCTCGTTGGTCTTGTTTCCGTCAGCATCGAACAGGACGAAGGCAGGAATGCCCATCATATCCGCAACGACGAGTGGCTCGATGATGTAGCCTTTTCCATTGGTGGGAACGATATGGGCGCCATAGCGCCGATATTCTTCCCAACGTCCCGACAGCATCATCCAGGCATTGATGTACGCAATGTCTTCAAGGCCTTCGACGAAAATGAGTTTGGGTGCGAAGAACATCTCATTTAGATGAGGCTGCATCGCCTGATGCAACTTGGCCATTTGGGCATCCGCCTTCAGCACTTTCTCACCGAGAATGCCAGACAGCTTCTCGGCCAAATCATCGAACGACACCGCCGACACGTTTGAGCATTTCTTGCCCGCATCCCGGCGCACCATCCTGACGCTTTCAAAATATCGGCCGCTGACAAAATAAGGGCTGTGGGTCGAGACGATGACCTGGGCATTGTGGTCGGCAAGCGTCTGCAACACGGTAGCAAGGTGTCTGGCCTGCGGCGGATGCTGGTAGAGTTCGGGCTCCTCACACCCAAGAAGCAGGCGGGGAGCAGCAGGATCGTCTGCGGCGGCCAATTCCTGAAGCAAGGCCAGCAGATACGAGCGCTGGAGCCCGTGGCCGAACCGCGCAAGTTCGCCCTCGAACGCGCCTTCTCCCGCCAACAATCTCGCGATCGGCTCCTCTACTTGGACAGACTTCTTCACGTCTTCCGCCCACGATAGACGGGCTGTGGCTTCTGGGTGTGCCCATTCGCCTAGCCGTTTGCTGAGGGCCTTGGAGATGTCGTCCAGCGCACCCTGCTGCTCCTTAAGGAGATCGCGATAGCGGGCGAGCGCATCCTCCTTGAGCTTGTTGATCTCCTCGTCGAACCTCACCTTGGCGCGAACCGTGCGTGCGAGGATCTTCCCCAAGGCCGTGTTCTTCCCTTCCACGTTTTCCTTTGTGGCATCCTTAACGGCAGGAACGTAGACCCACTGGACGTGCTTCGCGAGGCGATTGGCCCCTTTGCTGAACCCATAGAACTGGTCCTCGCTGGGAATGAGGACGCATTCTGCCGGGTGAGCTTCCTCATAGGCGCGCAGTGCGTCGCGCATGGCATCCTTGCTAGTCGCTGCCGTCACTCCTGGAACTGCCGCTCGGATCTTGTCGAACTCAGCCTTGCAGTCGGCCGCGGATTTTCCGCCGTTGTAGGCTTCAAAGTACCCTTTGAAGACTTCCATCGCCCGGCGTTGACCAAACTGACGGACACTCGCTGACCCCGTGATGGGATCGAATGTTGCCTTCGCGGTGATGATGAGTTCGCCCTGCCGGTAATATTCCCCGAATTCCGTCTGCGCTTCAGGTTTCAGGTCGCCAAACGCGACTGTGATCTCAATCGGACGGGAAGTGTCGCGATTGTGGAAATCCTCTTCATCCAGATCTGTCGTACTGGTGGCGCTTCCATCAATCTCCCTGAAGAAGATATTGAGGGCGCAGAGAATCGTTGACTTTCCCGCCCCGTTTGGTCCGACGAGGGACGTAAAATTCTCTAGCGAAATGGAGAGGTCGTCGAACGACCGGAAGTTCTGAATCCGGATGGTGTTGATACGCATGTTGCCCCTTCCCGCGCTTAGTATCATCAAATTACGAGTCTACGGCTAGGTAAAGCCTTTCACGCTCTACCAAAGAGCTTGATCCGCGAGGACCTTGATGCCGCTTCTGGGAATCATTCTCTGAGCGGAAGTATGCGGCCAAAATCGACGGAGGCGGTGGGGGATAGTGAACTACGACCTTAGTAAGCTTGGTTGGAAGGCATTCCAGGACTTGGCCGCTGCCGTCGCCGCTGAGGTGTTAAAGCGGCCGGTGCAGACTTTTCTCGGATCGAACGACGGCGGGCGCGACGCGGCGTTCCTCGGACGCTGGAAAGGACTAGATGGAATTCCGGCCAAGTCGACCATTCAATGCAAGTTTTTGGGAAAGCCGGGAGCTAGTCTTGCCCTGTCACACCTGAAAGACGAGTTGCCCAAGGCCGAAAAGCTTGCAGCTGACGGGCTGGCAGATGACTACATCATTATGACCAACGCTGGCGTCTCGGGTGAGGCCGACGCCCAAATCTGCGCCGCTTTCGAAGGTGTGGGCGTCAAGAAATGCCGTACGTTCGGCGGAACCTGGATCGTCCAGCAGTTGACCGAGAACCCCAAGTTGCGCATGCTGGTGCCACGCGTATACGGCATCGGTGACCTGTCACACATCATCACCGGACATGGCTATAAGCAGGCGAAGGCCATTCTGGACTCCATGGGGTCCGACCTTAGCTGCTTTGTGCCGACGGACGCCTACCGGTCCGCCGTGAAGACGCTGCAGGCGCATGGCTTCGCCATCCTGCTTGGCGACCCCGCCTCGGGCAAATCTACGATCGCGGCGATTCTGGCACTAGGCGCCATCGACGATGGCTGCTTGGGTGCCTTAAAGATTAACTCACCAGAACAGTTGAACCTCTGGCACCCAGGCGAAAAGCAGTTCCTCTGGGTCGATGATGCGTTCGGCCCGAACCACTTCGATGCCTCTCGGATGAGCCGCTGGAACGCCGAGCTGGGCACCTTGCGCGCCGCCGTCGAAGGCGGAGCGCGCATCGTCTTCACATCTCGGAATTACATCTGGGAGGCTGCCAAGCCCCACTTGAAGACGAGTGCCTTCTCACTGCTCAAGGAGAGCCAAGTCGTCGTTAATGTCCAGGCGCTCTCCGATGAGGAACGTGCTCAGATGCTCTACAATCACGTGCGCCGCGTCCAGCCTCAGGAGATGCGCCAACGTCTGAAACCGTTCCTGCCGGCGATCGCGGTCAACAAGGCTTTCTTACCGGAAACCGCCCGCCGGCTTGGCGATCCCCTCTTTACCAAGAACCTCGCTATTAGCGACGAGCGGCTAACTCGCCTAGTGGAGCACCCGGTCGAGTTCCTGACCGAGGTGCTGGCGCAGTTGGACGACCCATCCCGCGCTGCGATCGCTCTGATCTTCCTGAATTCGCAAACCGGAGTGCCATCTCCGATCAAGGCGACTCCGTCGCTCGAGATGGTCACTCGTCTCATGGGCGTGAAGCCCGCCGACCTGGCCCGCGCGATGCAGCACCTCAACGACAGCCTTACCCGGTTGATATCGGAGGATGACGGCGATCGGTGGGTGTTCCGCCACGCCACGGTAACCGACGCCTTCGCCACCTTGGTCTCGGCCTCGCCCGAATTGGTGGAGCTCTACGCCCATGGTGCTAAGCTTGACCGCCTGCTCGGTGAAGTGGCGTGCCATCCGAAGGCCGCTGAGAACGGGCGCATCCGCATCCCACCCGCACTCTATCCGGGGCTAGTCGCGCGGCTGAAGGCCTGCCCTTTGGACGAATCGTTGAAGTCCTTCCTAGGCGCACGGTGCGAAAAAGCCTTTCTCGTCCTGATACTGGAGGCGCGACCCGACATTCTGGAGTGGGCCGCCCAGGTGCAAGCAGGCGGCCAGACGCTCAGCGGAAAACTCCTGATCGCCGCCCTGGCGTCGTGCGACTTGCTTCCGAAGGAGGTACGCCAGAGCATCGTTGCGGACATCCGAAAACACTCGATCACCTGGCTGGACGCCGAGCCGCTCACGGACAAGGTACTCCGGCAGGTCTTCAAAGACGCCGAGTTCGTGGATTATACCGAGGCATTTCGGACGGAATGGCTCTCCGATATCCCTAGCATTTTCAGCAAATTCGGCCGCTATTCCTCAGATGACGAGGTGGGCATGTACCGAGATTTCAAGGAGAACTTGCAAGCAGCCCAAGCCTATTTCGAGCTCGAGTGCGATGAGGCCTTTGACGAGCTTTACGCCGAGATCGATGCCCATATCGAAGAGCTCGAAACTCGGCAACAGCCTCCAGATGGCTCGGCGTGGACTCCGTCTTCGATGGAAAAATCCAGCGTCGCCCCTGCTGAAGCCGCGGGCTTAATCTTCCATGACGTTGACGCCTAAACCAGTCGAATAGTCATTTTGGACGGAATTCTTTGCGGGGCCGATTGTAGCGGATTAGCTCGAACAGTTGTGGCTGAGCAAGATGGCTTGCGAGTCTGCTTTCGAGCCGGACCGGTGGCGTCCTGAATGTCCGAAATGCGGCGCGAAGCCGCTATTCGTCAGCACCTCGGGAAGGTCGCCTTTGGGTCAGACTGAGAAGTAGACCAACACCGGCTGAGGGTCCGCTCATCACCGCGACCATCTCATCTATCAACGCACGAGCGTGGTTTGGGATGTCGTCAGGACCGGCGTATGCATCTCACCCAGATGGCCGGGCCCGAGGGTGCCCGGAAGGCTGTCGACGACTTGTCGCCGAACGGATGAACGAGTTCCGTAAATCTATGGGACCGAGTCTCTGACGGAGGAGCGGCATTGGATTGAGGGAGAGAAAGGCGGGAGCAAAATGGACATCAACCTTCGAATGGAAGCGAACGCCATCATTGAGCGGATGACCGAATTCGATGGCGAGCACTTCGACCACGGAGACGCCGAACGCTTGATCGCGATCATTCCGATGGACCGTAAGCCTCCAAGGTTCACCACGATCTTCTCCCGTGAGAGTAAATCCGACAGCACCGAGGGATACGCGGCCGGGGTCGGCAATGTCTCCATTCCGGGTGGCGAGGAGGGGGAACGAGCCGACACCGTACTCGTCGGCGGTCACAAGGTCTGGAAGGTCGGCGGATACGAGGTCGAGCACGTCAAGGGCAAGCTCACTATTAGAAAGATGTGGGCGCGCGATGCGTTGGGCACCGCTGATCAAGAGGCCATCCTCGACTACACAAGCTCCCCCATTAAGCTTCGCGTGATGCGCATGAAGACCATTAGCATCCTTAACCTCGAGATCGGTTACGCCACCTGGCCGATCTGGAAGACGGCCCGATAAGGTTTCCTCCAAAGCGGTTCGAGACCGCTTCCGCAGGATTGCCATTCTCTCAAACCGACTGCTAGGTTCAAACCATGACGAACTCGAATTCACAGTGCCAACTCCCGACCGTCCGCCTCGCGCGGACCGGGCTTTCTTCTCTCGCCCATGCGGATTGAGCGCCTGCACCATCTTGCAGTACGCGGTCCAACGGGCATGTTGTTCGTAGGCATTGCACATAGTCCACTCTCTAGGCGCATTTGCGGCGGAGGAGATCACCTTCGCAGGCCGGTACGCGGGAGGCTCTGTACCGATTGCAGGTGACGCCTACCGCATGAATACGAGGTCGGAGTGATAGCCGCGTGGAGGGCTGCGACCTGCGTTGCTGTTTGAGCCACATCAGGTCGGCGGGGATGTCGAGCACAAGCGCCGGCTACTCTACAATGCCGTGACGCGGGCCAAGCGTTGGTGCAACGTCATCGTCCAGGGTCAGAACATTCTCGCCGCAGCGCCATTCGCGTAGATATGCTAGCGCAGGGCCGTCCAACCTAGGATGGCTGGTTCCCTGACAGCAACTTTCAATCTCTTACGAACACATCCGTACCTTCTCTGTCACGAAAGTGTTCGTGGCACTCATTCGATCTCACGTCACGAGGCAGCTTTAACGCCAGCTTCACCTGACTCATCCTGCCGTTGGCGGATTCGTTGCAAACGCTCGGCCGCCCTCCCCTGCACGTATCCGCGGGAAACCCATTGGTCGAGTGCGCGGGCCCGCAGGTCTGCCTCTGCGGTGGTATCGATCAGATCGGACACGGCGAGATGGAGCGCCGCAGCCGCATCGCCGCCTACAGCCTCGAGATAGGCATCGGCGATGGCCGTAATATCGGAAGCGGCACTCATTCGTCTGGCCTTTTGATCGAAATAAGCCGCGCACCATGCTGAAGGGTTACGAAACTACCGGGATATAGGCGGCAGGATTCTTCGAAAGTGGCCCGCGCGACCAGCATGTTGGCAAAGCGCGATAGGACGCGTTCCAGATGGTTGCCGTCAACGCTCCACTCTAAAACGGCAAAAGAAAGTGCGTTCTCGTCCGCAGCGCGCGCGGCGTGCTGACGCTCGGAGAGCGTATGAGCCATTGCTGTGTCCTTATTAGAACAAATAGAGAACACAACCACCTAGGAGAGTCAAGCCGCGTCCTGTCGCGCGCCGTTCGCCGAAGGACCGTTTATGCCCGACGAGCAGATCAACGCGTGACTTCAGTGGCCCTGCCGCTGTCGACACGTTGTTCACTATGCGACATTGCGAAAGTCGGCTGCCGAAATCTCTCATTATCGGGAGTTTCGCGAGAGTCGGAACCGACCGCTGCCCAGCGATTGCCATGGTTTGGGTGGCTACCGCGCCCTAGCCATCTCGAAACTCTGGATTGAACCATGTAGGGTTGCGCCATCGCTGATCGTTAACTTGAGAGGAGAGTAAATGCTAATCCCGACATCCAGAAATCCTTTGGTCACCAGCAGCGTGAACCCAATCCGGATTTCAAGCCTCAACCCAAGGGTCACAAGCAGTCTAAACCCTAGAGTCACATCGAGCTTAAATCCTATGGTCACGAGCAGTCTGAACCCGCGTGTGAGGTCTTCGTTCAATCCGCAGGTCACCAGCTCACTTAACTATCGGGTGACCTCAAGCCGGAACCCGCGCTTCACGTCGAGCCTCAACCCGCGTGTGTCAAGCTCACTCAATCCCAACGTCGTGAGCAACACTCGTGGTCTCTATATGTTCGACTTAAATTGCCAACCTGTCGGATTCACAGTCACCCAGCGGAGAATTTCTGGCTCGTTTTCGATGCTGATGCCGAGTTCAACGGCGTAGCAATCGGGGCTCGCAATAGTTTCTTCAATCTGCATGACCTCGATAATGAATGGTGCGGGTTTCTCATTCACGCTCGTGGCAATACTTGGCTGCGGTTTGATCTAGACGACAAAGAATGGAGCGGATTCTCGGCTTGAAGCAGCAACTCGCCCCAAGTGCTGCTGACCACATCAAGGCGGCACCGACGCGCCACCCTGGATTTCACCGTGAGGATAGGTTCGGGCCCTTCGTCCCCGATACTTTGTGAGGACGCTCGCAAAGGTTGGTCAGATTCGCCCCATAGTGCGCCCAAATGAAGCCAAAGTACGCCTCACCCAAAAGGCGGTCTCGAAAGTTCAGCAACCGTCCATGCGAAATAGCTTGCCTGTCACCTGATCAACGCCATTGGGCGGCAGGGGTCAACGCCGACGTTTTCCACCCACGAGGGTAAGCTCCACGCATTTTCTCATCGTCGCCTCGTCGACGCTGTAGACCGAGGGGGACTTGCCTCCGAGGGTCGGCTGCCCAGTGTTCAAGTAGAGATCCAAGTATTGGCCTTGGTGTACTTTCGCGGCCTTCCTGCGGAGTTCCTCTCTCGCCTTCTCCGCAACCTGCGTTTTGCGGGCATCAGTCTCCCGCTGCCTCAAGAGGGCATCGAGGATCTTGGTCGCCTCGACCAGCCCTGCCGCGCTCTCGCGCGCGGCATCCACCGGAGACCTTCCGCCGAGTCCCTCGTTCGGAGCGTCCGTCCAAGCGTTCCCCTCGATCCCCAGGCCGATCTGGGCATCGCTAATAATCCAGGCCCCACGTGCGTCCGCATCGCGCCGGGCGTTCTCCTGGCGCTCGACCTCCCGGGCTTCCTCCTCCCTCCGTTTTTCCTCAAGGCGCCGAGCGAGCTTGCCCGCGAGCGGCAGCCCCATCAGGTCGATATTAATCTTCGGGCTGAAGCGGATTGCGCGATCAATATTCGTCAGCTCCGTGCGGATGCGGTCGAACTCTGGGCCATCAAGATGCACCGCCTCGGTGATCGAGTACTCCCTGCCTGGGAGAGGCTCCTCGGCCCATCGGTCAAGAGAGAATCCCGCAAGCTCCTCTTCGGGGAGGTCGCTTAGGACGCTCTTCACATCCTTTTGGATCTCGTCCATCCGGAGGTTCGGTCGCGCACGGCGGTGGCGGAGCTCCTGAATGGATTGCAGCGTACCCTGCGTCAGTATCCATCGACCCTTGAAATCCCAAGACTCGACGATACTCAGCTCGCTCAAGACAGAAACCCATGTAGAGACGGCCTCTAAAGGCGTCGCGAACTGCGTTCCTTCCGCTCGCACTGCCGCAGCAAGGGTATCCGCTATCCCCGAGAACCCTTTCCGGACCCAGCCTTTCCGTTCGATCCGTCCCAACAATCCCTGCGTCGTCATGAACCGCATCTTGCCTGCAAGGACAGCCTCGATCGTTTCCATCAGCATCGTTGCCTGCCACTCACATGGTGGCACAAGGAAGCACCCGAACCCCGGCACCTCAATCTCCACCGCGCGTCCAAGACCGTCGGCTGCGGCCTCGTCGTGTGCGCGACAGGGAATATCGTCGTCCTGCATCTCGGCACATGCTTTCGCATAATCTCTCCGGAGTGTTGCAGCGCGTTCGCGAAAAACCCTCTGTCGCTCCAGGCGACGCTCATTGAGATAGGCCTCGCCATTGCGAAGCTTCGGGTTGTGCAACCAATCCCGGGGGGCGATTTTCAGGATGGCCTCCTCCAGCCCTTGCCGGGAGATGTCCCGCGGCAACTCGGACAGATCCACTTCGATTGTCGCGATGTCCATGGCCTTGATCCGTGCAATCTTCTCCGGTCCGCATTCGTGGGTGACGCGAAACTCGACAAGAAGATCGCGATCTCCCTTTCGGACGATCACGTCGGGAATGATCTCGCCTAGCCTGCTCTCCAGCACAGCCGCATCGAAGGCGTACACTCCGCCCGCGTAACCGATCCACTCCTCTTCCCCATCGGTCAGTCCGTACGCCGGAAGGACGAGTTCGAGCCGATCCGCGAGCACCTCCTTGGCAAATTTGTGCAGGGCGGTCTCCGGCCCGGTCCGGCATGGACTGCCATCAGGGCTTCCCTTGTGAGCGAAGTGGTGATCCTTCAGGTCCCCTTTCCGTGCCACAAGAGGTGCGCCGCACCCGGGACATACGCAATCGCAGGCGCTGCCGCGGGACACCTCGGAGATGTGAGCGATCGATCCGTCCGAGCGCTCCCCGAACACGAGGCTCTCCCGGCCATCACGGCAAGCGAACCCGCCCAACGGCGAAAGTTTGAGCGCTCCAACCGTCCTGGCTGCATCCATTGCGTACCGAACCTGCCTGATCGATTGCCCAGGCTGGGCCCTTATGCTCCCGTCCGCAAGGGTATCTTTTCCACCGTTAGGCGTTATGGAATATCTAGGAAGTGCCCCGGAGGTATCCGTCTCTGCTTCCAAAATTCAGAAGAATTCTGGCGAATGGCGTGATCGGGTTCACGAGGGACCGATCGAAATCACCGCTATGGCCGCACGACTGCCTTCTTGGTCTCTGCACGCCTGTTCCCGGACTGTGGTCCTCGTATCGAAAGGCCGTGCCGCATCCTTAACCAGAGCGAATTATGGGCCGTCGACTCTCAGACGCGGAAGAGACGCAAAACATCAGAGAACTCAGCGAGTTCCGTAATTATTGGAGGAGCAGTCCAGAGTACCCGCGGGACAATCGCGGCAATGATCTCGGCTACCTCCGCCATCCGCGAGGCCCTTTATGATTGGATCACCGATCCCGATGAGGGCACGAAGGTCGAAGCCATGATGGGCTTGGACGAGCAGGATTAGAGTTTGAGCGCTTTCCCCAAGATAGCTCCCCGATCGGGATATCACTGAACCATTGATCCTCCCGGCGTAGTTTCCAGCCTGCACTCCAATCGAATTTTCTCTCTGAGAAGAACTTTTGTGTGAAAAGCCCCTCGCCCCCCTTGAGGAACAACGCGCTCGATTGTAACTGGTGGTTGTTTTTGGAGCCTGATCTTGTCGTTCAGCAGCAGTATGGCCCTATGGGGTGCGATACACGACCAAAGTGGACCGCCTCCCTCGATCGAAACTCATTTCAACTATTGGCGCATCTCAGGCGATCCCGAGTTCACGAGACAGCGTAAATCCGTTGCCGTTCGTGACTTCCTGGAAGTCGGAGCGATGGTGACGCATCCGGCCTCGCTCGAGAAGCTTTGCATCTACTTGCCGTTCAGGGCCGAACCGAGTTCGATTGAGGATTGCGGCCCATACTTCAAAGAGACCTCGGTCGCCCAAGGCATCTTTAACGAGCCGCTGAGCTGTAACTCCCTGGGGCCACCCGGCCCGGCGAGTATCGAACTGCAACAGAACGGAACCCCTTTTTGCCGGGTTCACCGTTTCATGCCGGCCGCTTCAGGCATCGATCAGTCAGAGCTTGAAATTCAACCGATTGACGAAGGGACTTTGATTACGGTCTCTCACCCGGCGATCGAGGCTGTTTGCCGAAATCTCCGGCCTGATACGCGGGCATATTTTCGGCTTCGCATTTATATGAGAGAAGGAAAGGACAATCCTTTCGTAAGCGTCATCTACCCGACCGACCATCTCTTCCAGAGCGGCTTCGAAGAGGTGGAATACCTCGATTTCCGGCTAAACGAGGCTCGAACGCTGCCGACAAAGATTGAGGCACAAATCCGTAAGGACGAGGCTAAAGGCCAGATCCCGATCAGCCTTATAGCCTTTTTGACGGCTGTACCGATCGTTTCCGAGCTCGCAGTGAGCAACATCGAATCGCACAAGAAAAGGCTCTTGGAGCACCCGATCTGGAACGACTACGTGCCGAGCGGCATTCCCAAAGGCATGATGGTCTACCACTGGAAAAAGCTGCCGGCACAGGGCGTCGCCAACATTCCGGACTTCTCCTCCTTCGTGAAACTCCGGACGCGCCGGAGCGGCCTTAAGATACTTCTCGCATACTTGTTCGTAGCGTTTCTATTCGGTGTGTTCGGAAACCTCGTTGCCTCCGGCCTCCAGTATGCGGGAGGTCTAGTATTCCTCGGTTCCGACGTTTCACGCACCGGAACCGACCAGCACGCCCCTTCTCCAACCGCTCCGGATCAGGTAAGGTAACGCATCGTGACCGCTCTCGCACCGCACCTCCCAATACCTACCCCTGCTCTTGAGCTCCTTCCCGAGGAGGCGGAGGCGCTCGCCTTCTTGCTGCCACTCTCCGAAGATTATCCAGGGATCGATGTCTGGTTCAGGATGAAGGTCGTGCCTGGCTTGAGGGTCGGCACGCGCACGCTCCTGCGCATCGAGCGCGACGGCCGGCTGGCTGGCCTCGGCATCGGCAAGCTGGAGGCTGACGAGCGCAAGATCTGCACGGTCCGCGTCGCCCCAGCCTACGTAGGCCGGGGCATCGGCGTCCGCATCTTCGACGGTCTGCTGCGCTGCCTCGACGTCGACAAGCCGCATCTGACCGTCAGCTCCACTAAGCTGCCTGCCTTTGAGAGGATCTTCGACTGGTATGGCTTCGACCTCACCTCGGTGGAGAACGGGCGTTATGTCCCACATGCCGCTGAACTGGGGTACAACGACCCACGCTCCACGCCTCTCAATCCACTCAGGGCTTGCGAATTCGGTTCTTTAACGCAGCCACTGCCCCTTCGAATGTGAGAGGGGCTTTCCCGCCCATATCTATGACCTCGAGCGGCAGTTCTAAATACTTGGCATAATCGAGCACGGCTTGGCGCGCGACCTCGGCCTCATGGACGATCTGATCGATCGAACGCGCCGGCCGGCGCGAGCCGAGTTCCGAACGGCGTGCTGCTATGATTTCCGGTGCCTCCTCCAACAAGAGCAGCCCGTCAGGATCGAGAGACCGGATCACCTCGACGGGGACGCGCACGAGTTCGCGATCATTGTCGACGACGCTGTGCGCGTCGATCAGCACGGGCCTGTGCCACTGGCCCTCGCGCCGGGCCTGTAGCGCGTCAGGCAGCAATCTCTGGTTCTCAAGGATCCGGTCCGCCGGCGCAATCCGTAGCAAAGCGGGATCTGCCGCCGCGGCGCTGCGTAAGAGTTCGCTCGCGCTGAGATGCAGGTGCTCCGGGTTTTCTGCGACGAACGCGAGGCACGACGATGTCTTGCCGACCCCCGAGATCCCAAAAACGACGATCGTCTCTCCGCGCATTCGTCAGAATAGCTCCAGCTGACGTCCGGACAGCCGCTCGTGACGGCTGTCACCAACGTACATATAGGATTGCGGAGGAGTGAAGTTGGCCATCAACTCGCTGGGGGCGACATGCTCCTTGTACGGCCGCACCTCTCCGATCTTCAAGGCGAATGCCCGGTCACGGCCTTTGAAGTATTCGTCGAAATACTCCTTGCTGATGCCGGATCCGCACTCCGTCATCTGCCACAGGGTATCGGGGGCGTCCTCCAGGATGTCCTCGATGTCGAACTCGCCGACCAGCTTGCCGATCGGCATGGTGCAGTAGATCAGCACTGTCTGCACGTCCTTGCGCGCGAATATCTTCCGCCTGAACTCGAAGGTCTTGATCCCTTGCAGGATGTTCTCGACGTGAACCGGCCTAATCGACAATAAGACGCGCATTGACGTTTCCCATACCCAAGATATCGCGCAGCTGGCGTTGAGAAAGCGAGCGCAGGTCCCAGCGGGGTTGCTCCGAGACAAGCCCCGCATCCAGCAAAGCTCCGCGGGTCAAACGCTTTCCAAAGGCTGCGTTATAGGTCATCTTGATCAGGTACAAGCGCGGCGACGTCAAAAACTGTTCGCGGAGCTCATCTTCAGAAAAGACGCTGTGCTGACGGCAATATTCTACAAAGGCATCGACGTCTGCGAAGTTCCGCTTCGTACGGACCTCCTCCACGACGCAAACTGACGTGACCACAGACCGGTAGTAGGCATGCCCCTGCCTGTCAGTAGTCCTGTAGAGGATCACCGCATCTCCCGGAGACATTCGCGTGAGTGCGAGCTTGCCAATATAGATCTTGTGGATGGTATTCGTATGCGAGACGTCCTGGATGATCTCACGCGGCTCATTGTTCAGGATCGAATCCGGCAAGAGCCTGGAGTGATACTCCGGATAGACGGCCAGGAGCCACGCCTTCTGGCCGGCCGTATGGATGAACGGGTAGTCTGCTACGAGATCACCGGTCATGTCCCTGAGCGAGCGGGCCAGGACAAGCTCGGTTCCGTCCTCTGTTTCTTTGAAGGCGCACTCGGTGAACCCGTAGCGTTTGAAGAGCTCGATGAGCTTCTTATGGACCGAGAAGACTGTGACATAGATCCCGTCGGCACCTTCGGCCAGGGCTGCATCGAAGATCTTCTTAAGCACTCGCTCCCCGAGCTTGGTGCCCTTTCCTTCGATCTTGAGCGTGCTGACCTTCAGCCATGTGCCCGCTGGCAACGGCGGCGTGACGTCGGCGATAGGACCGGCCTCGCGCTTCAGATAGATCATGCCGCTGAGCTTGCCGTCATCGTCGACGACATACAGGTCTTCATCGGCCTTACTCGTGAACCATTCAGGGAAACCGCCGTACCCGGCTTTGAGACTGTCGAAAAAAGGATCGTCCAGCGAGAGCTCGCGGAACTTCGTGAGTCGTAGCCGTCTAGCCAAGAGTGCCCCCGACGCGAACGATAGCGCATGGCTGTCCTGTCCTAGAGAATACAACCCTATCGCGATTCGTTAAGAGGCAGTTTTGGCTGCGCGGACACCGCCAGCCCAAAGCAAAGCAGACCCTGAAATCTCAAAATCCTTAATTGTCTCCTCTTTTACCATCCGACCGGGAACTCGTTGCGCGCGAAGCGCCGGATCCGTAAATCAACAATACTACAGCAATCACTGGTGGAAATTATGCCATGTTCCAGAAAGCCCGAACCATCTTGAGCCGCGACGCGAGGCGCACCTTCTCCGAGACGCACCCCGTTGCAGCCATTGCGATCGGCATCGTCCTGTTCGGCCCGCCCTCTTATTTCTTTGTTAGCTGGATCGAGAGCAATCCTCTGCAGCTCCCTTGGCACCTCGACCTGGCGCTGCGCGCCGTCTTCACGAAGTCTAATGCCGCTCTAGGTGCCTATGGCGTTTTCTGGACCGCCATCCTCGTCGGCCTAGCTTTCTATTTGCTGCGGCAGAAGATGCGCCCGCTTTATGCCATTATCGAGCTCGGTTTCGGTGCCGTTGCTGCTGGCGTCGCCGCCAACCGCCTTTACATCCAACTCCCGTCATCTCTCGCGCTTAGCGAGCAGTTCGCGCTCTACACGGCCCTCATTGCCGCCTTTTACGTAATCGTCCGCGGCTGGGACAATCTCAGCAAAGTCGTCGACACCGACCCCCACGCCGCTCGCATCAAACCCTATTGGCAAAGCTGGCTCGGCAAGCCTTGAGTTCCTTACTGCCAAGCCCCACCACCCCCTCAGCGCCGGGGTTCTTTCGTTGAACCCTTGGAGAGTCAACGACTGAAGTCGAAGCGGCAGACCCCCGTATCAATGAACATTACGCGGGCATCAGGTTTCTAGATAGCAAATCTGGAAGCTTTTGAGGGCACATCAAATTAATTGGTTAGTTGCTGCCCGCAACAATTGCCAGAGTCAGCGATGACGAATCTTCGGCAATCAGTATAATCTTGGCAAAATCAACTCTGCTACATCAATTTGGCGCGGTAGGAAAACACCGCTGTTCCAATTCGGAAAGGATCGAAATGTCGCGGATTACGAACGATACACAGGATAAAGAGAACGATACTCAGGGTGAAGAATGGGAGGCGATCTCAGTCCCAGGTCTACCAAAAGGATTCACGATTCAACGAGATCGCAGAAACGGCAACTTCCGTCTCTTGGACCCAACGGGCAGTGTTGTTGGTAAATTCGTATCTGCTGATAGCGCGCTTTTGGCAGCTTTTGATCGTGCGGAATCGGAATCAAGCGATCTTGAACCAGAGGATCCATCTGACTCGTTCGGACTTGGCTAAGCTTCCTTGTGAGGGCCACTTTTAGCAAAATCTTTCGCCATCCTGATGCGGTGCGGCTCTATTAAGCCTTGTATGATCCAACTGACCACCTCGGGATGGCAAAGGTTGAGCGTCGCACCCTCACCCCATTTTTCTTCGACTGCTCGCGCGCGGTTATAAAAAGCAATCAAATTCCTCAAGCGGCGCAGGATTCTAGGATCGCGCGTTTGCTTGATCCAGGGATCTAGTTTCTCAAAAGCTCTTCCAAGAGCGCGCAAATTTCCCATTTCAGCCGCGAGTTCCATCGCACTGATCATTGTACCTGTAAGCCCGTCGGTCTCACAGGCGATACAATAACCATCACACTGCGTGGAACTGAGATAGTTCCTATTAGCGACTGATTTATCGCGCCCATAGGTGAGCACCGCAGAATACTGCGGCGACCCCGTCAGCGCGTTAACGGTGCGCTCACTTCCGCACTCCAAGTGCGCTATACAAAGCTGACAAAAGCAGGGCGTGTAGAGCGCGATCTTGTCGATCGCGCCGCTGCGGTTGCTGATCGCCCGCACCGAACTGGTCTGGCCCGTGTGCTGCACCGCCACCTTCGGCAGCACGCCGAGGCCGATCTTGCACACCTCGGGATGCGGATATTTCTGCCATTCCGTCAGCGGACCCGGCTTCTCCGCACTGCCGAGCCGGATCTCGATGTCGGCGCCAAGCGTGAGGGTCGTCTCAGTCTTCGCCCCCCACGCCGACGCTGGTCGTCACGCTCTTCTTCAATCGCGTGCCGTCCGGCGGGTACCTGCACCAACTCTGTCCATGGTGTGCACGTGCACGATGCCGCCGTTATGAAACGGGTCGAGAAACACTGAGAGTGCACCTATCTGCATATCACCTAACCACTCGGATCCCTCTTATTCACGGGGCGTTGAACGAGTATGCATAGCGGTTGGTGCCGACGCCTGGCTTGGTCGGATCGAACTTGTGGGGGGAGTGCAATGAGGCAGCGACGGCCTTAGATTCTGGCTTTGTTGGTTATCGTATGCATAAAAGTACTATTCTCGTGACCAATGAATAGCTCTAGAACATACGAATTTATTTCATCAGCTAGCCTAGCGCGACAGATTACGATTTTAGGCGCCTCATTGCAGACTAAACGCGGCCAATTTATACGAGAACAAAACGTTCCATCATCGTTAAACATTGCGTACTTGTAAATATCAGCCATCACATGTTGCAGCGAAAGAGTATTTTTCCGCACAAAGACGGCGAATGAATTTTCAACCTCTTCTAAGCCGATGAAGTATTGCTTTAAAGAGATAGGTTCAACAGCAAACAAGGAGACAACTCTAACGCCATCCAAAGTTGGCTCGCGAATTTCTAGCGCTGGGTTACCGAATATGGCTTTCTGATTCAGAAATTTCTTCCAACCTGGAAGAGCCGCTCTCTTTTCCTGATAGGGGGTCCGGGGATGACCATCGGAGTGGAAAATATAAAGCTGATAAGCTTGAGCATCGCTGTCATTTAGAAAGTCTCGATAGAATGCCTCCACGCACGCTTCGGTACCTCGCAAGCTAGGGTTAGAACCAAAAGGTGTTTGATAGCGAAGCAACGAAATTTTCGACGAACCTTTCCTGCCTCCTGTCCATTCTGGACCAAGGGCGGATTTAAATTCTGTCCTGACGTTAGTAATCATAGTGGCGCTTCCCAAGTTCGCCCGGCACGTCGATATTGAAATGCGGACCCCGATTCTGCGACGGGCCATCAGGATAGTAGTGACCGCGAGTATCGTCTCTTATCCGCACTTCGGAGCCCGGGATAGGACGGCCCTGCATATCTTTCTGACTGTAGTCATACACTCTGCCCGGCTCCAACTTACCATCTCTGATATTCGGTCCCGTAGAATCTGGTTGAGCACTCCTAGGAATCCCCGCATCTTCTTTAGCGGCATTCAAGGCTCCCCTGCGTCCAGCGCCCTCCGGGGTAAAGCTAGGTGGCCTACTGCTTTCGACCACTTCCTTGGCAGCATTGCGTGCGGCTTGCGCTTCAGCACGAATCTCTCGCCCGGCTTGCGCAGCCCGCCTTGCCCCATGTATACCAGCCGCAACGGCCTTGAGACCTGCACCTGCCTCCATGCTAAGGCGGCCCGGCCCGGCAGTCTGCGGTATACCGGACATCACCTGGCCCCCTATATCGAGTCCGTCTCCGATAGCCGCTACTCCTGTTTCAACCTTTTCCGCGACCCACCCTCCAACTGGGTCACTTGGCTCTGGCTTTCCTTCATTAGATTTGAAAGCGTCGTCGCCACCAAAGTTGTTCCCCATCGCATCCGTGTCATTCCCGCTCCTGTCGCTCAAATTCACGGGATCGTTGAACGAGTACGCATAGCGGTTGGTGCCGACGCCCGGTTTGGTCGGGTCGAGCGTATCGGGGGAGATGAAGCGCCCGAGTGCTGGGTCGTAATAGCGCGCGTTGAGGTAGATCAGGCCGGTGTCGTCGTCGAGGCGTTCGCCGATGAAGGCCTTGGCTTCCATGTCCGGGCCGGTGGTGATGAGCGGCGCGCCGTAGGGGGTGTAGAGCGTGGTCTTGTCGATCGCGCCGCTGCGGTTGCTGATCGCCCGCACCGAACTCAGATGGTCCTTGTGCAGCACCGCCACCTTCGGCAGCACGCCGAGCCCGATCTTGCGCACCTCCGGATGCGGATATTTCTGCCATTCCGTCAGCGGTGTCGGCGCGGATGCCGTGCCGAGCCGGATCTCGATGTCGGCGCCGAGCGTCAGGGTCGTCTCGGTCTTCGCCGCCGCCCCGATCCCGGTCGTCACCACCTTCTTCAGCCGCGTGCCGTCCGGTGCATAGACGAAGGCGCTCGTGGCGCCCGACGCCATCTCGATCCTGGTCGGACGGTTCTCCTGGTCCCAGGTGTAGCTGCGTCCGCCGCCGCTCGTGAGGTTGCCGTTGGCGTCATAAGCGTAATCGGAGGTCCCCACCTTCGTCGGCGCATGCGGACGCGCCGCTTTTGCCGCCGGGTAGACATACGTCGTCCCGTCGTTCGACAGCAGGTTGCCGAAGCATCGTAGGTGGTGGAGAGCACGACCTTCGAGATGGCACAAAGGTGGGCTAGATCACCCCAATAACAATTTTTATTTCCGGTAGGGACGGTAATCTTCAAATTCCCATCGCCCTAAACGTAGCAATTTAGGCACCAATTCAGGCCAATTCTCGCCAGAGCAACTTTGACAATACGTATTTATGACCTCTTTTATCTTCTGCAGATCATATTCCTCAAATATCAACAGAGGATCAGCTATTATATAGCCCTTCCTCGCGACAAGTTCGGCAATTTTCCCAGGCGAACAAATACAACTATTAAACGTATCCGCTCCATCGGCACCTTCCGGACCAACAAACAGTTGTACAAATATAGCAAAATCTCGCCGATCTGGAGGGCTATACGTCTCCAGCTCAACATCCGGAGAAAAGATATCCTTCAACTGTGCCTTCATGAGTTACTCGATATCGAGATGGCCATTCGATTGCCAAGGCCCACTTGGTTGATTTCGGGTTTCAAAGTTCGCTTGCAAGCCAGTTGTAGCAAGAGGACTGTTCGGCTTTTCCGATGGACCTCTATACTGGCGCAGTCCGTCTTCGGACATATACCCTTTGCTTGTCGTTCTGTAATTAGGTCCGACCCAGGCCTTTCCTAACTCCTCTGCCTCGTCGCGGCTGGCTCTGCCCATACCGAAATTCCCCTTCTGTTGGGCAGCATCCCTGAGCATTCCAGATTTCTCGGCGTCGGTTAATGGATTTGCTAAGTTGCCTGCCTTTTCTCCAAGCACATTGTTGGTGGCAGCATTCTGCTGCTGCTTGGCGTCTTCTATGTCCTTTAGCGAGTCGCGCGATACTGCGCGAGCGAGATCCAGGATCGGGCCAAAGAGGAGCCCTCCCGTTAGCCCCCCCGCCGAATTGCGCGCACCAGGCCCCTCTGTCGGAGACGCTTTCGGAGCACCTTTGGTTGATTTCGAAGCAGTAGGCTCATTTGGCCCAGGTCTCGGCTTCCCATCAGGTTGATTGTCCCCGGGCTTGGCGCGTCCGCCACCTGCTTCGGCTTTGCTGGGCTCTCCTGGCGGTTCGGTTTCGTCAGCTGCATTCCCCCCCGGATCCCTCAAATTCACGGGATCGTTGAACGAGTACGCATAGCGGTTGGTGCCGACGCCCGGCTTGGTCGGATCGAGCGTATCGGGGGAGATGAAGCGCCCGAGCGCGGGGTCGTAATAGCGCGCGTTGAGGTAGATCAGGCCGGTATCGTCGTCGAGGCGTTCGCCGATGAAGGCCTTGGCTTCCTTGTCCGGGCCGGTGGTGATGAGCGGCGCGCCGTAGGGCGTGTAGAGCGTGGTCTTGTCGATCGTGCCG
>NZ_JAATJS010000003.1 GCF_011777495.1 Microvirga terricola | reverse complement strand
AGCCGCCGTCACCGGCGCGGGCGCCGCCGCCTCGGCAAAGGCCGGCGCAACCGGAGGAAGGACGAGAGCCGTCACCAACCCTGAGACAAGGCTCAACCGCAGCAGCCGCACCAAACGGCCCCGCACCCAAGCCACCAACGCATATTCCATGCCCGCCCCCGGACAACGACCGCTCACCCGAGCAAGCGATCCCCGTTCACATTCTGCAAATTAAAGTTGTTATGGATAACATAACATAGGAGAGAATTGATGAGCAAATTTTCTTATTCACCTGTCGATCCAGCCCCGCCTACCGCCCAAGACGTGCGGATGATCGCCGATCTGCGGCGTTATGAGCCGCCATGACCGCCGATCCTCAGCGAATTTGACGTATCGCTCTCTGGCGCCTGGCGTCCGCTTCCCGGGCAGCGTCATAGGCGTGTGCCCTGTCGATCGGAATCGCGGAAATGGAATTGTCTCGCCGCCGCAATTCCCTTGCGTCATCTATAATCACGTTACGTGCAGAACGCTTTCGCTTTTTGGCGATGCTAATCAATTCGGCGCACGGCAGGATTGCAATGTCGCGTCACGATCTTTACCGCTACGCTTAGAAAACGAGGTGAGCGCAGTGAAGAAAAGTCCGAGTGACGCTGACAGGCACGTTGGCCACCCTTTCCAGAGGGTGGAAGGCTGAAGTTCATCTGGACCAGCTCGATCAAGTTTCCCACAGCGCGCATCGCTGGGCCCATATCGTTGATTCTGATGTCATCAACCTGCGGAAGATCGGCTTCGCTCTGATTGGTCGGGATCCCGAGTTCGAGCGCCTGCATCATTTGGATGTAAGCGGTCCAACGGATATGTTGTTCGTAGGCGTTGCACATGGCCTGCTATCTAGGGCATTTCTGGCCGAGGGTAGTCACATTACGTCTCAGATACCCCTTACCTACTTCCGCACTCATGCCTCCGGGGAACCGTGCTTCCCGCTCGCATCCGCGACCGTCGCGGAATCCTATACTGATGCCGGCCAGACTTTTTTGGAGATGCGCTTGAACTCGTGGACGCTAAGAGCTCCGCGCTCGCGGGCTTTAGACCCCGGGAGATCGAGCCTTTTCAAGACGAGACTGTAGGGCGCTTCCCAGATCTCCCGTGGCTCGAGCGTCTGGTTGTTGAGCAGGACGAGCAAGACGGCATCGCAATCGGCGCGTCGCTTTATTGTGCCGAGCCGCTGTCCGGGTTTCGCGTTTTCCCCATAGGCGCGCCCTTTAATTTGAATTCTCTGCGGCCCCTCAGCCGTGCGACGGATAGCGTCATATCCAGGGGTGCGCGGCGGGGCGAGATCGAGACCCAGTAGTTCAGCCGCGATATACTCCGCAACCTCTCCCGTCACGCCCAGTGGCTTCTTCGTTAGCTGGTAGTACTCCGCAGCAAGTGGCTTTACCGCAGCCAGTATCTCTCGCACGCGGCGAACTTCGGCACTCTCCGCCAATGTCCTGCTCCTTCGAAATCAATGCAATGGATCGGCGCCGTCCTCTAATGGAGGCCCATCTGTCAATCCGAGCGATGACCTCTCGCGAGACGATGTGATCGGGCGAGCCGTGCGGAATCCAAGCTCGGCACAGCCTATCTCGCGCCACCTCGAGTGCGGCGAGAATCTCCGGCCCCTCAACTTTCCTGAACATGTCTAATGCCAAAGGCTTTGAGCGAATAGGCTGCCGGCCAAGCACAGCCAGACCTCTCGGCGCCTCTACCGGCGACCTCGGTCGCGACTAATTCAAGATCTCCGTCGCCTTACCCTGGACGCGCCCGCGGGAAACCCGCTGATCGAGCGCGCGCCGGAAATCGCGAGGCTCAGGGCAGCCGCTGGATCCCCCGCGGGCCAGCCCTTAAGTCCATCTGAGGTCATCGTCTGTGTAAGGTATGAAGTCGCTATCGATCTCGTTCGGCCCCGGACCGCCCTGGATCAGCCCCATCAAATAGCGACGCACATCCCAAATGCTCTCGGTAGAGTCGTTCCTGAGCATGCTCAAAGGCGTTCTGCCCAAAAACGGCAATGCCGTGTTCGGGTTAGATAGCCAACAACGCTCCTCTTGTTCGGACGAGAAGAGGTGCCGTGCGGCTTCGGCGACCCTAAGCACAGCGGCAATCCGCGCTGTTTGATGAGAGCTGAATATTATGGCGCCGTCAGTCTGATTGATCGCTATCCACCGCCTCAGCTGATCAACGGAACCGCACCGGAGCAGCTGAGCTTGATCGTCTTCGGACAGAGTCCAGCGCTCTACGAGTTCCAGAAAGTCATTCAGTCCTGGAGACCGAATGCGTTGCCATTCATCGATGTTTCTGGGGTCGCTCATGGTCCCCCTCCCCCGTGAAGCTATACACCTTACGCGACACGGCCACATCAAGTTCGATCAGACCGAGCTGCATCCGCTCACTCTAAACGCTCGTCGTGGCACCCGTCAGCTTTCAGTGCCGCGGTTTGACCCTCTCCCCGAGGTCATTGACAGGTCGTATGGTCCGACTGGCGTCACCAGCTTTCGAATGCCGAGGCGACATTGGCCACCAAGCCACGGGGCGTCGAAATTTCAGTTATTGCAGTTATGACTCCGCTCGCCCTATATTCAGCTCGAAAGGAGACGCGCCATGGTCGCTCATGTGCTCAGCTACGTGCAATTGCCAGAACGTGACTTGAAGCAGATCGGGCTCCGTCCCAAGGCTGACAAGCTCGAGATCCAGCTCCGCGTCGGAAAAGACAAAGACGTTCAGCTGCCTCCGCAGGCGATGAAGCTGGTAACCGTATTGCTCGATCACCTTCTTCGCGGCGAACGTGTCGCGGTCCTCGTTGACGAGCCGGAATTAAGCCCGAACGATATAGCCCCGATCCTCGGAATTTCACGACCCTTGGTAGTCCATCGTATGGATATCGGAGATTTGCCGTTCAAGTATGTGGGCAAACATCGACGCGTCAAGCTTAAGGACGTCCTCTCATTAAAGGAAAAATTGGACGCTCAACAGAGGGCTCTGAAGGTCTTGGCCGAGGACACCGAGGAATTAATGCGCAGCCATAACCTTTAAGCCTCGCCATCTACGATACCTGTAACTTCTGTGCTTTCGCACTGGAGCGACGAAGTGGTCGCGTTCAACCGACTGCTGAAATCAACCTGGGGCATCGGCAGAGGTCATCGCCGCAGCATTGCCTTAACAGAGGTGGAACCGACAACGAGTGTCCGGCCTGAACCAAGGCTTTGATCGATACCTTCCTGCCAGGCCGCGAGCAATGACAGTCCTACCTCCGGAAATTGAGCGCGGTCAGCGAAGTAAGCCCGAACGTCGTTAGCGGTGTCCGATATGGCGTCCGCTGTCGCTTCCAGCATAGCCTCGATCTGTTTCTCACCGAGGTCGGCTCGGGTCCGACCCAGACTCGTCAGCTTTTCGCGATCCGGCCATCGTGTCGTGCCGCTAAGTGTGAGCGCCATACCATCGTTGGGAAGGTACGCCCGCGTAGTGATGAGGTCGTAAACGGGGGCAAGCTGCGGATCTTGGGTGACGTCTTGATACACGACGCCAAAGTTTTTCAGGTGTGCATCTCCGTTGCGGATGGCGCAATTCAGCACAAAGAGCTTGTAGAGGCGTTCAAGCGCCTCTCGATGGCCGGCACCCGTGAACTCGGCTGCCCGCTTGAACAGGCGCGTTTCATAACTGCCCATGTATTTTCCAGAGGACCTAAGGGCATTCAGGACACAGAAATCCTCGAATCCCACGCGCCCTCCATTGGGGCTCAAGTCGAAGCGCTCCAAAACGAGGGCAGCCCCGTCATCGGAAAGATGGAACGAGGGAACCTCAAGCCCCACCCGCTGAGCAACCTTCAGGCAGAAGTACTCATTGGCGGCGAGTTCTGGGTATCCGCCGGGAGACCAGAACTTGACGATATGGGTCGCGCTCCTAGCGCTCGACCGCAGGCGGTCGGGAGGCCCCGGCCTATTGACGGCGCGGATCAAGACCTTGGGCTGTACGCCCGAAATTCCGGAATGGACGGCGAAGCGCTCAAGAAGGTGATCGAGCAACCCGTCGCCGCGCCGCGCGCGAAGGACTTCGTCGACCGATTGGAACGGAACATCCTCGTTGAGATCCACATCCGGTGCTGAATAACGCAGGCGCCCGATCTGAGAGCTCCCCACGACCGAAAGCAGATCGAAGTCATCGAAACTGCCAACGGTCTTCGCAAAACGGCGGGTCAGAAGGCGCCGCAGGGCACCTTCGGGAAGGTTCATATCGAAAATCGGGGCCAGCCTAGCGCGGGCACCCCACGAGGCTGTGCGATTACGCATTGTGAGTGAAATGGCATCGTTCTCGGTGGCATTCGCTTCATAGGTGAACACCGAGCCGAATCCGTGGCGGTCGACGCCTCCCGCCAAACACCTATCAGTCCATACGCGGAGCATGTTCTTCCTCTGATCGGGATTTCAATGAATCACCCCAGCGTAATGCGTCTCCAGATGGTCTGTTACCTGCGCCAGTCCACATGAAGACTGAATGATATCAATCGGCCGGGCACCCAGGGCGGTGTTGTCACTATTGAACCATGACGCTGCTGCACTCTCGTCGCCCTGAAAAATCGCAGCGAGCCGCTGGTAAATGCGAACGACGAGAATGGCGTTCCTAATCGCCCCCTGGCTGACTAAGTCGAGATCACCTGCCCTCACGCAAACCAGAGACGCAACTCGAATTCCGAGTACGCGCGCGAGCACTTCATCAGGAATCTTGAGCCGCTCAGCCGCCCGAACTGCCGCCTTAGACACAACGACCCTGTCGGCATCCCCTATTGGCGAGTTCTCACTCAAGGGCATGTGAACACCATGAACTTGATCGTTTCCCGAGAACCGTAGGGCACGCAAAACACTGAAACAATAGCTGATGCGAGCTGATCGGAAGGTCGCTCTGGCCCAATTCCGTCCATTTCTCCGCCGTCGGCGGCTCAGCAGCCAATGCGTCATCCCGACATGCTCGCCGAGCTACTTGGCTCACGAAATCCACCCAATCATCATCAGAAAGCTCGATAGCATGAAACAAAACTACGCCACAAGCAAAGTACATCTCGCAGTTCTTTAAGGATTCGTTTGGGATTCGTTTTGCTTCGAGACGTTTCATTGCGCGCTGATCCATAACATTCCCCAGTTGTCAAGATGCGATCTCGATAGCCAAAGCTCATAAATACTTTGGATAGGGACGAGCTGATGCGCCTTTGTTGTAAAGAATCTACGGTTCTGTGAACGAATCGCGCATGTTCACCCTGGACTCTGGATGTCGATCCACTTTAGCGTCACGGCTCGAACAGCAGCCAAAGACCCACACAGAACAGGGTGCCTATGGGATCCTCCAGATGCACGACCAGAACTCGTCAGAGTCATCCGAAGCAGAGTGCCTCGGACTCGCTCCTCAGAAGTGCGGGGGAGCGCACCCCTTTTTGGGCATCGTCAGCGTGGAGAAGGCATCAAGCCGCAACCTAAACCCTCGCCGCCATGCGCGCTGAGCGTCAACGACACCGCGAACAGACGACACAAAACAATGAATAAGCAGCCCCTGATAGAACCGGCCTCTGCCTCGTCAGCACGAGCGAATGCCGAGACCGACTCCGCCTGCAATGAAAATCTCGCCTCGCACGTTGAACTGGCTCTGGGAATATCGAAAGCCGATAGTCGCGCGCGTCGACCACCATAAACGCCAAAACAAAAGAGGCGCCCCGGTTGCACCCGGAACGCCTCTCAAATTCAACCCGCCCGCTTGAAAGGTCGGTCTCACTCTAACGGCTTACCGTCGAGTGATGGGATTCTGCCCTGTCCAGTCGCACTGGTCAAGCAGCATCTCATCCTTGGCGGGAAAGGATCCGCCATGTCTTCATCTACTGTCCCGACGCTCCCAAATTCTCCAGCGCCCCTTTGGCGCCCCCCAGGCAAATCTCTTTCCTCGCGCAATGTGCATTCCCGGTCAAAGGGGGCATGCCGGCCATCCGTTGTCGGCGGCGCCGAACCACGGGAGATCATGTGCGAAAGCGGCCTTGAGAAAAAGGCTGCCCATTTCTTTCTCACCCACCCGCAAGTCGCAGATCTGCGGGAGCAGCCGAATGCCGTCGAATGGCGTGACGCGGAGGGACGAGCGCGGCGCCACACGTTCGATTTCCTCGTCACTCTCAGGGACACACGAAGGATAGCGGTCGCCGTCAAACCGAAGGTTCACGCCGAACGCAAGCATCTGCAAAGAACGCTCGCGCTAATCGCGACACAAATTCCCCGGCACTTTGCGGATGGAGTGCTCCTCATCACGGATGAGGACCTCCCCCGCGATATAGTCCATAACGCAGCCCTATTGCATCACGCCCGTCGGGCAGCTGACCCTTCCCACGATCTTATCATCCGAAAACTCATAGCGTCTCCAGGCAGGGCTACCATTGGGGAGCTTGTCGCTTCGAGCGGTCTTGGAGGCGCCGGCTTTCGCGCGGTTGTGCGTCTGATAGCAGCTGGAGCCATCCAAATCGTCGGCAATGCTCGCATCGGATACGAAGCTCCTGTCATGTGGAGCGGAGCCTCGACTGTAGAGGCTGCATGATGCCTCAATCCGAGTTCATCCCAATCTACCGCATCGGCCCGCAAGACCGCATTACTCTGGACGGTATAGCTTACCGGTTACGTCAGCGCACCAGCGACGGATACCTACTCGCTAGAGTAGACGACCCCGGTGTCATTGAGACCTTCACTTACGATCAGCTGCATGCACTTTCTGCCCAGCCGGATTACCGCTTTGAGCGTCACGCTTTTGACGTCGGCCACTTAAAGGCTCGTATGCATGCAGATGCTAACCTGATCGCTGATCTGCCGGCCAAAGAGCAGATGAAGGTGCTTTGGAAGTATACTTTCTGCACAGCCTTTTTGAAGATGGAAGCCGCGAAAAAAGCCTCCCGCTCTGACCCCTCAATGAAGAGGGCCATCAAACAGATCCAGAGCGAACTGGCAGTTCAGGAGGACATTCGAACTGGCAAGCGCGGCAAGCATGGCCACCTGGTGCGCCCTCGAGCAGGCGATCCTCAATCATCCCAGCCGCCCCGACCACCGTGCGAACGCACTCTGCGTGGCTGGATCAAGCGGTTCGAGGATTCTGGTCTGTGCGCGACCGGACTTCGTGACCGCTACCGCATGTGCGGCGATAGAGCGACGGAACGTATTCAATCTGAAACGCGAATCCTGATGGTAGAGTTCGCGCCCCGGTACGGCTCTGAAAACCGCCCCTCAATCCGTGACGTTTACAAAGCTCTCAAAGCGGAAATCGAGAAACGCAACGGCGAGCGTGCGAGCACAGGTCTCTCTAAACTGCGTCCCCCGTCCTACAAGCGCTTCGCCGAGGAGGTGCGCTCACTGCCGGAGTTCGATGTGTATGCGGGCCGTTATGGTCTGCAAGCAGCCATGAAAAAGTTTGCCATGGTGGCGAACGGACCTGACATCGAGCGCCCTTTGCAGCGCGCCGAGATCGACGAGTGGCGCGTCAACCTCATGACGTTGTGCACGAACGCGGCTCTCCACGACAAGCTTCCAGACGATCTAAAAACAGAGATTGCGACCTTACGTCCGTGGATCTGTGTAGCGATGGACGCGGCATCCCGCGTGATCCTCGGAATGAAGCTTGACGTCACTCCGACTGCCAGCCTTGCTGTCGAAACACTTGAGATGGTGGTTTCGCCAAAGAAGCCTTACGCCGACGCGGCAGGAGCGCTGTCGCCTTGTGATTTCTATGGAACTCCGGAGAGCGTTGTCCATGACCAGGGTCCGAGCTTCCTATCTACCGCCTTTCGACGAGCAATTGTGGATCTAGGTACGGATCCGGACGCACCGCCCGCGGGCTTGCCCCACCTGCGCGGCAGGGTCGAACGCCTGTTCAAAACTGCCGGAACGGGCGCTCTGGCTCCGTTCACCGGTCGGACGTTTGAATCTGTCGTCGCGAAAGGCGACTATGACCCGCAGGCCCGTGCGAGCCTCTCCGTCGAAGAGCTCTGTCAGGCTCTTGTCCGTTGGGTCGTCGACATCTATCACAACACCCCACATGCTGGTCTCGGCGGAGAAACGCCGGCAAACGCGTGGAAGCGGCTGGTCGCAAAGTACGGCGTCATTCCGCCGCCTGACCGCCATGTGCGTCGAGCAATATTCGGCGTCGATCTCTCGCGTGCCCTGTCCTCGCGCGGCATCCGTGTGCTGGGGCTCCATTACACCTGCTCTGAGCTTCAGGAATATCGTCGGAAGGTCGGTGATGTCGAGGTCGATGCTCGGCTCGATCCGCTCGATCTCGGCCATGTTTCTGTGCGCCTGAGTGAAGCCGGTTGGCTTGCCGTCCCCTGTATCCGGCCCGGCTTCGACGACGTGCCAGCACACATCTGGCTCTCCGCGTCCGCGGATCTGCGGCGACGGTTTGCTGCAGAGGCCCGTCTGAACGACGAAGTCATTGCAGCTGCCATCAGCGACGCCTGGGAGCTGGCATCAAGAGCGGCTGCTCGCGCGAACATTGTCTCGACCCGCCCGACCCGCTCGCAGCTCGATCACGCGGAGCAGAGCCTGGGCATTGGTTTTCCCGCTCCGGCGACGGAGCCGTCAACGACTGACCCACTCGGTGGTGACCTGACGGCGAGAGCGATTTCAACTGGCGGAGACAAATCGACAGCTTTTCCGCGTCATGTCTCAAGCGGGCCCATGCGGCCTTCGCGCACCGTCGAGTTCGAGGATTGATCATGATTGATGACGATTTCAATCAGGCCGTCGAGCAGCTCCGCACTTCCCTTTCCTACGGCGACCAGCAAATCGTCGCAACCATGGAGAAGGTCAAGGGCCGTTATCTCAAAACGGAATGGGACGATGAACTGCTCCGGCGTTTCACAGCGCTTCTCCGAACTGTCGTCACCCGACATATGGTCAAGGGCTCACCAATCGGCGACCGACGCAGAGAAGCTCGCGCGCTCGTCGTGGTCGGCGAGGCCGGTACAGGAAAAACTGAATCGTTGAACCGGCTTTTCCTGACCCACCCGTCCCTTCCAGGATATGGCCAGCTCGGATCTCGGTGTCCGCTCGCTACTGTCACGGTGCCAGCTCCCTGCACTCTCAAAACACTCGGAATGGGAATCCTCCAGGCTCTTGGATATCCGCTTGCTCGTGACTTGAAAGAGCACCTCATCTGGGCACGCATCCATGAGCAACTGCCGCGGGCGGGCGTGCTCCTCCTCCACCTGGACGAGATGCATAACCTGACCGACGGAGCCAATGTCGGGCAGCTCGCCAACATCCGGAAGGCCCTGAAAGGCCTGATGGTATCGCGCGAGTGGCCCGTCGGCCTGATCATCTCCGGGCTGCCGGGTCTCGTTCCCGAGATGCAGGAGATTGATGAAATTCGTCGTCGAGGCCGCTTCCTACGTGTGCCGCTTCTCAACCTTCCTGATGATCTCGAGTTGGTCGAGAAGGTGATAAAGGGGCTTGCTACGATCGGAGGTCTCGAGGTTCGAGAGGATGTCGACAGCTCGATGGCTCCCCGCCTCATACACGCAGCGCTCTACCGGTTCGGTGTGATGGTCGAATTGCTTCATGAAGCCATCGAGCTCGCCGTGTCCACAGGGGCGCCACTTGACTCGGAGCATTTCGCGATTGCCTACACCGATCGGACTGGATGCAGTGCTCCTATGAACCCCTTCGTGGCGGCGAACTGGGCCGATTTGGACTGCTCTCTTGTGCTAGTCAATGAGTCCTCCAGAGTGCCCTCCCTTTCCGATGACCTGCCGAAGGGCTCCAAGATGCGCAGGACACAACGGAAGCGGGGAACCGAACGATGACTCGTCTCCACCCGTCGCTTGCACACCGCATCGATGAGACCCCGACGAGCCTGGTGTCCCGTTTGGCGATGCTCCACGGCATCCCTTCCGTGCGGACATTCGCGCTGGACGTCGGGTTTCCATTTCAGGCCATCGTCGACGGAGACCTACGCGCGCTCACGGCCCTCGCCGAGCTCGCCGGCCAACCGATCGAACCGCTTGCCGCTGCTGCAATCCAACGGAGCGGAAATTCATTCTGCTTCAGAGGCCAGGAACTGACGCGCTTCTCTCTCCGGCGCGCCCGAACTGTGGCTTGCCCGCGGTGCCTAGCCGAAGATCTCGCAGAGAGTGCCATGCCTTGGATGGCGAGTGGACGGGCCAGTTGGCTCCTCAACTCCGTCAGGATCTGTATGCACCACCACGTGCCGCTGGTCGAATTGGCTCACGCGCACACTCCCCAGATTCTCCATGACTTTGCTCGAAGCGTCGCGCCCGCACTAGCAAACATTCCTTGCTTAGCAGAGGAAGCCATCGAGGAAGCCCCGACGGCGATGGAGACCTATCTCCGCGACCGCATTGACGGAAAGCGTGGGCCCGCCTGGCTCGATGCACTGCCTTGGTATGCGGCTGCTCGCATCTGTGAGATTATCGGGGCAGTCGTGGAGTTTGGAGTCCGGGCCCCGATCCGGACCTTCAACGACGTGGAGTGGCGGCGCGCGGGAGCTACCGGGTTCCAAATCGCGGCTGGAGGCCATGAGGGCATCCGGGCCTGCCTTGAAGCCATGCGCCGCAGCCCCAGTCGGCGGTCTGACAACGGTGGCCCGCAGGCTTGGTTCGGACATCTCCACACGTGGCTGACTCATACGCAGGCGGATCCAGCTTATGATCCTCTCCGCGATATCATCATCGATCTCCTGAGGGAAACCGTTCCACTCGGGCCCCAAACCCGCTTCTTCGGACGGCAAGTCGTCGAGCGGCGGCGCTTCTATTCGATCCGTACAGCATCGCGGGAAAAGGGACTTCACCCGAAGCGCTTGAGACGGATTCTGGTCGCGACGGGCATCATACCGGCCGATCATCAGAATCTTACCGACGATCGTATTGTATTTGAGGCAACAAGCGCGGAGCAGGTTCTTATGCGCGCGCAACGTGCGATCAGCCACAAGGAAGCCGAGACATACTTGAACGCTGGACGGGTCCAGACGCAGCTCCTTGCCAAGCACGGATTTATTCGTCCGTTCGCTGCGTGCGGAAAGGTATCCTTGCGGCGCCACGCCTACGACCCAGCCGATCTTGAAGCATTTCTGGTCGCCCTGCTCAGCAGAGCTGTGCCCATTGCCACGTTTAAGCCGCCGGTCCATCCGATTGCACAGGCGGCGAAGCGCGCGAATTGCGGAGCCGCTGAGATCGTCCACTTGATCCTCGATAAAAAACTCCGCTGGGTGGGGCGCAAGGCGAATGAGCGTGGCTATGCCTCTATCCTGGTCAATACTGAGGAGGTCAAACGCCTAGTGCGAAGCGATCATGGAGACGACCTCACGCGCCGGCAAGTTGAGACATTGCTTAGGACTTCTACCCGAGTGGTCGACGCACTAGTCGCAAACGGAATCCTTCCAACTAAGCCGGCGATCAGCCCTCTCAACCGCTGCCCTTATATGGCTATCCCGAAACGGGCGCTTGACGCATTCATGGTCGAATACGGCTCCCTACAAGAAATCGCGCGGGAGAGAGGCTTTCACTTCATGGCATTGAAAAGGCGGCTTATGGCCAAAAACATCGAGCCCGCTTTCGACCGCATGTGCATCGGGGCTACGTTCTACCGGCGGCGGGACGTCCCCGGCGACCTATGACCTGAGCCCCTCCTGGCTCAATTTGGAGCCGGCCACCTCGTTGTGGCCGGCTTTTTTCTGACCAGTACAGACCGAACCTCCTCAAAGCTGCGGAAGGACTTTGGGTCCACTTGCGGCAAAGACAGCCCGAGAACGATGAATCTGACGTCAAAAAAATCAACGTGTTAGGATTGCACCTGCGGAAAAACATCAGCCCAATCCACACATCGATCTGAGGACGCTCGCAAAGGATGGCCATAATCACCCCATAGCGCGCCTCAAATAACGCCAAAGCCCGCCTCACCCCTTGAGGCGGGCTTTTTCGCGATCGATCCGGAACTCTGCCTTCGTCCCGGCGAGTTGCGTCGGAAGCGTCACAGCCAGCGAACGGCATAGCAGGAGCCGGGTGGTCCAGCCTTCTTCAAAAATGGCCACGCCTGACGGATGATTTGGGCATGTAATCGCAAGATGCGCGCGATAGTGCCATGGAAAACAAGCTCTTTCTGCAAGTACTGGAGCACGCCCAGCAACGATCCGCAAGCGATGAAGGACGCGCTGATCGAGCACAAGCGAATGCAAACGCCCCACCTCAACTGGACGGGTAAGGCCGAGCGGCTGAAGGGCATGGATGCGGGCGGGCAATGGCGGCAGCCCGACCTGTTCGCCGCAACGTCGAGAACCTGCCGCTGCGCCAGGCGTCACTATGGAGCCGTGTCCAAATTGGCGAGGCTTGCTCTACCACAGACTTTCATCTTTCGGCGTCAGGCGGTGCTTGTTGCTCTAAGGTCGTGAGAACACGCCTTGATTGCTTTTTTCACCCGGCTAGATTGTACCCGCGCTTTTATCTAGGCGCAGATTCGTGATCCCGCCGGACGACAGGCACGGCTTCTTCGGATCGGAAACCCGTCACCTGGAGTGCTTCGGATGAGCGAGTCCCCGACGCCGCGTGCTACCAAACGAGAGACTCATCGAGGATCGCAGTGGCTTAAGTGGGACCTGCATTTACACGCGCCCGGTACGAAGCTCTCTTGCGGATATGGCAAACCGGACGACGCGACGTGGAAACGCTTCGTGGATATTCTCGAACAATCCGAGGTCCAGGCCTTTGGCATAACGGACTATTTTTCGTTCGACGGCTACATGAATACCGTCAAGCGGTATCGCCAATTGTATCCGGACTCGACCAAGCTGTTGATTCCGAACCTGGAGCTGCGTTTGACCGAGACGGTCAGCATCGACGGCAAAAACGTCAACACGCATGTTCTGATAGACCCGGCTGTCGCGTCGCCCGAAGCCTTGAGCAAGTTCCTCAATGACCTTGAAACGCATATATCCGTCGGTGGCAGACGGTTACGCTGCAGTGAACTGACATCTGCGAACTACGCTGCGGCCACCGTCAGCATACATGATGTCATGGACTCCCTAAAAGGATGCTTCGCGCCGGAGCAATACATTATCGTTACCGCCGCCGGAAACGATGGCCTACGCGGTACCGCCAAAAATTCGCAGCGTAGCAAATCCATTTCCGATGAACTCGACAGGATCAGTAGCGCTTTCTTTGGGAAGTCGCGCAGCACGGCATTCTTTCTGAGCGACTCTCGGTACGAGGACGGGTCGAAGTCGGAGCCTAAGCCCCTCTATGATGCCAGTGACGCTCATTCCTTTGAGGACCTCGGACGTTTAACAGGCGACGAACCGAGTTATCAATCGACCTGGATCAAGGCAAATCTGACTTTTCGAGGTCTCCGTCAGACGATCTTCGAACCGGAACATCGCGTCTTTGTCGGAGACCGTCCAATCGTTCTCGTCCGGCTCGAACGCGAGGCGACGCAGTTCATCGACAGGCTGGAGATCAATCCCCTCGCCACCTATGCCGGTCATAACGGAACCTGGTTTCGGAACGTCGAAATCCCGTTCAACCCTGAGCTGACTGCCATAATAGGGAATAAGGGAAGCGGCAAAAGCGCTGTCGCGGATATTGTCGCGCTGCTCGGAAATACTCGCCAAGCGAAATATTTCTCGTTTCTAACCGACAGTCAGACCAACAGGAAATTCAAGCGGCCCGGGTTCGCCGAGAATTTTTCGGGTCGTCTCGTATGGAAGAGCGAGAGCGTTGTCGAACGGACTCTGAACAATGATGTCGATGTACTCGAGCCGGAGGCGGTCAAATACCTGCCACAGAACTACTTCGAGAGCCTGACGAACGAAATCGAAGTCCAGGCACTGCGTCGAGAAATCGAAGACGTCGTATTCTCGCACGTCGACATCAGCGACAAGATGGACGCCAAGAGCTTCCGCGATCTCGAAGAACGGAAGACGTTGAACAGTCGACAGGAAGCTAGCCAGATCAAGACGAAGCTGCGGGAACTCAACATCAGGATTCTCGAACTCGAGGAACAGAACGAACCTGCATTCAAAACCAAACTGCAGGCGGAACTAGGGGTCCTTCAGAAGCAGGTGTCCGCACTCGACGCGTCGAAGCCTCCGGAGGAAGCTGCCCCGGCTGCCCAGAGTGCGGAACAGGAAGCGGCGACAGAAGAAATCGCGTCGCAAACCCGGTTGCTGGACGACCTTGCTGCGCGTGAAAAGAGCGCCGTCACACGGCTCGGTTGGCATAAGACTACATTGCAAGAGGTCAGTGACTTCAGAGACGCCGTAAATGCCCTGAAAAGCCGTGTGCAAGGTGACAAGGAGGTTTTCAAAACCAAGTATAGTGGTCTTGGCTTCGATGTTGACCAAGTCATCAGTCTTTCCGTCAACCTCGAAGAGGTCACGAAGAGGATTGCGGCTGTGAACGAAGAAATCGCGGCGATTGAGCGCGAGAGCGCCATGGTTTTCGATTCAAAGACCGATCTTTCCAAAGTCGCCAGTATACCCGACCTGCGTGCCGCGCAGAAATATATTGCCGATCGCATCGCCGAGATGCGCGCCGCTCTCTCGGCACCTCAACAGCGCTATCAAAGGTATGTGCAGGCCGTCCGCGAGATATCCGAGCAGATCAGCGATATCGTCGGTCAAAAGGACTCGCCGAAACTAGGTACGATCGCGGAACTGGAGGCCCGCATTGCCCGGATCGACAACGATCTGCCGGGTGAGTTGTCCAAGGCGTATGAAGATCGCAAGGCGCTGTGCTTGGCCCTCTTCGAAAGCAAGCACAAAATAAGAACCTTCTACGAGGGTTTGAAAACCAAGGTCGAGTCGCGACTCACCGCGGTGAGTACCGGCGACTTCAAGGTGTCGATTGACGCGTCTTTTGTACCGTCTGCCAAATTCGGTGATGAATTCTTCAACCATCTGAACCAAAACGTGAGCGGTCCTTTCCGCGGAGTCGCGGAAGGCGCACGCGCCCTTCAGCAGAAGCTATCGATAGTCGACTGGAACTCCTTCGAAAGCATCTTTGCCTTTGTGGACGATGTGGTCGGATCGATGAAATCGGGTGACATCAGACGGCAGACCAAAGACGTCAAGAAATTCTACGACTTCCTTTATTCCCTCGAATACTTCGAACCCCGGTACGAGTTGAGACTGGGAGGCAAAGACCTGAACCAGCTTTCCCCCGGAGAGAAGGGGCTTCTGCTGCTGGTCTTCTACCTACACCTGGACACCGATAGCTCGCCCCTCATCATCGACCAACCCGAGGACAATCTCGACAACGACAGCATATTCGCCGTACTCGCAAGGTGTATTCGCGACGCGAAGAAAACCCGGCAGGTCATATTGGTGACGCATAACCCAAACCTCGCGGTCGGAGCCGATGCCGAACAGATCGTCTATGTCCGGTTGGACAAGGTGAACGGTTACAGGTTCAGCTATGATTGCGGCGCGATCGAGAACCCGAATACCAACGGGCATATCGTAAGGGTGCTCGAAGGTTCGCGGCCCGCCTTCGTGCAACGTCGACTCAAGTATCAAATCACCTGATGGCAGAGTATTGCGGTGTTGCTTTCTGTTGCAACGTCCGCATTTGGCGAATATTGTTGAAAAACCCACTGTTGCTGATGCTTGGGACGCATGATTCAATCCCCTGAGTGATTTGCGGGGGATCATGCGGATGATGGGATTTCAGGCGGCTCCGGTACAACTTTTTTACGATTTCAGTCTCGATGAGCATGTGCCGGCCGATCATCATCTCGGTCTTCGACAAATCCACCCGAACCGATGGAACCTTCTCGCGCGCCGACTTCGTCTGGAACGGCGAACACGATCGTTACGTCTGCCCGGCGGGACAGGAACTGAAGCAATTCCATCGCAGCTATGCGACGCCTCGATCGGGCATCACCAGTGAAGGCACCCGGCTTTACCGAGCCCGCAAGAAGGATTGCGATGCTTGCGAACTGAAACCACGCTGCTGCCCGAACGCTCCCATGCGCAAGGTGCCACGCGATCTCCATGAAGACGCACGCGATGTCGGCAGGGCAATTGCTGGCACACCGGACTATGAGCGCTCGCGCGCAAGAAGGTGGAGATGCTGTTCGCTCACCTCAAGCGCATCCTGCGGATGTCTCGCCTGAGGCTGCGAGGCCCGTGCGGGGCACGCGACGAATTCCCCCTTGCCGCAACCGCCCAAAACCTCAGGAGACTGGCAAAGCTCAGGCCGCCGTACCGCTTGGCCGTGGCAGCAGCCCTGTGAGGAGTGCGCCTAACTCCCGCGCGCAAAATTCTAGGACGCCTCGGCGGCCTCAGCGCTGTGAACGATCTCACCGTCGAGTTTTTCAACGAAATCGGCGATCATGGTACGGCGCTACATCCCGTCCTGGCTCAGTCGTCAACATCGCGAATGCCGGCGGTCGATCCGCCTGTCCTTCCCGCCAAATTCCGGCAATGTCATAAACGGAGCGCCATTCAGGGCGAATCGATGCTTCACCTTGGGATACTTTTTGCCCGTGAACTCGAAGAAAGCTGATGCCAGGATCAGACAGCGGGTGCTGCCGTCGAAGCGGCGCCCCTCCGAGCGGAAATTGAACACAGGACCGCCCTTTCCTGACGGCGGAAGGCTGAAGTTCATCTGAACCAACTCAATCAAATTTCCCGCGGCTCGCATCACGGGACCCGTATCGTTGATCCTGATGTCGTCGGCCTGCGGAAGCTCGGCTTCGCTCTGATTGGTCGGGATCCCAAGTTCGAGCGCCCGCATCATTTTGCAGTACGCGCTCCACCGGACATGCTGTTCATAGTTGTTGCACATGGTCCATATTTAGGGCGCATGTTCCGGCGCTGGAGAGATTCGCAGGGATCACGAGCGCTCGCATTGTGACGGAGGTGAGAAGGTCCGGATCGAAAACTGCGGCTCGGCTGATCCGTCGGAACCGGAGCCATAGCGGGTTGCCCGACGGAAGTGAACCTCGCGTCGCCGGGCTACCGATGAAAAGCCCATACGGCATTTAACCCCGCCATCGAGCAGACGACGTGGGGCCTTTCTGGACCCGAGTTCTACCGACGTACTACTATAGGGCGGTCGCCGACGGAACGCAGCGAGCGCCGATAGCGGCTTCAGCCTAGTGAAGAACCTGCACAATCCTGCGGGTACCGGGCTCCACAAGCACAGGAATACCGTTCACGACGGTGTAACGGTACTGTTTCACCTTGTATTGGGTCGGGACCTCGCGAAGGACTACGCCCTCTTCAGGCAAAACAGCGCCCACGCGCACTTCCTCTTTATAGGTGTACGAGGGAATATGCTGTGTCGTGACGTAATCACGAAATTCTCGCTGCTGCTGATCCGCGATACCGCCGACAATCGCGCCGGTGACACCGCCTACTGCTGCGCCCGCCGGACCGCCAACGGCAGCCCCGCCAGCCGCACCTGCTCCGGCGCCCACCGCAGCGCCGCCGGACTGTGCGAGAGCTGAACCGGATGTAAGGACGACGATCACGGCGCTGGCTAGGAAGATGCTTTTTGACATTACCGTTGCTCCCGAAACGATTCAAACAACAGAACGCCTGTGTGTCCGAGGTGGTTCGAAGCGTCACTGAAGAAGACATTGGCTCCTGGCCAGGTGGCATCTGCTGTCGCCGTGCCCAGCGAAGCAAGGAATTGGTTTCCCGAAGCTGACACATCAGATTCTTGAGATTCTTGCGGCCCGCAATTTGATCATTATTGCGCAGGTCGAACCGAGCGCAAAAGGCACCGTTGTCTTCGCAACCATATGCAGTGCCATGTGGGATTTGTAGGAGAGTGACGATGCCCCAGAGTAAAGGCTCAGGACGCGGCTCCGCGTCGATGGATGAAGACAAGCAGCGCGAAATCGCCAAGAAAGGCGGCGAGGGCAGCTCGGAGAACTTCAAGAAGGATCCCGAGAAAGCCTCCGAAGCAGGGCGTAAAGGCGGCAAGCGCTAGCGTCATAGCGGACCGAAAAAGAGCCCCTTTTTGGCGGCTCTTTTTCTATAGAATGTCGGCAGAATGTCAGCGAACCTTCCGCTCAATTCCAGCCATCGATGAGAGAGTTCCAGATTGCGCAGTTCGATTGGTCAGCGAGAGGGGAAACCTTTTCCAACGGGAAGGTTTAGAGTTGTGTGGCGATGAGCAACAGGGCAGCAATGGGCCTTGGCTTTGCGCAACGCCACCGGTGGATCGCCGAGTGAGGTGCACAGAATGCGCAATTCTTACGCGCAATCCGGACACCCTATCTCGGCGATCTCCGCTCATGCGAGAACGTACGTCCTGAAAAACTTTATCCCGTGCGTGCTTACTGACAAGGGAACGACTGAACGGTTCGGGGAGCCCGTGCAAGTGACAATCCTGTATGTCGCGCCGTTTCTGCTAAAACTTGTGCCAGAATGGCCTCCGCTTGCTCAACCGCTTAATAGCCTTCTCGGCTAAGATCATCTGCTTTTCGGGCGTGGTCGTCGCGCCGGCGACGATACCGGCGGCAAAGGAGGCCTGAGGATTCGCCTTTAGCGCCGTATCTCCTGAGATGGAAACCATGAATTCGCGTCCGACGATGGCATCGTTGAGCTTCCCGAGGGAACGCTGTAGGTCGTGCAGCGCATTGTCGAGGTCGGTATATGGCTTGCGTGGCGCCAGCGACTGAAGAAACTCAGCCATGTATCGAAGCTTTTTTGCCTTGATCCGGACCCGATGGCGCCGCTTCGCATCAAGCCTTGCCAGCTTTTGCCCAGCTTTCATGACGCTTGCGAACCGCCGTTGCAGTTCGTCGGCGGCGTAGACCTCGATTGGCTGCGTCCGGTGAAGCCGGGCAACGCTGTCGGGGTCCGACAGCCACTCACCGAGCTCCATTGTGCGTTGGGTCGCCAGCATCAGATTGAAGTATCGCTCGGAGACGAGAGCCGCAAGCAACTGATCATAGGCATGTTCGCGGCGATCTCTGATCTGCCGCCGGAGGTCCTCGAAACCTGGACTGTGCTCGTGTTGGAGACGAACCTGGTCCAATCTCTTTGCGAGGAAGACATCGAGGTCCCGCGCCTCGCCCAAAAGATCGGAAATCCACTTGAAACCAGCACGGATCTCATCCGCCTCCCGGCCTACGAGAATGGGTTTGAACAAGGACAAGGCCGCCCGGATGCGCCGGACAGCCACTCTCGTTCGATGCAGGGGCTCTTCGGCGCGCGTTTGGCGTAGGAGGCCGTCGTTGACCGACAATTGGCGTAGGCAGGCGCGTAAAATGCTTTGGATGGCCGTGGCGGTGCTCTCCCCCGCGTTGAGAGACAGCAGCAGATCACGCTCGGGCGTTTGCGAAGTTCCGCTGGCCAGCCGATAGCCACGGTCGCCCTTGCTGACGACGGAAACGGCCGCCTTCACAGGTCCACCAAGGGCTCGGGCAAGTTCGAATAGCGCCTCCGGCTCGCCCTGCTTCAGCTCTAGCTCGGCCTCACAGATCGACTCGTCGTCGTTTCCGGTAACAACCCGCCCCCGGTCGATTGCTAGCTCAATTTCGGCACCGTCATACAGGAGCAAGCCCTTCCGCCGCTCGATGTCGACCCAGAACAGGGGGATGAGGTCGTTGCGCACCTTCCTTTTCTTCAACAGCCGCTCCGCCGGACTGCCTGTGGCGGCCCCCAGGTCGGGAAGCTGTCCTTCGACTTCTCGCTCCCATTCGCCTCGGACGACACCATGGCCAGCTTTGACCGTTTGCACCCGCCTTGGGCCATCCTGCCGAATCCGCAGCTGTAAGCCGGCCTTTTGCAGCGCGCGCGAATGCGTATCAAAGTAGACGGACTGAAGATGAGCTGTGCGCAGTTGTGCTGTGGCAACCTGGGGCATGGTTGCCAACTTGTCGGCGGCTTCGTCCGAAAGCTGAAGCTTGATCTCGAATTCCTGATCGGACGGCATGGCCGAATCCTGTGCCATCGATGCGGGACAACTGCGGCTACGGAGTGCGTGTTCCCCGTTCGCGCCGTGCGGCGACGAGAGCCATCGCGTTGGGATGAGCCGATTGAGGTAGCGTACTCTCGCTTACTCTGGAACCGCTCCTCCCTTCTGTCGTTGGCAAGCATCTGGGAGATATGAGCGATGCCTCGCGGAGATAAGTCAAAGTATACGCCCAAACAGGAGCGGAAGGCCGATCATATTGCCGAGCACTACGAGGAGCGCGGCGTACCCGAGAAGGAAGCCGAACGACGGGCTTGGGCAACGGTCAACAAGGATGATGCCGGGGGTAAGAAATCCGGCTCCGGACGCGGTAAGTCTACGGGGAATCCGGCAGCACATAAGGGGGGTCGAATAGGTGGCGCCGCCTCAGCGGCGAGGCCGAAAAGCGAAAGATCCGCATCTGCCAAGAAGGCTGCCGCTACTCGCGCACGTCGGGAGCACTGAGAGTAAGTTCAGCTTGGAGCTTTGAGCGTTCGATTGCCTGATTGCGTATTGTGATACTCATGAGGAGAACAGAATGCGTTACATATTGATCGCTCTTGCCACCGTGCCTCTGTTGGGTGGAGTCGCATTGGCCCAAACCGCGACATCGGTCTCGCCCGAGTTCGAGAGGGCGAAGCCGACGGATGTGTTAAGTTACAATCTTGTTGGGCTCGATATCGTCAACGACCAAAATCAGACCATCGGAGAGATCAAGGATCTCCTGCTTTCCTTGAACTCCTGAGTGAGAATGCACCAGAGGTCAAAGATGACCAGGAGGCGGCGCGTCTTTTCCGAATTCCCGAGGCGGCCAAGCGTGCATGCTGTTCGGCTATGGAGATCGTGCGGCTGATCCTCGACCGGAAGCTGACAAGGGTCAGGCGCCGAGCCGACGTTGCCGGTTATCTGTCCGTGCTGGTTGATTCCGAGGAGGTGAAGCCTTTTGTTCAGGGACAAGCGAATGGCAGCCTTTCTTTGCCTCAGGCCGAACGGAGGCTTCAAACCAGTACGCGCGTTCTGAAGGCTTTGATCGGCTGTGGGCACCTCCCCTCCCATATCGAGATCAACCCTGTGAACCGCTGTCCTAGGCAAGTCGTTCGCCAAGACGATCTCGACGTCTTCATGAGCAGGTACATCTCGCTTCATGTCGCCGCCGAAGAGAGGGGTATCCACTTCCGCAAGCTGAAAACGATGTTGACCTCGGCTCGTGTCGTCCCGGCGTTTGCAACGGGAGAAGTGCATGCCGCATTTTATGAGCGGGACATGGTGATGAACCTGAAACCATAGACATGCGTTTGAAAGTGCGAACCTCCGATCTCAAGAGGTATGATCCACTCCAAAAGCCCCGGCATGCCGGGGCTTTTTCATGCGGACCGCCAAAGTGTGCCTCAGAGTGAGGCGTACTGATGAGTATTGAGGTGAGGTAATCTGATAGGTAGCATCACCTCCAAGTTGAGGCATTCCCAATTAGAAAGCCCTTATTTTCCAATACCTTGATGGTATGTATGAGGCATCCTTTGGGGGCATCTACACGATCGCCGATGCAAGTACGTTGCAGCAGCAATTAAAAGGGTAGCCTAGTAAAGGCTGCCCTTTTTACTTAGAAGACTCGCCTTTTAAGGTCCGATCGGATCCCAACATGAGCATTTGGAAGGCTTGAGCCTCCTAGTCATGCAAGAAGCCCGCAATCACCATTTCGTACCGAAACTGCTTCTACGCCCTTGGTTAATAGAAGAGTCAAAGCGCCAATTGAACTTGTGGGGCTATTATTGGGATCAAAAGCGTAAAGAGATCGCCTGCAAACGAAAGGGGCTAGACAGCTTCTGCTGCCAGATCGATCTGCTTTCCCTAAGCTCTCATCAATTGGGGAGAGACGCCATAGAGCGAATTTTTTTCGGACAGATTGATACGAAGGGAGCGGTCGCCCGCAATGCGCTGCTCGAATTTGGCCCTAGCAAACTTGATGTCGAACAACGTTTTGATTTTGCTCGTTTGATTGTTTCTTTGGAATCGCGCAGACCGACGAGTGTTAGGATGCTGCGAACCACAGCTAATTCCTTTAGCGACTTACTTGATACTGACACCGAAGTGCGCACTCATTTTGAGCGCGAAGGGATTGATGACAAACCATCTGTCTATTTTGAGAAAATAAGCGGCTCCACAATCGAAGATAGAATACTAACAGTAATTCAGAAAATCACCGACAGCCCGCGATCTTATGAACCCTTACTTAGAACGCATTGGCATTTGCTTCGCTTGGGATCGGGAGATGGATCATTTCTTTTGGCAGATCGCCCCTTGATACGTGACGGATCAATCAAGGACTCCAGTGGTGTTTGGGCCTTACCACTAACACCCAAAATAGCCTTCCTCGCCTCCCAAAATCGCGAGGCTTTAAATCGGATCGAAAGATTAAGTAAATTTCAAGTTTGCCGACACGTTAACATACAAAGCGCACTTCAGGCTGAGCGTTTCGTTTTCAGTACGGAAACAAATAACTCTAAGTGGCTCAGCAAATATCTAGGTCCACACAGAGGAAGGTAAGCGGACTCTTCCTTTCCGTCATGGCCGGGCTGTAAAGGGTCAATGGGCTCGGAGACTCAATCTGCTATTGTCATGCTCAGCATCCCCGATTCTCAGAATCCTCAGCACCATGCACCTCCTCGCCCTCTCTGGCAGCCTGCGCGCGGGCTCGTTCAACACCAGCGCCTTACGCGCGCTGCAAAAGCTCGCGCCGAAGGGTGTTGTGATCACGCCGGATGAGAGCATCGGCGCCCTGCCCCATTTCAATCCCGATGTGGAGATGAGCGAGCTGCCGGAGATTGTCGCGGCGCTTCGGCAACAGGTGGCGGCAGCGGATGGATTGGTGATCGCCTGTCCCGAATATGCCCACGGCATTCCAGGCTCCTTCAAGAATGCGCTCGACTGGCTCGTCGGCAGCACGGACTTTCCCGGAAAGCCGGTGATGCTCATCAACATCGCGCCCCGCGCGTCTCACGCGCAAGCCGCTTTGCACGAAGTGCTCACCACCATGTCCGCACGGATCGTGCATGAAGCGGGCGTGACCGTCGACATGCGCGATGCCGATGCGATGTACGGGTTGCAAGCTGGGCTCTCGGCCTTCGTGAAGGCTTGCAAGGGTGCAAGGGTTTCCGTGTAGCTCTCGCCGGATAAGATGCGCGAGAGCCGCCGCGCCTCTTTCGGTATCGTCAGCGTTTATGGGTTCCGGGCTCGCCCCGGCCATCTCGATCAGGGACCCGCGACGCGAAGCGGATCGGGATCACCGGCGTTCCTTACGCATCCGATCCCTCATCGTAGAAGAACGTCACCGGCATCTTCTGCACCCGCGCCACGCACTCCCGGTTGGGGATTTCGCCTCGTCGCACGGCCATCCACCTGGAGGACAGCCTACGGCGCGACCATCCGAATTATTTGCTTTGCAACAAAGAGCGATCCCACCCTACCGCTAAGGTCTTCCTGGCCGATCGACCTCCGGTCGTCGAGTAAGGAAGAAAGAAATGGGTGAAGAACTCAAACTGACCCGCCGCAACATTCTGGTAGCAGCGGCTGCCAGCGGGGCATTCGTGCAGGCGACAGCGTCTGCGCCGGCACAGGCACAAGCGGTTATGACCAAGGCATCGGCCGCGGATGTGGCCAAGCTGCCACGGGTTAAGGTCAAGCTGGTCGACCCTCCATTCGTGCATGCGCATGAGCAGGTCGCCACCAGCGGACCGAAGGTCGTCGAGTTCGAAATGACGATCCATGAGAAGAAGATCGTCCTTGATGACGCCGGCACCGAGACCTTCGCCTTCACCTTCAACGGCACGGTGCCCGGTCCGCTGATGGTCGTCCATGAGGGCGACTATGTCGAACTCACGCTGATCAGCGCCGCGACGAACGAGATGATGCACAACATCGACTTCCATGCGTCGACGGGCGCGCTCGGTGGGGGAGCACTGACGGAAGTCAACCCGGGCGAGAAGGTCGTGCTGCGCTGGAAGGCGACCCGGCCGGGCGTCTTCGTCTATCATTGCGCCCCTCCCGGCATGGTGCCCTGGCACGTCACCGCCGGCATGAATGGCGCCCTTATGGTGCTGCCGCGCGACGGGCTGAAGGATCACCAGGGAAAGCCCTTGAAGTACGACCGCGTCTACTACGTCGGCGAGCAGGACTTCTACGTGCCGCGCGACGCGAACGGCAAATTCAAGCGCTACGCCAGCCCCGGCGAGGCGTATGAGGACACGCAAAAGGCGATGCGCACACTGACGCCCAGTCATATCGTCTTCAACGGCAAGGTTGGAGGCCTGACCGGCAAGAACGCGATGACCGCCAAGGTCGGCGAGACGGTTCTGATCGTCCATTCGCAGGCTAACCGCGACACCCGTCCTCATCTGATTGGCGGCCACGGTGATTATGTCTGGGCCACCGGCAAGTTCCGCAACCCGCCGGAGCGCGACCTCGAGACCTGGTTCATCCCCGGCGGCTGCGCGGGCGCGGCCCTCTACACCTTCCTGCAACCGGGCATTTACGCCTACGTCAACCACAACCTGATCGAGGCCTTCGAGCTCGGAGCCGCCGGGCACTTCAAGGTCGAGGGCGAATGGAACGACGACCTCATGAAGCTGATCCAGGCGCCGGTCAGCATGTGACTTCCGCCTCGCCTCCTCGTCCAGGCGAGGAGGCGCCTCCCTTTAAGACGGGGCGATACCCATGGCGACGACACTCCTCCTTTCACCTGAGAGGGTGCTGACCACACTCGCTCTTCTGTGCATGGCTGGCACTGCCGCGCTCATCGTGGCTGTTCCTGTGCACCGGACGACTTCGGCCGTTCCTCTGCCGCAGACTGCGATCATTCCACCCGCAACGCTGATGCACCGGCTCGACGGCGAGTACAATCGCGCCGGCAAACCGGTCGACGCGCCCCGTGTCGCGGTCAGGATCGACGAGCCCCTCGAGATCATGCGTTATCAGGTAACGGCTGCCGATTATGTCCTCTGTGTCGCGGCGGGCGCTTGTAAGCATCCTGATGGTTCGCCACTACGTGGCGACCTGCCAGCCATCGGCGTCAGCTACGCCGATGCAACCGACTACGCGACCTGGCTCTCGCGCGAGACCGGCGCGGTTTGGCGCCTGCCGACCGACCGGGAATGGGCACATGCAGCGGGTTCCCGCTTCATTGACGATGCGCGCGGCCTTGATCCGGACGATGCCAATCCTGCCCGACGCTGGCTTGCCGATTATGAGCGCGAGGCCGCCCGAAAGGCGGCGAGCGACCCGTCCCCGCGCCCGGTCGGCAGCTTCGGGGCCAACGAACACGGCATCTACGACGTGGCCGGCAATGTCTGGGAATGGACGCAGAGTTGCCAGCGCCGCGTAACGCTCGACTCCGCCAACCGCACCGTCGGCGAAACTAGCACCTGCGGCATCTACGTAGTCGAGGGCCAGCATCGCACGATGATACCTTTCTTCATCCGCAACCCGAAGAGTGGCGGCTGCTCTGTCGGCACGCCGCCCGACAATCTCGGCTTCCGGCTTGTCAAGGAGCCGCACTGGCGCGACCGACTGGCGTTCCGGCTCCGCCAGCTATTGCCGCGTGGATTTCGTTAGCCTCGTAACCTGATGCTCGGCGTCTTGCTAACTTTAACAACGCTATCCCTCGGCGTTTTCCGAAGAAGCCTCCCATTACAATCGCCACCCAGCCGGCTCTCCTTACACAATCTGCCATCGAGCCGGACCGCACGCCGCGCCTCCCTCGATCCCTTCAGGCCCGGAGCAATCCTGCTCCGAGCCCGAAGGCGCTTGCTCTTTGACATCTTTTCCAACAACCAGCGGCGGATCCGCCTCCTCACGCGCCACCCGTGTCATGGCCGGGCTCGTCCCGGCCATCTCGATCCGGGACCCGCGACGCGAAGCGGATCGGGATCACCGGCGTTCCTTACGCAACCGATCCCTCATCGTAGAAGAACGTCACCGGCATCTTCAGCACCGCGCCGCGCGCTCCCGGTTTGAGATTCGCTACTGACCTTCGCGGGACTGAAGCGTCTCTTTGATCTTCTCTTTCACCGCGTCGAGATTGAACGAAGCGGGTTTCTGCATCGGCGGATAGTCGACTGCCGTCAGCGCCAACTGCTCGACGTATTGCTGCACCATGACGAAGCGCCAGAACTCGCGAGCGAAGAAGTCGTTCATGTAGGCGGGCGCGCCGGTGTTAGTCGACTGACCGCGAAGTATCGGCGTACGCTCGAAAGGATCCCAGCGAAGATTGACCAACGTGGGCATGTCGGTCGTGATCTTTTCCCCCGGCCATCCCCAAGGCTGCTCGAAGAATGTGAACTTCATGTCATCGAGACGAACCGCACCGAGGTTCGGGCCTCCGAAGTAGAACAACTCGTGGCGCTTGGATGGGCCCTTGCCGGTGAGCAGATCCATCTGGTTGTAACCGTCGAGATGGTTCTTGTAGGTCCGGTCGCCGAGTTTTACGCCTTTCAGCAGTTTGTCGGTAATGTTGGGATCGCCCGCCGCCGCCAGCAATGTGGGGAACCAGTCGAGGCCGGAGAATATGCCGTTCTCGACGGTGCCCGGCTTAACCTGGCCCGGCCAGCGGATAATGCTGGGCACCCGGAAACCGCCCTCACCGACGGTGCCCTTGGTGTTCTTGAACGGCGTCATGCCGCCATCCGGCCACGTGAACACTTCCGCGCCGTTGTCCGTGGTGAAGATGACGATGGTGTTGTTGGCTTCGCCGATATCATCGAGATGCTTGAGCAGCGCGCCGACGCTGTCATCGAGCTGCGCCATGCCGGCTTCCTCGAGGCCGTAGCCCGTCTGACTGTTCTGCTGCGATCCGTATTTCTTCGACAGGAACGTCCAGACGTGCATGCGCGTCGTGTTGTGCCAAATGAAGAACGGCTTGTTGTCCTTCTTGGCCTTGTCCATGAAGTCGTTGGAGGCCTTGACCAACACCTCGTCGAAGGTCGTCATGTCGTACTTCGCCTTCAGGAACGGCAAGTCGTGCATGTTCGGCACGTTCGACATGTCCGGGAACGGCGGCAGGGGGCCTTCGTCGACGATCCTCTGCTTACCGATCTTGCCCCAGCGCGGCATCTCGGTGGAGTCGTCCTTGTCTGTCGCGTAGCTGTGGATCAGGCTGCGCGGCCCGTATTTGTTGTAAAAGTCCTGATCGGCTGGAAACGAGAACCAGTAGGGATCGGACATGGCGTCGAGGTGGTACAGATATCCGAAGAACTCGTCGAAGCCGTGTAAGGTCGGGAGATACTTGTTCAGGTCGCCAAGGTGGTTCTTGCCGAACTGCCCCGTGGTGTAGCCTTGTTCCTTCAAGGCGGTTGCTATCGTGACGGCCTGATCCGGGATGCCGACGTCGGCCCCAGCCTGCCCCACGGTGGTCAATCCGGTGCGGATCGGCAGCTCACCTGTGATGAAGTTGGCGCGCCCCGCGGTGCAACTTGCTTCTGCGTAATAGTCCGTGAACAACATGCCGTCGGACGCCAACTTGTCGAGGTTCGGCGTCTTGCCCGCCATGATCCCGCGATGGTAGGCGCCGACATTGAACCAGCCGACATCGTCACCCATGATCACAAGAATGTTGGGCTTTTTCGGTTGCTGCGCTGTCGCCTGCGGACTCGCCACCATCATGGCAACGGACACTGCGAGTACGCCTAACGCGGTACTTCTTCCGATACACATGATCCGTATCCTCCGAGTTTGGTAGCGGTAGCTTGCAATGTCGGCACTCTCGGAACCACCGCGTACGCGAACGCATCCGTGCGCCTTCGGGCTGCTGTTCTTCAGCTTACTGGAAAGTCGCGCGGACGATTTTTGTTCAGCAGAATGCGCTCAGGACAACGACAAGCCGGCTGTCATGATAGGTCGCAAGCAAAGGCTTGAATGGCCGCAACAAGTGCGGTGATGACGAAGGCGAAGCGCGTCGTTCCGAAGCGAAATTTACGGGCCGGGGCGAAGAAGACGTGGATTGCCGGCACGAGATCGGGGATGACGGGTGACTGGCTCAACACCGTGGGCAAAGACGTGGGTGCCCGGATCAAGTCCGGGTCCTCCTTGTCTTGCCGCGAGGGCCACAAGGATCACCACTCACGGCGACTGCTTCAGCGCAGCGGGATCGATTGGCAGCTTCCGCAAGCGCTTGCCGGTTGCAGCAAACACCGCGTTGGCGACCGCAGGCATGATCGCCGAGGTCCCGGTTTCGCCGATCCCGCCGGGCAGCTCGGAATTCTGGACGATGTAGACCTCGATGGCCGGCGCCTCGTTCATGCGCAGCATCTGGTAGGTGTCGAAGTTGGCTTGCTCGACTCGTCCATTCTTGAGCGTGATCTCGCCATAGAGCGCCGCGGTGATGCCGAAGATAACGCCGCTTTGGATCTGAGCCCGGATGGTATCGGGATTGACGGCGGTGCCGCAATCGACGGCGCAGACGACGCGCCGGACGCGAACCGCACCATCCTTCGAGACCTCGACTTCGGCCACTTGGGCCAGATAGCTCGCGAACACGTACTGCAAGGAGACGCCACGGCCAACCCTGTCCGGCAATCGCTGTCCCCAGCCGGCCTTCTCTGCTGCCAGCACTAGGACCGCTTTGGCGCGGGGCGCCTGGTCGAGAAGGGCCAGCCGATACGCAACCGGGTCCTGCTTTGCCGCCGCGGCCAGTTCGTCCATGAAGCTTTCCGTCACGAACACGTTGTGTGACGGCCCGACGCTGCGCCAGAAGGCGGTCGGAATGCCCGGAGGTTCCACCCGCACATACTCTACGTGGACGTTCGGGAGCGCATAAAGCAGATCGATCGCCCCTTCGGTGGTGTCGGAGTCGAGCCCGTTTTGGAATGCCGGCGGGAGCCATCGCGCAATGACCGAGGAGCCGGCAAAGCGATGGTTCCAGGCGACCGGCATGCCCTTCTCGTCCAGACCGGCAGAAATCCGATCGAACCAATAGGGCCGGTACATGTCGTGCTGGATATCTTCCTCGCGCGTCCAGACGACCTTGACGGGACCGTCGACCTGCTTGGCGATCTGGACGGCCCGAATGACGCCATCGGCTTCGAGCCGTCGGCCAAACCCGCCGCCGATCAGATGGTTGTGGACCACGACCTTGTCCAAGGGCAAGCCGGCTGTTGTCGCCGCCGCAGCCTGGACGCGCGCCATGACTTGGCTACCGACCCAGACTTCGCACCCGCCCTCGCGGACGTGAACCGTGCAGTTCATCGGCTCCATCGTGGCATGCGCCAGGAACGGAACCTCGTAGATCGCCTCGACTTTGCTAACGGCCCTCGCCATGGCCTTGTCGGTGTTGCCGGTATCCTGCGCCACCGCTCCCGGATTGAGCGTCGCCGTTTCGAGTTCGCTCGCGATCTGACTGGTGCTGAGCTTGGCATGCGGACCGTCGTCCCACTCGATCACCAGGGCCGCGAGCCCCTTCTTCGCCGCCCCCATATGGTCAGCCACGACCGCGACGGCGTCGTCGAGTCGCACGATCTGACGTACGCCCTTCACGGCCTTGGCCGCTGTATCATCCACGTTCTTCAACCGACCGCCGAAGACGGGCGATTGCGCCAGGGTTGCGATCTTCACGCCTGGCGGCCGAGCATCGATGCCGTAGACGGCGGTTCCGTTGACCTTCGCCGGCGTGTCCAGCCGCTTGGCCGGGGTGCCTATGAGACGGAACTCCTCCGGTCGCTTGAGCGCGACGTTTTCCGGGACGGGCATGCGGGCCGCCTCAGCGGCGAGTTGGCCATAGGCGATCCGTCTCCCGGTCGGCGCGTGAAGCACCTCACCGCTTTGCGCGCGGCAGGACGCGGGATCGACGTTCCATCGTTTTGCCGCCGCGGCCACCAGCATGGTTCTGGCCGTCGCACCGGCCTCGCGCAAGGGCCGCCACGCCCCGCGGACCGCGTTCGAGTTGCCGGTCGCCTGCACCCCCAGCAGCGGATTGGCGTACAGTTTTTCGTTCGGCGGCGCATGTTCCAGCCGCACCTGTGGCAGGTCGACCTCCAGCTCTTCGGCAATCAGCATCGGGATCGAGGTATAGGTGCCCTGCCCCATCTCGACATAGGGCATGGTCAGGACAACCTGTCCGTCGCCGCCGATACGGATAAAGGCGTTCGGCTCGAAACCATCGGCATCCGCCGCCCTGGCGTCACCGGCGAACGGTAACCTCAGGCCCAGCATGAGACCGCCGCCTGCGGCCACTCCAACCTGCAGGAACCTGCGCCGGGAGAGCGCCGATCCAGCATGTTCCGGGGCGCCGGGCCGGGATGGGAGGTGCTCGATGGCCATGGTTAGCCTCCCTGTCCGCTCGATTGCGCGGCCTGCTTGATCGCGTCACGAATGCGGAGATAGGTCCCGCAGCGGCAGATGTTGCCGGACATGGCTTCATCGATGTCGGCGTCCGTCGGGTGTGAGTTGCTCGCAAGGAGCGCCGAAGCGGACATGATCTGCCCCGACTGGCAGTAGCCGCACTGAACGACCTCCAGGTCGAGCCAGGCCTTCTGGATCTTGGCGCCCGCCGCTGTCGCGCCGATTGCCTCGATGGTCGTGATCTCGGAACTGCCCACGCTGTCGATCGGCGTGACACAGGACCGAGTTGCGACGCCGTCGACATGCACGGTGCAGGCGCCACAGAGCGCTGCGCCGCAGCCGAACTTTGTGCCCGTCATGCCGAGCACGTCGCGCAACACCCAGAGGAGCGGCGTGTCGCCGTCGACATCGACGCTATGCGAGTTCCCGTTGACTTTGATCACAAAGGCCATGGCGTCCTCACCTTGAACTGCGAACGGCAATCAGCAACGCTATCCATCGACGCTTTTCGCCGTTTGACTTCAGCGAGCGGGACTTTGAAGCAGACGAACGCCGATCAAAAGCGATCAACCTCGACCACCGCATCCAAAAAGGCCTGCGGCGCTTCCTGAGGCAAATTGTGCCCTACGCCGCCCGTGACAAGCCGGTGGGCGTATTTGCCCGAGAATTTCTTGGCATAGGAACTGGCGTCGGCGTGCGGGGCCCCATTGGCATCGCCTTCCATCGTAATGGTCGGCACGGAAATGATCGGGCCTTCGGCGAGCCGCTTTTCCAGATCGTCATATTTCGGCTCTCCGGCCGCCAGGCCGAGCCGCCAGCGATAATTATGGATGACGATGCTGACATGATCCGGGTTGTCGAAGGACGCCGCGGTGCGATCGAATGTGGCGTCGTCGAAATCCCATTTCGGCGACGCGAGCTGCCAAATGAGCTTGTTAAAATCATGCCGGTATTGATCGTAGCCGGCGCGGCCGCGGTCTGTGGCGAAATAGAACTGGTACCACCATTGGAGCTCAGCCTTGGGCGGCAACGGCATCTTGCCGGCTTCCTGGCTGCCGATCAGATAACCGCTGACCGAGACCATGGCCTTGCAACGCTCCGGCCAGAGCGCCGCGATAATGTTGGCCGTCCGCGCTCCCCAATCGAAGCCGGCGAGGATCGCCTTCTCGATCTTGAGCGCGTCCATCAACGCGGTGATATCGACCGCGAGCGCCGATGGCTGGCCGTTCCGGAAGGTTTCACTTGAAAGAAAGCGGGTCGGGCCATAGCCGCGCAGGTAGGGCACGATGACCCGGTAACCCTTCGATGCCAGCAACGGCGCGACATCGACATAGCTGTGAATGTCGTAGGGCCAGCCATGCAGAAGAATGACAACAGAGCCATTCGCGGGGCCGGCTTCTGCGTATCCGACGTTCAGGACGCCGGCATCAATCTGCTTCAGCGAGCCGAACGACGTACTCGTCACCGCCTTGATCGCGGGCGATGCTCCTCCGCTCGTTTGTGCCTCCGCCGAACCGATCATGGCGAGTTCGGTCGCAGCAACGGTCATGGCCGCATTGCGCAAAAAGCGACGGCGATCGTGATTGACGTCTTCGGACATCGACCTCTCTCCCATTGGCTTCTTGATATTCATCAGGGAGTCTCGCGCCAGAAGGCGAGGATCGCGGCGGTAAGTTCGTCGGGGCACTCCTCGGGCAGAAAGTGCCCGCAGCCTTCGTTCGCGCTGCCCTTTATCACGCCGCCCTTGACACGGTCTCCGAGCGTTGCGACCGCCGCGTATAGAGCATCTCCGACACCGTCTCCTCCGCCGAGCGCCAGCATGGGCATCGGCAATCGCTGGGCGGCGCGCGCCTTGGCTTGGGCAAGCCCTTCCGGGCTGAACGCGGTGCGGTACCAAGCGAAGCCAGCCCGCAGGGCTCCGGGCTGCGAGAAGACACGGACATATTCGTCGAGCGCGGCGGGCTCGATCGCGTAGGTTCGCGTGCTCTTCGTCCCGTACAGCCAGGCGAGATAAGCGCGCTCGCGCCCTTGCACGAGGATCTCGGGCAGGTCGATCAGCCGATTGAAGGCGAATTGCCAGGACTTGAGATTCACGGCCTCGCTCGGGATGCCCACGGGCGCCGGCGGCGAGACACCCGGCACATTGGATTCGGTCAGGACCAGCCGCTTGACCTCGCCGGGATATGCCGCGGCGTGGGCATGGGCGATCCAGGTCCCGACATCGTGCCCAACGATATCGACGCCGCCGGGGCGAATGAGCCCCGTCTCCGCCAGGAAGTCGTGCATGTTGCGGGCGGCAGTGTCGAGATCGTAGCCACCTTGCGGCTTGTCACTGTCACCAAAGCCACGCGGATCGAGCACATAGACCTGCCGTCCTGCCTTGACGAGCAGTGGGATAACCTTGCGCCAGGCGATCCAGCTTTCAGGCCAGCCGGGGAGCAGGACGACCGGCTCGCCCGAACCTGCGGTCACATAGTGGAAGCGAAGCCCGTCCACTCGGACCACGTGATGGGCAACATCGCCGAACGGCGTCTGCGCCGTCTGCGGCAAGGCCGGGCTCGTGGTGCAGAGTGCGGCAAGCACAACTGGCGAAGCGAATGCGCGCATCGCTGCCCTCCTCTCACCCCGTCGAGTGCAGACAAAACAGAGATGTCCGGCTAATAGACCCACTCACTGAAGTTTGCCGAGCTTGATCGGCAGAGAGCTGTTCTCGTCACCATTTTTGTTGACGAAACCAAGCGTCAACATCGTGGCGGACACGGTCCATTGCCAAGCCGTAACGCTCCTGAATCTTCCCTTCCAATTGGTCACGCTGGCCATTGATGACATCGAGATCATCGTCAGTGAGCTTTCCCCACTGCTCCTTGATTTTTCCCCGCGCCTGTTTCCAGTTTCCTTGAACTCGGTTCCAGTCCATTGCGACCTCCTCTTTTTGAAAGCTCCGAGCATTACAACTGGCTGGACCAGGCAAGGTTTCCGATACGGATGCGAATGGCAGCGGCGAGACATGATTTGCCGTGCGAACTGATCACGTCGTCAACGAACTTATGGTTAGAATCCGACGCGACCTTCATTCCATTGCGCTGAGCTGAGCGGCTCAACCAAGGAGCGTCATCGCCGGAGCGACCACGACATTAGTGGCGGTCTTTGGAACAACAATCAGCCATCTTTATTCTTCGGACAGACAGCACAATGATCGAAAGTATCGATCAGGCCGACTTGCGGTGCCACTGGGCCGGAAGAAGCTCGCATGAATTCGCCTCGATACCTCTTCGTCTTGGCAGTATCCAATAGCATTGGGCCTCATTGCCCTCATCGATCAACCTTGTGGTTTTGGAGACGATCAATTCAATGTCGGCGCCATCATCAGTCCCGAACCGGCGCGACCTCCTGGTCGCCTCGGCTGCCGCCGCAGGTGCGTTGAATGTTCTTCCCGTGGGCGTGCCCGCTGCGGCATTTGCTACCGCTATCGCTGCGCCGAATGTTGGTTTTGCGGGTGATATGAACGCGCCGACAACATCCTTGGGGCTACGGGTGCCGTTCCTGCACGGATTGCCCATTGGCCAAATTTCCGGTCAATCCGAGATCGCGTCTCTTGAGCGCGCGGACGAGTGGCTCAATTCACCGCCCCTAACGGCGTCGGCGTTGCGTGGAAAAGTCGTCCTCGTTGATTTCTGGACCTACACCTGCATCAACTGGCTGCGCACACTGCCCCATGTCCGCGCCTGGGCAGAGAAATACAAGGATCAAGGATTAGCGGTGATCGGCGTCCACGCACCGGAGTTCGCATTTGAGAAGAACATCAATAATGTCCGCCGATCTGTGAAAGAGATGCGGATCGATTATCCGGTCGCTGTGGATAATGAGCATGTCATATGGCGAGCCTTTGAGAACCAATATTGGCCGGCGCTTTATTTCATTGATGCGCAGGGGCGGGTTCGACATCATCATTTTGGCGAGGGCTCATACGAGCAGTCGGAGATGATTATTCAAGCATTGCTGGCCGAGGCGGGAATGCGCGGGATCAACCGTGAACCCGTGTCGGTCGAGGCCCAAGGAATTGAAGCGGCCGCGGATTGGAGCAATCTGAAGTCCCCGGAAAATTATGTCGGGTATGATCGCACCGAGAGCTTTGCATCGCCCGGTGGGGCGCTCTTGGATAAGCCTCGCATGTATGATCTGCCCGTAGGGTTGCGCTTGAATGAATGGGCGCTATCTGGCGATTGGACGGTGAAGAGCGACAGGGCCGCGCTGAATAAGGCCAACGGAACCATGGCGTACCGTTTTCACGCTCGCGATCTTCATCTTGTCATGGGTCCGGCAGCGTCAGGGCCGTCCGTGAGATTTCGCGTGCTGATCGATGGAAAGGCGCCAGGCGCGGCTCGCGGAACTGACATTGACGAACAAGGCGACGGTACAGCGACCGAGCAGCGTCTGTACCAGTTGATCCGACAATCGAAACCGATCGCCGATCGCCAATTCGAGATTGAGTTTCTCACTCCGGGCGTGGAGGCTTTTGCGTTCACGTTTGGCTGATCCGTCGCGGCAGCCGGGCGGGTTCACCGCATGCACGATAATCGCCGCGCCCTTGGCAACCCGGACAACGTCAACGCCTTGCATGGTGTCGCCTTCGATCCACTCGATCTGCGCCGGGCCAGCATTGCGGGCTGTGGCGACATTGCGAGCCAGTCCGCGAACCTGCCAGCCGTGGCGGAGCAGCGCGGCAGCGATGCCGCCTCCCTGCCCTTCCCGCCAGATTCCGGCAATCGCCATGAATGGAGCTCAATTGCTCCCTCTCAAAAGTGGAAACATCTCCCTAAAAGGACGGTCCGAGTAGCGTTCCACAGGACTGGACGACAGAAACCCAGTGCGGGCGTGTCTGAGTCTGCCCGCTGGTATTGTTGCGGAACGATCGCTGCTGGACCGATGTTTATATCCGTCGGGCGACCTACGAGCTTGGCGCTAAGCATATCACTGTTCATGCGGTGTCTCCGGGGCCCCTAAAGACGCGCGCAGCTAACCGGTCGATATTGACGACGTCGGGCCCACGACAGCCTACCTGACCACGCCCTATGCGCGGCGACTGACGGGGATGACCGCCTCTATGGACGGAGGTCTTAGCATCATGGCCTGAGGTCTGCGACGCATGGGCTGATCATTGACGTGAACTGAGATGCAGACAATTTCACTTTTGAACGCGGTCGCTATGATTCCCGACGGAGCAAGCCTGATGATCGGCGGGTTCCTAGGCGTCGGCACGCCGGAGCCGTTGATCGATGAACTGATCCGCCAGCGAAAGGGCAACCTTACCGTCATTGCCAATGACACAGCCGCGCCGGGCATCGGCATCGGAAAGCTCGTCGAAGCTAAGCTCCTTCACAAAGTCATTGTAAGCCACATCGGCTTGAATCCCGAAACCCAACAGCAAATGCTTGCGGGCACCCTTGAGGTCGATCTGGTTCCGCAAGGAACACTGGTGGAGCGCATTCGCGCGGGTGGGTGCGGTCTGGGCGGCATTCTAACCCCAACGGGAGTGGGCACCGTCGTTGAAGAAGGTAAAGAAAAGATCTCGCTGAATGATCGGGAGTATTTGCTGGAGACTGCGCTGCGTGCGGACTTCGCGCTCGTGAACGCCTTTCTCTCCGACTATCTCGGCAATCTCGCATACGCGCTTACGGCGCGTAACTTCAATCCGCTGATTGCCATGGCGGCGGATACGGTCATTGTGCACGCCGAGAACATCGTTCCGGTCGGCGTCATCGCGCCTGATCACGTCGTAACCCCAGCTCCAATCGTCGACTTTCTGGTCGTCAAAAATTGATCTTCACGAAAGGGGTGACCGCATGGACCCTCAGGCTTTGATTGCCAAACGCATCGCCCGTGAACTTCAAAATGGCATGCTGGTCAATCTCGGCATTGGCATCCCGACATTAGTGGCGAACTTCGTTCCGAGTGGGATTAACGTTTACTTCCAATCGGAGAACGGCCTCATCGGTACGGGCCCGATCCCCGAACAAGGCATGGCTGTTCCGTGGTTGACAGACGCTGGCGGGCGCCCCGTTACAGCCCTGCCAGGCGCGTCGACCTTCGACAGCGCAATGTCCTTTGCCCTCATCCGTGGTGGCCATCTTGATCTGACCGTCCTTGGGGGCCTTCAGGTCGATCAAGCGGGGTTGCTTGCGAACTGGATGATCCCGGGCAAGATGGTGCCCGGTATGGGGGGAGCCATGGATCTGGTCACCGGAGCCAAGCGCGTCATCGTCGCGATGCAACACACCGCCAAGGGCAAGTCCAAGATCGTCGAGACTTGTACGCTGCCTCTCACCTCCGTCCGCCCGGTTGATCTCGTCGTAACGGAGCTTGCGGTGATCGCTTTCCCTGAGGGCTGCGCCACTCTCGTCGAGATCGCGGATGGCGTAAGTGTCGAGCAAGTCCTTTCCGCAACCGAAGCGAAGCTCGTCGTGCCTGATCACGTGCCCCGGATGACGATGTCCGCATAGGGTAGCCACCAGCGATCATGTCCAGGCCTATGATCGCTCCCACGCGGCGTCGTTTAATTGACAATGCCCGAAGCCGTCCCCGAGGCGTCCATTCTCCCGGTGTCGACAACCTTGGCTGTCCGGACGAAGAGAGCGTGAACCTTGTTCCAGAACTCACCGCCGAGCACGAAGAAACTCGCGATTAGCATGAGATCGCCAACCGCCTTGAGCCATAGATCGGATCCCGCGTCAGGCCAGAACTGCTCCACATAAGGTTCCAACATCGCCGACACGAGCGGCAGGCAGAACATCACCAGCCCGATTGTATATCGCGTGGGCCCCACCTCCGTCGGGAACAGCGCCCTCGAGAGGATGGCCTTGAGTTGGAGGAAGCCCTCCTTCCCCATCACGGCCACACAGATGACCAGCATGACCTTGTTGGCAACGAAAATAGCTCCGGACATCGCTGCAATGCGAGCGGGCGGCGCCTGGAGCGCAGCAGCCAGCGGAACGAGCAGCCACAGGACGAATGCAAGAATGAAAATCGCTATTCCGAGCTTACACCGTCGCCCGGCGAGCGAGGACGGACCGAGCTCGTGACGGAAAGTTGTCATTGTCTTTCTCCAGCGACGTGCTCCCCATCCTGAATAACGCCGCGACCGCGATATTGGGGGGCCCCTACGGACTCGATGGGACGCTGGGATCCGGCAAGAAGAAATAGGTCACGCCGAGGATCAGATAGACAGCGAGAAGCTGAACGCCTTTTAGCCAATCCGACCGACCATCCCCCGCCACCTGTGCCGTAATCAACACCGACAACAGGACGATAAGCACCATCCCGGCCGGAAAGGTGAGATCCATCGGTGTCGGTCCGATGACGAGGCTGACGAGCACGAGAATGGGAGCTACAAACAATGCAACCTGCACGCTCGAGCCGATGGCGATTGAGAGCGAGAGATCCATCCGGTTCTTGAGCGCAGCCGTGATCGACGTCGCGTGCTCGGCTGCGTTTCCGAGGATTGCGACAACGAACAAGCCGACGAAGGCTTTGCTGAGACCCGAATCTTTCGCGACCGGATCGATTGCACCGACCAGGATCTCGCTCATCCACGCGATCGTCACCGTCGCGGCGGCGAGCACAAGAGCCGCGCGGCCGGCGCTCCAAGGCGGCGTGTGGGCCTCCCCTTTCTTTTCGGCATCGCGTGTCCCGGTGAAAAGGGCCGAATGCGTCACGAGGGAAAACACCAAGAACAAGCAGTACACCACCAGAAGCACCACCGAGATGGTGATGCTGAGCCCGCCCAGACTCCCGGAATCTTGGTGTCCAATGGCCACGTTATACACGGCGGGAAGGATCAGGCCGATCGCTGCCAGCGTCAGCATCGTGGCTTGCGAGCGCGCCGCCACGGCATTGAAATGCTGCTCCGGTCGCCGCAGGCCACCCGCGAGCATCGAAGCTCCCAGCACCAGCAGAATGTTGCCGACGATCGACCCTGCAATAGATGCTTTGACGACATCATGAAGCCCGGCGCGCAAAGCCGCGATAGCGATAATAAGTTCTGCCGCATTCCCAAACGTCGCGTTGAGCAGGCCGCCGACCCCCTCGCCCATTCGTTCCGCGAGATGCTCGGTCGCCCGCCCCATCCACGCTGCGAGCGGAAGGATGGCAAGGGAAGAGGCGATGAAAACGAGCAGGTGCTTGGAGGGGGCGAGCCATTCGAGCGCAATCGTTACCGGGATGAAGATGAGGAGCCAGTTCATGAGCGGCGCTCCTCGGGGCCCGGCCACTCGACCGAATATGTTTCGAGATACGTTCTCACGGCGGCATCGATGGTTGGGAAGAAGGAGTTCTCGCCAAGTTCGGAGAGCAGACCGAACCTCCGCAATTTATCCTTCACGGGATCCTTGAGTTCCGCGAACAGCAAATCGATTCCGGCCGTGTGCAAGGCACCATTCAACTCGCCAAGAGTGTCGGCTGCGGTGACATCGACGCTGGTGACCGGTTCCGCTGCAACGACGAGCCAGCGGACCGGCGTCGGCGACTGCGCAGCAGCTTCCAGTACGCGCTCGCGGAAGAACTCGGCATTGGCGAAAAACAGGGGCGCATCCCACCGGAACAGGACAAGGCCGGGAATTTGTCGGGCGTGAGGATAACGCTTGATGTCGTGAAAACCCATGACGTCCTCGGCATGGCCCAGCACAGCGGAATGCGGCCGCCAGCCATCCCACAGGAATTCGAGAACGGCGATCCCGACCGCAAGCCCGATGCCCGGGATCGCGCCCAGAGCGGCGACACCGACGAAGCACACGATCGACAGCCAGAACTCCCAGGGCTGCATACGATAGATGCGAACAAGGCCTTCGATCTCGATGAGGCCTATGGCAGATGCAATGACCACGGCCGCGAGCGCGGTTGACGGCAGATTCTGAAGAAGGTTGGGAGCTGCGATCAGCAGGATTGCCACGGCCGCTGCACCGACAACTCCGGTCAGCTGTGTGCGCGCGCCGGATGCCTCGGCCACGGGCGTGCGGGAAGAACTGCTGCTGATCGGGAAACCCTGAAAGAAGCCCGCCGCGAAATTGGCAGCGCCGAGCCCGATCATCTCCTGGTTCGGATCGACAGCAACGCCCGTTCTGGCGGCATAGACACGAGAAAGAACGCTCGTGTCGGCGAAGGACACGAGCGCGACGGCCGCGCCGCCGATGAGAACGGGCACGAGATCCGTATAAGGGACCCAGGGGATTGAAAAGGCCGGCAGGCCCTGAGGGAGTGGGCCGAGCACGGCAACCCCGGCGCGCGCGGAGAGATCGAGCACGCTGACGACCAGCGTTGCGGCGACCACTGCGATCAGAATTCCCGGCACGCGCGGCGCTCTCTTGAGAAGCAAGATCGCCGCGAGGGCCGCCGCACCAAGGGCGAGCGCTATCCAGTTCGTCTTGCCGGCGACGATGGCGGCACCGATTGCCCACAGATTCCTGAGAGGCCCGTCACTCTCGATTGAGAAGCCGAAGAGTTTGGGCAGCTGACTGATAAGAACCGTCAGCGCAATCCCGTTCATGTAGCCATAGCGAATGGGTTTCGACAGCAGTTCCGTCATGAAGCCGAGGCGCGCTACGCCCGCGAGAATGCACACGCTCCCCGAGACCACGGCCATCAGGCTGGCAACGGCTATCGCCCTGCTCGGGTCTCCGGCTGATAGAGGCATCACCACGCCCAATATGACGGCGGCAAGTGATGAATCTGGGCCCAAGACGAGGATGCGGCTGGGGCCGAAAAGCGCATAGGCGAGCAGCGGCACAATCGTCGCGTAAAGACCATAGATGCCGGGTACGCCGGAGGCCACCGCATAGGCGATGCCGACCGGCACCAGCATCGTTGTCAGAACAAGACCTGCAAAGATGTCGTGAGGCAGCCAAGTAAGCTTGTACTCACTCGCCGTCGCAAGCCCCGGCATCCAGCGTATCCAGGCAGCCTGCGTCATGCAGCGCCTCGGGAACGAGGGGCAACCGAGAACGAAACCCATCTCATGGTCGGCACCATTGTCCTGCGCCGCTTCTCACCCCCATGCATGTGGCGCGCCGGCCGAGGAAGGAAAGTCACCTCCGCCATTCAGACCGAAGACACGGCTCGATCCTCCCGAGTTTCCGATGCTCAACCTTGTGACTTCTGATAACTTAACCGCTTAGACGCTTGAAAGCATGGCCACTCGCCCTCGGTGTTCCGGGCGTCGAACATCGCTCTCTACAGGTCTGATGACGCTCGACGTCAAAGGAGGTCTCGATGAGCGTTCGCTCCACCATCGGTCTCGCCGCATTCAGCCTCGCCCTGTCGTCCCTCGCTTCGGACGCACATGCCGCAAAACTGAACCTTTCCGCGTATCAAGGAGCTTGGCTGGAACAGAGCCTCAGCTGCGACGCCTTCTATGCCTCCGGAGGAAAGAGCACCTCTTTCAAGAAGCCTCTGGATATGTTTGCGCCAGCCTTCATCGTGTCAGGGAACCGCCTCAGGACGCCCCAGGCCACATGCAGCATCCTCTCAATAGAACCGACGAGCGGGAACCGTCAGATTTTCAACATGCACTGCGCGAATTCCGTTTCGGGAAACGAGGTGAAGGTGATCATGTCACCATCGTCTAACGGCGGTCTCGCGCGCTACTTCAACGAACAGGACACAACGGGGACCCTCTACCGGCGTTGTCGTTAGCTATTCCCGTTCCGGCGCCCTCGCGATCGCCTTTTCACTCAAAGGCTGCTCGGCCGCCCCGTGCGCGGGTGACGGCGCTTCCGCAGGTTTTCCGGCCTTGGGACCACCAATCCCCTTCACCTTCTCACGCAGCGCCTGGAACATCACGTAAAGCGGCGGGATCGCAAAGATTCCGACGAAAGACGCGAGGATCATGCCGCCGAACACGGGCGTGCCGACATTGCGCCGCGCCAGTTCCGACGCGCCGGTGGCCACAACGAGCGGATAAAGACCCAGGATGAAGGCCAGCGACGTCATCATGACGGGACGGAAACGCAGCCGCGACCCTTCGGTCGCAGCCTCCAGCAAGGGCACACCCCTCTCTCGCTGCTCTTTTGCGAACTCGACGATCAGGATGCCGTTTTTCGCGGCGAGGCCGATCAGGACAATCATCCCGATCTGCCCGTAGAGATCCAATGTCAGCCGGCCCACGACGATGGCGGCAAACGACCCGAGCACACCGATGGCGACGGACAGGAGAACCGGCACCGGAATGGTCCAGCTCTCATAGAGCGCGACGAGGAAGAGAAAGGCGAAGAGCACCGCGAAGGCGAGGATGATAGCTGTCTTGCCCTCGGCGCGCTTTTCCTGAAATGCCGTGTCGGTCCATTCACCGGCAAATCCTGTCGGGAGAACGCGGGCGGCGACGCTTTCCATCGCGTTGAGCGCCTGCCCGGACGAGACGCCCGGCGCCGGGCTTCCCTGAATCGTCACGGCCCGACGGTTGTTGTAGCGGATCAGCGCCGGCGGCCCGACGATAACCCGGACCTCGAGAATGCTTCGCAACGGCACCATCTCGCCCTTGTCGTTCCGGACGTTGATGCGATAGATGTCATCGACCTTCGAGCGGTCGAGCGCCTCGGCCTGCACCTGAACCTGCCACGTGCGCCCGAAGAGATTCATGTCGTTGACGTAGTATCCGCCAAGCGCGGCTTGCAGCGCCTGAAAAACGCTGTTCAGCGGGACGCCGAGAATCTGCACCTTGTTCCGGTCGATATCGAGATAGATGGACGGGCTCGTGGCAGAAAACGTGCTGAAGACGCGGGACAGTTGCGGGTCCTGGTTTGCCGCGACCGTCAAACCGCGCAGGACCTGAGCCAGTGCTTTCGGGTCCCCTCCGCGCAGATCCTTCAGGACGTATGTGAAGCCGCCGCCTGTGCCGAGCCCGATGATGGGAGGCGGCGCGAGCGGAACGACCGTCCCGCCTTGAATCTGGCGAAGCTTGGCACCGAGGCGCGCGATGACGGCGTTCGCGCCAAGGGAGCGGTCGTGGCGCTCCTCGAACGGTTTCATGGTGACGACGATGAACGCGGCATTGGCCTGCGAATAGTTGTCGATGAAATTCAATCCGATGACCGAGGTGTAGTCCGCGACCGCCTCCTCCTCCTTCAAGACGGCTTCCGCGCGCCGAATGACGTCCTCGGTCCTTGCGACGGACGCGCCGTCGGGCAATTGGACCACGACGAAGAAGGCTCCCTGGTCATCCTCAGGCAAGAAGCCCGTGGGGGTGATCTTCGAAAGGCCGTAGACGCCGGCGCCCGCCACCCCGACCATGACCAGTCCGATGATGGACACGCGGACAAGCCGCGCTACGACATTGCCATAGGCGTCGCGGACGCGGTCGATGAAACGCATCACGTAGCCGATGACCCCACGACGCGGCCCGTGGTGCGGGCGCAGAAGCACACCGCACAAAGCCGGCGACAATGTCAGCGCGTTGATCGCGGAGAGAAACATGGCGACGGCAACCGTCACGGCGAACTGACGGAACAGTTCGCCCGAGATGCCCGGAATGAACGCGACGGGCACAAAGACCGAGAGCAGCACCAGCGTGATCGCGATGATCGGCGCGGTGATCTCCTCCATCGCCTTCTTGGTCGCGTCGGCGGGCGAAAGCTCGGGGTGCTCCTCCATCACGCGTTCGACATTCTCCACGACGACGATGGCGTCGTCGACCACGATGCCGATGGCGAGCACGACCGCGAGGAGCGAAACCGTGTTGGCCGAATAGCCGACGGCGTTCAGGACAATGAATGCGCCGATCAAGCTCACGGGGACCGCGAAAGTCGGGATCAGCGTCGCGCGGAAGCTCCCGAGGAAGAGGAAAACCACCAGGACGACGAGGATGAAGGCCTCGACCAGCGTCTTCTGAACTTCATGGATCGTGTCGGTTACGAAGGTCGTGGGGTCATAGGTGACCTTCCACTCGAGATCCTCCGGAAAGGTCTTGGCCAGATCGGCGATTTGCTTCTTGACCGCGTCCAACGTCGACAGCGCATTGGCGCCGGGAGACTGATAGATCGCCACGACGGCGGCGGGTCCGCCGTTGAACCGGGTTTCACGGTCGAGATTGGCGGCCCCCAATTCAAGGCGTGCGACATCACCGAGGCGGAGAACCGACCCATCCGGGTTGGTGCGCAGGACGATCTTTTCGAAATCCTCGACGGAATTCAGGCGCCCCTTGGTTTGAATGTTGAGCTGCAGCCGCTGATCATCCGAGATAGGACGAGCGCCGATGCGGCCGACCGCGGCCTGCACGTTCTGGGCCTGAATGGCGCTGATGATGTCGCCGGTCGTCAGATTGAGACCTGTCAGCCGATCCACCCGCACCCAGGCGCGCATGGCATAGTCCTGCGGTCCCCAGAGCGAGGCATCGCCGACACCCGGCGTGCTCTTCACCTGATCGAGAATGTTGATCGTCACATAGTTTGAAATGAACAGCGGATCGTGCGTTTGCTTGGGCGAGTAGAAGGCGACGACGCCGAGCAAGGCGGAGGACTTTTTCTTGACCGTGACGCCCTGGCGCTGCACGTCCTGCGGCAGTTTCGACAGCGCCACCTGCACCCGGTTGTTCACGTTGACGGCGTTGATGTCCGGATTTGTGCCGAGTTCGAAGGAAGCCGTCAGCGTATAGCTTCCGTCGTTCCCGCTCACGCTTTTCATATAGATGAGCTTATCGACGCCGACGACCTGGGATTCGATGGGCTGGGCAACGGTCGCGTCCACCACATCGGCCGAGGCGCCGGGATAGTTCGTGGTGACGGAGACCTGCGGCGGAACGATATCCGGATATTGGGAGACCGGGATCACAAACAGAGACAAAAGCCCGGCGATGGTGGTGACGATGGCAATGACGATTGCCAATCTCGGTCGGTCCACGAAGACGGCCGAGAGCATGGCGCTATGTCCCGCTCAAGGTGCTGGGCACCGGTGTTGCCCTCACCTGCGCACCGGGTCGCACGCTCTGCAATCCCTCCACGATCACCTGCTCGCCGCCGGACAGGCCTTCATCGACGATGGCGCCCGTCCCACTCTCACCTCCGATCTTGACGCGCCTCATCACGGCCTTGCCCTCCTCGACGATGAAGACATAAACGCCGCTCTGATCGGCGATGAGGGACGCCTGCGGGATGACGATCTTGGTCTCGGGTTTGTCGGTGCCGATCAGGACACGGACAAGCTGTCCGTCAGTCAATTGGCCCTTCGGATTTGGAATGACCGCCCGCACGGTGACCGTGTCCGTGGTGCGCTCAACCGAGACGTCGACGAAGTTGATGCGTCCGACCTGGTCGTAGGTGGTTCCATCTGAAAAGCGGATGCGGACGGTGAGTTCGCGCGGGTCCGTTACGTTCTCGGAGGAGGTATGCTTCATCAACTCGCGCTGGCTGACGGGGAAGGTCACGTACATCGGGTCCTGGCTGACGATCGTCGTCAGCACACCGCTGTCGGGCCCGACAACATTGCCAATCGTGACGTTCGTCCGGCCGATGCGTCCGGTGATGGGGGCAGAGATGACGGTATAGCCGAGGTTGATCTTGGCATTGCTGAGATTGGCCTCATCGGACGTGACGGCTCCCTTGGACTGATCGGCGAGAGCGCGCGCCTGGTCCCGGGCGACCACCGTTCCGGCAGCTTTGGCCAGCAGATCCTCGGCTCGCTGAAGCTGGATGACCGCGAGGTCGTAGCCGGCTTTGCTGCGTTGCAGGGCGCCTTCCGCCTGTTTGACATCCGCCTCGAACGTGTCGCTCTCAATGCGGTAGAGCGGGGCACCCGCCTTGATCATGTCGCCTTCCTTGAAGAGGACCTCCTCAAGGTATCCCTTTACCCGCGCGCGGACTTCGACGCGCTCGGGGGCCTCGACACGGCCAACGAATTCCACGTTCTGCGAGATCGGCTTTTGCTCGGCGCGGACAGTCCCGACCGGAATCGCATCGGTCGGAGGCGTCGATTGTGCACGCGCAGCAAGGGTGGCCCCGAACACCATCAGGACAACGAGGATCATTCGCATGAACGCCTCCGCTGCACCAATGACCTCTTAAGCGCTCTCGAACGTCACAGTCGCCCCGCCCTTCGAGGTCAAAACGGTCAGGAGCTTGGCCGTGACACCACAGAACGGCACAGGACGGGGCCAACCAGACGCCGTCCGTCATGCGCTGTCGCGGTCGAGCATAGGTTTTAGGTAGGCCATTTTCCTCGAGCCTCAAGGTACCTACGATCTTGGCTCGGCAGGCGCCTTCACAGGCCCGCTCTATTATGGGGCTCACCCACAATGGTCTGCGCTCCGAGAATCCAGACTGCCCATTGAGGCGGTCGCGCGCAGCGCGCGATAGGAGAAGCACAAAATGCTAGTTATCTTCGGAGGCGGCGGCTTCGATGAGCCTCGCGACAGCATCGGGATTCGAGACGTAGATGGCGTGGCTGCCCGGCCAGTTAGGGTAACTTGTCGAAAAAGAGATAAAGGGCGGCAATCCGGCCGTCCCGGGCAATGATGAAATCGGTCCCGGCGTAAGCCGGCGCCTTACCAGGGCTACCCGACACCCACCGGACCCGCCCGGCATCGCCCAACTCCTCGGGCGGGGCGATCGGCTGATAGCGAAAGTCGGGGTGAGTAGCCTTGATCACGCCCGCGATGCGGTGGATCTCATCACGGCCACGGTATGCCCCGTTGTTGGGGTCGTAAAAGACGGCGTCTTCGTGGAAGATCTCGTCGACTACTGCGCGTCGACGCGCGGGGTCGTTTTCACCGAATACATCTTCAAGATTGCGGATCAGCAAGGTCGATATGCTGTGGGACATAGCTTGTTTCCTTCCGGCGCCGGGTACGGCTTGCAATGCCTCGGCCCGATGTTCCGGGGGGCTCCAGGGAGCTAGGCTGCGCCGGCGCATTCTTCACTTGGAGTAGGCCTGGGCGACCTGTCCAACGAGCTTCGCCCAAGGCATGTCCATGGCGTCGTAAACAGCGGTGGCCTCGGGCCGCGCATTGTCCTTGAGGATTTCCACCATCAGCGTGGCGTAGTCGGAGAGGATCACGCCCGCCTGCAGCATCCGCAGAAGCCCGGCCTGGCGTTTGGTCTCGCTGAAAGTTCCGGAAGCGTCGACGGCCACATACGCGTCGAGACCCTTGCCAATGGCGGTGATGGCGGGGAAGGCGGCGCAGACTTCGAGGGAGATGCCCGCGAAAATCAGCTTCGTGCGCCCAGTGGCGTCAATTGCCCGGGCGACCTCGGGATCGTCAAAGGCGTTGACCGACGAGCGATCGATAATCGGAATGCCGGGCAGCGCCTCGACCAGTTCCGGAAAAGTCGGACCCCACATGCTGTCGCGTGCCGTGGTGGTCACGATGATTGGCAAGTGCAGGACTCGGGCTGCTTTGGCTAGCGCCACAACATTGTGTTTCAGCTCTCCCGTTGAATAGTCGCGAACGCCAGTCATGAGGCCGACCTGATGGTCAACGAGAACGAGCGCGGCATTTTCCGATGTAAGCGGCGCGTAGGGCCGAATCTGCTCGGACATGACATTCTCCAGTGCGAACTCGCATGCAAAAGAGGCAAGGCCCATTCCGGACAACTGCGATTGTCGGTCGCCCCCGAATGTAGCTCCCGGACTATCAGGGGAAAGACACCTCCTGCCGGGCAACGGAGTGCAGGGATGGCAGCATCTCCCCCGTCATTCCGGGCTCCACTGCGCGGCCCCCAAATGATACGGGGAACACTTCAATCTCAGCGGTCGAAATCGAAGGCCTTGGCCAGACTTTCCACTGCGCCGTAGCGAGGGCTCGGCAGCGGTGCGAGGTGATGGCGCTCCCCGATTAGCTTCAGAATGGAGGTCGTGTCATACGGCGTGTGGTCGATCACACCTTTACGGGCAAAGGGAGAGACCACGATCGTCGGCACACGGGAGCCCGGGCCGAAGAAGTCGGCTTTCTCGCCGTCAGCGCCGATCTCTGGCGGCGCGACATGATCGAAGAAGCCGCCATACTCGTCATAGGTGATGATAAGCGCATACGAGTCCCTCATCGGGCTGTCCTCCAGCAGCCTGACAATGCGCGCGACCTCCTCATCCGCGGCATCGAGGCTGGCATAGTCCGGATGCTGGTTCAGCACGCCAATGGGCTTGTAGAAAGCAACCGGCGGCAAGGTTCCTGCCTTGATGTCCTCCTCAAGCTGCGTCGCATCCTTCAGGTGTTTGTCCCGCTCGTGGCGGCCGGCCACATTCGTGGGATCGAAGCGGGCGAAAGAAGCGAAGGGCTGATGGTGCCATTGGAAGACGAGATCGGTGAGCTGCTCGTCCTCCTCCGTGGTCCTGTCCCTGATCGCCAGATTCCAGCCGCCTGCATACCAGGCCCAGTCGATCTCTTTCTCGCTCAGCCTGTCTCCAATGGTCGGGGCCGTTTGCGGAGGCAGGAGGTCCTTGCCCTGCTTGCCGTTGTTGAAGAGTTCGGATTGCGTCGTGTTGAGCGCGTAGTCGCCGTCACTGGCTGCACTCACCTTGCGCTCCCGAACGACGTTTCCGTGTTCATCGACCTCCGACCGCAACTCCTTCCGGGGATTAGGCCAGACCGGCGCACACGCGCAGACGAGCCAGATGTGGTTCAAGAATGAGCCGCCGAAGGCTCCCTGAAAAAAATTGTCGAGCAGGGTGTAGCGTCCGGCGAGTTGCCAGAGATGGCTGTCCTTGAGCGCGGCCGCACTGTAGTGGCCCATGGTGAGCGCCCCTGCGTCTGAGTACAGGGCGAACAAGTCGTTCTGGCCGCCGTGGATTTGGCTGCGATGGGTGTAAAACGAGTGGGTGAGATCCCGCGTATACGTGGATGTCGTCACGCCAGGCCGGATGCCGTCGATGGCGAAGGGCTCGTTCGGTAAGTCGCCAAGGGCCTCAATTTCCCTCAGCTCGGATGGATTCTCCGGGAGATTGAAAGGCTTTTTAGCCACAGGCAGCGTGGAGAACGGCTGGCCGTCACGTTTGCGCTGGATGGCCCCCTCTCCCGCATCGGCGATGCCGTTTGCTCCCGGGAACTCGCCGAACATGTTGTCGAAGCTGCGGTTCTCCAAATAGAGAACCAGGATATGCGAGAGTTTCTCAAGCCCTTGCGGTGATTGGGCGAAACTCGGATTGGCCATTGTGGTGCAGGCACACACAGCTGCGCCAAGCAGCGATAACCGGATACGCATCAATGCCTCTGCTCCCTGGGGAAGAGATCCGGGTAAGCTAGGGCAGCGTGCGATGACGGCTATGCCGGAGGCGGCTCAGAACCATGCTGTTCACCTGCCCTGCCCCTCGACATCGTGGGAACGGCCAGCGCTTGTTGCTAGGAAGCATGTCTTTCCATGTTACAGATAGGCATGGAGAAAAACACCTTCGATGCCTTCGCATCACCCTTGATCGGACTTCCACTCCGTCACGTCTGGCGGGGATACGGCTCGGCAATTTTCCTCGAATTCGGGGAGTTGAAGCAAAGCCTCAAACGGGACGGTTCCATGCAACCTTCAGGACAGATGAGCCTGATGATTGAGTGGAGCTGGCGGATTGAGGACCGCACCTCAATTCGCTGCGGGAGCTGGAGCGATGAGGCGCTTTGGCCAGATGTTTTCGCCTTGTTGCTCGGCAGCGAGGTTCGCCATGTCAAAACCTTCGGCCGCTTGCCTGAGATCGAAGTCGGCCTGTCCAACGAAATGCACGTCCTATCCTTTATGACGGATGAGGGGCTGCCTGCATGGACCCTCTTCGACAGACGCGGCCCCCAGGAGTGCTGGATCAGCGTCGAGCAGGAAGGGCTGACGATAGGCGGACATCGCTGACTTCAGGCGAAGGCGGAAAGCGTGGCACTGCGCCAGAGCCGCACAGCAGCTACGCCCGATCTTGCATCCGAACCCCGCGCTTCCTATGTCGCTTCTGTCTTAGGGTCCGGGCCCCTCTGGCGAGCGCCGGCCGCTCGCGATGTCGGACTTTTCTCTTGAACCGGGGATCCCGCCATGGACTTCATCTCGTTCCGAACCTCGACCACATCGTCCCGCTCGGGCGGCCTTTTGGACATCGCGATCAGATTGGCGGTCGTTGTCGCCGCTGGCGCCGCCTTGCTCGTCATGGCATTCGTCGGGTTCTTCATCGTTCTCCCGCTGATGCTGGTCGCCGGAATCGCCTCGTATTTCTACCTGCGTCGCCGCATGCGTCAGGCGCAACAGCGCTCGCGGGACGAGGTGATCGACGTCGAGTACACGGTCATCGATCAGCGACGGGACCCGTAGCCCTCCGCCTCAGGAAATCACACAATCGACGACAGGGTGCTGGGGCCGTGCGACAGAACCGTCGCCAGCACCCCTAAGCCCCGCTCCAGCACCGCCTTGTTTTGGGCCGCGCCGAGCGAGACTCGGATGGCGTTCGGGGCAGGCCCGACCGCAAAAGCTTCGCTCGGCACGAGAGCAAGGCCCGACTGCCGCGCATAGACATTGAGATCGGCCCGGTGCCAGCGTTCCGGCAGGGTGAGCCAGAGATGATGTCCCTCCGGATGCGCCTGGACGTCGAGCCCGTGCAGGACCCGTAGTGCGATGGCCTGCCGCGCGGCGCTCTCCCGTCGGATCGCCGCCGTGATGGCATCGAGCGTGCCGTCCAGAATCCACTTCGAGCCCAGGGCCGCCATGAGGGGCGGCGCCATCAGAGTCATGGCGCGGATCTCCGCCGCAAGGCGCAAGGTGTCGGCTAACCCAGGCGTGATGACGTAAGCCGTCCGCAACGCGGGCGTCGCACATTTCGACAGGGTGGCAATGTGCCAGGTCACGTCAGGCGCGAGTGCCGCAATCGGCTTCGGAGCCTCCCGCGGCAGCGCCCCGTAAGCGTCGTCCTCGATGATCGCTATCCCACGCCGACGGGCAACCTCGGCGATTGCCTCGCGCCGCTTGAGCGACATCGTTGCACTGGTGGGATTGTGGATGGTGGGAACGCAATAGACTGCCTTCGGGCTCTCGCGTCCGCATGCTTCATCGAGCGCTGCGGGATCAAGCCCCTCCCCGTCCATCGCCACCGGCACAAGCCGTACCTTGAGCTGCTCAGCGATCGCGCGCAGGCCCGGATAGGTCAGAGCCGGAACGGAAACGGCCTCGTCCGGCTGGACTAGGACCCGCACGATGGCGTAGAGCGCCCCCTGGGCTCCGGAGGCCACCACAACGCGGTCGACCGGAACCGGACCAACGCGCGGCTCAAGCCAGCGCACGGCCGCGACGCGGTCCGGCCCGGCTCCAACGCTCTCCTGGTAATGCAGACGCATCAGACCGTGAGGCGCCGAGAGAACGCTCGCGACCCCCTCCTGAATGCGCTCCCGCAGCCTCGCCTCCGGCGGCTGCGGCGGCATGTTCATACTCAGGTCGATGATCGGCGAGCCAGCAGGCGCCGCGTCGTCCCGCTCCGAAGACCTCCCGCGGATGAAGCTTCCCCGCCCAGCGTTGGCCTCGATCAACCCCATCCGGCGTGCCTCGTTGAAGGCACGGGTGACCGTGGTGAGGTCTACCCCGAGTTCCTTCGCGAGTTGGCGCTGTGGCGGCAGACGGTGGCCCGGCTTGAGGCGCCCGGATTGCACGTCAGCCAACAGCGCCTCAGCGATAGCCAGGTACTTGGGCCCGCTTTTGCTCTCGATCTGCGGCATCCAGGACAACACGTTTCCTTGACCTTCTTGTCTTGCAAATGTATGCCTCACAGCAGACATACACGATACGCGAACAGATCGAAGCAAACTCGACAAAATCGTCGCATTTGCCCGATCTCGGCACAAAATTTACAGCTATTTGTATGGATCGTCAAACCATACATTAAGCGCTCGGGCGTACACACCTGAAGGATCCGATATGACCGCGAACCTGACTGCGAAGGATGCCATCCTCAAGTACGGCCTGAAGTGCCGCTGCCCCAAATGCGGACAAGGTCGCCTGTTCAACGGCTTTCTCACGCTCGCTCCGCGCTGCGAGGTGTGTGGTCTCGACTTCTCCTTCGCTGACCCGGCCGACGGCCCGGCCTTCTTCGTCATGATGACGATGGCCATTCCGGCAACCGCGTTTGGCGTGTGGGTCGAACTCACCTACGAGCCGGGCCTGTGGGTGCATCTCATCACGACGTTGCCGTTCCTGCTGCTGAGCTGCGTGCCGACGATCCGGCCGTTCAAAGGAATGCTGATCGCCAGCCAATACTTCCACAAAGCGGAGGAAAGCCGCTTCGAGATCCCGCAACGAGCGACCAAGAACGAGCCTAATCCTTCCGCTTCCGGCGGCTGACAGCGAGTGTCATGATGCCTGCGATAGAGGACGCTCCGACTGGCCGAGACGCTCCTTCAACGCATTGATCAATCCACCGCGAAGCACGACCTCCACCTGTCGGGGTGACATGGCGTGGCGCACCCGGAAACTCCGCTTTTGGGTCACGTTCTCGACGGTGAGTTCATTTCCCTCCGCGAGCGCTTTGTGCAGATCGGTCAGACGCAGCACATCTCCCTTCTGGATCGCGTCATAATCCGCAGGATCGACGAAGGTGAGCGGCAGCATTCCGAAGTTGATCAGGTTCTGCGAATGAATCCGCGCGAAGCTTTTGGCAATGACAGCGCGCAGACCGAGGAATTTCGGACCCAGCGCGGCGTGTTCGCGGCTTGATCCTTGGCCATAATTGTTTCCGCCAATCACTATGTGGCCTGACGCCTGTTTAGCGCGCGTGGCATAGGTGGGATCGATAACGTCGAACGAGAATTCGGCGATCTTGGGAATGTTGCTTCTGAATGGCAGCACGCGGGTTCCAGCGGGCATGATCTCATCCGTGGAAACGTTGTCCGCCACTTTGAGCAGAACGGGCACTTCAATTGTATCCGGTAGCGGCTCGAAAGGAGGCAGCGAGGCGATGTTCGGGCCTTTGTGCAGGGCTACTTCCCTCGCCGCTTCAGGTGCGAGCGGTGCGAGGAATGTTTCGCGGTTGACGATGGGATCATCAGGGTCTTCCACCCGCGGATAAGGAATGCCGAGCGTCCGCGGGTCCGTGATCACACCGGTCAGGGCGGACGCGGTCGCGGTCTCCGGGCTCACCAGGCACACCTTGTCCTCCTTCGTGCCGGAACGACCGGGGAAGTTGCGGGGCACCGTTCTCAAGGACAATTCGTGCGTTGCAGGCGCTTGCCCCATGCCGATGCAGCCGTTGCAGCCTGCCTGATGCAACCGCGCGCCGGCATGAAGTAGGTCTACGACATATCCGTCGCGCGCCAAGGTCTCCAGCTGTGCGCGGGATGTGGGATTGACGTCGTACGACACGCGGTCATGCACGCGCCGCCCGCGCACCATCATCGCGGAAACGGCAAAGTCACGAAAACCGGGATTGGCGGAGGAGCCGACATAGGCCTGATAGATAGGTTCACCCGCAACTTCGCGAACCGGCCGCACATTGCCGGGGCTCGACGGCATCGCGATTAAAGGTTCAAGGCTTGAGAGATCAATTTCGTCGTGCACGTCGTAATCTGCGCCTGAATCCGCGACGAGTTCCGCCCAGTCTTCCTCTCTTTTCCACGCGCGCAGGAAACGGCGGACCTCCTGATCGGACGGAAAGACCGTGGTCGTCGCGCCAAGCTCGGCACCCATATTGGCAATGACATGGCGATCCATTGCGCTCAGCGTAGCGAGGCCCGGCCCATAATACTCGACGACGCGCCCCACTCCGCCTGCGACGCCGTGACGGCGAAGCATCTCGAGAATGACATCCTTGGCGCTCACCCATTCCGGCAGCTCGCCTGTGAGTTTGACACCCCAGATCTGTGGCATGCGCGTGTAGAATGGTTCCCCCGCCATGGCTAAGGCGACTTCGAGACCGCCAGCGCCAATCGCCAACATGCCCAAGGCGCCGCCCGCTGGCGTGTGACTGTCAGAACCGAGAAGTGTCTTGCCTGGCTTGCCGAAATTCTCCTGATGGCATGGATGGCTCACGCCGTTTCCCGGCCTGGAGAACCACACGCCGAACCGTTGGCAGGCGCTGCGGAGAAAAAGGTGGTCGTCGGGGTTTTTGAAATCCGCCTGGATCAGGTTGTGGTCGACATACTGCACGCTGACCTCGGTCTTCACGCGATCAAGATCCATCGCTTCCAGCTCGAGCATGACCATTGTGCCGGTCGCGTCCTGCGTCAGCGTTTGATCGATCCGAAGCCCGATCTCGTCTCCCGGCTTCATCTCGCCAGATACGAGGTGCGATTGAATCAGTTTCTGCGCGACATTCAAAGGCATCACCAGTCCTCCGTTGCGAAAACGGCGGAGTTAGCTGGACCGGCCCGGCGACGCTCCATTCGCGCGCTTGGTGTCGAGGGTCTTTGACGTGCGGCGAGCCACTTTTCGCTCAGCTCGGGTCGATCACTGCCGAACCACGCCCCTTCGACGATGGGCGCTATATGGTGCGCGGTCACGGCACTGTCCATGCCGCGGCATTCTAAGCGCGAACATGTCCCAGTGCCTGAAGCTAAGCCGCTCAGCGACGGGTTTTCGAAGGGAGTCGGAGCGCTAGATCAACGCCCACAGGAAGGCCGATGGAGCGGATCATGACCATTGCAGCGATCAACCCGGCAACAGGCGAGACGATCCAGGTCTATGAGGAATTACCCCCTGACGCCGCCTCTCGGATTGTCGCTCAGACGCATGAGGCGTTTTTGGCATGGCGCCAAACCTCCTTTGCCGAGCGCTCCGCATTGATGAAGAAGGCCGCGGAAGTCTTACGCGCTCGCGCCAAGGATCTCGCGCGGCTGACGGCAATGGAAATGGGAAAGCCTGTTTCGGCTGGCGAAGCCGAGCTGAAGAAATGCGCCCTCGCCTGCGATTTCTATGCCGATAATGCGGAGCGTTTTCTGGCGCGAGAATCCGTCCAAACAGAATCCAGCAAGAGCTTCGTCGCCTTCAATCCCTTAGGTGTCATTCTCGCCGTAATGCCCTGGAATTTTCCGTTCTGGCAGGCTTTCCGCTTCGCCGGTCCCGGCCTGATGGCGGGGAACGCCGCGGTTCTGAAACACGCATCCAACGTACCGGGATGCGCGTTGGCCATCGAAGAGATCTTTCGGGATGCGGGCTTTCCGGAAAACCTTTTTCGCACGTTGCTCGTCGGCAGCGGTCAGGTGGAGGCGCTGATCGAAAATCCACTGATCCGTGCTGTCACCTTGACAGGGAGCGGACCGGCGGGCCGACAGGTCGCGGCCAAGGCGGGCGCGATGCTGAAGAAGACCGTGCTCGAACTCGGCGGAAGCGACGCCTATCTCATTTTGCACGATGCGGACCTGGAACTCGCCGCGGCGGAGAGCGCCAAGGGCCGGCTCGTCAATTCAGGTCAAAGCTGCATCGCAGCCAAGCGCTTCATCGTCGTCGCATCTGTGCGGGAGCGCTACGAGGCGCTTCTCGTGAGCAAGATGAAGGCGGCACAAATGGGCGACCCGTTGAACGAGGCAACCCAGCTTGGCCCGCTTGCGCGTCAGGATTTACGGGATCAATTGCACCGGCAGGTCGAGGCGAGCATCGTCACGGGTGCACGCCTGCTGCTCGGAGGAGAGATTCCTGAAGGCAACGGCGCCTATTATCCGCCCACTGTCCTGACGGATGTGCAACCTGGGATGCCAGCCTACGAGGAGGAACTGTTCGGCCCTGTTGCCTCGGTCATCACGGTGAAGGACGAGGCTGAAGCGATTGCGACTGCGAACGATTCCTCCTTCGGCCTGGGCGGCGGCGTTTTCACGCGCGATGTCGCCCGCGGCGAAGCGATCGCCGCGGAACTGATCGAGAGCGGCTCCGTCTTCGTCAACCACACCGTGGCATCAGACCCCCGCCTTCCGTTCGGCGGGGTCAAGGAAAGCGGGTACGGTCGCGAACTCTCCCATTTCGGGATCAGAGAGTTCGTCAACATCAAAGCGGTCTCGATCGCGTGACCGCCCTCACCGCCGCGGCCAGGTATTAGGCAACCGACATGTCGAGCGGCGGCTCTACGCCCTCCTTAAGAGGACTCACGTAGGGCGTCGCGCGAGTCTGCTGGGCGAGATCGGCCTTGGCGGCAGCGCGCAGCGAGGCATCCGTGATCGCGGCCATTCCGGTCGCAGCCATGGCCTTCGCAACGTGGACCATGGTCTTGTGCGCGGCCGGTGCCTTGCCCTGCGCCACGATCTGCCATGTGTGGAACGGTGTCCCAATTGCCACCGTCGGCGCGTGGGCCTGAACCGTCGGCACCACCCAACTGACGTCGCCGATATCAGTCGAGCCGATCATCGGCTTGCGCGGGGAATCCAGCGGCACGAGGAAGTCGGCGAGCGGCGCGTCGGTTTGCGGTTGCCCAATCGCCCGATAGACCGAAGCGATTTCCTGCGCAGACAAAGTCGCGCGGATTTGGCGGGCGAACTCGCGGTCAGCGTCGTCGAAGGCGGGCGGGCCCAATTCCTCCATGGCGTTGTGCAGGGCCTGTTCCAGAGGCTTGTTCCCGAGGGTGTTCGATACGGCGCTGACGATGCGCATTTCGACGCTGGTCTCAGTCATCAGCGCCGCACCTTGCGCAATCTTGTGCACGCGCTCGACGAGTTCGAGCATACCGGGCAGGTCCATAGCCCGGATGGAGTAGCGAACGCGGGCATGGGCCTGCACCACATTCGGCGCGATACCACCGGTATCGAGCAGGGCGTAGTGCACACGCGCATCGGACGGCATATGCTCGCGCATGTAGTTGACGCCGACATTCATCAGCTCCACCGCGTCGAGTGCGCTGCGCCCCAAATGCGGAGACGCGGCGGCGTGAGCCGCGCGTCCGGTAAAGGTGAAGTCGGCACGCGTGTTGGCCAGCGACAGGGCCGGCGCAACTTCCCAGAAGCTATAGGGATGCCATGAGATGGCGATGTCGGCGTCATCAAAGGCACCGGCGCGCACCATGAAGGCCTTGGCCGCGCCACCCTCCTCCGCGGGGCAGCCATAGTAACGCACGCGACCGGGAATCCCCTTCTCGGCCAACCAGTTCTTCAAGGCGACCGCGGCGAGGAGCGCTGCCGACCCCAGAAGATTGTGGCCGCAGCCGTGACCGTGCCCACCGGCCTCGATCGGACGGTGCTCCGCGATGCCCGCCTCCTGGCTGAGACCCGGCAGGGCGTCGTACTCTCCAAGGAAGGCGATGACCGGCCCTCCCTCCCCGGCTTCGCCTATGACAGCGGTTGGGATGCCCGCGATGTTCTCGGTGACGCGAAAGCCTTGATGCCGCAATTCCGCAACGTGCTCGGCCGCCGAGCGGACTTCGGTATAGCAGACCTCCGGCATCCCCCAGACTCTATCGCTCAATGCGATGAGCCGGTCCTTGGCGGCGTCCACTTGTTGCCAGATCTCATTGCGAACGTTCATCTCTCGCTCCGAAGGTATCGTGTGTCGTCTTTCAAGGCGCAGCGTTACAGCGCGCCGACTTCCTCAGTCACCAGCTCTTCAGCCGGCGGAATGCGCCCCTCGAACCAGTAGGCAGCGGCGGCGCGCGACATCGCGGCGCCGTCATGGCCAATGCCTTCGACGCGGACCAGCTGCCAACGGAAGGGAAGTCCGAGACGCTCCGCTTCGCGACGGCCGAAGTCGTAGACGAAATGGGCGCGGGCATAACGATGCGGCCCCTGCCTCAGGGCTTCGGCCTGGGCGGGAAGGTTCGGATCGTCCGTGCTGATGTCCTGATCGCCAGCGAAGATGGTCATCGGATAAGCGAGCCAGCGCACAAGGGCCTTCTCATCGAGGCCGATCCTGCCAATCCCTTCGGGGAAATCGTGCTGCAGCGTCGGAAGCGTGTACCAACCGGGGTTGCCGGCAATGACAGCCTCGAAGGATTCATGACCCTGGGTCGCGAGCATCCGATGCGCGAACTGGCCGCCGGCGGAGTGGCCGAAGAGCCGCGCCTGGGAACGGCGTGTCACGCCGCCTTTCCGCAGAGCGGCAAAGACACGGCCCGGCACGGAGTAAAGCCAATTCTCATAGGGCCGCACATCGCCATCATCCCGGATGACGAGCCCGTTATTGTAGCTTTCTGACTTGGGATAATGCTCGTCGGAAAAAGTCGGCGCGGCGATCAGGATGCGATGCTTTTCCGCCGCCGGAATCCAGAAGTCCCGATACTCGTCGCCATTGCGCAGCATGCCGTGCTGGACAATCACAACCGGATCATCGGGACCGTGGGCTGCGGGACGATAGAAGTTCACTTCGATGGGCCGGTCCGGGTGAAACGGATCGATGAAGGGAAGCGAGCTACGGCCGATTTCGGGAGTGAGCGTGGTCGTGGTCATGCGTTATCCGAAGTGTGCAAATGGCAGGCAGCGCTGCGTCCGGGCGCGATCTCTTGCAGGACCGGGCGGACCTCACGGCATTTCGACATGGCGTGTTCGCAGCGGGGGTGGAACGGGCAACCGGTCGGCGGCGCCAGAGGGGATGGTAACTCTCCCTTGAGCGGCTGAAAATCGCGCTTGCGACGTGCTGCCGAGGGGCTCGCGGCAATGAGCGCAGCACTATAGGGATGCGCTGGTTTGTCGAAGACGGCGGAAGCCGGTCCGATTTCGACAATTCGTCCAAGATACATGATCGCGACCCGGTCGCTGATATGCCGGACGATTCCGAGATCATGGCTGACGAACAGGTAAGTCAGCCCACGCCGTTCGCGGACATCCATGAACAAGTTGATGACCTGCGCCTGGATCGAGACATCCAGCGCAGAGACCGGCTCGTCACAAACCAGGAAATCGGGATTCACCGCAAGCGCCCGAGCGATGCCGATGCGCTGACGCTGGCCGCCGGAGAACTGATGCGGATACCGGTTGCGGTAGGCGAGATCGAGGCCAACCTCGGTCAGCGCCTTGTCCACCGCCGCATCGATCTCGTTCTTCGGCAGTAAGCGGTGGACGCGCAATGCCTCTCCGACGATGCGGTGCACCTGCATGCGCGGATTGAGAGAGGCGTAAGGGTCCTGGAAAACCATCTGGACCTTGAGCAGGAAGTCCAATCGCTCCTTGCCCCGGAGCTGAACGACCGGGCGCCCGTCATAGACGACATCTCCGGCGCTCGCTGCGGAAATTCCGGTCGCAATCCGCGCGAGAGTCGACTTGCCGCAGCCGGACTCGCCGACAAGCCCAAGCACTTCTCCTCGCATCACGCTGAGATCGACGCCATCGACTGCACGCAGAACGGGAGGCGGCGGCGCCTGTCCCGTCGCTGCGAGGAGGCGTTGCGCAAATGTCGACTTGCTGCGGAAGTGCTTCTTCACACCTCGCAATTCGAAAAAGGGCACGGTCATAGAGCACTGCCCTCAGGCACTGGGTTGTGGCAGCGATAACCGTGTCCGTCCAGGATCTGGGGCGACGGGTCGATCTGCTCGCAGACGGCAAGAGCGCGCTCACAGCGCGGACGGAACGGGCATCCACTGGGACGCGCGGAGATGCTGGGAGCGGCCCCGTTGATCTGCTTCAGCCGCTCGCCGGGAGAGGCCGATGCTGCGGAAGAGCCGAGGAGACCGACGGTATAGGGGTGACGGGGCCGATCCAAAACGTCGTCCACGGTTCCCGTCTCGACGATCCGCCCGGCATACATCACCGCGACACGGTCTGCGAGCTCAGCGACGACGGCGAGATCGTGCGTGATCCAGATCACCGCCGTGCCGGTCTCGCGGCTGAGTTTCTGGACCTCGAACAGGATCTGGCTCTGGATCGTGACGTCCAGCGCCGTTGTCGGCTCATCTGCGATGATCAGGTCCGGCTCGTTCAGGAGCGCCGTTGCAATCGCAACCCGCTGGCGCATGCCGCCCGAGAACTCGTGCGGGAATTGCTTGAGACGGGCTTCAGGAGACGAGATGCCGACACGCGAGAGCGCCCGCGAGGCCTCCTTCAACGCGTCCTGCCTGCTGCAGTTGCGATGCTCCTGGATGGCCTCGCACATTTGCTCACCGATGCTCAGCACCGGGTTGAGCGTCATGAGCGGATCCTGAAAGATCATTGCAATGCGGTCGCCGCGCAGGCTGCGCAACCGCTCTTCGGACGCCGACCGCAGGTCTTCACCCTTGAACAGCACATCGCCGGAGACGACCTCGCCCGGGGGATCGATCAACTGAACCAGCGAGAAGCCGGTCACAGATTTGCCGGATCCCGACTCGCCGACAAGCCCGAGGATCTCCCCCGGATGCACGAGGAGATCGACCCCATCCACGGCAGGCCAAGCACCCGCAAGGTCATGAAACACGGTCTTGAGACCGCGAACTTCGAGCAGCGGCAACGTCATCAGGTCCTCACGTTGAAGCTGCGGCGCAGGCGATCGCCTACGAGGTTGAGCGACATGATCAGCAACACGAGCGCGATGCCGGGGAACGCGGCAATCCAGTATTCTCCGGAGAGCAGGAACTCGAACCCATTGGCGATCAGAAGGCCGAGAGAGGGTTGCGTCACCGGTACACCGACGCCGAGGAAAGACAGCGTTGCCTCCAGCGTGATGGCTCCCGCGATGTTGATCGTCGTCACGACAAGCACCGATCCGACGGAGTTCGGCAAAAGATGCGCCAGCATGATGTGGGGCGTGGGCAGACCGAAATTCACCGCCGCCTCGATGTATTCCTTGCGCCGCTCGACGAGCGCTGCGGCTCGCATCAGGCGGGCATACTGCGCCCATTGCACCAGGATGATCGCGATGATCACCTTATCGACGCCTCGCCCGATGGAAGCGAGCAGGACGAGGGCGATAAGAATCGACGGGAAGCCGAGCATGAAGTCCACGACGCGCATGATCGCCGCGTCGACGGCTCCTCCGAACTGTGCGGCGAAAAGTCCTGCAGCGATGCCGATGGCGAGCGCGCCGGCGGAGGACAAGAGGCCGACGAGAAGACTGGTCCGAAGCCCGTACAGGATTGCGCTGAGCATATCTCGGCCTTGGGCATCGGTGCCGAGCCAGTACGTTATTCCGGTCATTCCCCGGGAGCCAGGCTCCAGGCGGTTGTCCATCACGCTAAGCGATGCGAGGTCGTGCGGATTTTGCGGAGCGATGAGGGGAGCGAGCACCGCAAGAAGGACGAAGACGCCCAGCAGGATCACGGCGCCACGCGTCGTGGGACGGCTCCGAATCCGACGCAAAACCTTCGTTCGCAACGGCGTGTCGGCATTAGCCGCCACAACCGGCGCAACCGATTTCGATAGGCTCATGCCATTTCTCCCGTCAGCTTCACGCGTGGATCGAGCGCCGCGTAAAGAACGTCGACGAGGAAATTGACGGCCACGAACAGCAAGGTCGCGAGCATCACGTATGCGACGACGACCGGCCGATCCAGATGATAGATGCTGTCGATGAGGAGCTTGCCCATGCCCGGCCATGCGAACACCGTCTCGGTGATCGTCGAGAAGGCGACCAGGCTACCAAATTCCATGCCGGCCACCGTGACGACCGGAATCAAGATGTTGCGCAACACATGCCGTCCGACGATGCGTTTGCGGCGGACGCCTTTGGCGCGTGCATATTTGACATAGTCCTGCGTCATCGCTTCCGTCGTTCCCGCGGCGACGAGCCGGACCATCAGCGCCATGTTGGGAATGGCGAGGTTGAGTGCGGGCAGGATGAGATGCCTGATGCCATCGAGCGTCAGCAAACTCGTTTGGATGCCGAAAAGTGAAACCGTCTCGCCCCGTCCCGCGGTCGGCAACCAGCCGAGCGCAACGCTGAAGAGCAGGACCAGCATCATGCCTTTCCAGAAGCTCGGAAGGGAAAAGCCGAGGATCGTGCCAGCCATGATCGCGCGGCTGGGGCGACTCTCGGGATTGAGCCCCGCGAGGAGGCCGAGCGGCACGCCGATGAGCGCCGCTCCGCTCATGGCCAAGAGAACGAGTTCAAAGGTGGCGGGCAGCCTCGCCAGGATCAATCCGGCAGCCGGCACACCGTGGACGAACGAGCGCCCGAGATCGCCCTTGAGCGCATTGCCCAGGAAGGAGAGGTATTGCTGCCAAACCGGCAGGTCGAGCCCGAGGCGACGGATCATCGCCGCGCGCTCGGCGGCGCTGACTTGCGGAGGAACCAGAAGTTCAATCGGGTCTCCGATGCCGTAGACGGCGAGAAAGACCACAATCGAAACCGCGAGTAGAACCAGAACACTCTGGATCAGGCGCTGCAAAATGTAGGCCGTCATTGCATGCGTCCTAGTCTACTCGCGGTTTCGTTTATTACGGAGTTACTTCGCCGGCTTGACCTGCATGGCCATCGTGAATTGGTCCGCGCGGCCGAGATAGGTCAGGTTGGACTTGTAAGCCCAGACGGTGCTTTCGAAATGCAGCGGGATGAACGCGCCGCCTTCGAGAACCTTCACGCCGGCCTGCTGAAGAAGCTCGGACCGCTTGGCGTCATCGAGGGTGGTGATGGCCGTGCGGATCAGCTTGTCGAATTCCGGATTGGCATAGCCGCCGTAGTTCGAGCCGCCGATGGTCTTCGCCTCATCCGGCGTCGCAGCCCATTGCTTCAAGAAGGAGGACGCTTCACCGCTCGTGGAGCCCCAGCCACCGATCGCCACGCTGAACTCCTTCTTGGAGCGGCGCGGGAAGTAGATGGCGCGCGCCATGGCGTCCACATCGGCGCGGATGCCGACCTGAGTCAGATACTGCGCGACCGCCTGCGTGATCTGGCTGTCGTTGATGTAACGATCATTGGTCGACGAGAGCGTGACCTGGAAGCCGTTCGGATATCCAGCCTCAGTCAGGAGCTTCTTCGCTTCGGCAGGGTTAAAGTCCAGCTTAGGCGGGTTCGACAGCGCGCCGAACATGCCGGTGGGCAAGAACTGATAGGCCGGTTCGGCCGCACCGTCCATGATGCGCTTGACGATGGCGTCGCGATCGATCGCCAGCGACATCGCCTTGCGCACGCGCGGATCCTTGAGCGGGTTCTTGCCGTTGTCGGCCTTCACGAAGGGGCTCGGCTCGCGATCCACATCAAGCTGGAAGTAGATCACGCGCGTCGACGGAGTGATGACATAACCGAAGCGCTTGTCGTCTTTGATGCGGGCGACGTCGCGCGCGGCCGGATTCTCGATCACGTCGTAATCGCCGGCGAGCAGGCCTGCGAGACGCGGGCCGGCGTTGGGAACGGGCACGAAGCTCACGCTGGCCCAGGGCTCTGCCGGGCCCCAGTACTTCTCGTTGCGCTCGAGCTCGATGCTCGTACCCTTCGTATAGCTCTTAAACTTGTAGGGGCCTGTGCCGATGGCGAGCTTGCCGTCGTTGAAGTCACCGACCACGGGCCACGTTCCGGTGACCCCGCAATTCTTCGCGACATCGAAGGTCAGCTTGTCGTGCGGGAGGATGGACGCGCTCAGGATGGCGATGCTGGAGAGAAAGTTCGGCAGCAGCGGATCCGGTGCCTGCGTCGTGATGACGACGGTGTGCGAATCAGGCGTCTCGACAGCCGTGAAGTTGCCCGTGATGTCGGCGAAAGAGCCTGCAATCGCAGTCTCGTTCTTCAAGGTCCGGCAGAAGCTGAAGACCACGTCCTCCGCCGTAAAGGGCTTACCGTTCGAGAAGGTCACTCCCTGACGGAGCTTGAATGTCCAGCGGTTCTTGCCGTCATTTTCCCACGACGTCGCGAGGCTAGGCAAAACCGCCTGTTTCTCGTCCTGCCTGGTCAGACTGTCGAAGATATGCGTCGCCAAGGCATTGTTGGGCGTCAGATCGTGGTAATGTGGGTCGATTGCCGTCGGCTCCGAGCTGAGCGCGATCCGCAGGGACTGGGCCCATGCAGGAGCGCTGAGCAAGCAGGTGCCCGCAACAAACGCGAACATGATACGGTTGCGCATGATCTCTCTCCGTTCCCTTGCGCCTGTCTTTTGACAGATTTATTTTCATGAAAATGAGACCATGAAATTTTTTTGACGTCAATCTCCCCGGAGCCCGGATGTCTCAAACTCTGAAACCGACGACGGACCTCGCCAACCGGATCGCGCTCGTCTACCCCTCACTCAGCGACGCGCACCGGAGGACGGCGGACTATGTCCTACGAAATCCGCTCGACACCGCAACAATGACGATTGAGGGCCTCGCCCGACGGAGCGACACGTCGACGGCAACCGTGACGCGTTTCGTGCGCGCCTTGGGCTATAGCTCCTATGGCGAATTTCGTGGCGCCCTTTCGTCGGCCCTTAAACTTGCAATGGCGCCGGTGGCCGGCCTTGCGGGCGCTCGCGCCGCCGCCGGCTCGACATTCGCTACGATTGTCGCCGCGTTGAAGGATCAGACTGCCAATCTCGAAGAGACGATCGCTACGTTGGATGAGCGCGTCTGCGCTCGGGTCATCGAAGCCCTGCTGCAGGCCCGCCGTATCTTTATCGTGGGGTCGGGTGCAAGCCACCATGTTGCAGCCTATCTCGAAGATGGGTTGGCGCTCTATCTGGACACGAACGTGATCTTCGCGGCTTCACGAGGCGGGCCGGAACATGCCATTCGCCTGATGATGTCGGCCGGGCCGGGCGATCTCGTCCTCGCCATCTCCATGCCACGTTATTCGCGCCGAACACTCGATTTGACGGCCCTCGCCAAAAAACACGGCGCACTCGTGCTGGCACTCACGGATGCACCAACATCCCCTCTTGCCCGCATCGCGGACATGACGCTGTTTGCTCCGGCCCGTAACCGGATGCTGCCAAACTCCCCATCGGCGACCTTCGCACTCGCGGATGCCATTATCACGGCCGTAGCGCGGGAACGGCCCGACGCTGTCGAAGCGTTGAAGGAGCTGAGCGAAAGTCTCCTCTGGACATTTCATGAGTGACTTCGGATTGCACTGACTGCGGCGTCCCGCACCCAAGAGCAGGTACAAGGCGGCATGGCATCGGGTCTCGAACGGCGTGCCGACCCCGAGCAGGGCTTCGCCTTTGTTCACGGAAAGGCTGGTGAGGCGATAGAGAACGAAGCCCGCTTTCTCGGATCGCACCGTCGCCAGCACTGTTCCAAACACGTCCTTGATCTCCCCCAGCACGTCACCGACAGCGGATCCGTGAACGCCTGCCGTCACGAGCAGGCACGGATCGGACTGCGTCCCCTCGACGATGCCGAACAGGATTTCGATTCCGTCGACCGGCTGAACGTAGCCCTGGTCCGTGCGAGGCTTCCCAATGCGAAATGGTGGAAGGATTTTCCTAATCCTTATCCGATCAGGCGAGAATTGTTACTCTCTTAGTTCGCGGCCTCTTCCAGAATCGCAGGGGCCGTCAACTCCAAGCGAACCCGGCCGCGACCAATTCGAAGCAACTGGACGGGCGCAGCCTTCTCCTCAAGTCGCCGCCGGAGCAGCAGGAGCCGGGTTTCAAGGTTGTCCTTGATATCTGGCAGGCGCAATTCATCTGAGAGCCGGATTTCGCGGTTCGTGAACTCCGTGCGCCCCTCGCGCAGATGAATGCGGAGCAGATGCGTCAGCAGCCGTCCGGGCACGCCTTTGATCAGGTACTCATTGTCGATGAAGACACTGTCATCATAGGCGTAGTGGACGACGCGGAAGGGTTGCCCTCTGGTCACGAGATTGTTTTGGGCAGGCTGCATGACCGGCTGTCCCTCGCCTGCTTCGCTCTCGGCAAGGGCAAGAGCTGCGGCCGCATGAGCTGCGACAATCGCGAGTCCCGCTTCGTCCTCTTTGGTGAAAGCGAGCCGCTTGGAGCTTTCAAGAAACAGCACGCCGCGCAGCACGCCATGCACGACCATCGGCAGCGCCACCTGACTCATGGCATCCGGTATCCCCGGCAGAGCGATGGTGCGTGTCCGATTCTCATCGCTTGACGAGGCCTGAACCGCAGAGCCGAAGCGCCGAAGCCGGCTCATGTCACTGACACGCACGGGCCGCCGTTCCGAGGCCGCTGTTCCGATCACGCCCTCGCCGACCGGCACCTCGGAGCCGATGCCGCTGCGGCCATAGCCGCGGCTTCCGATAGTGACGAGGCGCTGGCATGTGGGGTCCTTCAGCAGCAACATCGCATGGCTGAACTTATGCAGACCGTCGAGAACGGCGTCGACGATGGAGCTGACCTCGACCGCCTCCGAAATCCTGCGCGTAGCTGCAGCCACCGCCGCGAGGGGCAAGCTCGCCGCCGGCGATGGTTCAGCCACCGCCGTGGCTGGAGAGGGAACGGCACGCACCGCCCTCACCCGGTAGATGTCGACGCCGCGCAACCGCATGATCCCGCCCATGCCCATTTGCGTACTGGTCGCCCGGAGATGGACCGCCATGTCGTCGAAAAGGTCACCGCTATCGAGCGACTGATCAAACGTCACATCGAGCTGATACTGCGCACCGTCCCGGGGGGTGACGATGAGAACCGCAGCGACGGGGTTTGCCCGCACATTGGCGGCTGTCTTGGAGAAGAACTGGTTGGAGAGCGCCACGCGCTCGTCATCGACCAGCACCACATGCGACAGGTAGGAAATGTTCGGCATGCCGTCAGGCGCCGCCGTGGCGATGATGGATGGAATGACGCCCTCGAAACAGGCTGCGAGGTCTTGGAGCTGTATGGTCATTGATCGCGCTCGATGAGCTGGCCTGCCTTGGCGCCGGGCGTCTGCACGAAGACCTCCTGCACCGCGAGGCGCAATGTGACTGGATCCCGGTCGACCAGCCACGGCGCGGTGATCCGCTTCTCGAGACCAAGATCGGCCAGGGCGGCAGCCATCCTGTCCATGTACTGCGCCGCCAGCGCGACATGTTCGGCTGAGGCTGGGGTGACCGCGGCGTGCCCCTTCACCTGATAGGATACGTAGTCCGACGGCCGCGCAAAGGTGACGGAGAGCCGGCCATTGGCGCGAATATTCGCAACGGTCTTCGGCCATTGCCATTCGGAAGCGATGAGATCGACGCAACCTTGCTCCGGGCGCACAATTGCTCCGACAGCCCGCGCGATCTCGGGCACCAGCGCGTCGTCGCGAGTGCCCAAGATGATCATCACCGGGCTAGTCATGAAGGCTGCGAGATCTGGGTTGATCAACATGTCCGGGCGCTTCCCTCCCGCGGAAGATAGCCGTTAGCATCCTTTTAGGAAAACCGGAACGGGCGCTTAGCAACCATTTAGGAAACACGGATCGCAGATCGGCTTAATGCATGGCTCTTCTGATCGAGGAGTTTTGCGGTGACCGATACAGTTTTCGAAGAGATGCCGTCCAATGCCGTCGCCATCATCGGCGCCGGCCCCGCGGGCCTCGTGACCGCACGCTGGCTTTTGAAACACGGCTTCCAGCCCATCCTCTATGAAGCCGCCGACGGCCCCGGCGGCCAATGGAACGCGACCTCACCCCTAAGCGGCACGTGGCGCGGGATGCGCACGAACACCAGCCGCGTCATGACGCGCTTTTCCGACCTCGATCACCCGAAGGGAACGCCCGTCTTTCCCAGTCGCGAGGAGATGTACGCCTATCTGGAGGGCTATGCGGAAAAATTCGGACTGATGTCGCGCATCCGCTGCCGCACCTGGGTCGAGCGCCTTCAAAGGGCCGACGGGGGCGGTTGGCTTCTCCGCTCGCGCCGGGACAACATGGTCTTGACCGAGCGTTTCGCCCGTGTAGTCGTCGCTTCCGGCCGCTATGTGGCACCGGAGGTGCCGTCGGTGCCGGGGCTCAATGGCTTCACCGGGGCTCTCGGAGCCGCCCACGCCAGCCAGTACGTTGGCGGCCATGCCTATCGCTGCCAGGACGTCTTGGTTGCCGGCTGCTCAATCAGCGCGCTCGAGATCGCGTCCGACGCCGCCCTTTCGGGCGCACGGAGCGTGACCGTCTGCTACCGACGGCAGCGCTATGTGCTGCCGAAGCTTCTGTCCGGCGTGCCGACGGAGCATGTGATGTTCACGCGCGCGGCAGCCCTCGCAGGCGAAATTCTGCCCCCTGAGGCTCTCGCGGCCGGCTTGAAAGCACAGGTGCTGTCCGTAGCGGGAGCGCCGGATCAGGTCGGCGCGATGGCGGCTGACGACAACATCTTCGCGGCCGGCATCACACAGTCGCAGCACTTCCTCCCCCTCGTCGCCGAAGGCCGCATCGCGGTTCGCCCCTGGATCGAGTCCATCGACGAACGCGCCGTTCGCTTCGCTGATGGCACGCAAGGAGATTTCGACGCCATCCTGTTCGGCACCGGCTATCGCCTGTCGTTGCCCTTCCTCGCGCCGGAGATAGCCGCGACGCTCGGGCTCGACCACAAGCATATCGACCTGTGCGATCACACCTTCCACCCCGAGCTTGAAGGGCTCGCCTTTGCAGGCCTTTACGATCAGGTTGGCCCTCTCTTCCCCGTCCTCGAATTGCAGGGACGCTGGATCGCCTCCGCATGGGCGGGTGTCATCCCGGCGCCGAGCCATGACGCACTGGCCGTCGGGCTCGCCCGAGGCCGCGCTCAGCGCGGCGGGCCTCAGAGCATCCCGATGCATATCCTGGCGCTGCTCTTTGCACAGAAAGCCGGCGTGGAGCCGGACCTCAGCCGCTGGCCAGAGCTGGAGCGGGCACTGCTCTTCGGCCCGCTCTCGCCGGTCTCCTTCCGCCTGCAAGGGCCGGACAGCCTTGCCGATGCACCCGCACTCACGGCCGAGGCTGCCGCGGCTTTTGGCGCAATCCGCACGCCGGAGATGAACGATGAGCAGCGCGACTTGAGGGATCTGGTCACGGGAGCAGCCGCATCTCATGCGGCATGAAGGTCGGAACGGGCCGCCGGTCAAACCGACCTGGTGAGCCCGCCGTCCACGCGAATGTTTTGGCCGGTGATGTAGCCGGCTCCGTCGGAAGCGAGGAACGCAATCGTCGCCGCGATCTCCTCGCTCTTGCCATAGCGCTGCATTGGCACGCTCTCGCGGCGTTCCTCGGTCGCGGGCAGGCTGTCAATCCAGCCGGGAAGAATGTTGTTCATCCGAACGTTATCGGCCGCATACTGATCCGCAAAAATCTTGGTGTATGACGCCAGCCCCGCGCGGAACACGGCAGAGGTCGGGAACATGGCGCTCGGCTCGAAGGCCCAGGCCGTCGAGATGTTGATGATCGCCCCTGTCTTCTGCTGCACCATGATGGGGGCAACCAAACGGGTCGGCCGGATCACGTTCATCAGATAGACGTCGAGTCCCGTGTGCCACTGCTCGTCGGTGATCTCCAGAATGGGCGCGCGCGGACCATGGCCCGCACTGTTCACCAGAGCATCGATACGCCCCCACCGCTCCATCGTCTGATCGACGAGACACTTGAGATCATCGCTAGACTGGTTCGACCCGGTCACGCCAATGCCGCCGAGTTCTTTCGCCAAGGCTTCGCCATTGCCGGACGAGGACAGGATCGCGACCTTGAAACCATCGGCGGCCAGCTTACGCGCAGCCGCCGCGCCCATGCCACTGCCACCTGCAGTGACAATCGCTACTTTTTCCATCGCCATAAGCTAGATCCTCGTTGGGAATCGGATGGGTGCGTACCCGTTATCCTTCTTATGGCACCATGCCGATCCGAACTATGAATATGTTCGGCCTCGAGGGTAAAGACCGCCATATCATCACAGGAGATGGGCGATGGAGATCAAACGAAGCGGTTCACAGGCCTCGGGCAAAGGGCCGGCGGAATGGTTTACCGGCACGGTGCGTATCGACCCTCTGTTCCCGGCCACCGCTCCAGCGCGTGCGGCGGGCAACGCGGTCACGTTCGAGCCTGGCGCTCGCACCGCATGGCACACGCACCCTCTCGGCCAGATCCTGATCGTCACCGCAGGTTGCGGCAGGGTCCAGCGCGAGGGTGGCTCGATTGAGGAGATCCGGCCCGGCGATGTGGTGTGGTTCGAACCCGACGAGAAACATTGGCACGGCGCGGCGCCGACCACCGCGATGACCCACATTGCCATTCAAGAGTCCCTCGACGGCAAAGCTGTCGACTGGATGGAGCACGTCACCGACGACGAATATACGGGCGCATGACCGAACCGTCCCCGACGGCCCACGCAAAGCTTGGCCGCTGAAACAAAGGACAACGTCGGCTGTTAACGGTGCAGGGATCCGGGAGAATGGACCATGTCCCTCCATGCCTCAGCCGACGAGGCAGCTGGGTTAACGCGCCGCCATGAGAAATATGAGCGATTGGTCAGCGTTACGCTCTCGCTGCCGAGACTGAAAGTTGCCGTCGCGCATCCGTGCGACGGGGCCTCGCTTGACGCGGTGATGGAAGCCTTCGAGATGGGCTTGATCGAGCCCGTGCTCGTCGGACCGCGCGACAAGACTCTGGCTGCGGCCAAGGATTTGGGCAGGGACATCTCCGCCCTCACAATCATCGACACACCCCACAGTCACGCCTCGGCGCAGCAAGCGGTCGATCTCGTCCGGACCGGCAAGGCCGAAGCCGTCATGAAGGGGAGCCTTCACACCGACGAATTGATGGCCGCCGTCGTTCGCCGCGAGGGTGGCTTAAGAACCGCGCGCCGGATCAGTCATTGCTTCGTCATGGATATTCCGACCCATGAAACCCCGCTGATCATCACCGATGCGGCGATCAACATCGCGCCAACGCTCGATGAAAAGGTCGATATCGTCCAGAACGCGATCGACCTCGGCCACGCGCTGCGGCTTGACGAGGTGCGTGTCGCGATCCTGTCGGCCATCGAGACGGTCAGCTCCAAAGTTCCATCCACGATTGAAGCGGCGGCCCTTTGCAAGATGGCCGACCGCGGTCAGATCACCGGCGGCATTCTGGATGGGCCGCTCGCCCTCGACAATGCCATCGATCTCGGCGCAGCGCGCATCAAGAACATCAAGTCCCCGGTCGCGGGCCAGGCCAACGTGCTCGTCGTGCCGGATCTAGAAGCCGGGAACATGCTGGCGAAGAGCCTGACATTCCTCGCCGATGCTGATGCGGCCGGGATCGTGCTCGGCGCGCGGGTTCCCGTCATCCTGACCAGCCGCGCGGATTCCAAGATCACCCGGCTCGCCTCCTGCGCCATTGCCTCGCTCGTCGCGAGTACCCAACGCGCCAAGCTCGCGCTGCCGGAGGTGTGACGATGATTCCGGTCTTTGTCGTCCTCAACGCGGGCTCGTCGAGCCTCAAATTCCAGATCTTCGATCCCTCCGACATGAAACCGAAGGTGATTTATCGGGGAATGGTCGAAGGCATCGGCACGTCGCCACATTTCCTCGTGAAGGATTGCGACGGCGCCATCGTGGCGGACAAGACCTGGGACGATGGCGAGGCCTTCGGCCATGAGGAGGCCCTGGTCGAGCTGGTCACATGGATGCAGACATCCCGTGGCGAGTACAGACTCGGAGCGGTCGGGCATCGCGTGGTCCATGGCGGGAGATTTTTTGACCGCCCGGTCCTCGTGGATGACGACGCCATTCTGGACGATCTCACAACGCTCGAGGCGCTTGCGCCCCTCCACCAGCCGCATAATCTGAAACCCATCCGCATTCTGCGCCGACGGATGCCCGACATTCCGCAGGTCGCGTGTTTCGACACGGCTTTCCATCGCAGCCAGCCGCTCATCGCCCAGCTCTTCGCGATCCCCAAGGAACTCACCGAGAGTGGCGTGCTGCGCTACGGCTTTCACGGACTCTCTTATGAACACATCTCCTCCGTATTGGGCGACTATGACCCCGTCCTGAAAGCGGGTCGCGTTATCGTCGCTCATCTCGGCAATGGCGCGAGCCTGTGCGCGTTGAACAAGGGCAAGAGCATCGCCACGACCATGGGCTTCTCCGCCCTCGACGGTCTGCCGATGGGAACCCGATGCGGCGCGCTCGACCCTGGCGTCGTGTTCTACATGCTTCGCGAGATGAACTTCAGCGCGGAAGCGGCCGAGCGCATCCTCTATACGCAATCGGGTCTCCTCGGCGTCTCGGGGCTCTCCAACGACATGCGGACCCTGCGCGCTCACGCACAGAAGAATCCCGATGCGCAACGCGCCATCGACCTTTTCGCCTATCGCATCACGCGCGAGATCGGCTCTCTGATCGCGGCGCTCGGAGGCATCGACGGGCTCGTCTTTACGGCTGGCATTGGCGAGAATGACGCCGCGACCCGTGCCGCCGTGATCGCAGGCCTCTCCTGGGCCGGGTTTGAGCTGGATGCTTCCGCCAATAGCCGCAACGAGCCGCGCATCTCCGCGAGTTCAGCCCCCAGCGCGTGGATCATCCCAACCAACGAGGAGCTCGTCGTCGCGCAGCAGATGAAACGGGTGCTGAGCGCGGCACGGCAAGCGGCTCCCGCCGTCGCCGGTTGAGCACCTGGAGACTTTCAACGATACGACACGGAGATCGGACATGTTGCATTCCCGTCTGTCGGGCCTAGCTCATCCCGAAATGCCTCAAGTTCGCGCCAAGATCGCGGAGGTTTTTCAGGATAGATGCCAGACGGCGTTTCAGTCTTTCGGAGAGACGGCGAGCGCCGCGATGCAGGCTTGGTCAGAAGCGGCGGCGCCTCCGCAGAACGCGCTCGATCTCTGGCGCGACGTGAGTTCCTACTGGATCGACTTCAACCAGCGCTCGGTTCTGTTTTGGGACACGCTGCGCCAACGCGGCAACAACTGGCTGGAGCATGAGAAGGAGGGGAAGCCGCCCCTCCTCCACTTCGATTGGGAGGTGGTGGCCGATGCGCGCGAATTCGAGCGACCGGCCAATTATGCCCTTGTCCGCATCGTGCCGCCGCCGGGCACGCGCATCGACCCCAACAAGCGTCCGTTCGTCATCATCGATCCGCGTGCAGGCCATGGCCCCGGCATCGGTGGCTTCAAGCAAGACTCGGAGGTCGGCGTCGCGATGGAAGCCGGACATCCGGTTTACTTCGTCATCTTCTTTCCCGAGCCCATGCCGGGACAAACCCTGGCCGATGTTTCCCGCGCAGAGACGAAGTTCCTCCAGATCGTGAGAGCGCGCCACCCCGAGACGCACAAACCCGTGGTGGTCGGCAATTGTCAGGGCGGTTGGGCGGCCATGCTCGCCGGCGCGCTCGACCCGGACCTCCCCGGCCCCATCGTCATCAACGGCGCGCCGATGTCCTATTGGGCCGGCAACGACGGCGAGAATCCCATGCGCTACGCAGGCGGGATTTTGGGCGGCAGTTGGCCCGCGCTACTCGCGAGCGATCTCGGCGGCGGCTTGTTCGACGGGGCCTATCTCGTCGACAATTTCGAGTATCTCAATCCCGCGAACACCTTCTTCGGCAAGTACTACACCCTGTTCTCGAAGATCGACACGGAGCCCGAACGCTTCCTGGAGTTCGAGCGCTGGTGGGGCGGCTTCTTCCTCATGGCGCGGGACGAGATCAAATGGATCGTCGAAAACCTGTTCGTCGGCAACAAACTGGCTTCAGGACAGGCGGAATGGTCGGAAGGGCGGACCTACGATCTCAGGGACATCAAGTCGCCCATCATTCTCTTCGCGTCGCTCGGCGACAACATCACGCCGCCCCAGCAAGCCTTCAACTGGGTCGCGGACCTCTACCCGACGACGGAAGCGCTCAAGGCCAACGGGCAGGTCATCGTCGGCCTGATGCATGAAAACGTCGGGCATCTGGGCATTTTCGTCTCGGGCCGCATCGCCAAACGTGAGCACGCTCAGATCGTCGATCTCATCGACTACATCGAAACGCTGCCTCCCGGCCTCTATGGCATGCAGATCGAGGACGTGCGGGCCGACGGCCACTTGCAGTACGACATCATCTTGAGGGAGCGGCGGGTCGAGGACTTGCAGGCCCTGCAGAAATATCACCGCAAGGATGAGGTTCCGTTCGAGGCAGTCACTCAAGCCTCACAAATGAACTCGTCCCTCTACGAGCAGCTCGTGCATCCCCTGATCGCGCCAATGGTGAGCCCGGCCGCGGCTCAACTTGCGCGGCGCATGCATCCGCTCAGAGTCCAGCGGTGGGCATTGTCTGATCTCAATCCATTCCTTGCGCCTCTCGCGCCTTGGGCGGAATTCGCCAAAGCCGGTCGAGCGCCGCGCCAGGAAACCGGCCCTTCCGCCGCATGGGAACACTGGCTCGCGACCATGACGTCGGCGAGCTGGGATCTGTTCAGGGATCTGCGCGATGCCTCCGTCGAGGCCGTGTTCTTTTCAACCTATGCTCCATTGAGCATCGCCGAAGCGGAGGCGGCTCCCGCCCTCCTCCCCGCGAAAGAGTCTCTGCGGGCAAGCAAGAGTGTTCAGGAAGCTTTGTCCCACATCGACGAGGGTGGGCGCATGGAGGCCATCGTCCGGATGGCCTTGCTGCTGAGAAAGATCGGCCCGGAGCAGCGCAGGCTCTCCACGATAAAACAGGTCCGCGAGCTTGTCGGACACGATGTCGGCCTCCTAGCCATTCCGGAGGACGAGGCGCGCAAAGTCATCCGGACACAGTCCCACATCGTCGACTACGAGCCGGAACGAGCCCTGACGGGCCTGACCAAGCTTCTGCGCAGGGCGGATGACCGCAAAAGCGCCCTTGCGATCTTCGACAATGTCGCAACCCGGATCGAAATGACGCCGGGCCAAAGGGCATTGCTTGAGGAGTTCCGGCAACGCCTCGGCGGCGAAGACAGAACCCGCGCGAGAGCCGCCGTGCCTCCGCGACCGCAGGAGCGAGAGAACCGCCGCCGCAGCCGGAGTGACGCGCGCGCGAGGGCCCGGCAATGAACGACACGGCGGAACTCGACCAACTCCTGCCTTTGGATCAAAAGATTCTCCAGGGCCGCCGCGCACTGGTTCTCGGCATCGCCAATGAGAACTCCATCGCCTTCGGCTGCGCGAAGGTGTTTCGCAGGCTCGGCGCCGACCTCGCCGTCACCTATCTCGATGACAGGGCCCGGCCTTTCGTGGAACCGCTCGCCGAGTGTCTCGGCGCGTCGATTGTCGCCCCCTGCAATGTCGCGAAGGAAGGCGATCTCGAAGCCTTGTTCGAACGCATCAATGCCGAATGGGGCACTCTCGACGTCGCGCTCCACTCCATCGCCTTCGCACCGAAGGCCGATCTTCAGGGGCGGCTCGTGGATAGCTCCGCCGAGGGGTTCAGGGTCGCGATCGACATTTCCTGTCACTCCTTCATCCGCATGGCGCGACTGGCCGAGCCCCTGATGACGAAGGGCGGCACGCTCATCGCCATGAGCTATTACGGCGCCAACAAGGTGGTGCCGAACTACAACCTCATGGGCCCTGTGAAAGCCGCGCTGGAAAGCGCCGTGCGCTATCTGGCCTATGAGTTAGGCGACAAGCACATCACCGTCCATGCAGTTTCACCGGGACCGCTCAAGACCCGCGCCGCCTCGGGCCTGAAGGATTTCGACCTGCTTCTCGCCGAGGCTCGCGAGCGCGCACCGCTCGGCGAACTGGTCGACATCGACGATGTCGGGCTGACCACCGCCTTTCTCGCGACACCCTATGCACGACGGCTGACGGGCATGACGGTCTATGTCGATGGCGGCCTCAGCATCATGGCGTAGCCTAACCCCAAGGGTTATACGGCTGCCGACTGCCGAGCCTTGAGTTCCCCGGCGCGGGAACTACCTACCGGAGCACAGCCGAGTTTATCGGCCCGCTATCATTGCGCCGCGACGCCATCGCCAGGAGGCTCACATGAGGTCGGTCATGGTGCTGCCGGTTTCGTTGATTTTGGTGGGTGCGTCGGCGTTCGTTGCGTTTGTCCTCTTCTGATGGTCGAGGGCTCTACTGTGTAAGAGCCACGCGAGAAGGAGGCTCCGGCTATGACATCAATGGAAGCTGGCGCGGTATCCGACGGCCGTCCGACCTTCTGGCGGCGGTGGTTCTATTCCACCAACCATAAGGATATCGGCACACTCTACCTCATCACCGCGTTTCTCGCGGGCCTTGTCGCTGCCACCTTCTCGATCTTGATGCGGCTGGAGTTGCAGCAGCCGGGGCTGCAAATCTTCGCGAACCCGCAAGCCTTCAATGTCATCGTGACGGGCCACGGCCTCATCATGGTGTTCTTCACAGTCATGCCGGCCCTCATCGGCGGCTTCGGCAACTGGTTCGTTCCGTTGATGATCGGCGCGCCGGACATGGCCTTCCCGCGCATGAACAACATTTCATACTGGCTCACCGTGTCGGCTCTCGCGATGCTGATCTGCTCGCTCTTCGTCGAGGGCGCGCCTGGGTCGTTGGGCGCTGGAACGGGGTGGACGCTCTACCCCCTGCTCTCGACCAGCGGCCACCCGGGCCCCGCCGTCGATTTCGGCATTCTCAGCGTCCACCTCGCCGGTGCGGCCTCGATCCTGGGCGCGATCAACTTCATCACCACCATCATGAACATGCGGGCTCCCGGCATGACGCTGCACAAGATGCCGCTCTTCGCCTGGGCGATGCTCGTGACCTCGTTCCTGCTGCTGCTCTCGCTGCCGGTGCTGGCGGGCGCGATCACCATGCTGCTCACGGACCGCAATTTCGGCACCACCTTCTTCGATCCATCAGGCGGCGGTGATCCGGTGTTGTTCCAACACCTGTTCTGGTTCTTCGGCCACCCGGAAGTTTACATCATGATCCTGCCGGGATTTGGCATTGTCAGCCACATCATCTCCACCTTCTCCCTGAAGCCGATCTTCGGCTATCTCGGCATGGCTTACGCCATGGTGGCTATTGGGTTGCTCGGGTTCATCGTGTGGGCGCACCACATGTTCACGGTCGGCCTGTCGCTTCAGACCCAAGCCTATTTCCTGTTCGCCACCATGGTGATCGCGGTGCCGACGGGCGTGAAGATTTTTTCCTGGATCGCGACCATGTGGGGCGGCTCGATCCGCTTCACCGCTGCCATGCACTGGGCCGTCGGCTTCATCTTCCTGTTCACCATCGGCGGCGTCACTGGCGTCGTGCTCGCGAATGCGGGCGTGGACCGCTACGTCCACGACACCTATTACGTCGTCGCGCACTTCCACTACGTATTGTCGCTCGGCTCGGTCTTCACGATCTTCGCCGCCATGTACTACTGGTTCCCCAAAATGAGCGGCTACCTGATCCCCGAATGGATCGGAAAGCTCCATTTCTGGATCGCCTTCATCGGCTCGAACCTGTTGTTCTTCCCGATGCACTTCCTCGGCCTCTCCGGCATGCCGCGCCGCATTGCGGATTATCCCGATGCCTTCGCCGGTTGGAACCTCGTGTCCTCCATCGGGGCCTATATCTTCGCGTTCGGCCTGCTCGTCTTCATCGGCGGCGTGATCTATGCCTTCATCCGCAAGGAACAGGCCGCCGGGAACCCCTGGGGCGAAGGTGCTAGAACCCTGGAATGGACACTGCCCTCGCCGCCCCCATTCCACCAGTTTGCGACCTTGCCGCGCATCGTGGACGGGGAACACTGATACCTTTGGCCGGAGCAGGGTTTCAGAAACCCTTGCGCCCCTCGCCGCATCTCTCAGCCTGATATAATGTACCCCCCCGCTACAAAGCTGACACTCGTCCCCGCGCCCGACACGTGCCATAAGGCCGCCGCCGTCACTCTCTTCGGGCCTTGAGTTTCATGATTCGTGTCGAAAACGTCAGTAAGCAGAACAGCCCCCGCATCCTTTTCATTGAGGCGTCCGCGACGCTTCAGGGGCAAGAGAAAATCGGGCTGGTCGGCCCCAACGGGGCCGGCAAGACGACGCTTTTCCGCATGATCAACAAGGAGGAGGAGCCCGACGAGGGCCAGATCTCCACCGAGCGCGGCGTGACCATCGGCTATTTCAGCCAAGATGTGGGCGAAATGGCCGGGCGCAGTGCCGTCGCCGAGGTGATGGAGGGCGCTGGCCCGGTGAGCGAGGTCGCGGCCGAGCTGCGCGAACTCGAAGCGGCCATGGTGGACCCGGACCGGATGGACGAGATGGAAGACATCATCGCCCGCTACGGCGAGGTGCAGGCGCGCTATGAGGAACTCGACGGCTATTCGCTTGAAGGCCGCGCCCGCGAGGTGCTGGCGGGCTTGGGCTTCAGCCAGGAGATGATGGACGGCGATGTGGGCGCGCTCTCCGGTGGCTGGAAGATGCGCGTCGCTCTCGGCCGCATTCTCCTGATGCGTCCCGACGTGATGCTGCTCGACGAGCCGAGCAACCACCTCGACCTCGAAAGCCTCATCTGGCTTGAAGAGTTTCTGAAAGGCTACGACGGCGCGCTGCTCATGACCTCGCACGACCGCGCCTTCATGAACCGCATCGTCAACAAGATCATCGAGATCGACGGCGGCTCGCTCACCACCTATTCCGGCGATTACGAGTTCTACGAGCAGCAGCGCGCGCTCAACGAAAAGCAGCAGCAGGCGCAGTTCGAGCGGCAGCAGGCGATGCTCGCCAAGGAAATCAAGTTCATCGAGCGCTTCAAGGCCCGCGCTTCGCACGCCGCGCAGGTGCAGAGCCGCGTCAAGAAGCTCGAAAAGATCGAGCGCGTGGAGCCGCCCCGGCGTCGGCAGACCGTGGCGTTCGACTTCCTGCCCGCGCCGCGCTCAGGCGACGACGTAGCGACCTTGAAAGGTGTCCACAAAAGCTACGGCAGCCGCACGATCTATGAGGGGCTCGACTTCATGATCGGCCGCAAGGAGCGCTGGTGCGTCATGGGCGTGAACGGCGCAGGCAAATCGACCCTGCTGAAGCTGGTCACCGGCGCGACCGAGCCTGATCAGGGAACCGTCACCGTCGGCGGCAGCGTGAAGATGGGCTATTTCGCGCAGCACGCCATGGAGGTGCTGGAGGGCGACCGCACGGTGTTCCAATTCCTGGAAGACTCCTTCCCGCAGGCGGGCCAGGGCTCGCTGCGCACGCTTGCCGGCTGCTTCGGCTTTTCGGGCGATGACGCGGAGAAGAAATGCCGCGTGCTCTCCGGCGGCGAGAAGGCGCGCCTCGTCATGGCCAAGATGCTCTACGACCCGCCGAATTTCCTCGTGCTCGACGAGCCCACGAACCACCTCGACATGGCGACGAAGGAAATGTTGATCGAGGCGCTGTCGCGTTACGAGGGCACCATGCTCTTCGTCTCGCACGACCGCCATTTCCTCGCGGCGCTCTCGAACCGCGTGCTCGAACTCACGCCCGAGGGCATCCATCAATATGGCGGCGGCTACACGGAATACGTGGCGCGCACCGGTCAGGAGGCTCCCGGCCTGCGCCACTGACGGCCTAGTCACGCGCCGTTGCTTCTCTGTAGAGTGTCACGCGAGATTGCTGGAGAGTTGCATGAAGCTTGAAAACGGTGAGACGCCGCGCCCGCTCGATGCCGATGCGCGCCGCACGGTTGCGCCGGTCATCTGCTATCCCGTGGATTCTCTGGCGCCGCCCGATCTTTCCGCCTATCGCGCTGCGCGCGACGGCTGGCAGAAGGTCGATGAAGTCATCGTGCCGCCGCGCGATGCGCGCTCCTTCACGGTTCCCGCCGGCCACTTCTTCCGCATCGTCTCCGTTGAAGGCCCGCAGGTGGGGGACCTGAACCTGTGGTCGTTGAACGACATCAACGAGCGTTTCTTCTCCGGCAAGACGCGGGCGCTGCACGGCACCCACCTCTCCACCGGCGACCGGCTGTGGTCGTGCCTGCCCTACCTGCGGCCCATGGCGACGATCACGCAGGATACGCTCGACTGGTATGGCTTCGATGAGTACGGCGGCTCCGTGCATGACGTGATCGGCACACGCTGCGATCCCTACACGCACCGCCTCCTCTCCGGTCACGACTATCACTATTGCTGCCACTCGAACCTGACGCGGGCGCTGGCCCATCGCTTGAACCGCCCCCTCGCTGCGGTCGAGCCTGCGGTGCACGATGTGCTCAATGTCTTCATGTGCACCGGCTTCACGCGCGATACGGGGCAGTATTTCATGAAGGCGAGCCCCGTTCGGCCCGGCGACTTTTTGGAATTCTTTGCTGAGATCGACCTTTTGGGCGCGCTCTCCGCCTGCCCCGGCGGCGATTGCAGCAGCGAGCATTCCAGCGACGCTGCGGCGTGCTACCCGCTCCTCGTCGAGGTCTACAAGCCGAAGGCCGCGCCCATCGGCTGGGTCTCGCCCGCCCGCAACGGCTACGACGGCAGCCACGGCGAGTCGTAGCGCGACAATTTGTCAGCGCGATTGACAAGCGCTTCGCGCAGGCGCTTGTTCGCCAACGTCCATCGGCACGTCAGCCGGTCCGGTCGCAGCCTACCCGGTCAAAACAAGGAGCCCTCGTGAAGACTCTTGTCATCTGTTCCGGCGGATTGGATTCCGTCACTCTCACCCACAAGGTCGCGGCGGAGCGCACGCTCACGCGCCTAGTATCCTTCGATTATGGCCAGCGGCACAAGAAGGAACTGGATTTTGCCCACGCCTGCGCCGTGCGCCTCGGCGTGCCCCACGACATCGTCGACATCTCCGCCGTCGGCCGCCTCCTGACCGGATCGGCCCTGACCAGCGGCGAAGCTGTGCCGGAAGGCCACTACGCCGAGGACACGATGCGCGTGACCGTGGTACCCAACCGCAACGCGATCATGCTCGTCATCGCTTTCGGCATCGCCGCAGCGGAAAAAGCCGATGCTGTCGCAGCCGCCGTTCATGGCGGCGATCACTTCATCTATCCGGATTGCAGGCCCGATTTCATCGAAGCCTTCGAAACCATGCAGCGCCATGCGCTCGATGGCATGAGCGACATCGCGCTCTACACGCCGTTCGTGCGTCTGAGCAAAGCCGATATCGCCCGCGAAGGCGCGCGCCTCGGCGTGCCTTTTGATGAGACGTGGTCCTGCTATCAGGGCGGCGCCATCCATTGCGGGCGCTGCGGCACCTGCGTCGAGCGGCGCGAAGCCTTCGATCTCGCAGGCGTGGATGACCCAACGTCTTACGAAGATCGGGATTACTGGATCGAAGCGTGCCGCGAGCATCAGGCGCGGCAGCGGGCTTGAGCCATGTACACCATCGCCAAGCGGTTTTCGTTCTCCGCCTCGCACGTCATCGGCGGCCTGCCGGCGGAGCATCCGTGCGCGCGCCATCACGGCCATAACTACGAGGTCGAGGTCGTTCTGCAATCCGCCGAACTCGATGCGGTCGGCTTCGTGCGCGACTATCGCGAACTCTCCGCGCTTAAGACCTACATCGACGATCATCTCGATCATCGTCACCTCAACGATGTCTTCGGGCATGACCGCACGACCAGCGAGTTTCTCGCCAAATGGCTCTTCGACTGGTGCCGCGAGCACTGGCCCGAGGTCGCAGCCGTGCGCGTCAGCGAGACCCCACGGACATGGGCGGAGTATCGCCCATGAAAGGCAGCATCCGCATCAGCGAAATTTTTGGTCCGACGGTCCAGGGCGAAGGCCCGCTGATCGGACGCCCCACAGTTTTCGTGCGTACGGGCGGCTGCGATTATCGCTGTCGCTGGTGCGACACGCTCTACGCCGTGTTGCCCGAGTTTCGTGACGATTGGACCCTCATGAGCCCAGACGACATTCTGGCCGAGGTCGACCGATTGTCGGGCTCAACTCCAGTGCTCGTCTCGCTCTCTGGCGGCAATCCCGCTCTACAGCCGCTGGAGCCCCTCATCGCGCAAGGCCGCGAACGGGGCCATAGCTTCGCGCTCGAAACACAAGGCAGCATCCCGCAACCGTGGTTCGCCGCCCTCGACTGGCTCATGCTGAGCCCCAAACCGCCCTCCTCCGGCATGGCAACGGACTGGCAGGCCCTCAACGAATGCATCGCAGCCGCCGCCACCGGTCCGCAAAGCGTCCTCAAGGTCGTGGTCTTCGACGAAACCGACTACGCCTACGCACGCGATGTGGCGAGCCGGTACGAGGCGCTGCCGATCTACCTCCAGGTCGGCAACGCGGCACCGCTGATGACGCATGAGGGCGCGGGCAGCGAGGACGCCGATACCGAAGCGGTCATGCGGGGCTTCCGCTGGCTTGTCGAAAAAGTGGCAGAGGATCGCTGGTTCACCGCGACCGTCCTGCCGCAGTTGCATGTTTTGGCTTGGGGGAACAGACGGGGGGTCTAAGCCCCCCAAATGGCTTCTCGGAACTTCTTCGCTCCGCATCCAGCCTCCTTGTCATGGTCGGGCCCGTCTCGGCCATCCTGATCCGGAACCATCGGCGCAAAAGAGACCGGGACAACGCCCTACGACTGATACGAGAGTGGCGGCTTCACCTCGACGCGACCATAGTGCTCACAGCGCCCCGCCGCCCTAGGACAATCCGTCTACACCCCTGGTGGCAGCGCGAGGGCGGTCAATATGTCCTCCCCCTGGCGGCTTGCCAGGGGCGCGCGACGCGGCTTAGGGACGATGGGATAAGCATAACCATCGCAGTGGGGCAGCCTCGTGAAACAAGTCTCATCCGGCCTCAAACGGCGCGCGCTGTCATTCGCCGTCAACAATCCCCTCGCAGCGCTGATCATCCCCGTGACCGTCCTCGCGGTCGTCGCCGCGGTCTTTGTCGGCGAACAGGGCGCGATCGACTACCTTGGCCAGCGATCCGCCTCCCTGCAGGCGGATATCGCCAAGCCGTTGAACTATGGCGATCTCGACGCTGTCCAGATCGTGGTCCTGATCGTGCTGGCATCCGCCGCAGCGGTGCTTCCGGCCGTCCGCTTCTACCAATTCCTCTCGGAGACGTTGAAGAACGCGAATGCACTTCGCGATAGCGATGGCTGACGATCAGGCGGATCTGCAGCGGAGCCAGTGCTTTTCCTGAGCAGAAAAACGAGGGCCGACTGAGCCACAGCGGGATACGCCAAGCTCGCTTTCCACACAGCAGCGAAGGGGAACAGGCTTACAGAGCGCACGTTCCTTTTGGGATCATGTTGTTCAGGAGGCGGTTATGGTCGATCGTCCTGTCGCTCTTGCTGCCGAGGACGCCCGCACGATGATGCTCAATCGCATCTCGTGGGGCGCAGTCTTCGCCGGCGTCGTCATCGCCCTCGTCACGCAGCTCGTGCTCAACACCATCGGCATTGGGATTGGCGTCTCCACCCTCAATCCCAGTGCAGGCACGAGCGGAAATCCGTCAGCGATGTCGCTCTCCATCGGAGCGGGGATCTGGTTCCTCGCATCAGGGATCATCGCGTCCTTCGCAGGCGGCTACGCTGCGAGCCGGCTTGCGGGCAAATCGAATGAATCGACAGGTGGGTGGCACGGCCTTACCGCCTGGGCGCTTACCACGCTCGTCATCGTCTATCTCTTGACTTCGACAGCGGGCAGCGTGCTCGGCGGAGCCTACAGCGCCGTCACGAGTGCCCTCGGCGGCATGGGCCGCGTCGGCGCCACGGCTCTTCAGGCGGCAGCCCCGTCGCTGTCGCAGGCGGATCCATTCAACGCCGTCGAGATCCAAATTCGTGGAGCGGTCGCCGGCAATGATCCCGGCGCGCTTCGCGATGCAGCCATCGCCTCCATGCGCGCCTTGCTCACCGGCGACCAGACACAGGTGCAGGCGCTGCGAGAGCGCGCAGCCGCGGCCTTGGCGCGCGCCCAAAGCATAACGGACGACCTAGCCCGCGCTCGTGTCCTGCAACTGGAGCAGCAATATCGCCAGGCGGTTGACCAGGCGAAACTCGAGGCGACCCGCGCGGCCGATGCCGCCGCCCAGGCGGTTGCTCGTGGTGCCCTGTTCGGCTCACTCGCGTTGATCGTCGGCGCCTTGGCGGGCTGGTTCGGGGGACGGACGGGCACGGTGCGCCCAACCCTTGCCGAGGCTCAAGCAATGCGTGCAGATCTCGCGGCATCGGCCTCTCAAGCCCGGCGAGAAATGGAAGAGCACATGCCTTCGGGCAGTGAGGCGATCAGGCGGACGTAGATCGCCTGGAGACGGACGACTTCGCCTCGGCGCGCGACACCGAGGCGAGGTCCTTTTGGATGGCGATGGGAAATGAACGGCTTTGACGCGCGCCTCAAGCCTCTGCCGGCGGCGTAATGCCGAGGTCGTCCAGTTTGGCTCTGACGTCAACGACCGAGCGTTTCAGTTTCAGGCTGATCACCGAGACGGGAACCCCCTCTTTGGCGAGGGCCACCAGCGATTGAACGGCTTCCAGAGTCCATTGAGTCACGATCGTCACTCCCTCTTTGGTGTTCCGAAATCTTTCCCGCCATTAAGGCAAGATCATGGAGCCGAGCGAGCAACGTCGAGCTTGGCAATTCTCCGTCCGTGCATCGGTCCCGACCTTCATTATCGCCTATCTTTCCTGGAACTCGCGGGCATCCAGGCCTCCCCCTACTTCCCCATCGTCCTCCCCCTGCCCGTCCGCCCGTTCGCTCTATTTCTCGCGGGCAAGCCGGGCGCGGCGAACGGGTTCACACGAGGGAAAGGGCAGACCGATGAGCAGGTTCAAAACGAAAGACAGCACGAAGATCTATTTCAAGGATTGGGGAACCGGCCAATCCGTCGTGTTCTCGCATGGCTGGCCGCTCAGCGCGGACGCCTGGGATGGCCAGATGCTGTTTTTCGGCATGCACGGCTATCGTGTCATCGCCCATGACCGCCGGGGCCATGGCCGCTCCAACCAAACCTGGAACGGCAACGACATGGACACCTATGCCGACGATCTTGCGGAACTGATCAACTCGCTAGACCTACACGACGCGGTTCTCGTGGGGCACTCGACGGGCGGCGGCGAAGTCGCGCGCTACATAGGTCGCCACGGAACGTCCCGCGTTGCGAAAGCGGTTCTGCTCGGAGCCGTCCCGCCTCTGATGCTCAAGACCGAAACCAACCCCAACGGCACGCCGATGGAAGCCTTCGACGGCATCCGTGCTGGGGTCTTCAACAATCGGTCGCAATTCTTCAAAGACCTGACCATTCCCTTCTACGGCTATAACCGCGAGGGCGCGAAGATCTCGGAAGGCATTCAGGACTCGTTCTGGCATCAGGGCATGCAGGCCGGCATCAAGGCCGCCTATGACTGCATCAAGCAGTTCTCGGAAACGGACTTCACCGAAGACCTACGGAAATTCGACGTGCCGACCCTGATCGCCCACGGCGACGACGACCAGATCGTGCCGATTGCGGCCTCCGCCATGCTGTCCGCCAAGCTCGTTCCGAACGCAGCGCTCAAAATCTATCCGGGCGGCCCGCACGGGCTCGCCCAGACGATGCAGGACGAGTTCAACGCCGATCTTCTGGCGTTCATCAAGGGCTGACGAGGCGGCTCTCGAACTCGGCGACGGTGCGCTTCGCACCTTTCTCGTAAAGGCGTGTCAACGCCGAGACCACCGCCTCGACGAAACGCGGGTCCGCGGGCAGATCGTCGCCGAAAATCTCGCGCACGGTAAAAAGCTCGCGCGCTAGCCGCTCCGGAGAGTCATCCGCGCGGTCGGCGAGGATGCGCAGATGCGCGGCCATCGGATCGCGCACGTCGATGGGAACGCCCGTCTCGCCGATGCCGGTGACATATCGCATCCACGCCGCGACGCCCAAAGCGAGCCGATCGATGGAAGCATTACTTTTCAGCCGGTCACGGACTGTGCCGAGCAGGCGCTGCGGCAGCTTCTGCGATCCATCCATGGCAATCTGCCAAGTGCGATGCTTCAGCGCCAGGTTCTTGAAGCGCTCGATCAGCGCGCTTTTGTAGGACGCGAGATCGGCGCCCGGCGGCATGTGAAGCGTCGGCGTGACTTCCTCATCCATCAATCCTCGGATCAGTTGCTCATAGGCGGGATCGGCCATCGCTTCGGAAACGGTTTCGTATCCGGCAAGGTATCCGAGATAGGCGAGCGTCGAGTGACTGCCGTTAAGAAGCCGGAGCTTCATGTGCTCGTAAGGCTCGACGTCCGCGACAAATTCCGCACCCGCCTTCTCCCAGGCTGGCCGCCCTTGCGGGAAATGGTCCTCGATGACCCACTGGATGAAGGGCTCGGTGACGACAGGCCAGGCGTCCATTGCACTAAGGCGCGCGCTGATCCGCTCGCGATCGTCGTCGGTCGTAGCAGGAACGATCCGGTCGACCATCGTCGAGGGACAGGCGACGTCGCTTTCGACCCAGCGACCCAGGTCGCGATCAACAAGTTCTGCGTAACGGGTCAGGACACGTTTCACCGTGCGGCCATTGGACGGAAGGTTGTCGCAGGTCAGCACCGTGAAGGGCGCGGCACCCGCCGCGCGGCGACGGCGCAGCGCCTCGACGATCAGGCCGGGCGCCGATTTCGGCTGCGCGGGATTGGCGAGGTCGTGCTCGATATCGGGATGCCCCTCATTGAGCTGCCCGGTCGCCGGATCGTGGCAATAGCCCTTCTCGGTGACGGTCAAAGAGACGATCCGCGTTGCAGGATCGCTCATGACGGCCAAAAGATCGTCCAAGGCCTGCGGTGCGACGATGACCCGCGAGATCGAACCGATGACGCGCAGCGCCTCTCCCGCACTTGAACGAACAGAGAGCGTATAGAGGCCGCCCTGCGGCTCCAGTGCGTCCGAAGTATCAGGACTGCGCAGGCTCGCGGCAACGATCCCCCAGTGTGGATCATTGGCGAGAACATCGTCCGTATAGGCGGCCTGATGGGCCCGGTGGAACGCGCCGACACCGAGATGAACGATACCGGTCGTGATCCGTGAGCGGTCGTAGTCCGGACGCCGAACCGTCGGCGGAAGTTCCGCCAGAACGGCATTGTTCAATCTCTTTGTCATCACGTCCTCAATGGGCCGGCTGCTGCTTGGCGCGGGTCACGATCTGCGTCGGGTTGACGAAGCGCAGAGCGATGATGAGCCAGACAAGCGTCGTCACCATATAGATCACCGCCATGGCGTCGATGGACTGCACAGCCCGAACGCCCGCGGCAAACACCGCATAGTAGAGCGCAACGACAAGCGTCTGGCTCGTCGGCCCGGCCACCAGGAAGGTCAGCTCGAACATGGCGATGGTGCGCACCAGGACCAGAAGCAGAGCCGCCAGAATACCCGGCAGGAGCAGGGGCATCAGGACATGGACGAAGAGCTTGAACGTGTTCGCCCCGAAAACCCGCGCCGCCGCCTCGATCTTCGGATCGACCTGCTCGATGAAGGGGATCATGACCAGGATGACGAAAGGCACGGTCGGCACGAGGTTGGCGACGACGACACCCCAGAACGTGCCCGCAAGACCGGTCCGGTAGAGAACTGTCGCGAGCGGAATGCCGAAGGTGATCGGGGGAATGAGAAGCGGCAGCAGGAACAGCAGCACGAGCAGCCGCTTGCCGGCGAATTCCCGGCGAGCAAGCGCATAGGCCGCCGTGACGCCGAGCAGGCCGGAGATCAGGACGACCGCTCCGACCACTTGGAAAGTGACGAGCAGAACATCGCCAAGCTGGAATTCGCTCCAGGCTGAATCATACCAGCGCGTCGTCCAGCCGATAGGCAGCCATGTGCCGAGCCAACGGGTGGCGAACGAACTCGTCACGACCGTACCGATCATGGCGAAGAGGTTGAGGACGAAGAAGCCGACAAGCGTCCAGATGGCTGCCGCCCAGAGCTTCGCGCCGAGAGTGGTATCGCGGATCATCGGCTTATCCTTTCGCGCCGCTGGCGGGGCCGCGGTAGAACAGGCCGCGCGAGGCCAGAACCGCAACGACGATGGCAAGCTGCACGAAGCCCATGATCATCGCGATGGCCGAGGCCATCGAGTAATCATATTCCTCGAACGCCGCCTGATAGGCCGCAATCGAAATGACGCGGGTTGGTCCCGCGGGAGCACCCAGGAGCACCGCCGACGGGAAGACGGAAAACGCCTGCACGAAAGAGAGGCAGAACGTGATCGCAAAACCCGGCATCAACAGGGGCAGATAAACGTGACGGAAGCGCTGCCATGCACTCGCTCCCAGCGTCGCGGCCGCCTGCTCCAGGGCCGGATCAATGCCGGTGACATAGGACAGGGTCAGAAGGAAGGTGAAGGGAAAGCCGGTGATGACGAGCGAGGCAAAGACGCCCCAGTAATTGTGCACGAGCTTCAGGGGTTGCGAGATCAGGCCGAAGGTCATCAGGGTCCGGTTGAACCATCCCTGCGGGCCGAGATAGTTCAGCAGACCTTCCGCGACCAGCACCGTGCCGAGCGTGATCGGCAGAACGAGGATCGTGGTCAAAAGCCGCTGATGGCGCATGAGCCGAACGCGAAAGGCAATCGGCACCGCGAGAACCAGATTGAGAAGCGTCACCGGAACCGCAAGCCAGAGAGTCTTGCCGATCGTGTCGTAAAGAAACGAATCCGAGAAGAACCGAACGTAGTTCGAAAGCCAGCCGCCGCTTTTCGGCTCGAAGGAGAGAATGAGGCCGAAGGCGAAGGGATAGACGAACAGGCACAGGCTGAAGACCGCGGCGGGCACGACCAACAGCGTCACCGCGTCGAAGCCGCGAGCCGCCAGCCGTTGCCGCAGGCTGGGGCCTTGAATGATAGAGGGCGCGACGGTCTGATGCATCCTCCCCTCCCCTAGGCGGGTTCGGCGAAAACGAGAACGCGCTCATCCGCGGCCCGCAGGTGGACGGCGGCTCCGGGCTCGACGGCGACGTGAGACCGGAATACGAAATCCAGTCCGCCGCGCGAGCGGGCCGTACCGACGAACTCGCGTCCGCGATATTCGATAGTGTCGACCGTGACCGCGAGCGCATTCGGCCCCGGCTCTCCGGCCACGAGATCATCGGAGCGGATCGCCGCAAAGGCCACCGCACCGACCGCCAGCTTCTCGCGTGCGACGCCGCTGATCTTCGCACCTTCCACATCGACGACCGCGCGGCCATTGTCATGTGAAACGACGCTTCCCTTGAGCTTGTTACGGAAGCCCATGAAGTCCGCGACGTCGAGATGGGCGGGGGCTTCATAAAGCTCCTTCGGCGTGCCGACCTGGCGGACCACACCGTCGCGCAGAACCACGATCCGGTCCGCAAGCGACAGAGCTTCGTCCTGATCGTGCGTCACGTAGATCGTCGTCGCCCCAAGCTCATTGTGAATGCGGCGGATCTCGGCACGCATTTCCAAGCGCAGCTTCGCGTCGAGATTGGAGAGTGGCTCGTCCATCAGCACGAGCGGCGGCTCGATCACGATGGCGCGGGCAATCGCCACGCGCTGCTGCTGACCGCCGGAGAGTTGGCCGGGAAGCTTGTGCTCCTGTCCCTGCAGACGCACAAGGCGCAGCGCCTCATCCACCTTGCGGTCGATTTCCGCCTTCGTCTTGCCGCGCATCTTCAGGCCGAAGCCGATATTCTGGCGCAGGTTCATGTGCGGGAAGAGCGCATAGTTCTGGAAAACCATTCCGAACCCGCGCTCCTCCGGCTTCAAGGTATCGACCCGGCTCTTGTCGAGCCAGATCGCGCCGCCCGTGACGGGCAGAAGACCCGCGATGCAGTTCAGCGTCGTCGACTTGCCGCAGCCGGACGGACCAAGCAGTGCGATGAACTCGCGCCGTCTGATGGTCAGGTTGACATTGCGCAGCGCGTTGAGGGCGCCGAAATCGCGGCTGACATTGTCGAGCCGGACCTCGTTGAACTGTGACAAGGCAATCGTCATCGCGGGTCCTTCACTTTACTTACGCTTCGATCCGCCGACCTGCTCATCCCAGATGCGGAAGGCGACGACCATCTGGTCGGGCTGAAGCGGCAGCTCGATCGGGTTTTCGGCGATCAGCTTCTCGTATTCGGGGCGTCCGAATTCCTTGATCGCGGCCTGGCTCTCGGCAGGAGCCATGTCGAGGGTCACGCCCTTCACGGCCGGGCCCGGATAGAAATAGCCCTCGTCGTAGGTGTAGGCCTGCTGCTCCTTGGTGAGGAGGAAGTTCATTAGGTCGATTAGCACGGCGAGCTTTTCGTTCGACAGGCCCTTCGGCACACACATGTAGTGAGCGTCCGCTACCCAGTGGAAGCCTTTGAGGGCCGCGACCTTCGCCTCCTTCGGCACAACGCCGAGAACGCGCGGGTTGATGTCCCAGCCGGTCGTCGAGACGGTCATGTCGCGCGAACCTTCGCCGAGTTCCTTCATCACTGCGCCGGTGCCGGACGGGTAGTACTCGATGTACTGGCCGAGTTCCTTCAGGTACGCCCAGGTCTTGTCCCAACCCTTCGCGGGATCCTGCGGGTTGCTGTCACCGAGGATGTAGGGCAGGCCCATGATGAAGGTGCGGCCTGGGCCGGAGTTCGCCGGGCGAGCGTAGATCAGCCGGTTCGGATTGGCCTTCGCCCAGGCGAGCAGTTCCTCCGCCGTGGTCGGCGGGGTCTGCACCTTGTTTGGCATGTACTCAAGGAGCGGGCCGGACGGATAATATGTCACGACGACGCCCTGCCCCTTTGCCAGCGTCTGCATCTTCGCGGCGGCGGGGAGATAGATGTCATCGAGTTTCGGCAGCGCCCCCGCATGGGTCGGCAGCAGCTCCACCCACAGCTTCTGATCGATACCGGCGGAGAGCGCGTCCGTGCCGGTCAGAACGAGGTCGATATCGACGCGGCCCGCATCCTGCTGCGCCTTGATCTTGCCCGCGAGCTCAGGGGCCGGAGCCTTAGTGAAGGTGATGCGCGACACAAGGTTCGGCTTCGCCTTGCGGTAATTCTCGATGGCCTTCTGCGTCAGCGCGAGGTTGCCCGCGACGTCGATGACGTTGAGTGCGACCGGCTCCTTCGGCAGCGCCAATTGCGCGAAGCTCTGGCCGCCGAAGGCCGCCACGCCCGCAGCGCCGGCGACACCGCCGACGAAAGTCCGTCTGGTGATCAAGTTATTCATCATCTTCCTCCCGTTCTGTGCGGCACGGCCCTTTGTTGGGCCCTGTCCGGCGTCACAGCTTGTAGGCCTCTTTGGCGAGGCGATAGGCGAGGTCGTGAGCCACCTCGTGCGCCTCATCCTCAACGAGGCGATGGCTGGCCACGAGTTCGGCGAGATAGGCGCAGTCCACTCGGCGGGCCACGTCATGACGTGCTGGAATGGAGAGATAGGCCCGCGTGTCGTCATTGAAACCGACCGTGTTGTAGAAACCGGCAGTTTCAGTGGTGAGTTCGCGGAACCGGCGCATGCCCTCCGGCGCATCGAAGAACCACCAGGCGGGGCCGAGCTTCAGAGCCGGATAGTGCCCCGCGAGCGGCGCGAGTTCGCGCGAATAGCTCGCCTCGTCGAGGGTGAAGACGATGACGGACAGATTGGGATCGTTGCCGAACCGATCTAGCAGCGGCTTCAACGCGCGGACGTAATCCGTCTGCGAGGGAATATCCGCACCCATGTCGCGCCCGAAACGGGCAAAGAGTGCGTTGTTGTGGTTGCGGAAGGAGCCGGGGTGAATCTGCATCACCATCCCGTCTTCGACGCTCATGGCCGCCATTTCGGTGAGCATCTGGGCGCGGAAGAGCTCAGCCTCCTCCGCGCTGACAGCGCCTGTCGAAACCTTGCGGAACAAAGCTTCGACCTCTGCACGCGGCAGATCGGCCGTCCGTGCGGTGGGATGACCGTGATCGGTGGAGGTCGCGCCATAGCCGCGAAAGAACGCGCGGCGCTTGCGGTGCGCCTCAAGGTATCCGTCCCAGGTGAGCGTATCGCAGCCCGCGATTTCGCCGAAGCGAACGAGGTTCTGCGGGAAGCCTTCGAAATCGGGATCGATCACGGGATCGGGCCGATAGGCGGTGATGATGCGCCCGTTCCAGCCCGATTGCCTCACCGTTTCATGATGCGCCAGCGGATCGAGCGGGCTCTCCGTCGTCGCGATGACTTCAATGCCGAAGCGGTCGAACAAGGCCCGTGGGCGAAACTCGGGCGTCCGCAGCGCAGCGTCGATCCGGTCGAAATAATCGTCGGCGGTTTTGGGCGACAGGCGTTCAGTGAAGCCGAACAGCGTCGCGAAAGTATGATCGAACCAGGAGCGGGTCGGCGTGCCGCGAAAGAGATGATAGTGCGCGGCGAAGCGGCGCCAGATTTTGCGCGGATCGCGCTCCATGGCGCTCCCGTCCTTCGTCGGGACGCCGAGGTCCTCCAGCCTCACGCCCTGGCTGTAGAGCATTCGAAAAATGTAATGGTCGGGAATGACCAGCAGCGTCGCGGGATCGGGGAACGCCTCGTTCTGCGCATACCAGCGCGGATCCGTGTGGCCATGCGGTGAAACAATCGGCAGATCCCGGACAGCTTCATAGAGCCGCCGCGCAACGGCGCGGGTCGATGGCTCGGCAGGAAACAGCCGGTCCGGGTGGATCAGCATGGCGTTACTCCCTTGAGGCGTCATACCGGCTTGTTTTTGGGACCGGTTCAGAGCGCCTACGGTAGGGAAGCTTAGAGCGAGCGGCGCTCCTTTGCAATGGTCTACTAGTATGGTAGTGTTCTACTTATGAACGATAGAACCCTTACGAAGCTGGAAATCAACCGGGAGCCGATGGCCCGACAAGTCACGCGGGCGCTCCGCAACGCCATCGTGACGATGCAGCTGTCGCCGGGGGAAATGCTGTCGGAGCAGGACTTGGCGCGGCGGTTCGGAGTCAGCCGTTCCCCGGTCCGCGAGGCCCTGATCAAGTTGAGCGAAGCCGGCCTCGTGCGCGTTTTACCCCAGCGCGGGACCCAGGTTGTAAAGATCTCCCGCGCGGGCGTCGAAGATGCGCGCTTCATTCGCGAGGCGGTGGAGACGGCGGTCGTCCGCGAAGCGGCGTTGAAAGCCAGCCCCGCCATGCTGGCGGAATTGAACGCGAGCCTGACCCGGCAGAAGCGCGCCCAACGCTCGAAGACGACCGAGGAGTTTCTGGCGCTCGACGAAGAGTTCCATCGCCTTTTGGCGGAAGCTGCAGGCCGCCCTGCCGCGTGGCAGATGATCGAGGATGTTAAGCCGCAGATGGATCGCGTGCGTTTTCTCGACATGACGCAGGCCACGCCGCGTCACATTGTAGTAGCGCAGCACGTGCTGATCGTGGACGCGATCAAGGCGGGCGATCCCATCGCAGCAGAACAGGCCATGCGCCAGCACTTGAGCGAGATCCTGCGGTCTCTGCCGGAGCTTGCCGCTCAGTATCCCGATCTTTTTGAATTGGAACCCGAAGCCTCGCCCGCTGCGCTGATTGCGTAAATGATTGCGGTTGGCGCGTAGGATATCGCCATGTTGGACAAGCCTGCCCTGACGCCGCGCACCGTGCGCCTCCATGACCGGGACAATCTCGTCGTGGCGGTCGAGCCCATCGAGGTCGGAGCCTCCGTGCACGGCGTCACGGCCCGCCAGAGGGTACCGCGCGGGCACAAGATGGCGATTGCCGCCATCCGGCAAGGCGAGCCCGTTCTCAAGTTCGGGCAGATCATCGGTTTTGCATCACAACAGGTTTTGCCGGGCGATTGGCTGCATGAGCACAACGTCGCCATGCACGAATTCAGCCGCGACTACCGCTTCGCGGAAGATGCTCGCCCCGAAGCCATCCTGCCAGTGGAAGCGCGTGCGACCTTCGAAGGCTATCGTCGCGCCAACGGCAGGGTCGGGACGCGGAATTATCTCGCCATCCTCACCAGCGTGAACTGCTCGGCCTCCGTCGCCCGCTTCATCGCGAAGGAGATCGAGCGATCGGGGATTCTGGCCGACTATCCCCATGTCGACGGCGTCATCCCGCTCGTTCACGGCACCGGCTGCGCCATGGATACCAAGGGCGAGGGTTACGACATCCTCAAGCGCACCCAATGGGGCTACGCCGCCAACCCGAACATGGCCGGCGTACTAATGGTCGGCCTGGGTTGCGAAGCATTTCAGATTGGCCGCTGGAAGGAACTCTACAATCTCGAAGAGAGTGACACCTTCCGCTCGATGACCATTCAGGACATCGGCGGCACGAAGAAGACCGTCGCCGCCGGTGTTGCAGCGGTGCGCGACATGCTCCCCATCGCCAACCGCGCGACACGTGAAACCGTACCGGCTTCCGAACTGATGCTGGCGCTGCAATGCGGTGGGTCGGATGGCTATTCCGGCATCACGGCCAACCCGGCCCTGGGCGCGGCAGTCGACCTTCTGGTCCATAATGGCGGCACCGCAATCCTGTCCGAAACGCCGGAGATCTACGGGGCCGAGCACCTCCTGACGCGCCGCGCCGCGACACCCGAAATCGGAGAAAAGCTGATCGGATTGATCCGGTGGTGGGAGGACTACACCGCCCGCAACAAGGCCGAGATGAACAACAACCCCTCCCCCGGCAACAAGGCGGGCGGGCTCACCACCATTCTGGAGAAGTCGCTCGGAGCGGCCGCAAAGGGCGGCACGACGGTCCTGAACGGCGTCTATCATTATGCAGAGCCCGTCACGGCGAAGGGGTTCGTGTTCATGGACACGCCCGGCTACGACCCGGCTTCAGCCACGGGCCAGGTGGCCGGGGGGGCGAATGTTCTGTGCTTCACGACCGGACGCGGCTCGGCCTATGGCTGCAAGCCGACGCCTTCGATCAAGCTCGCCACCAACAGCGAAATCTACCGCCGCATGCTCGACGACATGGACATCAACTGCGGCGACATTCTCGACGGCGTCTCGATTGAGGAAAAGAGCCGCGAAATCTTCGAGGCCATCCTCAAGATGGCTTCGGGACAGCGCACGAAGTCGGAAGAGATGGGCTACGGCGATGCCGAGTTCGTGCCCTGGCAGGTCGGCGCGACCATGTGAAAACGCAGGACTCCGCCTTGAGAGCAGGAAACGGGATGCTTTATCGTTGAAGCGCACTACTTATGGGCAGCGACGCCAGCAACCCGAATCCGAGAGACTTGAGACATGCCGCAGGACGCAAAGCCGAAAATCCATATCGGGATCGGCGGATGGACCTATGAGCCCTGGCGGGGGACCTTCTATCCCGAGGGCCTGACGCAGAAACGGGAGTTGGAATACGCCAGCAGCAAGCTGACCTCCATCGAGATCAACGGCACCTATTACGGCTCGCAGAAGCCGGAAAGCTTCGCCAAGTGGCATGCCGAAACGCCAGACGATTTCGTGTTCGCGCTCAAAGGTCCGCGCTTCACCACCAACCGGCGGGTTCTGTCGGAGGCGGGCGAATCCATTGAGCGTTTCTTTTCCAGCGGCGTCATGGAGCTGAAAGACAAGCTCGGCCCGATCAACTGGCAGTTCATGCCGACGAAAAAGTTCGATCCTCAGGATTTCGAAGGCTTTTTGAAACTCTTGCCGAAAAGCGTCGAGGGTCGAACGATCCGCCACGCCGTCGAAGTGCGCCATGATAGCTTCCGCACGCCCGATTTCATTGCCCTCGCACGCGATCATGGCGTTGCCATCGTGGTTGCGGCGGACAGCGAGCATCCGCAGATCGCCGACATCACGGCGCCCTTCGTCTACGCGCGCCTTATGGGCACGTCTGAGAGCGAAGAGACTGGCTACTCCAAGAAAGCTATCGCGCTTTGGGCGGAACGAGCGCAGGTTTGGGCCGCCGGCGGCGTGCCCGACGGGCTGGAGATCGTTACCCCGCACAAGGGCAAGACCGGCCCGCATGATGTTTTCATGTATGTCATCAGCGGCTTCAAGGTACGCAACCCGGCAGCAGCAATAGCGATGATCGACAAGCTGAAATAGAGACCGCTACTTCAGCATTGCGGCTTCCTGTAGCATATCCGGCGTGTCGATATCCTCCAGAATGGCGGGGTCATCGACCGGCCATTCCAGCACGTCGCTTCTTCCGCGCAAGATGAGAGAAGCACCTGTGTCTCCAGAAAGTGAGCCGACCATCATCCCGATTTCACGCGAGAGCACGACGGGATTGCCGCGTCTTCCGTTGAACGTCGGAACCAGCGCATAGGGTCTTTCCTCGCTCCAGGCGGCGATCAACACGTTGATAAGGCCGGTGGTGATAAGCGGCATGTCGCCAAGAAGAATAATGACGCCTTGAACCTCCGGCGGCAGGGCCGCGAACCCGGTTTTCAGGGAAGTCGAAAGACCTTCGGAAAAGGACGGGTTGCGCACAATGCCGACCTCTAACCCGGAAACGGTTCGTTCAACCTCTCGCGCCCTGTAGCCTGTCACCACGATCACCGGCCGTGCGGACGATCCCATGACCGCCTCCACGACATGGCGAATGAGGGGTTTTCCGCGAAAGTGTGCCAAAAGCTTCGGCTCCGTGCCGAAGCGGCTCCCCTGTCCTGCGGCGAGGATGAGAGCGGCAACGCCACTCATGCTGTTCGCCTCCGATCTTTTCGCAAAGTTGCGATCATCTCCGCGAGGATCGACACTGCGATCTCGCCGGGCGATGCGGCTCCGATATCGAGCCCGATCGGCGCATGAATGCGAGCGATATCTGCTTCGCTGAACCCCGCCTCCTTAAATCGTTCGACCCGCCGTTCATGTGTCTTCCGCGAGCCGAGCGCCCCAATGTAGAAGCAGTCGGCCCGCAATGCGGCGATCAGGGCCGGATCGTCAATGCGCGGATCGTGGGTCAGCACCGCCAGCGCGGTGTAGGCATCGAGTCCAAGTGCAGGCAGCACTTTGTCGGGCCATTCGATCACGACCGGCACATCGGGAAAACGTTCGGGCGTCGCGAAAGCCGCGCGCGGGTCGATGATCGTCACGTCGAGATCGAGGTTGCGCATGAGAGGCGCGAGCACCTGGCTGACATGCACGGCGCCAACGATCACGGCCCTGACGGGCGGCGTTTGGACGTTCAGGAAGAAATGATGCCCCTCCCTTTCGATTAAACCGCTTTTGCCAAGGCCCAGATACTCCCTCAACTCTTCCGCGAGAGGATCGCCTTTCAGGCCCTCGCCGCGCACGAGGCGCTGCGCGCCGGTTTCGATATCAGTCACCACCACCGCGCCGCGACGGGCAGACCGTTCCACATTGAGTTCGGACAGGAGGTCAAGCTTCATACGGGCTAATCCAAGCGCTCGAGATAGATCCTGATGCGCCCGCCGCAGGACAAGCCGGCCCGCCAGGCGGTTTCATCCGCGACACCGAATTCCAGCAGGCGGGGCCTCCCGTCGCCGATCACGTCGATGGCCTCGGTGATGACGTCCCCCTCCACACAGCCACCGGAGACGGAACCGAGGAAATGGGCGTCCGCATCAACGACCAACTGGCTGCCGACCGGACGGGGAGCTGACCCCCAGGTTTCGATAACGGTGGCGAGCGCCACGCCCTTCCCGGCGCGCCTCCACGCCTCGGCCTGCCCCAAAATGTCGGTATCGCTGGAAAGCATCTTTTGAACCTCCTCGCTCGCCTCCATCCTTCAACGCTCAATGTGGAGGCGGGATCGAACAGGGCCAGGGGAAATGCGAGACAGCGTTTGTTTGCGGCGGCCTTTGGCGGTATGGAGGGGCGCTGTTGCCGGTCAGATGAAAAGTGAGCAGGTCATGAAGATGGGGTTTCGGTTGTCGGCGTCCCTCGCCTTCCTCGCCGTGATGGGCGCGGGAACGGCTGCCCTGGCGCAGAACGAGATCAAGATCGGCGAAATCAATAGCTATTCCGGTATTCCAGCCTTCACCGAGCCCTATCGCAAGGGCTGGCAGCTCGCGGTTGACGAAGTCAACGCGGCCGGCGGCATCGGCGGCAAGAAAATTGTCGTGATCTCGAAGGACGACGCCGGCAAGCCTGCGGATGCCGTCACCGCCGCCAATGAGCTGGTTTCGCGGGAGGGCGTTGCGCTCCTCACCGGCACCTTTTTTTCCAATATTGGCCTCGCCGTTTCGGATTTCGCCAAGCAGAAGAAAGTTTTCTTCATGGCGGCGGAGCCCCTCACCGACGCTATGACCTGGTCACAGGGCAACCGCTATACCTTCCGTCTGCGCCCCTCGAACTACATGCAGGCGGCGATGCTGGCCGAAGAAGCCGCCAAGCTGCCCGCCAAGCGCTGGGCCACCATCGCGCCGAACTACGAATACGGCCAATCCGCCGTGACGGTGTTCAAGCAACTTCTCTCGGCCAAGCGCCCGGATATCGAATGGGTGGCGGAGCAATGGCCGCCGCAGGGCAAAATCGACGCCGGGGCGGTGGTGCAGGCCATCGCCGCGTCGAAGCCCGAAGCGATCCTGAACGTCACGTTCGGCCCCGACCTCGTCAAGCTGGCGCGCGAAGGCAATACGCGCGGCCTGTTCAAAGACCGCGCGGTCGTGAGCTTCCTGACCGGCGAGCCCGAATATCTCGACCCGCTGAAGGACGAGACGCCGGAGGGTTGGACCGTGACCGGCTATCCCTGGTACGCCATCAAGGCACCGGAACACGACGCTTTCCTCAAGGCCTATCAGGCCAAGTTCAACGATTATCCGCGCCTCGGTTCGATTGTCGGCTACGCCACGATGAAATCGGTCGCGGCGATCCTGGCCAAGGCGAGCTCGACCGACACGGACAAGATGATCGAAGCGGCGGAAGGGATCGAACTCGACTCGCCCTTCGGAAAAATCGCCTTCCGCAAGAGCGACCACCAATCGACGCTCGGAGCCTTCGTCGGCAAGACGGCGGTCAAGGATGGCAAGGGCGTGATGGTCGATTTCGGTTATCGCAGCGGCGCCAAGTACTTGCCCAGCGACGACGAGGTGAAGAAGCTGCGGCCTGCGGAATAACCCTCCGTGGAATTTCTCGCCGTCCAGTTTCTAACCGGCCTTGCGAGTGCAGCTTCGCTGTTTCTCGTCGCGTCAGGCCTGTCGATCATCTTCGGCGTGACGCGGATCGTGAACTTCGCGCACGGCGCCTTCTACATGCTCGGCGCCTACCTAGCTTACACCCTGACCGAGCGGCTTTCCGGGCCGCTCGGCTTCTGGGGCGGTCTTTTGACCGCCGCGCTCGCTATTGCCGCCATCGGCGTCATCGTCGAAATTATGCTGCTGCGGCGGATCTATCGCGCGCCCGAGCTTTTTCAGTTGCTGGCCACCTTCGGCCTGACACTGATGGTGCAGGACCTCGTGGTCATGATCTGGGGGCCGGAGGATCTTGTGGGTCCGCGCGCGCCCGGCCTTAAGGGTGCGATCGAAATCTTCGGCCAGCTGGTGCCGCGCTACGACCTGTTTCTGATCGTTCTCGGCCCCACCGTCCTTGGGCTTCTGTGGCTCCTCTTTCGCCGCACTCGCTGGGGTGTGCTGGTCCGCGCGGCGACGCAGGATCGGGACATGGTCGCGGCGCTGGGCGTCAATCAGAAATGGCTGTTCACCAGCGTTTTTGCGCTCGGCGTCTTTCTCGCCGGGCTCGGTGGGGCGTTGCAGATTCCGCGCGATGCGGTGAGCCACGCCATGGACCTGCGCATCATCGTCGAGGCGTTCGTGGTGGTGGTCATCGGCGGCCTCGGCAGCGTGTTCGGCGCGTTCATCGCGGCGGTCATCGTCTCCGAACTCAATGCCTTCGGCATCCTGATCCTACCTAAAATATCGCTCGTTCTCGTCTTCCTCGTTATGGCCGCGATCCTCGTTTTTCGGCCGTGGGGATTGTTTGGCCGCGCCGAAGGCCAGCCTCGTCAGACCCTCGGCCTGACCATCCGCCCCTGGAAGCCCTTTACGCGCACTGAGCGTATCGCTGCCGCTCTCGCCGCGCTGGTCGCGGCGCTGCTGCCTCTGGTCGATGGTGCTTATGCGCTCACCGTCGCGGCGGAGATTTTGGTCTTCACCCTGTTTGCCGCGAGCCTCGGCTTTCTCATGACGGTCGGCGGCCTCTCCTCGTTCGGCCATGCCGCCTATTTCGGGCTCGGCGCCTATGGCGCGGCGTTCGTCGCTAAAAGTGCAGGCCTGCCGATGGAAGTGGCGCTTCTTGTCGGGCCGCTTCTCGGCCTTGCGGGCGCGGTCGTTTTCGGCTGGTTCTGCGTCCGGCTCTCCGGCGTCTATTTCGCCATGCTGACGCTGGCCTTCGCGCAGATCACCTGGTCGGTCGCTTTCCAATGGGTGGAAGGGACGGGCGGCGACAACGGCATTCTGGGCGTCTGGCCTTCGGCTTGGGCCGCAAATCCCGAGCGATTTTATTGGCTCGTTCTTGCCATCACCGCGACCGGCATTGCAGCGCTACGCGCCCTCGCCTTCTCGCCCTTCGGCTATGCCATGCGCGCGGCGCGGGATTCCGATCTGCGCGCGGAGGCCATCGGCATCGACCGCAAGCGGGTCCAGTGGACAGCATTCATCGTTGCAGGCACCTTCGCCGGCATCGCGGGAGCGCTCTTCGCGTTCCTGAAAGGCAGCGTCTTTCCCGAAAACCTCGCGATCCCGCTTTCGATTGATGGTCTCGTCATGGTGCTGCTCGGCGGCGTCGAGACGGTGTCCGGCGCGGTCGCCGGGGCCATTGTTTATAAGGCGCTCGCCATTTGGCTCGTCAGCCAGGCGGAATTCTCCAAACTGGTACTCGGCGGCGTCATCGTGACCTTGGTCGTCGCTTTTCCGAAAGGCATCGTCGGCTTCATCGAGGACATGCGGGCCCGAAGGCCGCGCGCGAAAGCCGCCGCCGTCGCGGAGGCCGCAGAATGACGGCGCTCCTTGAAGTCGAGGGTCTCACCAAGTCCTACGGCGGCGTTCATGCTGTCCGAGATGTCTCGTTCGCGCTTGAAACCGGCAAGATCCTCGCCCTCATCGGCCCGAACGGTGCGGGCAAGAGCACCTGTTTCAACATGCTCAATGGCCAGATCCGACCAGATCGAGGCGTCATCCGCATTGCGGGCCGAAATACGACTGGTCTCAGCCCGCGCGCCATCTGGCGCTTAGGTGTCGGGCGCACCTTTCAGATCACGGCGACTTTCAATTCCATGACCGTGCGCGAAAATATGCAGGTCGCCCTGCTCTCCCACCATCGCGAGCTTTTCGTTCCGCGCGGCTTCGCGGGCCGTTTCCACGTCGGGCGGGCCGATGCGCTCCTCGATCTGGTCGGCATGGGCCATCAGGCCGAGCGCGCTTGCGGGGAACTCGCCTATGGCGACCTGAAGCGACTTGAACTCGCCGTGGCGCTGGCGAACGAGCCGAAGTTACTTCTCATGGACGAGCCGACCGCTGGAATGGCGCCAAAGGAACGTGCAGACCTCATGAACCTGACGGCTCGCATCGCCCGCGAGCGAGGCCTTGGTGTGCTTTTCACCGAACATGACATGGACGTGGTGTTTGCCCATGCGGACCGGATCATGGTGCTGAACCGGGGCGAACTGATCGCTCAAGGCGTGCCGCAGCAGGTGCGGAACGACGCCAGGGTCAAGGCCACCTATCTCGGCGGGGCGACCTGATGAAGCTCAGCGTCTCGCAGCTCGATAGCTTCTATGGCCCGGCTCACATCCTATCCGATGTCGCGCTCGACGTCGGCGCCGGCGAGGTTGTCGCGCTTCTGGGGCGCAACGGGGCGGGAAAATCGACGACCCTGCGCTCGATCATGGGGCTCGTGCCGCAGAGAACAGGCCGCATCGTCTTCGAGGGAAGAGATATCTCGACCCTCCAGACCCATGAGATCGCAAGGCTTGGCCTCGGCTATGTGCCGGAGGACCGCCGGATTTTCACTGAATTGACCGTGGAGGAAAACCTCATGGTCGGCCGCCAGCCACCCCGTAAGGGAGCGCCGGCCTGGACGCGGGACAAGGTCTTCTCCCTCTTCCCAAACCTCGGCGAGATGCGCGGTAGGCTTGGCGGGCGTATGAGCGGGGGCGAGCAGCAGATGCTCACCATTGGCCGAACCTTGATGGGAAACCCCTCCCTCCTCCTCCTCGACGAGCCTTCGGAGGGGTTAGCCCCTAAGATCGTCGAGGAAATGGCCGAGGTCGTTCTCGCCATGAAGCGGGAGGGCCTGAGCGTCCTCCTCTCGGAGCAGAACCTGCATTTCGCCCGAAAAATTTCGGATCGCGCCTCTATCATCGAGAAGGGCCGCATCCGCTTCAGCGGCACGATGGCCGAGCTCGAAGCCAATCCCGGCATCCGCGACGCTTATCTGGCTGTTTGATCTTTCGTACCTTGTGGTATGAGAGCCACGCAAAGCGGCAAGGCAAGGAATTGATGCCTGCGGCCTGACCTTCTGCTCAGAAATCGCGGAGATAAATGGGCATGCGAGCGGCACAGCAGGCCGACAAAGGAGTTTCGTCCTTGAGACGGGACTTTTTGAACACTTTCGAGGACGGACCGAAGGCATGAGCAATCTGAACGAAGAACGCGTCTTGAGCATCCATCACTGGACCGACACGCTGTTCAGCTTCACCACGACCCGGAACCCGTCTTTCCGCTTCAAGAATGGCCAGTTCACGATGATCGGCATCCCGGTCGACGGAAAGCCGCTGCTGCGAGCCTACAGCGTCGTGAGCCCGAACTACGAGGAAAAGCTGGAATTCTTCAGCATCAAGGTGCCAGACGGCCCCCTCACCTCGCGGCTTCAGCACATGAAGGAAGGCGACCCCATCATCGTCAGCCGCAAGGCGACGGGGACACTCGTTCTCGACAACCTCCTGCCGGGACGAAACCTCTACCTCCTCGGTACCGGCACGGGCCTCGCCCCCTTCATGAGCATCATCCGCGACCCCGAGACCTATGAGCGCTTTGAGAAGGTCGTCCTCGTCCACGGATGCCGTCAGGTCGATGAGCTCGCCTATGGCGAGACCATCACGAAGATCTTGCCCGAAGACGAGTTCTTGGGCGAGGAAATCCGCCAAAAGCTGATTTATTACCCCACTGTCACGCGCGAGCCCTTCCGCAATCGCGGACGGATCACGGACCTGATTTCCACGAACAAGCTTTTCGAGGACATCGGCCTCCCCTCGCTCGACCGCGAATCCGACCGGGTCATGCTGTGCGGCAGCCCGCAGATGATCCAGGAACTCCGCACCATGCTCGATGAGCGGGGTTTCGTGGAAGGCAACCACGGTGAGGCCGGGCACTTCGTTATCGAGAAAGCCTTCGCCGAGCGCTGAGCGAACGGGCACTCCGCCGAGAAAATGAGCCGGATAACGAACGGCGGCTATTTTGCGCGGCGCGCGGGTGACTTAACCCGCGCCGCCGTAACAGGCTAACGACGATCTTTTCCAGAGGGCAGAACTTCCATGAAACGTTTCTCCACCCTGGCCATGGCCGCTCAGCTCGCCCTCTTCGGGGCGACAGGGGTCGCCTACGCACAGGACGCGCTTGACGTCAAAATCCTGGCGATCAACGACTTCCACGGCAATCTGCTGCCGCCCGGCACCATCAAGATCCGCGACCCGAAGGACCCGTCCAAGACCATCTCGGTCCCGGCCGGCGGCTCCGAGGCCATGGCGACGCTCGTCAAGCAACTGCAGAGCGGCAACAAGAACTCGATCTTCGTCGCGGCGGGCGACCTGATCAGCGCGAGCCCCCTGCTCTCGGCGCTCTTCCATGACGAGCCGACTGTGGAATCCCTGTCGCTCATGGGCCTTGAGGCGTCCGCCGTCGGTAACCACGAGTTTGACGAGGGCAAGGTCGAGCTGCTCCGCATGCAGAACGGAGGCTGCCACCAGAAGGACGGCTGTGCCGGCCCGCGCCCGTTCACAGGTGCCAAGTACAAGTACCTGGCAGCCAGCACTATCGACACGGCCACCAATAAGCCGCTCCTTCCGCCCTACTACATCAAGGAATTCGAAGGCATTCCGGTCGCCTTCATCGGCCTGACGCTCAAGGACACCCCCGGCATCGTGATGCCGTCGGGCGTCGAAGGGCTGAAGTTCCAGGACGAGGCGGAAACCGTGAACGCCCTCATTCCCGAAATCCGCGCCAGGGGCGTCGGCACCATCGTCGTGCTAATCCACGAAGGCGGCTTCCCGACCGGTGACTACAACGAGTGCCCCGGTATCTCCGGCCCCATCGTCGACATCGTCAAGAAGCTCGACAAGGCAGTGGGCCTCGTCATCAGCGGCCATACGCACAAGGCCTATAACTGCCGGATCGATGGCCGTCTGGTCACGAGCGGCGACAAGTTCGGCAGCATCGTCACCAACATCGACATCAAGATCGACCGCAAGACCCGCGCTCTGATCGAGGCCAAGGCCGACAACGTGATCGTTGCGACCGAGACCTATGCCAAGGACCCCGAGCAGACCAAGCTGATCGAGGAATATCAGAAGCTTGCGGCCCCGCTCGCGAACCGGGTGGTCGGCATCATCGGCGCTTCGCTGACCAAGGAGGAAAGCCCGGCAGGCGAAACCACGCTTGGTAGCGTGATCGCCGATAGCCAGCTTGCAGCCACCGCTGCGGAGCGTGACGGACGCGCCGTCGTCGCCTTCATGAATCCCGGCGGCGTGCGCACCGATCTTCTGAAGAAAGACGAAGGCAAGGTGACCTATGCGGGCCTCTTCGCCGTGCAACCTTTCGCCAACTCTCTCGTCACCGTCGATCTGACCGGCGCGCAGATCAAGACGATGCTTGAGCAACAATGGGCCAATCAGCCGAAGCCGCGCGTCCTGCACGTGTCGAAGGGCTTCAGCTATACTTGGGACAACGCCCGCCCTGCCGGCGACCGGGTTCTGGCCGAGAGCATCAAGCTCAACGGCAAGCCGATCGTTCTGGAAGAGAGCTATCGCGTCACCATCAACAACTTCCTGGCTGATGGTGGCGACGGCTTCTCCGTGCTCAAGCAGGCGAAGAACCCGCTCTACGGCCCGTTCGATATCGACGCCTTCGCCGCCTACTTCGCTGGCAACAGCCCGATTGAGCCGGTGAAGCTGGACCGCATCACGCGCCTCAACTGAGGCTCACCCCTCATGATCGAAGCGATGGCCGGGCTTGTCCCGGCCATTTGCATTTCAGGGCCGGGCGCGCTGCAGCTTCTCGAAGCGTTTGACGACCCGGTCACGCTTGAGCCTTGAAAGCCGATCGATCCAGAAAATCCCGTCGAGCTGGTCGATCTCATGCTGAAGGCAGACCGCCATGAAGCCCTCAGTCTCCTCCTCGTGCTCCCGTCCCTCAAGGTCGGCATAGCGCACGCGGACGCGGGCCGGCCGTTCGAGCTCCTCCGTCGCGCCCGGCATGGACACGCTGCCCTCCATGTGCCGGATAGTGTCGGACGACGCCCACGCGACCTCAGGGTTCACATAAATGCGCGGCTCGCTTGCCTGCTCGAGCTGGATCACCACGAGACGCTTGAGGATACCCACATGCGGCGCGGTGATGCCGACGCCGGGAGCAGCGTGCATCGTTTCCAGCAAATCCTGCGCCAGCACACGCAACGCCTCGTCGAACGATGTCACAGGCTCGGCCTTCTGGCGCAGGCGCGGATCGGGAAAACGGACGATGGGGAGCAGGGCCACACGATGTCTCCAAGAGAAGGATTTTCGCGAGAGATCACACCCTCTCGCTCGTCGCAACTCGTCGCATGAAGCCGTTGACAATTGTCAGCCGTCCGCCGGGCTCCGATGGTAGTTCTGTCCGGGTGATGCAGGAAACCGGCGATGGGAATGACGTTGACAAGCCCGGCCTTCGTCCAGAACGGCCCAATCCCGCAACGCTACACCTGTGAGGGTGATGACCTTTCTCCCCCGTTGGCTTGGACAGGCGTCCCTGCTGGGGCGGCGTCGCTGCTCCTGATTTGCGATGATCCGGACGCCCCGCGCGGCGTGTTCACCCATTGGGTTGCGTTCAACATCCCAACTGATCTCGACGGTCTTGCCGAAGGTGCTGGGTCGCGCCAGGGAGGCGTGTTCCAGGAGGCAACCAACGACTTCGGCGGCGTCGGTTATGGTGGCCCTTGCCCGCCTCGCGGAGACCGGCCGCATCGCTATCGCTTCAGGCTTATGGCCATCGACCACCTCCTCGACGGCCTCCCGGCCCATGCAAGATATGCGCAGATCCTGGAAAAAGCGAAGCCCTCCGTGATCGCTCTTGCGGAACTGGTCGGCCATTTCGGGCGGCCATCGACCCGTTGACGAATATCAAAACCGGCTCCGGCTGCGGAGATACCGTTTTGCGATGGTGCATTCGGTCACGGAATTGCTCGTCGGAAAGTTGGGACTGCCCGGAGCGGTGACGGTCCCTTCCGACTCTATCGGCCTCGTCGTGTTCGCGCATGGCAGCGGATCGAGCCGCTTGAGCCCTCGCAACACAATGGTTGCGAGGCAGCTGAATGAGCACCGCCTCGCAACGCTTCTGTTCGACCTTCTCACGGACGACGAAGCCATGGACCGCCGGAATGTCTTCGACATTCCCCTTCTGGGCGGACGCGTGGTCGAGGCTCTGCACTGGACAATCACCCAGCCTACCCTGAACGCTCTTCCGGTCGGCCTCTTCGGCGCCAGCACCGGCGCTGCAGCGGCCTTGGTCGCGGCAGCCGAGGCACCCGATCTTGTCTCCGCCGTCGTCTCGCGCGGCGGGCGGCCCGATCTCGCGGGGCCGGTGCTGGAGCGTGTGAGAGCGCCAACGCTTCTGATCGTCGGCGGCGAGGATTATCAGGTGCTGGAGTTGAACCGCATCGCTCAACGGCACTTGCGCTGCGAAACCAGTCTCGTCGTCGTGCCGGGAGCGACACATCTCTTCGAAGAGCCGGGGACATTGGGTCAGGTCGTCGCGGCGGCATCGAATTGGTTCACGAAGCACCTCGCCGGCAAGGTGCACCCAGTGACCTCCTCTTGATGAGCCATCACAGTCCCGAAAGAGATGGCGCTGCATCGCTCCCCTCAGGCCGTCTCCAAGCCTTGAGTGAGCCGAGGGTCGGCTTGAACGGCAGCGCTCCGACGCAACCGCGAAGCGGCACGAGCCGTTATGGTGAAGCAGTAACGTTTGGTGTCACACCGTCGCCTCCGCGGCGTTACGGGGAGAATGCGGGATGGATGCAGACTCTCGACAGCAATGGACCCTCTGGTCCATCTTCGCGGCGTTCATGGCGGTCATTGTGCTCCAGCAGTTCTGGACCACGTACAGGCAGGTGGAAACGATCCCCTACAGCCAGTTCGAGCAGCTGGTTTCCGAGGGCAAGGTCGCCGACGTGACCATCGGCCAGGACTCTATCACCGGCACTTTGAAAGAGGCGCTGCCGGATGGCCGCCGCCAGTTCACCGCCGCGCGGGTCGATCCCGCACTGGCTGACAAGCTCTCGGTGAAGGGCGTGAAGGTGACAGGCGCGCCAAGCGGCGGATTGCTGGCGGCAGTGCTGTCATGGGTATTGCCCCTTTTGGGCTTCTACCTGCTCTGGACATTTCTGTTCAGCCGCATGGCCGACAAGCAGGGTTTTGGCGGCCTGTTATCCATCGGGAAGTCGAAAGCCAAGGTCTATGTAGAGACGGATACCAAGGTGACTTTCGCAGACGTCGCAGGGGCGACCGAGGCCAAGTTCGAATTGCAGGAAGTCGTGAACTTTCTCAAGGACCCGAAGTCCTATGGCCGCCTCGGTGCCCGCGCCCCAAAGGGTATCCTGCTCGTCGGCCCTCCCGGCACCGGCAAAACCTTGATGGCGCGCGCCGTCGCGGGCGAAGCGGGCGTGGCCTTCTTTTCGATTTCGGGCTCCGAATTCGTGGAAATGTTCGTAGGCGTCGGCGCGGCACGCGTGCGGGATCTGTTCGAGCAGGCGCGAAAATCGGCCCCCTGCATCATCTTCATCGATGAATTGGATGCGCTCGGCCGCAGCCGCACAGCAGGCAATCTCGTCGGCGGATTTGACGAGAAGGAGCAGACCTTGAACCAGCTCCTCGCGGAGCTGGACGGCTTCGACCCCAGCAGCGGCGTTATCCTGCTCGCCGCGACCAACCGGCCCGAGGTGCTTGACCCGGCGTTGCTCCGACCGGGGCGCTTCGACCGCCAGGTTCTCATGGATCGTCCCGACCGGACGGGGCGCGTCGAAATCCTTCAGGTGCATGCGCGCAAGATCCGCCTCGCCCCCACCGTTTCGCTGGACGATGTCGCGGGGCTCACCACGGGGTTTACCGGCGCGGACCTCGCCAACCTCGTCAACGAGGCCGCCATCGTCGCGACAAGGCGCAAGGCGGAGGAAGTCACGCTCGATGACTTTACCGTCGCCATCGAGCGCATCGTGGCCGGTTTGGAAAAGAAGAGCCGCGTTCTCAACGATGCCGAGCGACGGCGCGTCGCCTATCACGAGATGGGCCACGCCCTCGTCGCCGCGAGCCTGCCGGGTGTCGATCCGGTGCTCAAGGTGTCGATCATCCCGCGCGGCGTGGGTGCTCTCGGCTACACCATTCAGCGCCCGACGGAGGACCGGTTTCTTCTGGCCCAAAGCGACCTGCGCAACCGGATCGCGGTTCTCATGGGCGGTCGCGCGGCGGAGTCACTGATCTTCGTGGGCGACGTCTCCACCGGCGCCGCTGACGACCTGCAGCGTGCAACCGAAATTGCGATGGAGATGGTGACGCGGCACGGCATGGTGAAAACCACTGGCCAGCGCACCTATGCCCCGCCACCGCAATCCTTCCTCGGCACAAATATGATTGATAAGCCGAACGCGTCCGAGGAAACTTTGCGAGAGATCGACATCGAGTGCCGCAACATCGTCGCACAAGCCTTTGACAGGGCTTGCGATATTCTCCGCTCGCGCATGGGCGACCTGGAGGAAGGAACAGCGCGCCTTCTACGGCAGGAGACGCTGACGGCGGACGAGTTTCCCGCGCTCCGCCAAACCGGGAAGGCGGCGACAAAGGCAGCTTGAGATCACCTCGCCGAGCGGCGCACTGGCTCTATATCGCCAAGCTAGTGACTGCCTGGCGAGGAGTTGGCAAATGCGCATCGGCGTACCGAAGGAAATCAAGAACCACGAATACCGCGTCGGGCTGGTCCCCTCGTCGGTCACGGAACTGGTCGCACAGGGGCACGACGTCTTGATCGAGAAGGACGCTGGGCTCGGCGCCGGACTGCCGGATGAGGCCTATCACGCAGCCGGCGCCACAATCGTGGACGGCCCCGACGCGATCTTCGACCGGGCGGAGCTGATCGTGAAGGTGAAGGAGCCGCTTCCGGAGGAGCGCCGCAAGCTCAAGCCTGGCCAGATCCTGTTCACCTATCTCCACCTTGCCCCGGACCCGGAGCAAACCCGTGATCTTCTGCTAAGCGGCGCGACCTGCATCGCCTATGAAACCGTGACATCGCCCTCAGGAGCCCTTCCGCTGCTGACGCCCATGTCCGAGGTGGCCGGCCGCCTCGCCCCGCAGGTCGGAGCGCATTATCTCGAAAAGGCCGAAGGTGGACGCGGAATCCTGCTCGGTGGCGTTCCGGGCGTGCCTGCAGCCGAAGTGGTCGTCCTCGGCGGCGGCGTGTCGGGAACCCACGCGGCAACAATCGCGCATGGCATGGGTGCGACCGTCACCGTCGTCGATCGTTCGGCAGAGGCGCTTCGCCGTATCGCCGTTCAATTCGGCTCGCAGGTGCGGACGCTCTTTTCCACCCGTGACGCGCTCAGACAGGTTGTGGCGCGGGCCGATCTCCTGATCGGCGCCGTTTTGGTGCCGGGTGCTGCCGCACCGAAGCTCGTGACGCGCGAGATGGTCTCGACCATGAAGCCAGGCTCGGTGCTTGTCGATATCGCCATCGACCAGGGGGGCTGCTCGGAGACTTCGCGCCCGACCACGCATTCCGAGCCGACCTACGTGGTCGACGATGTGGTGCATTACTGCGTGACCAATATGCCCGGCGCCGTCGCGCGGACATCGACGTTTGCGCTCAACAACGTCACCCTGCCTTTCGTACTCGCCATTGCCAACAAGGGCTGGCGCGATGCGTTGCGGCAGGACGAATACCTGCGCAAAGGGCTCAACATCTATTCCGGAAAGATCACCTGCCGCCCGGTAGCCGAGGCGCAGGGGCTACACTACACGCCGCCGGATGTCGTGCTGGCCTGAGCGGATCACGGGCGCTTGCGGCGCGCGGATTTGTGGTTCGGCGGGCTTCCCGCGTGCTCGGAATGGCCGACCGCCACGGGGTCGCTGGCGGGGAAGGTTTCCTCCAAAGCCTCATCGAGCCGCGTGTCGGCGCCGGACTTCTTCTCAGCCTGACGGGCGCTTTGGTCTTTCGGCGTCTTCATTCCACGCGTCATCGCGACATCACCTCATCAGATGCGAGCCGACACGGCTACCATATGACCGAGGCCGTTCATTGCGGTTCCTCAATTTCCAGTCGGCGGTTCTGCATGAAGCTCGTCGGGCTCGTCATCAGGAGTAGGTCATGACGATTTTTAATGATCGCGAACGCGGCTTCGAGCAGATGTTCGTTCAGGAGGAAGAGACGCGGTTCAAGGCCGTCGCGAAGCGCGACAAGCTGATTGGACTGTGGGCCGCCGAGCAGATGGGCCTGATTGGAGAAGCGGCTTCGCGCTATGCCGAAAGGCTAATGGAGAGCGTTGTCGCCTCACCAACGGACGAGGCCATCGTCAGCAGAATTCACGCCGATTTCGAGATCGGCGGCGTCGCCGTTTCCGACGACCAGATCCGCGACAAGATGCAGGAACTTCTCGGACTTGCTTTCACTCAGGTCCGCAGCGCGGCGTCTTAGGCCGTCGCCGCTCGTTCAGAACTTGAGGGCGGCCTGAACCTGCCGCAGGCGACTGATCGAAAGGTCCGCCTCACGGCGCGCTGAATCAGTCTGAGCCGCATCCCGCAAGGTTTCGAAATGGAGGATCTCCTCCTCAAGCCGCTCGCGGCTCAGTTCCTCCGGGGGCAGCGCGCGGTTGGCGAGAACCGTCACGCTGGCGCCCGTGATTTCGGCCAAGCCGCCCCCGACGAAAGCACGTTGGCCGTGACCCTGCGCATCCGTCACGACCACAAGGCCCGCTTGCAACTGAGCCACGAGGGGGGCGTGTCCCGGCAGGATGGTCATATCGCCATCGACGCCCGGCAACATTACGGCCTCCGCTTCTCCTAAAAGAATGACGCGCTCGGGGGACAGAAGCTCCAGCTTCAGAACCGCCATCGTCAGAAACCCCTTCCGAGCCGCCGCAACGGCGCCGACCTGCCTTTATTCCTGACCGAAGCGACCGATGGCGGCAAGTCGACGTTCAGCCTATGAAGAGCGTCCTTTGGCGAGGCTGGCTGGGCCGATCGCGCCCATCAGGCTTAAAGCCGCGCTGAGCTCGCTGGCGCGCTCGAAAAGCTCCAATTCAAGAGCCACGTACATGTGATACTCGACCAATTCACGCGCCGCTTCGTGGCTCCACGCGGAATTGGGGAGGTAGCTATAGAGAACGGCCTCCGCTCGCCCGAGGGGCGTGAAACTCGACGACATCGGATGTTGGCGCATGGTTCTCCTCCGAACAGAAAGCTACGTGAGATACTTGTCACGCGCGTGACCGTGCGGAGGCTCGACGGATGGTCTGCGATGGGGCGGCATCTCTCTCTCCCAGATGTTAAGCAGACAACGCCCAAGCTTTTATTTGGTCCCACGTTTGGCGCAAAAACCTCGTACCCAGCCGCTAGGATGCAAGGCGCTGGCGCTCCGCATCGAGCACGCAGCTCATCTGCCGGGCGATAACCAGTTCCTCATCGGTCGGAATGACCCAGGCGGACGGTCCGCGGCCGCGCGTGATGCGCCGCGCCCCTCCCCAGTTGGATCTTTCGTGGATGTTGAAACCGACCCACGAGAGCGCGGAAAGGACCTCGGCGCGGGTGGCGGCATCATTCTCGCCGATTCCACCCGTGAATACGAATGCGTCGAGACCGCCGAGCGCCGCGATGAGCGAGCCGGTCTCGCGCACGATGCGGTAGATGAAGAGATCGATCGCCTGCCGGGCATCCGCGTCGGTCGGTGCAAGCGCGCGCAAGGTGCGCATGTCGCCGGAGATGCCCGAGACGCCGAGAAGGCCCGATGCCGAGTAGAGGATGCGCTCGACTTCATGAGGATCTAGCTTCATCTCCCGAAGCATGTAGAAGATCACGCCAGGGTCCAACGCACCGCAGCGCGTTGCCATCGGCAGGCCATCAAGGGCAGAAAAACCCATGGTGGTGGCGACGCTGACGCCGCCTTTGAGCGCACAAAGACTCGCGCCGTTTCCCAGATGCGCGACGATCACCCGCGCCGACGCAAGGCTACGGTCGTGGCGGCCGAGAACCGACGCGATGTATTCGTAAGACAAGCCGTGGAAGCCGTAGCGCCTGATGCCTTGCTGCGTCATCCCCTTCGGAAGCGCGAAGAGCTGCGAGAGCTGCGGCAAATCATGGTGGAAAGCCGTGTCGAAGCACGCCACCTGCGGCACGTGCGGCAGCCTTCTGCGGATGGCTCTGATAGGTTCAAGGTTGTGCGGCTGGTGCAACGGCGCGAGGGGGATCAGCTCTTCCATCCTCTTGAGGACATGGTCGTCGACAAGAACCGGCCCGGTGAAGGCATGGCCGCCGTGAACCACCCTGTGTCCGACCGCAACGAGCTTGTAACGCGCCTGATGCTCACTCACCCATGACGCGACATGAGCAAGCGCGGCCTCATGATCGAATCCCTCGTCCGCTCCCCAGGCTAGTTTCGCGCAGACCATTCCGCACCGATCCTTGACGATCAGCTGCGCGCTCTCCTTTAGTCCCTCGAACACACCGCGAAAGACGGCGCGCGGTTCTGCCAGATTCGAAACCTCGAAAATCTGGAATTTCAAGCTGGATAGTCCGGCATTGATAGCCGCAAAAACCGGCATCATCGCGTGTTCCCCCTGCAAGATCGGGACGCTGCGGACGTGGCAATTCAAAAGCGGTATGGAGATGCGCGGAATGCCTCGTTTGCTCCACGACGGTAGGAAGATCGCGGGCTAGAGCATTGCGAAATATCAATGGTGCCGTGGCAGCAATGGGCAGAATGGCATTGCTTCGGTCCTCAGTGCCGCATTGCTGATTTGTCGCATGAGCCATGTGCCTCGCGCACCATGGAAGGTCGGCTAATCTGACTTTAGTCAATCACCGCGGAAGCCATCGCCCTTAGCTTGGATATCATTCTTCCGTCTTGTGCGAGTCATTGAGGAGTCGAGTGATGTTCAAGTCTACTCTTCTCGCGGGCACCGCCGTTATCGCTTTCGCTCTCTGCGGTGCCAATGAAGCCCAAGCTCAACGTGGTTTCCACGGCTTCCATGGGGGATTTGGCGGCTTCCATGGAGGATTCGGAGGCTTCCGCGGCGCCGCCTTCCGTGGCGGTGGTTTCGGCGGCTGGCGTGGTGGTGGCTGGGGTTGGCGTGGTGCTGCCTGGCGCGGTGGCGGCTGGGGATGGGGTCGCGGCTGGGAATGGAATCGCGGCTGGTGGGACGGAGGCGCCTTAGCCGCCGGCCTGGTCGGCGGCGCGATCATCGGAAGCGCTGCGGCAGCATATCCGTATTACGACTACTCGTCGTATTATCCGTATTACGGCGGATACGGCTACGGCTCTCCCTACGCGTATTATCCGTCCTCCTACTATAACTATCCGGTCGCGAGTTATTACGGCGGCTACTACCGCCGTCCCCTCGTCGCCGGCTATTACCGCCGTTACGCCTATTACAGGCCCGGCTACTACCGCCGGTTCGCGTACTACCGGCCTCTCGGCTATTACCGCCGCTTCGCCTACTACAGGCCTCTTGGCTATCGGGTCGCCTATCGGCCCATTTATCGGACGCGCGTGGTCTATCATCGCGCCTTCAGGCCGGTTTATCACACGGCCACCATCCGCCACGTCGCCCCCGTTCGCCACACGGTTCGCCGCGTCCGCTACTAGGACGCGAACAGCAGAAACTGAGAGAGACGCCGCATTCAAGCGGCGTCTTTTCGCGTAAGCCTCGCCTCAGCGCCTCGTCTCATTCAGGGAACGAGCGGCCCTCCTCCCTGTTGCTTCCTTAAGGCCGGCCCCCGGTCCCCGTTGCAAGAAGGAGTCGCCAATGCACACTCAGGAAATCATTCGCACACACCCTGCGATGAAGGGAAAGGCCGACGAGGCTTTGATCCGCTGCATCGAGGAATGCTACGACTGCGCGCAGGTCTGCACCTCCTGCGCCGACGCCTGCCTCGGCGAGTCGATGGTCCAGCAGCTCACCCTCTGCATCAGGCTGAATCTCGACTGCGCCGACATCTGCGCCATGATGGGGACCGTCGCGACACGCAGGACGGGTTCCAACGATGAGGTTCTGAAGCGGCTGCTGGAAACTTGCATCGCGGCCTGCCGCCTGAGCGGTGACGAATGCGAGCGTCATGCTGCCCAGCATGAGCATTGCGCGATTTGCGCCGATTCCTGTCGCCGCTGCGAACAGGCCTGCCAGCAGGCCCTGCACAGCATGGGCTCGTGGCACTGATTCATAAAAGCGTCATCCGACGTACAGACTACATTCACATTCGCCGGCCTCGACGAAGGGGCCGACGTTGGGCGTGTGCAATCCTGCCCCGAGGCTTCCGCCAGCGGCACGCTGAAAATAATGTTTTCAAAACAATGCCTTGAAGGAATTTCCGCTGGCCCGGCGGGAACAGGGTTAACGCCCATGCGGCAGATGCAGGCCCGATTAACCCGGCCTTAAGTCGCTATGCTACTAAAGCATAACAGACCTACATTATTACCACTCCCGTTTCGCGCCGCACGCGTCTATATGCTGCATCGCACACGCAAGAACAAAGGCTGTCGGTCACTTCGGACCGGCTAACTAATAGGAGACCCCAATGTTCGTGTCCTACATCCTCTCTAAGGTCCGCTCTTACCTGCGTTATCGCGATACCGTCCGCGAGCTCTCGCAGCTTTCTGACCGTGAGCTCGACGATCTCGGTATCTCGCGCTTCCAGATCGAGAACATCGCTCGCGAACACGCTCTCGCGTAAAAAACTCGCTGCACTGCAGCATAGGCCCTCGCCCGCCCCTCGGCGGGCGTTCGCTTTTTTGGGGCCGAGTTTTACCGGCCGCCTGAGACCGGGATATTGGCGCCGGTGATGTAGGATGCGGCGTCCGACATCAGAAACAGCACTGCCTCGGCAATCTCCTCCGGCTCGCCGATCCGATTGAGCGGAATTTTCGACCGGAAGCGCTCCATCCGCCCGGCATCGCCCGTGCTGCGCTCATGAATGTCGGTTCGCGTGATCCCCGGCGACACGGCGTTGACCCGGATCCCGTCTGCCGCCAGTTCCTGCGACAGCCCGATCGTCAGCGAATCGATGGCGCCTTTCGAGGCGGCGTACCAGACATACTCGCCGGCGCTGCCGAGCCGCGCGGCAACGGACGAGATGCTGACGATGGAGCCGCCAGTGCCGCCCTGGCGAGTCGAAAGCCGCCTGGCGGCCTCCCGCGCGACCCAGAGGGCTCCAAGCACGTTGATGTCGATGCAGGCGCGGATCGTCTCTGCGGCCGTCGCCTCCAGCCGTCCCGACCGGCCGGTGATCCCTGCGTTGTTGACGACATGGGAGATGCGGCCAAGCGCGGCCTCAGCCTCATCGAACATGCGCGTGACGTCATTCTCATTCGTCACATCTCCTGGCAACGCGACCGCCGCCGCGCCGGAGGCCCGGCATGTTTCCAAGACGTGCTCCGCGGAGGCCCGGTCGGATTTGAAATTGATGGCGACGTCGTAGCCGCGTGCGGCAGCGAGCTGCGCCACCGCCGCTCCTATTCCGCGGCCACCACCTGTAATAAGAACGACCGGTCGCTTCGGAGACATTGATTGAGAGCCTGTGTCTTTAAATGGAAAGGCTCAGCTTGACCCGCGCCGTCTTGAGGGTCAACAAGACCCCGTTCGAGAGGGATAAGATGAGCAGCTTGCAACCCATCCACGTCATCGGCGGCGGTCTCGCCGGTTCGGAAGCCGCTTGGCAAATCGCGCAGGCGGGCGTGCCCGTCATCCTGCACGAGATGCGCCCGGTGCGCGGCACCGACGCCCACAAGACCGACGGGCTTGCCGAACTCGTCTGCTCCAATTCCTTCCGCTCCGACGATGCGGAGGCGAATGCGGTCGGCCTGCTGCACCAGGAGATGCGCAGCCTCGGCTCGCTCATCATGGCCAAGGGCGATGCGAACCAAGTTCCCGCGGGCGGCGCGCTTGCGGTCGACCGTGACGGTTTCTCGAATGCTGTGACGGCGACGCTCGAGGCTCATCCCCTCGTCACCATCGAACGCGGCGAAGTCGCAGGCCTCCCGCCGGAGGATTGGTCGTCCGTCATCGTGGCGACAGGTCCCCTCACCTCGCCGGCTTTGGCCCAAGCGGTTCTCGGCCTGACGGGCGAAAAGGAACTCGCCTTCTTCGACGCCATCGCGCCCATCGTCTATCGCGAGTCCATCAACATGGACGTGGCCTGGTTCCAGTCACGCTATGACAAGGTCGGCCCGGGCGGTACTGGCAAGGACTACATCAACTGCCCGATGACCAAGGAGCAATACGACGCCTTCATCGATGCGCTGATTACGGGCGACAAGACCGATTTCAAGGAATGGGAAGCAAACACGCCCTATTTCGACGGTTGCCTTCCCATAGAGGTCATGGCCGAGCGCGGCCGCGAGACCTTGCGCCACGGGCCCATGAAGCCAGTCGGCCTGACCGATCCAAACAACCCGGACAAGAAGCCCTACGCCATCGTGCAATTGCGCCAGGACAACGCGCTCGGCACCCTGTTCAACATGGTCGGCTTCCAGACCAAGCTGAAATATGGCGTGCAGGGCAATGTGTTCCGGATGATCCCCGGCCTGGAGAACGCGGAATTCGCGCGCCTCGGTGGGCTGCATCGCAACACCTATCTCAATTCGCCAAAGCTTTTGGACAATACGCTCAGGCTGAGGGCCATGCCGCGCCTGCGCTTTGCGGGTCAGATCACCGGCTGCGAAGGCTATGTGGAAAGCGCCGCCGTCGGCCTCATGACGGGCCGTTTCGCAGCCGCCGAACGGCTCGGCCGCCCCATCGACCCGCTGCCGTCCACGACGGCTTTGGGCGCGCTCATCAACCACATCACGGGTGGCCACATCGAAACCATCGATGAAGGCCCACGCTCGTTCCAGCCCATGAATGTCAATTTCGGCCTGTTCCCGCTGCTCGAGTTCTCCCCCAAGGACGAGAACGGCAAGCGTCTGCGCGGCCCGGCGAAGGCCGTCGCCAAGAAGCGCGCGCTGACGGACCGCGCGCGGGCGGATTTGGCGGCGTGGATGGCGAAAAGCGCGTTGCCGGCTGCGGCCGAATGATGGCTTAAAAAGGCCCGTGCCAGAGAGCCCAGATCTTCCGCCAGCGGGGCAGTTCGATCTCGGTGTGGAACGGATCGTAGCCGCGTCTCTCCATGGCTTTGAGGTAAGGGCCGACAAGTGCCAGCCCCTGAAACGCGGGAGAGACTTGTGGCGAGATCGTCGAGCGCAACTCGCGCGCCTGCTGGACATGCCGGCGCGCCACTGCGCGCATATCCGCCAGCGCCTGGTCAAGGCCGGGACCGCCGCGTCCCGCTACGATGTCATCACGCACGACGCCGTGGCGAGCCAAAATCTCCGCCGGAATGTAAATCTGCCCCTGCCGCGCATGCCACGGGAAGGCGCGTAGCAATCCGGTGATTGCATAAGCGACGCCCGCATGCCCGGCAGCGTCTGCCGAACCGGGATCGGCGCCATCGGCCAGGATCATGCTGGCGAGCTGGATGAGAACAGACGAGGTTTCGCCGCAATAGCCTTCGAGGTCGTTCAGGCTCGGCATCGGATCATCATAGAGATCGAAGATGCGTGCATCGATCAGGTTGACGAGTGCCTGTCGCGGCAGGCGGAATTTGACGATGGTATCATCGAGCGCCGCAGCGACCGGGTTGGCGCGCACGTCGCCGCGCATCTCACCCTGAAGCGCATCGCGCCACCATTGCAGGCGGATCTCGCCGACCAACGCCTCGCGCACAGCTTCCCGCACCCGCGCGATCTCGATGCTGAAGGCGTAAAGCGCATGGAGGTGACCGCGCTTCTCAGCCGGCGCGAACAGGCTCGCCCAATAGCGATCCGGGTCCAGGTCCCGCACAAGGCCTTCGCAATGGGAATAAGCAAAATCGAAATCGTGATCCGCCATGGTCAGGGCACGGCGATGAGCGCTGCGCCGACCTTACGGTTTTCCGCGAGCAGGATGTTGTAAGTGCGCGCGGCCGCGCCGGTCTGCATCACATCGAGGCCGACCCGCGCCTCGCGGAATCGCGCCCGCAACGGCTCGGGTAACGCGGCCACCTCGCGCCCCGTCCCCAGCAACAACAGCTCGATAGCATCGCCCTCGGCGAAGATCGGCGCAAGCGTGCCCTCGTTCACATCCGCCATCGAGACCACGGGCCACGCGCGGATGCCCGAGGGCAGCACGAGGATCGACCCGCGATGGGACATGTCCGCGAAGCGAAAGCCGCCATTGCCGTAGGCGTCTATTGCGTAGCGCCCCGGCAGGAAGCCGTCATAGAGGCGACCTTCGCCCATTATCTTACTCCGCCGGAGCGACCTTTCCTTCCGGCGCCTTTGCAGTCTCGGAGCTGCGCAGGCCGATATAGATCAACATCGGCGACGAGATGAAGATGGCCGAGTACGTGCAGATGGCGACGCCCGACAGCATGACCTGCGCGAAGCTCTCAATGGCCCGCCCGCCGAAGATTACCAGCGCGAGCAGCGACAACGCCGTGGTCGCCGCGGTCATCACGGTGCGCGACATCGTCGTGTTGATCGACAGGTTCAACAGTTCCTTTGTCGGCATGGTCTTGTAGCGACGCATCAGTTCGCGCGTACGGTCGAACACCACCACCGTCTCGTTCAGCGAGTAACCGACGATGGTCAGGATCGCCGCAATCGAGGTCATGTTGAACTCGTGCTGCGTGATGACGAAGAAGCCGATGGTCAGCACGATGTCGTGCAGCGTGCCGAAGATCGCGCCGAGCGCCAGCTCCCGCTCGAAGCGGAACCAGAGATAGAACAGCACCGCGATCACCGCGAGGATGATGCCGATGGTGCCGGACTGAACCAGCTCGCCCGACACGCGCGGACCGACGGTCTCCACGCGACGGAACTCATATTCGTCGCTGAACGTATCGCGGGCCTTCTGCACCACGGCGCTCTGCGCGGACTCGCCACCCTGCTGGATGGGGAAACGCAGCGATACGCCTCCGGCGGTGCCAAACTCCTGCACCTCGACTTCGCCGAAGCCGAAGGAGTCGGCGGCCTTGCGGATTTTCGCCACGTCGGCATGACCCGATTTCGCCTGCAACTCCATGAGCGTGCCGCCCTTGAAGTCGATGCCGAAATTGAGGCCGATGGTCATGAGCAGCACGACGGTCAGCAGCGACAGGAAAGCCGACAGCGGGAACGAGAAGCGCCGCAGGCTCATGAAGTCGAAATGGGAGTTTTCCGGCCAGATCCGAAGAAGACGCATGACGGAAACTCCTTAGAACGGAAGGGCTTTGGGCCGGGCCCAATGATACCAGAGCGCGATCATCATGCGCGTCAGGGTGACGGCGGTGATGACCGTGGTCAGAATGCCGAGAATGAACACGACGGCGAAGCCGCGGACCGGACCCGATCCGAGGAAGAACAGGATCACGGCCGCAATCGCCATGGTGCTGTTGGAATCGATGATGGTCGCGAAAGCACGCTCGAAGCCCGCCTGAATGCCTGAGACGATCGATCGTCCGGCATGGACCTCCTCGCGGATGCGCTCATAGATCAGCACGTTGGAGTCGACCGCCGTGCCGATGGTGAGCACGATGCCCGCAATGCCCGGCAGGGTCAGCGTCGCCTCGAGCAGAGACATCAAGCCGAAGATCAGGCCCACATGGACCAGAAGCGCGATGTTCGCGAACAAGCCGAAGAGCCCGTAGGTCATGAACATGAAGGCCACGACCAGAACGGTGGCGACATAGGTCGCCATCTTGCCGGCCTGAATCGAGTCCTGTCCGAGGCCGGGGCCGACGGTACGCTCTTCCACGACGGTCAGCTTCGCGGGCAGCGCACCGGCGCGCAGGAGCACGGCGAGATCGTTCACCTGTTGTACGGTGAAGCGGCCCGAAATCATGCCCTGACCGCCGGTGATCGGGCTCTTAATGGTCGGTGCGGACACCACCTCGTTGTCGAGGACGATGGCGAGCGACCGTTCGAGATTTTCGGTCGTCGCTTGGCCGAAGCGCTGCGCGCCGCGGATGTTGAAGCGGAAATTGACGATGGGCTCGTTGGAGCGGCTGTCGAAGGAGGGTTGCGCGTCGATGAGATCGCCGCCTTCGGCGATCACGCGGCGCTCCACCGGCACCTTCTGTCCACCGGCTTCCTTCATGGCCAGCATGTCGACATCCGTTGCGCCGGGCTGCGCCAGCAGACGGAATTCGAGCTTGGCGGTCTTGCCCAAAAGCTCCTTGAGACGCTGCGGGTCCTGTAGCCCCGGCACCTGTACCAGAATGCGGTCCGCGCCCTGGCGCTGGATGCTGGGCTCCGTCGTTCCCTGTATATCGATGCGGCGGCGAACGACTTCGATGGCCTGCTCGGTCGCGCGGCGCACCTTCTCGTTCACGCCGGCGTCGGTGTAGGCCATCGTGATCAGGCCTTCCGGCGTGGTGGTGATCTCGATATCGCGGCTGCCGCTCTGGCCCAGAACGGCATTGCCGATAGGCTGAGTGAGTTCGCGCAGCTTGGGCATCAGCTTTTCGCGCTCGGCGGCGTCCGGCACGCGGATCTGCACGCCGCGCGGCAGGAGCTGAATGCCGCCCTGCGGCGAAACGCGGGCTTCGCGCAGAACCCGGCGAACGTCGTCGCGCAACTGCGTCGTCTGCGTGCGCAGAAGGTCCGGCACGTCCACTTCGAGCAGCACGTGCGAGCCGCCCTGAAGGTCGAGGCCGAGGACGATGGCGCGCGACGGGACGAGCCAGGACGGCACCCAGCTCGGCAGCGAGTTCTGGAATGCCAGACGCTGTTCGCGGCTCATCATGCTCGGAACTGCCAGAAGCAGACCGATGACGATAACCGCCATGGTGGCGATGATCTTCGACCTCGAGTAACGCAGCATCGTCAACTCAACCTTTCTAGAGTTTGATCATGTCTCTTTGAAACATGACCAAGCTCTCGATTCCTTTGCCGCATGATCCGAGCGAACAACCGGTGTCCACTTGTTCTGATCATGCTCTAGAGCGGGAACGGGCCGATCATCGTCGTCGCGCCCGCCCTATCGTCTTTCTTCAAGCACGAAGTCGGATCGTGCCCTTAAGCCTTGACCGGCTCGCTCTTGGTGCGCATTTCGGAGATCATGGCGCGGGCCACCTTGACCTTGACGCCCTCGGCGATCTCGACCTCGACATCGGCCGAGTCCTCGAGAACCTTCGTGACCTTGCCGATGATGCCGCCGGAGGTCACGACCGTGTCACCGCGACGGACGTTCTTGATCATCTCCTGGTGAGCCTTCACCCGGCGCTGCTGCGGACGGATGATGAGGAACCACATGATGACGAAGATGAGGATGAACGGAACGAATTGAAGGATCATATCCGTTCCGCCCCCAGCGGGGGCCCCTTGCGCGAAGGCTGGCGAAATGAACAAGCGGCTCTCCATGGATAAAGGCGCGAGGCAGGCGGGAGCCGCCCACCCGCGCCAAACGGGACTAGAAGCGGGCGGACTATACCCATCGACTCCACGAAATCAAATGAAGTTGCCGGGATTTCCAGAGGTCGCGTCCATGGACGCTGCCAAGCTTCCACGGTAATCAACTCCGATACCGGTTTTGAGAGCGTCATGTCCCATCCCTCGTCAGACCCTTCGGCCTCCGCCTCCCCCGAATCCCTGGCCCTCCTGAAGCGCATCGCCGACGCCCTGGAGCGCCTTGCGCCAGCGGCAGCGCCGCAGGCGGATTTTCAGGCCGCCGACGCATTCGTGTGGCACGCGGCGGCGCGGCGGCTCTCGCCCGTGCCCAAGGTGAACCGGGTCGAAATGGGGCTCCTGCGCGGAATCGATCGGGTACGGGACACGCTGGCCGAGAACACCCAACGCTTTGCGACGGGCCTGCCGGCCAACAACGCCCTCCTCTGGGGCGCGCGGGGCATGGGCAAGTCTTCGCTGGTGAAGGCGGTCCACGCGGAGATCAACCAAACCCGCTCAGCCGGCTCCCGCGCGCTCAAGCTTATCGAGATCCACCGGGAGGACATCGAAACCCTCCCCGACCTGATGGCGCTGCTGCGTGCCGACCCGCACCGGTTCATCGTGTTCTGCGACGACCTGTCCTTCGACGCCGACGACACTTCCTACAAATCCCTCAAGGCCGTGCTCGAAGGCGGCATCGAGGGGCGACCGGACAACGTGATCTTCTACGCCACGTCCAACCGCCGTCACCTGTTGCCGCGCGACATGATGGACAACGAGCGCTCCACCGCCATCAACCCCGGCGAGGCCATCGAGGAAAAGGTTTCTCTCTCCGACCGCTTCGGCCTCTGGCTCGGCTTCCACAAATGCAGCCAGGACGAATATCTCGACATGGTCTTCGCCTATGTCGACCACCTCGGCCTGAAGGGAGAGCGGGAGGCGATCCGTGCCGAGGCTCTTGAATGGGCCACCACCCGCGGCGCCCGCTCCGGCCGCACGGCCTGGCAGTTCATCCAGGATCTCGCGGGACGGTTGGGTCAGGCCATCTAACGACAAAAGGGACGGCAGCTGAGCTCTGCCGTCCCCTTCTCGTGACCGACTTCGGGTTACGAAAGCCGGTCGGAACTGAAATGGCTCTTTAGCCGCCGAGGTGCTTGAGCGGGTCGACCGGGGTCGAGCCCTTGCGGATTTCGAAGTGCAGCTGCGGCGAGGTCACGTTGCCGCTCTGGCCGGAGGTGGCGATCACCTGTCCGCGCTTCACCTGCTCGCCGCGCTTCACGCTGAGCGAGCCGTTATGGGCATAAGCCGAGACGTACCCGTTCTCATGGCGGATCAGGACGAGGTTGCCGTAGCCCTTCACCTCGCTGCCCGCATAGGTCACGGTCCCGGCCTCTGCAGCCTTGACCGGCGTTCCTTCCGGAACCGCGATATTGATGCCTTCATTGCCGCCATCGGCGCCGAACCCGGCGATCACGCGGCCACGGGCGGGCCAACGGAACTCGCCCGAAACGCTGGCGGTCTGGTCAGGGTCCTGAGCCGGAGCCTTGGCGACTTCGGCCTGCGGCGCGACGGCGGCGGGCCTGACCGGCTCAGGCGCGGTGACGGCTGCGACCTTCGGAGCCTCGACTGGCTTCGGCGTGGAAACGAGAGGCTGAGCGGGTGCAGCGGCGACGGTAGCGGGCGCCTTTGCCATCGGGGCCGCCTGTGCGGTCGCGGCCGTGCCAGGACGCGCCCGCTTGCCGGCGTCGACCGGCTCCGGCACGCCGCGAGCGGGCGCCTTGGAGCTGTCGACGAAGCGTAGCTTGCCCTGCCCTGCAGGCTGAGCCGCGGCGACAGGCTGCGGAGCACGCGACGGAGCCTGCGCTGCGGCCGCCATCTGCGATCCACCCGCATTGTAAACCGGGATCACCACGCGCTGGCCCGGCACCACCTGGCTCGGGCTAGACAGACCGCTCGCCGCCAGAATGGCGCTGGCAGGAACGCCGTAGCGCTGGGAAATCATGTTGAGATTGTCGTTGTTGCCGACCGTGATCTGCGTTCCACCAGCGGCCGACCATCCGCTTGCGCCACCGGGAACGGGCGCGGTGGCCTGCATCGGCTGAGAGAGCGGCTGAGTCTGGACCGGAGGAAGCGCCTGCGACTGAACGGGAGCCGCCGGCACGGAAGCGACCATCGGGCGCGACTGCATGGGCTCGCTCGCAGCGACGCGATCGCTGGACGAGAACGGGTTGGAGAACGGCGTCTCGGTAAATCGCAAAGTATCGGAACTACAGGACGCCACCGCGCTGCTGACCAAGCCTGCGAGAGCGATCCGCGATAGCCCAGAACCGAAACTCAGACGCATGACTCAACCCCAACCGAACGCAACGCTATGGGGCGCATTAAAAACCTATTCAGGTTAAGCAACCGTTGCTGCCCTGAATTTTGTCGTAACCTTGATCGGAATTTTCTGAGGCGCGCTTACAGAGTCGTAGCGGCGCCGGGCACCAGGGGCGAGAGCCGCAACGGCGCTCCGAGTTCCTGCCGGAACTCCCCGCCTTCGAGCTTGTCGATGCGCACCAAGCGCGGCAAACCTTCAAGGGTGAGAGCCCCGACCAGACGTCCGCCCATTCCGAGCAGAGTCGTCACCGCGTGGGGGATTTCAGCCACCGCACCGTTCAAAAGAATGCGGTCGAACCGCTCGCGGGGCCGCGTCGCGAGCCCGTCGCCGATCTCGATGCGGACCTTGCCCGCATCCACGATTTTCAAATGCTGCGCGGCGCTCTCGGCCAACGTACTGAACCGCTCGACGGAATGAACCTCCGCACCGAGCTTCGCCAGAACGGCGGTGACATAACCGCTGCCGGTGCCGACTTCGAGGACGCGCTGGCCCTGCCCTAGCCCAAGCGCCACAAGCATCGTCGCAACGGTTCCGGGCGAGGTCATGGTCTGCCCGCAGGGAAGCGGCAACGCGACATCCGTGCGCGACAGATCACTGAAACGCCGGGGCGCAAAGACCTCGCGCGGTACAAGTTCCATCGCCCGCAGCACCGCCGTGTCGCGAATGCCCCGTGCCCGCAAGGACAGGATGAACGAGGCGACGCCGATCGCCTCATCCTCCCGACAATCCGCCGGGAAAAACGGCAGATCGATCTGTCCTGGCTTCGGCGGGGCTTCGCTCATCGGCTCTGTCTCACCCCTGCTCGAAGGCTCGTGCGTAGCGTGTGAGCGTCGGCTCGTCGGTCATGTCGAGCCTCAGCGGAGTGACGGCGATGCGTCGGTTCGCGATGGCCCAGAGATCGGTGCCATTGGCCGGCGTGAAGGGCCGGCGTTCGAATGCAATCCAGTAATAAGGGTTGCCGCGCCCATCCTCGCGCTTGTCGAGGCGCAGCAGTTCCTGCGTCCTCTGGCCCTGATTGACGAGCGCAATCCCCTCGACATCATCCGGTTCGGCATCGGGAAAATTCACGTTGACGAGAACGCCCTTCTCGATACCCGCGTCGAGGATCTTGCGCACGACGTGCGGACCATGCGTTTCCGCGCAGTGCCATTTCAGCAGATTGCGATTACCCGCCCCATAGGCCTGAGAGAGCGCGATGGAAGGAACGCCGAGCAGCGTCCCTTCAATGGCTCCGGCGACGGTGCCGGAATAGCTCACATCCTCAGCAACATTCTGCCCCCGGTTCACGCCGGAGAGCACGAGATCGGGCTTCTGATCGCGCAAAAGGTGGCGCACACCCATGATGACGCAATCAGTCGGCGTTCCCTTCACCGCGAAGTGGCGGCCGGAGATTTCGCGCAGGCGCAGCGGATCGTTGAGCGAGAGCGAGTGAGACACGCCGCTCTGGTCGGTTTCGGGCGCCACCACCCACACATCGTCGGACAGCGCCCGCGCGATGGCCTCAAGGATTTTGAGGCCGGGCGCGTGGATGCCATCGTCGTTGGTGCAGAGAATGCGCATGTCAGGCTCGGCCCTCGATGCGGGTCATGCCGCCCATATAAGGTTGGAGCACGGTGGGCACCGTCACACTGCCATCCTCGTTCTGGTAGTTTTCCAGCACCGCCACGAGCGTGCGGCCGACCGCGAGGCCCGAGCCGTTGAGCGTGTGCACGAAACGCGGGCCCTTGCCGTCGGCGGGCCGGTAGCGGGCGTTCATGCGGCGAGCCTGGAAATCCGAGCAGACCGAGCAGCTCGAAATCTCGCGATACATCCCCTGCCCCGGCAGCCAGACCTCGATGTCATAGGTCTTGGTCGAAGCAAAGCCCATATCGCCCGTGCAGAGCGTCATGGTGCGAAACGGCAGATCGAGCTTCTTCAGCACGTTCTCGGCGCTCGTGAGCATGCGCTCATGCTCGTCGGCGGACGTTTCCGGCGTGGTGATCGAGACCAGCTCGCATTTCACGAACTGGTGCTGTCGGATCATGCCGCGCGTGTCGCGACCGGCAGAGCCGGCCTCGGCGCGGAAGCTCGGCGTCAGGGCCGTGAAGCGGAGCGGAAGCTCCTCCTCCGAGAGGATCGCTTCGCGCACGAGATTGGTCAGCGTCACCTCGGCGGTCGGGATGAGGCCGTAGCGCACATCGTGGATCGCCTTCAGCAGCGTTTCGCGCGTCGCCTGACCATCGATGGCGGAGGCGACGAATTCTTCCAGCGCTGAGCCCGGGAACGCCCAGAACTGATCGTCCTCGAACTTCGGCAACTGCGCCGTGCCGAACATCGCCTCGTCGCGCACCAGAAGCGGCGGGTTCACTTCCGTGTAACCGTGCTCGCTGGTGTGCAGGTCGATCATGAACTGGCCGAGCGCGCGCTCAAGCCGCGCGAGGCCGCCCTTCAGGACGACGAAACGCGAGCCGGAGAGCTTCGCGGCGGTTTCGAAATCCATGAGACCCATGGCCTCGCCGATCTCGAAATGCTGTTTGGCGGCGGCAAGGTTCTTCGGATTGCCGAAGCGGTGGCGCTCCACATTGCCGGTCTCGTCGGCGCCGACCGGCACTTCCTGCTTGGGCGTATTTGGGATGGCGGCGAGCAGAGCCTCAAGCTCTGCTCCGGCCTGGCGCTCTTCCTGCTCAAGCTGGGGAATGCGCTCCTTCAGGCCGGCGACATCGGCCATCAGCGCCTGCGCGCGAGCCTCGTCCTTCTGCGCCTTGGCCTGCCCGATCTCCTTCGACAGGCTGTTGCGGCGCTCCAGGGATGCCTGGAGCGCGGAGACGGCACTCTTGCGGCTGTCGTCGAGGGCGATCAGCCGTGCGGACAAAGGCTCCATGCCCCGGTTGCGGAGGCCTTGGTCGAAAGCCGCGGGGTTTTCGCGGATGGAACGAATGTCATGCATGGGAAAGGACCGTCTTCAGGAGGCGGTCCTGCCCGAGAACACGACCGCCCCCACATTATGCCAAGGATTGCGGTCAGGAGGGAAGGCTTCTTTGCCTATCCGGCTGCCGCGCGCGCGGCCTCGGCTTCCGCACGCTTCTTCTCCACCATGCGGACGGAGATGATGGACGCCTCGTAAAGAACCAAGGTGGGGACCGCAAGGGCGAACTGGCTGATCACGTCAGGCGGGGTCAGCACCGCCGCGAGAATGAACACCAGCACGATCGCATAACGCCGCCGCTCCACGAGGAACTGCGAATCGATGATCCCGGCCCGCGCCAGCAGGGTCAGGACGACCGGAAGCTGGAAGCAGATGCCGAAGGCGAAGATCAGCGTCATGATGAGCGAGAGATATTCGCTGACCTTCGGCAAGAATTCGATGGCGGGCGAGGAATCCGTGGCGAGCTGCTGCATTCCCACCGAAAAGCGCATCAACACCGGCATCGCGATGAAATAGACGCAGGCCGCGCCCAGCGCGAAGAGGACCGGCGTCGCGATCAGGTAAGGCAGGAAGGCGCGGCGTTCGTTTTTGTAGAGGCCCGGCGCGACGAATTTGTAGACTTGAACGGCGATGACCGGGAAAGCCAGGAAACCCGCGCCGAAAACCGCCACCTGGATCTGGGTAAACAGATATTCCAGGCCGTGGGTATAGACGAGGTGCGCCTTCTCCGGCGAGCCGACCGCGTGCACGTAAGGCAGCACGAGGATGTTGTAGATGTACTTCGCCCCGGCAAAGCAGATGAAGAACATCACGATGAACGCGATCAGCGCTTTGATGAGGCGGCTGCGCAGTTCGATCAGGTGCTCGATCAGAGGCGCACGTGATGCCTCGACCTCATCCTCTTCGACATTGGCCATCAGGATTTCGCGTCCGGTTCGTTCGGGGTGGGCGCAGGGCTTGCTGCCTGCTCGGCAGCTTCGGCCTCTCGCCGCAAGGATTCGGCGATCAGCTCGGCCGGGTCCTCGACCGGCGGCAGCGTCGGAATAGGCAATTCGACTGGATCGGGCGTCGCCGCTCCTTCCGCGGGAGCGTTGGCAACTGGCTCGGAGGCAGGCTTTTCGGTAGGCGCAACCGGCGTTTCGACAGCCGATTTCAACTCATCTCGGATCGTCTGGATCGGGTTGAAGCCCTTGTTCATCGACGAGACCGACTCGTTCATGCCCTGAAGCTGCTGCTTGACGTCGTCAAGCTCGGCCTCGCGCATCGCTTCCTGGAACTGACCCTGGAATTCCGCCGCCATACGGCGGATTTTGCCCGTGACTTGGCCGACCGTGCGCAGGGCGCGCGGCAAATCCTTCGGGCCGATGACGATCAGCGCAACACCGCCGATCACCAGGACCTCACCCCAGCTCATGTCAAACATGGCGTGGCCTCGACTCCACCTCTTGAAAGCCGCACCGAGCGGCTTGTCGCCGTTCAGCCGACCTTGTGATCGCTCGTCGCCGAAGTTGTGCTTGTGGACTGGTGATCGAGCGTGCGGACGGGCTCGGACGGCTGAGCCGGATTTGCCGCGTTGGTGTCCTCTTCGGCCATGCCCTTCTTGAAGGCTTTGATGCCCTTCGCGACATCGCCCATCATGTCGGAAATCTTGCCGCGTCCGAAGAGCAGGACGACAAGCAGACCCACGACGATCCAATGCCAAATGCTAGCGCCACCCATGGCAATCCTCCTGCGCCGGATCCGGCGCGGCTACTGAATTCGAATGTGCGGCCAACCTAGGCATCGGACGCGGCGAAAACAAGAACATCCTTCGGGTCGATCTCAATCCCGACGTCCTGGCCTTCTTTGGCTCCCACGGGATCGTGAACCCGGGCCTGGAGCGGTCGTTCCACGCCCTGTACACCAATATGAACCAGTTCGACCTCCCCGAGAAAGCGGCGAGATACCACACGCCCCGGCAGACAGAAACCGGAAGGCTTCAATCTCAGGCCCTGCGGGCGGATGCAAACAATTGCGGGACCATCCTCAACATGCGGCGCGGCGAAGATGCCGACGGGAGAATGAGCTTGGCCGCCTTTCACCGTCGCCTTGATTTCATTGAAATCGCAGAAGAACCGCGCAGCAAAAAGGTTGGCGGGGTGGTGGTAGATCTCCTCCGACCGTCCCTGCTGGATGATCCGGCCGGCGCGCATCAGGACGATGCGGTCGGCAATCCGCATCGCCTCCTCCGGATCGTGGGTCACGACGATGGTCGTGGCCCCGGTTTCGCGCAGGATCGCGACGGTTTCGTCGCGGATGGCGTCACGCATCCGCTTGTCGAGGTTGGAAAACGGCTCGTCCATCAAAAGAACGCCGGGGCGCGGCGCGATGGACCGCGCCAAGGCCACGCGCTGCTGCTCGCCGCCGGACAAGGTATGCGGAAATTCGTCCGCGAAGCTTTCAAGCCCAACGCGGGACAAGGCGCGCCGCGCTGCGACATCCGCCTCCGCGACCGACAGATCCTTCAGGCCAAACTTCACGTTTTCCAGAATCGTCATGTGCGGAAAGAGCGCATAATCCTGGAACATCAGGCCGATGCCGCGCCGTTCCGGCTCCACGAAAGCCGCCGGCCCACTGACTTCGAGCCGATCCATCAGGACACGACCCGAGGTCGGTGTCTCTACGCCCGCCGCAATGCGCAGCAGCGTCGTCTTTCCACACCCTGAATGGCCGAGCAGACAGACAAGCTCGCCCGGCTCAACGGTCAGCGAAACGCCATCCAGCACGCGTTGGCTGCCATAGATCTGAACGATATTCTCGAACGAGAGCTGAGCCGGGATCGAGGCGCCCGCCGTCCCGCGCTGTCCCCAGCGCGGCAGGCGGAAGCGGTCGCGGGCCGACAGGGGGCCTTCGGTCATTCCTCTTCCGGTCCCTCCGGTTCAGGCACGATCGGCATGAAAAGATCGTCCTGGTCGAGAGGGTCCTCGTCAGGCCGGAGCGTCTCGTCGTCGGACGGCACGGGCACCGACAGGTCGGAGGGAACGCGGCCTTCAAGGAATCCTGCGCCCTTCAGCTCCTCGAGGCCCGGCAGATCGTCGATGGCATCAAGGCCAAAATGGTTCAGAAAGGCGGGGGTCGTGCCGTAGGTCACCGGACGTCCCGGTGCGCGGCGGCGTCCCCGCAACCGGATCCAGCCCGTCTCCAGAAGCGTGTCGAGCGTGCCCTTCGAGGTCGCGACGCCGCGGATTTCTTCGATCTCGGCGCGGGTCACGGGCTGGTGGTAGGCAACGATTGCCAGGGTTTCCATGGCGGCGCGGGACAGCTTGCGCTGCTCCACCACGTCGCGGGCGAGCACGAAGGAAAGGTCGCTCGCGGTCCGGAAGGCCCAGCGCCCGGCCACACGGACGAGGTTGACCCCCCTTCTCTCGTAAAAGGATGCGAGCTCTTCGAGAATCCGCTCGACATCGGCCCCTTCGGGCAGGCGGCCGGTCAGTTCCTCGACGCTCAAGGGCTCGGCAGAGGCGAACAGGAGAGCCTCGGCGATCCGCAAAGCCTCACCGTGATCCGGGACGTGGCTGACCTCCACGGCCTCCACCTCGGTCGCTTCGATTGCTTCTTCCATATCAGGCTCCTGCCTCGGCTGGATCTGCGACAGGTCTCACCCAGACGGGCGCGAAGGCTTCGTCCTGCCGGACGGTGAGCTTGCCTTCCCGCACCATCTCCAGGGTGGCGGACAGAGCCGAGGCCAGCACGGTCGGCCGCATCTCCGGCTCGACCATGTACTCGACGAGATAGGTATCGAGGGTCACCCAGTCGCTGAGGTGGCCCACAAGCCGTTCCAGGGCCTCCCGCGCATCGACAAGAGACCAGACGGTCCGCTTATGGAGGGAAACCCTAGCGTTGAGCCGAATTTGGCGCTGACGCGCGTAAGCCGCAAGCAAATCGTAGAGCGCGGCCTCGAAACGCGAGTCCCTGTGGATGACGACCGGCTCCGGCGCGCCGCGGGCGAAAACATCGCGTCCAAGCAGGCTCCGCTCGCCCAGCTTCTTGGCCACTTCGCGAATGGCCTCCAGGCGGCGCAAACGCAAAGCCAGCGCGGTCGCCAGGTCCTCGGCGCTCGGCTCCTCACCTTTCGGCGGTTCGGGCAGCAGCAGGCGGGACTTGAGATAGGCGAGCCACGCCGCCATGACGAGATAATCCGCCGCCAGCTCCAGGCGCATGCGGCGGGCTTCCTCGATAAAGACGAGGTATTGCTCGGCCAGGGCCAGGATCGAGATGCGGTGCAGATCGACCTTTTGACGGCGGGCAAGCTCCAGCAGCAGATCGAGCGGCCCCTCGAAGCCATCCACATCGACCAGAAGCGCGGGCTCGGTCTCGCCCCTCTCCGTGGGCGCGACGTCCTCAAAAGGTAAGGTCTTCGCCATTTCCGCTACTCAACTCAGATGGGGAGCAGCTTACGCCACCATCGCGAGCGCAGCGTCAAGTCTTGCGCGGGCATCCACAGGATCCAGCGGCTCCGGCTCATGGAGAATGCGCGAAAGGGCCGCATCGGCCCGGCGCAGGGCCACGCCTTCCAGAATGGGAGCCGCCTCGACGACCGCCTCCATCTCGTCCATCTTGCCGTTGCAATGGAGGCCCATGTCGCATCCGGCCGCAAAAGCGGCTTCCGCCCGCTCTCGCAAAGTACCGGAAAGGGCCTGCATAGACAGGTCATCGGTCATGACGAGGCCGTCATAGCCAATATGACCCCGAATGATGTCCTTCATGACGATAGGCGACGTCGTTGCCGGCTTTTCGGGGTCGAGAGCCGTGTAGACCACGTGGGCAGTCATCGCGAGGGGCATGTCCGTCAGCACCCGGAAGGGCGCGAAATCATGGGCTTCCAGCTCATGCCGAGACGCCTCGACCACGGGAAGTGCCAGGTGGCTGTCTGCCCCGGCGCGGCCGTGGCCGGGCATGTGCTTGACGACCGGCAGGACGCCGCCCGCCAGCAGCCCCTCGGCCGCTGCCCTCCCCAGCACCGCCACCCGTTCCGGGCTGCGGGCATAGGCCCGGTCGCCGATGACGTCATGCGCTCCCGGCGAAGGCACATCGAGCACCGGCAGGCAATCGACCGTAATGCCGACGGCACGCAGATCATGGGCGATGAGGCGCGCTCCCAGCCGCGCGATTTCGCGCTGGATCAGGGGATCGTTGGCATGGACCTGCCCGTAGGCGCGGCCCGATGGATATTTGGGCCAGTGCGGCGGCCCCATGCGCTGGACCCGCCCACCCTCTTGGTCGATGAGGATGGGGGCGTCCGCCCGCCCCACGGCCTCGCGCAAAGCGTGGCAGAGCGCCTTGACCTGAGCGGGATTGTCGATGTTCCGGCGGAAAAGAATGAACCCCCAGGGCGCGGCATCTCGGAAGAAGGACACCTCGTCGGGGTTCAACTCGTGGCTGGAGCAACCAGCAATAAAGGCGCGGGTGGTCATTCCCGCGCCTTACGTCCCCTGCAACGCAGGGTCAAGGAGTCTTGCCGCGACCGGCTAGTTCTTGGCCACAAAGCACTGCCCGCCCTGCCCTTGCAGCTTCGAGCAGAGGGACGAGGCCTCTTCCCGCGACAAGGGGCCGACGCGGACGCGGTAGACGGTGTTGCCGTTCACCTCGGCCTTGCGGATCATCGACGGCACGCCATCGAGATCGTCATATTTTTTCTGCAACTGCTGGAAAGCCGTCTGCGCTTCGCCTTCCGAGCCACGGACCGCCAGCTGGACCGAATAGCCACCTTCCGAAACGGTCGCTGCCGGCGCGGGGGCCATTGGCTGCGCCGAAGCCACCTTCTGCGGAGCAGGCGTAGGAGCGGCCGGAGCCGCAGGTGCAGGCGTCGCTGCTGCAGTAGCGGCAGGCTTGGCCGCCGGGATCGCGGGCGCGGCGACCGGCGTGTTGGCGGTCGGCTTCGGCTGAGCCGCCTGAGCCTGGGTCGGCGCGGGAGGCGTCGGCTGCGCTGCCGGCGGCAAGGTCATGGGCGCGGGCATCGCGACCGGACGGGCATTCGCGTTGGCAGAAGCGTTCGTGTTCGCACCGGCGCTGGCCGGAGCCTCCGGCTTCGCCGCGGAGCCGTCAGGCTTGATGGAGACGGTGCGCACCTTGCGCGGCTCGCCGAGATTCAGGCTGGTCGAAGCCGTTGCATCGGTGTTGCCGGAATTCATCCGGGCCACCTGCTTCACATCGACGGGCTGCTCCTCGCGGCTCACGACCTTGGTCTCGGTGTTCGTGTTGGCGCGCTCGTAGATCTGCTTGTTCTGGTTCGGAATCTCGACTCCGCCGGGATTTTGCGGCTGGACCTTGACCGGCTCGTTCGTCGCCTTGATGAGCGGCGGCTGGCCGCCACTGGCGACGCCGGACTTGCCGCTCATGAGGTACGCACCGCCGCCGCCGATGACGACAGCCCCGAGAATCGCACCCACCGCAATCAGCCCCTTGCGGGACCGCGGCTTGGCCACCGGCTCGTAACCCATGGGCTTGGCCTGCTCATAGCCGGCGGCGCCTTGAGGCGCCTCATCGTAATAATGCAGGCTGTGAGCCCCAGCATCGTAAGTATCGTGGCCGCGCGAGGGAGCGGCGGCCGGCGCCTGGTAGGCATAGGCCGGCTCAGCGGCGCGCGCAGGGGCCTGCGGATAAGAATCGAGATCGAAAGCCGTCAGATCGAAGTCACTTTGACGTGCCTGGGGCTGAACCTGCGATTGAGGCTGGGCAGCACCGCGCGCAGCCGGCGCAGGCTCTGCAGCAAAAAGATCATCCAGGTTCGATCCGGCCTGACCGCGCCGGGCCGGTGGCTCGCTGGCCAGCAGAGACTGAAAGGGATCGTCCTGCCCCACGATGCGGGCAAGCTCCGCCAGCGGGTCGTTCCGACTCGCAGAAATGGGCTGAGACGGCGCGGGCTGCGCCTGGGCAATCTGCCGCTCGATCTCGCCGAGATCCACCGCAAAACGGGGCTTTACTGATTCGCTCATTGCGCCGGACCTCCGGTAATCACGACGAGAGCGACAATCGCCCCCGCCGAACACGACGTTCAACCACCCGGCTCAGAAGACCTTGAAACGATAGCCCCGCTTCAAAGGCCGTCAGCGCATCTCATCAGGTGCCGTGACGCCCAAAATTGTGAGGCCAGATGCGAGCACGCCCTTGAGGGCATGCACGAGAGCGAGCCTCGCTTGAGTTGAATCTTTATGAGTTTGATTAACAAAACGTAATTGCGGCAAGTCTTTGCCCTTGTTCCACAGACTATGGAACGCACTGGCGAGCTCATAGAGGTAAAACGCCACACGGTGAGGCTCATGTGCTTCGGCCGCGGCCTCTACCATGCGCGGAAACTGCGCGATGCGGTGAATCAGGTCCGTTTCCGCTTCATCGGCGAGGATGGAAAGGTCCGCTTTTAAAAGTTCTTCCGCAGAAAACTTCGTGCCAGGAAAAGCTTCCGCCGACTGTCTGAAGACCGAGGCGCAGCGGGCATGGGCATACTGCACGTAGAAGACCGGATTGTCCTTCGACTGCTCGACGACCTTGGCCAGATCGAAGTCCAGGGTCGCGTCGTTCTTGCGGAAAAGCATCATGAAGCGCACCGCGTCGCGGCCCACTTCATCCACAACATCTCGCAGCGTCACAAAGTCGCCGGCCCGCTTGGACATCTTCACCGGCTCGCCGCCGCGCAAAAGCTTCACGAGCTGGCAGAGCTTCACGTCGAGGTCGCCCTTGCCACCCGTGACGGCCTTCACCGCAGCCTGCATGCGCTTGACATAGCCGCCATGGTCCGCGCCCCACACGTCGATCATAGAGGCGAAGCCGCGCTCGAACTTGGAGCGGTGATAGGCGATGTCGGAGGCGAAATAAGTGAACGAGCCGTCCGACTTCAGCAGCGGGCGGTCCACCTCGTCGCCAAAGGCGGTGGCGCGGAACAGGAGCTGCTCGCGGTCCTCCCAGTCATCGTCCTTCTGGCCCTTCGGAGGCGGCAGACGGCCCATATAGACGAGGTCGCGCGCCTTCATCTCGGCGATGGTCTTGGCAACCTCGCCGCCGTTGCCCTCCTGCAAGGTGCGCTCGGAGAAGAAGACGTCGTGATGGATGTTCAGCACCGCGAGATCGGCGCGGATCATGTCCATCATCATGTCGATCGAGATATCACGCAGCTGCGGCAGCCACTCTGCCTCCGGCTTATCGAGCAGGCTCGCTCCATAATCGCGCGCAAGGCGCTCGCCGACCGGCTTGAGATAATCGCCCGGATAAAGCCCTTCCGGGATCGGGCCGATATCCTGGCCCAGCGCCTCCCGGTAGCGGAGGAAGGCGGAGCGGGCGACGACATCCACCTGCGCGCCCGCGTCGTTGATGTAGTATTCGCGCGTCACCTTGTAGCCGGCGAAGGCGAGCAACGCGGAGAGCGCATCGCCGAACACCGCGCCGCGGCCATGGCCCACATGCATCGGCCCGGTCGGGTTGGCGGAGACGTACTCTACGTTGACGGGTTCACCGCCCCCCTGCCCGCTGCGGCCGAAGCCTTCGCTGTCGGCGACGGCGGCGCGCAGAACCTCATGCAGAACCTCCGGAGCGAGCCGGAGATTGATGAAGCCAGGACCGGCGACATCCACCTTCGTGACGCGCGGGTCGGTTTGGAGTTCGGCGACGAGAAGATCGGCCAGGGCGCGCGGATTCATGCGCGCTTCCTTGGCGAGCACCATGGCGGCGTTGGTGGCGAGATCACCGTGAGACGGGTCGCGCGGCGGCTCGACCACCACGCGGCTCACATCGAGCCCCGATGGGATCTTTCCCGCCTCGGCCAGATGGCCAAGCGCATCCGCCACCCGCTTCTCAAACAACGCGAAAATGTTCATGGTACTGTATCTCGATAGGGCAACTCGCCCTTAAAAAGCTTTGGCGCGCCTAACGCAAGTCGGGGGTTACGTCAAACAGACGCCGGTGTTCAAGGATCGCGTAGCGGTCGGTCATGCCGGCGATGTAGTCCGCCACACGGCGGGCGAGACGCGGCTCGTCTGTCGGAAGGTCCGCCCTCCACTCCTCCGGCATCGCCTGGGGATCGGTCATGAAGCGCCGGAAAAGGTCGCGGAGCACGTCATCCGCCTGCCGGCGGACCTCCATGACCTTGGGGTGGCGATACATGTGGGCGTAGAGGAATCGCTTCACCGACGCCTCGGCCTCCTGCATGGCGGGCGAAAAGCAGATGGTCGTCGCATTCGCGTGGCGGATATCAGCGGCGGACGCGGGAGCCAGCGCCGCGAGCCGGCGGTCGCCTTCCGCCACCACGTCTTCCACGAAGCGGGTAATGACCCGGCGGGTCAGTTCATGAATGCGGCGGGACAGGTCGAGCTTCGGATAGCGCGCCTCGATCTCGCGCAGGAGCGTGTCGAGAAACGGCACCTCGCGCAGGTCTTCGACCCCGAACAGGCCAGCTCTCAAGCCGTCGTCGATGTCATGGGCATCATAGGCAATGTCATCGGCAATCGCTGCAGCCTGTGCTTCGGCGCTGGCATAGGTCGCGAGTTCAAGGTCCTGCTGGGCGTTGTATTCCAGGATCGCCAGTGGAATCCCGCGTTCCGCATAGCGCGAGGTCGGCTTGCCGTCGGCATCGAGCAGCGGGCCGTTGTGCTTGACCAACCCCTCCAGGGTCTCCCAGGTCAGGTTGAGGCCGTCATATTCGGCATAGCGCCGCTCCAGCCGCGTCACGATCCGCAACGCCTGGGCGTTATGGTCGAACCCGCCGAAGGATCTCATGCATTCGTCGAGGGTGTCCTCGCCCGTGTGTCCGAAGGGGGTGTGGCCAAGGTCATGGGACAAGGCCAGCGCCTCGGCCAGATCCTCGTCGAGCCCCAGCGAGCGCGCCAGCGCCCGGGCGATCTGGCTGACCTCGATGGTGTGGGTCAGGCGCGTGCGGAAATGGTCGCCCTCGTGATAGACGAAGACTTGCGTCTTATGCTTGAGCCGCCGGAAGGCCGAGGAATGGATGATCCGGTCCCGGTCGCGCTGAAAATCGCTGCGGGTGGGGGAAACCGCCTCCGGATAAAGCCGCCCCCGGGCCGCACCCGGATCGCAGGCATAAGGGGCTCGCCATCGTTCGCCAAAAGGCCGCACAGCTCATCCTCGGGTTGAAGGCTTGTCAGCGGGCACTTACCTTGCTCTTAACCGCTTGTCCAAGATAACGTCTTCTCGTCGACTGGATAAAATCAATGTCCGAAATCACCCTGACGGAACGCGCTGCCCGCCGCATCAACGAGATCATGGCCTCGGAGCCGGCGGGCTCGATGCTGAGAATCAGCGTCAACGGCGGTGGCTGCTCAGGCTTCCAATACGCCTTCGACGTCGATCGGACCCGGCAGGGCGACGACCTTGTGATCGAGCGGGACGGCGCCGCCGTTCTCGTGGATCAGGTGTCGATCCAATACATGGACGGCTCGGTGATCGACTTCGTGGACGATCTGATCGGCCAGTCGTTCAAGATCGAGAACCCCCACGCGACCGCCTCCTGCGGCTGCGGCACGTCGTTTTCGCTCTAACCTTCGCTTTTATTCTCATCCCCTCTCCCGCACGCCTTCGCGACGGTCTATGAAACCCGAGACTTTTCAGCGTTTTGGGGGATAGATGACAAGGTCGATATATCGTTCTGGAATTTGCGCACTGGCGTTAATCGCAGGCTCCGCCGCGCTGCAATTTGAACCGGCCATCATCCATGACATCGGCTTTGCGAGGAGCGGCACCGCCCTGCAAATCGGAGCCGTACGCACGTCCCTCTGGAGCGCCGCCTGGGCGCAGGCCGCCGACACTTTCAGTCTGGAGAACGTCCGCTTCACCATCGGCACGACGAGCTATGAGGCCAAACGGGTCGACCTCACCGGCGTAACATCCCCGCGCGCGACCATCGAGGCCCTGTTCGCCTCCGCCTCGACGGAACCCGTCTCGGCCCGCCTGAGCGCCATTGGCGCACGGCAAATCACGATTCCCGAACTGAAGGTGACGCAAAAGTTCGGCCCCGAGACGCAGACCAATATCCTTAAGAACGTCGTCCTGAAGGATGTCGCCAATGGCCGGATCGCGACCGCGACCGCGGACACAATCGGTGTTGAGACCAGCGGGTCGAAGACCACGCTGGCATTGAGCTACGGGCGGATGTCGATCAGTGATTTCGACCTACCGGCTTACGCCAAACTCTTCGAGACGAGGGCGGATTCTGCCTCCAGTCCGCCGACCAAGATCCACGGCGCCTTTACGGTTGAGAACATCGAGGCCAGCGAGGAAGGCGTGAACGTCCGGATCGCGCGCGTGGCCGGCCGGGACTTCATGGCGCGGACGACGAAAGACTCGTGGACTGACAGCCTTGCGGCCCTGGCCGAGCTTGGCGGAAAGGGCGACCTCTCTGAGGAGGACCAGGCAAAACTTGTCAGAACGGCCGCCGACCTCTTAAGCGCCTTCGACTTCGCGTCCGTCGAGGCGACCGGCATCGAGATCACAGGGTCGAAAGCAAAAGATACCGATGTGACCGGGCGCATCAATCGTATGGCTTACACGGGCGCCACGGCCTCCCGGCCAGCGGATGCACGCATTGAGGGAATGGAATTTTTCGGCAAAAGCGAAAGCATCAAGATCGGCACCATCAGCCTGACCGGCTTTTCCTTCGGCCCAACTTTTGAGGCCCTTAAGAAGTTCGACGCAAAAACGATCAAGGATGCCGACGCCGCGACGGTGCGCTCGCTTATCCCGACCTGGGGCACGATGCACATTTCGGGCGTAGATATCGACGTCTCGGCGGACAAGGGCAAAAAGGACGAGCGGGCAAAGCTCGGATGGAAGGATCTGGAGCTGACCGCCGATAAGCCGGTCAATGGCATCCCGACCAATATCAGGATCGGCTTGCAGAACCTCGCCATGGAATTGCCGGCGAAGAGCGACGAGGAAGGCATCCGCGATCTCATCGCGCTCGGCTACAAGAACCTCGACCTGTCCCTCCTCCTGTCGGCCCTCTGGAACGCCGAAACGGAAGAACTGAACATTCGCGAATATTCGCTGAGCGGCCAGGACATGGGCAGCATTTCCATGACCGGTCTGCTGGGCGGCGTGACGAAAGACGTGTTCGATCCCGATACCGCCATCGCTGCCGTCGCTTTGGTGGGCGCGAAGGCCAAGGCGCTCGACATCACCGTGGAGAACAAGGGCCTGTTCGAACGCTATCTCGAGAAAGCGGCCAAGGAGCAGAAGACCAAGCCGGAAACCCTGCGTGCCACTTACGGCACCGCCGCAGCGGTCGCCCTCCCCTCGATCATTGGCACGTCGGAACAGGCAAAAGCCCTCAGCCAGGCTATCGCGCGCTTCATCGCCAAGCCCGGACGACTGACGGTCAATGCCAAGACCAAGGACCCAAGTGGCCTGAGCCTTGTGGACATCACCGCCTTGCAGGAACCCGCAGACGCCTTCGTCAAGCTGAACGTGACGGCGAAAGCGGAGTAGCGGGTGGCTTCCTCGCCTCGATGCGCGAGATCTCAAAAACAAGATGGCCGGGACAGGCCCGGCCATGACATCGAAGAATGTTCGTTGACGGTCAGCCGCGCTGCTGCTCCGCCGCCTGCGCCTCCACCACCGCAATCGCCGTGATGTTGACGATGCCGCGCGCCGTCACCGACGGGGTGAGGATGTGCGCGGGCTTTGCGGGACCGATCAGGATCGGGCCGACGGGCAGCGAATCCGCCAAAATCTTCGTGAACTGGAATGCGATATTGGCGGCGTCCAGGTTCGGCATAATCAGCACATTCGCCTCACCCTTCAGGCGCGAGGCCGGATAGACCCGCTCGCGGATCATTTCCGAGAGTGCCGCGTCGGCCTGCATCTCGCCATCGACTTCGAGGTCAGGCGCGCGCTCGTTGATGAGTTCCAGCGCCTCGCGCATCTTGACGGCGGAAGGAGTGTCAGCCGCGCCAAAGTCCGCGTGCGAGAGCAACGCGATTTTGGGCGCAATGCCGAAGCGGCGGACGTGGCTCGCGCAGGCAATCGTCATGTCCGCGATCTGCTGCGCGTTCGGATTGTACTGCACATGCGTATCCGCGAGGAAATACGCGCCCTTCGACGTGATGACGAGCGAGAGCGCCGCCATCTCATGCACGCCGGGGGCGAAGCCGATGATGTCCTTGATGTGCTTCAGACGCGACTGGAAGCGCCCTTCGAGACCGCAGACCAGCGCATCCGCATCGCCGCGCCGCACGGCGAGCGCGCCGATGACCGTGGTGTTGGTGCGCACCAACGTCTTCGCGGCGTCGGGTGTAATGCCCTTGCGGCCCGCTGCTTCTACATAGGACGCAACGTAATCGCGATAACGCGGATCGTCCTCGGGGTTCACCAGCTCGAAGTGCTTGCCGATCGCCATGGAGAGGCCGAAGCGCTTGATGCGTGCCTCGACGACGTTCGGACGGCCGATGAGGATCGGCTTGGCGATGCCTTCCTCGACAATCACCTGCACTGCGCGGAGCACGCGCTCGTCCTCACCCTCGGCGTAGATGACACGCTTGGGATCGGCCTTCGCCTTGGAGAAGAGCGGCTTCATGATGAAGCCGGAGCGGAAGACGAAGCGGCCGAGCGAATCCGCGTAAGCTTCGAGGTCTTCCAGCGGCCGGGTCGCGACGCCGGAATCCATCGCCGCCTTCGCGACATCAGGTGCGATGCGCAGGATCAAGCGCGGATCGAACGGGCTCGGGATGAGGGACTTCGGGCCGAAGGGATGAGCCTCGCCGCCATAGGCGCGCGCCACGACTTCGGACGGCGCTTCTCGCGCAAGACCTGCGATGGCCTTCACGGCGGCGGCCTTCATCTCCTCGTTGATGGTCGTCGCGCCCACATCGAGCGCGCCGCGGAAGATGTAAGGAAAGCACAGGACGTTGTTGACCTGGTTCGGATAATCCGAGCGCCCGGTGCAGATCATGGCGTCGGGGCGGGCCGCCTCGGCCTCCTCCGGCATGATTTCTGGATTGGGGTTCGCCAGCGCCATAACGAGCGGGCGCGGGGCCATTTTCTTCAGCATATCCGGCTTGAGGACGCCGCCTGCTGAAAGGCCGAGGAACACGTCGGCGTTCTCTATCACTTCGGCCAGCGTGCGTGCATCGGTCTTCTGCGCATAGACCGACTTCCAGCGGTCCATGAGCTTTTCGCGACCCTCATAGACGACGCCTTCGATGTCCGTGACCCAGATGTTCTCGCGCTTCGCGCCGAGCGAGACGAGGAGGTTGAGGCAGGCCAAAGCCGCCGCGCCCGCGCCGGAGGTGACGATCTTCACGTCCTCGATGCGCTTGCCCGCAAGCTCCAGGGCGTTGGTGACGGCGGCACCCACGATGATCGCCGTGCCGTGCTGGTCGTCGTGGAAGACCGGGATGCCCATGCGGGCTTTGAGTTGCTCCTCCACCTCGAAGCATTCGGGGGCCTTGATGTCTTCGAGATTGATGCCGCCGAAGGTCGGCTCGAGGGCTGCGATGACCTCGACGAGCTTGTCGACGCTCTTCTCCGCCACTTCGATGTCGAAGACGTCGATGCCGGAGAACTTCTTGAACAGGACCGCCTTGCCTTCCATGACGGGTTTGGAGGCCAGCGGACCGATGTCGCCGAGGCCCAAAACCGCCGTGCCGTTGGAAATGACCGCCACGAGATTCTGGCGGGAGGTGAGGTTTGCAGCCTCCGACGGATCGGCGGCGATGGCCTCGCAAGGGGCCGCAACACCGGGCGAATAGGCCAAAGCGAGGTCGCGCTGATTGCCTAGGGGCTTCGTGGGCTGGATCTCGAGCTTTCCGGGGCGCGGGTAGCGGTGATAGAAGATGGCTCCCGATTTCAGATCCTGCGAGATGTTGTCACCCATCCGAAACGCTCCTTGCACCTGTCGCCGCACGTCATTCGCGAGCGGCCCTTGTGCGCGCCTTGTCCCCTTCCGTCAACGCTCTTCTAGCGCAATGGAGGGCCGCGCATGAGGCTGCTTCATCGCCTGAAGAATTGGAAGAACCCGCATAATCAGACCCGGTTGCACCTGGCGCGACTCACGACGCGCTACGGCTACGAGATTGGGGAGTTCTCCTATGGGCGTCCCAAGGTGCGCTTCCCTGAAGCCGGGACCAAGCTCACCATCGGGCGTTACTGCTCCATTGCCGACAAGGTCGAGATCCTGCTCGGCGGCAACCACCGGACGGATTGGGGAACGACCTATCCTTTCTCCGCCCTCCCCGACCTGTGGCCGGCCGCCCCGAAGACCGAGGATTACCATTCCTCCCGCGGAGACGTGACCATCGGGCACGATGTGTGGCTGGGCTCAGGGGCGATCATTCTGTCGGGAATCACCATCGGGCACGGGGCGGTCGTCGCGGCTCATGCGGTCGTGACCAAGGACGTGCCGCCCTACGCCATCGTCGGTGGGAACCCGGCAAAAGTCATCCGCAAGCGCTTCGACGACGCCACCATCGAGGCTCTGCTGGATATCCAGTGGTGGGACCTGCCGCGCGAAAAGATCGCCACGCTGATCCCGCTTTTGCAAAGCGACCGGCTGCGGGAACTGATCGCGGCAGTCAGGGTGCTGCGGGCTCAGTCACTTTAAGCGTCCGACGCCGCAAGGCCTTCGCCTTCAAGGCGAGGGCCGGCTTCTCGACGATAACCCACGACACCGCCGCCACCACCAACGTGATGAGGAGCGCCGGCGCGAGCAGCACGAGTGGCGCGGCCGCGGGCAGCAGCGCGTGCAGGCTCTGCTGGATCGGCCAGCCATAGAGATAGGTGCCGTAAGAGAGATCCGTCTTCGGCTCATAGGACCAGCGCGTCAAAGCGGACGCGAGGGCGAGCCATAAAACCCCATAAGCGGACACGATGAAGAGCAGCGTCTTGTAAAGAACCGTGCCGCTGGCCAGCCACGTCGCCGCGAAAAGAATTGCGAGAAGCGGCCCCGACAAGCGAGCCTTGTAGCGCCACACATAAAGCGCGCCACCGAAGGCGAAGATCAGCGGCAGGCGAAGCGCCGTTTCCACACCCTTCGGAATTTCGGGCCGGAAAAGACCGAGGCTGAGGAGCGCTAGAGCGAGGCCAACGGGCAGTACAAGAGCGGCAAGGCGCGAACGCAGCAGGCCGACGAGACCGAGAACCAGCACGCCGAGATAGCAGAGAACCTCATATTTGAGGGTCCAGACCGTCCCCATCGGGAAGGTAAAGGGGTTGTTCTCGAACACGCCGGGAAGCGCGATGTTGCTCTTGAAGCTCGACAGCGTCGCGCCGACGAAGCGAAAAACGCCCGGGCTCTGCCAATAGTCCGTGACCGGCAAGCGGGTCATCCCGCCCCCGAGGAGAAAAGCCACCACGAGAGTCGCAACGATCAGCCCGGGCGCGATGCGCAGGGTCCGGGCGATGGCATAATCACGCCAGCCGCGCCGGTCGAAGCTCATGGTCACGAGAAAGCCGGAAATGGCGAAAAAGCCGTTCACCGCATGCTCGCCGAGCGTGAATCCGGTCGAGGCTGCCAGCGGCTCGTCGGTCACGGCGCCCGTGGTGACGCTGAAGGCGTGGGAGACAACGACTGCGATGGCGAGAGCGAGCCGGATCACGGCGAAGTTGTTGCGGTCCCGCTCCAAGGCCATGGCCACGGTCGGAGCGCCTAAAAAAAGGGCCTTCATGAAAGCCCTTCCCGCTGCAGCGCCGTGCGGCCTCTCATGAAGGCCAACGCCCCGGCCGCCGAGCCGCCATAACGCTCGACGAGCTTGCGCTGGCCGGTGAGGAAAGCGCCCAGCGTCTTCACCGCGTTGACGGCGAACATGCCGGCGGCTGGGCTGTAGAGGCCGTATTTGTGGCTCACATAGGCCCGCGACCACGCCTGATGCCAGCGCGACTTGAAGACGAGTCCCGGTTTCGGCGTGCTGGAGCGTCCTCGCCCATGCCGCACTGTCGCCGATGGCACGTAGACCAGAGCCTCGTGGGAATCCGTGATGCGGCGGCAGAGATCGTCGTCCTCATAGAACAGGAAGATTTCTTCGTCGAACCCACCCAGTCTCAGAAACGCTTCGCGGCGGATCAGGAAGCACGCGCCGGAAAAGAACGGCGCGCAGGCCTCGCCTGTCGGCACCACAAGCTTGCCGCTTGGGTTTGGGAGATAGCCCGCAAGAAGCGAGCGCGGCTGGTAGAAGACGCGCCCATTCGGCTCCACGATCCGCGGCGCAAACAACGCTGCGTCGGGATAGCGCCCTGCGGCTTCGAGCAGGGCCGCCACCGTTCCGGGTTGGACGACCACGTCCGGGTTGACGATGAGCAGGAACTCGCTGTCCGCCGCCCATCCGCCGATATTGTTGGCCCGGCCATAGCCCTCGTTCCGCGCATTGCGGATGACGCACGCGCCCAGGCGCTCGGCCTCGGTCCCGCTGCCGTCGCTGGACGCGTTGTCGACGACGATCACCCCGACCCCTTCCGCCTTCAGGGCGCCGAGGCACTCCGGCAGCGCCTCAGCACTGTCAAAGGCGACGACGATGGCGATGACCGAGGACATGGCTCTCTAAGCTCACTTCTCCTGAACGTTCAGGCGAAGGTGTAGTTCACGCAACTGCTTTGGCGTCGCCTCCGAGGGCCCACCAAGCAACAGGTCTTCGGCCCGCTGGTTCATCGGGAACAGCGTGATCTCGCGCAGGTTAATGGCGCCGCAGAGCAGCATCACGATGCGGTCGATGCCCGCCGCCATGCCGCCGTGCGGAGGCGCGCCGTACTGGAAGGCGCGATACATGCCGCCGAAGCGCTCCATGACTTCCTTCTCGCCGTACCCGGCGATCTCGAAAGCCTTCACCATCCGGTCGGGACGGTGGTTGCGGATCGAGCCCGAGGCCATCTCGTAGCCGTTGCAAACCATGTCGTACTGGAATGCCGTCATCTTGAGGATCTTCTCCTTGTCCGACGGATCGAGGGCCATGAAGGCGTCGTGATCCATATTGGCCATGGAGAACGGATTGTGGGAGAAGTCGATCTTCTTCTCGTCCTCGTTCCACTCGTATTGCGGGAAATCGACGATCCAGCAGAAGGCAAACTGGTCCTTGTTGCCCAAGCCCAGCTCGTCGCCGATGCGTACGCGCGCCTTGCCGGCAAGCGAGGCGGCCTTGTCCTCTACACCAGCGGAGAAGAACACCGCATCGCCCGCCTTCAGGCCCGCCTTGTCGCGGATGAGCTTTTGAACCTCATCCGGGATGAACTTGGCGATGGGGCCCTTGCCGACGATCAGACCGCCCTCTTCCTCGAACACCACATAGCCAAGGCCCGGCGCGCCTTCCGTGCGGGCCCAGTCATTGAGCTTGTCAAAGAACGAACGGGGCTGCGAGGCCGCGCCCGTGGCCGGGATGGCGCGCACGACACCACCTGCCTTGATGACGTTCTTGAAAGCGTTGAAGCTGACATCGTCGCGCGCGAACTCGTCCGACACGTCGCAGATGATGAGCGGGTTGCGCAGGTCCGGCTTGTCGGAGCCGTACTTCAGCATCGCCTCGAAGTACGGAATGCGCGGGAAGACCTCCGTCACCGGCTTGCCGTCCGCGAATTCCTTGAAGGTGTCGCGAACCACCGGCTCCATGGTGCGGAAAACGTCTTCCTGCGTGACGAAGCTCATTTCCACGTCGAGCTGGTAGAACTCGCCCGGCAGGCGATCAGCGCGCGGGTCCTCATCGCGGAAGCAGGGCGCGATCTGGAAATAGCGATCGAAGCCCGAGATCATGATGAGCTGCTTGTACTGCTGCGGAGCCTGCGGCAGCGCGTAGAACTTGCCCCCATGCAGGCGCGACGGCACCAGGAAGTCGCGCGCACCTTCGGGCGAGGACGCCGTCAGGATTGGCGTCGTGAACTCGAAGAAGCCGCTGCCCTTCATGCGACGACGAAGCGAGTCGATGATCGCCCCGCGCTTCATGATGTTGTGGTGCAGCTTCTCGCGGCGCAGATCCAGGAAGCGGTACTTGAGGCGCGTCTCTTCCGGGTATTCCTGGTCGCCGAAGACCGGCAGCGGCAGCTCGGCCGCCGGGCCAAGCACTTCCATGTCGGTGATGTAGACCTCGATCAGGCCGGTCGGCAGCTCCGGGTTCTCCGTGCCCGCCGGGCGCTTGCGCACCTTGCCGTCCACCCGCACAACCCACTCCGACCGGGCCGTCTCGGCCTGCTTGAAGGCCGGGGAATCCGGGTCGATCACGCACTGCGTCATGCCGTAATGGTCGCGCAGGTCGATGAAGAGCACGCCGCCGTGGTCGCGGATGCGGTGGCACCAGCCCGACAGGCGGGCGACCTGGCCAACATCGGATTCGCGGAGCGCGCCGCAGGTATGGGAACGGTAACGGTGCATGGAGGCGGACATAATACTGGGAGCCTGCTTGGATGAAATGTTTGCCGCAACATCCATGGGAGCCCGGGGAAGTCAAGGAGGAAGGGCCGTTTGGAGGCCCAAGCATGGCCTAGCACCCAGCTTTTCGGCGTCAGCGCCGTCCGTAACGGCCCTTCCCCGGCTGGGGTATCCACACACTCTTGCATAGGAAGAAAGGGGACCTCCCCAGGTCAGGGGGTCGCCTCCTCGCCGCGCTTGAGCTAAGAGACATGTCCATGGATTTGATCACTTCCACCGACGCTCTTGCCGCCGCCTGCGCGCGCCTTGCGAAGCACCCGTTCGTCACCGTCGACACGGAATTCCTGCGCGAGACGACCTATTACCCCAAGCTCTGCCTGATCCAGATGGCGGGGCCGGACCCGGCGGATGCCTTTCTCATCGACCCTCTCGCTGAGGACATCAGCCTTGAGCCGTTCATGGCGCTCATGGCCGACCGCAACGTGGTGAAGGTCTTCCACTCCGCCCGGCAGGACTTGGAAATCGTCTGGAACCTCGGCAAGCTGGTGCCCGAGCCGCTGTTCGACACCCAGATCGCGGCCATGGTCTGCGGCTATGGCGACTCGGTCTCCTACGAGCAGCTGGTCAACGACCTTGCGAAGGCCAGGGTCGACAAATCCTCCCGCTTCACGGACTGGTCGCACCGGCCCCTGACCGAGGCGCAGCTCACCTACGCCCTGTCCGACGTCACGCACCTCGTCGTCGTCTATCAGGCGCTGATAGCGCAGTTGCAGAAAAACGGTCGCCTGTCCTGGCTCAGCGAGGAAATGGCGATCCTCTCCTCGCCGGAGACCTATCAGGCCGACCCGGAAAACGCCTGGCGGCGGCTGGCGGGGCGCCTGCGCAAGGCCAAGGAAGTGGCGGTTCTCATGGAAATCGCGGCCTGGCGCGAACGCGAGGCGCAGAACCGCGACGTGCCGCGCGGGCGCATCCTCAAGGACGACGCGCTGATCGACCTCGCGACTTCGGCCCCCCGTAGCGTCGAGGCGCTCGGCCGCCTGCGCTCGATCCCCAACGGCTTCGAGAGGTCGCGCACCGGCGGAGAAATTCTCGATGCGGTCGCGCGTGGCCTCGCCCGCGACCCCGCCGCCGTGCCGATGCCGGAACGCTCCCGCGGGCGCGGAGGCGCAGGCTCGGTCGTCGAATTGCTCAAAGTGTTGCTCAAGGCCGTGGCCGAGCAGGAGGGCGTTGCCCCGAAGATCATCGCTACCGTCGAGGAGTTGGAAGCCATCGCCGAAAGCGACACGGCGGAGGTCCCCTCCCTCCATGGCTGGCGGCGCGCACTCTTCGGCGAAAAGGCCCTCGCCCTCAAGAACGGCGAAATCGGCCTCGCGCTGGAACGCGGCCGCGTGAAGCTCCGGCATTTCAGCGCCGCCGAGGCGAGCTGACGGAAAGTGCTTTTCCCTTCCGATAGGATGTTGACCTGCGCTCATGCTCCGATTTTGCCTCGCCATCCTTGCTACTTTTACTGCCGTCGGAGCGGTTCAGCCTGCTCTGGCAGCTGACGAACTTCAACAACGGCAAAGGCGGGAAGCCATTGGGATCTTCCAAATCGCCCTCGGGGATTGGGACAAGAAACCGACGGTCTGCGAATTCGCGACGGAATGGCGCCGCTATCCCATCCCTCATTGGGTGGCCCGGAAGTACCTCGGATTGACGATCAACGCCGACATTTCACCACCCCATCACTGGATCAAGCTGACTGACGTTCTCGATCCGGCCGGTGCAATGGGGGAAATTTTTTGCGACGAAGAAGCGGCGAGAGGTAAGGAAGACGCGCTTCTGAAGGCCTACAAGGGCGGCGATGCCAGCTCCATGAAGCGGCAGGACGGTTCCTATGAACCGCTATTCGTGCGGCGGGCGGAGTTTACATTCCCCGTTTTCAACGCGACCTTCACGCGCGCGGTCATTTTCATACACACGGGTGAGAAGCGCTGGTTCCATGCGGCCGATGGAAAAATTTCGAAGTCCCCGGCAGACATGGCCGGGTGGGTGGAGATTTATCATAAACGGAAGGGTAAGTGGTTTCTCCGAGCACGCGAGGGGCTTTACATCACTTGAGCCGATGACCTCGTTACCATTCGGCCCATGAATCGGGCCATCTTAAAGCAGCCCCTTCAACCGCAGCAGCCCCAGGGCCGCGGCCGTTGCGGCGTCTTTGATCACGCCTTCGAGGATCATGGCGTTGACCTCGGCGATGGGGAAAGCGCGGGAGATCATGTCCTGCTCTTCCCGCTCCCGGTCCGCCGCGCCGGTCTCAAGGCCCTCCGCCAGATAGATGTTGTAGCCTTGAGTCGAGTAGCCGTAGCACTCGAAGAGGTGGCCGACATGGCGCATGGACCGCGCGGTCAGACCGGTTTCCTCGCGCAGCTCCGCGCGGGCGAGATCGAGCGGATCGGTGTCCGGGGCCTGCTCCCACGAGCCTTGTGGAAGCTCCCAATAGCGGCCCTGGACCGGATAGCGGTATTGCTCGACGAGATGGATCATTCCCTGATCGAGGGGCACGATGACCGCAAAGTCGGACTTTTCGACCACGCCGTAGATGCCTTGTGAGCCGTCCTTACGGGTGATGGAGTCTTCCCGTACTCGCATCCAGCGGTTCTCATAGACGATGCGGGTTGCATTGGTCTTGATGTCAGGCGGCATGACGTCGTCCAAAAAAGAAATGGCCGGGACATGCCCGGCCATGACAGCGAAAGTATTACGCGGGAGCGCTCCTTAGCGCCCAAAAATGCCCTTGAAGAACTGGGCGACCTTGTTGTTCTTCTTCTTGCGTTCCACGTCGGCCTGGCTCTTGACCCAGGCGATCTGGACGACGCGGCGCTCTCCCGAGAACGGCAGATGGCCGTGCCAGGAATTGTCCGAGCGCAGGAAGGCGAACATGGTGCCCATCATCGGCGGCACTTCGAGCTTGTACTTCTCGTAGTCCTGGCCGTCGTAGAGAACGCGCAGGCGGCCGCCGTCATCCTTCTCCCACTCGTCGTTCATGTAGACGAGCATGGTCATGACCTTGGACGGGCCATCGGTGTGGATCGCGCCGTATTTCGGCTGCGAGCGCTTCATGATGGTGGTCAGGCGCGGATAAGGGTGGAGATCCAGTCCGAACTTGCGTGACAGCTCCTCGGTGAGCTCCGGACCCTCGAGTTCTTCGATCAGCTGCTTGAACCTGCCGTGGAGCTTGACCTCGTCGACCGTCAGGTAGCCCGGCTTGGTGATGTCGGGGAAGTCACGGCGCAGATCGTCGATGGCGGATTTTTGCAAAAATTCCGGCGCTAGAACGTAATTGTAAGGATCGCGCGAGGCTTCCGCCGCCCGCAGAGACGCGAGGTTAATCAGGCTCATCATGTTCTCCCACAGCCCATCGCTTAGGTTGCAGCGACGGTTATACGTTCCAGACGCGGTTGTAAATTTACATCCGCGCCTGTCACGCCCAGGCCGCTATCTCTGAACAAACTTTGGCTGAAGTAAACCCGCGGCGAACAGGAAAAACCGCTTAGCGGACGATCTCGATCACGGATTCCATGTTCAAAAGCTTGGCGAGAGCCCGGACGCGCCCGGCGAGGCGCTCATTGGCCAGAGACTCCAGCGCCGCCGGGAGCCGCAGAACGATCTGATTGTCCCGCGCGAGTAATGACGCCTGCGGCAGAACGCCCCCCATCCCGACCGAGACCGGATAGGCCACCCGCATCATGGCTGCGAGCAGGCGCGCGCGTTCCATCAGGCGCGCCCCGGCCAAAACCTTGATCCGCGAACCGACCTTGTCGGGAGACAGGCCCTCATGCCGGAAGAAGATGGCAAGGGCGAGATAGGCCCGCCCCGGATGGTCGATCCCGGCAAAGGCACCGTAGGCGATGAGGTTGAGGCTCTGCTCGCCCCGATAGTCGGGGTGAGCGCGCCAGCCGATATCGGCGAGGAGACAAGCGGCATGGCGCAGCCGGTGTTCGGTCTCCGTTTCGGGCAGGCCGAGGCTCTCGATGAACCGGTCGGTCCAGTCGCATAGCTCCTCGCCATGGCGAGGCGAGCGCGAGCGCAGAAAGTTCAGATCGGTCGCCGACGATAACAGGGGGTCGAGCCGCTGCGCCTCCCCGTCGAGCTTGTCGAACAAAAGCCCTTCGCGCACGCCGTAGGCCGAAATCGCCACGTCCTTCGGACGACCGAGGCGGATGATCTCTTCCAGAAGGATCGCGCCATAGGCCAAAAGCGGGCGGCGAGCCTCGGAAATGCTCTCGATGTCTTTGAGCGCCTTGGTATCGACCTCCTCCACGAGATGCAGGAAGTCGAGCCCGTCATCCGGGTTGATGAAGTAGCTGTGCATCACATGGAGCGGATAATCCCGCGCCGCTTGGTGCAGGCGCGCGAGAGCGCGCCAGGTGCCGCCGACCGCGTAGAAGGTGCGGCCGTTCAGGTTTTCGAGATATTCCGGCGCGCGGGCCAGGGCGGCCCGGACGATCTTCTGCGCCTTCTTCAGCGAGCCGCCGCTGAGGTCCTGCAAGGCGAGGCCGCCGAGGGGCATCGTGACGCCCTCCCCGACCGAAAAGCCGTTGACATCGACGAGTTCCAGGCTGCCGCCGCCCATGTCGCCCACGATGCCATCCGGCGCATGGAAGCCAGCGACCACTCCGAGGGCCGAAAACTGCGCTTCCTTGGCACCTGAGAGCAGATCGATCGGCTGGCCGCAGGCTTCGGACGCAGCTTCCAGAAAGGCCGGCCCGTTCGACGCATCGCGCGCGGCGGCGGTCGCCAGCACATAGATGTCAGAGACGTGCATCGTCTCGCACAACACCTTGAACCGGGCGAGCGCGCGCAGGGCGCGATCCACCGCATCGTGATCGAGACGCCCGGTCGTCGCCACCTGGCGACCGAGGCCGCAGAGCACCTTTTCATTATACATCGGCGTAACCGCGCGCGCTAAACCCTCGTACACCACGAGGCGCACGGAGTTTGAGCCGATGTCGATGATCGCGACGGGGCGGCCGATTTTGAGCCGTCCCGGAGCCTCGAAACCTTGGGCCATGTCAGCGTTGCCCGCGCTTTGCAAGTGCCTTGGGGCTTGATGTCTTGAGCGATTTTCCACGTCCCGACAAGCTTGGATTCGTCATGAAATACTTGTGGGCGTTGAACGGCTCCTCGCCCTTCGTAGGTACGATCCGGCGACTGGTGCCATCGGGCAGCACCGTCCAGCTCTGTTCGTTGTCGAGGAGGTTCGCCAGCATGATCTGATCCAGCACCTGCTGATGCACGGTGGGATTGACCACGGGCATCAACGCCTCGACGCGCCGGTCGAGATTGCGCGGCATGAGATCGGCGGACGAGATGTAGACATGCGCCTTCGGGTTCGGCAGTCCCTGGCCGTTGCCGAAGGCGTAAATGCGGGTGTGCTCCAGGAAGCGCCCGACGATGGACTTGACGCGGATGTTCTCCGACAGGCCCTTGATGCCGGGACGCAGGCAACAGATGCCGCGCACGACAAGATCGATCTGCACGCCGGCAGCGCTCGCGTCATAAAGCGCATCGATGATGACGGGATCGACGAGCGAGTTGCACTTGCCCCAGATCGCTGCCGGGCGCCCGGCCTTCGCGTGGGCGACCTCCTCCTCGATATGCTGGAGCAGGCGCTTCTTCAGCGTCAGCGGCGACACCGCCATGCGCTCCATCTCGGCAGGCTCCGCATAGCCAGTGACGTAGTTGAAGATGCGGGAGATATCGCGCCCGATCACCGGATCGGCGGTGAAGAAGGACAGATCGGTATAGATGCGCGCCGTGATGGGGTGATAATTGCCGGTGCCCACATGGCAGTACGTGATGAGCTGCCCGCCCTCGCGCCGCACGATCATCGACAGTTTGGCGTGCGTCTTCAACTCGATGAAGCCGAACACCACCTGCGCGCCCGCGCGTTCGAGGTCACGCGCCCAGCGGATATTGGCCTCTTCGTCGAAGCGCGCCTTCAGCTCCACCAACGCGGTGACGGACTTGCCCGCCTCCGCCGCTTCGGCCAGCGCCGCAACGATGGGGGAATCCGACGACGTGCGATAGAGCGTCTGCTTGATCGCGACCACGTTCGGATCGCGCGCCGCCTGACGCAGGAACTGCACCACCGCGTCGAAAGACTCGTAAGGATGATGGACGATGATGTCCTTCTGCCGGATCGCCGCGAAGCAATCCCCGCTATGCTCGCGGATGCGCTCGGGGAAACGCGGATTGTAAGGCTTGAACTTAAGATCCGGCCGGTCGAGCGCGACGAGCTGGGCGAGATCGTTCAATCCCATCATGCCCTCGACGACGAACATCTCGTCGCTCGCGATTTCCGATTCCTCGGCCACGAACAGGCGCAGGTCTTCCGGCATTGCCGCCTCGACCTCGAGCCTGATGACGCTGCCGCGACGGCGTTGCTTGAGCACGGACTCGAACTGGCGCACCAGATCTTCCGCCTCTTCCTCGATTTCCAGATCGGAGTCGCGAATGACGCGGAAAGCGCCCTGCCCCTGCACCTCGTAGCCGGGGAAGAGACGGCTCGTATAGAGCACGATGACCTGCTCCAGCGCCATGAAACGAGTCGAGCCCGTTTCCGCGAAATCCGGCAGGCGGATGAAGCGCTCGGCGCGCGACGGCAGGCGGATGAGCGCGTTCAGCACCTTGCCGTCGCTCTTCCGCACAAGCTTGAGCGCAATCGACGAGCCGAGATTGGGAATGAACGGGAACGGATGCGCCGGGTCGATGGCGAGCGGTGTCAGGACTGGGAAGATGTGATTGAGGAAATAATCCTCCAGCCAGGTCGCTTCCGGCTTCGTCAGCCCCGCCCCGTCGACGAGCACGATGCCTTCGTCCTCGAGCGATTTTTTCAATTCGCGCCAGCGTCGCTGCTGGTCGGACGCCAAATGCGCAACCTCAACCGCGATCTTGGCAAGCTGGTCTTGCGGAGTGAGGCCATCCTGCGACGGCGTCGCCACGCCGGAGCGCACCTGCCCGCGCAGGCCCGCGACACGGACCATGAAAAATTCGTCGAGGTTGTCGGCGGAAATCGACAGGAAGCGCAATTCTTCCAGCAGCGGATGATTGCCGTTGGAAGCCTCCTCCAGCACGCGCCGGTTAAACTGAAGCCACGACAATTCGCGATTGATGAAGCGTTGCGGGAACTGTCTCAGCACCGCGCCGTCAAGCTCGATGTCCGGCGGAGCCTTCGGCAGCGGCGCCTCGCTGACGACAATTTCCGTCTCTTTCAACGCCAAGGCACTTTTCACGTCGCCCTCCGCCGCCTTTTTGGTCGAGGTCCGTTTTGCTTTGGACTTCGTGACGGTTTCACGACGGTTGGGTGACAAGACTTCCGGCTCCAGCTTCACTCGATCTCATCCGCTTCCTGCGCCGCACCCAGCATTTCCGCCGCAATGGCGCGGGAAACGCGCCGCCCCCGGCTGAGGGCCTCCTTGTCGAGAAGGGTCACGAGTTCCGCCGCCCTTGCCAGCGACCGCTCGATCCGCAGCGCGATGTAGTCGACCACACTGGTATCGACCACGAGCTGCCGGTCAACAAATAGCTTCACCAGCACGGCTTTCAACAAGGCGTCGTCGGGCGCGCCCAGCGACACGCTCGGCGCGAGACGCAGGCGCGAGAGAAGGTCCGGCGTGCGGATGTTCCAGCGATCCGGCGGCGTCTCCGATGTCAGGAGAAGGAAGGCCTTTCGCTCTCGTGCGAGGTTCAGCAGGTGGAACAAAGCCGCCTCGTCGCGGTCCGCTTCATCCATGTCCTCGATGGCGAGCGCGCCGTTGGAAATCAGGTGAGGCACCTTGTCCTGCGTGACCTCGAAGGCGTCGATGGTCCAGGCGTGGGCGCTCTCCGCCCAGATAGCGGCCAGGTGGCTCTTGCCGCTGCCGCGTGGACCGGTGAGAAGGAGAATGTTGTCCGGCCATTCCGGCCAACTTTCGATCAGCGCATAGGCCTGCTCGTTCGACGGGCTGACCAGAAAATCCTCCCGCCCGTATCGGGGGTCGAGCGGCAGGTCGAAGGCGAGTTGCCGGGGAGCCTCACGCATCGATGTCAACCTGCCCGTTGCCGCGATAGAGCGGGCTGGCGAGATATTGCTTCAGGGCAAAGCGCGCAATCACGCCGAGCGCCGCCGCGAGCGGAACCGCGAGTATCAGACCGACGAAGCCGAACAGCGCGCCGAAGGCGAGCAGCGCGAACATCAGCCAGACCGGATGCAGCCCGACGGATTCCCCGACGAGCTTGGGCGACAAAATATTGCCCTCGACGAACTGGCCGAACACGAACACTCCGAGCGTCGCGAGGATCATCGTCCAGTCCGGCCAGAACTGCACGATGGCAACGCCGAGGGACAGGATGAGGCCCGTGAGCGACCCGACATAGGGGATGAAGCTCAATAGGCCCGCGGTCATGCCGATCATGCCGCCGAAATTCAGCCCGATGATCGAAAGGCCGATGGCGTAGAACGAGCCGAGGATGAGGCACACCAAAGCCTGGCCGCGCACGAAGCCGGCAATCGCCCGGTCAATGTCGCGAGCGATGGCGCGCACGGTGTCGCGCTGCTTCACCGGCATCCAGGAATCGATGGTCGCGACCATGCGGTCCCAGTCCACGAGCATGTAGAAGGCCACCACCGGCGTCACGACGAGCAGGGAGAAGATGCTGAGCAGCGCTTGGCCGCCCGACCACAGGGATTGCAGGAAGGTCCCGATCCACGCGATGCCCTGCGAGATCAGGTTGCCGACCGAGGTCTGCATTTCCTGCAGCGCCCGCGAACCGCCGAGCCGTTCGATCAACGGCCCGCCCTGCTCCGCCGCAAGTTGCTGGAGCCGGGCCACATAGCTCGGCAATTTCTCGACGAAAGCCCCCACCTGCTGCGCGGCGAGCGGCACGAGGATGACGAGGGTCAGGATGAAGATGAGGACAAACAGAACGAGGATGACGAGGCTCGCCCCCAGCCGCCCGATGCCGAGCTTCTGCATCCGGTCCGCCAGCGGGTCGAGCAGATAGGCCAGCGCAAAGCCCGCCACGAAAGGCAAAAGGATGGTGCGGAGGGTGAACAGCATGAGGCCGAGCACCACCAGCGCCGCGATCCAGAATGCGATCTGCCGTTGGATCGTCATCGTCCGCCCAAACTCCATCCGCAGCCTCAACTCGACATATGTCGCAACCAGCCTCCGAGATAGGCACCGGCAGAGGCGACGGTCAAGGCGGCGACAACCAGCATGGCCACCTCATCGAACCCGCCAAGGTCGACCCCGTAGGCATTGGCTGCCAGCGCATAGGCCGCGAAGGCCAGTTGCGCCAGGGTGTTAAGCTTGCTGACGAGAAGCGGCTTGATCGTCACCGGACGGCTCATGACCCAAGAGAGCATCACCGCCGACACGATCATCACGTCTCGCGAGACGACGACGATGGCGAGCCAGCCGGGGATCGCCCCGACGATGGCCAACGAGACATAGATCGACACCAGCAAAGCCTTATCGGCCAAGGGGTCGATATAGGCCCCGAACTCGCTCTGCATGTTGAAATTGCGGGCGATGAAGCCGTCGATGGCGTCGGAGACGCCGGCCACCACAAACAGAATGAAAGCCGTCTCCCATCGCTGCTGCATGATCATCACGATGACAAGCGGAACGATGATGAGCCGGGCGATGGTGATGAAGTTCGGAATGGTCATCGGTAGGGATGATGGCGTCTCGGACTGCCAAGTTCAATGTCAGGTTGGGGACGGCTGGGGATAAGGGCGATGGAAGCGCCGCCCGCTCCGGGTGGAGCCGCTTGCCCGCTCCCGCGACCTCATCCATTCTCACGTTATCTCATTCGAAAAATGCGAGGGCACCATGATCGGCCGGGCTTTCATCCTTCTTGGGGCTATTCTGGCCCTCTCGGCCTCCGCCTTTTCATCCGCGCCCGCCTGGGCGCAATCGAGCGTCCAGCAAGAATCCTCTGACACAATCGATGGCTTCCCTTTCCCGGACGCGATCAGTGGTCACGCTCGCGGGCAGATGCAGCGGTTTCCGGGGCCGGGAGGCTTCGGCTTCAGCGTGCGCTACAAGAGCCAATCCGGCTGGGCCGACATCTACGTCTATGACCGGGAGAAGGATCTCTCCTCAGCCAGGCCCTCGGATCTTGCGGAAGAGCTGGCTACGGTCCTGCGCGAAATCCAGACCATGAGCGAAATCGGCCGGATCAAAAATCTTGCCGTCAAAAAAGTGACGACCAACGCGAAGACTGCCTCCGCAGCGACATCCTATACGGTCAACAGCATCAATCTCGCCTCTTTCGCCTTCGTGACCGTTGCTGGCGGCAAGTTCGTGAAGATCCGCTATTCGACGCCCCAGCAGAAGGAGGCCGAAAAGACGGCGACGAAATTCCGGGATGATTACTTTTCTCGCCTGAAATCCCTTCCCCAGCCGAAACAGCGCGGCGATCAGCAGTCTATTTGAGGCAGCTCGTGCGTTTCATTCCCATGCCCGGACGCTCCGTTGCCCGCCTCGGCCTCATCGCAGGCCTCGCTCTTCCGCTGTTGGCGCTATCGCTTGCGCCTGCGGAGGCATGCCGAGGCAAAGGCTTTGAGGAGATGGAATCCTCGTCCGTTGTCGAAGACTTCCAGTTTCCGGACGAGCTCAATGGCCTCCGGCGCGAGAAGATGCGCGAGTACACGTGTGTCCGGCACGGTCGGAATTTCGGTGTTCTTTATAAGCGTGAAGATGTTGAATTAGCCGAAATTAAGATCAACTTATACGAACAAAAGTTTTTTGCTTTAAGCAAAGCGCCAGAAAACACACTTGATATTGCCAAATATGCATCGGAATTCGCGCGCCGCGAACTGGAATTAAGATCTATGTTGAACCCAGAATTAAGATTTCGCCTCATTGACAGCCAATACTTGGAAAAACAACATATATACACTATTCATATACAACTGAAGCAACCGAGTATGAACTGTTCAAATTTGCAACACCAACCCAAAACAAAGTAATTGAAATAGAATACACAACATCCAACAAGGAAGGCGCTTCTGGTAGAGCTCGCTCATTCTATGAGCGCTATATCGCACAATTAGCGGCGCCACGGCCTTAGGCAAAAAGCTCGCGAGCGCCTCTTCCCCTTTAGGGAGGAGCTCAGGACCCGCCCCCCAGGAATACCCCCTCAGCGGCGCAATGCCCCTTGCTTCCGGCCCCCTCTCGCCTTACTGCCCCAGCAACACGGGGTATGCCGATGACCGAGAAACTGAAGAACGGCCTGACCTATGCGCAAGCGGGCGTCGATATCGACGCGGGCAATGCGATGGTCGATCAGATCAAGCCTCTCGTGCGCGCCACGCGCCGCCCCGGCGCGGATGCCGAGATCGGCGGGTTCGGCGGGCTGTTCGACCTTAAGGCCGCTGGCTTCAAGGACCCGATCCTGGTCGCCGCCAATGACGGCGTCGGCACCAAGGTCAAGATCGCCATCGATACCGGCATTCACGACACCATCGGCATCGACCTTGTGGCCATGTGCGTGAACGACATCATCGTGCAGGGCGCGGAGCCCCTGCTCTTTCTCGACTACTTCGCCACGGGCAAGCTGGAGCCCTCCGTCGGCGTCGACATCGTCAAGGGCATCGCCGAAGGCTGCCGCCTTGCGGGCTGCGCGCTGATCGGCGGCGAGACGGCGGAGATGCCGGGCCTCTACGCCCGGGGCGACTACGACCTTGCGGGCTTTGCCGTGGGCGCGGCGGAGCGCGGCACGCTTTTGCCGAAGGAGGTCAAGGTCGGCGACGTTTTGATCGGCCTGCCTTCTTCAGGCGTCCATTCCAACGGCTTTTCTCTGGTGCGCCGCATCGTCGAGGCGTCCGGCCTCGCCTGGGACGCTCCTGCCCCCTTCGCGCCGGGCCGCACCCTCGGCGCGGCCCTGCTCGACCCCACCCGCATCTACGTGAAGCCGCTTCTGGCCGCCCTCAAGGCGACGGACGGCATCAACGCGCTGTGCCACATCACCGGCGGCGGCTTCCCCGACAACATTCCGCGCGTCCTGCCCGCGGGTGTCGGCGTGCGGCTCGATCTTAACGCCATTCCCGTCCCGCCCGTGTTCGGCTGGCTTGCCAAGACCGGCGGCGTGGTCGAGGCCGAGATGCTGCGCACCTTCAATTGCGGCATCGGCATGATCGTGGTCGCGGCCGCCGACAAGGCCGACGCCGTCATGGCGAGCCTGCGGGACGCTGGCGAAAACCCCATCCACATCGGCGAGACCATCGCGCATGAGGATGGCGAACCGGTCAAAACCTCCGGCAGCCTGACGCTCTGATGACCCGTCGCATCGCCATTCTGATCTCCGGGCGCGGCTCGAACATGGTCTCGCTCATCGAGGCCGCCCATGCCGCGGATTTCCCCGCCGAGATCGCCCTCGTGCTCTCCAACCGTCCCGATGCAGGCGGCCTGGACCGGGCGCGGCAGGCGGACATCGAGGCACTCGCCATCGATCACAAGGCCTATTCCTCCCGCGAGAGCTTCGAACAAGCGCTGGACGCCTCCTTGCGCGAGCGGAATATCGATTTCATCTGCCTTGCGGGCTTCATGCGCGTGCTGACGCCGTGGTTCGTGGAGCGCTGGGCGGGCCGGATGCTGAACATCCACCCCTCCCTCCTCCCCCTCTTCCGCGGCACACACACCCACCAGCGCGCGCTGGAGGAAGGCGTGCTCGTGCACGGCTGCACGGTGCACTTCGTGGTGCCGGAGCTCGACGCCGGCCCCATCGTCGCCCAGGCGGTTGTTCCGGTCGTCCCCGGAGACACGGAAGATACGCTCGCAGCGCGCGTCCTGATGCAGGAGCACGCGCTCTATCCTCAGGCCCTGCGTCTCATCTGCGAAGGCCGCGCACGGCTCGAAGGTGGCAAGGTGGTTTTCACTAACGCCTGGTCCGCCGAAGGCTCTCTGCGCTCGCCAAAATAAGGCGCGCCGAACTCCCGACACCTCCCAGATCGAATGGAAATCGCGGACGGATTACAGCGTCGGCCGCTGCAGCTTGCAGGCGTCGATGGCGCCGAACGCCTTCGCGCGGGCCCCGTCGTTGAAAACGCCCGTGTCGCGATAGGCCTGCACCTCATCGCTGCTCAAGGAGCGCATGGTGCGTCCCGCGTAACAATCGCATTTGCGGGAGAGCGAGACTTCGCTGACGCTTTGCATCCGCGCCTGGGTCACGGAGCAGGCCTGGCGCACACGCGCCTGCAACTCGCTGAGGCTCGCGGTCTTCAGCGCCGGATCGGGTTGATACACCGTCGGCGTGGTGGAGGCGGCGGCAAAGGCGGCTGTTACGGAGGCCGCAATCGCGGCAGCGGCGAGCGTCGTGCGAAGAATGAATGTCATGGGAAACCCCGAGGGCGAAACGAACCTATCAATCTTAAGGATAGGCTTGGCTTCGCAGGATCAAGGGGCGAGGAAGATACCCTTAAGCTTTCGCCGATGTCGCGGCTTCCCATTCCCCTCCAGGCGCCTGCTTGTTCACCGCAACGCGGTTGTCGTGAAAGGCCGCGCCGCCATAGGGCGCGGGTTGATCCGCGCCAGTCAGCGTGTTGATGCCGCGTCCAAAAGGATGCGCCGCATTCGGCCAGATCGACTCCGCGATCACGACGCCACGCCGCACACCATCGAACAAGCGTGCCCGCGAAAAGACCTCGCCGCGCTGGTTCTGCAGCTTCACCCAATCGCCGTCTGCGATGGCGAGCGCTTCCGCATCATCCGGATGGATCATCACCTCCGGTCGCCCCTCCTTCGCCTGCGATGTCGGGGTTTCGTTGAAAGTGGAATTGAGGAAGTTTCGCGCCGGGCTTGTGGCGAGGCGGAAGGGGTAGTCCTCCGTTGCTTCCTCGATCACGGGCCAATGATCCGGCAGCGAGGGCATTTTGGCCCACGGCCCCATCGGCCCGTTATTCTTGTTGGGCACCTTGGTCCAATCCGGCTTGAAGCGGAACTTGCCGTCCGGATAGCCGAACCCGTTGAGATAATGCGCCTCCTCGAAGGAGGGCTGCGCATCCACATGGATCTGCCGTTCCAGGTTCTCCAGCGTGCCCCAGCCGGAGTTCTGGAGCGTCCAGTCGATGATCTGGCGCGGCGCCATCTCGAACCCACGATGCTGCGCGCCGAGGCGCTTCGCCAGATCGCGGATGACCTCGTGGTTCGAGCGGCACTCGCCCGGCGGGTCGATCAGCTTCGGCCCCAGCTGGAAATATTGATGCCCGCCGCCCTGGTAGAAATCGTCATGCTCCATGAACATGGTCGCGGGCAGCACGATATCGGCCATGAGCGCCGTCTCGGTCATGAACTGTTCGTGCACGCAGACGAACAGGTCATCCCGCAAGAAACCCGACTTCACCAACTCCTGCTCCGGCGCGACGGAGACCGGATTGGTGTTCTGAATCAGCATTGCCTTCACCGGAGGGCCATTGAAGAGAGCCGTCGCATCGCCTGTCAGCACGCGGCCGATCTGCGATTGATCGAGTCTGCGGATCGTGGGGTCGATGGCGTCATGTCCCTCGATCAGCGCCTTGTTCCAGTGATAGATCGCGCCGTTGTTGTGGAATGCGCCGCCACCTTCGTATTTCCAGGCTCCCGTCACTGCCGCGATGGAAGCCGCCGCGTGCATGTTGACGACGCCGTTGCGCTGGCGTCCGAAGCCGTAGCCGAGGCGGAAATAGGTGCGCTTTCTCTCCCCCACGAGTTTGGCGAAGGTCTCGATCTCTTCGACGGAGAGCCCGGTGATTGCGGCGGCCCAGACCGGATCGCGGCTTTTCAGATGCTCTTCCAGCTCACGCGGATGGTCGGTGTAGCGTTCGAGATAATCCCAATCCGCATAGCCGTCGCGGAAGAGCACGTGCATCACCGCGCAGGCGAGCGCGCCGTCCGTGCCCGGCTTCACGAGCAGCGCCATGTCGGCCTGCTTCATGGTGGCGTTCATGTAGATGTCGATGGCGACGATCTTCGCGCCGCGTTCCTTGCGGGCGCGCATCGCGTGCGTCATCACGTTGACCTGGGTGTGCACCGGGTTCGTGCCCCAGATCACCACACAATCCGACACGGCCATCTCGCGCGGATCCGGCCCCGCGAGCTTGCCCGTCCCGGCGATGTAACCGGTCCAAGCCATGGTGGTGCAGATGGTGGAATATTGGCCCGAATACTTTTTGACATGCCGCAGGCGGTTGATGCCGTCGCGCATGACGAAGCCCATCGTGCCCGCGTAGTAATAGGGCCAGACGGATTGCGCCCCGAAATCGCGCTCGGCCGCCAGAAACCGATTGGCCACGATGTCGAGCGCCTCGTCCCACGAAATGCGCTCGAACTGCCCAGAACCCTTCGGCCCGGTTCGCCTCAGCGGGTATTGCAGCCGGTCGGGATGATGGATGCGCTCGGCATAGCGCGCCACCTTCGCGCAGATCACGCCCGCCGTGTAGCTGTTGGTCTTCGCCCCATGCACCCGACCGATGGACCGGCCATCGATGACCTCCACGTCGAGCGAGCATGAGGACGGGCAATCGTGCGGGCAAACGGAGGTGCGGCGATCGATGCGGGGAGCTTGATTCATGGCGGGCGCATGATGGCGGTGAGCCCTGGAAAAGAAAAGGCCGCCCGAAGGCGGCCCTTTGAGGTCTTATAGTCACCCAGGCGGGGGCCAAGGTCGGCGTTAGCCGACGATCTCGTTGCCCGAGAAGAACTGGGCGATCTCGATCTTGGCGTTGTCGGTGCTGTCCGAGCCGTGCACCGAGTTCTCGCCGATGGACTTGGCGTAGAGCTTGCGGATGGTGCCCTCAGCAGCGCTCTCCGGGTTGGTGGCGCCCATGATCTCGCGGTAGCGGAGCACCGCGCCCTCGCCTTCGAGAACCTGCACGACGACCGGGCCGGAGATCATGAAGTCCACGAGCTCACCGAAGAAGGGACGCTCCTTGTGGACCGCATAGAAGGTCTCAGCCTCGCGGCGGCTCATGAGAATGCGCTTCTGCGCCACGATGCGCAGGCCCGACTTTTCGATGACGGCATTGACCGCGCCGGTAAGGTTACGGGCGGTCGCGTCGGGCTTGATGATGGAAAAAGTGCGCTCGAGGGCCATGACTGTTCACTCTTGAGGTCAAAATGTGGAAAGTGCCGCGCTTATAGCCGCGCTTCCGGCCCCTCTCAAGCGCCTTTTCGCGCCTGCGAAGCCCCTTGCGAAAGGGAAACGCTCGAGCCCCCTTTAAGACCGCAATCTCCCTTTTCCCGAAAAATGCGCTAATGTTCTCGAAAGAGCCGGCGTCAGGATGAAGACCGGCACTTCGGGAGTGAATCATGAAATCCGCCACGCTTGCCGGCCTCGGCCTGCTTCTTCTTGCTGGGGCCGTGAACGCTCAGCCCGCCGATCCCAGCGGAACCTACCTCAGCGAAAGCGGCGAAACCCGCGTGAAGATCGCCAAATGCGGCTCGGCCTATTGTGGCACCATCGTCAGCGTCCAGGGCGAGGCCAAGGACGTGAACAACCCGGATGCCTCTCTGCGCAGCCGCAATCTCGTCGGCGTCCACATGATCACCGACATCCAGCCCGCCGGCGACGGATTTTCCGGCCAACTCTACAACTACAAGGACGGCAAGACCTATACGGGCAAGATGAGCTTCCAAGGCCAGGCCATGAAGCTCTCCGGCTGCGTTTTCGGCGGCCTGATCTGCCGTTCGCAGACCTGGACGAAGGTGAATTAGAGACCGGATCGGGGATGGATGGCCGGGACATGCCCGGCCATGACAGGCCCTTTACCGCGCCCGCTGTCCGAACAGGACCGCCTGGACCTTCGGGTCCGTCAGGTCGGTCTTGCCGCGCTCCTCGGCGCTGACCGTGATGCCGCGCTGGACTGCGGGACGCGCGAGCACGGTGTCGAGCCAGCGCTTCACGTGCGGGAAGTCCTCGATGTTCTGGCCCTGGCGCTCCCACAGCTTCGCCCAGGGCAGGATAGCCATGTCGGCGATGGAATACTCGCCCGCCACGAATTCACGGGTCGCAAGCTGCTTGTTCAGGACGCCATAGAGCCGGTTGGCCTCGTTGGTGTAGCGGTCGACGGCGTAAGGGATCTTTTCCGGCGCATAGATGCGGAAATGATGCGTCTGGCCGAGCATGGGGCCGAAACCGCCCATCTGCCAGAACAGCCATTGATCGACATCGACCCGCTTGCGCTCGTCCTGCGGATAGAACTGGCCGGTCTTGCGACCGAGATATTGCAGGATCGCGCCGGATTCAAACACCGAGATCGGCTGGCCGCCCGGCCCGTTCGGGTCCACGATGGCGGGCATCTTGTTGTTGGGCGAGATCGCCAGATATTCCGGCTTGAACTGGTCACCCTTGCCGATGTTCACCGGATGGACCGTATAAGGCAGCCCCGTCTCTTCCAGCATGATGGAGATCTTCCATCCGTTCGGAGTCGGCCAGTAATAGAGATCGATGGGCTGTTGTGCGGAACCCGCCATAAAACGCCTCTTCAAGTTCGTGACATCGTCTGATGCCGGAACTTAAGACATATGATCGATCGGCGCACGACTCCAGGCGAAATCCGGTGGATAGGCCGCATGCCTCCCCGGCCGCGCTTGCATGTTTCAATATTTCACTATGAGATGAACCCTAGCCGCCGTTCCGACGGCATCTGGGAGTTTTTTGATGACGAACCGCGTTCTCCGCACTGCGCTTGCCGCCGCCACCGTGCTGTCGCTCGCCTGGCCGCTCGAGGCTCTGGCTCAGGATGCACCGAAGAAAGAGCCGACCGCCGGCCAACTCGCCGCCCGCGAGCGGATGCACAAGTGCAGCGCCGAATGGAAGGAAGCCAAGGCCAAGGGCGCCGTCGCCAAGGATGCGAAGTGGCCGCAGTTCTGGAGCGAGTGCAACAAGCGCCTAAAGGCTGGGAAGGCTTAAGACGACAGCGTGCGTGATAGATAAACGGTCACGCACGCGTCCCTTCGGACGAGCCTCAGGATGTGGAACCGGCTGAAACGGATCGTTGCTCTTGCCGCGCCGCCTCCTGAGCATTTCCCTGAGCGGCTTGTCCTAGAGCTTGGTGGCGAAGCCATCGCGGAAATAGCGGTCAAGGCGATCGACTTTCCGTGGACTTATGGGCGCTTGCTCGACACGTCCAAGTTCGAGCGTTACCGCCCCTATTTTACCGACGCCTCCTCATGGCCGGACGATGATCAAGAGCTTGATCAACTCTGCTCCGAGGTGAAGTTGAAAGGTGGCTTTCACCTGCGGTGTCTGACGACGGGCGCAAGATTCACCGATGTTGTCCTCAATCAAGAAGATGAAGTCGTCTGGTTCCGCTGCCGCCCTGAAGCGGGCGTTTGAACCACGGCATAAGCTCCGCGGCGCCCAGTCAAAACTTCTTCTTGAACCCCTCGTGGCTGCGCGAGAAGCCGATGCGCTCGTAGAAGCGGTGCGCCTCTTTGCGGGTCTTGTTGGAGGTCAGTTCCAACATGGCCGCCCCGCCCTTGCGCGCTTCCTCCTCCGCGAAGGCGATCATCTGAGCGCCGATGCCGAGGGAGCGCTTGGCGGCTTTCACCTTCACGCTCTCCACCTTCACCCGTAAAGCGCCTCGGCTCGTCAGGTTGGGAATGAAGGTGAGCTGGAATGTACCGACGATCTCACCATCCTGCAGGGCGACGAAGAGCTTGTTCTCGGCGCTCGCGGCAATGGCCTTGAACGCAGCCTCATAGGCAGGCCGGTTCTCCGGCGTCCAGGCGTCGCCGTGCGAGCCGAGTTCGTCTTCCTCGTGCAGGCGGATGATCGCTTCCAGATCATCCGCCGTCGCCTCGCGGAACGACAACGCGCTCATGCGGCCTCGCGGGAGGCCTGCGGCAGAAGCCCCGGCTGCGCGCCGAAGCCCGGCAGCGCTTCCATGCGCTTCATCCAGGCGGCAATATTGGTATACGCGCTGAGGTCGAACCCGCCCTCGGCCGCGTAAGTCAGCACGCCAAAAATGTCGATGTCGGCGATGGAGACGCCCTCTCCGACCATCCAATCGCGACCGGCAAGGTGCTTGTCGAGCACGCCAAGCGCAAGCGGCGCTTCCGTCGCGTACATTTCAAGGATTTCCGGCCCGCCCTTGCGGTAGCCGGCCTTGATCGCCCGCGTGCGATAGATCGGCGGCGCGAGGCGGTCGAAGTCCCAAAAGAGCCATTCGCGGATTTCCAGGCGCTCATCGAGCGTGGCGCCGCCGAATTTGCCAAGCTTGTCAGCCAGGTATTCGAGGATCGCAGCGGACTGGCAAAGCTGGCGCCCGTTCGACCTGTCAACGAGAAGCGGCACCTGCCCATAACGCTGCTTCGACATGTAGGCGGACTGCTTATGCTCGCCGTCACGCAAGCTCACATGCACATAATCGAAAGGTTCACCCGCAAGGGACAGCGCGAGGCCGACCTTGTAGGTCGGACCGGACAGAAACGTGCCATGGAGTTCGAAGCGTGCGGACATGAATCAACCTCGCGATATCGGGTGACCGACCTTAGCCCATCGGCTTTTTTATCGAAAGCAGCCGACCTCGCACCTTGCGCGTCGCAATCCATTGCCGCGACGCGCTGCATGAGCGAAGGCACGAAGTCCCCGAAGCTGACCGGGATGCATAAGGTCTCGGTCTATGAATTTCCGTAAGATACCGGTCAGTCCTGCGCCCCTCTGTCTCCGCCGATGTCCTTCAGCAAATGGTGGCTCAGTCTCGTACCGAGCATGGTTCTCAGCGCGGAGGGAGAAAGACGTGTCGTGGAGTGTGTTTTCGGCGTGCGTTCAAAAGCCGGGAGAATGTCAATTCTAATTGTCAGCCAGACAAGAGCCAGCGTGATTTGTTTCATCGAAACCTGCAACGTGAATGGGGTGAAGGCGCGCGCGTGCGCATGAGCAAGGCAGAGCCATGTGACGCCTCCTTCGGCTGCGGGTTGATGAGAACCGGCTGAGACTTCAGCCGTGGGCGAATATTAGGGCAGGTCAGGCGTGTTGCCAACCCCACGCGGATCGTCAGGTGCGATCCGTGAGATGTGCAATCTTGCGCTCCAGCATATCGTGCATGGCGCGATAGGCCTGGGCCGACAGGTGGACGCCATCGGTCGTCACGCCCGCCTTCGCATCGCCGTTCTCGGCTGCAAAGGCGCCGTGCATGTCCACGACATGCACTCCCTCGCCCTCCGCGATACTCATAATGCGGCGGCTGAGGAGGCTCATGGCCTCGACCGAATAGAAGTTTGTAAGGCGCTTACTTGTCTCGACCGGCGGCGGCGTGACGACGATGACCGGCGCGCCCGCACTCACAGCCTGGCGCACCGTGCGCGAAAAGACGTCGATAACCGCATCGAGGCCGCTTTCGGTCTGTCCCTTCTTGGCATCGTTGGTGCCGACGAGCAGCGCGACGATACGCGGCTTCGCTGCTTCCACGAGGCGCGGCACCTTCGGCTCCAGCGCCTCGGTCCATATGCCTGAATAGCCCGCATTGACGACCGGCAGCGCGGCCACGCGGTTCCAGTAAAAACCCTCGACGATGGAATCGCCGATGAACAGCAAATTGCCCGGCCCCGCGGCTGGAATATGCGATCCGATGACGATGTCGCGGATCAGCCAGTGCGGCGCGAAGGGATTGGGCTGCTGCGCGGTCATGATTTCACATGCCCGAAAAGAAAAAGCCCGGCGATGTCATCACCGGGCCGTTTCAATCACTCGATGCCGAGCTTCGACTTCAGAAGCTCGTTCACGGCTTGCGGGTTCGCCTTGCCGCCGGTCTGTTTCATGACCTGGCCGACGAACCAGCCGAGTAGCGTCGGCTTCGCCTTCGCCTGCTCCACCTTGTCCGGGTTGGAGGCAATCACTTCGTCGATGGCCTTTTCGATGGCGCCGGTATCGGTGACCTGCTTCATGCCGCGCGCTTCGACGATCTGACGCGGGTCGCCGCCTTCGGTGAAGACGATCTCGAACAGGTCCTTGGCGATCTTGCCGGAGATCACGTTCTCGCCGATCAGGTCGATGATCGCGCCGATCTGCGCGGCGGAAACCGGCGAGGAGGAGATGTCCTTGCCTTCCTTGTTCAGGCGTCCGAACAGTTCGTTGATGATCCAGTTCGCGGCGGCCTTGCCGTCGCGGCCCTTGGTGGCTTCCTCGAAATAATCGGCGGAGGCGCGCTCGGCCACCAACACGCTCGCGTCGTAGGCCGAGAGGCCATAATCGCCCATGAAACGCGCCTTCTTGGCGTCCGGCAGTTCCGGCAGGTGCTGCGCGAGATCGTCCACATAAGCCTGGTCGAATTCGAGCGGCAGCAGGTCCGGATCGGGGAAGTAGCGGTAGTCGTGCGCTTCTTCCTTCGAGCGCATGGAGCGTGTCTCGCCCTTGCCGGGATCGAAGAGGCGGGTTTCCTGGTCGATGGTGCCACCATCTTCCAGAATGCCGATCTGGCGGCGCGCCTCGACCTCGATGGCTTGGCCGATGAAGCGGATGGAGTTGACGTTCTTGATTTCGCAGCGCGTGCCCAACGGCTCGCCGGGACGGCGCACTGAGACGTTCACGTCCGCGCGCAGGTTGCCCTTGTCCATGTCGCCGTCGCAGGTGCCGAGATAGCGCAGGATCGTGCGCAGCTTGGTCACATAAGCGCGCGCCTCGTCCGACGAGCGGATGTCCGGCTTCGACACGATTTCCATCAGCGCCACGCCAGAGCGATTGAGATCGACGAAGCTCATGGTCGGGTGCAGGTCGTGGATCGACTTGCCCGCATCCTGCTCGAGGTGCAGGCGCTCGATGCGCACCGTGATCGTCTCACCGCTTTCCGGGACGTCAACGATGACCTCGCCCTCGCCCACGATGGGGCTCTTGTACTGGCTGATCTGGTAGCCCTGGGGCAGATCCGGATAGAAATAATTCTTGCGGTCGAAGGTGCTCTTCAGGTTGATCTCAGCCTTCAGCCCGAGACCCGTACGGATGGCCTGACGCACGCATTCCTCGTTGATCACGGGCAGCATGCCGGGCATGGCCGCATCGACAAGCGAGACGTGGCTGTTGGGGTCGCCGCCGAAAGCCGTCGAGGCACCGGAAAACAGCTTCGCCTGGCTCGTCACCTGGGCATGGATCTCCATGCCGACGATGACTTCCCAATCGCCTGTCGCGCCCTTGATGAGTTTCTTCGGATTGACCGGAGCGTTCATGACCTTCGCGCCTTCATCTCTCAACGTTTCATGCCCGGAGTAAGAGCCTCCACCCGTCCGGGTCAACCCCTTTCAATCCGAACACCCGCCCAGAACAGCCTCGCCAGCGTCAAGATAAACGATGATATTCTTATGATCTTTCAAGTTCATGGCCAAGCCGGAATGAAACCGCATCTCCCCTTGAGCGTTGACACACCTACAAAACGGGCAAGGAGTAGACAATGGCTATGGATCCTATGGATCGGGAACCTAATCTCTACAACCGCGATGCTGATCTTTATGAGACGGAAACGCGAGGCTCCAACACTCTTGCTTATCTGATCGCCGGTCTTGTTGTCGCCCTTGGTCTGCTGGCCTTCCTTTTCTATAGCGGCGGCAACCGCGAACCGACGACGACGGGCAGCACACCGACGCAGACCGAACCGCGCACGGCTCCGGAGCCGCCGACGTCAGCGCCCGCGACCCCCATGTCGCCCAACACCGGCAACCCGACCACTCCCAATCAATAGAAGCGATCTCTTTGAGGGCCTGGCGAAAGTCAGGTCCTCTCGTTGCGCCTCCGCATGAGGCGCAACGTCTTAGGGCGCCACCCAGCGCGCCCACACATGTGGACGACGAAGACCCAATTTGCCGCCGACGACTTCCGTTCGTCTGATCGGACAGCACATTTGAAAACGCGAAGGGCCGCGGCATTGCCACGGCCCTTTTTCTTATGTTGCAGCCTGACGCCGCTCCCAAGTCACGCCAATTTCGGAACCGGTGCCTTCTCCCTTCGCGGAATCGTCATCAGCGCCACGCCGACCAAGATGCAGGCAAGGCCGATCCAGGCCGAGGAACTCAGCCGCTCGCCGAGGAAATAAGCTCCAATCGCCACGCCGATGGGCGCGCGGAGATAGGCCTGCGCGGTCGTCCCGACTGAGCCGAGCGTCCTGATGAGCCTGAAATAGATAGCGAAGGCGATTGAGGTGGAGAACACCGCAAGGCCGGCCAGCGCCATGATCGACGAGGCCGAGGGCGACAGCGTCCAGGGCCGGTCGACGATGAGGCTGACCGGGATCAGCATGGCCGCTCCAGCGACAAGCGAGCCCGCCGCCGGGGCCATGGGATCGAGGTCCTTGAAGTTGCGTCCAAAGATTGCCGCCCCGGCATAGCAGACCGTCGCCAGCACTACGGCGAGCTGGGACACCAACTCCTGCCCGATATGCGTGAAGGCCTGCGCGCCGACGATGACGCAGGTTCCCGAAAGGCCGATCAACACCCCCGCCATCTTGCGAAAGGTCGTGGGCTCGTGGCGGGACCAGACGAGGGTGATGAGGAAGGTGAAGACCGGGGTCATGGAGTTCAGGATCACCGCAAGCCCCGCATCGACCGACTTTTCCGCCCAGGCGATGAGCGTGAAGGGGATGACGCTGTTGAGACAGGCCTGAATGGCGAAGTTTCGCCAACTCGCCGCATCGCGCGGAAGCGTGATGCCGCGCAGACGCAGGATGACCAGCAGTACCGCGCCCGCGATAATGGTGCGCCCGGCAATGAGCGTGACGGGCGGGATCGTCTCGATACCGAGCTTGATGAAGGTGTAGGACGCGCCCCAAAGGGTCGCGAGCGCCGCCAGCAGCGCCAGTTCGACGGCATAGCGCGGCGTCTTCGATGAATCGGGAGCCATGGACATTTTCCGTTCGTTTCGGGGTGATGCGAGCACAGTGTCATGGCGCTCGGCGCAAGTCCTCTTGGAACGCTTCGGCGACGGCCGAAACGTCCTGTGCTGACCCGGACGTTTATAAGGCCTATGATCAGTCCATGGCATCCATGGTTTCAGGCAACACGCTCGCGGAAATCGCCGCCCTGATCGGCGATGTCGCCCGCGCGAACATTCTCTCCGCCCTCATGGACGGACGGGCGCTCACTGCGAGCGAACTCGCCTGGCACAGCGGCGTCAGTCCGCAAACGACGAGTGGACATCTCGCCAAGCTGAGCGAAGCGAACCTGATCGCGATGACGCGACAGGGCCGCCATCGCTATTACAGGCTAGCTTCGCCGGAAGTGGCGCAGGCTATCGAGGCACTGATGTCGGTCGCCTCCTTTGGCCCCAAGCGCCATCGCCCGCTTGGTCCCAAGGACGAGGCCCTGCGCAACGCCCGCACCTGCTACGATCATCTCGCTGGCCGTCTCGGCATCGCCGTCGCGGATGCGCTGACGGAGAAGAATTACATCGTGTTGTCGGAGAGCGCAGGCGCGGTGACGAACGAGGGCCAACGCTTCCTGTGCGATCTCGGCATAGATCTCCAAGAGCGACGTGGCCACCACCGCGCACTCTGCCGCACCTGCCTCGACTGGAGCGAGCGCCGCCCTCACCTCGCCGGACGTCTCGGCGCGGCGCTCTGTGCGCGGATGTTCGAATTAGGTTGGGTGGAGCGCATCAAGGACAGCCGGGCGCTTGCCGTCACGCCCACCGGCAAAAGCGGTCTTGAAGAGTTTTTCGGTATTACGGAACAAAGCTCCTAGCGACCGGTTCGCCCAGGAGGAAATCTTGATCGCATCGAGGAGCTTTCGACATGTCCACGAAAGCCAATTTCACGCCTGAGGAATGGGCGCACGTGGCAGGCAGCCCCATGGTCGCGGGCATCGCGATCACCGCCGCAGAACCCAGCGGCATCTGGGGTCTTTTGAAGGAATCCATGGCGGGCGGATGGGCGGTGCTGGAAGCGCAGCATGACGAGAGCGCCAACCCGCTCGTGAAAGCGGTCGCCGACGACATTGCCGACCCCGCGACGCGAGACGCCATCAAGAACGCGTTTCAGGAACGCTTCAAAGGGAGCACACTTCCCGATGCGAAAGCGAAGGCGGAAAGCGAGCTTCAGGCCGTCGCGGAAATCCTCGACCAGAAAGCACCGGATGACGCACCGGCCTTCAAGAGATGGCTGTTGACCGTCGCTCAAAAGACCGCCGAGGCGAGCACGGAGGGCGGCTTTCTCGGCATCGGCGGCGTCGCCGTCAGCGACGCCGAGAAGACCACGTTGGATGAAATCGCGAACATCCTGGGACTCGGCCACGTGACGGCCTGAGCCCTCGCCTCATCGCTTGGACCATCGCCGGGCGAAATACCCGACCAAGGCCCAGACCACCGCCGCCACTGAGCGGATCGGTAGAAGCGTCGGCGCGTCCTGACCGATGGGAGCGATCCACGGCAGACCGATGCTGTGGATCAGCCAAGAGGTGATGACCGACACCGCCAGCGCGGCGATGGCGGCGATGAACACCTTGCCGATCTGATCGGCCTTCCAGCCGAGCCAGACAGCAATCACGATCAGCACCGGGTCGAAGGCTCCGAGGAGCCAGACCGAGAGCGGGATGACGGGAGGCGCCACCGCTTTTTAAGCCCACCAGGGCTGCGGCAGCTTGATGCGGCCCGCTGCGTCCTCGATCACCTGACCGACGGCAAAAAGGGTCTCTTCGTCGAAGGCGCGGCCGATGAGCTGGAGCCCAAGCGGCAGCCCCTGTGAGTCGAGACCCGCCGGAACGGCGATGCCCGGCAGGCCCGCCATGTTCACGGTCACGGTGAAGATGTCGTTCAGATACATCTCGACCGGATCGCCCGAACCTTTCTCGCCGATGCCGAAGGCCGCCGACGGGGTCGCGGGGGTGAGGATGGCGTGGACACCGGACGCATAGACCTTCTCAAAGTCCTGCTTGATCAGCGTGCGGATTTTCTGCGCGCGGACGTAGTAGGCATCGTAATAGCCGGCCGAGAGCACATAGGTGCCGATCATGATGCGGCGCTTGACCTCGCGGCCGAAACCGGCGGCGCGGGTCTTCTCGTACATGTCGACGATGTCCTTGCCCGGAACGCGCAGGCCATAGCGCACGCCGTCATAACGGGCGAGGTTCGAGGAGGCTTCTGCTGGCGCCACGATGTAGTAGGCGGGCAGCGCATACTTGGTGTGCGGCAACGAAACTTCGACGATTTCGGCGCCCGCCTGACGCAGCCACTCGACGCCCTTGGCCCAGAGGGCATCGATCTCCGGCGACATGCCGTCGACACGGTATTCCTTCGGAATGCCGATCTTCAGGCCCTTCACGCCGCGCGTGACGGCAGCCTCGTAATCCGGCACCGGCAGATCGACGCAAGTGGTGTCCTTGGCATCCGGCCCGGACATGGAGCGCAGCATGATCGCAGCATCGCGCACCGTGCGGGTGATCGGTCCGGCCTGATCGAGCGACGACGCGAAAGCCACCGTGCCCCAGCGGGACACGCGGCCATAGGTCGGCTTGATACCGACCGTGCCGGTGAACGCCGCCGGCTGGCGGATCGAGCCGCCGGTATCGGTCGCGGTTGCGCCGAGGCAGAGATGCGCCGCCACCGCCGCCGCCGAACCGCCCGACGAGCCGCCGGGCACGAGATGTGTGCCCTCGATCGCACCGGATGCGCCCGCGCTCACATTCGAGCCCTCGCGTCGCCAGGGCGACACCACGGGGCCGAAGGCGCTGGTCTCGTTGGAGGAGCCCATGGCGAACTCGTCCATGTTGAGCTTGCCGAGCATCACCGCGCCGTCATTCCAGAGGTTTTTGGTGACAGTGGATTCGTAGGGCGGGTTGAAATTGCCCAAAATCTTCGAGCCCGCGGTCGAAACGACGCCCTCGGTGCAGAACAGATCCTTGATGCCGAGCGGAATGCCTTCCAGCGCCCGTGCCTCGCCCTTGGCGATCTTCTCGTCAGAAGCCTTGGCCATGGAAAGCGCGTGCTCCGGCGTCTCGAGCACATAGGCGTTGAGCGCCCTCGCCTTCTCGACGGCGGCGATGTGGGCCTTGGCCAGTTCCGTTGCGGAGAAGCTCTTGGCCTTCAATCCGTCGCGGGCTTCGGCAATGGTGAGATGGGTCAGTTCGGTCACGGGACTTGATCTCTCAATTGGCGTCGCTTCGACGCCCTCAAATCTCAGGCGATCCCCGGATCGCTCCGGGACGGGTCAAAGGGGCTCTAAGGCCTACTCGATCACCTTGGGCACGAGGAAGAAGCTATCTTCCGTCGAGGGGGCGTTTTGGACGACCTTGTTCGCGTAGCCGCCGTCGGTCACGCCATCCTGGCGCTTCTTCATGGTCATGGGCGTCACGGAGGTCATGGGCTCCACGCCGTCCACATTCACCTCGTTGAGTTGCTCCACGAAGGAAAGAATGGCGTTAAGCTCGCCCTGGAGGTGCGGCACCTCCTCGTCCGTCACGGCAATACGCGCCAGATGCGCAATGCGCCGAACCGTCTTCTGATCGACCGACATGAATGGCCAAACCCTTTGAATGCTGTCTGGCGGGCTATAACACCCGGCCGCCCAGGGGGGCAATGTCGGATGTGTCGGACGCGACGTGGCGATCCCCCCTCCAACAGGTTGACCTAGGAAACTTGGCCCTTGAGTCAAACGGCCAAGCCGTGCGATGTCTCGAAAAATCGTTGGAGGGTCTGGCTTTGGAATGGGTGATTGCTGGCATCGTCGTCCTCGTCCTGCTCTACGGGATCGGGGTCTATAACGGCCTCGTGACTCTGCGGCAGCGCGTCACTCAGGCCTTCGCCGATATCGACGTACAGCTGAAGCAGCGGCACGATCTTGTTCCCAATCTGGTTGAAACCGTGAAGGGCTACGCCGCCCACGAGCGCGGGACACTGGAAGCCGTGGTGCAGACCCGCAACGCGGCCCTTCAGGCCCGCAATCCGACCGAACAGGCGGCCGCGGAAGGCGCTCTCTCCGGCGCGCTCGGGCGGCTGCTGGCTCTCGGCGAGGCCTATCCCGACCTCAAGGCCAGCGCCAATTTCCAGCAATTGCAGATGGACCTGTCGGATATCGAGAACAAGCTGGCCGCGGCGCGGCGGTTCTTCAACAACGGCGTGGCGGAATACAACGCCGCGATCCAGTCCTTCCCCGCCGTCCTCTTCGCCGGAGCCATGGGCTTTGCTCCGAGGGAGTTCTTCGACCTCGGCGAGGCACAACGCCAAACGCTGGACGCACCTCCCAAGGTAGCCTTCTAAGGCCGTGCTGCCCGCTTTCGGCCTTTATACGCAGATTGCCCGGAACCGCCGCCGTTCGGCCTTTCTGATCGTCGGCCTGGTCCTTCTGTTTTACCTCATGGCCTTCGCTCTCGCGCTGTTGCTGCGGGCGGAGGAGGCTTTCGGCAGCTATGAGGAGGCGATCCGCCGGGCCTTTATCGACAGCCTGTGGCTGATGCCGTTCACGACGGCGGTGGCAGCCGGCTGGGTGTGGATCGGCCTTCGCATCAACACCTTCGCCCTCGCGCTCGTGACGGGCGCTGCGCATGTGGAGCGATCGACGAATCCGAGGCTCTACAATCTGCTCGAAAATCTCTGCCTGTCGCGCGGCCTGAGCATGCCGCATCTGCGGATCATCGAAACCCCTGCCCTGAACGCTTTTGCCAGCGGCGTGAGACCCGACCAATACACCATCACTATCACGCGCGGCCTGCTCGATACGCTCGACGATGCAGAACTCGAAGCGGTTCTCGCTCACGAACTGACGCATATCCGCAACGGCGATGTGCGCATGATGATCATCGCGGTGTTCGTCGTCGGCATCCTATCGTTCGTTGGGGAGCTGATCTTTCGCGGCCTCGGGAGCGGCTCGAGCCGAGACAGCAGCTCAGGCAAAAGCAAAGGCGGGGGAATCCTTGTGCTCGTGGCTCTCGCGTGCGTTGCCATCTCCTGGGGACTTTCCCGTGTGATCCGTTTTACGCTGTCGCGGCAACGGGAATATCTCGCGGATGGGGGCGCGGTGGAGCTCACCCGCAATCCCGACGCGATGATCTCGGCGCTTTTGAAGATTGAGGCACATAGCGACATCGAAGGCGCGCCGTCCGGCGTGATGGAGATGTGCCTCGACAATCCCCGCACCAGCGCATCGAACTTGTTCGCAACGCATCCCAGCATCGAGCAGCGGATCGCGGCTCTCGTGAAGGCCGGAGGACGTCTGCCTGCGACCCAGGAAAGCCTGCCGGTCGAGTCGACCTCGTAGCGCGGATTGCCGCGCTATTCCTGCCCCAGCTGATCGCGGATCGCCCGCAGAAAAACCTTCGTTCCGATGGGGATCAACGCATCGGGAAAATCGTAGTCCGGGTTGTGCACGCGCGGATAGGTCTCTCCGGCTCCAAGCAGAAACATCGCCGCAGGCGCGGTCTGGCCGATGCGCCCAAAGTCCTCCGAAGCGCGCATGGGAAGGCCCTCTGCGGTCACCGGAACGCCTTCCGTGAGCAGCGCCGCGCGAAGAGCCTCGACCGCCTCCGGCGCGTTCATGCTGGCTGCGAAAACGTCCTCATAGGTAATGTCGATATCGAGGCCGGCCTCCTCGGCCGCCTCGTGTGCGAGCGCTTCTGCCTCCTCGCGAAGCTTTTCCATCCCGGCATCGGTGATGGTGCGTAAGGTGGCGAAAATCTCCGCATAGCCCGGCGCAACGCCGAAAGCCGGCTCGCCCATGCGAGAATGGGTGATCGTGACCATGGTGAACCCGGCATCGAGTGGTCCGCCGCGCCCAAGATCCGTCAACTCAGGCATCAGCCTCGTAATGGCGCGCATAGGCGAAATGCCGGTTTCCGGCATGGAGGCGTGAGCGGTCTTGCCGGTCAGCATGATGCGCATGCCGCGCGACGCGCAGGCAAAAGGTCCGGGGGCGATGGCGGCATGGCCGAACGGAAGACCCGGCGCATTGTGAAGCGAGAAGGCCATGTCGGGCCGGATTTCGGCATAGCGCGGATCGGTGACGACAGCCTCCGCGCCCGCGCCGGTCTCCTCAGCCGGCTGGAAGAGCAGAACGACCCGGCCCCGCTGGGGACGCTTCCGTCCCAGATCCCGTGCCACAGCCGCCAGAATGGCGCTATGCCCGTCATGCCCGCACAGATGCGCCACGCCCGGAACAGTCGAGCTGTGCGGCGCGCCTGTCAGCTCCTCGATGGGCAGCGCATCGAGTTCGGAGCGGACGAGCAGTGTCGGCCCCGGCGCTTGGCCTGCAAAGACCGCCGCAACCCCATGCCCGCCGAGGCCACTCAGCACCTGATCGGGCGCGCTCGGCGCGAGAAAATCCTGCACGCGGCGGGCCGTTGCCGCCTCCCGCCCCGAGACCTCGGGATAGCGATGCAACTCCCGCCGCCACGCGGTGATTTCGGCAAAATCGGTGTCGTTGAGAGGCATCAGCGTGCGCGTCCAAAATTCTGGGAGTCACCTGAAGTACAGAATAGCGGCAACGGATTGCCTTATCGAGGCGTGATCCGCCACGTCACATTGACGGTCGCGATGAAGGAAACCGTAGCTGGCGGAAGGATCTGGAGGGAGTAACTCCCCGAGGGGGCCCTTCGGGCCGGCAGGTCAGCCTCCCCCATGAGTGGCGCAGCCTCGCCATCCGTGATCGCCACAATGGATCCGAGTTCTAGATCGACGGGCTCCACATAGGCTCGCGCCTGTTCCCGGGCGTCGAGCATGGCCAAACGGCGCGCTTGGTTGAGCGCTGCACGATCCTGAACGACGTGGAACCGGACGCTGTCGATCTCGAAAAGCCCCGACTCCGCAAGCTTGCTGACGAGAGTATTCAGATTGTCGAGAGCCGCGGTCTTAAGCGAGAAGACACTTTTCGCGACATACCCTGCCACAACGGTTTCGGGCCTCCGACCTTGGCGAATTTGCGTCTCCGTCAATGCCTGCTGCACTCGCTTTTCATCGATTCGGAAGCTGCTCTTTTCGATTTCAACGCCGCTTGCCTTGAGGCCCTGAAGCAATGCGAGAGCTTGCGTTGCACGCACCTCGTGCGCCTTTCCGGCCGCATCGATGGCCTTTTCCTCCGTCGTCAATACTACATTGAAACGAGCCAGATCGGGCTTGATCTCATATGTCCCCTTTCCGAGGACGGTTATGACGGGGTCTCGCCCCTGAACCGTTGCTTCAGCAGCTGAAGCTGGCAAAGCGACGCAAAGGCCGAAGAGGGCTGCAAAGAGACGAGAAGCAAACATGATAGGGTCCGGACTTTATCGCGAGAAGGATAGATGCGGAGAAAGTGACAACGTAACTTTGTACGATGTCAAATCCGGCAAGAATATGATCCTTTAGGGACCACTGGCGCGATTTCTGCATTAGGCGGCCCGCAGCAGCAGCGCCGTCGTGTCGTCGCTGACTTTGAAGCGCGGATAAAGCTTTCCAGCCGGATCGACCTCGGTTTCGATTTTCCGCGCGGTTTCGGCGAGGCGCTCCAGGCCGAAGGTCATGGCCGTTTCCACCAATTCCTTGGCGTCCATCTGCTGATACAGATCGACCAGTGCCGAAAAGCCGTCGCTGGTGAGAAGGATGGTCGAGCCTTCCGGGCATGGCACCGTCTGGTGCCGCACGCGGTCGGCGGCGGTCGGGTCGAGACCGAGGAGGGCAAGCCCCCTGCCCTGTTTCTGGCGCTGGCGGCGCTCGGCAAGCCAGGCTTGGAACAGCGGAGCTTCCGTAATGTTTTTCGGCGTTGCGCCGCTCGCATCGAGCAGTTCGCGTGCCTTCGCCATCTCGAACTGACGCAACTCGGGCGCTTCCCCGACAGTCAGCACGGTGCCGTCAGGGTGGTGGACGAAGGCGGTCGTGTCGGCAAAGGTCCACACGTCAAGCTCAGCGCCCCGGCGGCGCACGAGTGTCATGGCTCCTACGGGCCAGGTGACGAAATCATGCCGCTCTTGCGGAGCGACGGCCATGAAGGTGGTGTGGGCCTCCGCCATGACGTGCCGCAGGAGATCGACACCGCTCTCCGCGTTGGGAGCAAGATCGGACAGGCGCTCGCTGACAAAGCCCGCAAGCCACGTCGCATCGCTGCCCTTGCCCATGAGGGCAGACGTGCCAGGAAAGATCGAGGTGTCGATGACCCAGGCCCAATCGCCGGAGGCCCCGCAGGAATCCTCGTTCGGCTTTTCCGGCGAGCCCGGCCAGCTGACGCGATCCAAAACCGTGAACATCGTTTCACTTAGCCTCTCGCCAAATCATTCGGACAAGGCCATAAACCTAGAGCATCCTCCGCAAAAGTGGGTCCGGCTTCGTGCGAGGGAATGCGAACAATAAAGCCTTTGAGCCCGATCAGGTCCAGCCCATGCTCTTCGACTTCATTTCCGCCGCGCTCGTCACGCTCCTCGTGACCCTCGATCCCCCCGCGCTTGCGCCGATCTTCATTTCGCTCACGCGCGGCATGAACGCCGAGGAGCGCAAGCGCGTGGCCTTGCGAGCCTCGATCATCGCCTTCGGCATTCTGGCCTTCTTCGGACTGGGCGGGGAATTGCTGCTGCGGCTCCTCGGCGTCGGCATTCCGGCCTTCCGTATTTCAGGCGGCCTGCTCTTGTTCTGGATCGCGTTCGAGATGGTGTTCGAGCGCCGCAATGAGCGCAAGCAGCACACGGCGGATGTAGCGATTACCGAAGATCACATCCGCAACGTCGCCGCCTTCCCACTTGCGATTCCGCTCATGGCGGGCCCGGGCGCGATCACCGCCGTGATCCTGCTGGCAGGACGCGCGAATGGGAACGTGATCTATCTCAGCTCGCTCCTCATCCTCATCGCGCTCGGCGTCGTCAGCTGTTTCTACGTCTTCCTCGGGGCAGAGCGTGTCTCGCGCCTTCTCGGCGTCACCGGCAACATCGTGCTGAGCCGCCTGCTTGGCGTGATCCTCGCCGGGCTTGCGGTTCAGTTCATCATCAACGGCGTCGACGCGCTGATCAAAGGGGCGCCGGTTTAAGCGCCTCGCGTGAACATGACCGTCGGCTTGTCCTTGTAGGTCGTCGCCAGCAATTGCCGAAAACCGCATTTCTCCGCAACACGAAGCGATGCGGTGTTCTCCGGGCTGATGATGCACGCGGTTCGGATGGCGCCGAAGTGCTTGTCGCCCCACGCGATGGCGGCGCGGACTGCCTCGGTGGCGTAACCCCGCCCATGGACGCGCGGAGAGATCACCCAGCCAAGTTCCGGCACGCCCGCGAGCGAAGGCTCGATGTCGCGCTTGTAGTCGGCAAAGCCGATTTCACCGACGAACCCGCCGCTCGCCTTTTCCTCGACCGCCCAATAGCCGAAGCCTAGAAGCGCCCAATGGCCGACATAGCGGACAAGCCGCCCCCACGACTCTTCCGACATGGACGGCTTTCCGCTGATGAACCGCGTGACCTCTGGATCGGCCCACAGAGCAGCGCAGGCTTCAAAGTCGCCGGCCCGGTGGCCACGAAGCACAAGGCGCTCGGTTTCGAGAACGGGAACTTGCATGACGGGGTGAAGCCGAGCGTTCATGACGGTCCTTCAAACGGGGCTGCGGGTGAGGATGAACATACCGGGCTTCGGCACATCCTCTTCTAGAATGGCCCAACCGCGCGCTTCATAAAAGGCGCGCCGATGAGCGCCGGCGAGGAGGTAAAGACGTTCCGCGCCGGTTGCGAAAGCCATCTCCGCCGCTTTCTCGACGAGCGCCGCGCCAATCCCACGCTGTCTCGCCTCCGGCTCGACCCAGAGCGCGGCGATCCAGGGCGTATATTGCGGACGGCTCTCCTCGTCACAAGCGATCACGGAGACGGTGCCGAGAAAGCGATCCCCTTCATGTGCGACGAGCGCGGTCGGAATCGCATCGGGGCCGAGGCTCTGTCGAACGAGGCCAGTGAGCAGCTCCAGCGGATGCCCATCCTTCTTCCAGAACGCGCGCCAGATCCGATCCGCGACCGTATCGACGAAATCGGGCCGCCAACGCAGATCGCTGATCGCGACCGCACTCAGTTGAGCGTCTCCAGAAGGCGCTTCATCAGTGCCTGCCGGGGCGCGATGGAGGAAATCACGCCGTATTCCTGCAGCGTGTGCGCGCCATCGCCGTCGATGCCGAGGCCGTCGAGGGTGGGCGTGCCGATGGCCGCGGTGAAGTTGCCATCAGAGCCGCCGCCGACGCGCGGCGCGGAGATCAGCTCGAAGCCGATCTCGGCGGCGAGGCCCTTGGCGTGCTCGAAGAGCTTTTCGACGCCTTCCGTGCGCTCATAGGGCGGCCGGTTCATGTCGCCGCTGACGGTGACCTTCATGTCGGGATTGTGCGGCTTCAGCCCGAGGATCGCGGCCTTCAGCGCTTCGCCATCCGCCACTGTCTCGACGCGGATATCGACCGGGAAGCGGCAATGCTGCGGCACCACATTCACCGCCGTGCCGCCGGAAATCATGCCGACCGTCGTGGTGATGCCGCGCGCATAATCGGTCATCGCCTCGATGGCGAGAACATGCCGCGCCGCCTCGTGGATAGCATTGCGCCCATCCTTGTGGCGCGAACCCGCATGAGCCGGGCGGCCTTCCACATGCACGTCGAAGCGGCCCACGCCCTTGCGCGCGGTGACGATGAGGCCGTTGTCGCGAGCGGGCTCCGTAACGAGCGTGTAGGCCGAACGGCGGCCAAGGTCTTCGATCATCGGGCGGGTCAGCGGACTGCCGATTTCCTCGTCCGGCGTCACCAGGAAGACGATAGGCCGCGCCGCCGTGCCCTTGCTCGCGACTTCCTTGAAAGCCTCCAGCGCGAACCATGCGCCGCCCTTCATGTCATAGACGCCCGGACCATAGAGGCGGTCGCCTTCGATGCGGATCGGCAGGTCGGCCCTAGCCGTCCCAATGGGATGCACCGTGTCGAGATGCGACATGACCAGAATGGGCTTTTCGTCCGTCCGCGGTCCCGCACGCAGGATCAGCACGTCGCCGAGACCGTGCAGCTCGCCCGCGATCCGCTCTACTGTGACCGGCGCCCCGGACATCTGGGCCACCACGAGGTCCATCATCATGTTGACTCCGGCAGGAGAGTCGGTGGGGCTTTCGGTCTTGATCCAGGTGAGAAGCGTGTCGAGTGAAGGGACTGACATGATGGGGGTGCAAACCAATCGAAAAGCGGCCTTGCGCCGCCGGAAATCGTCATAGTCCCGTCATTCCATGAAGTCACTAACACTGAGCGCATATCCGGCCTGCTAAGGGAAAAGAATCATTTTCTCCCCGAGGATCCGCACAGGCTCGACCATTCGGGGCATGCCATGCAGCACCAATCGACACTTCCGCTTTTTTCGGTTCTCGCCTTTCTCGGCACCGGGCTTCTGTTCGCAGGGACCTTGCTGCACCCCATGCATGCCGATCCCAACATCGCGGCGGAGGCCTTTGCCGAGTATGCTGCGGACAGGCATTGGGTCGTAAGCCACCTGCTGCAGCTTGCGGGCCTCTGGGCCATGATTGGAGCGCTGGTGCTTCTAGCACGACGGTTGGAAGAAGGACCCGCGAGATCCTGGGCGCGCCTGGGAGCGGCTGTCGCCATCGCCAGCATGGCGACGGCGGCGGCTCTGCAGGCGGTCGACGGCGTTGCCTTGAAAGCGATGGTCGACCGCTGGACAGCCGCCCCGGAACCCGAGAAGACCGCGCTTTTCGCGGCCGCTTTCGGCGTGCGTCAGATCGAGATCGGCCTTGCAAGCATGAACAGCTTGCTTCTGGGTTTTATGGCCGCAATTGTGGGGACCGCCGTTGCGATCGACGGACGTCTTCCCCGATGGACCGGATTGATCGGCATCGCCGGAGGCATCGCGACCACGGCCTCCGGAATTGTCATCGCCTATACCGGATTTTCAGCTCCCGCCATGGCCATCGGCATGCCGGCCAACTTGGCTTTGATGGCATGGCTGATCGCCTTGGCGGTGTTGAGCTGGAAGCGCGCCCTGACTTGAGAGCGGGCACGCGACAAGCATACTAGATCACGAGAAAATCGGCATAGGTCATCTTGAGGCCCTTCGACAGAACCGCAACCTCGACCGCCTTACCGCTGCCCGACCCGTCGGCGTCGTAGTAAAGAACACCGGTCTTGTTGTTGTAGATCAGGTAGTCGTTCTTGTCCTTGGCGTGATCGCCGATGACGAAAAAGCCCTTGTTCAGCTTGCCCGGCTTGGCGAGCGACCCGCTGCCAAGTTTCCCGAACGCCGCATTATCGAGCCAGATCGTGTCGTCCTTCACGATGAAGTCGGCGATCCGGTCGAAGTTCTTCGTCTTGTGCGACTTGGTGTCGAAGACGAAGACATCCTTGCCTGCGCCGCCCTTGAGCGTGTCGTTGCCGAGGCCGCCATAGAGCGTGTCGTTGCCGACCCCGCTCGAAAGGACGTCGTTGCCAGCTCCACCGACGAGCACGTTGTTGAAGCTGTCGCCGTAGAGCTTGTCCACCGCTGCGCTACCCGTCACGGTATCTGCCTTGGCGGTGTTGCGGCTCATGGTGCCGGCGGCAAGATCGACGAGATAGGGAACGACCCAGGTCTGGCGGCCCTCCTTCACCGTCGCAAGCGCCGCTTTGACGCCGGTCGTGGTATAGGCATGGCTGAAGCTGGCGCTGCCGCCGGTCGGCATCAGGGTGTCGACGGTGCCGTCTCCCCAATCGAGGCTGACGGAGGAGGCCAGGCCGACGCCGAGCTTGGCCTCGACATAGCGCCCCGCGCGGATGGCATCGGCCTGCCACATCAGCGCCATGTCGACGAAGAAGATGTCGCCGTCATTGTTCGTATCCCCGACGACGAGATTGCTCGCATCGCTAGCGAAGATGACGTGCCTCCCATCGGGCGAGAACGCGAAGCCGTCGGAGCCACTATCATCGTCACCATCACCGGTCGACGCCGATACGCGCGCAATCTTGCCAGTCAGCATATCCTTGACGAAGACGTCTTGCTTGCCGTTGCCATCCCCGGACACGAGATCGCCCGCATCGCTGGCGAAGGCGATGTACCGCCCATCGGCACTGATCTTCGAATAATCACACTGGCCCGTGGATTGAGCGTTGTCCGAAGCCGTTGAAACCCGGACCACCTCCCCCGTCCGAAGATCCTTCCGAAACACATCGGCCATGCCGTTGGTATCGCCATCGACAAGATTGCTGGCCGAACTGGTGAACACGACGTATTGCCCGTTGGCGCTGAGATTTCCATAGTGACTGTCGCCATTCGCCTCCTGGCCGTCGCCCCCTGTCGAGACGCGAGTAACCTCTCTGGTTTTCAGATCCTTGAGGAAGATATCGAATTGTCCGTTTTTGTCGTTGTCAATGAGATTGCTGGCCGAGCTGTCGAACAGGGCATAGCGACCATCGGCGGTGAGCTGGGCGCGCACACTGGTACCGTTGCCCTGTGCGCCCGTGGCATCCGTCGAGACACGGCTGATCGTGCCGGTCTCGAGATCCTTGACAAAGACGTCCCAGACTCCGTTTGTGTCCCCTTCGACAAGATTCGTTGCCTCGCCATCGAAGAGGACATAACGCCCGTCATTGCTGATCTGGCCGCGATAGCTGGATCCATTGCCCTCCAGGCCGTCAACGGTCGAGGCCAAGGTGATCGCGCCAGTCGTCAAGTTTTTCACGTAAATCTGGTTGTGGAGGCCGGCAGTGCCGCCTTCCGTCAAATCCTTAGCGACGCTGCTGAAGACGAGATAGTTCCCGTTGGCGCTCACGCTGCTATAGCCGCTGGAGCCATGAGGCTCTCCTCCGCTCGCCGTGCTCACAAAGCGGGTAATGGCGCCGGTCAGCAGATCCTTACGAAAAATATCCCCGTATCCAAGCTCGTCATTGCCGACCAGATTTCCGGCATCACTGGTGAAGAAGACGTAACGGCCGTCAGGGCTGAAAGTCGGCTGCCCACTAATGGAATTGCCCTGCACTCCTGCGGCATCGGCCGAGATGAGCTTGATGAGAGACGAGGCGGTCGGCCGAGAAAAATTCTGCAGGGTCAGGGTCAACGTCATGGTGCGGCATCCGGATTTTAAGTATATAACGTAGCGTAAACGTTATATAGTTCAAAATCATTTTGACAAGACCTCCTCTGCCTTACTCGATGGCTGGAGGGGCATTCTCACCGGCTTTCGCTTTCCGGAACGACCAACCGAGATTCATGCCTGCTACCGCGACAAGAAATGGCGGCAGCTCCAATCAATTGGGCGAGATGCAGGCTGTGGCCGAAGGCCGAGGTATCCACGACGACGGATAGACGAAATAGAGCGATCCCGTCAGGTGCGTCAGCAGCTTTTGGACGCCGTGTCGGCGGCGTCCATGCCAGCAATCGTCATGTGCCCGCGCCCCGACGGGAGGCAGAAACGGGTGGACTAGAACGGGATGTCGTCGTCGAGGTCGCTGTAGCGCGAGCCGCCTCCGCCGCCGCTGCTGCTGCTGGCGGGAGCCGGGCGGCGCTCCATGGGTGACGAACGGCCGAAGTCGCCGCCGCGGCTGATCTGGCCGCCGCCCTCTTCGTCACCGTATTCGCCCGCGCCGCCACCACGGCTGTCGAGAATCGTCAGCTCGCCGCGGAAACGCTGCAGCACGATCTCGGTCGTGTACTTCTCCTGGCCGGACTGGTCCTGCCATTTGCGGGTCTGGAGCTGGCCCTCGATGTAAACCTTCGAGCCCTTCTTGAGATACTGCTCGGCCACGCGGGCGAGGTTCTCGTTGAAGATCACGACCGAGTGCCACTCGGTCTTTTCCTTGCGCTCGCCGGTCGCCTTGTCCTTCCAGGTCTCGGAGGTCGCGATGCGCAGGTTCACCACCGGCTCGCCCGAATTGAGGCGACGCACCTCCGGGTCGCGACCCAGATTGCCCACCAGGATGACTTTGTTCACGCTGCCCGCCATCGAGCCTCTCCATACGTTCAGATTCAAGGCCGTGTTTTTGAAGCCCCGGAGCCTCAGGGACAAGCCGGCGATCAATCCATCACAGGCCTGTCCCCAATAAAAGGGACTTTTCAAATGTTCTATCTTTGTTCCGACCAATCCGCAAGGCCGGGCGACGAAGAGGCGTTCCGCCCGGCCTTAAATCCTCGGCCAGGACTTTGCGCCCATAGCGGGAAGCTCCGCCGTCATGAGTACTCCTCCCGCCCCGCTATCGCCGCGGCAACGACGCGGGTCTGATGCGTTAACCCAGGGGTCCATCGCCACAGGGAAGATCATCATGTCGTCGCGCTTTTGCCTTGCCCGCTCCCTCCACGCCTCCTCTATCGCCGCGGCGCTCGCGCTTACCACCCTCACCCCGGCGCTAGCCGACGACCCGATCTCGGTGACGGAGGCGCAGGCCATCGGCGTCGAGGCCTATCTTTACCTCTACCCGCTGGTGACGATGGACCTGACGCGCAAGCAGCTCACGAACGTGGAGCCCGGCAAGGGCGACGCCCTTGGCGGACCGATGAACGCCTTCACAAACGTGCCGACCTTTCCGCCCGCCGATTTCAGAGCGGTGGTGCGGCCGAACTTCGACACGCTGTACTCGGCCGCGTGGCTCGACTTGACGAAGGAGCCGATGGTCGTCTCCGCGCCCGACACCAACGGACGCTATTACCTTTTGCCGATGCTCGACATGTGGACGGATGTGTTCGCTTCGCCGGGCTGGCGCACCACCGGCACACAGGCCGGCAACTTCCTCGTCACGCCGCCCGGCTGGCGGCCGGATCTGCGCGAGCGCCTCGTCGATGAGTTCAAGCTGCCGAAGGAGACGCAGCGCATCGATGCGCCGACGCCCTACATCTGGATCATCGGCCGTACCAAGACGGACGGACCGGCGGACTACGATGCGGTCCATAAGATCCAGGCCGGCTACAAGATCACGCCGCTGTCCGAATGGGGCAAGACGCCCAAAGCTCCGGAGGTGAAGATAGACCCCAGCATCGACATGAAAACACCGCCGAAGGTGCAGGTCGACACCATGCCGGGGGAAAAATTTTTCGCCTATGCGGCGGAACTGATGAAGCTGCACCCGCCGCACATCACCGACCAGCCGATCATCGCGCGGATGAAGCGGATCGGCCTGGAGCCGGGCAAGCGTTTCGATGCAACGAAGCTGGAGCCGACGGTGATCAAGGCGCTCGACGGCGCCCCGGCAGCGGCGCAGCAACTCATGGCCTGGAAGGTCTCGACTCTCGCCGGCGTCGTCGATCATTGGTCGATGAACACGAACACCATGGGAGTTTACGGCAATTACTATCTCAAGCGCGCCATTGTCGCCCAGTTGGGCCTTGGAGCCAATGTGCCCGAGGACGCGATCTATCCGCTGAACCTCGGCGACGAGGCCGGGCAACCCCTCGACGGCGCGAACAAGTACACGCTGCATTTCGACAAGGGCCTGACGCCGCCCGCCGATGCGTTCTGGTCCATCACGCTCTACGACAGCGAGGGATTTCAGGTCGCCAACAGCCTGAACCGCTTCGCTCTCAGCAGCTGGATGCCGCTGAAACCCAACGGCGACGGTTCGCTGACGCTGTATGTCCAGAACGTCAGCCCCGGCGCGGACAAGGACGCCAACTGGCTGCCCACTCCAAAAGGCCCCTTCAACCTGACCATGCGGCTTTATGCGCCGCGAAGCGAGGCCCTGACGGGCAAATGGAATCCGCCTCCGGTGATGAAGGTGCAGGCGCTGCCGAGCGTGACCGCGCAGTAGCGCTGCCTAGCGGAACAGTGCGTTGATTTTGTCGAGGGCCTCGTGACATCCGGCGGCGTTGTTGGCCTTGTCGGCCTTGCGTGCCTCCGAGAGCAAACTCAACGCGGCCTCGACATGCCTACCCTCACCAAGCTTCTGCTCCGCCTGCGCAATCGACCCCGGCGTCGGTTGATGGTGCAGAAGTGCTCCAGTGCTCTCGGGCGCGGTCCGTCCGAGGCGGGCATCGGCCTCGATCCGCGCATCCACCCGTGCTTGCGCGGCATCGATGGCCTGCGTGCAGGGGCCGGCGAAGCTTGGAAGCGAGGAAAGAAGAAGCGCTGCCGCGCTGGCGATCCAAATCCGATGATCATGCATGACGTTGTCTCCCGAAAAGCGGGCTCTTTCAGATCGATAACGCGTCAGGCTCCGACGGGGGATGCGGCGGGTGTGTCGACCTCGCCGCATCCAATCATCGCAGGCATAGATCAGATGATAAGAAAGTCCGCCGCGGTCAATTTAAGTCCTTTCTTAAAGACCGCGATCTCAATGGCAGCCTTTTTGCCGGAGCCGTCGGCGTCGTAGGACAGCGCCTCTGTCTTGGTGTTGTAGATCAGGTAGTCATTGGCATCCTTCGCCTTGTCGAGCGCAAAGAATGCCGCGTTCAGCTTGCCCGGCTTGGCCTCCGTCCCCTTGCCGAGTTTGGTGAAGATCTTGTTGTCAAGCCAGATGGTGTCATCCTTGACATTGAAGTCCGTCACCTTGTCGAGGTTGGTTTTCTTGCTCAGCTTCGTGTCGAAGACGAACACATCTCGCCCTAAACCGCCGGCCAGCGTATCGTTCCCGGTGCCGCCCCACAGCTTGTCGTTGCCGCCTGCTCCCGACATGCTGTCGTTTCCGCCATTGCCGGAGAGCTTGTTGCTGCCCGCGTTGCCGCTGATCGTGTTGGCAAACGCATTGCCAACAATGCTGATCGACGCGGATCCCGAGGCCTTGAGAATCTCGATCTCGTCTTCCGAGACATAGCTGGCACTAGTGATGACGGTGTCTACGCCACCATAGTCCGTAATGGCATCATGGGAATCGTCGACGTAATAGACATCGTTGCCAGCACCACTCACCATCAGATCAGGCCCAGCGCCGCCGTCCAGGGTGTTCGATCCCGAAGTCGCATAGATGAGGTTTTGCAACGCGTTACCGTTCAGCGAAAGGCTGGATGCGCCGTCGATGGCGCGGAGCACCTCGATATTGGCGCTCAACGTGTAACTGACCGACGTATAGACGGTGTCGCTGGTGCCACCGCCCACCTCTTCAATGACGACATCACGGATGTCGTCCACATAGTAGAAGTCCGTTCCCGCGCCGCCTTCGAGCGTATCGGCGCCCGCCTTGCCATCGAGCGTATTCATGCCGTCGTTGCCGACAATGAGATTGTTCAGGCTGTTACCGGTGAGTTTGAACCCTGTCTCCCCGCTTTTCGCCCGCAAAATTTCGACATGATCCGGCAACGTGTAGTTCGTATTGGCGACGACCGTATCGATACCCTCACTGTCGAGTTCGACAATCTCTTCGTCGAAATAGAGATAATATGTATCGTCGCCGTCACCGCCCTTCAGGAGATCGTGACCGCTGCCAGCATGTAGAGTGTCGTTGCCGCTCCCGCCGTCGAGCGTGTTGTCTCCGAAGCCGCCGTTGATGGAATCGTTTCCATCGCCCCCCTCGATCCAGTTATTGGCGTCATTTCCAGGGATGACGTTGTCGCGCCCATCGCCGATGACATGCGCATCGCCCACATTCTCTGGCACGATGAACGGGTCAAGATCAGTCGCCTCGATGACGTAGGTGTTGGAGAGCGGATCGTACTGAGCCACCGGGATGTTCCATTCTATTTCGTGAAATAAAATAACATTTTTAATCAAGAACCTCGCCTCGTCAATCGCCCGTTGCCTGACGTACCCTTTTTGTTCTAACATCCTCCGCGACTCATCGGGCATCCTGGTTGTGCGGAAGGCGTTGGCGTCTCATATGCGATACGCCGTCCTGCGGCTCGGACTCCATCACAGGCTTGAATTCGGCAATGGCTAAAATCGACGATCTGTTCAACCGCGCCAAGGCGGGCGACCGGGATGCGCGGGTGATCTCCGTTCGCGGCGCGCGGGAGCACAACCTCAAGAACGTCGACCTGATGGTGCCGCGCGACCATTTTGTGGTGTTCACCGGGCTGTCGGGCTCAGGAAAATCGTCGCTCGCCTTCGACACGATCTATGCCGAGGGCCAGCGCCGCTATGTGGAGTCGCTCTCGGCCTATGCCCGGCAGTTCCTGGAGATGATGCAGAAGCCGGATGTCGACCAGATCGACGGCCTCTCGCCCGCCATCTCCATCGAGCAGAAGACGACCTCGCGCAACCCGCGCTCGACGGTCGGCACCGTCACCGAGATTTATGACTACATGCGCCTGCTCTGGGCGCGCGTGGGCATTCCCTATTCGCCCGCCACCGGCCTCCCAATCGAAAGCCAGACGGTCAGCCAGATGGTGGACCGGGTGCTGGATCTGCCGGAGAAGACGCGGCTCTTTCTGCTCGCGCCCGTGGTGCGCGGCCGCAAGGGCGAGTATCGCAAGGAAATCGCCGAGTTTCAGAAGAAGGGCTTTCAACGCCTGAAGATCGACGGCGAATATTATGCAATCGACGAGGCCCCTGCCCTCGACAAGAAGTTCAAGCACGACATCGACGTGGTGGTGGACCGCATTGTGGTGCGCGCCGACATCGCCGCGCGCCTGTCGGAATCTTTTGAGACTGCGCTCGACCTCGCCGACGGCATCGCCGTGATCGAATATGCCGACGAGAAGGATGAAAAGGGTCAGCCGAAACGTATCGTCTTCTCGTCCAAGTTCGCCTGCCCCGTCTCCGGCTTCACGATCCCGGAAATCGAGCCGCGCCTGTTCTCGTTCAACAATCCCTTCGGCGCCTGCCCCACCTGCGGCGGCATCGGGCATGAAATGCGCATCGACCCCGCGATGGTCGTGCCGGATGACAGCATCCCCCTGAAGCGCGGCGCCATCGCGCCGTGGGCGAAATCCACCTCGCCCTATTACGGCCAGACGCTGGAAGCCATCACCAAGCACTACAAGTCTTCGATGACGAAGCCGTGGGCCGAGCTGTCGGAGAAGGTGCGCGACGTCATTCTCTACGGCTCGGGCGATGACGCCATCCGCATGGCCTATGACGACGGGCTTCGCGCCTATGAGGTCAAAAAACCGTTCGAGGGTGTGATCCCGAACCTGGAACGCCGCTACAAGGAAACTGACAGCGATTGGGCGCGCGACGAGATCAGCCGCTTCATGAGCGAAACGCCGTGCAAAGCCTGCGGCGGCAAGAGACTGAAGCCTGAGGCCCTGGCGGTGAAGATCGCAGGCTCCGACATCGGCGATGCCACCGCTCTCTCGGTACGCGACGCGCATGCATGGTTCGGCGGCCTGACCGGCCAATTGACCAAGAAACAGAACGAAATCGCGGGCCGCATTCTCAAGGAAATCCGCGAACGCTTGACCTTCCTGGTCGATGTGGGGCTGGAATATCTCACGCTCGCGCGCGCCTCCGGCACGCTTTCGGGCGGCGAGAGCCAGCGCATTCGCCTCGCCAGCCAAATCGGCTCCGGCCTGACGGGCGTTCTCTACGTGCTCGACGAGCCCTCCATCGGCCTGCATCAGCGCGACAACGAGCGCCTGCTCGTCACGCTCAAGCGCCTGCGCGACCTCGGCAACACGGTGATCGTGGTCGAGCACGACGAGGACGCGATTTTGCAAGCGGACTACGTGTTCGACATCGGCCCGGGCGCGGGCATCCATGGCGGCAAGATCGTCGCCGAGGGCACGCCGAAGCAGATCATGGCGAACCCGAAGTCGCTCACCGGCAAGTATCTGACCGGCGAGATGTCCGTGAAGGTGCCGGAAAAGCGCAGAAAGCCCTCCAAGAGCCGCATGTTGAAGGTCGTCGGCGCGCGGGGCAACAACCTGAAGAACGTGACGGCGGAGATTCCTCTCGGGACCTTCACCTGCATCACCGGCGTCTCCGGCGGCGGCAAGTCGACGCTCGTCATCGACACGCTCTACAAGGCCGTGGCAAAAAAGCTCAACGGTGCGCTGGAGCATCCCTCCCCCTTCGACCGCATCGAGGGTCTTGAGCATCTGGACAAGGTCATCGACATCGACCAGTCCCCCATCGGCCGCACGCCGCGTTCGAACCCCGCGACCTATATCGGCGCGTTCACCCCGATCCGCGAATGGTTCGCCGGGCTGCCCGAAGCGAAGGCGCGCGGCTATCAGGCGGGGCGCTTCTCCTTCAACGTGAAGGGCGGTCGCTGCGAGGCGTGCTCCGGCGACGGCGTCATCAAAATCGAGATGCATTTTTTGCCCGACGTTTATGTCACCTGCGACGTCTGCAAGGGCAAGCGCTACGACCGCGAGACGCTGGAGGTGAAATACCGCGAAAAATCCATCGCCGATGTGCTCGACATGACGGTGGAGGAAGCGCGCGATCTCTTCAAGGCCGTGCCGTCGATCCGCGAAAAGATGCAGACGCTCGCCCGCGTCGGCCTCGACTACGTCCATGTGGGCCAACAGGCGACGACGCTCTCAGGCGGTGAGGCGCAACGCGTCAAGCTCTCGAAGGAGCTCTCCAAGCGCGCCACCGGCCGCACCCTCTACATCCTCGACGAGCCCACCACGGGCCTGCACTTCCACGATGTGGCAAAGCTTCTGGAGGTGCTGCACGAACTCGTCGACCAGGGCAATTCGGTCGTGGTGATCGAGCACAACCTGGAGGTCATCAAGACCGCCGACTGGATCATCGACATGGGCCCGGAAGGCGGCGACGGCGGCGGCCAGATCGTCGCCCAAGGCACCCCTGAAGATGTGTGCAAGGTCGAAGCGAGCCATACGGGGCGGTTCTTGCGCGAGGTTCTCGCGCGCAGGCCGTTGAAGAAGGCCGGGGCCAAAGGGAAAGTGGCTAAGCAGGCAGCAGAGTGAGTTGCCATCTTTCGCTAGCGAAAGATGGTCTCACCGCAGCAATCGACTCCGCGAGAGAGCTCGCTCTTCATCGCCCCTTGGCCGGGAGCTCAACAAGCGCCGCAACGATTCTTCTTACAAGGGGCATGACGACAAGCGCTGTCGGAAACGCGATGGCGTAGGAAATGCCCCACGCTTGAAGAATCTTCAATAAGATGCCGGGCTCGAATCCGGCCACCTTGAGTGTCGCGATTGTTGAAACGACACCGGACATCAGCAATGTCAGGATCAGAGGAAACACCACGAATTGCGCCTTGGCGGGGAGCTTTTTGAAGCGCAGAGGCGGCGAGCAGCGCATCACGAATGCTCGCCGGATCACGACATCCACCCGCGCTCAATGGGTCTGATAGCGGCAACCAGTTCTCGTGCGAAGAAAGCCTGGGTGTGTGGCAGGTTCATGTGATGTTCGAGAGCGTTCAAGTTGGCGAAGTCCTCGATCAGCAGGAACGAGCTTTCATCGCCAAGTGCTTGGAAAAATACAAACTCTCGGCAGCCGGGCTCCGTCTGAGTCGCCCGCTGCAGTTCGACGAGAGCCGCACGCGCCAAGTCGGCGAGGCCCGGTTTGGCTTCGATGCGAACGATCTTGCGGACATTTGATGAATTGGACATTCGGTCCTCCATTGATAGGCGGCCACCTTGCAATCGGCTGCGTCTGTGCGAAATTCCCAAACTTCTCCCATTGGATGTGAAAGAATCGGGGATGTTCGATTGGGACGATCTTCGGCACTTCGCGGCTCTCGCTTACGAAGGGTCCTTGTCAGCAGCCGCGCGTCGGCTCCGGGTCGAACACGCAACTGTCTCCCGAAGAGTTGCGGCACTCGAAGCGGCTGTCGGTGTCAAACTGGTCGACCGACGATCAGGGCGTTATGTCCTAACCCCTGATGGGAACCGCGTGGCGGAATACGCGCGGCGGATAGAGGCGGAGGCTTTTGCCATAGAGCGCGTGGCTCTGGCCTGTAAGGAGGACGTCGCCGCCGAAGTGTCCGTAAGCGCACCGCCGGTCATCGCAACATCGCTGATCGGGCCGCGTCTCCAGCTTCTGAAGGAATCCTACCCGCACCTTCGATTGCGATTGCTTGGGGAGAGCCGAACCGTGTCATTGCCGCGCCGGGAAGCCGACATCGCCCTGCGCCTGACCCGCCCCGACGACATGAGCCTCGTCATGCGAAAGGTCGGGACGATAACCTATGGATTGTATGCTTCTTCGGAGTATCTCGCATCCAGAAGGGAAGAGGATTTCGAGTTTATTGCGTTCGATGAAAGTCTCGATGACGTTCCCCAGCAGGTCTGGCTCAAGAAACTCGCCGGTGAACGGCCTATTGTGTTTCGGACGAACGACCTTGCCATTCAATGCACCGCTGCGCAGGCGCATGTCGGCATCGCCGCCTTGCCCGGCTTCGTCGGTTGTTCATACGGACTGCAAAGAGCGGATCTGCAAAAGGCGTCAATCTCCCGGGATGTTTGGCTCACCTTTCATCGGGATTTGCGAGATAATTTCGCCGTTGCATCTGTCGCAGGATTTCTCGCGGATTGTTTGCGACCGGAGCGGACCGAAAACCAAACGGCGGCATAGACAAACGCCCCACATCGCGAAACGACGCTGTCGCACGGGCGGCATTGTACATTGTACCTGATATCACCGACCCGAATGGGACAAACTAGCAGAAGACGGTAGCACCTCGTTACCGGCCTACCCAAAAGACCCACCCCACAACCCTTGCCCACCGCCGCCCACCGGCGCGATGATCCGCTGTTCTCGGTGGAGGCGAGCATGAGCGTCACCGACGTCACGTTTGCGGGCTCGATTCCCGCGCTTTACGAAAAGTATCTCGGCCCTCTTCTCTTCGAGCCCTACGCCGAAGATCTTGCGGCGCGGCTCGCCGCTATCGCACCGGAGAAAGTTCTTGAGACAGCCGCGGGCACGGGCATCGTTACGCGCGCCATGGACAAGGCCTTGCCGCCCTCGGTCACCATCGTCGCTACCGACCTCAATCCGGCCATGCTCGACCTTGCTGCGAAGCGGCTCAATTCTCCGCGCGTGACATGGCGGCAGGCGGATGCGCAGAATCTTCCGTTCGAGGACGCCACCTTCGACGCGGTCGCGTGCCAGTTCGGCGTCATGTTTTTCCCCGATAAGATCGCCGCGCATCGCGAGGTGCGGCGTGTGCTCAAACCCGGCGGCGTGTTTGTCTTCACTGTCTGGGACCGGCTGGACGCCAATCCCGTCAGCAAGGCCGTCGCCGACGCTATTGCGGGTCTTCTCCCCGACAATCCGCCCCGTTTCGTCGAGCGCGTACCCTTCGGATACTCCGATCCCGACCGCATCCGTGGCGACATGGGGGAAGCGGGTTTCGAGGACATCAAGATCGAGGCAGTTGAAAAGGTCACCTACGCGCCATCCCCCCAGGACCTTGCTACCGGCCTCTGTCAGGGAACGCCGCTGCGCAACGAGCTGGAGGCCCGTGCGCCGGGACGTCTCGATGAGATTACGGAAAAAACCGCCGAGGCTCTTGCCGCGCGTTTCGGTTCATCGGCCATTGAGAACCGCATGAGAGCCATCGTCGTGACGGCGCGGCGCTAGAGCATGATCAGAACAAGTGGGAGCCGGTTGTTCGCCCGGATCATGCGGCAATCAGGAATCGAGAGCTTGATCATGCTTCAAAGAGACACGATCAAGCTAGCTCAATAGCGCTGCGGCACCACGTGGTTTGCGTTGAGCCCCTCTTCCATCCCCTTGGGCCTGGGTTCGACCTTGGGCACCTTCGGCAGGTCCACCTTGATCTTCTTGTAAGGGATCATGCTGAGCATGTGGGCGATGAGATTGAGCCGCGCGCGCCGCTTGCTGTCGGCCGGAACCAGATACCACGGCGCGTGGGGCGTATCGGTCAAACGCAGCATCTCCTGATAGGCGCGCGTATAGTCCCACCACCGCCGCACTGACTCGGTATCCATCGGACTGAGCTTCCAGTGCTTGACGGGATTGGTGATGCGGTCGGAGAAGCGCCTCAGCTGCTCCTCCTGGCTCACGTCCAAAAAGTATTTGAGAAGAATGATGCCGTTCTCCACGATCAAGCGTTCAATCGGCGGTGCGAGACGGATGAAGCGGTCATACTCGTCCTGTGTGCAGAACCCCATCACGCGCTCAACCCCCGCCCGATTGTACCAGGAGCGGTCGAACAGCACGATTTCACCCGCAGCCGGAAAGTGAGCGAAATAGCGCTGGATGTAGATCTGGCTCTTTTCGCGCTCCGTCGGCGCCGGCAAAGCAACATGGCGAAAAACGCGCGGGCTCGTGCGCTCCGTGATCCGGCTAATGACGCCGCCCTTGCCTGCCGTATCCCTGCCCTCGAAAATGACGATAACCCGCGCGCCTGTCTCCTTGACCCAGGTCTGCAGGCGCACAAGCTCGACCTGCAGCTTTGCGAGCTCGGCCTCGAAATCCTTGCGCTTCATCTTGTCGGAGCCGGAGGGGCGGCCCTCGTCCAAATCTTGCTTCGGGGAACGTTTGGGGGTCACCTGTTGCTCCTCCTGCTCGCCGCTCGCGCGGCTCAAGCCTTCGCCTTGCCCCAACTCAGGAAAAATCCGACATCGCCCGGCAGGCCATGCGGCCAGTCGATGATCATGGCTTTCAGCTTGTACCCGGCGGGTTTGAGATGGTCCCGCCAGAGTTCGTACGCCTGGCGCGGCCTTCCGGTCAGCATGTCGGGCCATTCCTCATCTGCATTGTTCACCGCGCGGCCGTGATCGGAGCAGAGATCGACGGGAAAGCGCATGACCATCAGTTCCGTCTCGCCGCGCGCGGCGGCGGCGCGCAGCTTGAACAGAAGATTCTCGATGATCTCCTTCAGCCGCTCTCCCGTCAGATCGACCGGCGCCGAAAGGGTTTTGACCAGATCCGCCCGCGCCTTGCCGGCGCGATCCATGGCATCGACCTCTTTCGAGGCACGCGCCATCTGCATCTCGGTCATGTATTGGCGCAGGTCAGCAGCGGACATGAACGATTCATCGCCCAATGTCTCGACGGACTCGGTCGGATGAGTTGTGACCATGGCGAAGCCTCCGAAGCGTCCTGCCAAGGCTAATTCGCAAAGCGGGGATTGGTTTCAGCGCTCGGCCGACGGAAGCACCACTCGAAAGTATGGCCCCGCTTTCGTCGAAAAGTGCGCTATTCTAAAGCGGAACAGTGATCCCGGAAAGCTATCGATGCGGCGTCTTCTTGCTCTCGGCCTCTCAAGCCTGGCCCTCGGCTCTCAGGCGGAGGCTGCTCCACTGGAGCGCGCGCCTCAAGCGGCACCACAGTTCTCACCCTGCCCACCCGGCTTCTCGGTGCTTCAGGACCGCACCACCTGTGTGCGCATCAGCGGCAGGGTGCAGGCGGACGCGGTGATGGGGTCAGCCCCTACGCGCGGCTTCAGTTCGGTCGGAATGCAGGCGCGCGGACGCGTCCAGCTCGACGTTCGCAAGCAGACGGAATACGGCCCTCTGCGCGCTGTCATCCGCGCAGAAGGCCAGACGCGATAAGCCGCGTCTTTTAGAACGTCATCGCCGCCGCGTTGATGATGCCAGCCGAAAGAGAGGCTGCGCCGAGGAAGAGCGCCGCCGCCATCTCGCCCGCCGCGATGCGCTGCGAGAGGTTCGGCATGACGATGCGCACCAGCCAATAGACCAGGATTTGGACCGCAAGGGCCACGAGACCCCAGACGAGGCAGTCCACAATAGTCTGCGCGTGCACGATGGCGCTGGCGAGCGGCAGGGCGAAGCCGACGAGGCTGAAACCGAGCGCGGTGGCCGCTGAAATCACATTCAGGCGGATCAGCGCGAACTCATTATGCATCGTCGCGAGCGTGTAGATGGTCAGGTAGAGCGCCACGAGGACCGTGGCGATGCCGAAGAATACAAGGAAGCTGGGCAAGCCCGCCAACGATGAAGCCATGATGATCCCCCAGGAGACGCTGTTGATTCGTTTGCGATCTTACGTCGCCTCGAAGGCAATCGCGACGCCGAAAGCGGCACTTGCTGGGACAATAAGCCTGCTGCCGATATGGTGATACGGCACTTCGGCCGCATCGAGCCATCGCGCCTGCCTTACGATGTCCTCGACGCGGACCGAATAGGCCACGAAGCACGGGCGGTCCCCGTCAAGCTCGATGGAGCCATAGACGACGAAGGCGTCGTCGGGGTTCAGCACATCCACGCGCCCCTGCGCGAGGCGGAACGAGAGGTCATGATCGGCGGGAAAACCCGGCTCGACGCCGGTAAGGGCCGCCAAAAACGTTTCATGACGCTCGGGACGCGGTGACACGAGCGCCACGGACGCGATGTCGATGGCCTTGTTGTCGTGGCGCTGGAAATCGGGGTTCCAGAAATTCTCGGGGAAATGCTGCTCGCAAACGAAAAAGCCCGCGCCCGGAGCCTGCTCGTCCCGCGCGAAGGCGAGCGAGAAGGCCACGTGGACCGGCGCGCCATCCGGGCGGCGGCCGCGACGCTCGAAGGTGAAGGGCTCGAAAGAGCCGATGCCCTCGCGCGCAAACAGCGCGGCATCCGCCTTCGCATCGGAACTGTCGAGGACAAGCATCGCCAGACCCTCGCGCCGCGCGAGATAGTCCCGCACGAAGGCTCCGAAGCTGAAACTGTGCGCGCCATGAGGCGCGATCTCAGCGCCCTCGCCCACCGTGATGAGTTCGATGAAGGATGAGTGGAGCTGGACAATGCGGTTCTCGGTGCCCCAGGGGTGCCGGTTGCGCGCGCCGACATGAAAGCCGAGCCGCTGATAGAACCCTGCTGCCTTGTCGAGATCGTGCACGGCGACGACCAGATGATCGATGCGACGTGTCATGTGGCACCCATGCTCTTGTTGCCCGCGGAGCCGGACGTTTCCGTTCTCCCTATGTCAGAGCCTTAGAAACGCAAATGGCCGGGTCAAGCCCGGCCATCGAGAGCGATGAGCAATCCGTCACACCAGACGGCTTTGTTCCACAGCCGCGTGGATGAAGCTCTTGAAGAGCGGGTGCGGATCGAACGGACGCGACTTCAGTTCCGGATGGTATTGAACGCCGATAAACCAGGGATGGTCCACATATTCGACGATCTCCGGCAGTACACCGTCCGGCGAGACGCCGGAGAAGCGCAGGCCCTTCTCCTCGAGCCGCGCACGATAGCCCATATTGACCTCGTAGCGGTGGCGGTGGCGCTCGGAGATTTCGGTGCCGCCATAGATCTCAGCCACCTTACTACCGGGCGCGAGGCTCGCTTGATAAGCACCGAGACGCATGGTGCCGCCGAGATCGCCGCCGGCCGCGCGCTTCTCAAGCTCGTTGCCGCGTAGCCACTCCGTCAGCAGGCCGACGACCGGATCAGGGGTCGGGCCGAACTCGGTGGAGCTGGCGCTTTCGACGCCCGCCAGCGAGCGGCAGGCCTCGATCACCGCCATCTGCATGCCGAAGCAGATGCCGAAATACGGCACCTTGCGCTCGCGCGCGAAGCGGGCGGCGCGGATCTTGCCCTCCGCCCCGCGCTGGCCGAAACCGCCGGGAACGAGAATGCCGTGGATGCCTTCCAGGAACGGAGCTGGGTCCTCGCGCTCGAAGATCTCGCTCTCAATCCAGTTCAGGTTGACCTTGACCTGATTGGCGATGCCGCCGTGGTTCAGCGCCTCGATCAGCGACTTATAGGCGTCCTTCAGGCCGGTGTACTTGCCGACCACGGCGATGTTGACCTCGCCCTCCGGGTTGTGGACGCGCTCGGAAATGTCGGTCCAGCGGGTCAGGGACGGCCCCTGGGCATGGTCGATGCCGAAGGCAGCCAGCACTTCGCTGTCGAGCCCGGCCTCGTGATAGGCAAGCGGCACGTCGTAGATGGAGGGCGCATCGCGCGCCTCGATCACCGCCGTCTCTCGCACGTTGCAGAACAGGGCGAGCTTGCGGCGCTCGTCCTTCGGGATCTCGCGATCCGTGCGGCAGAGCAGGATGTCGGGCTGGATACCGATGGAGCGCAGCTCCGCGACGGAGTGCTGCGTCGGCTTGGTCTTGAGTTCGCCCGCCGAGGGAATGAACGGCAGAAGCGTCAGGTGGACATAGATCGCCTGCCCGCGCGGCAGATCGTTGCCGAGCTGGCGGATCGCTTCGAAGAACGGCAGGCCCTCGATGTCACCCACCGTGCCGCCGATCTCGACGAGGACGAAATCGAAGCCCTCGTTGCCGGTCAGCACGAAATCCTTGATCGCGTTGGTGACGTGCGGGATCACCTGGATCGTCGCGCCGAGATAATCGCCCCGACGTTCCTTGGTGATGATGTCGAGATAGATCCGGCCCGTGGTGATGTTGTCGGCCTTGGTGGCCGGAACGCCGGTGAAGCGCTCGTAATGGCCGAGGTCGAGATCCGTCTCGGCGCCGTCGTCGGTCACGAAGACCTCGCCGTGCTGATAGGGACTCATCGTCCCCGGATCGACGTTGAGATATGGGTCGAGCTTGCGAAGCCGGACCTTGTAGCCGCGAGCCTGGAGAAGCGCTCCCAGGGCAGCCGAAGCCAAGCCCTTGCCGAGCGAAGACACCACGCCGCCGGTGATGAATACGTACCGCGTCATGGACCCCTATCCAAAAAGAAGGAGTGCCGATTCGCAATCGCGAATCGAGCCACTCAATGACCATCCACAAAAAGAGAGGGCCGGAGAGACCGGCCCGATCTTCGGCTTACTGAGACTGAGGCACTTGTGGCGCCGTCGGCGCGGGCGGCGGAGCCGCCGGAGCCTGGCTGCCGGGCTGCTCGCCCTGGAGCCGCTGCAACTGCTCAAGCATGTTGCCGCCTGCCGGAGCCTGCTGGCCGGCCGGAGCCGTGGGCGAAGCCCCATCGATGATCGAGCGCGGCGCAGAGCCACGACCCGCCATGATCGAAAGCGCCAGGCTCGTCACGAAGAACAGAGCCGCCAGAATCGCCGTCGCACGGGTCAGCGCGTTGGCTTGCCCGCGGCCGGTCATGAAACCGGAAACGCCTCCGCCTCCCCCGCCGCCGAGGCCCATGCCACCGCCTTCGGAGCGTTGCAGGAGAACCACGCCGATCAGCGCAAGCACGATGAGCAGGTGGATAATGATGAGAACTTGTTGCATCGATTCAAAAACCTCAAGCGGCCGCGCCGAAGGGCGTCAGCCGCTCGCATTTCTTTCGTTAGGCGCGCTGTAGCATAGGTGTGTGCGGGATCAAAGACCCGCAAGCACCCTTTATGACAGACACTTTGTAGCAATCGCCCCGCCGCTCCGGGCCGCTCTTCAGCCGAGATAGGCCCCGGCGATCCCCAGGAAATCGGCCGCGACGAGGCTCGCGCCGCCCACGAGGGCGCCATCCACGTTGTCCACCGCCATCAACTCGGCCGCATTCGAGGGCTTCACGGAGCCGCCGTAGAGGATCCGGACCTTGCTTTGCTCCGCCTTGCCGACAAGACGCCGCAGCTCCTGGCGGATGGCCGCGTGGACCTCCGCCACGTCGGCGGCGGTCGGGGTCAGGCCGGTGCCGATGGCCCAGACGGGTTCATAGGCAATAACGAGGTTCTGAGCCGTCGAACCGGCGGGAACGGAACCACGAAGCTGCTTGCGGACGACGGCGAGGGTCTTGCCCGCCTCGCGCTCAGCCTTGGTTTCGCCGACGCAGACGATGGCCGTGAGGCCGGCGCGATAGGCAGCGGCGGCCTTGGCCGCGACATCCGCATCCTTCTCGCCATTGTACTGGCGGCGCTCCGAATGGCCGACGATAACGTAATCAGCCCCGGCATCGGCCAGCATCTCGGCCGAAATCTCGCCCGTATAGGCGCCTGATTCCTTGGCGTGGCAATCTTGCCCGCCGATGGCGACCCGGCTGCCCACCGAGGTCACCGCGAAGATCGCGGTCAGCGTCGAGGGCGGGCAGATGGCCAGATCGACCTTGGCCTTGAGAGCCGCCGAATACCCTGCCTGGATCTCCGCCAGAATCTTGGCGGAAGCCTTCAGGCCATTCATTTTCCAGTTCCCCGCCACCAGTGGGCGCGGCCGATCGACGCTCATTAACGGCACTCCTGTCACGCTTGATCGACCCGCACTAGCAGAGGCCGAGGGGCTCTTTCAACCAGACTTGCCCTTTTCGCCGGGCCTCTGATCGGCTATCGCCGTTGACAAAGTGTTTTTTAGTGAACGGGTTCACGATGCTTCGAGGAATGCGCAACATCGGGCAAAGCCTGATCGGCAAGACCATCTTCACGGTCCTTTTCGGGATTCTGATCGTCAGCTTCGCCATCTGGGGCATCGGCGACATCTTCCGGGCCACGCCGCGCTCCACGGTTGCCCGCATCGGTCATACCGACATCACCATCGAGCAGTACCGGACCGCGTTCAACAACGAGTTGCAGCGCCTGGGCCGCCAGTTCCGCACCATCATCTCGCCGGAACAGGCGCGCCTCTACGGCATCGACCAGCAGGTCCTGAACACGCTCATCAGCGAGGCCGTCCTGACCGAGCAGGCCAAGAAGCTGGGCTTAAGCGTCTCCGATCAGACGGTCGCGCGCGCAATCGTGGACGATCCGAACTTCAAGGGCGCCGACGGCCAGTTCAACCGCGCCCTGTTCGATCAGGTCCTGCGCAATGCCTCCCTCTCGGAAGCCGGTTTCGTCAACGAGCAGCGCGCGGCCATGACCCGCATCCATCTCGGCGAGGCGATCGCGGGCGACCTGAACGTGCCAGTTGCGGCGCGCGAGGCCCTGAATCGCTATACCAACGAGAAGCGCGCGGCGTCGTACGTCGTTCTGAGCGCGTCGATGGCTGGTGACATCCCGGCCCCAACCAACGATCAGCTTCAGACCTTCTTCAACGAGCGCAAGGGCTCCTTCCAGGCGCCCGAATACCGCGCCCTCGCCCTGTTCTCCATCGACGCCTCGACGGTCGCGAAGCCCGAGACCGTGTCCGATGCCGATGCGCGCCAGCGCTACGAGCAGGAGAAGGCCAAGTTCGGCACCCCTGAGCGCCGCACGATCCAGCAGATCGCCTTCCCCTCGCAGGAAGAGGCGGAAGCCGCGTTCAGCAAGATCAAGGAAGGTGCGACCTTCGACGCCATCGCGGCAGAGCGCAACGTCTCGCAGCCGGATCTCGACCTCGGCACCTTCACCAAGTCCGAAATGCTCGATCCTGCCGTCGCGGACGCCGCCTTCTCGCTGGCGGAAGGGGCGACGAGCGGCCCCGTCGCGGGCCGGTTCGGCCCGGTGATCGTGCGCGTGACGAAGGTTCAGCCGGAATCCGTGCGCCCCTTCGAGGAAGTGGCCGGCGAAATCCGCCAGGAGATCGCCCAGTCACGCGCCCAGGAAGCCATCGAGAAACTGCACGACTCGATCGAGGATGCCCGCGCCGGTGCGCGCCCGCTCGCCGACATCGCGAAGGAAAAGGGCCTGACCCTGGTCCAGATCCCTGCTGCCGATTCCAAAGGCCTCGACAAGAGCGGCAAGCCGGTCGACCTGCCGGAGCGCGATGCGCTCCTGAAGGCCGCCTACGCCTCCGATATCGGCGTCGACAACGAGCCTGTCCGCGCCGCCAAGGGCGGTTATGTCTGGTATGACGTGACCGGCATCGAGCCGACCCGCGCAAAGACTCTCGACGAGGTGCGCGATCAGGTCGCCACCCTATGGCGTGAGGACGAGATCGCGCAGCGCCTGTCGGAAAAGGCCCGCCAGCTCACCGAACGGGTCGAGAAGGGCGAGACCCTCGAGGTCGTCGCGCAGGAACTCGGCGCGCCTGTCAAAGCCGTCACGGACCTTGCCCGCAACGCGGCGAAGGACGACCTGACCAGTGAGGCGGTGAACCGCATCTTCTCCATTCCCGTCGGCAAGGCCGGCAACACGGCGAACGGGACGGATGCGCGCGCGATCTTCAAGGTCACCTCGGCCACCGTGCCTCCGCTGGTCACGACGACCCAGGAAGCACAGCGTTTCGAAACGCAGCTCCGCAACAGCATGAGCGACGATCTCATCAACCAGTACATCGCCCAGGCTCGCCAGGATCTCGGCGTCACCATCAACCAGCAGGCGCTACGTCAGGCGACAGGCGGCGAATTGTAAGCGATGAGCATCACTCCGGATTTCGACGCTTTCGCGAAGGCCTATTCTGCCGGCGAGGCGGGCGTTCTTCGCACCACGCTCGTCGGCGACCTGCTGACGCCTGTCGCGGCTTTCATGAAGCTGCGGCATGATCGGAAGGGTCACGCCTTCCTGCTGGAATCGGTGGAAGGCGGCGCCGTTCGCGGCCGCTTTTCCATGATCGGCCTCGATCCGGATCTCGTCTGGCGCTGCCAGGACGGTGTTGCTGCAATCGACCGCAACGCGCTCAGCCACAGCCGCGACTTCAAGGCGGAGAGCCGTTTGCCTTTGGAGAGCCTGCGCGCCCTCATCGCCGAGAGCGCTCTGCCCATCGGCGACGATTTCCCGCCCATGGCGGCGGGTCTGTTCGGCTATCTCGGCTACGACATGGTGCGGCAGATGGAGCGTCTGCCCACCCCCAATCCGGATGTCCTGAAGGTGCCGGACGCCATTCTCGTGCGCCCCACCGTCATGGTGGTGTTCGATGCGGTGAAGGACGAGATTTCGCTCATCACCCCCGTGCGCCCGCTGGAAAGCGTGTCGGCCAAAGCGGCCTATGAATCCGCCCTTTCGCGGCTTGAGGCCGTGACCTGGGCACTCGAACGGCCCCTGCCCTTCGAGGATCGCAGCGATCCGACGACAATCGACTTCGAACCGCCGGTGTCGAACACCACGCCCGAGGAATTCAGGGAGATGGTCGCCAAGGCGAAGGAGTACATCCGCGCGGGCGACATCTTTCAGGTCGTACTCTCGCAGCGTTTCGAGTCGGCCTTTCCGCTCCCGGCTTTCGCGCTTTATCGTTCGCTGCGGCGGGTCAACCCTGCGCCGTTCCTCTGCTATCTCGACTTCGAGGATTTTCAGATCGTCTGCTCCTCGCCGGAAATTCTCGTGCGAGTGCGCGACGGCAAGGTCACGATCCGTCCCATCGCCGGCACGCGTCCGCGCGGCGCGACGGCGGCGGAAGATCGCGCCCATGCGGAAAGCCTTTTGGCCGACCAGAAGGAGCGCGCCGAACACCTCATGCTGCTCGACCTCGGCCGCAACGATGTGGGCCGTGTCGCGGAAATGGGTTCGGTTCAGGTCACCGACTCCTTCTTCCTGGAATATTACAGCCAGGTCATGCACATCGTCTCGAACGTGGAGGGCCGGCTCGATTCCTGCTTCGATGCGCTCGACGCGCTCATCGCCGGCTTCCCGGCGGGCACGGTCTCTGGCGCGCCGAAGGTGCGCGCGATGCAGATCATCGACGAACTGGAGAAGCACAAGCGCGGACCCTACGCCGGCTGCATCGGCTATTTCGGCGCCAATGGCGAGATGGATACCTGCATCGTGCTGCGCACCGCCGTCGTGAAAGACGGGCGCATGGCGGTACAATCCGGCGCGGGCATCGTTTACGATTCAGACCCGGCCTCCGAGCAGCAGGAATGCGTCAACAAGGCGAAGGCGCTGTTCAAGGCGGCAGAGGAGGCTGTGCGCTTCGCCAGCCGCGCGAGGATCGGGCAATGATCGGCTTGACCCGCTTTCTCCCTTGCGCAAACGTCGGTGCGCTATGACCCGCGTTCTTGTTATCGACAATTACGACAGCTTCACCTGGAACCTGGTGCATCTGCTCGCGCCGCTGGCGACCTCGGTCGACGTAGTGCGCAACGATGCGATCACGACGAACGAGGTGCTGGCCTCGCCTCCCGACGCCATTGTGCTCTCGCCTGGTCCCTGCACTCCCAACGAGGCGGGCATCTGCCTCGACCTCGTGGACCGGGCCTCGCGCCAGATCCCGACCTTCGGCGTCTGCCTTGGCCTGCAGGCCATCGGACAAGCCTTCGGCGGCACCGTCTCCCGCGCGCCGCTGCCGATGCACGGCAAGGTGTCGGAAGTGGAACATCGCGGCCAGACAGTGTTTCGCGGTATCAACGGCCCGTTCAAGGCCACGCGCTATCACTCGCTGATCGTGGATCGCGAGACCTGCCCCGTCGATCTCACCGTCACCGCTGAGACGGCGGACGGGCTCGTCATGGGCCTCTCCCACCGCATCCTGCCGATCCATGGCGTGCAGTTTCACCCCGAAAGCATCCTGTCGGAGCACGGGGTCACGATCATGCGCAATTTCTTCGATCTGGCGGCGGCGTGGAACGCCGAGCGTCAAAACCGCCCCAGCTAGGCATTGAGCACCGATGGAATCCTTCAAGCCCTATCTCGCCAAGGTCGCAACCGGCGCATCGCTGTCGCGCGATGAAGCTCGCGCCGCCTTCGACGATCTTCTCTCCGGTGAGGTGACGCCCGCACAGAGCGGCGCGTTTCTGATGGCTTTGCGCGTGCGTGGCGAAGCGCTGGAGGAGATCGTTGGCGCGGTGTCCGCCATGCGCGGGCGCATGTTGAAGGTCAAGGCGCCGGAAAACGCGGTCGATATCGTCGGCACGGGCGGCGACCATTCCGGCAGCTACAACATCTCGACGCTCGCCTCGATCATTGTGGCGGCCTGCGGCGTGCCGGTGGCCAAGCACGGCAACCGCGCAGCATCCTCCAAATCCGGCACGGCGGACGTGCTGGCGGCGCTCGGCGTGAAGCTAGGGCTCGAGCCGAAGGGCCTGGAACAGTGCCTGAAGAATGCGGGCCTGTGCTTCATGTTCGCCCAGACGCACCACGCCGCCATGCGCCATGTCGGCCCCGTGCGCGTGGAATTGGGGACGCGGACGATCTTCAACCTCCTCGGCCCCCTGTCGAACCCCGCGGGCGTGCAGCGGCAGCTTTTGGGCGTGTTTTCCGAAGCCTGGCTCGAACCGCTGACCAAAGTCATGAAGGAAATGGGCTCGAAGAAGATCTGGACTGTGCACGGTTCGGACGGCCTCGACGAGATGACCACGACCGGCGTCACCCATGTCGTGGCGCTGGAGAACGGCACTATCCGCCGCTTCACCGTGACGCCGGACGAGGTTGGGCTTCCCACCGCGAAGCTTGAGGACCTGAAGGGCGGTGACCCTGCGCATAACGCGGCGCAGCTTCGCGCCGTGCTGGAAGGCGCGAAAAGCCCCTATCGCGACGTAGCACTCCTCAACGCTGCCGCCGCTCTCGTGGTGGCAGATGAAGCCGCCAACCTGCGCGAAGGACTCGACCGTGCGTCGCGCGCTCTCGACAGCGGCGCAGCAAAGGCTACTCTTGAACGTCTCGTCCAAGCCTCGAACGCTTGAAGTCGGAACCCGGAATGAGCGACGTCCTCGCCCGCATCGAAGCCTATAAGCGCCAGGAAATCGCGGCTGCGAAAGCGCTGGTGTCTCCGGCAGAGATGGAAAAGCGCGCCCGCGCGGCTACGCCCACCCGTGGCTTTGCCGCCGCCATCGAGCGGCATCTGATGGAAGGTCGCCCGGCGCTGATCGCCGAGGTGAAGAAGGCAAGCCCTTCCAAGGGCCTGATCCGCGCCGATTTCGACCCGCCATCGCTGGCGAAGGCCTACGCTGAGGGCGGCGCGACCTGCCTCTCGGTTCTCACCGACGAGCCCTCCTTCCAGGGCAGGCCGGAATATCTGACGAAGGCCCGCGAAGCCTCGGGTCTTCCGGCGCTGCGCAAAGACTTCATGTTCGAGCCGTATCAGGTTTACGAGGCGCGAAGCTGGGGGGCGGATTGCATCCTCGTCATCATGGCGAGCGTCACCGACGCGGGAGCGCGCGCGCTCATCGATACCGCGCACGATCTCGGCATGGATGTGCTGGTCGAAGTGCATGACCGCGCTGAGCTAGAGCGTGCGGTCCCGCTCGGCACGAAGCTTGTGGGCATCAACAACCGCAATCTGCGCACCTTCGACGTGTCGCTGGCGGTGAGCGAGGAACTCGCTCCGCTCATCCCGTCGGATCGCATCATCGTCGGCGAGAGCGGCATCTTCACGCTTTCTGACATCGAGCGGCTGACGAAGGTGAATATCCGCACCTTCCTCGTCGGCGAGAGCCTGATGCGGCAGGCGGATGTCGCTGCCGCGACGCGCCGTCTTCTTTTCGGCGAGGCCGCATGAGCAAGCTGACGCATCTCGACGCGAGCGGCGCGGCGAACATGGTCGACGTGTCCGAGAAGGACATCACCACCCGCACCGCCATCGCCGAAGGAAGCGTCGTGATGCTGCCCGAGACGGTCGCCCTGATCCGTCAGGGTGATGCGAAGAAGGGCGATGTTTTAGGCACCGCGCGCCTTGCCGGCATCATGGCCGCGAAGCGCACGCATGAACTGATCCCCCTCTGCCATCCATTGATGATCTCCAAGGTGAAGGTCGATTGCGCACTCGATGACACGCTCCCCGGCGTACGCGTGACGGCGGAGGTGAAGGTTGCGAGTCAAACCGGCGTCGAGATGGAGGCACTGACCGCCGTTTCCGTCGCCTGCCTGACCATCTACGACATGGTGAAAGCCGCCGACCGTGGCATGCGGATCGACAATATTCATCTGCGCATGAAAAGCGGCGGCCGCTCCGGTACATACGAGGCCCCATGAGCCTGATCCCGGTCGAAGAGGCGCTGCGTCTTGTGCTCGCCAGTGTCGAGAAGCCAGTAGAAATGGAACACGCGCCGCTGGCCGCCTGCGCCGGGCGCACGCTCGCCGAAGATGTCCTGGCCTTGCGCGATCAACCACCCTTCCCTGCCTCCGCGATGGATGGCTATGCGGTGCGCAGCGCCGACATCGGGGGGGTACCACAGACACTGAAGCTCATCGGCACCAGCGCTGCGGGCAAGCGCTTTCCCGGTTCGGTCGGAGCGATGCAGGCGGTGCGGATTTTCACCGGCGCGCCAATGCCCGATGGCGCAGATGCTGTGGTCATTCAGGAAGACACGGATCGCGCCGGCGACGAGGTCATCATCAAAGAAGCGCCTCGCCTGCATCAGCACATCCGCGGAGCCGGAAACGACTTCAAGGCCGGTGAAGCGTTTTTGAAGGCGGGCCAGCGTCTCGATGCGCGCCACATCGCGCTTGCCGCCGCCATGGGCCACGGCACGCTTCCCGTTTACCGCAGGCCGCGCATCGCCATTCTCGCTACGGGCGACGAATTGGTGCGCGCGGGCCAAACGCCCGGCCCGGATCAGATCACCGCTTCCAGCCTGCCCGCCACCGCGATCATGGTCGAGAAGGCGGGCGGCACTGCCATCGACCTCGGCATCGCGGGAGATACGCTCGCCTCGCTGGAAGAGCGCATCAAAGCTGCGCGGGATGCCGAGGCCGATCTTCTTGTCACGCTCGGCGGCGCTTCGGTCGGCGAGCACGATCTCGTGCAGGCGGCGCTTGTCGGCCAAGGAATGGACCTCGGCTTCTGGCGTGTGGCCTTGCGCCCTGGAAAGCCGCTGATGCATGGCCGTTTAGGCCCGATGCTTCTGCTCGGCCTCCCCGGCAACCCGGTTTCCACGCTTGTGTGCGGCATCCTCTTTCTGGTCCCTGCGATCCGCGCCCTTCTGGGCGATCTCAACGCGGGCGGCGATCCGACCGAGGCGGCGATACTCGGCTGCGATGTCGGCGCCAATCAGGCCCGGCAGGATTACATGCGTGCCAGCCTGGCGTTGCGGGAGATTGATCTCCCCTCGGCCGGTCGCTTGCAGATCACCGTCGCAACCCCGCACGGCGCTCAGGATTCATCTATGTTGGGTATTCTCGCGCGCTCGGACGCGCTCCTGGTCAGGCCCCCGCATGCCCCCTCAGCCAAGACGGGCGAGCCTTGCCGGATCATTCGCCTCAGCCAGTTCTGCTGACATTTCATCGGTAGCCGGGGGTGGGACTCAATCTGTGCCCCTTTGACGGCCCAAGAATTCGCGTCAACCTCTCGCAGCGGAGCCGTTTCTTGCCGTTACGCCCCCTTTCGGGAGCGCAGCTCCAGCGTCTTGACGCAGATACGGCACTCAGACACTTCCAAAGGCGATAACTCTCAATCAAGGCCTCGAAGACGCCGATCTCAACCCAGCGCGAAAGACGCTGTTCCGCTTGCCATACTCGTCCGGCAGGTGTCAGGAAGAATCGGGCTTCAGCACCTGCCTGCAGCTCACCAACAGAAAAGCCCCGGCAGTCACACTGCCGGGGCTCAGATTTCAGTCGAAGCTACCAGTTAGATGACGAAGAAGTCAGCGGCGGTCATCTTGAGACCCTTCTTAAGGGTCGCAAACTCGACCTGCTTGCCGCTGCCGGAGCCGTCGGCATCGTAATACAGCACTCCCTTCTTGCTGTCGTAGACGAGGTAGTCGTTATTGTCCTTGGCTGTGTCGCCGATTGTGAAGAACGCCTTGTTGAGCTTGCCCGGCTTCACGGCCGTGCCCTTGCCGAGCTTCTTGAACACCGCGTTGTCGAGCCAGATCGTGTCGTCCTTGACGGAAAAATCGACGATCTTGTCGAGGTTGGTCTTCTTGTTCAGCTTGGTGTCGAACACGAAGATGTCCTTGCCCTTGCCGCCGGTAAGCACATCCTTGCCGAGACCGCCCCAGAGCTGGTCGTTGCCGTTGCCGCCGCCCAGGACGTCATTGGCCTTGCCAGCCTTGAAGATGTCGTTGACGCCACTGCCCTTGGTTACTTCACGAGCAAGATCGCCGACATTGATGGTCAGAGCCTGCGTAAACGCGGCACCCGCCTTATCCTTGACCTGGACGAAGATCTGATGCGACTTGGCCTGCTCGAAGTCGAGCTTGAAGCCGTCCGCAACCAGAATCTGGTTCCCAACCACCGTGAACCGGCCGCCGGCACCATCACCAACAAGGCTGTAGGTGAAGGTCTCGCCGGTATTGGCGTCCAGTGCTGAGAGCGAGCCAACCACCGCCGTGTTGGGAGCCAACTCGCTGACGGAAGCATTGGACAGGAAAACCGCTGTCGGCGCTTGGTTTGTCAGAGTCTCATCGATATCGTTGATGTAGACCTTCACGGTGCCGACATCGGAGACCAGGTTACCGGCACCGGTGTCGGTGGCGCGGACCTGGACGTTGAAGTACTTCTTGCCCGTGCCCGCCTCGGTGGTGAGGCCGGCATCGGTCTCGAAGTCGACCGCACCGGTCAGGGTGATCACGCCGGTGGCGGAATCGATGCTGAACTTGCCGCCGAAGGTGTCGACCAGCGAGTAGGAGCGCGTCTGGCCGCTGTCCTGATCGGTCGATTGAACCTGAGCGACGGCCGTGCTGCCGGCCTTGTTCTCGTCAACCGTTGCCACCACACCCACCGGCGTCGGAGCACTCGGCTTGTCGTTGACGTCGTTGATATAGACCTTCACGGTGCCGACATCGGAGACCAGGTTGCCGGTGCCGTTGTCGGTGGCGCGGACCTGGATGTTGAAGTACTTCTTGCCCGTGCCCGCCTCGGTGGTGAGGCCGGCATCGGTCTCGAAGTCGACCGCGCCCGCCAGGGTGATCATGCCGGTGGCGGCATTGATGCTGAACTTGCCGCCGAAGGTGTCGACCAGCGAGTAGGTGAGCGCATTGCCTTCAGGGTCGGTCGATTGAACCTGAGCGACGGCAGTGCTGCCGGCCTTGTTCTCGTCAACCGTTGCCACCACACCCACCGGCGTCGGAGCACTCGGCTTCGTGTTCCCCGGATTCTCGTTGATGTCGTTGATGTAGACCTTCACGGTGCCGACATCGGAGACCAAGTTGCCGGTGCCGTTGTCGGTGGCGCGGACCTGGACGTTGAAGTACTTCTTGCCCGTGCCCGCCTCGATGGTGAGGCCGGCATCGGTCTCGAAGTCGACCGCGCCCGACAGGCTGATCACGCCGGTGGCGGTATTGATGCTGAACCTGCCGCCGAAGGTGTCGACCAGCGAGTAGGTGAGCGCATGGCCGTCCTGATCGGTCGACTGAACCGTGGCGACGACCGTGTTGCCGGCCTTGTTCTCGTCGACGGTCTGCAGCGTGCCCGCCACCACGGCCGGAGCGCTCGGCTTATCGTTGATGTTGTTGATGTAGACCTTCACGGTGCTGACATCCGAGACCAGGTTACCGGCACCGGTGTCGGTGGCGCGGACCTGGACGTTGAAGTACTTCTTGCCCGTGCCCGCCTCGGTGTTGAGGCCGGCATCGGTCTCGAAGTCGACCGCACCGGTCAGGGTGATCGCGCCGGTGGTGGCATTGATGCTGAACTTGCCGCCGAAGGTGTCGACCAGCGAGTAGGTGAGGGTCTGGCCGCCGTCCTGATCGGTCGATTGAACCTGAGCGACAGTCGAGCTGCCGGCCTTGTTCTCGTCGACGGTCTGCAGCGTGCCCGCCACCACGGCCGGAGCGCTCGGCTTCTCGTTGATATCGTTGACGTAGACCTTCACGGTGCCGACATCGGAGACCAGGTTGCCGGTGCCGTTGTCGGTGGCGCGGACCTGGACGTTGAAGTACTTCTTGCCCGTGCCCGCCTCGATGGTGAGGCCGGCATCGGTCTCGAAGTCGACCGCACCGGTCAGGCTGATCACGCCGGTGGTGGCATTGATGCTGAACTTGCCGCCGAAGGTGTCGACCAGCGAGTAGGTGAGCGCATTGCCTTCAGGGTCGGTCGACTGAACCTGAGCGACAGTCGAGCTGCCGGCCTTGTTCTCGTCGACGGTCTGCAGCGTGCCCGTCACCACGGCCGGAGCGCTCGGCTTCGTGTTCCCGCCCGGGGTCTCGTTGATGTCGTTGATGTAGACCTTCACGGTGCCGACATCGGAGACCAGGTTGCCGGCACCGTTGTCGGTGGCGCGGACCTGGACGTTGAAGTACTTCTTGCCCGTGCCCGCCTCGGTGGTGAGGCCGGCATCGGTCTCGAAGTCGACCGCACCGGTCAGGGTGATCGCGCCGGTGGCGGCATTGATGCTGAACTTGCCGCCGAAGGTGTCGACCAGCGAGTAGGTGAGCGCATCGCCTTCAGGATCGGTCGATTGAACCTGAGCGACGACAGTGCTGCCGGCCTTGTTCTCGTCAACCGTTGCCACCACACCAACCACGCCCGGAGCGCTCGGCTTCGTGTTCCCCGGGGTCTCGGGCAGGTCATTCAGCTCAACTTGGAAGGAACCCTGGTGGAGGGTCGTGGAACCTCCAGGATTGCTGACCTTAAAGGCAATCTGGGGATATATCCCGAACCAATCTTCGTCCTCGTAGTCGAAAGTTTCGGTCAATGTCGGATCGACCTTGGCGATGAGGAACCACTTCGGCGTGCCGTTGACGACGGTCATCTCAACGTCAAAAAGACCTCCGGGATTGTTCGTGAACGTAATCACCGGGGTGCCCGTGAAAGCAGTGCTTTCCCAACCCTTGATTTCGCCAATCCTCGTTCCCTGGATAATATTCTCGTTAATCTGGATAACAGTATTCGATCCAGCCGGCTTCACGCCGCCATTCGGGACGGTATTATCCGGTGCTTTATAGACATCAATCGTTAATGCGACAGCCATATCGGCCTCCTTAAGTTAATAACGTTACGTATGCCGCGCCTGGGAGGCCCTTGTGAAGCCCCCCAGACATTTTCCTCAACTTAGACGATGAAGAACATCGTGTGATCGAGCAGCGGCTTATTGATGCCGTCTGCCTCCTTATTGTTGATGGTGGCCATAAGTCTTGCCGAAACACCTCCGGCCTTATTGCCGTCCGCATCGTAATAAATGTTCCCCGACGCCCGGTCGTACAGGATCCTCTGGTCCGCCGTCGTGGCCGTCGCGCCCAAACCGAACGCGGATGCGGTCAAGGCCTCCGGCACGCCCGGGGTGGTGGGGACTAGAAGCTTGTTGAACACCGACTGCTTCAGATAAATCCGGTCATGCTCCTCGACCTTGAAGTCCATGATCAGATCATGGTTCGTGGTGGTCAGAACCGTATCGAACAGGAACACATCCTGGCCGGCGCCGCCGAAGAGGCGATCCATTTCGAAGCCGCCAGCCAAGGTATCGTTGCCGCCGCCGCCTCTGAGGACGTCCTGCGTCGCGCCGCCAAGGATCAGATCATTGGTATCGTCACTTCCGATCACCGATTCCTTGAAGAGATTTTCGAGCGTGATCTCGATCACCTGCACGTCGGAGACGCCGCCCTTGCCGTCATGCGCCCGAACCGCAATGGTGAAGACGCCGTTCTCGTATTTCTCAAAGTCGAGCTTGGTGTGATCGCCGACCACGATCTCGTTTTTGTTGACCAGCTTGACACCGCCGCCCGTGCTGTCGCCCTCCAGGGTGAAGAACACCGCATCGCCGTCCGCGTCCGTAGCCGACAGAAAGCCGATGGTGGAGCCGGACAGCTGGTTCTCGGGAGTGATCGCATCCGAGAAGAGAATGTTGGTCGGAGCTTGATTGGTGCCGCCTGGTGCATCGATCGGCGGCAGACCATCGTGGACATCGAAGTTTTCGACGCCCGCCGCCCTGAGCACTGTCTTGGCATTCTCGATGATCTGGTCGATCTCTGCCACGGTTTTGCCAGGGTTGGCCGCCTCATACAGGCCGCGGTACAAAATGGCCTTGTCGGCGTTGCCGCCCTTGAGCGGATCGAGGTCTTCGACCACCACATCGTTCACGTTGCAAATGAAGTAGGTGTCGTTGCCTTGGCCGCCGACCAGCTTGTCGGCCGCCCCGCCCGGAGCGCCGCCATAAAGCGTGTCGTTGCCCGCTCCGCCGATCAGGGTGTTGGCCAGCATGTTGCCGCCCAGGGTGACGCCAGAGCTGACGCTGCTGTCGACCTTGATGATCTCGACGCCGACCGTGTCCTCCAGTTTGAAGCGATCGATGAACACGATGGCCGTATCGATGCCGCCGCTCGGATCGGTGGTCTCGACGATCTTATCGCCGGCATCACGGATGTAGTAGACATCATCGCCATTGCCGCCATCGATCGTGTCGTTGCCGGCCCCGCCGTCGAGGGTGTCATTACCCTCGCCGCCGATTAGCGTATCGCTCCCCACGCCGCCATCCAGCGAGTCATCGCCGCCACCGCCGATCAACGTGTCGCTACCGCCACCGCCGATCAACGTGTCGTTGCCTTCGCCACCGATCAGCGTGTCGTTGCCCTCGCCACCATCCAGGGAGTCGTGCCCCTCGCCGCCATCCAGCGAGTCATCGCCGCCACCGCCGGTCAACGTGTCGTTGCCTTCGCCACCGATCAGCGTGTCGTTGCCCTCGCCGCCATCCAGGGAGTCGTGCCCCTTGCCGCCATCCAACGAGTCGTCGCCGCCACCCCCGATCAGCGTGTCGTCGCCAACGCCGCCGATTAGCGTGTCGTTGCCGTCCCCACCAGTAAGACTGAAGACGACATTCTCGATATTCGCGAGTTTGCTGACGTCATAACCTGAGACAAGCACGATGGCCTTGTCGTTGGTCCCGCCGGTCACGTCCTCGACCGCAACGTCGTTCAGGCTGCGGATGTAGTAGGTGTCATTGCCGTTGCCGCCAACCAGCTTGTCGGCCGCGCCAGCGCCGCCATCGAGCGTGTCGTTGCCCGCTCCGCCGATCAGGGTGTTGGCCAGCGAGTTGCCGCCCAGGGCGACGCCAAAGCCAACGCTGCTGTCGACCTTGATGGTCTCGACGCCGACCGTGTCCTCCAGCTTGAAGCGATTGGTGAATACGATGGCCGTGTCGATGCCGCCGCTCGGATCGGTGGTCTCGACGATCTTATCGCCGGCATTGCGAATGTAGTAGGTGTCGTTGCCCTCTCCGCCGTCCAGGACGTCGGCGGCCCCAACTCCGCTGTCGAGCGTGTCGTTGCCTCTGCCGCCCTCGATCGTATTGGCAAAGCTATTGCCGACGATGACGTTGCTGCCATCGTTGCCGACCAGCCTGATTGAACGGACGCTATCGAGAGCGGTCAGGTTCTCGACGTTAGCGCCATTCTGACCGAGCGAATACCGATCGCCCCAACCGAAGCCGGAGACGATCACCGTGTCGGTGCCGGAGGTTGCGGTATTGCCCTCGACGATCACGTCGCCAAAGCTGTCGACGACGAACACATCGTTGCCGTCGCCGCCGGTGAGCGTATCGGCGCCCTGGCCCCCATCGAGCGTATTGGCCTCTGCGTTGCCGGTGATATTATCGGCAAAACTCGACCCGATCACACTTTCAATCGAGACATAGGTGTCACCCTCGGCCTCGCCGCCGGAGCCTTTGCCGGTCGTCAGATTGACGGTAACTGCACCCGAGTTAGCGTAATAGACAGTGTCATTGCCATCATCGCCCACCAATTGGTCGCCACCCGTGCCGCCTTCAAGGGTGTCATCGCCGGCCTGACCATAGAGATGATCGTTGCCGGAACCTCCGACAAGAATGTCGTTGCCATAACCAGCCCAGAAGTAATCAGCTCCGATGCCGCCCTGCATGATGTCGTCGTGGGTGCTACCGATAAATGCCTCGATTCCGACATAGAGGTCACCGTTGGCTTCGCCTGTGCTGGCGGAAGTGTTGGCGACATTGATTACCAACCCCGTGGAAGCGTTGGTATAATCAACTATATCCCAGCCGTTGCCGCCATCGTAACCGTCGGCTCCCAAGCTGCCGTAGAAACGATCATCGCCGTCATAGCCGAAGATGTAATCACCCCCTCCGCCATCGGTGAAGGTGTCATTGCCGGAGGTCCCCGCGAATTGCTCGCCCTCGTCCGTGCCGACCCATGTCAAACCAGGAGTCCGCGGATCGAAGACTTGCACATGGAGGGGGCCGTCATCCGTCGCGAAGGTGATGTCCCCGCTAGTCCCGATCGAACCGACTGACCAGCTAATGGAATAGCGGCCATCGGTAAGGGCATCGATATGGGGCGCGGCTTTACCCACCGTGGTTGCAACCAGGGTTGCATCGGTCAGCTGCCCGCCCGCAGCGTTGAAGCTTGCTGTCCAGATCTCTTTGCCAACCCTGTATACGACCGCCCAACCGCCGTTCGACAGCGCCGCTATAGAAACACCATTGGCCGTAGTAGCGGCGGAGTCGAGTGTCAACGTAGTCGTTGCCGCGCTTCCATCTGACTTGTAGGTCCGCGCCCTGAGACCACCCGAATCAACGTATGTGACGACAAAATTTCCATTGGATAGCGTCGCGACTTCACCAACACTCTTGATACTACTGCCCGTAAAGGGAATAGTTTTGAGGATTGCCCCGTTTTCTGCCTTAATGAACAATCTGGTAGTATATGTTTGGGTGCCGGTGCTCCACCTCGCGCCAAACGTTACATAAGAGCCATTTCCAAGATCGCTCATATTGACGGTTTTATAAGAGGCATCAGCAACAGGAGCTGACAAAAGAGGATTTCCCGAATTATCAAAGACGTAATCGGTAGCGCCTGAATTAATGATAAAACCGCCTGCCGACATACTCACGACATTAAAACCGCTATGCGCGGCCCCATCCGCCCCTACGGAAAATTCAGCGCCGAGCGGATTCCCCCAAGCGTCATAAACACGAGCCATGGTCCGCCCATCGGAGTAAGCCCATGTGCAAACAAAGTTGCCATTATTGAGAGCGGCAGTCTCAACGCGGCCCACCTGGTAGGGAGTAGAGCTATTAGGGTCGTGCTGATCGATCTGGAAAATGCCCGTCCTTGCAGAACCGTTCGCGTTATAAATTAGGCCTTTGGTATGTTCCTTGATCGCACTGCCGCCGTCGTCAGTCCACGTAATCAAGTAGGTGCCGTTGGCCAGGGCCGTGACCGTTTGTCCTTGTCCCATACCCTCGATAGTGAGCTCTGCTCCCCAAAGCGCCGGTCCCGCCATGATACTTCCCCTTAGATTACAAAGGCCGCAATCAACTTGCGACACGTTATTCAGTAACGATACATTAATGCATTCTTACAAGAAGGCAAGGGGTGTAGACGGCACTCGCGACGGATTGATTAACAGGCTCTCGTAGGGGCAAAGGCCTCAGAGATTTGCAGCGGCGTGCGACCGGATCGGCGAGGCCCCAGGCTAAAGAAACCCTTGATCCCGTCGATCATGCTGCGGACAACCAGCGATGCGCCGTGCCATGTTGTCACTTCACCCCGAACAATTTGGCTACCGCCTTTTCAATAGCCCGCCAGGAGACCCCGGCGAGTTGGGCAAGCTCCGGCAATTCGATGAAGGTCTTCAAGCGGCACCCTCGGAAGGAAACACCACGAGGCCTTGCGGCTCAAACTCCGACAAATATCGCCTCCAGAGCGCCGACAAATAGGGATTCGCTCCCCAAAGAATATCGAGCTTAGCCCTGGACTTGCAGAACACAGCAAGAACGTCTAACGTGTTCTTGCTTTGTTTTTCAGATTCGCTCCGTCGCGGAGCAGTAAGGCTAGCCATGCTGACGCGCAAACAGCACGAATTGCTCCGCTTCATCCATGAACGGCTGCGGGAATCCGGCGTTCCGCCATCATTCGACGAGATGAAGGATGCCCTCGATCTCAAGTCGAAATCGGGCATTCACCGCCTCATCACCGCACTCGAGGAACGAGGCTTCATTCGCCGCCTCCCTAACCGCGCCCGCGCCCTGGAAGTCTTGCGTTTACCGGAAACGGTCGGCGGCACGGCCGGTCAGCGGCGGTTTACTCCGAGCGTCGTTGAGGGCGGGCTGGCCAATCGCGCCAAAGCTGCCCCTCCGCCCGCGGCCGAGGAACGCAATCGCGACCTGTCCATTCCCGTCATGGGCCGCATCGCGGCCGGCACGCCGATCTCCGCGATCCAGAATCGCAGCCACTCGATCACCCTTTCCAGCGATTTCCTCTCGCAGGGCGAGCATTACGCGCTCGAAGTGCGCGGCGATTCGATGGTGGAAGCCGGCATTCTCGATGGCGATCTTGTCGTGATCCGCAAGCAGGACACCGCCAACACCGGCGACATCATCGTGGCGCTCATCGACGAGGAGGAAGCGACCCTCAAGCGCTTCCGCCGCCGTGGTTCCTCCATCGCGTTGGAAGCTGCAAACCAGGCTTATGAGACGCGTGTGCTCGGGCCCGACCGGGTCAAGATCCAGGGCAAGCTCGTCAGTCTGGTTCGCCGCTACTGACCTCTTCCTCCGGCAGATCCTGCTCAGGGACCGGCCGCGTCTGACGCGGCGGGCTCTGCGACGGGCGATCCTCGGCTTTGATATTAGGACGGCCAGACCACGCAAGCCGCTCGCTCCCCTTCCGCGCCGATCGTATTTCCAGGGTGTCGCCCTCGAAGCGGATTGTCGTCGCTCCCCGCGTGGAAAGCGCCTCCCGGTCGAGGACAAGGGGCGCGCCACAGGTGGGTGGGACTTTGAGGCGCGTAATAACGACGGCAGCCCGACGGCAATCTTCCTCGAAGGCGGCCCGATCCTGAACGAAGGCGACGTGGCGTTGCGGAGCGCTTTCGACAACGCACCCGGCTTTGTCGCAATGCGCATCGCGTCTCAGGCTATCATCATCCGCGCTTCGGCCATCCCCATCGGCGCGTAACCATTGCTCGGCCACGAAATCCGACGTTTTGCCGACAAGAGTGAGTTGCCCGCCACGGCTGCGGATCGCGGCTCCGGTACCGTCGCGATCCACGTAGACATCGACACGGCTCGGCGTTGCGGCCAAGGCCAATCCAGCGCCGGCCGGAACAAGAGCGAGCCACCGCAAGGACGAGGCGGGCAGCGCAACAACGAGAAGCGCCGCGCTCAGCAAAGCGAGCGCGGCAATGCTCAAAGCCGGAATGACGACAGTCGAGCCGTTGAAGCTCCCGACCCAAGCCGACACATCCAGCACCTGCGAGACCGCCACCCCCATCAACTGCCAGACCGGACGGTCGAGACCGAAGGGATAGGCCAGCACGCCGAGCAAGGCGGACGGCATGACCACGAGCGAGACGAGCGGCAGCGCCAGCGCATTGCCGATCAAACCGTAGGGGTTGAGGGTCTGGAAATGATAGGCCGCGAAAGGAGCGGTGGCGAAGCTTGCCACCAGCGTCGTGGTAATGAGACCGAGAACGCTTTGGCCGATGCCGCGCAGCCCTCGTTCGAGAGGCGAACTCGCCTGCCCTTCCGGCCTTTGCCGTTGCATCATCGGCACCAGCGCCATCATTGCGGCGACAGCCCCGAACGACATCTGGAAACTCGGGCCGAGAAGCGCCTCAGGTTCGCGGGCGAGAACGATCAGCGCTGCAATGGCGAGGTTCCGAGCGCTCAAGGCGGGGCGGTCCACCAAAATCGCGCCAAACATGACGAGCGTCATGATGAGCGAACGCTCGGTCGCGACATCGGAGCCGGAGAAGATGCAATAGGCCGTCGCGCCGATCATCGCTGCAACAGCGGAAATTTTCTTCACCGGCCACAGCAGAGCGAGCGAAGGCGCGAGGCTCAACAGCGCCCGCGCGATCCAGAAAAAGGTGCCCGCCGCGAGCACCATGTGGAGGCCTGAAATCGATACGATGTGATAAATGCCCGCCGAGCGCAGCACGTCGTTGGCGGGCTCGCCGATGAGGCCGCGTTTGCCCGTCACCAGCGCCGCGCTGACACCGCCTGCGGAGCCGCCGATGGCGGACGCGATGCGGTGGGTCAGCGTGTTGCGCGCCTCGTCGATGCCAGCTGCAAGCCGTAAGCTCCAGTCCGGTGCTCGCGGCGGGTCGAGTGTCCTGACTGCGCCGGTGAAAGACCCGACCGCGCCGATACCTTTGAAATACGCATCGCGGGCAAAGTCGTAGCCGCCGGGCCATGCGGGCTGAGGCGGCGGCAGCAGGCGCGCGGTTCCGCCGATGAATTGCCCGGCGACGAGCCCCTCCCCTTTCTTGACCGAGACCCGCACGAGCTGCGGTCGCTCCGCCTCCGCCAGGCCTTTGATCTCGACCACGCGTAGCAGAAGCCGCTTGCCCGCCTCGCGATCCTCCACCGCCTCAATGAAGCCGGTCATAGGCGCGATGGTCATGCGCGCCAGAACGGGCGCGGCGACGCTCCTTTCGCGGATCACGCCAGCCGAGAACCCGCCAAAGGCCGCTGCGAGCCCTGTCATGACGGCCAGCGCCACAAGGCTGCGGCGGACCAGCACAGCGATGGCCGCACAGGCAATAAAGGCACCCAGCGGCGCCCAGAGCGCGGGCCGCTCCGCCTGGAAGAACAGGATGATCCCGAAGCCGAAGCACACGGCGATCCAGGGAAAAAGCCGCCGCTGCTCGATCTCAAGCGCCAGGTTCCGCGCCAACCACTCCCGACCTTGGAAAAGCCGCCAGTCGAGCGCCATCTGGCCGGCCAACGGCAACGCCAGCGCCCGCGCAGCGCTGCGCGGGATCCGTTGCGGGTCTCGTCTGTTGTCTTCGGCCATCTCTTCGGCTTAACGCGGGGTCCCTTTGCATGGTAGAGGACGGCGCGTCCTGCGCCAAAACCGACTTGTGGATGAGTCGCCGGACCGCCGCGCCCGCAAAGCCGGGCATCAAGTTTTGTAGGTAAGGTTCCCCGCCGATGACCGTTGTCACCCGTTTCGCCCCTTCGCCCACCGGTTTCTTGCATATCGGCGGTGGGCGCACGGCCCTCTTCAACTGGCTCTATGCCAAGCGGCATGGTGGCAAGATGCTGCTGCGCATCGAGGACACGGACCGGGAACGCTCGACCGAAGCCGCCATTCAGGCGATCCTAGAGGGCCTGCGCTGGCTCGGCCTCGATTGGGACGGCGACGTCGTCTACCAGTTCTCCCGCGCCGCTCGGCACAAGGAAGTCGCGGAGTCCCTGCTCGCGCAGGGTCGGGCCTACTACTGCTATGCGACGCCAGAGGAACTCGACGAGATGCGCGAGAGCGCCCGGCGCGAGGGGCGTCCCATGCGCTATGACGGCCGCTGGCGCGACCGCGACCCGTCCGAGGCCCCGGCGGGCGTCAAGCCCGTCATCCGCCTGAAGGCCCCGCTCGAAGGCGAGACGGCGGTCGAGGACGAGGTTCAGGGCCGTGTCGTGTGGCAGAACAAGGATCTCGACGATCTCGTGCTGCTGCGCTCCGACGGCACGCCGACCTACATGCTCGCGGTCGTGGTCGACGACCACGACATGGACATCACCCACATCATCCGCGGCGACGATCACCTGACCAACGGCGCGCGCCAGACGCAGATCTATCAGGCGCTCGGCTGGAGCGTGCCGAAGATGGCGCATATCCCGCTCATCCACGGACCGGACGGGGCAAAGCTCTCCAAGCGTCACGGGGCGCTGGGCGTCGAGGCCTATCGCAGCATGGGCTACCTGCCGGCGGCCTTGCGCAACTATCTCGTGCGCCTCGGCTGGAGCCATGGCGACCAGGAAATCTTCTCCACCCAGGAGATGATCGACGCCTTCGACCTGTCGAGCATCGGCCGCTCCCCGGCGCGCTTCGACTTCGCGAAGCTCGAGAACCTCAACGGGCACTACATGCGCCTGGCGAATGACGAGGATCTCGTGAACGCCATGGAGGATCTTCTTCCCGAGCTGGGTGAGGAACGCCACATCGGCCGCAAGTTCGCCCCCGTGCTGCGTGAGAAGCTGATCGCCGCCATGCCGGGCCTGAAGGAGCGCGCCAAGACCCTCGTCGAGCTTCTGGACAGCGCTTACTATCTTTACGCGCAACATCCGATGCATCTGGATGAGAAGGCCACGACCCTGCTCACTGAGGGCCGCGACCGTTTGGTCGGCATTGCCCCGAAACTGGAGGCGGTTTCCGACTGGAGCGCGGCCAGCGTCGAGGCGGTCGTCCGCGGTCACGCGGAGGCCATCGGCGCCAAGCTCGGCCAGGTTGCGCAGCCGCTTCGCGCCGCGCTGACGGGCCGGGCGACCTCGCCGGGCCTCTTTGACGTCATGGCAGTGCTGGGCAAGGACGAAACCCTGTCACGCCTGCGTCACCAGGTGAATGATGCGCCCGTTGCATAGCGGGCGATCATCGCCTTTAGACGTGCTTGCCGCCTCCCCCCGGATGGGCTACCGAACCCCCCATTGAAATCCTTCCGACCGGCGAACCCCGGTTCCGCACCCCAGCCCGGAGGTCTACTCCGGCCCCTCGGTTGCCCTAGGTTCTGCCCGGCCTCCAGTTGAAAGGGCTACGACGCATGAGTTCCACCACCAGCACGCTTAATGTCGACAGCAAGTCGGTTGAACTGGCGGTCAAAGCCGGCACCATCGGTCCGAGCGTCGTCGATATCTCGAAGCTCTACGGCCAGACCGGGATGTTCACCTACGATCCCGGCTTCACCTCGACGGCGGCCTGCGAGTCCAAGATCACCTATATCGACGGCGACGAAGGCATCCTGCTCTATCGTGGCTACCCCATCGAGCAGCTCGCCGAGCACGGCGACTTTTTGGAAACCTGCTACCTGCTGCTCTACGGAGAACTGCCGACCGCCGCGCAGAAGGCCGATTTCGACTACCGCGTCACGCGCCACACCATGGTGCATGACCAGATGAACCGCTTCTTCCAGGGCTTCCGCCGCGACGCGCACCCCATGGCGATCATGGTCGCTTGCGTCGGCGCGCTCTCGGCCTTCTACCACGACTCGACCGACATCTCCGATCCGCAGCAGCGCATGATCGCGTCCATGCGCATGATCGCGAAGATGCCGACGCTCGCCGCGATGGCCTACAAGTACTCCATCGGCCAGCCCTTCGTGTATCCGCAAAACGATCTCGACTACACGTCGAATTTCCTGCGCATGTGCTTCGCGGTGCCGTGCGAGGAATACAAGGTCAATCCGGTGCTCTCGCGCGCTCTCGACCGCATCTTCATCCTGCACGCGGATCACGAGCAGAACGCTTCGACCTCGACGGTGCGTCTCGCCGGCTCTTCCGGTGCCAACCCGTTCGCTTGCATCGCGGCCGGCATCGCGTGCCTGTGGGGACCTGCTCACGGCGGTGCGAACGAAGCTGCGCTCAAGATGCTGGAAGAAATCGGCACGCCCGACCGCATTCCGCACTACATCGCCAAGGCCAAGGACAAGAACGATCCGTTCCGTCTCATGGGCTTCGGCCACCGGGTCTACAAGAATTACGACCCGCGCGCCCGCATCATGCAGAAGACCACGCACGAGGTGCTGAACGAACTCGGCATCAAGGACGACCCGCTCCTCGACGTTGCGGTGGAACTCGAGCAGATCGCGCTCAAGGACGAGTATTTCGTCGAGAAGAAGCTCTACCCGAACATCGACTTCTATTCGGGCATCACGCTCAAGGCGATGGGCTTCCCCACCTCGATGTTCACGGTGCTCTTCGCGCTCGCCCGCACCGTCGGCTGGATCGCCCAGTGGAGCGAAATGATCGAAGACCCGTCCCAGCGCATCGGCCGCCCGCGCCAGCTCTATATCGGCTCGCCCAAGCGCGACTACGTGACGGTCGCCCAGCGCGGATAAGATCATCCGGAAACCGCTACAAGAAAGGGGCCGAAAGGCCCCTTTTTATGCGACTAACATGATCTCAGATTGCGAAGTCATTTGCGGCTGTATTGCACACCGAGCACCATGACTTTCGGATGCACGGCTTTCATGGCTGCGTCCTGAGAGCTGAACTCATGATCGCCAGCCGCCTTCGTCAGAGCTTCTTCTGCGGAGTTTTGGTCCTCCTCAAAATGAGCAACAGCGGCGCAGCCTCCAGGCAGCTTTTCGAGCGCACCGCCTTTCCAGCTCGAGACCATGCCTCCGAAATCCCATTCGAAGCCGTAGAGAGTGAAAGGCCGCGCATTCGCTGCCTCCACTTCGGCCAGCAAAGATCCTACGTGGAGGTTATTGCCGATAGACCAGCCAGTACCTGAGAAATGAATGCGGGCTGGACGTTTGCCCGCCTTCTCATCGTCCCAGATCACTTCCAAACGACGAGCCGTATCCTTGCCGAATACCACACTTGCTTTGAAGGTGACGCCCTCCGGGCCATAGATGATTTCGCGCGAGACATTCTTCGCGCCGAACGCCGTAACGAGTTTTGCGTGAGTGGTATCCAGCGCGAAAGGCCCTTCGCATCTCAATTCATCAGCAGTGGCTTGGCCGTAAAAGGAAAGACTGAAAGCAACCGCGAAGAGCAGAGATGAATGGGCCTTTCCCATAGACATAGCCATTATGTGGAGGATCTCGCCTGCAACGCATCATCTACGACCCGCGCAGCCCGCTCGCTCGGCATCTCGTCGCCGATCCGCATCAGTTCGTCGAGACGCTGGAGAGCAGCCTCCTGCGCACGCCGTTCTGGCGTGTCGGAGAGAAGCGGCAGAAGCGTCGTCGCGAGCGTTTCCGGCGTGCAATCGTCCTGGATGAATTCGGGGATCACGTTTTCGCCGAGCACGAGATTGGTCAGAACGATGGACTGCGCCTTGATCAACGGGCGCAGGATCATCTCCTCGATCTTCGACACCTTGTAGGCCACGACCATCGGGATGCCGGACAGGCCGAGTTCGAGCGTCACCGTGCCGGAGGCGGCAAGCGCCGCGTCGGCGCTGCGGAAAGCCTGCCACTTGGCGGCCTCGCCTTCCACAATGCGCGGCTTCACCGGCCAAGAAGCGGTTCGCTTCCGGATTGCCTGCACGAGATGCGGCACGGCCGGGATCGTCACCTCGAAAGGACGCGGCGAGCGCTTTTGGAGAAGAGTCAACGTTTCTCCAAACGTGTCGAGCAGGCGGCTCACTTCCGAGCGGCGGCTGCCCGGCAGGACAAGGAGATTGACCGGCCCCTCTTGTCCCAGATTGCGCTCGCCTGCAGCGGGCCTGAACTCGCTCACGCGCTCGATCAGCGGATGCCCCACATAAGTCGTCGGCGGGCCGCCGAGACGCTTGTGCGCATCCTGCTCGAAGGGGAGCAGCGCCAAAAGATGATCGACATAAGCGCGCATCTTTTTCGCGCGGCCGGGACGCCACGCCCAGACAGAGGGGCTGACATAATCGACGATTGGGATGTGCGGCGCGCGCTTGCGCACCGCCTTTGCAACGCGATGCGTGAAATCGGGGCTGTCGATGATGATGAGCACGTCGGGATTGGCCGCCACCACCGCATCCGCCGTCACGCGGATGCCGTTGAGTACCGTCGGCAACCGGCCGATGACCGCAATGATGCCCATGACGGCAATGTCTTCGAGCGGAAAGATGCTTTTGACACCCTCCGCCTCCATGGCGTGTCCGCCGACACCTCCGAAGCGCAGACGATCCGCACCGAGACGCTTTTTCAGCGCGCGGATCAGCTTCGCGCCGAGCTGATCGCCGGATTCTTCGCCCGCCACGATCCAGATGTTGAGCGGCGTTTCCTGCATGTCAGCCTCAGGGCAGTTCGACGGCGGTGAAGAACAGGCCGAGCCTGTCGGCGGTGCGCAAGGTTTCTTGCTCGTTCAGAACAAGCGTCGAGCCCGCGCCAATGGCGATGCCCGAGAGTCCCGCGCGCGCCGCTTCGATGACGCTGCGCGGGCCGACGGCGGGCATGTCGACCCTCAGGTCCTGCCCCTTCTTGGCGGCCTTCACAAGAACGCCGCCCTCTCTGCGCGGGCTGAAGCCGAGGAGAGAGCGGCGAAGCCCCCTCACCCGCCGCAACATGCGATCGGTTCCCTCTGGGCCTTCGATGGCGAGCACATGGCGCTGCGCCACCACTGCCGCCTGCCCGATATCGAAACCGGACAATGAGCCAAGCAACGACAGGCCGATGGCAATAGCCTCGCGGTCCTCGGCATTGGGTTGGAGCTTTCCGCGCAACGTCAGTGGCGCGATGAGTTCGGGCGCGAGGTCCCGCACGCCGACGACCCGATGCCCGCGCTCTTCGATGATCATGACCGCGCCGCGTAGAACCTGATCGTCGCCGCGGGAAATGATATCCTTCACCTCCTGCATGTTCCGCAGGAGCGAATACGCGCCGAGCAGCGCCGAGAAGCCGGGGCGCCGGACCGCGCCTACCAGCGTGACGGCGGAAGGCCGCCACGCATCGAGCGTCGCAAGGATGGTTTTGAGATCGAGAAGGCCGACAACGGCATCCGCGCGGCGGCGCAGCTCCGGCTCGGCGAAACCGCGAAAGGCCAGGATGCGATGATCCTGCCCCTTCGCTTTCAGAGTGTCGGCGAGTTGAATGGGAAGTTGACCGGACCCGGCCAGGATCGCGATCGGGCCGTTCCCCGCCATGTCACGCGGACCCGACGGGGTCGCGCGGCGTGCAGATGGCGCGGTCGCCGCCCGCGCGGATGAAGTCGATGATTTCTTGCACGTACGGATGCGCCGCGAATTCGCTGCCGACATCCTCGACGCGCTCGGCAAGCGTGCCCTCTTCCGCGAACAGCAGGCGATAAGCCCGGCGGATCTCGTGGATCTGCTCGCGCGTGAAGCCGCGACGGCGCAGGCCGATGATGTTGAGGCCGGCCAGATGCGCGCGGTTGCCCATGGCCATGCCATAGGGAATGAGGTCGTTCTCAAGCCCCGACAGGCCGCCAACAAAAGCGTGCGAGCCGACGCGTGCGAACTGGATGACCGCCGAACCGCCGCCGAAGATCACGAAATCGCCGACCGTCACATGGCCCGCGAGCATCACGTTGTTCGACAGGATGCAGTTGTTGCCGACCTTGGTGTCGTGGCCCACGTGGGAATTGGCGAGGAACGCGCAGTTATTGCCGACGATGGTCGCCATGCCGCCGCCCTCGGTGCCGGGATTCATCGTCACGCCTTCGCGGATGGTGCAATCCGACCCGATGGTGAGTGTGGAAGGCTCGCCGTGATATTTCAGATCCTGCGGGATATGGCCGATGGAAGCGAACGGAAAAATGCGGGTGCGTGCGCCAACCGTCGTCCGGCCTGCCACCGCCGCATGGCTCACGAGCTCACAGCCCTCGCCAATCTCGACCTCGGGGCCGACCATGCAGAAAGGGCCGATCTTGACGCCAGCAGCAATTTTCGCGCCGTCCTCGACGACAGCTGTCGGGTGGATCACCGTTTCCATTACTCGAGCACCAGCATGGCGCTGAGTTCTGCTTCGCAGACGAGGTTGCCGTCTACCTTCGCCTCGCCCTTGTACCACCACATGTTACGGCGGTTGCTGAGCTTCTTCAGATGGAACTCGACCCGGTCACCCGGCTCGACAGGCTTGCGGAACTTCACCTTGTCGATGGTCATGAAAAAGACCTGCTTCGGCCTGGTTTGCTGCGCGAGTTTCGCCGCGACGCAGATGGCCCCCGCCGTCTGAGCCATCCCCTCGATCAGGAACACGCCCGGGAAGATCGGACGCGTGGGGAAATGGCCTGTAAATTGCGGCTCATTGAAGGTCACGTTCTTGATGCCGATGCACGAATTGTCGCCATCGATCTCGATGATCCTGTCAACGAGGAGGAAAGGATAGCGGTGCGGCAGCAGATCGAGGATCTGCATGATATCGGCGGTTTGAAGCGTCGTCGTTGCTTCGGACATGTCTGGAACTCCGGATGCAGGCTGTCTTCACGCTTCGGAAGACATACCGTCGTCTTTTGCGGCGTCGCGGGGGATGCCCCGCTGCGCCAGTTTCTTCAAGAGCGTGATCTCGCGGAACCACTCGCGCATCGGCCGGGCGGGGATGCCGCCCCACCGGGCGCCAGCGGGAACGTCGCCGTCGATGGCAGCGGTGGCGGCGATCTGCGCGCCCATCCCGATGCGCACATGCCCCTTCACGCCGACCTTGCCACCGAGCACCACGTAATCCTCGAGGGTCGAGGAGCCGGCGATGCCCACCTGTGCGACGATCACGCAATGGCGCCCGATCACCACATTGTGGCCGATCTGGACGAGGTTATCGATCTTCGTGCCTTCGCCGATCACGGTGTCGCGGCTCGCGCCCCGGTCGACAGTGCTGTTCGCGCCGATTTCCACATCATCCTGGATGATGACTCGGCCGATCTGCGGGACCTTGAGGTGCCCCTGCGGTCCCATGGCAAAGCCGAAGCCGTCCTGTCCGATACGCACGCCCGGATGCAGGATGACCCGGTTGCCGATGAAGGCATGGGACACAGCCGCCTGCGGACCGAGCGAGCAATCCCGCCCGATCTTCACATGCGGACCGATGACCGTGTGCGCGCCGATAAGGGTTCCCGCGCCGATCTCGGCATAAGGCCCGATGACTGCGCCGGGATCGACCTTGACGCCATGCTCAAGGCGGGCCGACGGATGCACGAAGGAGCCCGGCGAGACGCCCGTCGCCGCAAAGGACGATTCCGGACGAAGGGCAGAGGGGAACAACACGCCCATGACCTGCGCGAAGACGCGATAGGCCAGCGGGGTCACGAGCGCGACGGTTCCGGCCGGGACCTTCGCAGCAAAGCGCGGCGTGACGAGGCACGCCCCGGCCTGCGTTGCGGCCAGCGCGTCGCCATAAGCAGCATTGTCCATATAGGCGAGATCGTTGGGGCCGGCGCTTTCCAGCGGCGCGACACCTTTAAGCAAAAACTCCCCGTCGACACCGTCGGGGAGCGCTACCTTCGCCATCTCCGCCACCTGCCGCAGACGCAGCGGCTGGGTTGGCGGAAAGAAATTGGATTCGGTCATGCAGAAAAAGTGAGGGCGCCTTCGCGGCGCCCTCCCCGATTAGAAGCGAGTGCCACCCGAGAACCGGAAGGCTTGGGTACGGTCCCCGCCGATCTTGGCACCGTTCGACGCTACGACGCCGTCATCCTTCGAGAGGGCGAAAGCGTAGTCGAAGCGGATCGGACCCAGAGGCGAGCTCCACAAGATCGAAGCACCGACCGACGAACGGATGGTCTTGCTGTCGCGGACCACGATGCATTCCTGCGACACGTTCGCTTCACGCGCGCAGCCGAGCGTCGGGCTGAAGCCTTCGATGAGGCCGTTTCCGTTCACGTCGAACCGGGTCGGGCCCTTGTAGCCGAAGAGCGTACCGGCATCGGCGAAGATCGCGCCCTTCAGGCCCAGCTCACGCGGCAGGCCGAAGATAGGGAACTGTACTTCGAGCGTACCGCCGAAGTAGGTGGTGCCGCCGATGGCGTTGGCGTTGGTGTCGAGGCTCGAAATGTCACGCGGACCGATGCCGTTGGTGGCAAAGCCGCGCACCAGCGACGGGCCAAGGAAGAACTGGTCGACGATGCGTAGTTCGCCGTTTCCGACGCCCTTGTTGCCGGCGAAGCCAGTGATGTGACCACCCTGGACGCGGGCGATACCGACGATGTCTTCGATGAGCTCGTAGTAATAGCGAGCGTCACCGGTCGCACGGAAGTAGCGCGAGTCGCCGCCCAGGCCAGCGAAGTCCGTCTTCACCTCACCATAGAAGCCGTTGCGCGGGTCCTTGGTGTTGTCGAGCGTGTTGTAGTTGAAGGTCAGGCCGCCCAGCGAGGTAAGCGTGTCACCGCGCGACTGCTTGATTGCGAGCGAGGCTTCACCGTTGCCTTCGCAGAAGAAGCGGCTCGGCGTGCCATCGGGGTTCAACTGCGTATAACCAGGGATCGGCACCGAGCAGTCGTTGAAGGGCTGCTTGAGGGTGTTCGGGATGCTCAGATCCTGCTGGTAGAGCGAGTAACGCAGGGTCAGCGAGAACTCTTCCGTGAAGGGTAGACCCAAGCGGAGCTGACCGCCGGTCACGCGGTTCTCGTAGCGGGCGAACTTGGTCTGGTCGGTGAACTTCGAGAACAGATCAATACCAGCCGCCATCCGGTAGCCGAGGAAATACGGCTCGGTGAACGAGAAATCGACGCCGTTGGTGCGTTGGCCGAGCTGACCGGCGACGCGGACGAACTGGCCGCGGCCCAGGAAGTTCGACTCGGTGACCGCGATTTCGCCGATGAAGCCGTCGGAAGTCGAGTAACCGCCGGCAATCGAGAAGGCACCGGTCGATTGATCCTCCACATCCACGTTCACGATGACGCGGTCGGGCGCAGAGCCCGGCTCGTTCGAGATGCGGACGCGCTTGAAGAACCCGAGGTTGTTCAGGCGGCGCTCGGCGCGGTCGACGAGGACCTTGTTATAGGCATCGCCCTCGCCCAGGTCGAACTCGCGACGAACGACGTAGTCGCGGGTGCGGGTGTTGCCGCGCACGTTGATCCGCTCGATGTAGATCCGCGGACCTTCTTCGATGACGTAATTCAGGTCGATGGTGTTGGTGGCCGGGTTGCGGTTGCCCACGGGACGAACCTGCGCGAACGCATTGCCGCGACGAGCGACATTGGTGGTGACGGCCTGAAGCGTCTTCTCAACGGCGTCGGCGTTATAAACCGACCCGGAGGACGTGGCGACGTCGCTGCGCAGAGAGTCTGAGCTGATCTCGGGGATGCGGGAATCGACGTTAACGGCGCCGATGCGGTACTGCTCACCTTCCTGGACGGAAATGGTGATGATGTAGCCGCCGCCGGCCGGATCGAACGTCACATCGCTCGAAAGCACGCGGAAATCGGCATAGCCGTTCTTGAGGTAGTAACGGCGGACCAGCTCCAGATCGGCGGTGATGCGATCCGGATCGTAAACGTCCGTGCTTTTGAGGAAGCTCAGGAAGTTCGTTTCCGTCGTCTGCATGATGCCGCGCAGGCGGCTCGACGAAATCTGAGTATTTCCGACGAATCGGATTTCCTTAACGCCGGTCTTCTCGCCTTCGGTGATCGTATAGACGACGTCCACACGGCCGTTCGGCAGGTCGACGATGCGGGGCGTCACCTGGGCCAGACCACGGCCGGAACGGCGGTAGGCCTCAAGGATGCGCTGCACGTCGGCGTCAACGACCGCCTGATTGTAAGGCGTACGGGCCTTCAGCTCGAGCGCGCCTTCCAGCTGCGCCTTTTCGAGCTTCTTATTGCCCTCGATGACCACACGGTTGATGAGCGGCTGCTGGGTCACGGCCGCAGCAGCACGGCGGCCTCCCTGCGCTGCCTGCTGAGCGAAAGCGGTATCCGCGGCGGTAACACCTGCCATCAGCGCACTGAGCGCAATAACGGCGGTGGCTGCCGGCTTTCTCCGGCGCGGCGTGGTCGTCGACATCATCAACTGGCCCGTCTCTTTATCTTTTTTCCCATCACGGGGGTTTTCCCCCGCCGGCTGATGACTATTGCCCCCAGCCTATCGGTGCGGTCACGCTTGTACAAACTTTCGCCGTTATTGCAAACGGCGGTTTGCCCAACACCGTAGCATTTTTACCGGGCGTGTCGTCCTTGTCACGTTCCCCGTGCCATAAAAGTTGCACCAAGGTGAACAAGATCATTCCAGGTGGCAAAAACCATAAGCATTGCAACGATTGCAAAGCCGATCCGGAAGCCGATTTCCTGGGCCTTTTCGCTCAAAGGCCGCCCCCGGAGGGCCTCGATGGCGTAGAAAAGAAGGTGTCCGCCATCCAACAATGGGATGGGGAAAAGGTTAATCAATCCTATCGAAACGGACAGAAATCCGATCAGGCTGACGAGGCTATAGACCCCGCCGATCTCGAAGGCGGTGCCAGCCGCGCGGGCGATTCCGAGGGGCCCAGACAGCTGATCCGCCGATTCCCGGCCCAAGATGAGCCGACGCAGGAAGTTCAGGGTCCGGTCGACCTGATTCCAGGTCTCCACAGCCCCGGCCTTCAGGGCCCCGAGGGGCGTGTAGGAAATCCGCTTGATGGCGCTGGGATCGCGGGAAGCCTCGACTCCCAGAAGACCGATCCGCTGCTTCCCGAACGGCGTCGTCCGCTCGACGAAGTTCGGAATGGCGTTCAGGGCAACGGTCTGCCCGCCGCGCTCCACGGTGAAGGCCAGGCTTTCCCCGGCGCTTGAACTGACCAGGAGCTGCATATCGGCAAAGGTCTCGATGCGCTTCCCGTCGATGGTCACAATCAGGTCCTTCGGCAGGAAGCCGGCCTTTTCAGCGGCGCTGCCCGGTTGAACCGCCTCGATGCGCGGCTCGATGACCTGACGGCCGCTGAAGTAGTTGAAGCCGGCGAAAATCGCGATCGCGAGGATGAAATTGGCAATCGGCCCCGCGGCGACGATGGCCGCCCGCTTGGCCACATTCTGGTGGGGAAAGCTGATCGCCCGTTCCGCCGCCGACATCTGGGCGAGGTGCCCCTGGTCCGGCACGCTGGCGGCGTTGAGGTCGCCGACGAACTTTACGTAACCTCCAAGCGGAATCGCCGAGATCTTCCAACGCGTCCCATACTTGTCGGTCCAGCCGAACAGTTCCTTGCCGAATCCGATGGAGAACGCGACCACGCCAACGCCGCAGCGCCGCCCGACCCAGAAATGGCCGAACTCGTGAATGAAGACGACGACGCTCAGAACGGCCACGAAGGCAATCAGGTTCAGGAACGCCGAGCCCGTGACGCCGGTGATGGTAGCAACCCAATCCATAATCGTTCCTCTCGCGCGCCTTAAGGCAGCACTGGTTTAAGCATAGGCAGGGATAAGTCGCCGGGCCGCCTCCCGTGCCTCCTTGTCGATCACAAGAGCGTCAGGAACGGAGGCCGGCGCCGCAACACTGCCTCGCGCAAAGTTCGAGCAAACGCGCTCAACGTTCTCGGATATATCGTAAAACCCGATGCGTCCTGCCATATAGGCGGCGACAGCGATCTCATTTGCCGCATTCAGCACCGTCGGCATCGCCCCACCGGCTTCAAGCGCGGCCTTGGCGAGGGCCAGACAGGGAAAGCGCGTTTCATCCGGCTTCTCGAAACTTAAACGACCAATCGCGGCGAGATCGAGACGTGGCAGGTCCATGGGCAGGCGTTCACGATGCCGCAGGGCGTTCGCGATGGGAACTTTCATGTCCGGCAGGGCAAGCCCGGCAGTGACCGCCCCGTCCCGCCACTGCACCAGACCGTGGACGATGGCCTCGGGATGCACGATCACATCGAGCCGTCCGGCCTCCAGACCGAAAAGATGATGCGCCTCGATGAGTTCGAGGCCCTTGTTCATCAGGGTCGCGGAATCGATGTTGATCTTCGAACCCATGGACCAGACCGGATGGGCCGAGGCTTCCTGGGCGCTCGCGGTCGCAATCCGCTCGCGCGTCCAGGTCCGGAACGGCCCGCCGGTCGCGGTAATGATCGCCTTCTCGACATCCCGGTTCGCGCCGGCGGCGAGCGCCTGATCGAGCGCGTTGTGCTCGGAATCGACCGGCATGATTTCCGCGCCGAGGCGGCTGGCATCGGCCATGAAGGCCGCCCCGGCGCAAACGAGGCTTTCCTTGTTGGCAAGCGCGATACGTCGCCCCGCCTTCAGGGCGGCGTGGGTCGGGCGCAGGCCCGCGGTGCCGCTGATGGCGGCGAGAACCACGTCGGATTCCCGCTGCGCCGCCTCGATAACGGCGCTCTCCCCCGCCCCGCTCGCGACGCCGGATCCGGAAAGCGCCTCTTTGAGCGCAGCTCCACCCTTCTCATCGGCCAGGGCGGCGAAACGAGCGCCAAGTCTGCGGGCGACATTGGCCAGCGCTTCGGCGTTGCTCCCCCCAACGACGGCCTCGATGCTCAGCTCAGCCCTATGAGCCAAAATCACGTCGGTTGCGGAGCGACCAATCGAACCGGTCGCTCCGAGAATGGTAAGAGAACGCGCCATAACTCACTATCTATTCGGCTAATCGAATAGCCAGAAGAACTATTCCGAGAATGAGAGACACGGCCCAGAACCCGTCGAGCCTGTCCATCACGCCGCCATGACCAGGGATCAGGTGGCTTGAATCCTTGACGTTGCAATGCCGCTTCAGGGCGGATTCGCCCAGATCGCCGAGTTGGCTGGCGACCGAAGCGACCATCGACAGCATCACCGTATTGCGAAGGCTGAACGGCGGCATCAGGCCGAGGCGCTGCGCACCCCAAGCCACGAGAAATCCGCCGAGCGTCCCCGCCAAAAGCCCTCCGGCAAAGCCAGACCAGGTCTTCTTAGGGCTCACTTGGGGCCACAGCTTCGGTCCGCCAAGAGCCCGACCGGTGAAATAGGCGGCAATATCGGTCGCCCAGACCACCGCGAACATCCACAGAAGGCCGATCAGCCCGAGATTCGGGTGAGCGCGAACGATAGGCGGAACCAGCACGATGATGACGGCATAGGCAAAGCCCGACGCCGCCCAGCGCCTGCCATCGCTCCCCTTCGCCAGAAACGTACCTGTCACGAGGAAAATGACGCAGGCGAGAACGCCCAAACCGAACGCCGCATTGGCCAGAAAGAGCGCCGTCAATACCGCAAGGCCGACGCCGAAAACGGCTTGGACCGTGCGCAAGGGCTCGACCCGGGTCATGTTGGTCCACTCGATCATCATGGCGATGCCGGCGGCGAACCAGAACAGGGCAAAGGGCCAGCCGCCCCAATAGGCGGCCACGAGCGCGACAGGGATCAGTACCAGAGCGGATGCGACCCGCGCGCCTAGCTCCTTGGATGAGCTGGGCTTGGCGGCCTGCGGCAGAGACGAGCCTCCATCCGACGCCATGATTAGCCAGCCCGGGCAGTCAATCCGCCGAAGCGGCGGTCGCGCCTGTTATATTCCTCGATGGCGGCGCGGAAGATCGCATCATCGAAATCGGGCCAGAAGGCCGGAACGAAGACAAATTCCGAATAAGCCGTCTGCCAGGTGAGGAAGTTCGAAATCCGTTGCTCGCCCGAGGTGCGGATGAGGAGATCGGGATCGGGAATGCCGTGAGTATCGAGCCCGGCTTCCACGGTCTCGAGATCAATGGCCTCCGGGTCGAGCGCCCCCGCCTTCACCTGACGGGCGAGCGCCCGGATGGCCCCGACGATCTCTTGGCGGCCGCCATAGTTGAAGGCGATGACCAGGGTCAGGCCGGTATTGGAGCGGGTCAGCTGCTCGGCCTCGTCGAGAATGCTCCGGATGTCCGGCGACAGCCCCTCGCGTTCGCCGATGATGCGGACGCGGATGTTGTTGGCGTGAAGATCGGCGAGATCGTGCCGGACGAAGCGCTTCAGGAGGCCCATGAGATCCGAAACCTCCTGAGCCGGCCGCCGCCAGTTTTCCGCCGAGAAGCTGTAGACCGTCAGGTAGCGAATGCCGAGATCGCCCGCGGTGCGCACGGCGCGCCGGATCGCCTCGACCCCGCGCCGGTGTCCCTCGAAGCGGGGCAGCCCGCGCTGGGCCGCCCAGCGACCGTTGCCGTCCATGATGATGGCGACATGCGTCGGCACGCCCTCGCCTGGCTGTTCGCAGGCTGGGATCGGGGCCGATCGCTTGGCTTCACCGGTCATGAGCGCACTTTCCGATGCAGGTCCGACTTAGACCTGCATGATTTCCTTTTCCTTGGCCACCAGCAGGGTCTCAATCTCGGCAACAAACTGGTCGGTCGCCTTCTGGACCTGTTCGCCGTGGCGCTTGCTGTCATCCTCGCTGATCGCGTGGTCCTTTTCGAGCTTCTTGAGCAGGTCGAGACCGTCGCGGCGCACGTGGCGGACGGCTACACGCGCCTCTTCCGCGTATTTGTGCGAGACCTTCACCATCTCCTTGCGGCGCTGCTCGTTCATCTCAGGGATGCGCAGGCGGATGACCTGGCCTTCCGTCTGTGGATTGAGACCGAGATCGGATTCGCGGATCGCCTTTTCAACGGCGGCAACCATGCCCCTGTCCCAGACCTGCACGCTGAGCAGGCGCGGCTCGGGCACGCTCACCGTCGCCACCTGGACGATCGGCATCAGGGAGCCATAGGCGTCGATCTGGATCGGATCGAGGAGGTTCGGCGAGGCGCGGCCCGTGCGCAGGCTGCCCAGATCGTGCTTGAATGCGTTGATCGCGCCTTGCATGCGGCGCTTGATATCAGCGAGGTCAAAAGTCGTGGCCATCGGTGTTTTTCCTTACGCGAACAATTGAAACGGGCTTACGCCGCCGCAGCCCTGGCATCAAGGCCCCCTCAGGGGGCAACCACGGTGGAATGCACTTTACCCTGGAGAAGCGCCGACACGGAACTCGGCGCGTGCACCGAGCCCACGATAATCGATAGCCGGCTCTCACGGGCAAGCGCGAAGGCCGCCGTATCCATCACCTTCAGGTCCTTGGCGATGGCCTCGTCGTGGGTCAGGCGGTCGAATCGGATCGCGTTAGGATCCTTCTTGGGGTCGGCGGAATAAACGCCGTCCACCTGCGTCGCCTTCAGCACCGCGTCGCAGCGCAGCTCCGCCGCGCGCAGCACGGCCGCCGTATCGGTGGTGAAGAACGGGTTGCCCGTGCCGCCGGCGAGAACCAGCACTTGGCCCTTGTCGAGGTGATGCAAAGCGGGCTGGCGGGCGTAAGTCTCGCAGATCGTCGGCATGGACACCGCCGACATGGTGCGGGCGGAAACCCCCGCCGCATTGAGCGCGGTCTCGACGGCGAGCGAGTTCATGACGGTGCCGAGCATGCCCATGGCATCGGCGGTCGGGCGGTCGATCCAGCCGGCGGCACTCATGCGCGCGCCGCGGATGATGTTGCCACCGCCGATCACGAGGGCGATTTCAAATCCGGCGCGGGTCGCCTCGGCGAGATCCGCGGCTAGGCCCGACAGAGTCTGCGGATCGAGCCAATAACCATCGGGGGCCATGAGAGCCTCACCCGAGAGCTTCACGAGGATGCGCCGAAACTTTGTCACTGTGAGACCCCTTTTTCAAACCTTCTCATGAAAACGGCGGCTGAAGCGCCGCCGTTTTGTTGGGTTCGATTTAGGCCTTCGTACCGGCCGCCGCAGCAACCTCTGCGGCGAAGTCGGGAGCTTCTTCCTTCTCGATGCCCTCGCCGAGGGCGTAGCGGACGAAGCCCTTGAGCGCCACCGGCTTGCCGGCCTTCGACTCGGCTTCCTTGAGCACCTGGGCGACGGTCTTGGAACCGTCATGCACGAAGGGCTGCTCGAGGAGGGTGACCTCCTTGTAGTAGCTCTTCAGGCCGCTTTCGATGATCTTCTGCATGACGTTCTCCGGCTTGCCGGCGTTCTTCTCACGCAGAATGTTGCTCTCGCGCTCCACGGTGGCGGCATCGACGCCCGAGGCATCGACGGCAACGGGGTTGGTCGCGGCGACGTGCATGGCGATCTGACGGCCGAGCGTGCTGAGGAAAGTCACGTCGCCTTCCGACTCCAGCGCCACGAGAACGCCGATCTTGCCGAGGCCTTCGGTCACCACGTTGTGGACGTAGGACGCGATCACACCCTTGGAGACTTCGAGCTTGGAGACGCGGCGCAGGGTCATGTTCTCACCGATGGTGGCGATGAGCTCCTGGAGGCGGTCCTTGACGGTGGTCTGCGAGCCGGGGAAGTGCGCGGCTTCGAGATCTTCGACCGTGCCCTTGCCCATGAGGGCAATCTTGGCGGCCTCGCGGACGAAAGCCTGGAACTGCTCGTTGCGGGCGACGAAGTCAGTCTCGGAGTTCACCTCGAGGATCGTCGCGGTGTGGCCCGACGATTCGACAGCGACGAGGCCCTCGGCGGCAACGCGGCCGGCCTTCTTGGCGGCCTTCGAGAGGCCCTTCTTGCGCAGCCAGTCGATGGCGGCCTCGAGGTCGCCGTTGGTCTCGGCAAGAGCGGTCTTGCAGTCCATCATGCCGGCGCTGGTCGTCTCGCGCAGCTCTTTCACCATCGCAGCGGTAATGTTCGCCATGGCCTATCCTTTCGCAGGTTCATTCATATAGGGAGCCCGGCGTTCCAGGAACGCCGGGCTCGATCACGTCACTCGAACAGCACCGCGAAACATGCGGCGCCGAGCAGGCCTTAGGCCGCTTCGATCATCGCCCGGGCCTGAGCGATCCAGCCGTCGCGCTCGAGGCGGCCGTTCAGCTTCAGGTCCTTGTCGAGCTGGGCGACATCGCCAGCCTGCATGGCGGCGAGCTGCCAGTAGTGGAACACGCCAGCCTCGTTGAGCTTCTTCTCGAGCTGCGGGCCGACGCCCGTGAGCTTGGTCAGATCGTCCGGCGCGCCACGCGGAGCGGCCAGGCGCTCGAACACTTCGCCGAGCTCCGTGGAACCGGCGGCGGGAGCCGGAAGCTCTTCCGCCATCGGGTTCTCGGACTCGCCAATGTCGATGCCCATGGCGCCGGCGCCGCGGGAGATGCCGTCAAGAGCGGCGCGGGCGACGAGGTCGCAGTAGAGCTGGATCGCGCGGCCGGCGTCGTCGTTGGCCGGAACCGGGAAGGTGATGCCGTCCGGATCGCAGTTGGTGTCGACGATGGCAGCCACCGGGATGCCGAGGCGCTTGGCCTCCTGGATCGCCAGCTGCTCCTTGTTGGTGTCGATGATGAAGATCAGGTCGGGCGTGCCGCCCATGTCCTTGATGCCGCCCAGCGCGCGCTCGAGCTTGTCCTTCTCGCGGGCGAGCATGAGGCGCTCTTTCTTCGTCAGGCCCTGGCCGCCGCCGGCGAGGATTTCGTCGACCTTGCGCAGACGCGAGATTGAGCCCGAAATCGTCTTCCAGTTGGTCAGCATGCCGCCGAGCCAGCGGGCGTTCACGTAGTACTGAGCCGAACGCTTGGCCGCATCGGCGATCGAGTCGGCCGCCTGGCGCTTCGTGCCGACGAACAGCACGCGACCGCCCTTGGCCACCGTGTCGCTGACGGCCTGGAGGGCGCGGTGCAGCATCGGGACCGTCTGGGCGAGGTCGATAATGTGGATGTTGTTGCGGGTGCCGAAGATGTATTGACCCATCTTCGGGTTCCAACGGTGGGCCTGGTGGCCAAAGTGAGCGCCGGCTTCCAGCAGCGAGCGCATCGAAAAGTCAGGAAGAGCCATCTTTTTTCTCCGGTTAAGCCTCCGCGGAGCAGTGGACCGGCCTTTGCCGGCCACCGGGACGCCTCATTCAGTCATGAGGCAGGCTCCGCGTGTGGGATGGACGCGCGTATAGGGGAAAAGCCGGGGAATGGCAAGCCTGAGGCCCTCCCCGGGCGAAACTCAAGCCTTCAGCCTGTATCCGGTACGGAAAATCCACCAGATGCCTGTCAGGCAGGCCGCCATGAAGATCAGGGTCATGCCGAGGCTCACCGCCACGTTGACGTCCGCCACCCCAAAAAAGCTCCAGCGGAAGCCGCTGACGAGGTAGACCACGGGGTTGAACAGGGCGACCTTCTGCCAGAACGGCGGCAGCATGTTGATCGAATAGAAGCTCCCGCCGAGGAAGGTGAGCGGCGTCACGACCATCAGGGGGATGAGCTGGAGCCGCTGGAAGCTATCGGCCCAGATGCCGATGATGAAGCCGAACAGGCTGAACGTGACCGAGGTCAGGATCAGGAAGGCCACCATCCAGACCGGATGCTCGATGGAGAAGTCCACGAAGAACCGGGCCGTGATCAGAATGATGGTGCCGAGAATGATCGACTTGCTGGCCGCCGCGCCCACATAGCCCAAAACCGTCTCCAGGGCGGAGACCGGGGCGGAGAGCAGTTCGTAGATCGTGCCGGAGAATTTCGGCATGTAGATGCCGAAAGCGGCATTCGAGATGCTCTCCGTCAGAATCGAGAGCATGATGAGCCCCGGCACGATGAATGCGCCGTAGCTCACCCCGTCCACATCGGCGATGCGAGAGCCGATCGCCGAGCCGAAGACGATGAAATAGAGGGAGGTGGAGAGGACCGGCGAGGCGATGCTTTCCATCAGCGTGCGCCAGGTGCGCGCCATCTCGAAGAGGTAGATGGACTTGATGGCATAGAAATTCATGCGCGCCCCCTGACGAGATCGACAAAGATGTCTTCCAGCGAGCTTTGCGAGGTATGCAGGTCCTTGAAGTCGATACCCTGCTCGCTAAGCAGCCGCAGCAGTCCGGCGATGCCGGTTTCCTCGCTCTGCGCATCGAAATCATAGATGAGCTGCAGGCCGTCTTCCGAGAGCGTCAGGTCATAGCCGGATAAGGCCGCAGGCACCGCGTTTAAGGGGTGCTGAAGCTGCAACGTGAGTTGCTTGCGACCAAGCTTGCGCATCAGCACGGTCTTGTCCTCGACCAGAACGATCTCGCCCTTGTTGATCACCCCGATCCGGTCGGCCATTTCCTCGGCCTCTTCGATGTAATGGGTGGTCAAGATGATGGTGACGCCGTTGTCCCGCAACGACCGGACCATCTCCCACATGTCGCGCCGCAACTCCACATCGACGCCTGCGGTCGGCTCGTCGAGGAAGAGGATCGTCGGTTCGTGCGAGAGCGCCTTGGCGATCATGACCCGGCGCTTCATGCCGCCGGACAGGGTCATGATCCGGTTGTCCTTCTTCTCCCAGAGGGAGAGGTCCTTCAGGATCTTTTCGATATAGGCCGGGTTCGGCGCCTTGCCGAAAAGCCCTCGGCTGAACGTCACCGTGTCCCAGACGCTTTCGAAAGCATCCGTCGACAATTCCTGCGGCACGAGGCCGATCTTGGAGCGGGCGCCCCGATAATCGCGCACGATGTCGTGGCCGTCGGCCAGCACGATGCCCATGCTCGGATTGACGATGCCGCAGATGATGCTGATGAGCGTCGTCTTCCCCGCCCCGTTCGGGCCGAGAAGCGCGAAAATCTCGCCCCGGCTAATCTCCAGATCGACGTTGCGAAGCGCCTGGAAGCCGGAACCATAAATCTTATTGAGCCCCGAGACGGAAATGATCGCCCTTTCCGAGGCAGCGGGAGGCGAAGCGTGAGAGCTGTCGAGCGGTTTCATGGAAGCGCTGGTAGCATGAAATGCGGTTGTGCTGAAACATTTCCGATGGGCCCCGCCTTCATGGCGGGGCTTGATCCGGCCATGTCGAGGGAAGCGTTTGCGCCCCGCCTCAACTCATCTGCACATCCACCACGCCCGGCACAGCGCGGAGTGCGCCTGCGATCTGGGGCGTGGCGAGGTATTTGCCGGGGAGCTTTACTTCCACCTCCCGGTCGCCCTCGTCGAGGATGAGGACGAGGGACACTTCCCCCTCCCCGCGCGCCCGCAGGCGTTCATAGACACTCGCGATGGGCCGCTCGTCACGCAGGAAGATGCGCATGCCCTTCTGGTATTTCGCGACCGCCTCCTCCAGCGGCTCGGCCATGCCGATGCGCGCGCGGACTTCTTCGCCTTCAACGCCCGCCTGAAGCATCAGCACAACGGCGTTGCCGGGCTCCAGCACGTCGCGCAGACGTTGCAGCCCCTCCGAGAAGATGATTGCCTCGAAATGGCCGGTCTGATCGGAGAGGGTCAGAATGCCCATCTTGTTGCCGGTCTTGGTCCGGCGCTCCTGCCGGTCGAGCACCGTGGCGGCGACACGGCCGACCGAGTTGCCCGCCTTCACCGAGCGCGCGAAATCGACCCAGGTCTGCACGCGCAGCTTCTTCAAGAGATCGCCATACTCGTCGAGCGGATGGCCCGAAAGGAAGAAGCCGACCGCGTCGTATTCCTTCTGCAGTTTCTCGGAAGGCGGCCAGGGCTCGTAGTGCGGAATGCGCAACTGCACATCCGCCGAGGCAACGCCGCCGAACATATCGGCCATGCCGCCATTCGCCGCCTCATGCGATTGCTGCGCGAGGCTCATCATGGCGTCGATGGAGGCCGCAGCCTTCGCGCGGTCGGGCTCCAGCTCGTCGAACGCGCCCGCCGCCACGAGGTTTTCGAGAATGCGCTTGTTGACCGCGCGCGGATTGATGCGGCGTGCGAAATCGCCAAGATCCTTGAACGGCTTGTCGCCGCGTGTCTCCACCAGGGCCTCGATGGCCTGGCGCCCGACGCCCTTGACGGCGGCAAGCGCATAGAGGATCGCGCCGTTTCCTTCCGCGTCGTATTTCACGTCGAACACGACGCCGGAGCGGTTGATCGACGGCGGCTCGACGCGGATGCCGAGGCGCTGAGCCTCGCGCCGAAATTCCGAGAGCTTGTCCGTGTTGTCGAGATCGAGCGTCATCGACGCCGCCATGAACTCGACCGGATAATTCGCCTTCAGGTAAGCGGTCTGGAACGCGACGAGCGCATAGGCCGCCGCGTGGCTCTTGTTGAAGCCGTAATCCGCGAACTTCGCCAGAAGGTCGAAGATTTCGTTGGCCTTCGCCTTGTCGAGATCGCTACCCACCGCGCCGGAGACGAAGCGCTCGCGCTGCGCGTCCATCTCCGCCTTGATCTTCTTACCCATAGCGCGGCGCAGAAGGTCGGCGTCGCCGAGCGAGTAGCCGGAGAGGACCTTTGCCACCTCCATCACCTGCTCCTGATAGACGATGATGCCGAAGGTCTCTTTCAGGATCGGCTCGAGCTTGGGGTGCGGATACCAATCCTTCTTGTTGTGCTCGTCCTTGCCGAGCTTGCGCGCGCAATAGACCGGAATGTTCGCCATCGGGCCCGGACGGTAGAGCGCGACAAGCGCGATGATGTCCTCGAAACGGTCGGCCTCCATCTCGACCAGCGCCTTGCGCATGCCGACACTTTCCACCTGGAACACGCCGACCGTCTCACCACGGCAGAGCATTTCGTAGGTTTTCTTGTCGTCGAGCGGCAGCGCCGAGAGATCGACCTCGATGCCCTTTCGCCGGATCAGCGAGACCGCCGTGTTGAGCACGGTGAGCGTTTTCAGGCCGAGGAAGTCGAACTTCACCAGACCCGCCTGCTCGACCCATTTCATGTTGAACTGGGTCACGCGCATGCCGGTCTTCGGGTCTCGATAGAGCGGCACCAGTTCCTGCAACGGCCGGTCGCCGATCACCACGCCCGCCGCGTGGGTCGAGGCGTGTCGATGCAGGCCCTCCAACTTCTGCGCGATGCCGAGCATCCGCGCGACGACGGGCTCTTCGTCACGCGCGGCCTGAAGCTTGGGCTCGCCCTCGATGGCCTGATCCAGCGTCACCGGGTTCGCCGGGTTCTGCGGCACCAGCTTGGTGAGCTTGTCCACCTGGCCATAAGGCATTTCGAGCACGCGGCCGACGTCGCGCATCACGCCGCGCGCGAGCAGCGTACCGAAGGTGATGATCTGCGCGACCTGCTCCTCGCCGTAGCGCTGCTGCACGTATTCGATGACGCGCTCGCGCCCCTCGACGCAGAAGTCGATATCGAAGTCCGGCATCGAGACGCGTTCCGGGTTGAGGAAGCGCTCGAAGAGCAGGCTGAACCGCAAGGGGTCGAGATCGGTGATGGTCAGCGCATAGGCGACGAGCGAGCCCGCGCCCGAACCACGGCCCGGCCCGACGGGAATGTCGTGGTCTTTCGCCCATTTGATGAAGTCGGACACGATGAGGAAGTAGCCGGGATATTTCATCCGGCGAATAACCTCGACCTCGAAGGCGAGGCGGTCGTGATAATCCTGTTCCGTGAGGCCGGGCGCGGGGCCATGCGCGGCAAGGCGTCTGGCGAGCCCCTCCTCCGCCTGGCGCTTCAGCTCCTCGCCCTCGTCCATCGCCACCGCATCCGTTTCGACGCCGAAGCTCGGCAGGATGGGCTTGCGCGTTCTGACACGTGTCGCGCAGCGCATGGCGATTTCGACGCTGGCATGAAGCGCATCCGGCAGATCGGCAAACAGCTCCATCATCTGCTTGCGCGTCTTGAAATCGTGCTGCGGCGTCAGCCGGCGGCGGTTGTCGTCGGAGACGATGCGCCCGTCCGCAATCGCGAGCAGCGCGTCATGGGACTCGTAATCCGCCCCCGCGGCGAAGAACGGTTCGTTGGCCGCGACGATGGGCAGGCCGTTGCGGTCGGCGAGCGCAATCAACTCACCCTCGACGACCCGCTGGTCGGGCAGGCCGTGGCGCTGGATTTCGACATAGAGCTGATGGCCAAAAGCATGTTTGAGAACATCGAGCCGCGCCTGCGCCAGTTCTCCCCGCGCGCCCTCGCGCAGGGCGCTGTCCAGCGGACCGGAATAGCCGCCGGTCAGCGCAATCAGCCCCTCACAGTGCTTGGCCAAAAGCGATGCCGCGGCGCGCGGCGGTTCCCCGAGCGGCACGCCGAAATAGGCGTGGCTCACGAGCCGCATGAGGTTGCGATAGCCCTCTTCGTTCTGCGCCAGCAGCACGATGTTACTCGGCTGCGGCTGGACGCGCGCCACCGGGTCCGGCTCCTCGAAAAGGACGGAAAGCTGGACGCCTGCAATCGGCTGCATGCCGGAGCCTGCGAGCTTTTCGGAAAATTCCAGCGCGCCGAACAGGTTGTTGGTGTCGGTCAAAGCGAGCGCCGGCTGCTTGTCCGCCGCTGCCAGCTTCGCCAGTTGCGCAATCTTCAGCGACCCCTCGAGCAGCGAATAGGAGGAGTGCACATGCAGGTGGACGAACCCGATTTCTTGAAGAATGCGCGACATGAATCTCGACTCAAGGGATGGCGCAGTTTCGCACGAGTCGTCCCCTCCTCACCACGGCAAACGGGGCCGCATGGGGGCACAAGGCCCCTTGCCTGTGAAGTGTGGGAATTATGCCATGGGATAAAACGCGAGAGCCCATATGGCCACCATGCTTCCGAAGAGAGCAAGGGAGGTGATTTCGGCTGTGGTTTCAAGAAGGACGCGAACCATGTCGGATCTCCATGTTCCTGACATGTTCATCATTGTTCATTGTATGTTCTGTGTAAAGTGTGGGGATGCCGTACGGTGAGTGTGGAGTCAATAAAGGATTAAGACGACAGCAGCGACAGGTCTCGTTCGGCTTACGCGGCAGTCCGAACCGAGGCCGATGAGAACCGGCTCGGCTCGGAGAATGCGAGGGGCGAAAAGTGCGGAACGGCCGTTAGATCCTCACCCCCACCGTCTTATGCGGCACGATCACTTGCGTCCCCTTCCCGTCCAGCGCTGCGACGAACTTGTCGGCGGTGGGTTCGAGCACGGGGAAGGAGCCGTAGTGGCAGGGGATAGCGGCCTTGAGCTTGAAATAGCGGTCCACCGCCAGCGCAGCGACCTCCGGCCCCATGGTGAAGCGGTCGCCGATGGGGACCATCGCCACGTCGGGGCGGTGGATTTCAGCGATCAAGGCCATGTCGCCGAAGATGTCCGTATCGCCCATGTGATAGACGGTCGGCTCTCCTTGCGCCTTGACGATGACGCCGTTGGCGCTGCCGAGCGGGACATTGACGCCCATCTCGCCGAGCCCGGCGGAATGGTCGGCATGCACGAGGGTGACGGTGAACCCGCCCTGGTCGGTGGTGCCGCCCGTGTTCATGGGGTCGAAATTCTCGAGCCCCTGAGAGACGAGATACATGCACAGGTCGTAATTGGTGACGACCTTCGCGCCTGTGGCCTTTGCGATCTGGAGCGTGTCGCCCACATGATCCCCATGAGCGTGGGTGATGAGGATGTGCGTTGTGCCCTCGGCGGCCTTTTCCACGCTGCCCTCGAACGCCGGGTTGCCGGAAAAGAACGGGTCGATGAGCACGACCTTGTCGGCGAAATCGAGCCGGAAAGCGGAATGGCCGAACCAAGTGATCTTCATGGGGGCGGTCTCTCTGCGATGACACCCATCAGCTAGGGCATTGCGCGCTTCTTGGCTATAAGGGAACAAACCGGAAGGAAACGCCCCGCGTGAACGAAAGCGACAAAGACCTGCTAACCCTGATGGACGGATTGCCGCCGCGCGCGCGTCTGATGGGTCTGGACCTCGGCACCAAGACCATCGGGCTCGCGCTCTCCGATGTGGAGCGGCGAATCGCAACGCCGCTGGAGACCATCAAACGGGTGAAGTTCACGCCCGATGTGGCACGCATCAAGGACCTTGTGGCGCAATACGACGTCGGCGGATTCGTTTTCGGCCTGCCGCTCAACATGGACGGCACTGAAGGCCCCCGCGCGCAGGCCACACGAGCCTTCGTGCGCAACCTCAAGCCTCTGATTGCCCTGCCGGTGTTGTTCTGGGACGAGCGCCTCTCAACAGCCGTCGTGACGCGCACCTTGCTCGATGCCGACACCTCGCGCGCCAAACGTGCCGATGTAGTGGACAAGATGGCGGCGGCCTACATTCTGCAAGGCGCACTCGACCGCTATGAGCGCTTAGCCTTCGAAGCAGCCGAAGCGGAGGACGAGGCCGAACTGCGCGCCGACTTCCAAAAGGACACGCCGCCCGGAGGCGGCGCGCTCGACGAATAAAATCTGCGAGAAAGCTTTAGAAGCCGTTGGCCTTGTTCCAGGCGCGCACGCGCTCCTTGTAGATTTCCTTCTCCGCGCGGCGATAGTCCTTCACGTAGTTCTTCGCCGCCTCCTTGTTGTAGTAGCCATAGCGCGGCGGACCGTACTCCCGGCCATAGAACGGCGTCGGGGGCGGCGGAGGAGCCGGGCGGTAATAGCGCGGCGGAGGAGCGTAATACCGCGGCGGCGGCGGATCGTAATAGACGACCGGCGGCGGAGGCGGATCTTCCGCGTAAAAGTAGAACTGCACGTTTTGGACCGAAGCCGGGGCGTCGACGGCCACGAAGGGCAAGGGCGCGGCCTGCGCGCTAACGGCGCCGAGGGCCAAGCCTCCAGCCACCGCACCAAGAACCCACTTACCGAAAGTCATCTCAGTCATCTCCTGACCGGCGTGATTCTCCCGCCGACATGATGTCACTATGTCATGACATAGTTGAATGACACCTGAACTGACAAGCTTGGTTCGGCGTGGCCTAGTCAATCCTCACAATGCCGGCGGTGTCCACCCGTGCAAGCCAATCCGCCACGCGCCGCCCGCGCACCATCAGATCCGGGGCGATTTCAGCAAGTGGTACAAGGACAAAGGCGCGCTCGTGCAGATGCGGATGCGGCAGCATCAACTCCGGACTCTCCAGCGCGAGATCGTCGTAAGCGAGAATATCGATATCGATGATCCGCGGCCCCCAGCGGACCTCGCGGACGCGCCCGAGTGCGCGCTCGACACGGTGGCACAGCGCCAGGAAATCTCGCGACGCAAGATCCGTTTCCGCAATCGCGCAAGCATTGACGAACCAATCCTGCGGCACAGGCCCCCAGGGCGGCGTCCGGTAGTCGGATGAGCGCGCGAGAACTGTTGCGCCCCCTTCGTCCAGCAACGCGAGCGCCTTTTGAATGGTACCGCTCTTGTCGCCCAAATTGCTGCCGAGACTAAGGGCGACTTTAGCCATTGCGCGAGCGTTCGATTTCAACCGCCACGCTGTCGAGGATGAATGGAACCGGAGCCTCGGGCTTTTCCACTCGCACGACGACGGTTTCAACCGGCGGGAAACCCTCGAGCACGCCGGCGGCGATGGCTTCTGCCAACCCTTCGATGGTGTGGAAACGGCGCGTGGTACCAAGCGTGTGAACCAGCTTGGCAAGCCTCGCGTAGCAAACCGACTGATGGTAGTCATCCGCCTGCCCGGCCGCCCTCAAATCAAGCAGGCAGCGCAGGCTGACATAGAAGCGCTGACCGAGACGCGCTTCTTCGGCAAAGACGCCGTGATGCGCGTAGAGCGCGAGGCGCGTGAGCGTGATGGTGTCGGTCAAGGCTGGCCTCTCAGCAGAATGTCCGCGACGCGGCAGGCTTCCACATGGGCCCGCACATCGTGCGCACGGATAATGTCGGCACCCCGGCTCACCGCCGCAACATGTGCGCCGAGCGTGCCGAACAACCGGTCACGCGGCGGAACACCGGGATCGTAGAAACGGCTGAGCACGGATTTGCGCGACGCGCCGACCAGCAACGGAAAACCGAGCGCCTTCAATTCGGGAAGTCGCCGCAACGCCTCCAAATTCTGATCCGCCGTTTTGCCGAAGCCGATACCGGGATCGAGAATGACATGATGGTCGGGAATGCCCGCCCGCCGCGCCAGCGCGAGAGAGTGATCGAAGAAGCGCAGCATATCGGCAACGATATCGAGGCTGGGATCGACCTCTGCCCGGTTGTGCATCACCACTGCGAGAGCACCGTGATCCGCGACGACAGCCGCCATGTCGGAATCGCGCTGCAGCCCCCAGATGTCGTTGACGATCGTCGCGCCGGCTTGAAGGGCCGCCCGCGCGGTCTCCGCGCGGTAGGAGTCGATGGAGATCGGCACGTTCAGCAGCGGGGCCAGATCGCGAATGATCGGCAGCACGCGCCGCTGCTCCTCCTCCACCCCGACCGGCACATAGCCGGGTCTCGTCGATTCCCCGCCGATATCGATGATGTCGGCCCCTTCCCGCTCCATATCCTGCGCGTGCTCAAGCGCAGCCGCATGATCGGCAAACAGACCGCCATCGGAGAACGAGTCGGGCGTGACGTTCAGGACACCCATCACATAGGTGCGTGAGCCCAGGTTCCTCACAAGATCCTTCAAACGTTCGATCATGCTCAACGGCCGAACTCCCGCCAGAAACCGCGCCGTTCTCCCGCAATCGGGAGCCCAAGTCCAGGGCAGAGCCCTTCCCCGTCGGCCTTGGTGCCCGGAATAGCGACGAATGGGGTTGACGCCCCCGGAAAAGCGGCCTATCTGACCGCCACTCACTCAAGTTCGCCGCCGCGCTCCGGGCAACGCCTTTCGGAAAAGTAAGCGGCTTCAAGAACTTACGGTGGGGGATAGTTTAATGGTAGAACAGCGGACTCTGACTCCGTTAGTCTTGGTTCGAATCCAGGTCCCCCAGCCAATCGAAATTCGCCCGCTAGGTCAACGACTTAGTGGGTTTTTTGATGCCCGAAACGCCTCTAAAATTTGTTGCAACGCTCTGCAACACATTCCCTTATTTTACAACAAGTTACAAACGGGTCCCGGCGGCTCCATGCAACACGGATGCAACACGTCCATGGGCGCTTTTCCGGCCGTAAAGGCTCAGCTTAAAAGTCGAGCCTCGATCGCTCGCATGGCCTTTTGATCAGCCTCCTCATCCGCGAAAAGATGCCCGTAAACGTCGTAGATCACCGTGATCGACGAGTGCCCCATGACCTAGCCCTTCCCCGTTTCGTGACGCATGTCTCGGCAGCATTGAACGCGCTGAAGAAGCGCAAACGCGTGCGCCAGGTCGGCACCGTTAATGGTCGTAGGCACCTCTGGGAGATCGCAACGTAGCGATGCATCGCTTATGGACAGAAGATCGAGCGGCCGCTCCTTTGGAGGGCTAGGTTTCGGCCCATTGAAGACGATCGTCCCGAATGGCATTTTTCGATGGGTCCGGAACCGTTCAGGAGGATTGAGCTGTCATGCCGAGTAAACACGCGCCAATCCTGGCCAGCCGGGTCGGGCGATATGTCGAGGCCTCTCCGATACTCCGGCTGCTTCCGCATTTCCAGCGTGTGTGGATGAGCTCAGTCTCCCCGAACCATTCAGGACCTGTTGCCGTCGTTCCCGATGGCTGTGTCGATCTCCTCTGGCGGGAAGATCGGTTCACGGTCGTGGGGCCCGACATCACTGCTGCGACCCCGGAATTGAGACCCGGCTCCATCGTTCTCGGCATTCGTTTCATGCCGGGAGCCGCAGCCAAGTGGCTGGGACAGCCCCTGACGGAGATCGTCGGACGTGAAGTTCCGATGGCAGAGTTCTGGGGCAGCACGGCCGACCGTGTTGCGGACAGGATTGGAGCGGCGAGCTCGGCGAGTGGTAAGCTCCGCGTCTTCCAGGAGCTTTTGGCCGCCGAGGCGCCGAAGGTGGAGCACCCGCGCCAGGAGGCAACAATGATCTTCGAGTTTCTCAGGGCCGACGCGAATGCCGAGGGACACAAGATCAAGGCGCTGCGGGAACGCCTTGGGGTCAGCGAGCGAACCTTGCGCCGCCAATGCGATGAGCTCTTCGGCTACGGCCCGAAGACCCTCGACCGGATCCTGCGCTTCCAGAGGTTCCAGTCTCTTGCGCGAACGGAAGCGGGTGAGGGTCTTGCCCTCCTCGCGCTCCGCGCCGGGTATGCTGATCAGGCTCACCTCACGCGTGAGGTCCAATCCCTCTGCGGGATGACGGCAGGCGAGTTCGTGCACCAGTTGGCAGCCTGACTGGCCGTTTTGTTCAAGACGGCTTCCTCCGACACGGCCATGATGTGATCTGGAGTGGCCGTCTCGATGGCGGCCGTGCATGGAGCGGAGGACGAATGAGACCACGTATTTCGGTGTTGACGCTTGGGGTCGAGGATCTGGAGCGCGCCGTCGCGTTCTACCGCGATGGTCTCGGGCTGCCGACCGAGGGCATCGTCGGCAAGGAGTTCGAGCACGGAGCCGTTGCCTTCTTCGACCTCCAGTCCCAGGTGAAGCTGGCAGTGTGGGCTCGTGACGACCTTGCCCATGACACAGGCCTGCCGAAGACGGCCCCGTGCCCGACGGGCTTCACGATCGGGCACAACGTCCCCCACAAGGACGAGGTGGACCTGATTATGGAGCAAGGCCGCAAGGCCGGAGCCAAGATTCTCAAGCCAGCCTGGGACACGTTTTGGGGCGGCTACGCTGGCTACTTCCAGGATCTCGACGGGCACGTCTGGGAGATCGTGTGGAACCCTGCCTTCATTCCCGTGGACTGAGCCTGGCCCCCGTCCTAGCGAGCAACCGCCGCCGCATCGCCCTCCCAGATCAGCTCTGGCGGCTTGTTGCCCTGCTATTGAGCATGCATGCCTTTGATGTCGGAGGTCGCCCAGCAATAGCCCGACGTTGTCAGCGTCGGCTGCTGCCAGTGCAGTCTCATCCGCGCTGGCCATGCGGATGTGAATTGATGGGTCCCCGGCACTCGTGTGCCGGGGATGCAACTTTACACAACCGCTACTGCGACATGCTTATGGGTCAGAATCTTCACTGAGAGCCAACTCGGCGGCCCCCCGGGTCATATCCCGGCTCGTCGCGAGCTCGGTCTCATTGTTGGGAGCGCCGAGCGTGTCGAACGAGGCGCTCGAGGGGTTAAACAACACGTCCACCCAGTAGTTCGTTGCACCATAGGAGCTCGTCGGGAACGAACTGGACGATCCGTAGCTGTAGACGCCGTTGCCGCCCGCCGCACTGCTGGACGGAGCAGTCAGCGGCCCGTTCGTGGTGGCCGCCGTGAAGTAGCTGCTCGTTGCAGCATAGTGACCGTTGCTGTGATAGGAGACCACGTAGGTTGTTCCCGCGTTAAGTGTAACGGGGGTGGAGAGGATCGCAGTCTGCCATCCGCTCGCAGTTTCGTTGGCGAAGGTCACGGTGGCGAGCAGCATTCCGGTCGCCGTCCATAGGCTGCCCTGGTGCGTGCCGGTATCGCCCGTACCCTTGTAGAACTTTATGCCGATAATCGTACCCGCGACAGACGATTGAAACTTCATCCCGAGTTCGACCGAGCTGGTGTCGGGATCGGACAGGATCGCCGGTGTCGCCGATGGCGGGAACAGGCTGACCGAAGGCGGTATGACGTTAAGGCTCACATTCGCGGAGGACGTGCCGCCGCGACCGTCGCTGATGGAATAGGTGAAGCCTGCTTGACCGGTGTAACCCGCGGCGGGCGTGAACGTGATGGTGTTCGTACTCGCGTTGAACACGACCGAGCCATGGGTTGCTGCGCTGACGCCCGTGATTGTCAACGGATCGCCGTCCGGGTCGGTGTCGTTGGCGAGAAGGGTCGCTGCAGCAATCGTGAGGGACGTATCCTGGTTCATCACGAAGTCTGCGTCGTTGTTGGCCACGGGCGGCTGGTTGGTCCCGCTGCCGGACGCGGCGAACAATACGTCGACCCAATAGTTCGTTGCGTCGTAGGTGTTGGTCGGGAACGTGCTGGTCGCTCCATAAGCGAAGACGCCGTTGCCGCCTGCGGCAGCGCTCGAGGGCGCCGTCAGTTGGCCGGTCGTGACCGCCGCTGCGAAATAGTTCGCGGTGCTCGAATAATTGCCAGCGTTGGCGTGATAGGAGACCACGTATGTCGCCCCCGGCAAGACCGAGACCGGCGTGGCGAACGTCGCCGTCTGCCATCCGCTGACGCTCTCTCCCGAGAAGGTGACCGTCGCCAGCAAAGTTCCTGTACTCGACCAGAGCGACCCGGTGTGAATACCGGTGTTGTTAAGCCCCTTGTAGAAACGGACACCAGCAATCGTCCCTGCGACCGACACCTGGAATTTCATTCCGACTTCGACCGCTTTGTTATCGGCGACGGAGGGGGTTGCGGGCGTCGCCGTGGGTGAGAAAAGCGACGTAAAATTGGGACCCGAGACCGTAAACGTTCGTCCGACTCCCGGGATCTCCACGTTGACGCTGTCGTCCACGGCTCTGGTCTTGATCGTGAAGGTGCCGGCGGCCAGCGGAATCCAGTTGTAGGTCCAGCTTCCACGGCCAATCGCCCGGTGCCAGGTCACGCCGGAATCCGTCGACACGTCGACCGCGACGACGACGCCGCCTCCGCTGTCGGAGGCTGTTCCAGTGATCGTGACAGTCTGGCCCACGGTAATGGACGCACCGACATTGGGAGAGGTGATCGTGGAGACCGGCTTTATGGTGTCGGTCGATTGCGTTGCCGGGACGAGGCCGGCCTCGAGCGTGCCGGGTTGAATGCCCATATCGGCGAACAGGTTGACCATCGCCTGCTTGACCCGGGGATCCACGGGCGTCGTTTCGTTGTCATGATTGTCGTCAAGTGCCCACGCCCAATAGACGGTGCCGGCGCCAAACACCAAGGCGCCGCTCGGCGCGCGATACAGCGTCAGGTTATGGGTGGCGACCCCATTCCCGACCGTATTGCCGTAGTCCAGCAGGTATTGCGTGACCGCGAGCGTCGTCGAGGAAAGCATGATGAGCCCGGCCGGCCGGAAGCCGTTGTCAGGGGATTCGTCCCATTCGTAGCCGAGATAGCCCGCTGGCAGCGTCGCCGTCTCGCCCGGTTGCAGGTTGGCGATACTCGTGTTGCGCCAGAATCGGAGATCGGCGAATTCCGAGCCAACAGTGATGGAGTCACGGCGATACGAGTCGACCTGGAAGATCGTCCCCGTCAGCGCGTTCTCGGGTTGCCCTCCACCTTGAGCCGTTGGCGACACGAAACGCGGATCGCGGAAAGTTCCCGTCCATTCATTGCTCGGATCGATGTCGCCGTTGGCCCAGGTTTCCTTATAGCAGACGAGAGTGCGATAGGGCGTCCCGTCAGCGCTGAAACTCGGTGCCCATCTGGTCCGCCAGTAGATCTCATTGCCGCTCCAGAACGAGAGATGCACCCCCGCGTCGCGAGCGGCCTCGACATTCGCGCGCTGCGGGCCTGTCCAGTACTCGTCGTGACCGACCGACAAGAACATCTTGTGGTTCGTCAGCAAGCTTCCGAAACGATGCGTGTCGACGCCGGCCATGTACGACACATCGTAGCCGTTCTTCTCGAGCCACAGGAGCGCCGGGTACTCGACTCCGAAAATGAAATCCTGCGGCCCTGAGGCGAGGCCGCCCCCGCGGGTGGTGATCGGACGGTTGTAGCTCACCGCGTAGGCGCGGCCGTTCCCCAAAGGGCCCGTCCCTGGGCCGTTGCCGCCATAGAAATTCGCACCGCCCCAAGGGTTATAGGCGTGCCACGTCATGTCGGAGGTTTGGAAGATGATGTCGCTGGTGCTGCTGTCGTCGCGGACGACAAACGGGACATGGTTTGTCCCGGTGACGCCGTCCTGTCGAACGAGTTTGGCGATGTAGATGCCTGACGTCGCATCGGCCGGGATATTCCAGAACGCCGAGACGGCCCAATTGCCGGCGTCCGTGGCTCCCGTCGCGCCGTCCGGTAAGGGAGTGGGTTGGACCTGGAGTCCCGTATGCGGGATCGTGTCGACTTTCCTGGCACCCATCCCGCCGTAATAGCCGAGACGGTAGATATCGATCCTGTAGTTGGTCGAGTCGGTGTTGATTTTGAAATCAACCCTTTGCCCGCGATTGATACTGATCTCAGTCGCGAAACCCTCGATGTTCGAACTGCCCGCTCCCACGATGCCCCATTCGCTCTCAGGATTTCCGAGCTTCTGGTTTTCGACAACAATGGCGTTCGACGCCGAAGCAGTCGCTGCGGTTCGCAGAGCCGTCGTCGGTCGGCTCGTGGTCACCGGCCCCTTAAGGACGCCAGGTTGCATGGTGCCGGCAATTCCGGCTTGCGGGATCTCCGGTCCGCCACCCGGGAGCGGGCGATCCACTGCTCCGGGCGCCGTCTCGGAGCGCGGATCATTGGCGAGGCTCGGCCCCTGTCGACCCACCGCATATCTTCCCTTGAGGATCCGAAGACGATTTATGATTCTTTGGAAAAACTGATAGCTCGACCCAAGCATTGCTGGCTCCTTAGAAAGAGGAGGTTGGCTAATCGTCTAGCTTTCAGCCTCTCATAACGAGAACGGCAATTGAATGAGGGGACATTCCTACGACATAACTCTTAGTAGGTAATTTGTAACCCTTAGTAGGTAGAGGACCCCAACCAAAGGTCGCATCAGGCCGCCATCGATTCCACTTGGGCGTGAGTCCGAGGTTATCGATGAGGAGCAATTTTCAGGAGTGTCTTGAGAGGGCTGGGCTAGTAGAACGCCAATAGCCCTCGAGACCAGCCGGCCTTGCCGAGAACGGCAGGCGGCTCTTGCGGCGTTGGCAGCTAAGCGGCGAGAATAATCGATAAGCTCAGCACGAGACGTCCGCTTTCCGTAAGTGAGAGATCTCTTATGGCGAGCACGATCCGGAGAGAAGAAATGATCCGCAAAGCAGTCAAGAGTGATGAAGCGGCTATCCGGGCATGCGCTGAAAAAGCCTATGGCCGTTACGTCGCCGCAATCGGTCGCAAACCGGCCCCCATGGTCGCCGACTTCGCATCACAAATTGCTGCCAGTCAGGTTTATCTGGCGACGGATGACGGGGACAACGTGCAAGGCTTCATCGTATTCTTTCCGCGAGAGGATCATATGTTTCTTGAGAATATCGCGGTGCAGCCTGCGGCGACTGGGCGGGGGATCGGCAAGTCTCTAATCGCATTCTGCGAGGATGAAGCACGGCGTTTGAGTCTTGGCACCGTGCATCTCTACACAAACGAAAAGATGACAGATAATCTCTCGATGTATCCTTATCTCGGATACAGAGAGGTTGAGCGTCGTACTGAAGACGGCTTTAAGCGAGTCTTCTTCGAGAAGCATCTGGGCTGCTCAGATGGCCCTCCACGCTAGCCACCCGGTCGCTCCGTTCAGCCTTTGATCCGCCTACCGTATATCTGTACTCCCTTTACGTTCAGGGGCCAGAGAGCGTTACCCACGTCGGGTTAAGTGACGTATTCCCCCATTATGACGTACAGTGGGGCAGAGCGTTCTAGAAAAGCAAAACTGCGAGAGTGCGCTTTAGGGAATGTCGACAAGACAGCCGCCTCACATCTAGCCCTTGCATGGGCGCAGCAGAGGAAGCTCACCGGTCGCGCCTGCGACGCTCGGCAACAATTTCGGGTCTGGCTATTTTCCGTCTCCTTAGGAGCCACTCCAATGGTGTCCATGAACTCCGGGTCGCTCAAAAGGATGTCCGCGAGAGTGCAATCAGTTGCGCACAAACTGCGCTGGGGTATCCGCAGCGTAGGAATCGCGGAGACGATCCACGGCTCGGCAAGGTTGATGAAGCTTCGTTTACAGCATCCGAAGCGCTCCGAGGTTTCTCTTCGGTCTGGTCCCGTTCTGGAATTTGACTACCCGAGTCAGTCCCCCCCAGTCCTAGTCATGTTCGGCGATTTCATCGATCCCGAATTTTCCTTTTTGCGACAGGTTTCGCGTCCGGACTGGGTCGTTGTCGACGTCGGAGCGGCAATAGGGCAATTTACGATCTTTGCAGCAACACTGCCCTGTGCCGTCGTGCATGCTTACGAGCCCAGCGGAGCTAATATCGCCACGCTAAAGCGGAACATCGAGCGCAATCATGTCGCTGGCAAGGTCACCGTGAACCAAATGGCGCTATCGAATGAAGACGGCTCAGCCGTCTTCGAGACGGCTGAGCAAACGTGGATGAGCCAACTGAGTAGCGCGGGTTCGGCAGGCGGGGAAATCGTGCCCGTTCGCACATTGACAGGAGAACTCGAACGATCGGGCATTTCCCATCTATCCGTTCTCAAGATCAACGTCGCGGGCTTCGAGCCGAAGGTGCTAGAGGGAGCTTTGCCGTTCTTGGCTGAAGGCCGCGTGGACATTCTTGTCCTGCTGCTAGGGCTGCCGTCACTTCAATGGTACGAGAGGATTGCCTCCTCTGGTTACCGGTTCTTCTACTACCATCCACTCGAGAAAAAGCTCTACGAGATAAAATCGTTCGATGAGCGGTCGGTCTTGTACCATCGCCCGTGGCCGGCACGTCACATTATTGCAATTCACAGTTCAGCGATCGCTGCATGCATTACGTCTGGCGTTGAGATTTGCTGCCCCTTGCCGACGCAGAACGTTTAGATGTCGTGATGGGCCTGCCGCTCGCGAGATAGCCCTGCTGCTCAAGGCTCACGCAAGCACGACACAGGCGAGCCAGGAGAAGTTAGTCGCGTCTTCGGACAAACTGCGGGCTAGGTACGCAAGCTACTGCCGCTAATCGAGGAACCTTCGTACTCTGGAGGGACGCTGCTAAGCCGGCTTCAGACTGATCGCCACCGCACTTGCCCGGCCACTTGACGACCGCCGAGGTCGATCCAACTGCTAAGCTGCCGCCTGCCGTGTCGTTTTTTCCTAACGGCATCCGCGATCCGCGCGGCGATGCACAAGGAGGAAAGATCATGGTCTGGTACGCTCCCATCTCCGGCACGACGGCAGTCAATAGCACCGCCAATGGCGACAGCCTCTTCATCGGTCCCACCGTCACCCTCAGCGTCACCGGCTCCCGTGCCGCTTATTTCGAAGGGGCTGGGGACGTGGCCGACATTTACGGCACCGTCGTCAGTACAAGTTTGACCGCGATCCGGTTCGGTGCAGATCCGGCAGGCAAGGGGCATACGATCGATGTCCATGCAGGAGCGTTCATTCGCGGCTACGGGGATAGCGGTTTCTTTGCCGCCGGCTACGGCACCCAATTTACCAATGGCGGGAACATCTTCGGATCTAACGCGGGCGTCGCCTTCTCCGCTTCGGATCCGAGCTCCACTTCAACCCTCACAAATTCAGGCTCGATCTCCGCCACCCAAAGGGGGGTATACCAACTCAACTTCGGCAACCTGAATATCATCAATAGCGGTGTCATTCAGGGCCAATATGCCTTCGACTCCCCCACCACGGGCGTCATCGCAATCACCAATACGGGGACAATGGCCGGAACCGTCAATCTCGGCAGCGGCAGTGATGTTTACAATGGCGCATCGGGGCGCCTCTCCGGAAAGCTCTTTGCCGCTGGCGGCAACGACAAGATCATGGGTGGCATCGACAACGACTGGTTCGACGGCGGCCTTGGCGACGATGTGCTTTATGGCGGGGTCGGGACCGATACGGTGTTTGGCGGAGCGGGAAACGATAAGCTTTATGGCGATGCGGGCAACGACTCGCTAGACGGCGGCGGCGACAACGACACTCTCTATGGCGGCGCCGGGAACGATCTGCTGACCGGTGGAGTCGGCAAGGACATCTTCGTCTTCAATACCGCTCTCAACAAGACTACCAACGTCGACAAGATCATCGACTTCAGCCACGCGGACGACACGATCTGGCTTTCGAAGGGGATCTTTAAGGGGGCAGGTACCGGCGCCCTGCAGTCGAAATTCTTCTATAAGGGGACCAAGGCGCACGATGTCGATGATCGCATCATCTACGACAAGGCGACGGGCGCACTCTATTACGACCCCGACGGGACGGGATCGAGGGCGCAAATCAAGTTCGCCACACTGACCAACAAACCGGCCAATCTCGCCTACAACGACTTCCTGTTGGTATAAGGATAAATGCTCCACTGTCCGCTGGTCATATGAGCCACCGCGGAAGGACAGATAGAACGGGCGGCGAAGGCGAGAAGGTGTAGCGGCCTCCCGCTCTCTCGCCGACGATTCACTGGCCAATCTGGAAGGAGCGTTACGAGCGTCTTCCTGTGCCACGGCGGCGGACTTTTTCGTCATCTGAGCGCTGCGGTGCGGCTTGGACTTTCAACCGCACCGGCGCACCGTCGCGCGCCAACCGAGAACATCTCTCGCTAACCGCCTAAGCATTGAGCCTCCCCTCACAGCAGCGCCATCGCCGCCTCTTGAGTGAAGGGCCATTTCGGTCAATATTCCCATACGACAGGAAAGAATTGAGACGGCCTTATACTGAGCCGTCTTTCGGCTCCGGGGGGTACGACGAGAGGGACTGGGAATGACTCTGCGTATCGTGAACTTCGACTCGGTCGGCGCCGGTATTCGCGTCGATCTCGCGCTTGGAGAAAATCTCTGGATCGCGCCGGACGTCATCGTCGGCACCACGGACGATTATCAATACACCATCAGAGTCTCCGGCAGCGCTCATACTATGCACGTCTACGGCACCGTCGTTGCCAATTTCTTGGCAATCGGGGTCGGCGTGGGCAGCATGGATACCTACAACCGCCTCGTGATCGAAGCAGGCGCCCTGGTGCAGAACTTCAACGACCTCAGCATGGCGATCCAGGTCGGGGGCACAAAAGCGACGCTCATCAACAAGGGGACGATTATCGGCGGCGTCAACTTCTTAGGAGTAGCGGCGACCGGTCAATCGACCCTGACAAATGATGGGCTCATCGAGAGCGATTGGGCGGCCGTCGGCCGCAATTTTTCAACCACCAACATGGAAACCGTCGTCTTTGTGAACAACGGCACGGCTCGCGGCGGGCAATGGGCCTATATGGCTTTGCCGAAGGCATCGACCTTGTCACCAATAACGGGATGATGGTGGGCGGCATTTCTCTCGGAAACGGCAACGATTTCTATAACGGAGCCAATGGGCACGTTCAGGGCAGCATCTCGGGTGGGAGCGGTAACGACACGCTGATCGGCGGAACGGACAGCGAAGGGATGAACGGCGGCAGCGGCGACGATCTCCTTCAGGGCAATGCCGGCAATGACACTCTCTCAGGCAGCACCAACAACGACACCGTGAGCGGCGGAGCAGGCAACGATCTCGTCAATGGTGACGCGGGCAATGATTGGGTTCAGGGCGACGACGGAAACGATAGCCTCTCGGGCGGCGACAACAACGACACCTTGAGTGGCGGGACGGGCAACGATCTCATCAATGGCAACGCGGGCGACGACCGGCTCCAGGGCGGCCTCGGCAATGACACGCTTACCGGCGGCGCAGGAAACGACATCTTCATCTTCGACACGAAGCCGAACAAGAAGACCAACTTCGATACCATCACGGATTTCTCCGTACCCGGCGACAGCATCTGGCTCGACAACGCCGTGTTCAAATCGCTCGGCGCGAAGGGCACGCTCGCCAGCCCAGCCAAGCTCAACAAAAACTTCTTCACCGTCGGCGACAAGGCGAAGGATACAAACGACTACCTGATCTACAACAACAAGACAGGCATTCTCTCTTACGACCCCGATGGCCCGGGGAAAGCCAAGGCAGTGGAGATCGCGAAGCTTCAGAAAGGCTTGAAGCTGACGGCGGCTGACTTCCTCGTCATTTAGGCCAAGAAGCGCCCCCGCCGCTTAGTCACGCGCGCTGACCGAGAACACCTCGTGACCGGCGCCGTTCCTCACCCGCACCACCTCCACCTTCGGGCCGGTGGATTGGGGAAGGCTCGCCTTCTGCATCACCTTGAGCGCGCGTTCTTTCGCGACCTCGACCCTGTCCGTCCGGACGAGAATACGCCGGATGATGTGGCCGCCTTCGGCCTCCGGGCCGACGGATTCGATGTGGTAGATCTCGTACATGAGGCTGTTACCTCATGTGTCGCGCCGAAATGCAAGCGCGCCTCATTTCCGCGAGGCGGCGCGGTCAGGCCGGCGGCATGCCGTCCTTGATGGCCCGCTTGATGTTTTCTCGCAGTTCGGGCGTGTCCTGATGCTTGTGGACCGCCACAGCGTGCTGCACGGCGGCTTCCACAAGCTCACTCTCGGTGTCTGCCATCAGGGCGAGCGAGCAATGCGTTTCACTGGGAACTTCACGGCAATCAATGAACTTGCGTCCCATGTCTCCCTCCATACTGCGACAGAGCCTCAACGCCATTTATTTGGAATGCTGCCCCCATCGGGGCAATGCGGCATGGCCGTCGCGGCTTCAGTCCGTATCCTCGGTGCAGGGCCAGCCTTGCGGCTTGACCAGCCCAGGAGGCAACCGCGTCCCCGATGTGCCACAGGCAATGTCGAGCTGCGTCTGGGTCAGGCCGACCGCTCCTCGCAAATCCGCACCGCCGACCTGCGTGAGGTAGAGATAAGCCCCGGCCAGGTTCACGCCCTGCAGGTCCGCGTCGATCAGCTTCGCGCGGGAGAGGTTCGAGTAGCTAAAGTTCACACCGGTCAGCTTGGTGTTCTGAAAGATCACCCGCGCCAGTTCGGCCTTCGAGATGTCTGCTCCGGTTAGGTCCGCGCCTGAAAAGTCGGACCGGTTCAGCTCCGACTTTGTGAAGTTCGCGCCCATCGCTTTCGCTTGCGAGAAATCCGAGCGGTTCATGTCGGCGGAGACGAAGCTGGCGCCGGAGAGATTGGCCTGCGCGAAACTCGCTCGCCAGCCGATGGCGCGGGAGAGGTCCGCACGGGCCAGGTCGACGCCATCGAAACGCGCCCGACTGACCTCGGCCTCTTCCAGTTTTGCGCCCGTCATCAGGGAACCGGAGAAGTCGCTGAGCGTCAGGAGCGACCGGCTAAAAATGCTCTTCGTCAGATCGTCATTGGTCAGCAGGAGCCGCGCCTTTGAGCAATTCGACCAGTCCACCCCCGGCCCTGGCGCATCCTGGCACCCGGCCTGCGCTGCACCGGCAAGGCCACCCGCTAAAAGTGTCGCGAGGGCCAGAGCGGCGGCGCGGCCACTCTTTGAGATTGCTTGAAACCGCATGGGCCCGACGCTCCGTTCGATCCGCACGATGCCCTCGATGATAGGTCAGGCCCGTGGCAGATCCACGGCGCGGGCGGTGCGATCTGAGTAGAAACACTATCCGCTGAGACTCGACTTCTGCGCCTTATGGCCTAGGTCCCCTGCGTCACCAGCGGAGTCTCTCTATGCGTTTGTTGGCGTTCCTATCCGCCCTCGCCCTTGTCGGGACCACTCTCGGCGCGTGCAGTTCCGGCGCAGCGCCCGGCGTTCTCCCGCGCGAGGGGGTGCCGCCCCCGCCTCATCTGACTAAGCAAGCACCACGCCGGACCTCGGAATCGACAGCGCCGTCACCGCGCCGGGCGCTCAGCGTGCCCGAGCGTATGTCGGCGCCACGTCCCGCTTTCGAGCCGGTCATGACCGGCAGCGGCGCCGGCGTGGGTTTCCGCTTCTAGGCGGGCCTCCGGGGCAGTCTCACCGCCCCGGATCGGGTCACTTCACGAAGGTCTTGGACAATCCGACCGTGCGGTCGACGATTATCACCACCGCGAGGGTGAGGAAGATCAAAAGCACGGACACGCTCGCCACCAGCGGATCGGCCCGGCTTTCCACGTGGTGGAAGAGCTGCACCGGCAAGGTGCTCAGGCGCGGCCCCGTCAGGAAGAGCGTAATCACCACCTCATCGAAGGACACGAGGAAGCACAGCGCCGTCGCGGCCACGATGCCGGGCGCCATCATCGGCAGGGTCACGCGGCGAAACACCGTGAACGGACGCCCGCCGAGGGTGGATGCGGCTTCCTCGCAGGCAAGCGGCAAGTTGCCCAGCGTCGTCGCCAGCACGCGCAGCGCATAAGGCAGGGTGATGACAAGATGCCCGATCACCAGCCCCGTAAAGGTGCCCAGGAAGCCCATCGACGCGAAGACGATGAGGATCGCGAGACCCAGCACGATGGTCGGCAGCAGCAGCGGCGCGGTGAAGAAGTTGTAGAGGAACCCTGAGCCCGCCGTCCTCATGCGCACGATGACATAGGCAGCCGGGATCGCCGCCGCGAGGGAGATCGCGGTGACGATGGCCCCGAGCAGCAGGCTCGTCCAGAAGGCGGAGATCATCGGCGTGTTGTTGAAGAGCGCCGTGTACCAGCGGAACGACCAGCTCGCAGGCGGGAACGAGAGGATCTGCTCGCCGCTGAACGAAATCGGCACCACGAGGATGACCGGCCCGAGCAGGAAGAGAAACAGCACCGCCACGAGTATCTTCATCGGCAGGGATGTGGTGTTGGTTTCCATGGTCCCTCTCCTACTCGATCACGCGCAGCACGCGGGCATAGACGGCGAGCGCCGCACCGAAGATCACGAGCACGAGGATCGAGAGCGTCGCGGCGAGCGGCCAGTTCAGGGTGACGATGGCTTGGTCGTAGATTTCCGTCGCGAGCAGGAAGACGCGCCCTCCCCCGAGCAGCTTCGGGGTGATGAAGGACGATACCGCCAGCACGAAGCAGAGCAGGCAACCGAGCGCGATGCCCGGAAGAGTCAGGGGCAGGATGACCCGCCAGAACGTCTTGGACGGCGGCGCGCCGAGGGTCATGGCGGCCTCCTCCACGCGCGGATCGAGACGCCCGAACCCGGCGAGCAGCGACAGGATCATGTAGGGCATGAGAATTTCGGTGAGCCCGATCACGACGCCGGTTGTGTTGAACATCAGTCGCGGCGGTGTGATGCCGAGCGCTGCGATGGTCTTGACGATGGGCCCCTGGTCGGCGAGCAGCGCGATCCAGCCATAGGTGCGCACGACCGCCGAGGTAAGAAGCGGCGAGATCACCAGCACCGTGAGAAAAGTCCGCCAGCGCCCGGAACTGCGGTGGAGATAAAGGGCGATGGGGTATGACACCACGAGGGTGAGGAAGGTGATGCCGAGGCTCACCGAGACCGAGTTCATGATGAGTTCGAGATAAAACGAATCCCCGAACAGCCCGGTCCAGTTGTCGAGAATGAAGGTCTCGCGTATGCCGCCGCCCGCCAGCGCCTCGTTGAACGACATACGCAGCAGGTTCAAAACGGGCAGAAGAAAGCCGATGGCGTTGATGAGCGCGATGGGCAGAAGCAGCGCGGTAGCCGTGCCCGCGCGGCCCAGCGCGAAGCGCGGCATCGCCGGCGCGGCGTCGATGGTGGTGGAGGCGGTCATGCGCCCCTCCCGAACACCATCGTGTCCTCCACGCGCCAGGTGATCGCGACCGGAGCGCCCGCCCGCCAGAATCCGCGCCCATGATCGGAGGCGGCCTCGACGATGACTTCCGAACCCGCCACATCGACGTGGTATTGCAACAGATCGCCGACGAAGGTGATGCGCGTCAGGGTTCCGGCGAGGCGATTGAAGCGCTCGGCAGAGCCCTCCGGCGCGGCGTTCGCATCGACGAGCTTGAGGCGATGCGGACGCATCAAGATTTCCACCTTGCCGCCGGGGCGGCCCGGCACGCGTAAGCCGCCGGTTCCGACGATCACGGTCCCGTCTCCGTTCGCCATGCCCTCGAGCCGGTTGGTGCGGCCGACGAACGAGGCCACGAACGGCGTCGCGGGGGTCTCGTACACATCGACGGGCGTGCCAATCTGTTCGAGCTGGCCGCCCTTCATGACCACGACCTTGTCGCACATGCTGAGCGCTTCGACCTGATCGTGCGTCACGAAAACGGCGGTGATGCCGAGGCTCTGCTGAATGTCGCGGATTTCATTGCGCATCTCGTCGCGCAGCTTCGCGTCGAGATTCGACAGCGGCTCGTCGAGAAGCAGGATCGAGGGGCGGATCACGAGGGCGCGTGCCAGCGCCACCCGCTGCTGCTGGCCGCCGGAAAGTTCGCGCGGCTTGCGCTCGGACAGCGCTTCGAGCCGCACCATGGCGAGCGCTTCCTTCACGCGCTTTTCGATTTCGTGCTTCGGCACCGAGCGCATCTCGAGACCGAAGGCGACGTTCTTCGCCACCGTCATGTGCGGGAACAGCGCGTAGCTCTGGAAGACCAGGCCCATGTCGCGCTTGTAGGTCGGCGACGCGGTGATGTCGCTACCGCCAACGATAATGCGGCCGTCGCTGGGGGTGATGAGGCCTGCGATCATGCGCAGGGTCGTGGTCTTGCCGCAGCCTGAGGGGCCGAGGAGCGCGACCAGTTCGCCTTTCGGCACGGCGAGGTCCAAAGCGGCGACGGCGACCGAGTCGCCATAGCGTTTCGTGAGCCCGTCGAGGCGCAGATGCACATCGCGGTCGGTCGAGGCGGTCGGGGTCCCGGAAAGGATCTTCTGATGCATCATGACGTGTTCCAAGCGAGCCTTCGGCGAAGGCATGACCGGGAGAGCGAAGGCGGCTTCCCGGTCATGCGGAGAATGATGATCGGATCAAACGGTTGCGCCGACCTGTGGTCGGCGCAACGCCTGCTTTAGCGGCTGAGCGGGATGACGCGGCGGCGCCACTGCTCGGTGATGCCATCGCGGATGCCCGCGACGGCGATCCAGTCGATGTCGATCATCTTGTCCATGGAACGCGAGGTCTTCGCGATCTTCGCCTTGGAGTTCGTCGGGCCGTAGAACATCTCTTCATTGAACGCGGTCTGTGCCTCGGGGCTCAGCGCATAGTCGATGAAGGTCTTTGCCGCCTTATTGCTGGGCGAGCTCTTCACGAGGTTAATCGTGTTGATCTGAAAGCCACTCCCCTCCTGCGGCATCACCACGCCGAGCTTGCCGGTGCTCTTGGCGTAAACCTGCGCGCGGGCATTCCAGCCGATGCCGAGCGCCGCCTGGCCGTTGGCGATGGGCGCATAGACGTCCGGCTTCGGGTCCCAGGTCTGCACGTTCGGCGCGAGTTCGGTGAGCTTCTTGATGCCGGCTTCCACGCTCTTCTTGTAGTCGCCGCCACCCGCCATCTTGTTGGCGATGATGGTCAGCGTCGTGCCCTGAATGTCGGGAACGGCCGGAATGGCGACCTTGCCCGCATATTGCTTGTCCCAAAGGACGTTCCAGGAGGTGGGCTCCGTCGTCACCTGATCCTTGTTGTAGAGCAGAACGAGGTTGTCGAAGGTCACGCCGACGCCGTTGACGCCCTGCGCGTGGGCGGCCGGATAGAGATCCGCGACGTTCTTCGAGACGCTTTCGTCCACCTTGTCGAACAGGCCTTCATCCGTCCCGGCCTTCGCCACCGACACGTCCATGATGACCACGTCGATCTGCGGCGCGGCCTTCTGCGCACGCAGCGTGCCGAGCATCTGGGCCGAGTTCGGCATGCCGTAGAACTCGACCTTGATGTCCGGATGCGCCTTCATGAAGGGCTCGACGACGGCCTTCATGTAATGGTCCTGGAAGATGCCGCTATAGGCGGCGAGCGTCACCGTTTCGGCGAAAGCGGGTGTCGACGCAGCGAAAGCCAGCGCCGACACGCCGAGAAGAGTTTGCAGTTTCGTCATTACTTCAGTTCCCTCTGAGTTGTGCTGCTAATCTTCAGGACCGCCGCGTCAGGCGACGCGGCGGAGGAGTTTCTCTTCCACGATGCGGGTCGCGCCAGACAGGTCCGGCAGCTTTTCGCCGTTGCGCAGACGCTCCAGCGTCTTGATCTCGGCTTCCTGCATACCGATAGCGCGCTCGGCCACGGCCTTGGCGTCGGCGGGATTGAGCACTATCACGCCGCTCTCGTCGGCGAGGACCGCATCACCCGGCTCGATCACCTGTCCGCCGACCGTGACGGGCACGTTGATCGCGCCCTCGAGGCCGAGGATCTTGGTGGTGATCGGCGAAGGACCGCGGCACCACATGCCCATCTCGACCTTGCGGATTTCCGAGAAGTCGGTGGCCGGGCCGTCGATGATGCCGGCTTTCACGCCCGCGATCTTCATGGCGTGGGTGACGACGCCGCCCCAGCACGCATGCTTGTCGTCGCCGCAGCGATCCACCACCACGATGTCGCCCGGGCGGACGAGCTTCGTCAGATAGTGCAGGATCGTGCTGTCCGCATGCGGCAGGCGCACGGTGACAGCCGTTCCGGCGATACGCTTCTCCGGCAGCACGGCGCGCAATTCGCGGTCGAGGAAGCCGGAATGGAGGAAGTGGCCGACGGTTGCCGTTTCGACCTTCTCAAGCAGCGTGACAAGCTCCTGAGAAATCTGCTTCGGCATGGGGTTTACAGTGAACATCGGCAATATCCTCAAGCAAGAACGTGGTGCTTGGCGACAGGCACGTTGCCGCGCACAACGCCGTTGTAAGAAAGGTCGAGACGGGCGGTGGTGTTGGACACGCGGTCGGAGCACTGCGCGACGATGTGACCCCACGGATCGATGACCATGGAATGGCCCCAGCACCACTTCTTGCCGCCTGCATGGGCGCCAACCTGGCCGACAGCGAGGAAGTAGGTCTGCGTCTCGATGGCGCGGGCGCGAGCCAGCACTTCCCAGTGATCCTTGCCGGTCATGAGCGTGAAGGCGGCGGGCAGCACGATCACGTCCGCACCCTTGTCGCGTAGCTTGCGAAAGAGCTCGGGGAAGCGAATGTCGTAGCAGATGGCAGCGCCAACCGTCACATCGCCGACCTTGTAGGTCACGACATCCTCGCCGCGGCTGATCGTGTCGGACTCGCGGTAGCTGACGCCGCCGGGGGTGTCGACATCGAACAGATGGATCTTGCGGTACTTCGCGATTTCCTTGCCCTTCGGGTCGAAGACCACGGTGGCGTTGTAGTGGTTGTTGCCCGAGCGCTCGACCATGCTGCCCGCGTGGATCGTCACGCCGTGCTTGGCCGCCAGCTGGGAGATCAGGCGATAAGCGTCGCCATTCGGAAACTCCTCCGCGCTGCCGTGAACATTGTCACGCCCTTCCCCGAGGTAGGCGAAGTATTCAGGCAAAACGATGAGGTCAGGCGCCTCCTCGTTCACGGCTTTCTCGATCAGGGCAGCGGCAGCTTTTAGGTTTGCCGCCTTGTCATCCCCGGAATTCATTTGGACTAGACTGACTTTCACGTCCCGGCCTCCGTTGGAACTAAGGCCTGCAGGTTGGGCGACGGAGGCAAGTCAGCACAAACGCGAAATACTTTTTATGGAGAGCAAGTTTTGCTTGTTCGGCATTGCACAATGAGGGTTTACAAGGAATTTTTCTCCTACCAGGACGCTTTGTCCGGTTGGGCGAGCGAAAATTTGTGTGCGACCTCCTGCGCCATTTGCGCTGCAACAGCCGAAATGAGGTTGTCGGGGTGGTCGTAATAGACCGCCTGAAAGGTCAGAGGCGGGAAAACGGGTGCTACGTCCAGTTCCACCAGCGCCCCTGAAGCAAGCCTGTCGCGCACGATGACCTTGGGCAGCGGCGTGATGCCGACGCCGTCCTGCGCAAGCCGCATGATGGTGGCGAGCGAATTGGAATTGTAGATCGTCGGATCCTCGATCCCTGCCTCCGCCAATTGGCGCAGGAGGCGATGATGGGGCTGGCTGTCCTTGGAATAGGCAAGGATCGGCTGGTCCGCGATTTCGGCGAGCGTCAGCGGCCTGTCGGGGAAACCGAGCTTGGGGCTTGCCAGCCACGTGCATTGGAAGGTGCAGAGGTCGAGATTGACGAGATCCGGCGCGATCACCGGCCCCATGATGAGCGCCAGATCGATCCTCCTGTCGGAGACGTCGCGCGCGATGTTGAGGCTGGTATCGGTATTGAGGTCGATGGCGACACTCGGGTAGCGACTGCGGAACTTGTCGATGAATTGCGGCAGCCACGCATGCACAATGGAATCGATAGTGCCGATGCGGATGGATCCGCGCAGGCTGCCTGGGTCGCTCACCGCCTCACGGAACTCGTTGGAGACGCGCACCAGCTCCTCGGCCTTCGCGATGGCCTGCTGACCGACCATGGTCAGCCGCACACTGCGCACGTCGCGCTCGAAAAGCCTGATGCCGAGGTCGCGCTCCAACGTCGCAATCCGGTTTGAGATGGCGGCCTGCGTCGTGTTGAGCTTTTCCGCAGCGGCGCTGAAGCTGCCCAGGCGGGCGACCCAAATGAACGTCTCCACAAAGCGCAGGTTCATCCGAGGCATATCCTCCCGCGACCGAAACAGTGTTCGGCCTTTGTTCCGGCCAACCATAGGACCTGGGGGAAGCGGAATCCACGAAAATAAACGTGACTTTGAAGCAAGGTCTTCAACGGCGAGCTCGCCGGGAACCGGACCGACATCAAGCGGCTCTCAAGAACGCCCAGCCGCAATCCGGTCCGGTTGCCAAGAACTGACTCGATCCGGAAGATGAGCGTCGGCGGCCCTTGAAAAGGTGCGCTGGCGCATATCTGCTACATCCGAACAACTGATGTATATGTGCCGTTACGGAATGCACCAATAAACGGGCGGGACCTCATGACTTGGGTTGAAGCGATCGGATGGCTGGGCGCGGTGCTGGCCATTACCGGCAGCGCGATGAAGACCATCATCCCGCTGCGCTGCATCGGCATTGCGACGAACATCGTATCGCTGACCTACGCGACTTCCATGGGGCTCTACCCCAGCATGGTCGTCAACCTGATCCTGCTGCCGCTCAACGGCGTGCGGCTCTACGAGATGCTCGGCCTGATCCGCAAGGTGAAGCGCGCCTCCAACAGCGACCTGTCGATGAGCTGGCTCAAGCCCTTTATGGCCCGGCGCAAGGTTGCCGCGGGCGAGATACTGTTCGCCAAGGGCGATGCCGCGACCTGCATGTTCTACACCCTGTCCGGGCACTATCGCCTGAGGGAACTCGGCATCGAACTGCCGCAGGGCCATGTGGTCGGGGAGATGGGCTTCATGTCCCCCGACAACAAACGCACCCAGACCCTCGAATGCGTGGAGGGCGGCGAGGTGTTGAGCATCACCTATGACGAGGTGCGCCAGCTCTACTTCCAGAACCCCGAATTCGGCTTCTATTTCCTGCGCTTGGCCAGCGAGCGGCTGTTTCACAACATGGAGCGGATGGAAGCGGAGATTGTCCGCCTGCGAAGCGAAGCCCCCGCCGCGCGCCAGCTCGAAGACGCGGTTTCAGCTTAGAATTATTACAAGGAAAGCCTACTTTAGAATTCTTATAAGTCATTGAAATAATTCGCTTTTTCATTGACGCACGATCCTCGCCGTGTTTCATGGCTCCCATGCGGAAAGCTATTCCGCGCGCCTGATCAATTGCGAAGGATCTGATGATGGTGAACGCCAATTTGACTCGCGGCCTGCTTCTCGGCGCCGCCGCTCTCGGAGCGCTGGCCGGGTCGGCCTTTTCGGCCTCTGCGCAGGGCGTTGTGAACGTCTATACGAACCGCGAGCCTGGCCTCTATTCCTCGACCCTCGACGAGTTCACCAAGGCGACGGGCATCAAGGTCAACGCCATCTTTTCCGAACAGGGGCTGGCCGAGCGCATCAAGGCCGAGGGCGAGAACAGCCCCGCCGACGTTCTCATCACCGTCGATGTCGGTCGTCTGCAGGAAGCGCTCGATCTCGGCATCACCCAGCCGTTGAAGTCGCAGGCGATCGAATCCGCTGTCCCCGCGCAGCTGCGCGATCCGGAGGGCCGCTGGTTTGCCCTCTCCATGCGCGCCCGCGCGGTCTATGCCTCGAAGGACAGGGTGAAGGACACCGCGATCACCTATGAAGACCTTGCCGACCCCAAGTGGAAGGGCAAGATCTGCACCCGCTCGTTCCAGCACCAGTATAACCTCGCGCTGACCGCTGCGATGATCGTGAAGCACGGTGAGGCCAAGACCGAGGAATGGCTGAAGGGCGTGAAGGCCAATCTCGCCAAGAAGCCCTCCGGCGGCGACCGCGATGTCGCCAAGGACATCATGGCGGGCGTCTGCGACATCGGCCTCGGCAACACCTACTATGTCGGCCTCATGACCAACGGCACGAACGCCGAGCAGAAGAAGTGGGCCGAGGCGATCCACGTCATTCTGCCGACTTTCCAGGGCGGCGGTTCCCACGTGAACGTCTCCGGCGCGGCGCTGATGAAGCATGCGCCGAACAAGGACAACGCCATCAAGCTGATCGAATTCATGACCACGCCGGAAGCGCAGCACGTCTTCGCGGATGTGAACTATGAATATCCGATCCGCCCGGGCGTCGCGGTCAATCCGCTGATCCAGTCCTTCGGCGCACTGAAGCCCGATGCCATGGCCATCTCCGCCGTCGGCAAGGCGCGCGCCAAGGCCAGCGAACTCGTCGACAAGGTCGGCTTCGACCGCTAAGGCGAGAGCGCTCCCAGTCTTCCCCCGGCAGGGAGCGCGTTTCATTTTGTTTCGGTCGCGGTCCATGAGCACCATCGCCCTTCCGTCCCATTTCTCCGCAACAGCCCTGCGGCGTGCCCTCAACGGCGCGCCGCTTTGGTCTGTCGCGGTGGTGGTGGGCGTCGCGGCTTTGGTGCTCGCTCCCCTTGTCAGCCTGCTGCACATCGCAGCGCAGGGCGAAGCGACTCTCTGGGCGAAACTGATTGCGGACGTTCTGCCCGCCGCCCTTCTCGACACCGGCATGCTCCTCGCGGGCGTCGCGATCCTTGCGGGCACCATCGGTATCGGCACCGCATGGCTCGTCACCGCTCATCGCTTTCCGGGTCGCGATGTGCTCGCGTGGCTTCTGCCCCTGCCTCTTGCTGTGCCGACCTACATCACGGCTTACATCTACGTAGAGATTTTCGACGCGGCTGGCCCGGTGCAGATGGGCCTGCGCGGCCTGATGGGCTGGACCTCGCGCGCCGATTACTGGTTCCCCGAAATCCGCTCGATCTACGGCTGCATCTTCGTGATGTCCGCCGTGCTCTATCCTTATGTTTACATCGCGTCGCGAGCGATGTTTTTGACCCAGAGCGCGAGCATGATCGAGGTGGCGCGTACGCTCGGCGCCAGCCGCTTCAAGCTCTTTCGCGTCATCGCCATTCCGCTGGCCCGCCCCGCCCTGGCGGTCGGCCTGTCGCTCGCCTTGCTCGAAGCGCTGAATGACATCGGCGCGAGCGAATATCTCGGCGTTCGCACCCTCACCGTCTCAGTGTTCAACACTTGGCTCAATCGCGGCAGCCTCGCAGGCGCGGCGCAGATCGCCTGCGTCATGCTGGCCGTCGTGATCCTGCTCATCATGTTGGAGCGGCGCGGACGGCGCGACCGGCGTTATGCTCTCTCCACCCGCCGCCCTCGCACGACACAGCCTGTGCGGCTTTCGGCGGCGGGCGGCTGGCTCGCGGCTGTCATCTGCGCCGTGCCGGTGCTGATGGGCTTCATCCTTCCGCTCGCATTTCTGATCCGCGAAGTGGCGAGCGGTGGCTTGTTCGCACAGCTCGACGAAGCGTTCCTGACGCACCTCCTGACGACCATTGGGCTCTCGGGCGCGGCCACCCTGACAACACTCGCCCTCGGCATCGTTCTGGTGACGGCCTCACGCCTGGCGCGCACGCGCCTGACCCGCGGCGCGCTGGCGGTCAGCGGCATCGGCTATGCAATTCCCGGCACGGTGCTGGCGCTTGGCCTCCTGACGCCGCTCGTCGGCATCGACTCCGTCATCGGCGGCATCTGGCGCTGGCTGACCGGACAGCACCTCGGCCTGATCATCATGGGATCGGCGGCAGGCATCGTTGTCGCCTATGTCATCCGCTTTCTGCCGATCGCAACGGGCTCCATCTCCGCCGGTCTCGATCGCGTCTCCCCCGGCCTCGAGGATGCAGGCCGCATCCTTGGTGCGAAGCCGCGCGAGCTGGTTTTGAAAATCCAGATCCCGCTACTGCGCCCGGCGCTCGCGAGCGCCGCGCTTCTCGTCTTCGTCGATTGCATCAAGGAATTGTCGGCGACGCTGCTGCTGCGCCCCCTCAACACGGAAACGCTCGCCACGCTCGTTTACGGTCACGCGTCACGAGGCGCGTTCGAAGACGGCTCGCTGGCCGCCCTCGTCATCGTGCTTGTCGGATTGGTGCCGGTAATCCAGCTCGTGCGGAGCGCCGAGGGGCGGCAGACGACGCGCGTTTCGTCAGCGAGCGCGTCGGTGTCTTCCTGAGCTTTTCAAAGAGACAATGGCCGGGACGGCCCGGAGGCCGTCCCGGAATGACGGCTGGATCACGCAGCCGATTGCCGCGCGTTCAACGCCACCTTGAAGTCCGCTTCTGTCTTGGTCTTGATCTCATCGAGCGTGACGCCGTCGGCGAGCTCGATCAGGGTCATGCCGGTGCCGCCCTTCTTGTCGATGGTGAAGACGCCGAGATCGGTGATGACCATGTCGACGACGCCCTGGCCGGTCAGCGGCAGGTTGCACGCCTTCAGAAGCTTCGGCTCGTCCTTGGCGGTATGCTCCATGACCACGACGACGCGCTTGACGCCCGCCACGAGGTCCATGGCGCCGCCCATGCCCTTCACCATCTTGCCGGGGATCATCCAGTTGGCGAGGTCGCCGTTCTGCGCCACCTGCATCGCGCCGAGGATCGAGAGATCGATGTGACCGCCGCGGATCATGCCGAAGGAATCGGCGGACGAGAAATAGCTCGTCGTCGGCAGTTCGGTGATGGTCTGCTTGCCGGCGTTGATGAGGTCGGCGTCTTCCTCGCCCTCATACGGGAACGGTCCCATGCCGAGCATGCCGTTTTCCGACTGGAGCTGCACGCGCATGCCAGTGGGGATGAAGTTGGACACCAGCGTCGGGATGCCGATGCCGAGGTTCACGTAAAAGCCGTCGCGCAGTTCCTTCGCAGCGCGGGCGGCCATCTGTTCACGGGTCCAGGCCATCTTATTTCTCCTCCCCGGCGCCCGCGGACGCCGTTTCGCGCTTGCGGGTGGTGCGCTGCTCGATGCGCTTCATCGGGTTCAGCACATGCACGATGCGCTGCACGAAAATGCCCGGCGTGTGGATGTGATCCGGGTCGATCTCGCCCGCCTGAACCAGATGCTCGACCTCGGCGATGGTGATCTTCGCGGCGGTCGCCATCATCGGGTTAAAGTTGCGGGCGGTCTTGCGGTAAACGAGGTTGCCTTCCGTGTCGCCCTTGTAGGCGTGCACCACGGCGATGTCGGCAAAAAGGCCGCGCTCCATGACGTATTTCTCGCCGTCGAATTCGCGCACTTCCTTGCCTTCGGCGATCAGGGTGCCGACGCCAGTCTTGGTGAAGAACGCCGGAATGCCCGCGCCGCCCGCGCGAATGCGCTCGGCGAGCGTGCCTTGAGGATTGAATTCCAGCTCGAGCTCGCCGGAGAGGTATTGCTGCGCAAAAAGCTTGTTCTCGCCGACATAGGACGAAATCATCTTGCGGATCTGGCGCGTCTCCAGCAGGCGGCCGAGGCCGACGCCGTCTACACCGGCATTGTTTGAAATGAAGGTCAGGTCCTTCGCACCCGACTCGCGAATCGCTTCGATCAGCGCCTCGGGGATGCCGCACAGGCCGAACCCGCCGGCCATAATGGTCATGCCATCCTTCACAAGCGCGGCCATCGCCGTGCCTGCATCTTTATAAACCTTGTCCATCAACCCCTCTCTCGGGCCTCTTCAATCGACCATCGTACCTGTTTCAAAGTCTCAAAATGGGACTGGGCGGCACCCTGCAATTTCGCCCTACTTTAGACAATCCCTCCGTATGGATATATGACGAAGCTCAAGCGTACCCGGGCGGCGTCCGGGGACGTCCCATTCATTTTTGCTCGCGCCGCGGGACAAAAGGTCACGATTTCAACTCATGTCTCGCCGCGTCGTTCTTCTCATAGCTCTGATATCGCTCGCCATTCTCGGCGCGGCAGCCGCTCCCTGGACGCTGTCGAGCACCGGGCTCTCGAGCGCGGTCAGTGAGCATTTGGGAGAGCGTTACGGCTTGCAGTTGAACGTCGAGGGCCGCAGCACCTTCGCGATGCTGCCAACGCCGCGCGTAAAATTCGAGAATGTGAAGCTGACGGCTTCCAATAGGGCGGTTTCCGTCGATGGCGGCACGTTGCGCGGCGAACTGCGTATCCTGCCCCTGATCCTGGGGCGCTTCGAAATTTCTGAAATCGCGCTCAGCGACGCGGCGATCACCGCGTCCTCTCAGGCCCTGCAGGCTCTTAACTGGGCCGACCTGCTGGCGGATCGCCCCCACACCCGGCAGGCGCGCCGCCTCATCATCATGTCCTCGTCCCTGCACTGGACGGACTTCAAGGAGGCCGATCTCGAAAAGATCAACCTCCTCGTCAATTGGGCGGGCGCGGATCAGCCGCTTCATGCCGCCGGCTCCGCCTTCTGGCGCAACGAGCCGGTGACACTGGATCGGGCGTCGTTTCATCCCGCCCTCCTGGCGGCTGACCGGATCAGCCCGGTTTCGCTCACCCTGTCGGCGCCGTTCGGACACCTGAGCCTCACCGGCGAGGCGCTGTGGGGCATCGATCCCCGCCTGTCCGGCGAGACGCTGATCGAGGCGACGTCGGTGCGGGACCTCACACGATGGAGCCGGATGGACCTGCCCTTCGGCTCGCTGATGCAGGCCCTCGCGATCAAGGGCGACGCGACGCTGAACCGCCGCCGCCTCACTTGGCCGACGGTCGCCGTCACTCTGGGAACGGACAAGCTTGAGGGCACGCTTGCCGTGCGTTTCGACGCCGAGCGCCCTGTCATCAGCGGGACGCTGGCGGCGGGCGACCTGAACCTGTCGGACTTCTTCCGCCCGCTGGCACAGACGCGGACGTCATCGGGCACCTGGAGTGACGACGCCATCGACTTGTCGCGCACGACGGGGCACGACCTCGACCTGCGTCTTTCCGCCACCGCGGCACGGCTTGGACTCGTGCGCCTCGACGACATGGCGGCGAGCGTCCTCGTCAGGCCGGGCCGGATCGAAGCATCCATCGGACGCGCTAGTTTCCACGACGGCACGCTGAAGGGCCGCCTTCTCCTCAGCTCCGTCAACGGCGTGAGCGAATTCAAGACGCAGGGCACCTTCGACGCCGTCGATGTCTCGACCTACCTGCCCGCCATGGGCGAGCCGCGCTGGCTCACGGGGCGTGCGCAGGGGCAGTTCCAGTTTGAAGGCACGGGCACGAGCCCGGCCGACGTGATCCGCCAGTCGCACGGCCGCACCTCGATCACGGTGAAGGAGGGCGAACTTGTCGGCCTCGCGCTCAACGATGCCCTGCGCCGGGTGGAAAAGCGCCCTCTCCTCGCCTCGTTGAACTGGAAAGGCGGGCGCACGCCGTTCGATCTGGCCCTGTTTACCCTCAGCGTGAAGGATGGGATCGGCGAGGTTTCGGAAGCGCGCCTCAGTTCACCGAGCCTCGTGACCAACCTGAACGGTGAGATTTCGCTGATCGAGCGGACGCTGAACCTGAAGGCGGATGTTTCGGCCGTCACCCCCGCTCCGGCTGCCGCCCCCGCTATGGTCTTCGATGTCAACGGCGGCTGGGACAACGTGATCGTCACGCCGGACGCCCGCTCGCTGATCCAGCGTTCGGGCGCAGCCAAGCCCCTCTTCGGGCCCAACGGCCTGCCGCAGAGCGAACCGCTTCCCCTCGCCGTCGTTCAGTGACTCTGTCGTTGCGCGCGCGCTGCTGAACGCTTGGTCAGCACGGTGGCGACGATCACGCCCAGCGTCACGATGCCGATGAGAATAGCCGACGCCGCGTTGACCTCCGGCGACAATCCTAAGCGCACTTGACTGTAGATCTTGATCGGCAGCGTCGTCGCGCCCGGCCCCGTGTTGAAGCTCGCGATGACGAGATCGTCGAGCGACAGCGTGAAGGCGAGCAAAAACCCGGCGACAATAGACGGCGCGATCAGCGGCAGCGTCACCGCGAAGAAGGTGCGCAGCGGCGGAGCGCCGAGATCCATCGCAGCTTCTTCAAGCGAGCGGTCAAATGTCATGAGCCGCGACTGCACCACCACCGTGACAAAGCACATGGTGAGCGTGGTGTGCGCGAGCGCGACGGTCCAGAATCCGCGGTCGAGGCCAATGGCGACAAAGAACAAGAGCAGCGACAGGCCGGTGATGACCTCCGGCATGACCATGGGCGCATAGATCATGCCGGTGAACAGCGTACGCCCGAGGAACCGCCCATAGCGGGTCAGCGCCAGCGCGGCCAGCGTGCCGAGGACGGTCGAGAGGCCGGCCGAAAGCAGCGCGATGCGCAGCGTCACCCAGGCCGCCTCCATCAGCGCCTCGTTGCGGAACAGCGCGCCATACCATTGCGTCGAAAATCCGCCCCACACGGTGACGAGACGCGAGGCGTTGAACGAATAAACGACCAGCAGCAGGATCGGCAGGTAGAGAAACGCGAAGCCGAAAACCAGCGAGGTGACATTGAACAGGCTCAGGCGGCGGGTCATCGTTCCGTCTCCAGCCGCCGTGCCTCGACGTCGCGATAGATCACGATGGGCATCACCAGAATGATGAGAAGCAGAATGGCGACGGCGGATGCCAGCGGCCAATCGCGGTTCGAGAAGAACTCGCTCCACAGCTGACGCCCGATCATCAGCGTTTCCGACCCGCCGAGCAGATCCGGAATCACGAACTCGCCCACCGCCGGAATGAAGCAGAGAAGCGAGCCCGCGATGATGCCGGGCATGGCAAGCGGCACGGTGATGGTCCAGAAGGAGCGCCAGGGCGTCGAGCCGAGGTCGAGGGCTGCTTCGAGCAGCGTGTCGTCCATCTTCTCCAGCGTCGCATAGAGCGGCAGCACCATGAACGGCAGATAGGCATAGACGATGCCGATATAGACCGCCGTTTCGGTGTTGAGAATGTTCAGCGGCTCGGAGATGAGCCCAAGCCCCATCAGCGTCTGCGTCAGCAACCCTTCAGGCTTCAGGATCGCGATCCAGGCATAGATGCGGATCAGGAAGCTCGTCCAGAACGGCAGGATGACGAGAGCAACCAGCAGCGAGCGGTGCCGCTCCGGCGCGCGCGCCATGCCATAGGCGATGGGAAAGCCGACGAGCAGCAGCAGGATCGTCGAGATCGCCGCGATCCGCACGGAGGAAAGCGTCGCGCGCAGGTACAGATCGTCTCCGACGAGCAGCTCGAAATTCTCGACATCGAGCTGCGAGAAGAAGCCCACAATGTCGTTCCAGTCGAACACCGGCTTGTAGGGCGGCTGCGCCACCGCCGTGTCCGACAGGCTGATCTTGAGGACGATCAGAAACGGCACGAGAAAGAACACGCCGAGCCAGAGATAAGGCACGGCGGGGACGAGAGCGGCCAACCATTTCCGCGAGAGGGAGCGCCCGGCCATGGCTATTCCGCCAGGATCACCGCCGCATCCGGCGCGAAGGTGACATAGACCTGCTCATCCCAGTCGATGGGGTTCTCGACGAAGCGCGAGGCGTTGGCACGGGTCACACGCACGATGGCGCCCGAGGCGAGCTTGACGCGGTAGACCGTCCAATCGCCGAGATAGCCGATGTCCCACACCTCGCCGGTGAGCACGTTGGGCACATTGGCGGGCGGAGGATCGCGCTGGATCAGCATTTTTTCCGGCCGCACGGCGATGGCGACCGCCTGGCCGGAATTCAGCACCTCGTCGGGGTCGTCGATGGTCAGCGGCGCCTGCGCCGAGGGCGTCGCGACGCGCCACAGGCCGTTTTCCTGGCCCATGACATTGCCTTCGAGAATGTTCACGTCGCCGACGAATTCCGCGATGAAGCGTGTCTTCGGCTGCTCGTAGATCTCACCCGGCGTCGCGACCTGCACCAGATGCCCATGGTCCATGACCGCGATGCGGTCGGCCATGGTCATGGCCTCTTCCTGGTCGTGGGTGACGACGACGAAGGTCATGCCGAGTTCGTGCTGAATATCCATCAGCTCGAACTGGGTCTCCTCGCGCAGCTTCTTGTCGAGCGCGCCGAGGGGTTCGTCGAGAAGCAGCAGCTTCGGACGCTTGGCGAGCGCGCGAGCGAGCGCCACGCGCTGGCGCTGGCCGCCGGAGAGCTGGCTCGGATAACGCTTGGCGAGGCGCTCCAACTGCACGAGGCGGAGCATTTCCTCCACGCGCGAGGCAATTTCACCCCTGGGCAGCCCGTCCTGCTTCAGGCCGAAGGCGATGTTCTTTTCCACGTTCATGTGCGGAAAGAGCGCGTAGGACTGGAACATCATGTTCACGGGCCGGCGGTAGGGCGGCACACCTGCGAGGTCAGCGCTGCCGAGCGTAATGCGGCCGGCCGTCGGCTGCTCGAAACCGGCGAGCATCCGCATGAGGGTGGTCTTGCCGCAGCCTGAAGGGCCAAGCAAGCAGAAGAATTCCCCCTCGAAGATATCCAGGGACAGGTTGTCCACGGCGACGGCGTCGCCAAACCGCTTCGTGATATTCTCGAAACGGATTAGGGGCCTGGCGCTGGAATCGGCCCAGGGCGCAAAGGACCGGCGCACGGCGCCGACGGAGGCAGATTGTCGGGAAGGAGGAGGCAAGGTAGCGGCACTTCAACCTGAGCAGGAAACTGGCTCGCAAACTAGGATGAACCGCGCAAGAGAACAACAGTCTAAAACCCCCATCCCCTATGGATAAAATCGGATACTGGATAGGGCGAGAAGCCGCCTTCCACTGTTAGCCTACGTACATCCTACCTGAGTTCGGGGAGCGGTATTCAAAAGCCTCCGGCCCTACATAGTCGGCCTCGCGCATAGAGATCTCGATGAGAGACCCATCATCGAAGGAAAAGGTTAGGCCGTCGGCACAGCGAGACACAGCGGCGACAATATAGGTCAGCCGCTCGCAAAGGCGGTCACGAAACCCAGGTTCGCCATCGCGAACCCGCCAACCCGGCCCCGCGACCGCGATGCTGGAATAGACGTTGAAGTGGTGCTCGTTGAAACCCAATTGCCAGTAATCCATGACGAAAACCACCATACTTAGGCGCTGGCCGACTACGTCCTGGAGGTCCTTCGAAAATGGAGAATACGGTTCGGCCATTGCGCTTCGCTCTCTCAGTGCGACTAGCCTATCATGGGGTTTTAATCTGCAACACAGGCCGAACAACGCTTGCCGCTATGGCTTGCAAACCGCCCGCGCAACGCCTTACTTTAAACCCGCTCGCCCATTCCGGGCGGGTGATGATCTCAGGGCGGGGTGGAAGTCCCCACCGGCGGTAAGTGGGCGAGATCCCACAAGCCCGCGAGCGCTCCCCATACCCGATGGGGAGGTCAGCAGATTCGGTGAAAATCCGAAGCCGACGGTCACAGTCCGGATGAAAGAGATTGGTCGTTGCGACCCGCGCGCGCTCAACCCGCGGCCCGTCGCTGCTTCCGCATGCCCTGATTCATGTTCAGGCCATAGATAAGGAAGCCAACGTGGATCAGCTCAACCAACCCTCGAAAACCTCCTCCGGGGCGCAGGCGCGCCAGGGGCGGATCGCCTTCGTTCAATCGTGCTGGCACAAGGACATCGTCGACCGCTGCCGGGACGCGTTTCTCGCCGCGATGGCGGAAGACGGCGCAGACCGTGCCATCGACCTTTATCAGGTGCCCGGCGCGTTCGAGATCCCGCTTCTCGCGAAGCGGCTCGCAACAAGCGGCCGATATGACGCCATCGTCGCCTCAGGGCTTGTGGTGGACGGCGGCATCTATCGCCATGAATTCGTGGCCGATGCGGTGATCTCGGCGCTCATGCGCGTGCAGCTTGAGACGGATGTCCCCGTTCTCTCCGCCGTCCTGACGCCGCAGCACTTCCACGAGCACGACACGCACCGCGAATTCTTCACGGCGCATTTCGACGTGAAGGGCCGCGAGGCGGCAGCCGCGTGTTTGGCGGTCACGGACGCGTCCTATGGACAGCCGGTAAAAGGCTAACCGCGAGGAGGATCGCCGCGTCGCGCGACGGTCCTCCCCTGCCCGTTCTACTGCACGGGCTGAGTCGTATCGGCGAGCGACGCGCGGTCCCGGCCGCCGTTTATTTTGCGCAACTCGTTGATGAAATCCGCCGGATAGAGCAGCGTCGAGGACGGCGTTCCCAGCCCCATGTACCGGGCGATATCGGCAACGAAGGCATTGCAGTTGTAGGCCACCGCGCTCCACAGCGGCGAGTTCGCCTGCAATTTCCTGATGAACGCAATGACCTTCGCGTATTCAGCGTCGTTGAGCAGCACGCGATAGCGCGCGGAGACATATTGTTCCTCGAGATCGCCGTCGCTCGGGCCCGTCTCCGAGGCGACGGGCACGACATGGCCGATCATCCAGGGCACCGGACTGTCACCCTTGGGATGAAGGCCGGCCACTTCGCGCTCGACGATGCTGCCCTTGGCGTTCAGCCGTCCGAACATCGCGAAGGTGTGTCCGTAGCTGAGGGCATATCGCGAGCGGAACTCGATGAAATATTGCCCTGTCGCCGCGCGGGCAGGTTTCTTGACCTTGCCGTTTTGCGCGCTGGCCACCTCGATGCGGCCGCTGCTCGTGTTGGAAGCTTGCGCGGTCGTTGTCGAAACCGCGAATACGGCGGATATGGCAAAGATCCAGGTCAGTTTATTCGTGATGTACCGCAAGGTTCGCTCCCATTATTGAAGCGTGCGCCGCGGATAACAAGCCTTGCCCCTCGACGCACAAATAATCGAAGAAGCAGTCCGAAGTAATTTTAGTATTTGCGAGAGCAAGAGGGTCGGCTTTCGCCGACCCTTCAAGCTGGGATTAACCCTTCGTGATGACGGGCGCGATGGGCGCCGGCGGCGGGGCCTTTCCCTTACCTAACCAACCACCTGCGCAAGCGGTGGACGAGAGAACGACAAGAGTTGCAACTGTGATCAGAGCGACTTTTTGCATCGCGACACCTCTCCTTTAACTTGCGAAGTCTATCATAAACGCTAAGCTTTCACTAGTATCAAAAAAGAGGTTATTCTTATTACTATATTTACTCTTTGGAGTATGAATATAGTATACGCAGCAACTCTGCCATCACTTGGTCATAACTCAAGGAATGCTGGTATTTCCTCTAAGATAGGTCACTTTGCGAAAAGTCTAGGGGCCGAGCTTCGAGATCGAGCCCTCTTGTCCTATCCAGCGGCCGTTTTCAGATGAGCCAGGGGATCAGCCGGGAGGTCCGGGCCATGTAGGTGCGATAGGGCTCGCCGAAGGCCTCGATCATGAGGCGCTCCTCCTGCGCCACCCGGAAGAGGTAGAGCGTGCCGAAGCCGACGATGCCCGAAAAACCCGCCACAAAATTCGGCAGAAGCAGCGCCTGCGCGACCGCCCAGAGCCAGAAGGCGGTGTACATCGGATGGCGCACATACCGATAGATGCCGTCGGTCACGAGCTTATGGTTCTCGCGGACTTCGAGAGAGACCGACCAATTGCGCCCCAGCGCCTTGTGCGTGAGGCGGAACATCACCAGCGCCGCGATGGCGACCGCGATGCCGATGGATGCCTGCACAGGCTGAAACGGATAGGCGGCGACTTTCGGAAAGCCCGTCGCGATGTAGAGAAACGGAATGATGCCGAGGCCCGTCGTCGAGATGGTCAGAAGCGTTATCTCACGCCAGCCGCGCGCGCTTCGGGCGACCGGCGTACGCCGCGAGCGCCGGACATGCGGGATGCGCATCACCCACCAGCCGACCGCGAGCAGAACGAACGCAGTCTTGGCAATCGTCGGCGTCATCAACGGCTCATCTCCACGGTGCCTTCGAAAACAAGCGGTTCGACATCGGCACTCTCACGGAGGGCTCCGTCGTCGTTGATCGCCGAGACCGCTCCGTCCGCATAACTCACCTGACGCTCCACGGAAAGCGGCCCGCACAGAAGCATGAAGTAGTCGTAAGACGCCCGCTGATCGTTGCCGGCGACGAACTGGCAATGGACCTTGAAGAAGTTACGACGCATGCGCCGATAGCGCGCTGGCAGCACCATGCGGCGGATGCGCGCCACCCGCACCACGGGCCGCCCCGGCACGGCGAGCCCCATCGCGGTGACCGGGTTGGTCTTATAGAAATTCATCACGTCGGTCAGCGCCTGATACTCCGCCCAGAAAACCTGGGAGGCCGAGGCCACGCGCCCTACCGCCGCGCGGAACCGCGTGGCGCCCCCATGCAGTCCGATCTTCAGGAGCGACGAGCCGACCGATGCGAGGGCAAGGCGCGCGCGGCCCTTGCCGAGGGCGGGATCGAGCGGGAGAGCCCGGTCGACCAGATCGACCGCGAGCACCGCGCCGAGGCTGTGGCCGATCACCAAAATCTCGTCCACATCACTGTCCCGCGCGCTGGTGACGAGGTCGCGGGCGACCCTGTCGAGCCGCGCTTCGAGCAGCTTCTCATGCCCGCGGATGTAGCCTCGTGAGAAAATCCAGTCGTCGAAGAGAAGCGGCAGATAGAACTGCCGCGCGGGCCAGACCATCAGCAGGGCGAAGGCGGCAAGACCCACGCCCCAGCCGACGAGGACCGAACCGGCGGCATCGCCCGCGAGCCGCCCGGTAACGAAGGCCAGGGCCGCGAGCATCGCAAACAGCACGAACGGATAGAGGAAAAACCCCGCATAGCGCCAATTGAAGCGAAAATACCCCCACAGCGCGCCGGAAGCGACGAAATCCGCGAAGGCTAGGAGCGCAAGCGGGATGCGCCGCCACATGGGCCGGTGCTCGGCTTGCTTGATGACATCATCCCATCGCAACAGGCGATATTCTGTTTCGACGCGCCAGTTCGGCCCCCAGGTCGCCACCTGCCAGGAGGCGGTGTCGTCCTGAACGACGGGCTCGGACAGGGTCGCGGTCACGGACCATGTCGTCCGAAAACGACTCAACTCCCGCGCGAATCGCTGATGGACCGCGCGAGGCTCGGTGGGGTCATATCCGCCCACATGGTAGACGAGACGCTTGGTGATCGAAGGCTCCGCCATTCCTTCCCCAGATTGCAGGCCCGCCACGATGGGCTCCGGCGCGATTGTTCTAATGTTGTTTGGAGGACACGCCAGAGTAGTCGAACGGTGATGATGCACCGTCCGGCAAGTGTGACACCAAAAATTTTATCGGCAAGCCACGGCTGTGGAAACTCGGCCAAGGGTCTCCCTTGAGCCGCTCCGCCGAGAGGCCGATATCAGGACGACAGATGTGTCTTGAGTGAGGCGACCGATGCAGCTCACACCCGGAATGGCCCTTTTGGCCATCGTCGGAACGCTGGCCTATCTCGGGCTTGCCATCCTCGGCGCAGGCGGCCTCGGAGCCTTCTTCTCGCACCCTCCCCTCATCGCCCTCACCGTCGTTCTCTTCGCGCTGACCATCGCAGCTCTGTTTACGAGCGGGAATCTCAGCCCCGGCGTGTGTGAGGACCGCGCCAATCGCTGGGTGCTCGCGGCGTTTGGGGTGCTCGCGGCGTTTGGGGTGCTCGGCCTGCTGATCGCCATTCTCCCCGCCTATACGGACCAGAAGGACTTTTGGGTTCTGGATGGAGAAGCCGTCCGTTGGGTCGGCGTCGTTCTCTTCGCGCTCGGCGGCGTTTTGCGGATCTGGCCGGTCTTCGTGCTCGGTCGCCGTTTCAGCGGGCTTGTGGCCATCCAGCCGGGGCATGAGCTAGTCACGACCGGCATCTACGGAATCATCCGTCATCCGAGCTATCTGGGACTTTTGATCAATTCGCTCGGATGGGCACTGGCCTTCCGCTCAGGCGTCGGCGTGCTGCTCACCGCGCTTTTGCTTGTGCCGCTTCTGGCGCGCATCCGCGCTGAGGAGCGATTGCTGCGGCAGCAGTTCGGAGCGGAATACGACGCCTATTGCCGCCGCACGTCGCGGTTCATCCCGGGCCTGTGGTAAGATTGGGCCTAGACGATACTCAAATGACGGGGAGCGACAACGACCATGCAGAAGGCGAAGAGCGGCTCGGCAGAAGGAACCGGAGGAGACTCTCCCTCTCAGCTGATCAATGCGAGAATCAAGGAGTTGGGTGATTGGCGGGGCGAGACGCTCGCCCGGGTCCGCGCTCTCATCAAGCAAGCTGATCCCGAAGTGGTCGAGGAGTGGAAGTGGAGAGGGATTCCGGTGTGGTCACACGCCGGAATCATCTGCACCGGTGAGACGTATAAGAATGTCGTGAAGCTGACCTTTGCCAAGGGCGCCTCGTTGGAGGACCCTTCGCGCCTCTTCAACTCCAGCCTTGAAGGCAACACCAGACGCGCCATCGACCTTCATGAGAGCGACGAGATCGATGAAAAGGCATTAATGACGCTCATTCGCGCCGCCGCGGCCCTGAACACGTCCTCAGCCGCAAAGCGGTCGGCGGGCAAACGGTAGCAGCGGGCCATTAGTGCCCGCCGCCGCCTCCCGCAGGCGCGGCGCGGGGTTTCTTGATGAAGGGCAGCGCCAGGAGCAGGCCGAGGAAGAGAACCGTCAGCAGCAGGAACACGTCCGCGAACGACATCACGAGCGCCTGCTTGCGCAACATGTTCGACATGGTCTTGATCGCCGCCGCTTGCGCGTCCGAGCCGAGACTCTGAAACTTCGTGGTCATGTTGTTCAGGGTCTCGACGGCCGTCCAGCGGTCCCAGCTCACGTTCTCGCGCAGGCGTGTGAGGTGGAGGTCCCAACGGTCGTTGATCATGGTGTTGATCAACGCCAGCCCAACTGCACCACCGAGATTGCGGGTGAGATTGTAGAGACCCGACGCGTTCTTGATGCGCTCCGGCGGCAAAGTGCCGAGCGCGATGTTGTTGATCGGCACCATGCAGATCATCAGGCCAACGCCGCGGAAGATCTGCGGCAGGAAGAGTTCCCAAAAGTCCCAGTCCTTCGTCAGCCCGGACATGATCCAGGTGCCGATGGCGAACGACGTAAAGCCCATCGCCATCATGACGCGCGGATCGAGTTTGCGCGATAGCATGCCCGCGATGGGTGCGGTGAGGAACATGCACGCGCCCGACACGAACATGGTCTCGCCGATCTGCAGCGATGAATATCCGCGCACTCGTCCGAGATAGACCGGGTAGAGATAGGTCAGGCCGTAAAGGCCGATACCCATGATGAAACTGAATCCGGAACCGGCCATGAAGTTGCGGTCGGCGAAAGCGCGCAGGTCCACGATCGGGTGCCTTGCGGTGAAGACGCGATAGAAGAAGGCCAGTGCCGCCACCACACACAAAACGGTCAGCACCAGCACCATATCGTCCTGGAACCAGTCGTTGATCGGCCCCTCTTCCAGCACGTATTCGAGACTGCCGAGGAAGAGCGCCATGAAGCCAAGACCCGCCCAGTCGAAGGTCTTGAACAGATCGAAATTCGGCTCGTCGAAATCGACCAGCAGATAGGTCGAGATCGTCACGAAGATTCCGGGCACGATGTTGACCAGAAACAGCCAATGCCAGGAAAACAGATCGGTGAGATAGCCGCCGATGGTCGGACCCACCGTCGGCGCGAGCGTCGCCACGAGACCGATGATTGGCGAGATCACGGGCCGCTTCTCCGGCGGGAAGATGGTGAAGGCCGAAGCGAACACCGTCGGGATCATGCCGCCGCCGATGAAGCCCTGCAGCGCGCGCCACAGGATCATCTGTTCGATGGAGGTCGAGGTGGCGCACATGAAGCTCATGAGCGTGAAGCCGCCGGACGCGATGACGAACATCCACCGCGTCGAGAGCACGCGCGAGAGCGTGCCCGAGAGCGGGATCATGATGACCTCCGCAATCAGGTAGCTCGTCTGTACCCAGGAGATTTCATCCGACGAGGCCGAGAGGCCCGCCTGAATTTCCGCAAGCGACGCCGAGACGATCTGGATGTCCAGGATCGCCATGAACATGCCGAAGACCATGCAGAAGAATGCGAAGGTCCGACGACGGTCGAGCGACGTGGACTTCGCGACGGGCATGGAACCTGACGGCTTGCCTGCAAGGGCGGCGGATGCGGCCATGGCGGTTACTCTTTGAGAGTCCCCTTCAAGCTCGCGGTCTTGGAGGGCTCGTCACCGCGCGTATCAACGCTCACGACCACCGACATTCCGGGACGCAGCAGTCCCTGGCGGGCGATGTCAGGATTCACGGTGACGCGCACGGGCACGCGCTGGACGATCTTGGTGAAGTTGCCGGTCGCGTTCTCAGGTGGCAGCAGGCTGAACACCGCGCCGGCGGCCGGCGAAACGCTCTCCACCGTGCCGACGATATCCTTGTTGGGATAGGCATCGACCTCGATATGCACCTTCTGGCCCGGCTCGAGGCGCTTCAACTGCGTTTCCTTGAAGTTGGCATCCACGTGCACGTTGGCGAGCGGAACCAGCGCGGCAAGGCGCGCGCCGGGCTGCACATAGGTGCCGACCTCGACTGCCTTGTTGCCGATCACGCCATCGAGCGGTGCGCGGATTTCCGTGAACGAGAGATCGCGCTGGGCCTTGTCGACCGAGGTCTGCAACTCGGCGGCAACGCGCTGCGCTTCCACCTGCTGGGCGGAGAGCACGGCGACATTCGCCTGCGCGGCGGTGAGCGCCGCCTCGGCGCTCTTCACGTTCGCGTCGGAGCGATCGCGGGCCGCCTTGGCCGCATCGAAGGTTGCCTTGCTGGCGTAATTCGCCTGCGAGAGCTGGAGCTGGCGGCTGTAATCCGCCTCGGCACGTTCGGAATCCGCCTGCGCAGCGGCGATCTGCGCCTGCGCCTGCACCACGGAAGCCTTGCCGGCCTCGATCTGGCGGCCGATGCGGGTGATGGTGCTGGCTTGCGTGGCAAGCTTGTCCTTGGCCGATTGCAGCGCAAGACGGTAGTCGCCGTCATCGATCTTGGCGATCAGGTCGCCCACCTTGACGCTCTGGTTGTTGGTGACGGCGAGCGACGAGACATAGCCCGAAACCTTGGCGGACAGGATCGTGATGTCCGCCTGCACATAGGCGTCGTCGGTCGACACCATGAAGCGCCCGACCGTCCACCAATGAAATCCCTCGTAGCCACCGAAGGCGAGCGCCGCGGCCAGCACGGCCATGATCACCGGCCTCTTGCCGAGCTTGCCCTTCGGCTTCATCGCAGGAGCCTGCGGAGCCTCGGCTTCGACCTTCGCGGCAGGGGCTTCCGGCGGCAGGTCGGACACCTTGCCTTCCACGGCGGGTCCCCGCTCCTCGGCCTTTGCGAATTCTTCCCGGTAAGCCATTCCCGAAATCCTCGTGACCGCCGCGTCGTGACCGAACCGTTCGGTCAATAACTCAATCAGGGGTCTAGCAGAATCTGAATACAGCGTCTATATGATTTGACTGAACGGTTCGGTCAATAGCGTTTGATGTGATAAATCGCACATGTCTGAGATCCACGAATCCCCTGCGAAAGCAGAAGATTCCCTCCCCGAGGGAAACCTGGACACGTCCAAGCGCCGCCAGATTCTGGACGGTGCGCGACAGGTGTTTCTCGCGGAGGGCTTCAATGGGGCCAGCATGGGCGAAATCGCCAAGGCCGCCGGCGTCTCCAAGGGCACGCTCTATGTCTATTTCGACAGCAAGGAGAAGCTGTTCGAGGCCCTGACGACGGAGGAGAAGCAGGGCCTCGCGGAAGTTCTCTTTACCCTCGATGCCGACAATCCGGATGTGCGCGGCGTCCTGTCGCGGCTGGGGCTCAGCTATCTCCGGCTGATGGCTAATCCGGCGCATGTATCCTCGGTGCGCATGGTGATCGGCGCGGCGGAAAAATTTCCGCGGATCGGCCAGATCTTTTTCGACGCGGGTCCCTGCCAGGGCATCGCTCGGCTGAGCGCCTATTTCGACAAGCAGGTGGCGGCGGGGCGGTTGTCCATCGAGGATACCAGCGTCGCCGCACAGCATTTCCTCGACCTCTGCAAATCGAGCCTGCTGAGCCGTCTGCTCTTCGCGGCGGGCGGCAGTCCGACCGAGGACGAAATCACGAGGAACGTTGAGAACGCCCTGCGGGTTTTCTTCGCAGCCTACGGGCCGAAGGATGCGCCCGTGCTCCCTTGACGCCGGGGGTGAGAGAAACACTTCAGGTCGCATAAGCGCTGCGAGGCCGGCTCACCCGCTCTCGTCGACGACGGTGGCCCCGAGGTGAATCATGATCACCCGCCCGATCCTCGATGCAGCCCGCCGTCCCCTCGGCTTCGGCCGCATCGATCTCAGACCCAACCTTTACGATCTGGTGGCGCTTGCCATCGTCGTCGGTGTCGGCGTGGCGGTGATTCATGGCGCGCGGGAAATGCGGGCGCCGCTGATGCAGCTCGACATCACGCCCGTCTCGCTCGATCCGTCCCTGTTACCGGAATACGCGCTGCGCACGACCCTGCGGATGTTTGCCGCCATGGGCGCGTCGCTCGTTTTCACCTTCATGGTCGCCACGCTTGCCGCCAAGAGTCGCCGGGCCGAGCTGGTCATCATCCCTGCCCTCGACATTCTGCAATCGGTCCCGGTCCTCGGCTTTCTCACCTTCACGGTGGTCTTCTTCCTCGGCCTCTTTCCCGGCAGTCAGATGGGGGCGGAGCTGGCGGCGATCTTCGCCATCTTCACGGCGCAGGCCTGGAACATGGCCTTCTCGTTCTACCAATCGCTGCGCACGGTGCCGCGCGATCTCGATGAGGTTGCGCGCCATTTCCGCCTTTCGCCCTGGCTGCGCTTCTGGCGGCTCGAAGCACCATTCGCCACGCCGGGACTGGTGTGGAACGCCATGATGTCCATGTCGGGCAGTTGGTTCTTCGTCGTCGCATCGGAGGCTATTTCGGTCGGCGATACCAAGATCCTGCTGCCGGGCATCGGCGCGTGGCTTGCACTCGCCATCGAGCACAAGGATCTCAAGGCCATCGCGCTCGCCGTCTTCGCCATCGGCGTCGTCATCCTGCTCTACGATCAGCTCGTCTTCCGCCCCATCGTGGCATGGGCCGACAAGTTCCGCGCCGAGCAGACCGCCGCACAGCAGCGACCGCGCTCATGGGTTTATGACCTCGTGCGCCGAACGCACCTCATCCGTCGCCTGGCGCTCCCCGTGTCGTGGCTGTTCGAGATCGTGAGCGAATGGATCGACCGGATCAAAATGCCCGAACAGAGCAGCCGCCTGTTGAAGCCCTCCCCCGAGACGGAACGGACCATCGACATCCTTTGGATCGCGCTCGTCCTCGCGGCGACCGGCTATATGCTGTGGCTGATCATCGATTATGTCAGCGCCACGCTGTCTTTCGACGATCTGCGTCAGGCCGTGACGGCCGGTGGCCTGACGCTTTCGCGTGTCATCATTCTGATCGCGCTCGCAAGCCTGATCTGGGTGCCGATCGGCGTCTGGATCGGCCCTCGCCCGGCGGTCGCGCAGCGGGTGCAACCCGTAGCGCAGTTTCTCGCTGCTTTTCCCGCCAACGTGCTGTTTCCCTTCGTGGTCGTGCTCATCGTCACGTTCAAGCTCAATCCGAACATCTGGCTCTCGCCCCTGATGATCCTCGGCACCCAATGGTACATCCTCTTCAACGTCATCGCGGGCGCGAGCGCTTTTCCGACTGACCTGCGGGAAGTCTCCACGATCTTCCGTGTGCGGCACTGGAATTGGTGGCGCAGAGTCATGCTGCCGGGGATCTTTCCCTATTTCGTTACCGGCGCGCTCACCGCATCCGGCGGATCGTGGAACGCCAGCATCGTGGCGGAAGTGGCGAGCTGGGGCGACGTGAAACTGCACGCGGCGGGGCTCGGCGCCTATATCGCCGATGCGACCGATGCGGGCGATTTCCCGCGCGTCGTTTTGGGAGTTGCCGTGATGTCGATGTTCGTCGTTGCACTGAACCAGTTGCTGTGGCGTCCGCTCTATCGCTTCGCCGAGCAGCGGATGCGTCTCAACTGAAGGACCGCGCCATGGATGCTCCCGTCGTCTCCGATCATCCTCTCGTCCGGGTCGAGCGCTTGCGGCATCTCTATCACAAGGGAGCCGTGAGCGACCTTTTGGTGCTCGACGACGTGAACCTGACGTTGAAGGACAACGAGATCGTTGCGCTTCTGGGGCGATCAGGCTCCGGCAAATCGACCCTGTTGCGCATCATTGCCGGGCTCATGCCGCCGAGCGGCGGCGATGTCGAGATCGACGGCAAGTCTGTCTCCGGTCCGGCAAGCGAAGTGGCGATGGTGTTTCAATCCTTCGCGCTCTTTCCATGGCTGTCGGTGCTCGAAAACGTCGAGATCGGGCTTGAAGCCATCGGCACGCCGGTGGAGGAGCGCCGCTCCCGCGCGCTCGCCGCCATCGACCTGATCGGACTCGACGGATTCGAGACAGCCTATCCGAAAGAACTGTCAGGCGGCATGCGCCAGCGCGTGGGCCTGGCGCGGGCGCTTGTGGTGCATCCTAAGGTGCTTTTGATGGACGAGCCATTCTCTGCGCTCGACGTGCTCACCGCCGAAACCTTGCGAACCGACCTACTCGACATCTGGTTCGAAGGCCGGATGCCGATTCAATCGATCCTGATGGTCACGCACAACATCGAAGAGGCCGTGCTGATGTGCGACCGCATTCTCGTCTTCGACGCGAACCCGGGTCACATCGTCGCCGAGATCAAGGTCGATCTGCCCCAGCCGCGCGACCGGCAAGACCCCGCTTTCCGCGACATCGTGGAAGACATCTATGCGCGCCTGACGCTGAAGAAACCTGCCCCGCCGCGCGAAGGCGTTTTTCCCGGCATGGGCATCAACATGGTCCTGCCGAGCGTCTCGACTAACCGGCTCGCGGGCCTCGTCGAAATGGTCGACGCGCCGCCCTACGACGGCAAGGCCGACATGCCGGAACTGGCAAGCGAACTTCATCTCGAAATCGACGACCTGTTCCCCATCACCGAAACGCTACAGCTCCTCCGTTTCGCGGAGGTCGAGGGCGGCGACGTGATGCTCACATCGGCAGGACGCCAATTCGCCACTGCCGACTTGGAGGAGCGCAAGCGATTGTTCGCGCAGCACTTGCTGTCTTACGTGCCGCTCGTCGCGCATATCAAACGCATCCTCGACGAGCGCGTGACGCATCGCGCGCCCGCGCGACGTTTTCTCGATGAGTTGGAGGACACCATGTCCGAAGCATACGCAGAGCAGACATTGCGGACGGCGGTCGCCTGGGCGCGCTACGCCGAGCTTCTCGCCTATGACGAGACGACGGGCGTTTTCAGCCTCGAGAACCCGGCTTAAAGAACCATGAGCCCCGAACGGCGGATCTCTCCCGTTCCTCCGATCAGAAAGCCGACGGGCTCGTTCCGGCTCGTCGCGTTCTCCACCGGCCTTGGCGTAGCGGCGGGGCTCATCGTCGCCGCTGTCCAGGGCTTCGTCATTGTCGCGCAGCGCGCCACGCTTGGCTTTGCGGCGGAGCATCGGATCGCCCTGCCCGAGCAGGCCTCCTATCTGCGCATTGCTTTGGCACTGACAGCCGGCGCCATTCTCGTGACGATCCTCTCGCGCGCGTCTCGCCTGAAAAAGCGCGAGCCTATCGACGCGGTGGAAGCCAACGCGCTCCATGGTGGCAGCATCGGCTGGTACGATGCCCTCGCCGTCGTGCTTCCCATCATGGCGTCGGTGTCTTTCGGAGCCTCGGTGGGGATCGAGGCTGCCGTGACGCAGCTCGGCGCAGTTCTCGCCAGCCGTCTCGGCAAAAAGATCGGACGGCCGCGCTCCGATGTGCGGGTGCTCGTCGGCGCGGGCGCGGCCGCGGCCATTGCAGCCGCCTATCGCGCACCGATTGCGGGCATGCTCTATGCGTTTGAGCTCATCCTCGGCACCTATTCCAAACGCACGCTCGCACCGGTCGGCCTTGCAGCCATCGCTGCCGTCATCACCGTGTGGCTGCTGACCGGACAGGCGAAGCCGTTCAACCTGATCCTCGAAACCGCGGTTTCCTGGTCGGACTATCCCCTGGCGGTTCTGATCGGAGCCATCTCGGCCTTCATGGGCATCGGCGTGATGCTTCTCGTCACCACCTTCGAGCGGTTTCTCAAGCGTCTCTTCAAATACGAGACGCTCCGCCGCATCACCGCCGCGCTGGTGCTCACCTTGTTGTCCGTCCGCTTCCCCGCCGTCCTCGGCAGCGGCCATGCCGCCATCGATCACGCGGTCAATGGCGACATCGTCGGGCCGCACGCCCTGGGCCTGCTCGGGGCGAAGGCGCTGGCCTCGCCTGCCAGCCTCGGCGGCGGGTTCAAGGGCGGTCTGTTCAGCGCGTCACTGCTCATGGGCGCTCTTCTCGGACAGGTTCTGTCCTGGATTGGCGGTGCGATTTCCGGCAGCCCACCCATGGAGCCAGCCCTTTGCGCCGTGGTCGGCATGGCCTCGGTTGGCGCGAGCGTGATCGGCTGCCCGCTGACGATGATCTTCCTCGTACTCGAAACGACCGGCGATTTCGACGCCGCCATCGTCGTTGCCATCGGCGCGGTGACGGCTTCATTCCTTACGGATCGACTCTTCGGCTATTCCTTCGCGACCTGGCGCTTCCAGCAGCGCGGGCTTGCCATCGAAGGCGGCCACGACGTGTCGCGCCTTGCCGCCTCCCCCATCACGCCTCTCATCAAAGCGCCGAAGCGTTCGCTAGCAACGAACGCCGCGCTCGACGAGGTATTGCGCGCAGTCTCCACGGCGGGAGGTCGCGGCACGGCAGTCTATTCGCTCGGGGGAGCCTTTGTCGGCCTCATCGATCCCCGCCTCGTCGAGATCGCTTCCGCTGAAAGAGAGCACCTTCCCATCGTCGCTGCCGATCTCATCTACGAAACGGGCCCTGCCGTGACGCCCGGGACAACGCTGGAGGAATTGCTCGAGATCTTTCAGCATGACGACCGGCCCACGGTGGCGGTCATCGACCCGGCCAACAATCTCAACCTCGTCGGCTGCGTCCGCGCACGAGACGCCTTCGCCTCCGCTTCCGCCATTCTCGACGCCCAGCGGCGGGACGATCTGGGCCTCAGCCTTTAAGCGTAGTTTTCGCGTAGTGCAGCGCCTCGCCCCTTCGTGATACCGTCACGAAAACTCGTTGCGCTTTGAAGGAATCCCATGCGGCGACGTCCCTCGGCCCGGCTGATCGTGTTGGATGCGCAAAACCGCGTCCTTCTCTTCCGCTTCGCGCACAAGAGCGGCGCGCTCGCGGGCCAGGATTATTGGGCGACGCCGGGCGGCGGCCTCGACCCCGGCGAGAGTTTCATCGACGCCGCGCGCCGCGAACTCGCGGAAGAAACGGGCTTTAAGACCGACATTATCGAGCCGCATGTCGCGGAACGCGAATTCATCCTCCAGTTCTCAGACGGCGAGCATGTCATCGCCGAAGAGCGCTTCTTCGTCGCTCGCACCGCGGACAACGCGCTCTCGACCGAGAGCTGGACCGCCGAGGAAGTCGAGGTGATGGCCGATCACCGCTGGTGGACGCTGCACGAGTTGCGGACCACGGCCGAGACGGTCTTTCCGGAAAACATGGCGAAGATGGTAGCCGGGCTCGTCGCCGCCTGAGCTTTACGCGTCCTCACGCAGTGCTTCCGCCACCCGCTCGCGCAGGACGTCCGGATTGCGGAGGATCAGCGCGCCGCGCGTGCGCTCGATCAGCCCCTCGTGAGACATCATCGAGAACTCGCGCGTCACCTGTTCGCGACGGCAGCCGATGCGGGCGGCCATGATGTGGTGGAAGGGCGGCGGGGTGATGACCCGCTCGCTGCCCTTGTCGCCACGCGGCGTCGAGAGGCGAAGAAGTTCGGAATAGAGTCGATGCCGCAGATCGAGCACAGTCTGCTCGACGAAACGCGCGTTGAGTTCGCGAATGCGCGAGGACATGAGGCAGAACAGCCGCTCCGCCACCGCCTTGTTGGAGAAGACGATTTCGCGAAACACGGAGGCCGGCATCACGCATGCTTCGCCGCGGGTCAGCGCCGTGACGTTGGCCGAGCGCTTGACGCCGTCGAGCGCCGCCAGTTCGCCGAAAAGCTCGCCGGGACGCATCTCGTCCAGAATGACCTCCTTGCCGGCCGCGGTGCGCATGAGCACGCGCACATCGCCCGACAGCAGGAAGTAGACGTCCGTGGTCAGGTCGTCGAAGTCGACCAGAATTTCCTCCGGGTCGAAACGCCGCCACGTCGACCGCGCCTCGAAAGGAGCGAGGTCGATGTCCAGACCCTTGAAGAGCATAACGCCGGAAAGCCGCGCCATCGGCAGTTCCCTTTATCCATCGTCCGTCGACGAGCCCTGAAAAGGCCAAGCTCGCTGGGGGACCATATAGGGCCGTTCAAAGCAAAAAAAGAGCCGCGCCATTTCTGACGCGGCTCTCTCAACCAAATATCGATGCCGTTTTACTCGGCGGCAGCCTTGCGCTGGTTCGCCAGGGCATCCTTGACCGCCTTGATGATCCGGTCCTGCACGTCCTGGGTGAGGTAGGGGTGCATGGGAAGGCTGATGACTTCTGCCGCGAGGCGCTCGGAGACCGGCACGCCGTTTCCGGCAACCGGATAGTGCTTGTAGGCGGTCTGCTGGTTCAGGGGCTTGGGGTAGTAAACCGCCGTCGGAACGCCCGCAGCCTTCAGGTCTGCCTGGAACTGCTCGCGGTTGAAGCCATTCATGCGCAGGGTGTACTGCGCCCACACGGAGGTGTAGCCCTCCGGCACTTCCGGCACCACCGCGACGTCGCGCAGGTTGTCGTTGTAGTACTTGGCGACGCGGTCGCGCGCTTCGATCTCGCTCGCGAAAATCTTGAGCTTCTCGATGAGAACCGCGGCCTGCATCGTGTCCAGGCGACCGTTCATGCCGATGCGGACGTTGTCGTACTTCTCCGTGCCCTGGCCGTGGACGCGGATCGAGCGCAGCACAGCGGCGAGCTCGTCGTCATTGGTGAAGATCGCACCGCCGTCGCCGTAGCAGCCCAGCGGCTTCGCCGGGAAGAAGCTGGTGGTGGTGCAATCGCCGATCACGCCGACCTTGCGGCCCTTATAGCTCGCGCCGAAGCTCTGCGCCGCGTCGCACATGAGCCACAGGCCCTCGCGCTTGCAGAACGCCTCGATCGGATCGTAATCGGCCGGCATGCCGAAGAGATCGACAGGGATCACGCCGACCGGGTTGAGACCGAGCTTCTTGGCGGTCTTCAGGCCCGCCTCAAGACTCGCCATGTCGAGGTTGAAGGTGTCTTCACGAACGTCGACGAAGATCGGCGTCGCGTTGACCTGCGCGACCACTTCCGCCGTCGCAGCGAAGGTGAAGCTCGGGCAGAGGACCGCGTCGCCTTCCTTCACGCCCTTGGCCATCAGCACCATGAGGAGTGCATCCGTGCCGTTGGCGCAGGAGATGACATGCTTCGCGCCGCAGAAAGCGGAAAGATCGGCCTCGAAAGTCTTGACCTCGGGACCCATGATGTAGCCGCCATGATTGACGACCCGCAGGATGGCTTCGTCCATGGCGGAGCCGATGCGGTTGCGCTGGGCCGCCAGGTCGATGAAAGCAATCGGGTCCGACATCACGCAATCTCCTCAAGTTTGTTGGGGCCGGCTTCGCGATAACGACGACCGGTTTCGGGGCAGACAAGATCGGCGCCGAGCTTGGCGCCCGCATGGCTCATCCAGCCGATGCGCTTGGCGGGAACGCCCGCCATGAGAGCGAAGGCCGGAACGTCCTTCGCCACCACCGCGCCGGCGGCAATGAAGGAATACTCGCCCAGAGTGTGACCGCACACGATGGTCGCGTTCGCGCCGATGGACGCGCCGCGCTTCACCAGAGTCGGGCGATACTCGGACTTGCGCGCGATTTCGGAGCGCGGGTTGTTCACGTTGGTGAACACGCAAGACGGGCCACAGAACACGCCGTCTTCCAGCGTCACGCCCTCATAGACCGAGACGTTGTTCTGGATCTTGACGTTGTTGCCGACCGTCACCTTGGGACCGATGACGACGTTCTGGCCGATATTGACGTTCTTGCCGAGGCTCACGTTGCCGAGGACGTGGCTGAAGTGCCAAATCTTCGAGCCCTCGCCGATCTCGACGCCGGCATCGACATAAGCCGATTCATGGATCGTGACACCGGGATAGGTCTTCGCGACGCGGGGCTTCGTGACCTCAGGCACAGCAGCCGGCTGCGGCAGGCGCGCCTGAAGCAGCGAGTCGGCGGCGCGCGCCAGAACCGAGAGAACGCGCAGGCCCTCGCGACCGTCAGTGCGCGGGGTCGCGCCGGTCCGGATGCAATCGATGAAGTGCAGGCATTCCTGCTTCAGCGGCTCGTCCTGCGGGACGACGACGGGAATGGCGTCGGCTTTCACCGGCACCGGCATGTTGTCCTTCCACTCCACCTTGTGCGGGTAGAGGAGCAGCTTGCGGTCCCACGCTTCACCATCGTCGAACACAGCCATGGCGTCGGAGCCGACGACCACGAGCTTCTGCTCCTTGAAGGGGTGCAGCCAGGACACGAAAACGTGCGCGCGCTCACCGCCGGGGAAGGCGAGATGCGTCGTCGTCACGTCCGCGATGGCGTCGTGCAGGTAATAGCCGCCGACAGCCTCAACCTTCTCCGGCTCGCTGCCGATGAGGGAGAGGATCATCGACAGATCGTGCGGAGCGAAGGACCAGAGGATGTCCTCCTCGCGGCGGATCTTTCCGAGGTTCAGACGGTTCGAGTAGACATATTGCAGGCGACCGAGCTTGCCCTCGCGAACGAGCTTCTTCAGCTCGAGGAAGATCGGGTGATACTGGAGCAGGTGGCCGACCATCAGGCGACGGTCGAGCCGCTCGGCCAGCGCGCACAGCTCCTTCGCCTGGCTCACCTCAAGCGCGAGCGGCTTTTCGACGAAGACATGCTTGCCGGCTTCCAGCGCCTGCTTCGCGAGCGTGTAGTGCAAGGCGGCAGGGGCCGCGATGGCGACGCCGTTCACCTTCGGGTCGGCGAGAGCCTGCTCGAAAGTCAGCGCGCGTCCGCCGTGCTTGGCGATCAAGGCCTCGACGCTCGGCTGGTGAGCGTCGACCAAGGCCTCCAGCGCTCCGAGTTCAGCGAAGTTGCGGACGAGGTTCTTACCCCAATATCCGCAGCCCACGACTGCTACCCGAATGTCGCTTGTCATTGTCTTGTGCCCCTGTCCGTTCCGTTGTCGTTTTTAAAAGTTTTCGATCAGGCCTTGATGACTCGACCTTCCGGAATGCCGGCGCGGGCGCAGGCATTGCGGGTGTCCACCACCACCTTCGCGTTGTCGACCACGAGCTTGTAATCGACATTGTCGTGATCGGTGGCGATGAGGACCGCATCGTATCCGGCCAGCGTCTTCGCGTCGAGCTTGACCGACTTGCGGCCAGCCAGTTCCGCGTGCTCGCGGGTCATCGGGATCACCGGGATGTAGGGGTCGAAGAAATCGACCTCGGCGCCGCGGTTTTCAATCAGCTCGATGAGCTTCAACGACGGGCTCTCGCGCATATCGTCGACGTTCTTCTTGTAGGCGATGCCGAGCATCAGGATCTTCGAGCCCGTGAACGCCTTGCCACTGCGATCAACCGCTTCGGCGAGCTTGTTGACCACGAAGTAGGGCATGCGGGTGTTGATCTGGCCGGCCAGCTCGATGAAGCGGGTGGCGATGTCGTATTCGCGCGCCTTCCACGTCAGATAGAACGGGTCGATCGGAATGCAGTGACCGCCGAGGCCCGGACCGGGATAGAACGGCATGAAGCCGAAGGGCTTGGTCTTGGCTGCGTCGATGACTTCCCACACGTCGATGCCCATCGCCGCGTAGACGACCTTGAGCTCGTTCACGAGGGCGATATTGACGGCGCGGAAAATGTTTTCCGTGAGCTTCACCGCCTCGGCGGTCGCAGCCGAGGAGACGGGAACCGTCTTCACGATGAGCTGGCTATAAAGCGTGTCGGCCAGCGCAAGCGCCGCCTCACCGTCGCCGCCCACAACCTTCGGAATCGTCGAGGTGCCGAAATCCGGATTGCCCGGGTCCTCGCGCTCCGGCGAGAAGGCCAGGAAGAAGTCCGACCCGCTCTTGAGGCCGGTCGCCTCGAAGATCGGGCGGATGACCTCGTCCGTGGTGCCAGGATAGGTGGTCGATTCCAGAACGACGAGCTGGCCCTTGCGCAGGCGCGGAGCAATGGCGCGGGCAGTGTTCTCCACATAGGAGAGATCCGGCTCGCGATGCTTGGTCAGCGGCGTGGGAACGGCAATGAGAATCGCATCGGGCTCGCTCAGGCGGGCGAAATCGGCGGTCGCCGAGAACTTGCCGCTCTTCACGGCGTCGGAGATAGAGGCAGACGAAATGTGCTTGATGAAGCTCTCGCCCCGGTTGATCTGGTCGACGCGGGGACCGTCGATGTCGAAGCCGAGCACCTTGAAGCCGGCCTTGGCGGCAGTGAGCGCAAGGGGGATGCCGACATAGCCCAGACCCACGATGCCGATGGTTGCGCCGCGCTCTTTGAACTTTGCAATCAGTTCAGCAACGTCGGCGACCGTCGCACCGGCCTTTACCGCGCGATTTCCATGCATCTCAGGCTCCTGACTAACCCTTCGCAGCCATCACCCGAATAAGCAAAACACTCCGCGTTGCACGGAAAAAGGAGGATGGCCACTTCAATATTTCGGGGGGTTTCTCTGGTGTGATTACGCTACATTGTCAAGCTAAAGTCGTCGCCTAACCGGTGAAAAAGGCCTCGCCCCGAGCGGTTGGGCCACCCTCGAAAGTCGAGGTTTCGCCTTGCCAGCGGCATGATCGCAGGCCACAAGGCGCCATGCTTCACGCGAATGACCTTACCTACCGTATCGCAGGCCGCACGATCCTGGATCGCGCCTCCTTCGCCCTTCCGACCGGCGGCAAGGTCGGCCTGGTCGGCCGGAACGGTGCGGGCAAGACCACCCTCTTTCGGATCCTGCAGGGAGAGCTCTCGCTGGAGAGCGGCGAGGTCGCCCTCCCCCGCGGCGTGCGCATCGGCAGCGTGGCGCAGGAAGCGCCCGGAGGCCCTGAGTCGCTAATCGAGGTCGTTCTGGCCGCCGACAAGGAGCGCACCGCTCTCCTTGCAGAAGCAGAAACCGCCGACGGCTTCCGCCGCGCCGAGATCGAGACGAGGCTAACCGATATCGGGGCCTATTCCGCTCCCGCCCGCGCGGCCGCGATCCTGCACGGCCTCGGCTTCGACGCCGAGGCGCAGAACCGGCCTTGCTCCGCGTTTTCCGGCGGATGGCGCATGCGCGTGGCCCTCGCCGCCGTGCTGTTCGCCGAACCCGATCTTTTGCTTCTCGACGAACCGACGAACTATCTCGACCTCGAAGGAACCCTCTGGCTTTACAACTACTTGGAGCGTTATCCCCACACCGTTCTGGTCATCAGCCACGACCGCGAATTGCTCGACACCTCCGTCGATCACATTCTGCATTTGGACCAGGGGAAGCTCACGATCTATCGCGGCGGTTACACGTCCTTCGCCAAGCAATTGGCGGACAAACGGGAATTGACCGCGAAGATGCGCGTGAAGCAGGAGGCGGAGCGCAAGCACCTCCAGTCCTTCGTCGACCGCTTCAAGGCCAAGGCCTCGAAGGCCCGGCAGGCGCAGTCGCGCGTCAAGCGCCTCGCGAAACTGGAGCCCATTGCGGCGCTCGTCGAGGACGAGGTTCTGGCCTTCGACCTTCCGGGACCGGATCGCCCCCTCGCCCCGCCCCTGATCGTGGTGGAAAGCGCTGCGGCGGGTTATGGCGAGCGGGTCATTCTCGACCGCCTGAACCTGACCATCCAGCCGGACGACCGCATCGCGCTCCTCGGCGCGAACGGCAACGGCAAATCCACCTTCTGCAAGCTCATCGGCGGGCGGCTCGATCCGCTCAAAGGCGAGGTCCGCTGGCCGGCGAAAATGGACGTTGCCTATTTCGCCCAGCATCAGGTGGACGAGTTGAACCCCAGCGCCACGGCTTACGACCATGTGGCGGAGCGGATGCCGGATACGCCCATCGCGAAAATCCGCGCACGGGCCGCCCGCTTCGGCTTTCCCGGCGCAAAAGCGGACACACCCGTCTCCTCCCTTTCGGGTGGCGAAAAGGCGCGCCTTCTCATGGGCTTGGCCGCGTTCAACGGCCCGAACCTGTTGATCCTCGACGAGCCGACGAACCATCTCGACATCGATAGCCGCCAGGCCTTGATGGAGGCCATCAACGACTATTCGGGTGCGGTCATTCTGGTGAGCCACGACCGCTTCCTGATCGAGGCCTGCGCCGACCGCCTCTGGATCGTCGGCAACGGCAGCGTGAAGCCTTTCGACGGCGATATGGACGATTATCGCAAGCTCGTCCTCTCCGGCGAGCTGGAGCCGCAGAGCCGTTCCGAGAAACAGCAGGCTGGGACAACCTCCCGCGTGGACGAACGCCGCGCCGCCGCCGAGCGCCGCGTGGCGCTGGCACCCCTGCGCAAGAAGCTTGACGCGCTGGAAGCGCGGATGACGAAACTCTCCGACGCGATCACCAAGATCGACGCGGCCCTTGCCGACGGCACCGCCTTCCAGAAGGACCCAGCGAAGGCGACGGAGCTGTCGAAGATGCGCGCCGAGGCCGCCGAAACACTAGCCGCCGTCGAGGAAGAATGGCTCGGCATCAGCGGCGAGATCGAGATGGCGGGTTCATAGCGATGTCGGACCGGACCCAGGGCAAACCGGAGACTTCTAAGGGGCGAAAAGCCCTCTGGAGAGAAATTCCGGGCGGTGTCTGGGCGCTCGGTTTCGTCTCGATGCTGATGGATATCTCCTCGGAGATGATCCATGCCCTCCTGCCGGTCTATCTCGTGACGGTGCTCGGCACATCGACGCTCACGGTCGGCATCATCGAGGGGATTGCCGAGGCCACCGCTTCGATCACGAAGGTGTTCTCAGGCGCGCTGAGCGATTGGCTCGGCAAGCGCAAGTTTCTCGCCGCATTGGGTTATGGGCTCGCCGCCTTCACGAAGCCCATCTTTCCGCTCGCCCCCTCCGTCGGCTGGTTGGTCACAGCCCGCTTTGTCGACCGCATCGGCAAGGGCATTCGCGGCGCGCCCCGCGATGCGCTCGTCGCCGATATCAGCCCGAAGCACCTGCGCGGCGCGAGTTTCGGTCTGCGCCAATCCCTCGATACGGTGGGAGCCTTCATCGGCCCGTTCCTCGCCATCGCGTTCATGTGGCTGACGGCGAGCCACTTCACCGCCGTCTTCTGGGTCGCGGTCATTCCGGCCTTTCTCTCCCTTTTCCTGATCCTCTTCGCCGTTCAGGAGCCGGAGCGCCCGGAAGGGTTGCGGAAAGTTCGAATGCCGCTTCACCGTTCCGAACTCGCGCGGATGGGCGCGACCTATTGGTGGGTGGTGGCGGTTGCGACCGTGTTCACGCTGGCCCGCTTCAGCGAGGCCTTCCTGATCCTACGCGCACAATCCTCCGGCTTATCGGTGGCGCTGGTGCCCATCGTGCTTGTGATCATGAATGTGGTCTATGCTCTCTCCGCCTATCCGGCGGGGGCTCTCTCCGACCGCATGGACCGGATCACGATCCTCATCATCGGTTTGGTGCTGCTTCTCGCCGCCGATGTGGTCCTCGCCTACGCACCGGGCCTCGGGGGCATCGCGCTCGGTGTAATGCTTTGGGGCGCGCATATGGGCTTCACGCAAGGCGTGCTCTCGACCCTCGTCGCGGATTGCTCTCCGCCCGAGCTGCGCGGAACCGCTTTCGGCCTCTTCAATCTCGTCACCGGCATCGCGCTTCTCGTCGCGAGCCTGATCGCCGGCGGGCTTTGGGACGCCATCGGGCCTCAGGCGACTTTTCTCGCCGGCGCGGGCTTTACCGCGCTGACTCTCGTCGGCCTCATCCCCTTGCGTGGACGCGTCGGAACGCGGCCTTAGGCTACTTCACGATGCGATCGAGCTTGTTGTTGACGAAGAAATAGAGCTCGCGCCCGCCTGGCTCGGAATAGAGCACCTGCACCTCGCGCTGGCCCTTACCGCTCTCGCCCACCAGCACGTCGGTCGGTGCCTTGCCCTTGAGGGTGAGAAGATCGCATTCGCCGATGCCGGGCGCGATGGCGGCAGCGGTCGCGGATGGCGTGCCCGTGCAGCGTCCGTCAGGTCCGATCACCGCCCCAAAATCGGGAGCAGCGGCCATGGAGGCCGGGGCGACGGGCACCGACGCCACCGGCGGCGCGGAGGACGTGCTGTTACAGGCGGACAAGCTGACGGCCAAAAGAGCCGCCGCGAGCAGATGAACGCGCATTCCCATAATCCCCCATCAATCCTTCTTGCTTCCATTCGCTTGCGCCCGCAGAGCGTCCTCGAACAGGCGCTGGGCATCGGCCCGGAACGCCTGGCGCGATGCTTGCCGCGAATAGAACATGTGCCCGCCTTCGTAAACTTTGAGTGTCAAACGCTTTTCCGGGCCAAGGTCAGGGATTTGGTTCAGCAGCAATTGCGAGGCGTAGTAAGGCGTCACGAGATCGGTGAAACCGTGCACGACGAGCACACGCATTTTCCCGTCGAGAGCAAGCGCCTGCCGCAATTCGCCAATGTTTTCAGGCGCGCTGCGCCCGCCGTCCCATTTCCACGCGCGCGTGACCGCATTGTTGAGCAGGTTGTAGCGGCTTTCCGGCTTCCAGTTGAGCGTGGTGGTCAAGTGATCGACCATCGCGCTGGTAAGCGGCGCGGTCATCGCCGTCAGGACCGGGTCTTCGAATCGCGAGACGTAAGCTGTCGGGTTGGGGTCCGCGCCCGACACATCGGCGTCATAGGCGCTGAGCACCTCGCCCTTCCGGCGCAAGGTCTCCCGCTGCACGCCCCGCATATCGAGACGGCCCGCGAGGCGCCGCACGAAGTCGAGGTCGAGCCCCGTGAACGCAGCGACCCTGCCGCTGATGCGCTCGACCGCCTCGCGATCCTGCACGCCGCGCATCAGATCGACGAGATACTCGCCCGAAGCATAGCGCTCGACATCCTGCAACGCCTCGCGAGAAACGGGCCCCTTGCGCGCAAGCGCGGCGGCGGCCATCGACGGCAGGCGCGACGCATCGGTCCAAGGCGCAGAAGCACGCCCATCGAGCCATGCGAAATCGAGAACCGGAGAGACAAGGATCAGGCCGCTGAAGCCAATGCCTTGATCGCTTTGCAACTTCTCCGCCAAAAGCGGCCCGCGAAAGCCGCCATAACTTTCACCGACGAAGAATTTTGGCGACAGAAGCCGGTTCTTTTCCTTGAGCCATCGCGTGACGGCGGCAGCAAGCCCATCGATGTCGCCGTGCAGCGAATAGAAGTGGTCGCGGACCTGATCACCGCCGATCACCCGGCTGTAGCCAGTCCCTGGCGGGTCGATGAAAACGAGATCGGTGAAATCGAGCCAGGTTTCGGCATTCGGCACCGGGCCTGGCGCCGCCGAGGGGCTGATGCTCTGCTCATCGAGTGAGAGCCGCCACGGGCCGATGGCGAGAAGGTTGAGATAGGCCGACGACGCCCCCGGCCCGCCGTTCACCGCAAATGTCACGGGACGTGTCGCGGGGTCGGTATCGTCCTTCGTGTAGGCGATATAGCCGATCTCGACCTGCGGCGTCCCGTTGGTGTCAATCAGCGTCAGGCTTCCCGCCGTCGCGGTGAGGGTGATGGTGCGCCCCGGCAGCGTGATCGTGTGGCGCGTCACTGATGCGGGCGGAAGACGGGTCGTCTCCGAGGTCTGCTGGCGTCTTTCGGGCTGCTGTTCCCGCCTGGGGGCTTCCTGGGCCCAAACAGCCGGAGCGAGAGACAACAGGCACAAAGCCGCGAGGAAGGCGGGGCGGAGGTTCCGGTTCATGTCAGTGTCCTCTTGAGCTTGCGTGAAACGGAGGCCCGCGGCTTCCGTTCCCATGTGCTCCGATTAGGCCTTCTGCTCCCAGCGTCCCCGGTCGTCCTGCTGCCAGTAGGTCGCCTGGTGCCCCCCTTCCCTCACCGTGCGCCATTGGTCGCGCGCATGGGCGAGGGCCTGGTCGTCGTTGCCGTCGAACAGGATGGCGATGCGCTGATAGGCCGACGCGTCCCCCGGCAACGCGGCGCCTTCTGCAAGGAAGCGGATGGCCGCGCCGTTGGGGTTGCTGTCGGAAAGCGTGATCAGGATCGGCTGATCCGCCGTCTGGGATTCGCTATCCGTGCCGTGCGGCAGGAAGCTTTCTTCCGCGTAGGTCCACAGGTGATCGTCGAGGGCGGCCATGCGCTCCTCGCTCGTCACCTGAATCACCGCGCGCCACCCGCGCTCCAGCGTCTTTTGCAGGAGCGTAGGCAGAACGGCTTCGAGCGGCTGGCGCTGAAGGTGGTAGAAAAAGATCTCGGCCATCAGCCCTCGTAATGGTCGCGCACCAGCCGGTCGAGCAGGCGCACGCCCCAGCCGGAACTCCAACCCTTGTTGATCTCGTTCTGCGGCGATCCCATGGCGGTGCCGGCGATATCGAGATGGGCCCACGGCACGTCGTTGACGAAGCGCTGGAGCAGCGCCGCCGCCGTGCTCGACCCGCCGTGACGGCCGCCCGAGTTCTTCATGTCGGCGAACTTGGATTCGATCAACTTGTCGAATTCAGGACCCAGCGGCATGCGCCACACGCGCTCGCCGGTCTCGAGGCCCGCCTTCGTGATGCGCTGCGCCAGCTCATCGTTGTTGGAGAAGAGGCCCGCATATTCCTGAGCCAGCGCCACCAGGATCGCGCCGGTCAGCGTCGCAAGGTCGATCATGAACTTCGGCTTGAACCGGTCCTGCACGTACCAGAGCACGTCGGCCAGAACGAGGCGGCCTTCGGCGTCCGTGTTGATGATCTCGATGGTCTGGCCCGACAGGGTGGTGACGATGTCGCCGGGGCGCTGGGCATTGCCGTCCGGCATGTTCTCCACGAGGCCGATGGCGCCGACCACATTCGCCTTCGCCTTGCGGCTGGCGAGAGCGTGCATGAGGCCGACGACGCAGGCCGCACCCGCCATGTCGCCCTTCATGTCCTCCATGCCCTGCGCAGGCTTGATCGAAATGCCGCCGGAATCGAACACCACGCCCTTGCCGACGAAGGCGATGGGCTTGTCCGAGGCCTTGCCGCCGTTCCAGCGCATAATGGCGACGCGGCTGCCGCGTACCGAACCCTGGCCGACGCCGAGAAGGGCGCGCATGCCGAGCTTTTGCATGGCCTTGTCGTCAAGGATCTCGACCTCGACACCGAGCTTGGTCAGGGCCTCGGCCCGAGCCGCGAATTCACGGGGCCCAAGAACGTTCGGCGGCTCGTTCACGAGATCGCGGGCGATGGTGATGCCGGCGGCAACCCCTTCGCGGGCCTTGTAGGCTTTCTTCGCGGCGGCGGGATCGGCAACGCTGAAGGAGAGCTTGCCGCCGGTGTTGGCCTTGGCGTCGTCCTTCTTGGTCTTGTAGTGGTCAAAGCTGTAGCGGCGCAGCTGCGCGCCGAGCGCCACATCGGCGGCAGCGTCCGCTGAAACCTCGATGCCGGGCAGGTCCAGCATCGCGACGGCCGCCTTGCCGTTCACCTTGCCGGAAATGAGGCCGCCGAGTTGCGCCCAATCCACATTCGCGCGGTCCTTCTCGCCCCCGACGCCGACCACCACGAGCCGGTCCACCGCAACCGCCGACGGCGCCGTGATGACCATGGCCGACTTGGCCTTGCCCTTGAAATTCTCGGCAGCGGCAGCCTTCGCGATCAGCTGGACGGCCTTGGGGCCGATCTGCTTGGCGACAGCCGGGGTCGGCTTGAGGTCTTCGCCGACGAAAACGATGAGATCGCCGGTCCCCAGCGCACCGTGAGCTTGAAAATCGATCTTGAAGCTGTCGGCCATGAATTCCTCGCATCTTGCTGTAGAGCCAGCCCTCGGGCGGCTGCGGCTGTTGGTGACATACAACACTTCTCGCGCCGGATCACGCGGGCTTTGCCGTGAAAGGGACGCAATCTCAAGCTGATGAGAGCAGGCAGCCTTGCCTAGGGGCATGTGACAAGGTACCCAAGGCCGGGACTCCTAGCGGGGCTTTATGACACTCCTTGAACGTTATATCCTGAAGATTGCCTTCACGGCCTTTGCCGCGTGCCTCATCGCCCTGACCGGCGTCATCTGGATCACGCAGGCGCTGCGCGAGCTCGATCTTCTCACCGGCAAGGGGCAGACGCTCTTTATCTTTTTGACGGTCACCGGCCTCTCGCTGCCTGCGCTCATCAACGTCATCTCGCCGGTCGCCCTGTTTCTGGCCACCATCTATGCGCTCAACAAGCTCAACGGGGATTCGGAGCTGATCGTCATGAGCGCCGCCGGCATGCGCCCCTTGCGGCTGCTGCGGCCCTTCCTGGTCCTGGCGACCTTCGTCTGCTTCGTGGTTGGCATGATCACGATCTACATCATGCCGGCGAGCTTCCAGGAACTGCGCAACCTTTTCACGAAGATCCGCGCGGATTTCGTGGGCACCATGGCCAAAGAGGGCCAGTTCATTACGCTCGAGAACGGCATCACCTTCCACTACCGTGAACGCGCGGGCGATGCGCTGCTCGGCATCTTCATGGAAGACCAGCGGGTGAAGGACAAGGTCGTCGTTTACCTCGCGGAGCGCGGCCAGACGGTGGAAACCAACGGGCAGGCCTATCTCGTGCTGGAGAAGGGCAGCGTCCAGCGCAAGGAGCCGAATAGCCACGACTCGTCCATCGTCGTCTTCGAGCGCTATGCGGTCGATCTCGCCGCCTTCAACCAGGATGGCGGCGATATCATCTACAAGCCCCGTGAACGCAGCACGACCCAGCTCCTGTTCCCTGACAAGAACGAGCTTCTCTACCAATACCAGGAAGGTCGCTTCCGGGCGGAGCTGCATGACCGACTCTCATCCTGGCTCTATCCATTCGCCATGATGGCCATTGCCTTTGCGGCCCTGGGTGATGCGCGCACCACCCGCCAGGGACGCGGACTTGCCGTTGCGGCAGCAGTACTCGGCGTCGTCGCCCTGCGAATCGCGGGGTTCGCCGCTTCCGGCGCCGTCGTTCGCACGCCTGCAGCCGTCGTCGGCGTTTATGGCGTTCCGTTTCTCGCGACTGTGCTGTCCATGATGATCGTCCTGCAAGGCGCGTCGATTCGGAAGGCGCAGGCTAGGCTCCGGGCGGTGGGTCGGGCGCTCATCCCCTCCCGCAACCGCAGCGTTCAAGGGGCTTGAGCATGCTGATCGGCGCAACGCTCGGGCGTTATTTCTCCTGGCAGTTCCTGAAGACCATCTTCATGGTTTTCGCGACGGTCTTCGCCCTCGTCTACACGCTCGACCTCGTGGAGCTGATGCGTCGTGCAGGCGATGCCGAGGGGGCGACCGCCGGCATGATGGCGCGCCTCGCCCTCTACCGGACGCCCACCATCGCGGAGCAGGTCTTGCCCTTCGCCGTGCTTTTCGGGAGCATGGTTTCCTTGTTGCAGCTCAGCCGCAAGCTGGAGCTGGTCATTGCCCGCGCGGCTGGCATTTCCGCCTGGCAATTCCTGCAACCGGGCCTCTTCGTGGCGCTGACCATCGGCATCTTTTCGGTGACGGTCTACAACCCGATGTCGGCCAACCTGAAGCAGCGCGCCGCGGCCCTGGAGACCCGGCTTTTCTCGCGGAGCTACCTTCCCAACGGGAAGGCGATCTGGCTGCGCCAGAAGAGCCTCGACGGGCAGGCCATTTTCCGCGCCAGCGGCTCGCTACCCGATGAGGCGACCCTGACGGGCGTCACGATCTATGCCTTCGACAACACGGGCTCCTTCAGCCAGCGAATCGAGGCCAAGGAGGCGACCCTTCACGAGGGCTTCTGGGAGCTGCGCGAGGCGCGCGTGCTCAGCGCCATCGAGGAGCCGCAATCCTACGACCAGTACATCATCGCATCGAATCTCCGACCTTCCGAGGTCCGCCGGAGCTTTATCGACCCCGATGCCGTTCCTTTCTGGAAACTGCAGGAGACCATCGAACGGCTGGAGAAGGCCGAGCTGAACACGACGCCGTATCGCCTCCGCTACGACACCCTTTTGGCGCGCCCGCTTCTGTTCATCGCCATGGTTTTCGTTGCAGCATCGGTGTCGTTAAGATTCTTTCGATTTGGTGGTGTAGCGATGATGGTTCTGGGTGGCGTCGCGGCCGGCTTCATGCTTTATGTCGCGACGGAACTCATGGCGGAGCTCGGAGCGGCTGGGATCATCAGCTCTGTGGTTGCGGCGTGGTTTCCCGCTGTCGTCGGTAGTCTCTTGGGGACACTGGCCTTATTACACCAAGAGGACGGTTAAACGTCCTTGAATGCAGGGCTCGGTAAGGAGTGGCAATGGCAAGGCTTAAGGCAACGATCGCAACGTCTGCGGTCGCGGTGGCGCTTCTCTGTGCCGTCGTGCCTGGGTCGGCTTTTGCCCAGAAGTCCCTGAACGAGACCCTGACCTCCAAGCTCCAGTCCGGCCAGGGCAAAGACCGTCTCCTCGTCGAGGCTAAGGCAATCGTCTACGACAACGACAAGAACACCATCGCGGCCTCCGGCGACGTCCAGATGAACTATCAGGGCAAGACGCTGCAGGCCGACCGGGTGATCTATGACCGGAACACCGGCCGCGTCTTTGCCGAGGGCAACGCGAAGCTGACCGATGCCACCGGCGCCGTCGTAACCGGCGAGCGATTCGAGCTGACGGACGATTTCAAGAACGGCTTCATCGATTCCCTCCGGGTCGTGCAGAGCACGGTCCAGGACGGCAAGCCGGTGACGACGCGCTTCTCCTCCCCCCGCGCCGAGCGAGCCGAGGGCGAGACCACGGTTTTCGAGCGCGGCACCTACACGGCCTGCGAGCCCTGTAAGGAAAACCCGGAAAAGCCGCCGCTCTGGCAGGTCAAGGCCGCCAAGATCATTCACAACAACAGCGAGCAGACGATCTATTACGAGGACGCGACCCTCGAGATCTTCGGCCTGCCGGTCGCTTACCTGCCCTATTTCTGGACGCCGGACCCGACGGTGAAGCGCAAGACCGGCTTCCTGTCGCCGCGCTACGTCTATTCCAGTTCGCTGGGCTTCGGCCTGCAGGTGCCCTTCTTCTGGGCCATCGCGCCGAATTACGATCTCACCCTCTCCCCGACCTATTTGAGCCGACAGGGCCTGCTCGGTCAGGCCGAATGGCGTCACCGCCTCGACAACGGCGCATACAACATCCGCGCGGCCGGCATCGATCAGCAGGACAGCAGCGCCTTCCTGCCCAGCCCCTTCGGACCGGGCGACCGCGACTTCCGTGGCTCGCTTGAGTCGGCCGGCATGTTCTACATCAACGACCGCTGGAAATGGGGCTGGGACGTCGCCCTTCTCTCGGACAAGTGGTTCCTGCAGAACTATCGCATCAAGAGCGAGAGCCTGAGCACCATCTACCTCAAGGAATCGATCTCCACCCTCTATCTTCAGGGCCAGGGAGACCGCTCCTTCTTCGATCTGCGGGGCTATTATTTCCAGGGCCTGTCGAGCACCGACTGGCAGAAGCAGCAGCCTGTCGTCCATCCCGTTCTCGACTACAACAAGCGCGTCACGCCGGCCGGCATCGGCGGCGAGTTTTCTCTCGACGTCAACGTGACGAGCCTGTCGCGCGAGGCCGCGGCATTCCAGCAGGCCGGCAAGCAGGGCCCACTCCTGTTCGGGCTTTACGAAACCTGCGCCGTCTTCGAGCGCGGCGTCTGTCTGGTGCGCGGCATGAGCGGCACCGACTCCCGCGCGTCTGTTTCGGCCTCGTGGCGGCGCGAGTTCATCGACCCGGTCGGCCAGGTCTGGACGCCTTTTGCCTACGTCCGCGCTGACAATTTTTGGTTCAAGCCTGACTTCAGCGGCTTCCAGAACATCGAACTGTCGAACTTCTTCACCGGTCGCGATGAATATGCCTTCCGCGGCATGCCGGGCATCGGCCTTGAATACCGCTTCCCGTTCGTCGCCGATCTCGGCACCTCCGGCACGCAGACGCTGGAGCCGATTGCCCAGATCATCGCGCGCCCCAACGAGACCCGGATCGGCCGCCTTCCCAACGAGGACGCGCAGAGCCTGATCTTCGACGACACGTCTCTGTTCAACTGGGACAAGTTCACCGGCTACGATCGCGCCGAGGGCGGCCTGCGCGCCAATGTAGGCCTGCAATACACGGTGACCGGCGCCGACGGTTTCTATGCGAACGTGCTGTTCGGCCAGTCCTATCAACTCGCGGGGCTCAACTCGTTCAGGACGAGCGATCTGGTGAATACCGGCGTCGAGTCCGGCTTGGATTCGGGTGCCTCAGACTATGTCGGCAGGTTCCAACTGTCCCCGAACCAGAATTTCTCGTTCATCACCCGCGCCCGGTTCGACCAGCATGATTTTGGGGTGAACCGTCTGGAAGCGGGCGTTACGGCGAACTTCAACCCGTATCTGCCGTTCTCGACCTCGCTGACCTATGCCCGCTATGCGGCTCAGCCGGCGATCGGCTTCGACCAGCGCCGCGAGGGCCTCCTCGCTTCGGCCACCTGGAACCTGACCCCGAATTGGTACGTTTCCGGCTCGGTTCTTCTCGATCTCGACCGTAACCTCCTGGCCCGTCAGACCTTCGCGCAGCAATTGTTCACGACCCCGGACACGGCCGTCTTCAACCACATGGACAAGGCCTACCTGACCTCGATGACGCTGGGCCTCGGCTATGCCGACGAGTGCACGACCCTCACGGTCAACTACACGGTCGCGCCGCGCAACATTGCGGTCACCTCGGGCGAGAAGGAACGGACGCATACCGTGCTCTTCCGTCTTGAGCTGCGCACTCTGGGCGAGGTCTCGTTCTCGCAGAACATCGGCAGTGCGAGTGCCAGCCAAGAAGGCGTAGCCGCCCAGTGACGGGCAGGGAACAACGTCCCCTCTTGCTGACTCAGGGCGATCCCGCCGGCATCGGCCCTGAACTGACCCTCACAGCCTGGCTCCGGCGAACCGACGCATCGCTGCCGCCGTTCGGCGTGATTGCTGACCCCGACCATCTGGCGAGAGTCGCCAAGGCCCTGGGATGGGACGTGCCGATCATGTCGGTCGAGCCCCCTTCCATTAAATCCGTGTTTGCCAAGGCATTGCCGGTAATCCCGCTCACACGGGCTGTCTCCGCCGAGCCGGGTAAGCACGATGCGGCCAACGCCGCTTCCGTCATCGAGTCTATCGAGACGGCCGTCCGCCTCGTCCGCGCGGGCGAGGCATCGGCGCTCGTGACGAACCCCATCGCCAAGCATGTGCTCTATGAGGCCGGCTTCCGGCATCCGGGCCATACGGAGTTCCTGGCGGCACTCGCCTCGGTCGGCGCGGCGCAGCCCTGCCACCCGGTGATGATGCTGTGGAGCGAGGAACTCGCCGTGGTGCCGGTCACGGTCCATATCCCGCTCGCCGATGTCCCTGCCGCCCTCACGACGGACCTCATAGTCCTCACCGGACGCATCGTGGCGCGGGAATTGCGGGGGCGCTTCGGCCTGCCGAACCCTCGCCTCGCGCTCGCTGGGCTCAATCCCCATGCGGGTGAAAGCGGCACGATGGGGCGGGAGGATCAAGAAATCATCACCCCCGCTGTTGCAACCTTGCGGGCGGAGGGCATCGAAGTCGCGGGGCCGCTGCCTGCCGACACCATGTTCCACGCCCGCGCGCGCAAGCGCTATGACGCAGCGCTCGCCATGTATCACGATCAGGCCCTCATCCCGATCAAGACCATCGCGTTCGACGAAGCGGTCAACGTGACCCTCGGCCTTCCCTTCGTGCGCACCTCGCCGGATCACGGAACCGCCTTCGACATTGCGGGCCGGGGTATCGCACGACCCGACAGCCTGATGGCCGCGATCCGCCTCGCCGCGCGCCTCGGCAGCAGGTCCGCCTCCCCATGAGCCAGATCGACAACCTGCCGCCCCTGCGCGAGGTGGTGCGCACCCATGGGCTCATGGCCAAGAAGTCACTGGGCCAGAACTTCCTGTTCGACCTCAACCTCACCAGCCGCATCGCCCGCTCGGCGGGGCCGCTGGAGGACGCCACCGTCATCGAAGTCGGCCCCGGCCCCGGCGGACTCACTCGTGCCATTCTCGCCGCCGGCGCGAAAAAGGTCATCGCCATCGAGCGCGATTCCCGGTGCCTTCCGGCGCTTGCGGAAATCGCAGCCTATTATCCGGGCCAGCTGGAGGTGATTGAGGCGGATGCGTTGGCCTTCGATCCGCGTCCCCTGATCGGGGACGGGCTTGTGCGCATCATCGCCAACCTCCCCTACAACGTGGGCACCGCGCTCCTCACCGGCTGGCTCACAGGCGAGGCCTGGCCGCCATGGTGGGCTTCACTGACGCTGATGTTTCAGCGCGAGGTGGCCGAGCGCATCGTGGCGGATGAGGAAGACCCCAAAAACTACGGGCGGCTGGGCGTGCTCTGCGGCTGGCGGACGGAGGCGCGCATTCTCTTCGACGTGCCACCCTCAGCCTTCGTGCCGCCGCCGAAGATCACATCGAGCATCGTGCATCTCACACCTCGTGCAGAGCCCCTGCCCTGCCGCGTCGGCGCGCTGGAGGTCATCACCCGCGCCGCCTTCGGACAGCGCCGCAAGATGCTGAGGCAGAGCCTGAAATCGATCACGCCCGATCCGTCCGCGCTCATTGCAGCAGCGGGTCTTGATGAAACGATCCGTGCGGAGAACGTGCCTGTCGCGGGCTATGTCGCGCTGGCGAACGCCTGGGACCAGGGCTTCAAGCGGTAGAAGGACTTTTAGTCCAGATTCTCAGAGAGAAGCCCTTGAACAAATTCGGGTAGACCGACGAGCCGATCACGTTTGAGGCGCTCGGCGGCCTGAATCGCTTTCAGGCTTTGATAGGACACACTGAGATCCTCGTTCACGATCACGTAGTCGTACTCGACCCAGCGTTCCATCTCGACGCGGGCGTTGACGAGGCGTTTGGCGATGACCTCGGGCGGATCCTCAGCTCGTCGCTCCAGCCGGGCCTTTAGCTCCTTAAAGCTCGGCGGCAGGACGAAAACGGTTACAACATCGTTGGGCAGCTTTTGGCGAACCTGCCGCGTCCCTTGATAATCGATATCGAAAACCATGTCCTGACCGGCGGCGAGCGTACGCTCCACCGGCTTACGCGGCGTGCCGTAGAAATTGCCATGGACTTCGGCCCACTCCAAAAGTTCATCGCGTTCGCGCATTGCGATGAACTCGTCCTTGTCGATGAAGTAGTAGTGACGCCCCTCGATTTCCGAAGGACGCTTCGGCCGCGTGGTGACAGATATCGACAGCACACCCGCTTTGTCATCGACGAGGTTCCGCGTCAGGGTCGTTTTGCCTGCGCCGGAGGGGGACGACAGGATAAGAATGAGGCCACGTCGCCCGACGACCGGGTTTGAATTAGCGCTCACGACCTCACTCCACATTTTGAACCTGCTCGCGGAATTGCTCGATAACGGCCTTCAATTCAAGACCGATCCGCGAGAGGGACACATCATTCGCCTTCGCACACAGGGTATTGGCCTCGCGGCCGAATTCCTGCGCCAGAAAATCGAGCCTGCGCCCCACCGGGCCGCCTTCATTGAGCAATCCGCACGCAGCGTCCACATGGGCGCGCAGGCGGTCGAGTTCTTCGCGAATGTCGGAGCGGGCGGCGATCAGCACCGCCTCCTGATGCAGCCGCGCCGGATCGAGCGCCGCCTTGCCTTCGAGTAGCTGATCGATGAGCGCTTCGAGCCGTGCCCGCACGGCCTCGGGCCGACGGGCGGGCGAGGAATCCGCCTCATCGACAAGGCCGGAAACGAGGTCGAGCTGCTGACGCAGCACGGAAGCCAGCGCCTTACCCTCGCGCAGGCGCGCGTCTTTCAGAGCCGCGATCAGCGATCCGATGCCCGCCTTCAGCGCTGCGGCAAGCACTTCGTCCAGACCCGGTTCGGTCGCATCCTCATCCAGCTCCACGACGCCGCGAACCGAGAGAAGGCCGTCGAGGGAGGCAGGCTTCACGCCGTCGGGCAGCTTCAGGTCGCCGATGGCGGCGAGGAGCGATTGTAGCACGTCCTGGTTCACGCGCAGCTTCGGCGCCGAGGATGCCTTGGTGATCGAGAGGTTCAGTTGCCCCTGCCCGCGGGTGAAGGCTTTGAGAATCTGATTGCGCGCGTCCTCACCGACCGCGTCGAGGCCGGAGGGGGTACGAACGCGAACCTCAAGCCCTCGTCCGTTCACGGTCTTGATTTCCCAGGCCCATTGATAAGGGCCGGTGATGCCGGCCTCGCGGGCGAAGCCGGTCATGCTCGCAATGGTCATGCGTTCAACCTCGGGCATGCTTGAAAAGACGGCGCGACCATAATCGGGGCCGCCTGACCCCACAAGCGCCAGCCCCGTCAGGGCTGCTTCAGAACAGGGACGTTCTTGGGATTATTGAGATCGTAGGTCTTGTTCTTCAGCGGATCCTTGTCGGTCCCTTCGCTGGCGTCGAAGGCGCGCGGGCGTGCGCCCGGCTTCAACGACCCCTTGCCTCCCGTCGGGTCGATAGTGCCGCGCAGGTCCGACTGCGGCGCGTCCGGCCCCGCGTTGGCATCGGGATCGGCCCGATCGACGCCGTTATCCGAGGCGGCGCGGCTCTTTTCGATCTGCCGCCAGCGGGTGACATTGCGCTGGTGCTGATCGAGGGTCTCGGCGAAGGTGTGACCGCCCGTGCCGTCGGCGACGAAGTACAGATCCTTGGTGCGAGAAGGATTGGCGACCGCCTCCAGCGCCGCCCGGCCGGGATTGGCGATGGGGCCTGGCGGCAGGCCTTCGATCACATAGGTGTTGTAGGGCGTCGGCGACTCGATCTCATTCTTCATGATGCCGCGGCCGAGCGTGCCCTTGCCGCCCACGAGGCCATACACGATGGTCGGGTCGGACTGGAGCTTCATGCGGCGCATGAGGCGGTTGATGAACACCCCCGCAACCCGCGTGCGCTCGTCGGCGCGGCCCGTTTCCTTCTCGACGACCGAGGCGAGGATGACGAGTTCCTGCGCGCTCTTGATCGGCAGTTCCGGCGAGCGGCGTTGCCAGATCTGGGCGAGTGCCTGGCGCTGGGCCGACTGCATGGTGTTGACGATCTGCTGACGCGTGGTGCCGCGCTCGAACTTGTAGGTATCGGGCAGGAGCGCCCCCTCACGCGGGGTCTCTGCGATTTCGCCAGACAGGATGTCGTTCTCGTAGAGCCGGGCCACGATCTGCTCGCTGGTCAGCCCCTCCGGAATCGTGACCGAATGCAGGATCGCCTTGCCCTGGGCGAGCGTGTCGATGGTGTCCTGGATGCTCGCGCCCGCTTTGAACTGGAACTCGCCGGCCTTCAGCTGGCCGCGCTGGCGGTTGATGAGGGCATAGGCTTCAAACAGCAGCGGCTGATTGATGACCCCTTCCTCTTTCAGGATATCAGCGATTTCGCTCGTGCCGGTATTGCGCGGGATGAGAACGACCTTGTCGTTCTGCAGCGGCCCCTTGGCGGTTACCTCGCGCTCAATCAGGGTGAACCCGACGACGGAGCCGATGGCGAGCGCAATGATGAGGGTCAGAAGCCCGCTCACCACGGAGAGAAGCCCGCCCCTTTCGCGGCGCAGCCGCGGCGGCGGCGGCGGGGCGGCCATGGGCTTGATCGCCTCGCTCGGCGATCTCGGCGCCACGCGCGGATGCTGCCCGTCGTGCGGCGGAAGCTCGGTCGGGGGTAACTGGTTCTGTTTTTTTCTGCCGAACATCACGTCGCTTTTCTGGTGCCGACCGGTGGCCTCTCGGGTCGTCCGACACCCTAATGGGGATTATGGCGAAAAGCCGTAACGTAGAGCTGTTATCCTCAGGAGACCCGGCGGAAAATCAACGACGCGTTGGTACCGCCGAACCCGAAGGAGTTAGACAGCGCGACATTGATCTCCTTCCGCTTCGCCTTGTGGGGAACAAGGTCGATGGCGGTTTCGACGGACGGATTGTCGAGGTTGAGCGTCGGCGGAACGATGCCGTCGCGCATCGCGAGGATGGAGAAAATCGCCTCCACCGCGCCTGCAGCACCCAGCAGGTGACCGACGGCCGACTTGGTCGAGGACATGGCGAGCTTGCCCGCCGCATTGCCGACGATCCGCTCGACCGCCTTCAGCTCGATCTCGTCACCGAGTGGGGTCGAGGTGCCGTGGGCGTTGATGTAGTCGATCTCGGAGGCCGAGATGCCCGCGCGCTTGATGGCGGCGGCCATGCAGCGATAGGCGCCGTCACCGTCTTCCGACGGCGAGGTGATGTGATAGGCGTCGCCCGACAGGCCGTAGCCGATGACTTCGGCATACATCTTGGCGCCGCGCGCCTTGGCGTGTTCGTACTCTTCGAGCACCACCACGCCCGCGCCCTCGCCCATGACGAAGCCGTCACGGTCCTTGTCGTAGGGGCGCGAGGCCTTGGTCGGCTCGTCATTGAAAGCCGTGGAGAGAGCGCGGCAGGCGGCAAAGCCCGCGAGAGAGAGCCGGTTGATCGGCGATTCCGTGCCGCCGGCCACCATCACATCCGCATCGCCGAACGCGATCAGGCGGGCCGCGTCGCCAATGGCGTGCGAGCCGGTGGAGCAGGCGGTGACGACCGCGTGGTTCGGGCCCTTCAGGCCGTGCTCAATGGAAACGTAGCCGCCCGCCAGGTTGATAAGGCGGCCGGGAATGAAGAACGGCGAGATGCGGCGCGGGCCACGCTCGATCAGAATCTGCGAGGCCTCATAGATGCCACCGATACCGCCTATGCCGGAGCCGATGAGCACGCCGGAGGCGCACTGGTCTTCATAGGTCGTGGGCTTCCAGCCCGCGTCGTTGAGCGCCTGGGTCGCCGCCGACATGGCGTAGACGATGAACGGATCGACCTTGCGCTGCTCCTTCGGCTCCATCCACTGGTCGGGATTGAAGGTGCCGTTGGAGCCGTCGCCGAAGGGAACTTGGGCGGCGATGCGACAGGCGAGGTCACCGGTCTCAAAGCCTTCGACCTTCTTTGCGCCGCTCTTGCTATCGAGGATTTGCGACCATGTCTCTTCCACCCCGCAAGCGAGGGGGCTGACCATGCCTAGACCCGTGACGACAACACGACGCATGCTATATCCTGTCTTCTGAATAAAATTCGGGCGTCGGATCACTTGATCCGACGCCCCATGGCTTTTTAGGCCGCGTTCTTCTCGAGGAACTTGATGGCGTCGCCGACCGTCACGATGGTCTCGGCCGCATCGTCCGGGATCTCGACGTTGAACTCTTCCTCGAAGGCCATCACGAGCTCGACGGTATCAAGGCTGTCGGCGCCCAGGTCGTCGATGAAGTTGGCATTGTCGGTCACCTTCTCGGCGTCGACGCCCAGGTGCTCGACAACGATCTTCTTCACGCGATCAGCGACGTCACTCATCGTATTTTTCCTCAGTGGCTGCCGCCTCGGAATTGGGCGGGTCAAGAAATCGAAATTAGATCAGCTGCTCAGCCGACAACGCTGGAACCGCTACCTTGCGCCGTGCAAAGCCGCATTTTTCCGCGCCGGTCAACCCCTCCGACCTGAATCGAGAAAATCCTTAACACAAGCTTATCGCCTCTGGCGAGGGGTGTCGGACTTTCGCAAACAGATTCCGTCAGAGGGGCTAAGCCCCTCTAGAACATAGCCATTCCGCCGTTCACGTGCAGGGTGTGCCCCGTCACGTAAGCAGCTTCGGTGGACGCAAGATACACCACGGACGACGCAATTTCATCACCCTGGCCCAGGCGTCCCATGGGGATAGTCCCCAAAATACCCTCACGCTGCTTCTCGTTGAGAACGTCCGTCATGGGCGACTCGATGAAGCCGGGGGCCACGCAGTTGACCGTGATATTGCGGCTGGCGACCTCCGCCGCAAGGGCCTTGGTCATGCCGATGAGGCCGGCCTTGGACGCGGCATAGTTGCCCTGCCCCGGATTGCCGGTGGAGCCGACGACCGAGCCGATATTGACGATGCGGCCATGGCGGCGGCGCATCATGCCCTTCACGGCGGCGCGGGAAAGGCGGAAGGCGGCCGTGAGGTTGACGGCGATCACCGTGTCCCACTCCTCGTCCTTCATGCGCATGAAGAGGTTGTCGCGCGTCACGCCCGCGTTGTTGACCAGGATGTCGAGACCGTCCATGGCGGCCTCAGCCGCCGGAACGAGCGCCTCGACCGAGTCCTTGTCGGAGAGATTCGCCTCGACGATATGGACGCGCTCGCCCAGCGACGCGGCGAGTTCTTCGAGCGCGCTGCGGCGGGTGCCGGACAGGGTGACGATGGCGCCTTGCTGGTGCAACGCGCGGGCGATGGCGCCGCCGATGCCGCCGGTAGCCCCGGTCACGAGAGCCTTGCGGCCGGTAAGATCGAACATGGGAAGGCTCTCCTGTTATCCTTGCAGGGACGCTTTGAAGGCGGCGACATCCTCAGGGGTGCCGATGGCAGCCGACGAGGCCCCCGCCGCGATGCGCTTGACGAGTCCGGTCAGCACCTTGCCGGAGCCGACCTCGTAGAATGAATCAACCCCTTGAGCTGCCATATAGGCGACGCTCTCGCGCCAGCGCACGGTGCCCGTGACCTGACGCACCAGGGCGTCGCGGATCGCGTTGGGGTCGGTGATGGGGGCCGCTTCCACGTTGGCGACGACCGGCACGACAGGCGCGTTCACGGTCACCTTCGCCAAAGCCTCGCGCATCGCCTCCGCAGCAGGCGCCATGAGCGCGCAATGGAAGGGGGCGGACACGGCCAGCATCACCGCGCGTTTCGCGCCCTTTTCCTGGGCGATGACGACCGCCCGCTCCACCGCCGCCTTGTGGCCGGACACCACGACCTGCGCGCCGCCATTGTCGTTGGCTGCGTCACAAACCTCGCCCTGAGCCGCCGCCTTGGCGACTTCGAGCGCCGCGTCGTATTCGAGCCCGAGGAGCGCCGCCATCGCGCCCTGCCCCACCGGCACCGCGTTCTGCATGGCGTTGCCGCGAATGCGCAAAAGCCGCGCCGTGTCGGCGATGGAAAGGCTGCCGGCGGCGGCAAGCGCCGAATATTCGCCGAGCGAGTGGCCCGCGACGTAAGTCGCGTGCTTCTTCAGGTCGAGCCCGGCCTCCGCCTCCAGCACGCGGATCGCGGCGAGGCTGACGGCCATCAGGGCGGGCTGCGTGTTCGCGGTGAGCGTCAGGTCCTCGGCAGGACCGTCCCACATGATAGCGGAGAGCTTTTGCGAGAGGGCGTCATCCACCTCGTCGAAAACCGCCTTGGCCTGCGGAAAGTTTTCCGCGAGAGCCTTGCCCATCCCGACCGCCTGGCTTCCCTGCCCCGGAAAGATGAATGCGCGCTTCATGCCGAGCCGCCTTTGTCTGTTGAAAACCCGCGCGGAACTGGCATTGCGGCGAAGTTTAGTCAAGCGCGGTGGGGGTTGGGGCGAGGCTTGATGCGTGGACAGTTTGGGCTCGTCGTTCCTCTTAACGCCCCACCACTGTCCCGGCCATGATCGTTTATTCCCTCCCCTTCACGACGCAAAGGCGGAGCGTCCTTGTCCGGGCGCTCTCCGGAGCTGGACGGATAGGCGAGGGTCGCGCGGCCCATCTTTGAACACACAATTCTCACGTGCGTCCGCGCACGTGGCGGAAAAATACCGTTTGTTCACATGGGTCGCTAGGGAAATCACTTGCCTAGGAAAGTCGTGAACGGAAGTCCCGGGTTTGAAGGGCTTCTGACCATGTCAACTTTCGCCCCCGCGCGCGGTCGCGCTCTCAAGGGGCAAGCGCGAGACGAGGAGAGCCAAGCCATGCCTGCACCTGTTTCTTGGGGAGCCAGAATCGACGCCAGCAGCACCGATGACGGCACGCAATATCACTCGAATTTCACGGCGCTCAAAGACGGCACCTTCGTCGCGGTATGGGCCGACAACGGCAATGACGCCGACACCGATGTTTGGGGCCAGCTCTTCAATGCGGACGGCAGCAAGAAGGGAGATGCCTTCAAGGTCAACACCGTGGACAGCGGTTACCAGATCAACCCCGTCGTCACGGCGCTGAAGGGCGGCGGCTTCGCCGTGGCGTTCGCATCGTACAACGGAACCAACATGGACGTGCGGGCGCGCGTCTTTGACCAAAATGCGCAGCCGGTCAACGCCAATGAGATTACTTTCGGGAGTGCGGCCGGCGATCAGACCAAGCCGGCTATTGCCGCCTTCGGCGACGGATTCCTCGTGTCCCACCTCGGCTATAACGGCACCACTGGTGTTTCGAACTTTGTGTTCGGTGCAACCGGCGGCGTGGTCGGGACAACGATGATCATAGGCGGGACATACCAATCCCCGTCTGTGGCGGTCACTGACTTCGGTCGTTACAAAGGCCTCTTCCTCACCGCCGCGCTGGCGTCCGATAACAGCATCTTGGTGCGCTCCCAGAGCGCCAGCGCCATCGATCAGGAGTGGACTATCCCGGTTGATCCGAACCTCATCCGTTCGGACGTGCGCATCACGGCGCTCAAGGACGGAAAGTTCATCGTCACCTGGATCGCATCCGACCCCTTCTCCACGGACACCGTCCAAACCATCATCTATGGTGCCGACGGGGTTGCTTCGCAAACCATCGACCTTCTGTCGGGAGGGCGGCGTTACGAGAAGACGGCCGTGACGGTGCTGGCCGACGGCGGCTTCGCCATCGCCGTCCAGAAAACCTCGAACGACATCATCGCCCGCGCCTTCGCCAGCAACGGAACCGCCACGGGCGATTCCTTCACGGTCCATCCGAACGGAAATGCCGGCATGCAAACCGACCCGACGATCACGGGGCTCGCGGACGGGCGTTTCGTCGTGGGCTGGGCGGATGACGGCGGCGGCCCCGGCGGCCCGCCGAGCCACATCAAGGCCCAGATCTTCGATCCGCGGAGCCCCGGCATCAACTGGACCGGGACCGATGGAAGCGAACAGTTCGCGGGCACCAACGGCGCGGACGTCCTGCGTGGCGGCGGGGGTGACGACAGCCTCTCTGGCGGCGCCGGTAATGACGATCTTCATGGTGAGGATGGAAGCGACCGGCTGGACGGCGGCACGGGCCGCGACACGCTCACCGGCGGCGCGGGCGACGACATTTACGTGATCGACGCAGAAGATATTCTTATCGAGCAGGCCAATGGCGGGACCGATACCATCTTTGCCGGCTTCTCTTACGTCCTCGGCGCCACCTTTGAGAACCTGTCGGCCCTGGAAACCGGGGCGATCAATCTCACCGGCAACGACAGCGCCAACACAGTCACCGGCAATGCTTCAGCGAACGTGCTCAACGGCCTTAGCGGCAACGACATGCTGATCGGCGGCGCGGGCAACACGTTGGCGGGCCTCGGCCTCGATACGCTGACCGGAGGTGTGGGCAAGGACATTTTCGTCTTCGACACCAAGCTCAACAAGAAGACGAATCTCGACCGGGTGCTCGACTTCAATGTCCGGGACGACAGCATCTATCTCGAGAACAAGTACATGACGAAGATCGGAAAGGGCACGCCCAAGAAGCCGCTGAAGATCGACAAGAAGGCGTTCTGGGTGGGCAGCGGCGCGCACGATGCCGACGACAGGATCATCTACAACAAGAAGACCGGCGTTCTTTCCTACGACGCGGATGGGACCGGCAGCATCAAGGCGGTGGAGATCGCCGTTTTGTCGAAGAACCTCAAGATGACCTACGCGGACATCTTCGTGATCTGATCCACAGCTGCCGTAACACGAACAATGTCGTCGTGGCCGGGCTTGTCCCGGCCATTTCGATCCTCGACTCTCAGCGAGCCCGGGGATGACAGAGGCAAAGGGTCCACGCCTTCACCGCCGCAATCGCCCGCACGAGCGCCACGGCCTGCCGCCGGAGATCCGGATGCGCAATGGCCTTGAAGGCGCGTCGAAAGCCTACTTCTGGATCACGCGCCAAAGATGGTTCGTGAATTTTCCTGCATCCAGAAAGTAATTTGGGTAAGCAGAGCGTAATTGATCCAAGGAGTCGGCAGATACTAGAACGACGTTTCGGTTTCGAGCGGTGGCTTCCTTCTCCGCTTCTTCGTACCAAGCATTCGCTGTCTTGATCTCACCTCGGAAGAAGCCTTCGGCATAGATTTTGTTTGCTTTATAGTCGTATTGAAGGAGAAAATATCTCGCGTGCTTCTCGAAGTGGCCTAACTCATAAACGGCATGGCTGTACGCATCGAGTGTCTGGACAGCCCTAAGCTGCTTGGCGAGATGCCGGATTTCATAGACACGATCCGAACGCCGCTCTGGGGTTCCTGGAACGACAGCAGTACCCTCCATCTCGGCAAACTCAGAAGACATTAGCGCAAAGAGACGCAGCCAATCCTGGTCTCCGACATTCGCCTTGAGGGCGTGTCCAGTGAACATCCCCACAGTCTCAACCGCAGTTGCCCAGGCATGTTGAAGCCTAGTGCGGATCTGCATTTCGACCCGATGCTTATTAAAAACATCGGTTCCGCCCGGCGTGTTCTGGAATTGGTAGATTAAGTGGTGGCTTCTATATCCGGTAGGCTTTGGGTTGTCGATGTACGGGCTTTGCCACCTGAACATATGCTCGAAGTCGTTTCTCTCTTTGTAGATCTCGAGTAGGCGATTTACTTCTGCCATGGATTTCATGACGGCGCGGCAACCGCCAATGTCCTGAATTTGGGTCAAATCCATTGTGTCGTTAGTACGCAACTTCTCTCTGACCGATTGCAGGCGCTTGATCCGACCGACAACTAAGGCGGTCTTTTGCACTCGCCTCGCATGCCGCCTTAGATCAAGCCTTATCCGTGCGAGGGGGAAGTCATGCGACTGACGCCAGTTATTGATGACCCGATAGACCCATAGAGCCTCATCCCCCGGCGTGACAGTCCCACGCAGGACATCGCCAGCCCTATCGGCTTGGTTCCTTGAGAACTCCGGGGCAGTCCAATTCTCCATATCGGCAAGCGCCAGAAGCCATTCTTCTTCCTCGCAATCGAGGGGCGGCCCTAGCTCCACCGAGATCGCGGCAAGGGTCATCAGCTACCCTCCTGCGATGTTAGGAATAACATTTGGGTACGCGAAGTATAATATCCCGCATTATTCCTGAGATGGATATGGTGAGGCTGTCCCGGCCCACCGAGGGGCAGCGCTCGCGAGGCGTCGTGAATTGTGGGGTCGGGCACGGTCCCGCGGCTGGGGGAAACGCAACCCCACCCGGCGGGAGGCCCAGGCCAAGCTGCCATCGAGCCGGACCGCACACCGCGCCTCCCTCGATCCCCTTCAGGCCCGGAGCCCCAAAGCCCCGCGCCCGAAGGCGCTTGCTCTTTGACATGGCAGAACTCACAAAGGCCTGCCTCACGACGCACCGGGACGGTGCGCCAAAGGGCCCCCTCCCCTTGTTTTATCCAACCGTCCGGTGTACTTACCGCGCTTCCAGTTTTTTCGAACCTTGAGAAGGAGCCTCTTCATGGCTCGTGTGACCGTCGAAGATTGCATCGACAAGGTCGACAACCGGTTTGAGCTCGTGCTGCTCGCCAGCCACCGCGCCCGCCTGATCTCCTCGGGCTCGCCGCTCACTATCGACCGCGACCGTGACAAAAATCCCGTCGTGGCTCTCCGCGAGATCGCGGACGAAACCATCGCTCCCGACGATCTGAAGGAGCAGCTCATCCACTCCATGCAGAAGTATGTCGAAGTGGACGAGCCGGAGGCCGAGACTGTTCCGCTTATCGGCAACACCGCCGCCGCTGCTTCCAGCGGGGACGACTCGGACGTGCAGTTCGACCGCATGAGCGAAGAGGACCTGCTGCGCGGCCTCGAAGGCCTCGTGCCCCCGAGCAGCAGCGCGGACGACGACGACCGCGAATAAGCCTCGGCAAACCAAGCGATTTTTTCCGAAAAGCCCGGCCCAGCGCCGGGCTTTTTGTTCCTCAAGCCTGCTGAGGCAATGAGAAATCTTGCAGAGAGCCCCCCGCCCACAATATCCTTTTAACTTCAGCCCCCCTAAACCGAGGTGAAAAGGAGACGGCGGCCGGATGATGCGCCAATATGAACTTGTCGAGCGGGTCAAGCGCTACAACCCCTCGACCGACGAGGCGCTTCTGAACCGGGCTTACGTCTACGCCATGATGGCGCATGGCAACCAGAAACGGGCCTCCGGCGACCTCTTCTTCGGCCATCCGCTCGAAGTCGCGGCCATCCTCACCGATCTCAAGCTCGACGATGCCACCATCGCGGCGGCGGTGCTCCACGACACGGTGGAGGACACGCAGGCGACGCTTGAAGAGATCAACAAGTCCTTCGGGCCGCAGATCGGCGCGCTGGTCGATGGCCTCACCAAGATCAAGCGCCTCGACCTCGTGTCGAAACGAGCGGCGCAGGGCGAAAACTTCCGCAAGCTCCTGCTGGCCGTCGCGGACGACGTGCGCGTGCTTCTGGTCAAGCTCGCCGACCGCCTGCACAACATGCGCACCTTGGGCTTCATGCCGCCCGAAAAGCGCAAGCGCATCGCCGAGGAGACGCTGGAGATCTACGCGCCGCTCGCCGGGCGCATGGGTATTCAGGAAATGCGCGAGGAGTTGGAGGGCCTCTCCTTCCAGAACCTCGACCCGGAAGCCTATGAGGCGATCAGCCGGCACCTGCGCGAGGTCACATCCAAATCCGAAAAGCTCGTCGAGGAGATCGAGCAGGACCTGAAGGCCAAGCTCCTGGCGCAGGGCATCGAGGCGGAGGTCACGGGACGGCAGAAGCGGCCCTATTCGATCTGGCGCAAGATGGAGCGCAAGTCCGTCTCCTTCGAGCAGCTCTCCGACATCTTCGGCTTCCGCGTCATCGTCGGCACCAACGACGAATGTTATCGCGCGCTCGGCGTGGTCCACACCACCTGGCCGATGGTGCCGGGGCGGTACAAGGATTACATCTCGACTCCGAAGCAGAACGATTACCGCTCGATCCATACCACGGTGATCGGCCCTGGCCGCCAGCGCGTCGAGCTGCAGATCCGCACCCGCGACATGGACGAGATTGCGGAATACGGCATCGCCGCGCACGCGCTCTACAAGGAAGGCGTCAACGACTCCTCGCGCCTCGCCAAAGAAAGCCGCGCCTATCAATGGCTGCGGCGCACCATCGATCTTTTGGCGGAAGGTGACAATCCGGAAGAGTTTCTGGAGCACACCAAGCTCGAACTCTTTCACGATCAGGTCTTCTGCTTCACGCCGAAGGGCCGCCTCATCGCCCTGCCGCGTGGGGCTACGCCCATCGATTTCGCCTATGCGGTGCACACCGATGTCGGCAACACCGCGGTCGGCTGCAAGATCAACGGGCGCATGTCGCCACTGCTCACCGAATTGCAGAACGGCGACGAGGTCGAGATCGTCCGCGCGGACGGTCAGACGCCACCTGCGGCCTGGGAGTCGCTCGTTATGACCGGCAAGGCGCGCGCCTCGATCCGCCGCGCCACCCGCGCCGCCGTGCGGCGGCAATATACCGGCCTCGGCCATCAAATCCTGGAGCGCGCTTTCGAGCGCGCGGGCCGCGCCTTCTCCGACGAGAAGCTGAAAGGCGCCCTCCCCCGCCTCGCCCGCGCCTCCATGGAGGACGTGCTGGCCGCCGTCGGACGCGGCGAGATGTTTTCCGGCGACGTGGTGCGCGCGGTCTATCCCGACTACAAGGACGAGCGGCGCCCGGTGCCCACGGTGGGCGTCGCCCAAGCCGACGGCCAGAGCGGCGAGTCGACGCCTTCCGGTATCCCGATCAGGGGGCTCAATTCCGACATGCCGATCCGCTTCGCGCCGGAAGGCGGCGCCGTCCCGGGTGACCGCATCGTCGGCATTCTGACGCCCGGCGAAGGCGTGACGATCTATCCGATCCAGTCTTCCGCGCTCGCCGCTTTCGACAACGAGCCAGACCGTTGGATCGACGTGCGCTGGGATCTGGAGACCAGCGACCGCCAGCGCTTCCCCGCGCGCATCAAGCTGCAATCGATCAATGAGCCGGGCTCATTGGCGCAGATCGCGCAAGTCATTGCCGACCATGACGGCAACATCGACAACGTGTCGATGAAGCGCCGCACCCAAGACTTCACGGACATGACCGTCGACCTGACGGTCTGGGACCTCAAGCATCTCAACGCCATCATCGCGGAGCTGCGCGCCAAGCGCGTGGTCAGCCGCGTCGACCGCGTCAACGGATAAGAAGCACCATGAAAGCCAAGCCTCGCATCGCCATCATCATGGACGAGAACACCAGCGGCGATGGCACGCTCTATGAGACAACGAAGGCCTATTTCGTCGCCGTGCATCGCGCGGGCGGCGTGCCCTTCGGCATTCCGTACTTCATCGACATGGTCGATTCAGTTGTCGCTGAATTCGACGGGTTCGTCAGCGTCGGCGGGCGCATCCAGTTTCCGCGCGACTGGTACGTGGGCGACGAATCCCGCTATCCCTCATCGGAGCGGCTGGAGGTCGAGCAGGCGCTGATGCGCGGCTTCCTCGATCACGACAAGCCGGTGCTCGGCATCTGCAACGGCATGCAGATGCTCACCTGCCTCCACGGCGGGCGCATGGTGCACAAGATCCGCGAAACGGGCGCGCACATTCTCGACCACGACAATCGCGGCGCGGTCCATTCCGTCTCGATCACGCCCGGCACGATGCTCTCACGTATCGTCGGCGCAGCACGCATGGACGTGAACAGCCGCCATCAAGAAGCGATTGTAGAGGTATCCGGCCAAGCCGTGATCGCTGCGAAAGCGGATGACGGCGTCATCGAAGCCGTCGAAATCCCCTCCCGCCGCTTCGCGTTGGGCCTCCAATGGCACCAGGAGGCTTTCGCGCGGACCGAGCATCCGGGCAATGGAGTATTCAAGGCGTTCGTGGAGGCGGCGAGGAACGCCTAAGCCCGGCGTTTAGCCCTTGCGTCCCGGCGGCTTGCCTGCCAGACATCGGCGACGTTAGGAGAGACGGCCGATGACCCCCACCGAAGTTCTCGATGAATTCCGTTCCGCTGGCGCTTTGCTGGAAGGGCATTTCGTTCTCTCATCGGGGCTGCACAGCCCGGTTTTCCTCCAGAAGATGTTCGTGTTCCAGGACCCCACCCGCACGGAGCGGGTGTGCAAGGCGCTGGCGGCGAAGATCAGGGAGGCCTATGGCGAGGTCGATTATGTCGTCTCGCCCGCGGTCGGCGGCATCGTGCCGGGCTATGAGACGGCGCGGCACCTGGGTTGCAAGGCGATCTTCGTTGAGCGGGAGAATGGCGAGTTCGTGCTGCGGCGCGGCTTTGTCATTCCGGAAGGCGCCAGGGTCGTGATGGTGGAAGACATCGTGACGACCGGTCTCTCCTCCCGCGAGTGCCTGGCCGCCCTGCGCGAGCATCCGGGCAAGATCCTGGGTGCGGCCTGCCTCATCGACCGCTCAGGCGGCAAGGCAGATCTCGGTACGCCGCTGGTTTCCTTGGTCCAGCTCGATATTCCCGCTTATGCGCCGGATCAGCTTCCGCCCGAGCTTGCGGCCTTACCTGCGGTCAAGCCGGGAAGCCGTAATCTTAAAACGTAGAAAGATGTTCATTCTTTCGCCAAGTGCTTGATCTTTCAGGTGTCATGAACTTGACACCTCCAAAGCGCGTGGCTTTACTATCGGGCGTTGTCGTTTTTACTCGTCTGATGGGTTTATAGCAGCCTGTTTCCAGGCACGTCGCAAATCAGTCGCGCAATTATATTTCAGGCGCGAGTTATTTTGATGTCGCTTTGTTAGACACGGTTATGGCTAAGGCCCTGGCAGACTGAACAAGAGAATATTGATGTCAGGCCAGCAACGGATCGCTCTCTTCATCGACGGAGCCAACCTTTACGCGACGACCAAAACGCTTGGCTTCGATATCGACTACAAGCGCCTGCTCAAAGAATTTCAAAGCCGCGGCACGCTGGTCCGTGCTTTCTATTACACCGCCCTGGTTGAAGATCAGGAATATTCCTCCATCCGCCCGCTCATCGACTGGCTCGACTATAACGGCTACCGGGTCGTGACGAAGCCCACCAAGGAGTTCGTGGACTCCGCGGGTCGCCGCAAGGTGAAGGGCAACATGGATATCGAGCTCGCCATCGATGCGCTTGAGCTTGCCCCTTACATCGACCACATGGTCCTGTTCTCCGGCGACGGCGACTTCCGGTCTCTGGTAGAGGCCATGCAGCGCCGCGGCGTCCGGGTTTCAGTGGTCTCCACCGTGACCACCCAGCCGCCCATGGTGGCCGACGAGCTGCGCCGCCAGGCAGACGAGTTCCTCGACCTGTCGCAGTTGGCCTCCCGCATCGGCCGCGACCCTTCCGATCGGCCCCAACGTGCGCCGGGCGAGACTGGCGAACGCCCCGAGCGCCCGCGCCCCCCGCAGGGGCAGGGGCAGGGGCAGCCGCAGAGCGGCGGGCTGGAGCGCCGCTATGGCATCCGCCAGCCGCAGGATGACGATCTCGAGGTTTGATGCGGCGCATCTGGCGTGCTGTTTGGCGCGCCGTGAAAACAAGAAACGCTCTGGTTTCACACGGGAACCAGAGCGCTTGAAACGTTTGCACGCCGGCCAGCGTCAGCCCTTCTCGCGCATCAGACGCGATTTCTCGCGATTCCACGTGCGCTCTTTTTCCGTCTCGCGCTTGTCGTGGAGCTTCTTGCCGCGGCCCAAACCAAGCTCGACCTTCGCGCGCCCGCGATCATTAAAGTAGATCTTCAGCGGGATCACGGTGAAGCCTTCGCGCTGGGTTGCACCGATCAGCTTGTCGATCTGGCGCTTGTGCAAAAGCAGCCGCCGAGGTCGCTTGGGCTCGTGGTTGAAACGGTTGGCCTGCAGGTATTCCGGAATATAGGCGTTGAAGAGAAAAAACTCCTCGCCGGACGGACCAGCATAAGACTCTCCGATGGTCGACTTGCCCTCGCGCAGGGACTTCACCTCCGTTCCGGTCAGCGCGATGCCGGCCTCGTAGGTATCGACGATCTCGTAGTTAAACCTCGCCTTTCGATTGTCGGCGACAACGCGATAAGCGCTTTTCGGGTCGTTCTTCATTGGCTCAAGTATTGATTAGGCCCGCATGGACCATGGCCGCGCGCACCGTCTTTTTGGTGCTCTCGGACACGGTCAACATCGGCAGGCGCACAGTGTCTTGCATCAGGCCGAGGACAGATGCCGCATACTTCACCGGCGACGGATTGGTCTCGATGAACAACGCATTGTGCAACGGCAGCAGCCGGTCCTGGATCTTCAGGGCCGTGGCGTAGTCGCCTTTCTGGCAGGCCTCCTGCATGTTGGCGCAGAGGCGCGGCGCGACATTCGCGGTGACCGAGATGCAGCCATGTCCGCCATGGGCGTTGAAGCCGAGCGCCGTCGCATCCTCACCCGAAAGCTGAATGAAATCGGGACCCATCAACTGCCGCTGCAGGCTGGCGCGCGCCATGTTGGCGGTCGCATCCTTCACGCCGACGATGTTCTTCAGCTCGTAGAGCCGCGCCATCGTCTCGACCGACATGTCGATCACCGAGCGGGCGGGGATGTTGTAGATGAAGATCGGGATGCCCACGGCATCGTTGATGGCCTTGAAGTGCTGATAGAGCCCTTCCTGCGTCGGCTTGTTGTAATAGGGCGTCACGATCAGCAACGCGTCGGCGCCAACCTTCTCGGCATGCTTGGAGAATCCGATGGCCTCTTCCGTGCTGTTGGAGCCCGCGCCCGCAATCACCGGAACCCGGCCCTTGGTTTGATCGACACAGATCTCGATGACCCGGTCGTGTTCCTTGTGGCTCAAGGTCGGGCTCTCGCCGGTGGTCCCCACGGGAACCAGACCATGCGAACCGCTTTCAATCTGCCAGTCGATGAAAGCCCGGAAAGCCGCCTCATCCACGGCGCCGTTTTTGAAGGGGGTCACCAAAGCCGGAAAGGAGCCTTTGAATTGGGTCATGGATCATCCCTCAAGAAAGAACGGCAGATTGAAAGCCCTTAGCGCAAGCGAGGCCGAAGCGGTACCTTTTCAAAGAAAAAAGATAGGTCCGCAATGAGATTTAGCGCGTAACGCCATGAGAAAACTGCGCTCAAGCTTCGCCGAACGCACTCGAACACGTAACACATAAGAACTGCGACGCATCCGCGCAAACCGTCCCTGCCACGGTTGTCCTAGTCCGATACTTGGTGTTTCCTTATAAAAGAACGTCGCCCGATCAGACATTCAGGATGGCACGGGGGATCGCATGAGACTTAAGACAGGCCTTGTTTTATGCCTCATGGCGTCTGCGTACCTCATCCAGGTTTCGACGCTCGAAGAACCGGCCTCCCCCCCTGCCCCATTGCCACCCGCCGAGGTTGCGGTGTCTTCCGTTGCGTCCGATGTCGAGACGACCGGCGCTCTCGACGGCTACGCTCCCCCGTCGCAGATCTTGAGCGACGTCGATGCCTTGCCTCTGATCTTCAAAGCCTATCGCGACAACGACGTCGTCGAGGGGCTGATTTTGAGATCCAAGCTGTCGCGGCCCGCCGTGACGGCGCTGGCCGATTGGTTTGTCATTCGCAGCGGCTTTCCCATCAACTTTGACAGGATCGTCGCTTTTCAGAAAGACAATGAGGGCTGGCCCGCCACTCCGTTGATCCGGCGCCGCGCCGAGGAGGCTTTGCTCGCTGAGCGTCGGCCTTCGTCGGAGGTCAGGGCTTTTTTTGCGAAGCAACCTCCCTCAACCGGAGCTGGAAGAATCGCCCTCGCCTTCGCTCTCAAGGCCGACGGCCTCGAGCAGGAGGCCACCACAACGATCAAATATGCCTGGCGAGAGGATACTTTCGGCAGCGATCTGGAAAGCCGGATTCTTGAACGGTTCCCCGGAGTCTTCGCGACCGCCGATCATCGCTTTCGGATGGAGCGCCTTCTTTTGAAGGAGCACTGGGGCGCAGCCTCCCGAGCAGCAGGCTATGCGGGGGGCGATTACCCTTCGCTGGTGAAGGCTCGGACGAGCATTTTTCAAGGCAAGCACAAGGCCGACAAAGCCTTGGCGGCCGTGCCCGCGGCGTTGCGCAATGATGGGTCCTATCTTTTCTCACGTGCCCTTTTCTTGCGTCGCAGCAATCAACTCGCCGAGGCAGCCAAGGTCGTCATGCAGGCGCCGCGGGACCATGAGCTTCGCGTCGACGGAGACGAATGGTGGGCCGAGCAGCGACTGATCGCCCGCAGCCTTCTGGACAAGCGCGACCTGCAAACAGCTTATGATGTGGCGAGCCATCATGCGGCGGAGAGCCCTTCTCAGCAGATCGAAGCTGAATTCTATGCGGGCTGGATCGCCCTGCGGTTCCTGAATGATCCGATCAAGGCTGCCGAACACTTTGGCACCGCGGCGAAAGCGGCCTCCACGCCAATCTCCCTTGCCCGTATCGATTACTGGCGCGGCCGTGCAGCGGAGGCGGCGGGGGCGTTAGCCGACGCTCGGCAGTATTTCGAGCGCGCGGCCGCCAGGCCGACGACCTATTATGGACAACTCGCGGGAGAAAAGCTCGGTCGCAAGGTGGCGCTGCGCACCGTCGAGCCGCTGGCGGGAGAGGCCGGCAAGAAGTTTGAGGCTCTCATCCCGGTCCAGGCACTTCATCTGCTTCAACAGCTGGGAGAGCAGGATCTGGCGCTCGGCCTCTATACGGACCTGGCGCAGACACTCGACAACCCCAGCCAGCTTGACGCACTCGCGCGGCTTGCTGCGGCTCAACAAAACCCACGTGCGGTCCTCGTCGTCGGCAAGACTGCCCTGCAGCGCGGCTTCCCGCTTGATCTCCACGCCTACCCCTTGAGCGGAATTCCGGCTTTCGCTCCGGTCGGTGAGGAAGTCGAGCCGGCCATGATCCTCGCGATCGCCCGACAGGAAAGCGCATTCAACCCGAAAGCGGTCTCCAGCGCCGGCGCGCGCGGCCTGATGCAACTGATGCCGGCCACCGCAAAAATGACAGCGCAGCGTTTCGGCCTCGGCTTCGACGTCAACCGTCTCCTTGAGGACCCCTCCTACAACGCCACGCTCGGCTCGGCGCATTTGGGAGAGTTGATGGATAGCTGGAAGGGCTCCCAAGTCCTCGCCTTCGCTTCCTACAATGCCGGGGGCGGGAACGTGAAAAAGTGGATCCAGGCCTATGGCGATCCGCGCCAGCCGCAGGTCGATATGGTGGACTGGATTGAACGCATCCCCTTCTCCGAAACCCGCAATTACGTTCAGCGGGTCATGGAGAATCTGCACGTCTATCGCCAGCGGCTGAATGACCGCGAGGCGCGGGTTCCGAGCCCGGCGAGAGCGGCGCAGCCTTGATCGGCAATTGCGATCGAAAACAACGTTAGGATTTGAAATGAGCGGCCCTTATCGGGATCTCTTCGTTTCGGCTTCGGATGGCCTGCGCCTCTATGCACGGGACTACGGACCGGATGTCGCCGAGACTTTGCCTGTCGTGTGCCTGCCAGGCTTGGCGCGGACGTCGGAGGATTTCCACGACCTCGCCATGGAGCTGAGCCGGGACGGAGCCCGTCCGCGCCGCGTTCTCGCCCTGGACTATCGGGGCCGGGGACGCTCCGAATGGGACAAGGATTGGCGCAACTATGATGTCCGCATCGAACTCGATGACACGCTGCAGGTCCTCACCGTCGCCGGCATCGAAAAGGCGGTCTTCGTCGGGACGTCCAGGGGCGGGCTGATCACCATGGCTTTGAGCGCCGTGCGCCCCACCCTGCTGCGCGGCGCCGTGCTCAACGATGTCGGTCCGGTCCTCGAAGGCAGGGGGTTGATCCGCATCCGGAGCTATATCGGCAAGCTGCCGAAACCTCGCACCATGCGGGAAGCGGGACAGATCCTGAAGCAGATATCGGATGCGCAGTTCCCTTCCCTCACCGACGAGCAATGGGAGAAAGTCGCGCGCGGCAGCTGGCGCGAAGACAACGGCCAGGTGGTGCTGAACTATGACCCGATGCTGATGAAGACGCTCGAGAGCATCGACCTCGAAGCGCCGCTCCCGGTCCTTTGGCCCCTCTTCGGCGGATTGTCGCCCATCCCGGTCCTCGCCATCCGCGGCGGAAATTCGGATCTGCTGAGCGAGGAAACCTTAAAGACGATGCAGGAAAGCCACCCGGACCTGACCGCGCTCACAGTACCAGACCAGGGCCACGCCCCCGCCATTGAGGGCGAATTGATCGGCGCGATCAAACAGCTGATCGCTGAAGCCGAAAGCCGCAGCTAACTCTCTAACGCTTTCGCGGCGCTACTGACAGCCTTCAGCCTGGGCCGGACCTCCACCATCTCGCCTTTGCGCAAAAAAAGAAAACCCCGGTGTTGCCACCGGGGTTTCCCTTAACCAATCGGGTTGAGCCGATTAGAAGTCGCGCTGAACGCGGAGACGGCCTTCCCAGGCGCTCTCCGAGCCGGTGCTGCCGCCGGGAACGGCGATGCGGCCACGCGGGTCGAGGCGGGCGTACATGACTTCGACGCCGAGGTCGAGGCCAGCAACCGGCTGCCAGAACACGTTGGTACCGACGCGCCATTCGTTGAAGCTGTCAAGACCGGTGCGGAAGCCATCAGCGGTGATGCCCGAAGCGCCCTTACCGAAGTTGACGTGCATGTACGAACCGAACACGTTCTGACGGATTTGCGGGGTCCAGAAGTGACGCAGACCGCCAGCAAGCGACCAGCCGGTGGACTTCTTGATGTCGCCGGAGATCGGGTTGACGAAGCCGTCAGCGAACAGCACGAGATTGCTCACGCCGAGGACGTTGAACGGCGACGAGCTCAGCGACGAGTTGCCACCCGAGAGGTAAGCAAGAGCGCCGTTCGCGTAGGTCGCAGCGAACCACAGAGCATCGCCCGGAGCCAGCTGCGGGAGGTTCACGCTGACGGTACCGGCAGCGGCGAAGCCGTACTCGGTGTCAGGGAAGTCCGTGATGCCAGCGGCGTTCGTGATCAGGTTGTTCGAGCGGATCTGGTGAACCGCGCCGGAGAGCTGAGCCGTACCCCAGGTGCCGGCGTACTTCAGGTTACCGACGAGATCCGGAGCGCGCTGACCAGCCGGGGTGAGGGCGACAGCAGCCACACCACCCGGGACGAAGCCGACGGAGCGGCGCTCAAGGCCGTCTTCGACCGAGATCGAGGCCGAGAAGCCGTTGCCGAACGTGAAGGTGTAGGCCAACAGGTCAACGTCCGGAGCGTCGTCGAAACGCAGCGTGCCCATCTGCTGGTTCGGCAGATCGCTGTTCGAGAAGAAGCTGGTCACGCGACCGGCGGTCAGGCCACCGAACTGAACGAAAGCTTCAGCAACGTTCGGGCTGGTAGCGATGTTGCCGTTGTTGCCCGGGTTGCCGAAGGGCGTGCCGGACGAACGGGTGATCTCGAAGCGCACGAACGTACGGAGCAGGCCGTAAGCGGTCGCGGTGCGGGCGTCGAGCTGGATGCGGCCACGAGCGCGGAAGCCGAAGGCATCGTTAGCGCGGGTGAGCGGCTGACCGTACAGGTAGTCAGCGCGGACGCGGCCACCAACGCGGAGGCAGGTTTCCGTGCCCGGGATGTAGAAGAAGCCTGCGCCGTAGGTGGAGCAGACGCGAACGTACTCAACAGGAGCAGCCTTCTTCGCGGGAAGATCGGCAGCTTGAGCCCCGGCGACGGCGGCGAGACCCGCGACCGATCCGAGGAGAAGGCTCTTAACGAGCTTCATGGTTGACCTCCAAAGTTTTGAGACCCTGGGGGGCGCGGGTTGGTGCCTAGACACGTCCCATTTCCCCTAGTGACCTGGCGATCCAGCCCGAATGACTGGACCTACCAAATGACGACTGGGGTGCCCCCGTCGCTGGTGCCACATTAGCCAGCACGGTCCCGCAAGCAACCGAATGAAGGCATAAAAGGGGCAAGCTGGGGGGCTTTTCGAAGGCATGTTGCACAAAGGCCACGTTTCCGAACCCCAAATTTACCTTTTGTTAGGCCGCAGGGCCGTTTCCTAACAAATCATTACCAGAACAGGGTTTTTCGCCGCCGGCCGCCCAGCGGTCAGAACGAAATTAGGGCTTTGAGGCCCCGCAGACAGCGGCGGCACTCTGTGAATAACCGCAATGCCGCTTTGGGTCGGATTCCGTCTTTTTGGAGCAAAAATGGCGAGGCCGGGACGAGCCCGGCCTCTTCGAATCGTGATTTGGAACGCCTCAGGCGACTTTCGGCTTCAGGACACCGCGGCGAATCTGATCCTCCTCGATCGACTCGAAGAGCGCCTTGAAATTGCCCTCGCCGAACCCGTCGTCGCCTTTGCGCTGAATGAACTCGAAGAAGATCGGTCCAATCGCGGTTTTCCCAAAGCGCTGAAGGAGAACCTTGGTGAAGCCGCCTTCCACCACTCCCTCACCATCAATGAGGATGCCGTTTTTCTGAAGCCGCTCGATAGGCTCGCCGTGGCTCGGTAGGCGCTTATCGACGCGGGAATAGTAGATCTCGTTCGGCGCCGGCATGAACTCGACGCCGGCGGCAATCAGCGCCTCGATCGAATCGTAGAGGTCGAGAGCGCCGAGCGCGATGTGCTGGATGCCCTCGCCCTTATATTCCTGGAGGTACTCCTCGATCTGTCCCGTCTCCCCGGCGTCTTCGTTGATCGGAATGCGAATCTTGCCGTCGGGGCTCGTCATCGCGCGGGAATGCAGGCCAGTGAGCTTGCCCTCGATATCGAAGTAGCGAATCTGGCGGAAATTGAAGAGCCGCTCATAGAAGCCAGCCCATTCCGTCAGCCGCCCGCGATAGACGTTGTGGGTCAGGTGGTCGATGTAATGGAGGCCGACGCCGCGCGGCTTGGGATCGGGTTCGCCGAGCCACTCGAAGTCCACGTCATAAATGGAGCCCTTCGCTCCGTAGCGGTCGACCAGATAAATCTGAAGGCCGCCGATTCCCTCAATGGCCGGGATTTCGAGTTCGTTGGGGCCGGTCTGGGTCTTGGCCGGCTTCGCCCCGAGCGACAAAGCCCGATCATAGGCATAATTCGCATCGACGACCCGGAATGCCATGGCGGGAGCCGAGGGGCCATGCTTCGTGGCGAATTGCTCGGCGAAGGAACCGGGCTGCGCGTTCACGATGAAATTGATGTCGCCCTGCCGATAGAGCAGCACGTTCTTGGAACGATGCTTCGCCACGAGGCTGAAGCCCATCGTCTTGAACAGGCGGTCGAGTTGTCCTGGATCGGGATGGCAGAACTCGACGAACTCGAAGCCGTCCGTCCCCATGGGGTTCTGCTCGGAAATGGCGGGCGGCGGTGCGTCGTGCGGAAACGGTCCCATAACTTTCCTCCAGTCTGTGCCTCGGCTCTTGCGAGCCTGTTCATCGAAAACAACGCAACGCCGGGGCGGCGGATGCGAAAGCCTTGTCAGGCGGCGTCGGGCTGCTGCGCCGGAGCTGCTCTCTGAAATGCCGGCAGCGCCATGCAGGCGGCCTCCACCGCGGCAATCTTCGGGTACGGATCGAGTGGGATGTTGAACCGCCGCGCATTGAAGACCTGCGGCACGAGATAGATGTCGGCGAGCGTCACACGGGAGCCGAAGGCGAAAGGCCCCGGCTCGATCAGCGCCTCGATGGCCTCGAAGCCTTCGCGCACCCAATGCGCATACCATTCGTCTAGCGCCGCCTGGTCATGCCCGAGCTTATGCTTGAGATATGACAGCGTGCCGGAATTGTTCAGCGGATGGATGTCGCACGCGACGATACTGGCGACTGCCCGAACCTTGGCGCGGTGAACGGCTCCGATTGGGAGCAACGGCGGCTCGGGGTGGGTTTCGTCGAGATACTCGAGGATGGCCGGTGATTGGACGAGAGTTTCCCCCTCGACATCGAGAGAGGGAATGCGCTTTTGCGGATTGATCGCCTGATAGGCCTCGCCTCGCTGCTCGCCCTTCAGAATATTCACGGGCGCCGCCTCGTAGGCGACGCCCTTGATGTTGAGGGCGATCCTCACCCGAAAAGCCGCGGAAGAGCGGAAATAGGTGTAGAGCTTCACGGCTCCCCCTCCCCCTCGTGGGTCAGCGACCGGGCGTGGCGGCTCAGCTTGTCGATAAGCGACCCGAGCAATTCCTGCTCCTGAGCCGTCAGGACGGAGGCAAGCTGCTCTTCGAAAGACAAAGCCTGTGGGGCCAGGGACTCGTAGATGCCCCGCCCGGCCGGCGTCAGCGCCAGCAATTCCTCGCGCCGGTCGTCCTCATTGGGGCGCCGAGCGATCAGGCCGCGCTCTTCGAGAGAAGAAACCGCCCGCGATACGGTCGATTTGTGCATGACCCCGTGGGCGGCGATGTCGCGTGCAGTGCGGACATCATATTGCCCGAGGGTCGCGACGACCCGCCAAGCCGGGATCGAGAGGCCGAACCTGTCGGCGTAAATCTGCGCCAGCGCGTTCGAGGTCAAGCTCGCCAGGACGTTGAGCCGGTAGGGTAGGAAGCGCTCAAGAACCAGATGCGGTGTGAGAGCTTCTTTTTTCGCTGTAGACCGTGATGCCATCGTTGACAGAAACCGTTGCTCATGCAACCAATAAGACAATTCCGTTGCGTTAGCAACTAGATTTGCAGGCCGGAACGTCGAGTCATTTCCGGCCGCACACAATCGGTCTTTCGAGGGAGATGATGATGAACGTGCAGAACGTCTCCGGTCTTCGATCCCCTGATCAACGCAAGAGCGCCATCGTGCCGGGCTACATGTCCGGCTTCGGCAACTCCTTCGAGACAGAGGCCCTTGAAGGTGCGCTGCCCGTCGGGCGCAACTCGCCGCAAAAGCTGAACTATGGCCTTTATGCGGAGCAATTGTCCGGTTCGCCGTTCACGGCCCCACAGGCGACCAACCAGCGTTCCTGGCTCTATCGCATCCGCCCCTCGGTCAAGCATTCCGGCCACTATGTGAAAGTCGACAAGGGCTTGATGCGAACCGCGCCCGCAGCGCGGGAGGAAAGCGATTTGTCGCTGGGCCAATTGCGCTGGGACCCGACTCCATTCCCCGATCACGCCACAACTTTCGTCACCGGTCTGCACACGATGACGACCGCCGGCGATTCCGACACGCAGACCGGCATGGCCGCGCATGTGCTCCTCGTCACGCACTCCATGGAGAACGAGTATTTCTTCAACGCCGATGGCGAATACCTCGTCGTCGCGCAGGAGAACGCCTTACGCTTTCGCACCGAGTTCGGCGTGATCGAGATCGAGCCCGGTGAGATCTGCGTCATTCCGCGAGGCGTCATCTTCAAGGTCGAGCTGATCGATGGCCCTGCCCGAGCTTATGTCTGCGAGAATTACGGCGGCGCCTTCACCCTGCCGGATCGCGGCCCCATCGGCGCAAACTGCCTCGCTAATCCACGCGACTTCCTCACGCCCATCGCGGCTTATGAGGACAAAGAAGTCCCTTCCCTACTCTACGTGAAGTGGGGCGGCGAACTCTTTCGCACCGAGATCGGCCAATCACCGCTCGATGTGGTGGCATGGCACGGCAATTACGCGCCTTACAAATACGATCTGCGTCACTTCTCGCCTGTCGGCGCGATCCTGTTCGATCACCCCGACCCGTCGATCTTCACGGTGCTCACCGCGCCCTCAGAGACGCCCGGCACCGCGAACGTGGATTTCGTGATCTTTCCCGAGCGCTGGTCGGTGGCGGAAAACACCTTCCGCCCGCCCTGGTATCATCGCAACCTGATGTCGGAATTCATGGGGCTGGTCTACGGCGTTTATGACGCCAAGCCGGAAGGCTTCGTGCCGGGCGGCATGTCGCTGCACAATCAGATGCTGCCGCATGGGCCCGATACGACGGCGTTCGAGCATGCGAGCAATGTGGAGCTCAAGCCGGCGAAGCTGACCGGCACCATGGCCTTCATGTTCGAAACGCGGTTTCCGCAGCGCGTCACGAAATACGCAGCCGAGCTGCCGACGCTTCAGAAAGACTATATCGATTGCTGGCGGGATTTGAAGAAGCACTTCGACCCGAACCGGCGCGAGCCGCAATGACGGCTCCTCTCAGCCATCAAACGACAAAAGCCGGTGCGTGGTCGCACCGGCCTTTTCTTGCACGTAAACGAGACGCGAAATCAGCTCTTTCCGCGCGTGCGGATCATGAACGTGTCGAAGGCGTATTCGTTGAGCTGCCACCAGGGCAGCACATCGGCGCGATACGCCACCATCGACTCGTAGGCCTTCTTGAAGTCCGGGCTCTTGGCGGAGAGTTCCGCATAAAGCTCGTTCGCAGCCTTCAGCGACGCGTCCATGATCGCGGGCGAGAAGGTGCGCAGTTCCGCACCGCCGCCGATCATGCGCCGCAGCGCCTGGCCGTTCACGGCATCGTATTTCGCCAGCATCCAGTTGTTCGCAGCCTCGGACGCCTGCGCCATGATCGCCTGGTAGTGCTTCGGCAGTTCGTCCCACTTCTGCTGGTTGATGACGAGATGCAGCATCGCGCCGCCCTCCCACCAGCCGGGTGCGTAGTAGTATTTCGCGACCTTGAGGAACCCGAGCTTTTCGTCGTCATAGGGGCCGACGAATTCGGCGGCGTCGAGGGTGCCGCGCTCAAGAGCCGGATAAACATCGCCCGGTGCGATCTGCTGCGGCACGACGCCGAGTTTCGCCAGCACCATGCCGCCGAGCCCGCCGATGCGGAACTTGAGACCCTTCAGGTCATCGACCGTGTTGATCTCCTTGCGGAAGAACCCGCCCATCTGCGCGCCGGAATTGCCACAGACCAGCGAGGTGACATTGAACTTGGCAAGCGACTCGTTGATCAGTTCCTTGCCGCCGGCAAAATGCCACCAGGCGTGCTGCTGGCGCGCGTTGAGGCCGAAGGGAAGGCCCGTGCCGATAGCCAGCGCAGGCTCCTTGCCGAGGTAGTAATAGGTCGGGGTGTGGGCACATTCGACGGTGCCATTCTGGACCGCGTCGAGCGCCTGCAGGCCGCCGACGATCTCGCCCGGAGCGAAGACCTGGATCTGGAACTTGTTATCGGTCGCCTCCGCCATGTACTTCGCGAAGGTCTGCGCGGTGCCGAAGATCGTATCGAGCGATTTCGGAAAGCTGGAGGTCAGACGCCAACGAATTTCCGGGGAGGACTGCGCAATCGCCGGCGCGGCAACGGTTCCGGCAGCAGCCGCCAGCCCCGCCCCCTTCAGAAAGCTTCTTCTCTTCATCGTCGATGTCGTCATAGGCTTTTCCTCACAATGCGTTCCGTGGCACTCTCAGGAACCCCATAAACCCGGTCGGTGGTCATGAAGCTTTCTTCCCTCAAGCAAGGCCGTGATGGCCGCCTAGTCGTCGTCTCAAGGGACCTGACTCGTGCAACAGACGCTTTTTTCATTGTTCCGACGCTCCAGCAAGCGTTGGATCATTGGGAATTAGTAGCGCCGCGGCTTCATGACCTTGCCGACCAGCTCGAACATGGCTCGGTGCCCTCCTTCCGGTTTCATGAGCACGATTGCGCCTCTCCCCTGCCCCGGGCCCATCAATGGGCGGACGGCTCGGCCTATGTGAATCACGTCGAACTGGTTCGCAAAGCCCGGGGAGCCGAGATGCCGGCCTCCTTCTGGACCGATCCGCTGATGTATCAAGGAGGCTCAGACTCGTTCCTAAGCCCCCGCGAGCCCATTCTGGCGCTCGATGAAGCCCATGGCGTCGATTTCGAGGCGGAAGTCGCGGTCATCACCGGCGACGTGCCGATGGCTGCCTCGCGACAGGAAGCCGCCTCCGCGATCCGTCTGATCGTGCTGGTGAACGATGTTTCGTTGAGAAATCTGATCCCCGACGAACTGGCGAAGGGATTCGGCTTCTTCCAGTCAAAGCCTTCTTCAGCCTTTTCGCCGGTCGCGATCACGCCGGACGAATTGGGCGAGGCCTGGGACGGCGGCAAGGTCCACCTTCCCCTGCTTTCATCGTTGAACGGACAGCCCTTCGGCAAGCCCAACGCCGGGGCGGATATGACCTTCGATTTTCCGACCCTGATCGCCCACGCCGCAAAGACCCGCCCTCTTTGCGCGGGCACGATCATCGGGTCTGGCACCGTCTCCAACAAGGGACTGGATGGCGGGCCGGGAAAAGCCGTAGCAGAAGGCGGCTTCGGCTATTCCTGCATCGCCGAACAGCGGACCATCGAGACGATCCAACATGGCGCGCCCAAGACGCCGTTCATGGTCTTCGGCGACACGATCCGTATTGAGATGAAGGACAAGGCAGGACACTCGATCTTCGGCGCCATCGAGCAAGAGGCCGCTGCTTACCAGCGGACCACATGATGCTTCGCATCGACCACGTTCAACTCGCCATGCCTGCAGGCGCGGAGGAGGAAGGGCGGCGCTTTTATATTGGCGTCCTCGGAATGGAGGAGGTGCCGAAGCCCGCAACTCTGGCCGCCCGTGGCGGCGTGTGGTTCAAGAGCGGAGAGGTCCAACTGCATCTCGGCGTCGAGGCTGATTTTCGCCCGGCCACAAAGGCGCATCCGGCGGTCGCAATCGCGGATCTCGATGGCTTGGCAGCCACTTTGCGGCGCGCCGGTCATGAACCGATCTGGGACGATGCAATCCCAAATGTGCGCCGTTTCTACGTCGCCGACCCGTTCGGCAATCGGCTCGAGTTCATGGCGGCCGGCGCATAAGGCTGAGCGGGAAGGTCTTCTGAGGGATCGGAAAAGGAGCGAGGAACCGTTTGGACCGCCCTGTCTTTAGGAAGTGCCAATCCAAGCACGACAGGGAGAAGCGACATGAGCCTCGGCGCCATTCTGGAAAATCTTCTCGCGGGCCAGGGAAAGCAGGGAAGCGCGCAGCAACCGGGCAGCGGTCAGCAGCGCGGCAATCCTGATCCGCAGGGCGATCTCAGCGATCTTGCTTCAAAAATCCCTGGCGGATTGGGGGCGCTTGCGGGCGGCGGCTTGCTCTCGCTGATCCTGGGGTCGAAAGCGGGTCGGTCGGCTGGCGGCTCTCTGCTCAAAGCGGGCGGCCTTGCCGTCCTCACCAGCGTCGCGTTCAAGGCCTATCAGGATTGGCAGGCGCGACAGATGCCGGATGGCAACCGCGCCAGCCTGCCCCCACCCGCACCTTCCGGCAGTGGTTTTCACCTCGACGAAGAAAAGGTCGGTGACGGTGGCGATATGCGCTTGGCTCTCATCCAGGCCATGGTTTCCGCAGCAAAATCGGACGGCCACCTCGATAGCGGCGAGATCAACCGCATCCAAAATCAGATCCAGCAGCTCGGCTTGGGGAACGAAGCAACCAGCCGCCTCCTCGACATGATGTCGAAACCCGCCGATCCTGCCGTGATCGCCGGCCTGCCGCAGACGAAGGAGCAAGCCGCCGGGCTCTATGTCGCCTCGCGGATGGCCATTGGCATTCCCGATACGCCGGAGGAAAAGGCCTATCTGGAGCGCCTCATCAGCCTCATGGGTCTCCCGGCCGATCTCGTGGCGCACCTCGACACGCAGGTCGATTCAGCGCGAAAGGTCGCTGCATGACCTTCCCGTGAGCCCGCGCCTCCGATCACGAGGCGCGGTTCTATGCCTCCAGCTCCTCTCGCAGCATCTCCAGCTCAAGCCATCGCTCTTCCGCAGCGTGCAACTCCCCTTGCAACTGCGTGAGCGCATCCGTCGCCTTCTGGAAACGGGCGAGATCGCGGGAATAGAGTTCGTGATCAGCGAGGATTTCCTGCACCTTCGCGATCTTCGCCTCGATCTCGCTCATCCGTTTCGGCAAGGTCTTGAGATCATGCTGCTCGTTGAAGCTGAGCTTGCGCTTCGATGCGGCGGCGGCAGGAGCCGGAGCGGGCCTCTCGGAGTTCTTAGGTCTGGTTTCCTTTTCGACCGTCCTCGCCTGAACGCCCTGGCCGCGCTGGGCCACCATGTCGGTGTAACCGCCCGCATATTCGAGCCAACGCCCCTCGCCTTCGGACACCAGAACCGACCCCACCGTCCGGTCGAGGAAGTCGCGGTCGTGGCTGACGAGGATCACGGTCCCCGCGTAGTCTGTGATCATCTCTTCCAGGAGATCGAGGGTTTCGAGATCGAGATCGTTGGTCGGCTCGTCGAGCACCAGAAAGTTCGAAGGCTGCGCCAAAGCACGCGCCAACATCAGTCGGTTTCGCTCACCACCCGAGAGGACTCCCACGGGCGTTCGGGCCTGTTCCGGCGAGAACAGAAAGTCCTTCATGTAACCGATGACGTGCTTCGCCTGCCCGCCGATCACGACCGTGTCGCCACGGCCTCCGGTCAAAGTCTCGGCAACGGTGGCGTTGGGGTCGAGGCTCGCGCGGCGCTGGTCGAGGGTGACCCTCTGCAGGTTGGAGCCGAGGCGCACGCGGCCCTGATCCGGCTCGATGACGCCGGTCAGGAGATTGATGAGTGTCGTCTTGCCCGCGCCGTTCGGCCCGATGATGCCCAGCCGGTCGCCGCGCAGAATGCGCAGCGACAGATCCGCCACGATGGGGCGTTCGCCGTAGGCCTTTGAAATCTTCTCCGCTTCGACCACCAGGGTGCCGGATTGCTCCGCCTCGGTCAGGGTCATGGAGACCGTCCCGACCGCGCGCTTCTGGTCCCGACGCTCCTGGCGCATGGCGTGGAGATTGGCGAGGCGCCGTACGTTGCGCTTGCGGCGCGCTGTGACGCCGTAGCGCAGCCAATCCGCTTCCGCCGCCAGCTTGCGGTCGAGTTTGTGCCGCTCCAGTTCCTCTTGTTCCAGAACCTCGTCCCGCCAAGACTCGAAATGAGCGAAGCCCCGTTCCATGCGACGCGTGATGCCCCGGTCGAGCCAGATCGTGGCCTGAGACAGGCTTTCGAGGAATCGGCGGTCGTGGCTGATGAGCACCATGGCCGAGCGCAGGCTCTTCAATTCGCTCTCAAGCCACTCAATAGCGGGCAGATCGAGATGGTTCGTCGGTTCGTCCAGCAGGAGAATATCGGGAGCGGGCGCAAGCGTCTGTGCCAGCGCGGCACGGCGTGCTTCGCCGCCCGAAAGGCTTTTGGGGTCTTCCTCACCCGTGAGACCCGTTTGTTCGAGCAGATAGCGCGCCCGATAGGGATCATCGCCCGGGCCGAGACCGGCTTCTACGAAAGCCAACGTGGTCGGGAAGGCGCTGAGATCGGGTTCCTGAGCCAGATAACGCACGGTTGCACCCGGCTGCACGAAGCGCTTGCCCCGGTCGGCTTCCACAAGACCCGCGGCAATCTTCAGCAGCGTGGACTTGCCCGAGCCGTTCCGGCCGACAAGGCAAGCGCGCTCGCCCGGAGAGACCGACAATTCGGCGCTCTCGATCAAGGGCGTGCCGCCGAAGGTGAGCGCAATGTCTTGGAGTTGAAGAAGAGGAGGAGCCATTCCCGCTCCGTGACACCTCCGCGCGCCGGACGCAAGACCACATTGCAGCGGCACCGGGAAGCGTCAGAGTGGACGGCGAACGATCATTGTGTTCCCCTGTCGGGGAGAGGCAGGGCCCTCGCATGACACTGACGAAGCGTTTGCTCCTCCTGGCGCTGATCTCCGTTCTGCCGGCGATCGTCATCTGGACATACACGGAGGTTTCGCTCCGCCGCGAGCGGGCGACGGAAATCAACGAGCTGGTCGTCCGTCAGGTGAAGCTTGCTGGCTCCGAGCTTGAGCGCATTTTCGACGGGATCAACAATCTCCTCATCGCCATGGGCGAGACGCGCTCTGTCCGTAATTTCGACGAACCGGCCTGCGGCAGATACCTCAGGGCCATTCAGGATAAAGTGCCTTATCTGTTCGCGTTCGTGGCCCTTGATTTAGAGGGGCATGTCCGTTGCCCTGCTCTACCGGCGGGCGATGCAGAAAAGAGCTTCAGAGCACGCACCTATTTTCAGGACGCCCTTCGGACGAAGGAACTTGTCATCGGGGAATACACGCCGCATTTCTTGGAGGGCGGCCTCGCCGATAAACGACCCGTTCTGCCCCTTGCCCTGCCGCTGTGGAACGGCGAAGGGCAGGTCGTCGGCGTCATTGCGGCTGCGCTCGACCTGAAATGGTTGGACGAATATGTGAAGGAGCGCGCCCTTCCGGCGGATGGGGCGGTCACCATGGCCGACCGCGAGGGCGTGATCATCGCCAGGGAGCCGTTTCCCGAGAAATTCGTCGGCACGAAGATTCCCGAAAGCTCCATGAAGTATCTCGAAAAGGAGAACTACGGGGTCTTCGAAACGGACAGCATCGACGGGATCACGCGCATTCTGGGCTATTCGCCCTTGAAGGTCCCGCCAAAGGACATCTACCTGACGGCGGGCCTGTCGACAGAAGCTGCCTTCAGCGGAATCGATCTTGCGGCCAGGCGTGGCTTTCTTCTGATCGCGGCCGCTTTGGCCGCTGCACTATCCCTGTCCTGGCTCGCGGGGCGCACCTTCATTACGAGGCCGTTCGAGATCATGACGAACGCCGTGCGCGCCTGGCGGCGCGGGGACTATCACGCCCGCATCGATCTTTCCGGCGCGCCGGCGGAGCTCGGTCTTTTGGCGCAGGCTTTCAACGACCTGATGGACGACGTCGTCGAACGTCAGCAGGCCCTCCAGGCCAGCGAGGAGCGCGGTCGTCTTGCTCTCGAAGCCGGCCATATGGGCACCTGGTGGTTCGATTATCTGAAGGGGACGGGCGGTTGGTCGAGCCAAGCGGCTCTCCTGCTCGGCCGCCCGGCGACGCAAACGGAAGCAACCTTCCCCGAATGGGCCGCCATGGTGCATCGCGACGATGCCGAGCATGCGCTCGCGACCCTTCGTGAGGCCGCTGCCGGCAACGGCGAGTATGAGGATGAGTATCGCGTCGAGCACCCGAACGGCGACATTCGTTGGATCAACTCAAAGGGCCGGGTCTTCTTCAATTCCCTGCGCAAGCCGATTTATTTCGTCGGGGTTTTTCAGGATGTGACGTCCCGCAGAAAGGCCGACGAGCAGCAGCGCTTTCTGCTCGACGAGTTGAATCACCGGGTCAAGAACACGCTCGCCACCGTGCAGTCCATCGCCAGCCAGACCCTGCGCTCGAGCCCCGAGCCGATCACCTTCAAGGAGGCCTTCGAGGGGCGCCTCATGGCTCTGTCGAAGACGCACGACCTTCTCACCCGCAATTCCTGGCGCGACGCTGATCTACGCGATATCGCAAAGCAGGAACTTGCGCCCTACCGCAGGAAACACGATGAGCGCGTCGTCATTCAGGGCCCCGCGGTGGACCTTCCCGCTCCCTATGCAATCAATTTCGGTCTGGTGTTACACGAGTTGGTGACAAACGCCGCAAAGTATGGCGCGCTTTCAACGCCAGCCGGACATCTCGAATTGCGCTGGAAGGTGGCGCCCGGCGTCAATAAGAAGCCGGAGCTTCAGTTCCAATGGCGCGAACTGGATGGACCACCTGTCGCCTCCCCGACGCACCAAGGATTCGGATCGCGGCTCATCCGTCGCAGTATCGAGGGCGAACTGTCCGGCGAAGTCGTCATTCATTTCGGGGCCACGGGGATTTCATACGACATTGCCGTTCCTCTGCCTTGAACCGGTTTCGAGCGCTCGATTACCAAAGTGGATTGACGGAGCGGCACATATGGCGAGGATGTCCCCGTCCTGCCCTCCTGACGCGTGGGCGCTAGGAGATTGAAGATGGTGGACATTGCCCCGGTACTGTCGATCGAGCACCTGTCTCTCGGGCTTCCCAAGCTTGCCGACAGGCAACATGCCATCAAGGACCTGTCGCTTTCGATCAATCCGGGCGAGACGCTTTGCGTCGTCGGCGAATCCGGCTCGGGCAAGTCGATGACCGCCATGGCGACCATCGGGCTTCTGCCGCGCGGCGTGGATGTGCTCTCCGGTGCGATCAAGCTCGGAGGTGTCGACCTCCTCTCCTTGACCGAGGAGCAATGGTGCGACGTTCGCGGGCGCGATGTCGGAACCGTCTTTCAGGAACCAATGACCTCGCTCAATCCGGTGATGCGCGTCGCAGACCAGATCGCGGAGACCTTTCGCGCGCACAAACTCCTGTCTCTGGCCGAACGGCAGCAACGGACCCTCGAACTTCTCACCGAAGTAAACCTCCCGAACCCGGAATTGATCGCGCGCGCCTATCCGCACGAGTTGTCAGGTGGCCAGCGTCAGCGCGTCATGATCGCGATGGCGTTGGCGCTCGAACCCAAACTCCTCATCGCCGACGAGCCGACCACAGCCCTCGACGTGACGACGCAAGCGCAGGTTCTCAAGCTCATCGACAACCTGCGGCGCAAGAAGGGAACAGCGGTTCTCTTCATCACGCACGATTTCGGCGTCGTGGCGGAAATCGCTGACCGGGTCGCGGTGTTGCAGCACGGAGTGCTGGTGGAACAGGGGTCGGCGGACGAAATCTTGAAACACCCGCAGCACCCTTACACGCAGCGGCTTCTCGCAGCGGTGCCCTCGCTGACCCCTCCCCCGCCGAAGCCGCTTGCAGGCGAGCCGATCCGCCTCAAGGTCGGCGCTCTCACCAAGATCTATGGCGGACGCGGCCTCTTCAAAAAATCCCGCGAGGTGCAGGCGGCCAATGCCGTCAGCTTCGAGATCAGGCGCGGTGAGACACTGGGACTGGTCGGAGAATCCGGCTCCGGCAAATCGACGGTCGGGCGCTGCGTTCTGCGCCTCATCGAACCCGATGGCGGCAAGATCGAGATCGGCGACCTGCCCTTCGGGGCCTTGTCCCAGCGGGAATTGCGGGCGCATCGCCGCAAGATCCAGATGGTGTTTCAGGACCCCTTCGCCTCCCTCAATCCCCGACGCACGGTCGGCCATATCGTTGCCGAGGGGCCGATTACACAGGGCGAAAATCCTGAAAAGGCGCAGGCTGAGGCGCGCGAGCTGCTAGAACGGGTCGGGCTTCCTGCAAAGGCAGCTGAGCGCTATCCGCACGAATTTTCCGGCGGTCAGCGCCAGCGCATCGGGATCGCGCGAGCGCTCGCCATGAAGCCGGATGTGCTGGTCGCGGACGAGGCGGTCTCGGCGCTCGACGTGTCGGTACAGGCGGAGGTTCTAAGGCTGATCAAGGATCTGCAGCAGGAACTCGGCCTCGCCATCCTCTTCATCACCCACGACTTGCGGGTGGCCGCGCAGATCTGCGATCGCGTAGCTGTCATGCAAAAAGGGCGGATTGTCGAAATGGCGGAAACCGCGCAACTGTTCGCCGCCCCGCAGGATGCCTACACCCGCCAGCTTCTGGCGGCGGTGCCGGGCGCCGACAGAATGATGTAGCAGGAGGAAGACCCTTGAACGATCAGGCCAGTTCGACCGTGACGCTGCACAAGAACCTTATTGGGGGACGCGATGTGCCGGCTTCCGATGGCGCAGTCCTCGATGTCCTGTCGCCTGCCGACGGCCAGCTCTTCGCCCGCATCCCCTCCGGCACGGCGGAAGACATCGATGCGGCCGTCAAGGCCGCCCGCGCGGCCTTCGAGGGTGCGTGGTCCAAGCTCACGGCAACCGAGCGCGGACGCCTGCTCATCAAGCTCGCCGCTGCCGTCGAAGCGGATGCAGACCACCTCGCCGCGCTCGAAAGCCGCGACAACGGTAAACCCCTGCGCCAGTCGCGTGCCGACGTGACGGCTCTCGCCCGCTATTTCGAGTATTACGGCACCGCCGCCGACAAACTGCACGGCGAGGTTATTCCCTATCTCAACACGCATTTCATCGGCGTCGAGCGGGTGCCGCATGGGGTGACGGGACATATCATTCCCTGGAACTACCCGATGCAGATTTTCGGCCGTTCCGTCGGCGCGGCTCTTGCCGGGGGCAACGCCACGGTGGTGAAGCCGGCGGAGGATGCCTCCCTCACCATCTTACGCATCGGGGCTCTCGCCCGCGAAGTCGGTTTTCCTGACGGCGCGCTCAACATCGTCACCGGCCTTGGCCGCACGGCGGGAGCAGCGCTGACGGCCCACCCGGGCATCGATTTCATCTCCTTCACCGGCAGCCCAGAAACCGGCACGATGGTGCAGACTGCCGCCGCGAAGAACCATGTGGGCGTGACCCTCGAACTCGGTGGCAAATCTGCGCAGGTCGTATTTGACGATGCGGATCTCGAACGCGCTCTGCCCTCGCTGGTCAATGCCATCATCCAGAATGGCGGCCAGACCTGCTCGGCCGGCAGCCGCCTCCTGATCCAGCGCGGCATCTTCAAGGATGTCGTCGATGCGGTCGCCGAGCGGTTCCGGACTCTGCGCGCAGGACATCCCGAGCGCGAGCCTGATCTCGGGCCGATGGTCAACCAGGCCCAGCAGCGCCGTGTTGAGAAATATCTCGAACGCGCGAAGAACGAAGGCCTGACCGTCGCGGCCGCGGGCGGAATAGCGTCGGACGCACCGTCGGGTGGCTATTACGTCGCGCCCACCTTCTTCGCGCCTGTCGCGCATGAAAGCGTGCTGTCGCAGGAAGAGGTTTTCGGTCCGGTTCTGGTCGCCACGCCCTTCGACGACGAGGCCGAAGCAATCCGGCTCGCGAACGGCACCGCTTACGGCCTTGCGGCAGGCGTGTGGACCCGCGACGCCATGCGCTCGACCCGCGTCGGCCGCGCCATGCGCGTGGGCCAAGTCTTCGTCAATTGCTATGGTGCGGGCGGCGGCGTCGAACTGCCGTTCGGCGGCTTTGGACGCTCGGGGCACGGCCGCGAAAAAGGTTTTGAGGGATTGGTCGAGTTCACCACGACCCGCACCCTCGTCATCGCGCACGGGTAACAACCCAGCATTCCATTAGGGGGACTCCATCATGAAACGCCTTGAAGGCAAGGTCGCGCTCGTCACCGGCGCAGGCTCGGGATTTGGCTTAGGCATTGCGGAAAAATTCGCGCGCGAAGGCGCGAAGGTCGCGATCATCGACATCAATGAAGGCGCCGCCCAGGCGGCCGCGAAGGCCATCGGACCGTCGGCCATCGGCCTTGCCACCGATGTATCGAAGGCAGCCGACGTAAACGCGGCTGTGAAGAAGACGATCGACACCTTTGGCAAGCTCGACATCGTCGTCAACAACGCCGGCATCAGCCACCGCAACCGGCCGATGTTGGAAGTCGACGAAGCGGAGTTCGACCGGGTCTTCGCGGTCAATGTGAAGTCGATCTATCTCTTCGCCCAGGCCGCCGTGCCCGGCATGCGCGAGCAGGGCGGCGGCGTGTTCATCAATGTGGGCTCCACCGCGGGCTTACGCCCACGCCCCGGCCTGACATGGTACAATGGAACAAAAGGCGCGGTGCACACCATCACCAAGTCCATGGCTGTGGAGCTTGCGCCGAACCAGATCCGCGTCTGCGCACTCGCGCCGGTCGCGGGTGACACGCCCCTGCTTGCCACCTTCATGGGCGAGGACACGCCGCAGAAGCGTGAGCAATTCGTAGGCTCGATCCCGCTCGGCCGCCTCTCCAAGCCGGAGGACATCGCCAACGCCGCGCTCTTTCTTGCCTCCGACGAAGCGAGCATGGTCACCGGCGTCGTGCTTGAGGTTGATGGCGGGCGCTGCATCTAACACTCCTGCTCCGTGTCATCCCGAACGCCTCTGGGGCGCCTCGGGATGACAATCATGTGCGATGTTCCATCGCCCGCCGACCAAAGCCTCTTCCATCCAGCCTCGGAGTGCGTCTAAGCTGTTCCGGTTGAGCAGTTCGCTCGAAAAACCAGATGGAACATCGTTTGATGTCGAAGCGCTTCCTCGCCGCCGCCCTTCTCTTCTCCGTCAGCATCGCCCCCGCTCTTGCTGCCAAGACGTCTCTCGTCATCGGCATGCCTATCGAGCCGCCCGGCCTCGACCCGACCATCGCCGCGCCCGTTGCAATCCGCGAAGTCACCTGGGCCAACCTTTATGAAGGCCTCGTGCGCATCGACCGTGATGGCCGCGTGCAGCCGCTGCTTGCCAAGAGCTGGGACATCTCGCCGGACGGCCTGACCTATACCTTCCGCCTGCAGCCCGGCGTGAAGTTCCATGACGGCACGGCCTTCGATTCGGCGGACGTAAAGTTCGCCTTCGACCGCGCTCGCGCCCCCACTTCCACCAATGCGCAAAAGCAGATCTTCGCGCCCATCGACACCATCGAGACGCCCGATCCGCTCACCGTCGTGATCAAGCTGAAGGAGCCCTCCGGCAACTTCCTCTATTATCTCGGCTGGGGCGATGCCGTGGTCGTCGCGCCGGAGACGGCGGAGAACAACAAGGCGAATCCTGTCGGCACCGGCCCGTTCAAGTTCAAGTCCTGGACCCGCGGCGACAAGGTTGAACTCGTTCGCAATGCCGACTACTGGCAGAAGGACAAGACAAAGCTGGAGAGCGTGACCTTCCGCTTCATCAGCGATCCGCAGGCGCAGGTCGCAGCGCTGCGCGCCGGTGATGTGGATGCCTTCCCCAATCTCGGTGCGCCGGAACTCTTCACCGAGTTCAAGAAGGACGCGCGCTTCAAGGCTGTCGTCGGCAATACCGAAGGCGAGATCGTCGCCGGCATGAACAATGCCAAGAAGCCTTTTGACGACGTGCGCGTGCGGCGCGCGCTGATGCACGCCATCGACCGCATGGCGCTGGTCGAGGGCGCTTATTCCGGCTACGGCCAGCCCATCGGCGGCTTCTTCTCGCCGAACCACCCAGCATTCGTCGATCTGACGCGCGTCGTTCCTTACGATCCGGCGAAAGCCAAGGCGCTTCTCGCGGAAGCGGGCTACGGCAAGGGATTGTCGATTACGATCAAGGTTCCCCAGATGGCCTATGCGAGCCGCTCGGCGGAGCTGCTCTCCGCGATGCTCGCGGAAGTCGGCGTCGAGATGAAGATCATCCCGACCGAGTTCCCCGCGAAGTGGATTGAAGAGGTCTTCAAGGCGAAGGATTACGACGTCACCATCGTCGCCCATGCGGAGCCGCTCGACATCGATATCTTCGCGCGCGACAACTACTACTTCAATTACAAGAACGATAAGTTCAAAGCGCTCATCGCCGATATCGCGAAGACCACGGACGAGAAGATGCGTTTCGCGAAATACGGCGAAGCGCAAAAGATCCTCGCCGAGGACGTGCCCGCTCTCTTCCTGTTCCAGTTGCCGAAACTCGGCGTGTGGAACGCGAAGCTGAAAGGTTTGTGGGAGAACTCCCCGATCCCGTCGAACGACGTGACGGATGCATCGTGGAGTGATTGAGAGTTCACGTCTCGGCACCGCCCTTCCTCTCCTCTCCCTTATGGGGAGGAGAGTGCCGCGAGCGTGCGGCTACGTCCGGATCATCTTTAGCATCATGCTCCGCCTCATTCTCACTCGCCTCGCTTCACTCATCGCGACACTGATCGTCGTCTCGCTGGCAATCTTCCTGATCCTGGAGGTCCTGCCCGGCGACCCGGCGGCGATCATGCTCGGCACGGCAGCACGCGAGGATACGCTCGCGGCGTTGAGGCAGGAGCTTGGTCTCGATCAACCGGCGCTCGTGCGCTACCTGCAATGGATCGGCGGATTGCTGCATGGCGATCTCGGCACATCCATCACCTACAAGATGCCGGTCTCTACGTTGGTCGGCGAACGCTTGAACGTGACGCTGCCGCTGAGTCTGCTCGCAATCGTGATTTCAACGCTACTCGCCCTTCCGCTCGGGGTCGCGGCTGCGGCACGCCGTGACGGGCCGGTGGACCGCGCCGTGCTGGTGTTCAGCCAGCTGGGCGTGGCGGTCCCAAATTTCTGGATCGGCCTGTTGTTCATCCTGTTCTTCTCGACACGACTCGGCTGGTTTCCAGCAGGTGGCTTCCCCGGCTGGTCGGCGGGGCTATGGCCTGCCTTCCAGGCGCTGCTACTGCCCGCGGTCGCGCTTGCCCTGCCGCAGGCTGCCGTTCTCACCCGCGTGACGCGCTCAGCGACACTGGACGTGATCGGCGCGGATTTCGTGCGCACCGCGCGCGCGAAGGGCGTGGACAGGGCCGCGACCCTTCGCCGGCATGTGGTGCCGAATGCGCTTATTCCCGTCACCACCATTCTCGGTCTGCAGCTTTCGTTCTTCTTCGGCGGTGCGATCCTGGTGGAGAACGTGTTCAACCTCCCCGGCCTTGGACGGCTGGCCTATCAGGCACTCAACCAGCGCGACCTCGTTGTCATCAAGGACATCGTGCTGATCTTTTCCGGACTTGTGATCGTCGTGAACTTTCTGGTCGATATCGGCTACGCCATCCTCGATCCCCGCCTGAGGAGCCGGTCATGAAGCGCTCCTCGCTGCGCTGGAACACGGCGCTCATCGTCGGCGGCATTTTGACGGCGCTGCTCATCGTCACCGCCCTCCTCTCGCTCGTCTGGACGCCGGAGGTGCCGACGCGCGTACGCATTGCGCTGCGCCTGAAGGCCCCCCTCGAAGCGGGCCTTCTCGGCACGGATCACTTTGGGCGCGATGTCACATCGCTCCTGATGGTCGGCGCATGGAACTCGCTTGCCATCGCGTGGCCAGCGGTGTTGCTGGGTGCTGCCATCGGCACCGCCATCGGCTGCGCGGCCGCCGCGTGGAAAGGTATTGCGGATGAGATCGCCATGCGCGCATCGGATGTGATCTTCGCCTTCCCCGCCGTGCTCTCCGCCATCATGATCGGCGCGCTTGTCGGCTCGGGGCCGCTTGCGGCGGTGCTGGCGATTGCGGTGTTCAACATCCCGGTCTTCGCGCGCGTCACGCGTGGCGTCGCACTGCAGATCTGGACGCTCGATTACATCGCCGCCGCCCGCGCCATCGGCAAGCATCCGCTGAAGATCACGCTGGAAGACGTGCTGCCGAACATCGCGGGATCGCTCATCGTGCAGGTCACCATTCAACTCGCGCTCGCGATCCTGACTGAAGCGGGCTTGAGCTATCTCGGCCTCGGCGTGCGCCCACCGAACCCCAGTTGGGGCCGCATGTTGAGCGATGCGCAAACCTATCTCTCCCAGGCCCCTCACCTCGCCATCGCCCCCGGCATAGCGATTGCGTTGTCGGTTTTAGGGCTGAACCTGTTGGGGGATGGCCTGCGGGACGCGCTGGACCCGACATTGCGAGGGCGAGAAGGATAACCGGGAATGACATTCCGGCACCGATCCGTCAGATAAAATTAAATACAGAAGCATCGATAACTACTGTTTCCGCAATGAAAAATATTCCTCCCTATTTCTAAATATTTCTAGAAATAGAGATACCTCATTACATCACAAAGACAGGCCATACCGTAGCCATAATCATTCGCTCATCTGCATCAACAGAAAAATGAGAGAGCGACAATGAACAAAACACTCATTTTATGTGGGGCCGCAGCGTTTGCGCTGGGTGTCGCAAGTGAAGCCGAGGCCAGGAAGGCAACCTACGAGATCAACGGCAATCAGTATTCCTACGATACGAGTGACCCGCAACAGGTCGCGTCGGCGCGCAAGCGCATCGATGCCGCGAATGCAGCTTATGCTGCGCGGACGAAGGCTGATGCCGAACGCGCCGACATGCCTCTCGTGGGCGTTTTCGGATCGCCGGTACAAACTGAAGCAAAGCAGGCGCAGGAGCATCTTGAAAAGGTCATCGCGGAAGAAGAAGACACCGATGCCGCGCGCAAAGAGGGATGGTCGTCTCTGACGACCACCAAGAACTGGCGCCGCAAGCAGTCCGCTAAGCAGGCGCCCCAACCGGAGACCGCCGAGACGCAGCCGGTCGCAGAGCCGCAGACTGCCAACGCGGCAAATCCGAACGACGCGCAGAACAGGCCGAGGGCCATGGTGAAGTCGGTTTCCTTCGACGTCACATCCGGCATCAAGACAACCGTCATGATGGATGGCGCGATCCAGGAGGAGCCGTTCGACAGCACCATGCTGACCAAGCTCGCTTTCGAGCAGGGCGGCGCAAACAGTCTGACCGATTTCGTCAAACAGATTCGCGAGGCCTCGCCTCAACCTGCTCCCGCGGCCCCGAGCAATCCTGCATCCCCGCAGAACTGATCATTTTGAGAGCGCGCGAAAAGCGCGCTCTCAACTCTCGCGAATACGAAAGGCCGGGTCAGAACTTCGGCCATTCCCGCTGTTCGCCCCGCATCGTTTCCCATGCGCGGCTCATCCGCATGACGCCGATATCATCAAAGCGCCGTCCGATGATCTGCAAGCCGATGGGCAAGCCAGCTTTCGTGAACCCGGCATTGACCGACGCGGCGGGCTGATCGGACATGTTGAAGGCGACCGTGTAGCCGATATGCTCGAAAGGCGCTTCCGGATCGTGATTCGGAGACGCCAGTTCGGCCGCGTAGGCGACGACGGGCGAAACCGGCGACAACACGAAATCAAAGTCCTTCGTCGCGGCGATAGCGGCGTTGCGCATCACCATCATCTGGTTCATGCCCGCATAAACCTCGGCGCCGGTCAGCGACCGACCGCCTTCCGCCCAGGCATGGATATAAGGCAGCACCAGCGCGCGCTTGTCATCGCTCAACGCGCCGATATCCATCCAGGCGCGCTGCCGCCAGAAATCGTCGAGGCCATCGAGCATCTCGCGGGTGATGAAAGCGGGCACTTCCTCGATGATGGCTCCAGCTGCCGCGAATGCCTTCGCTGCCGCCTCGATTGAGGCGTGCACTTCGCCGTCGAGGGCGAGGCCGAGGCCGAGGCCGACGCCGGAATCCATCATGACGCCGATCCGCAACCCCTTGATGTCGATGTCGAGATCGAGCCAGGGCAGATCCTGATAAGGAAGGCTCATCGCGTCGCGCATATCGGGCCGGGTGAGACTGCGCATCATCAGCGCCGCATCGTGCACCGTGCGCGTCATCGGCCCCGCGACGCGGCCGTAATAGGCTGGATCGATCGGAATGCGGCCGAAGCTCGGTTTCAGACCGAACACGCCGCACCATCCTGCGGGCAGACGGATCGACCCGCCAATATCGGTGCCGATATGGAATGGGCCATATCCTGCTGCCGCGGCACTCCCCGCCCCTGCCGAACTGCCGCCCGGATTCTTCGACACGTCCCACGGATTGCGGGAGAGCGGATGGAAGCTCGAAAGTCCGGAAGACAACATGCCATAATCCGGCATCGTCGTCTTGGCGAGAATGATCACGCCATCTTCACGCAGCCGCGCCGCAGGCGGCGCATCCACGGGCGCCGGGTCCAGCGGCCGCGCCGCCGTGCCGAGCGGCACGGGCGTGCCTTTCGTCGCAATGTTTTCCTTGATCGTTCCGGGGATGCCATCCAGAGGCAGCGCCTCACCGCGCATCCAGCGCCGCTCGGATGCTTCGGCATCCTTCAACGCGGCACTGGGATCGAAGGCATAGAGCGCCTGCAGCTGCGGCTCATAAGCTTCGATCCGTGCGATGACTGCCTTCGTAACGTCGACCGGCGAGATGCTTTTGCGAGCATATCCCTCCAGCAGTTCGGCGCCCGTCCAATCGGCGAGATTGGAGACCGGGTCCTGGCCGCTCTGGGCCAAAGAGGATTGCGCGCTCACCTGACATTCTCCCTGACGAAATGGATTCGTTTCGGGACATGCTGCGCCATCGTTCCGGCGACGTAAACGGCTTTTCGCGCCGATGTGCGATGCACCGCGCGCGGGCTTTGCCGATCAGGACGAGGAGAGCCGGCTACCGGGCGGCGGGAGCGCGTAAGCCGTCGTCGATTTCACACGCTGCATCGCAAAACGCGATGTAACATTCTTCAACGGAATTTCACCGATCAGCCGCTTGTAGAACTGATCGTAAGCGGCCATGTCGGCGACGACGACACGCAGCATGTAATCCACGTCGCCCGCCATGCGGTAGAACTCCATTACTTCCGGCATGGCAGAGACGAACTCCGCGAAGCGCTCCAACCACGCGCCCGAGTGATCGGAGGTTTCGACGGAGACGAAAACCGTCAGCCCAAGCCCGATCTTCTCGGGGTTGACGAGCGCCACCCGCTTTTCCACGACCCCGGTCGCTTCGAGGCGCTGAATGCGCTTCCAGCACGGCGTCTGGGACAAGCCGACCTTCTGGGCGAGCTCCGCAATCGAGATGCTGCAATCCTCCTGCAGGAGGGTCAGAATCTTCGTGTCGATGGCGTCCATTTCATTTCTTGCTAAAATTGAGAACTTTCTTCCGCATCCGTCCACCAGATGGGGAATTATCTTCCCCTCACGGCGAAAAGTTCCTGAATGAACGACATTTTTATGCTATCCGTCAACATCTTTGCCTGAAAATGAAAAGGGCGGGCCCACAGGCCCGCCCATCGTTTGCACCGCTGCTCGGCGTCTTACGACTGCCAGGTCTTCTCGAGGACGCGGATCCAGTTGCCGCTGCAAATCTTCGTCACGGCGTCCTCGTCGTAGCCCTTTTTGCGCATGGCAGCGACGAGAGCGGGCAAGCGGCTGGCGTCGCGAAGATCGTTCGGGACTGTGGTGCCATCGAAATCCGAGCCCAGGCCGACGCGATCGAGGCCGATGCGATCAACCAGATAATCGATGTGGCGCACCAACGCGTCGAGCGGCGTGTCCGGGTCCTTGCGCCCATCTTCGCGCATGAACATCGTACCGAAATTCAGGCCCACAAGCCCATCGCGCTCGCGGATAGCGTCCAACTGGCGGTCGGTGAGGTTGCGCGAGTGGGGCGTCAGTGCATGGACGTTGGAGTGACTGGCGACAAGAGGCGCATCCGATACCTTCGCGACATCCCAGAAGCCCTGCTCGTTGAGATGCGACAGGTCCACCATGATGCGCAGGTCATTACAGGCCCGCACCAGTGCCTTCCCCTCCTCCGTCAGGCCAGGCCCGATATCGGGCGAGGACGGAAAGCGGAACGGCACGCCGTAGCCAAAAATGTTCGTCCGGCTCCAGACCGGGCCGATAGAGCGCAATCCGGCTTGGTATAGCACGTCCAGCATTTTGAGGTCGGGATCGATCATCTCGGCCCCTTCCACATGCAGCACCGCCGCGACGGACCCGGCCGCCATCGCGCCACGAATGTCTCCGGCGGTACGGCAAATCGTCAGGCCCCCGTCTGATACGCGTTCCATGCGAGCCAGCAGTGACACCAGTTCCAAGGTCGCCGCCTGAGCTTCCGCCAGTGAGGGCGCCAGAGGCTCCGGCTTGCCGTCTGCCCCCGTCGCCGTCGCGGACGACGGCACATAGACCGCGAACAGACCGCCCGCGAACCCGCCGGCGCGTGCACGGGGCAGGTCGAGATGGCCCGTCTCGTTCTCGCGCAGGAAATCGTGCTCCGCCGCCTTGGTGCCCGACCGCCATAGACGAAGCAGGACGTCATTATGTCCGTCGAAGACAGGAACGGGAGCATCGGTTGTCATGATGTTGCACCAAAATGGAGAAAGGACACAGACTTGCCGACTCCCGTGTAGGATCGGATCGTGCCATCGCGCCAATTCAAATTATGACAGAAGCGATGCCTCTCTTGCATAAGGAGACCAACGCCGATGCAAGGCACGCATAGGGAATGCCATTTTCCGAATTTGTCAGGCAAAACATGCGCCGTGTACTTTGCCGACGGCTGGCAAACGATCTTTTACAATCCACCGCGCGATCAAGGCGACAATATGCCGACCCCGCAAGGCGCGTAAAACTCGATATTGCTTGCCGCGAACAAAAGCGACGGAATGCTATACGCTCAGTGGCGATGCTTCCGGACGTCAACAAAGACCTCTACGGGTCGTCCTTCCTTGAGATGAGGTGATACGGGATGCTCAATCGGCGCACATTTCTTGCAAGCTCCGCGGCTGCGTCATTCTTCAGCTACACCGGCCTGTCGGCCGCTTATGCCGATACGCCCAAGGACATCCTGGTCGTCGCGCAGCAGCTCGACAACATGACGAGCCTCGACCCGCATGAGAGCTTCGAGGCGGTGGGGAGCGAAATCAGCTCCAACATCTATCAGAAGCTCGTGAAGCCGAATCTCGACAACCCGTCCGAGGTCATCGGCGACCTCGCCGACACCTGGGACGCGAGCGCGGATGGCAAGACCTTCACCTTCAAGCTGAAGAAGGATGCGAAATTCGCCGCCGGCTCGTCGGTGACGGCGGAAGACGCTGCGTTCTCCCTGCAGCGCGCCGTGATCATGAACAAGAGCGCAGCCTTCATCATCAACCAGTTCGGCTTCACCAAGGACAATGTGGCCGAGCGCATCAAGGCCACCGATCCGCACACGCTCGTGATCGTGACGTCGGAGCCGACCTCTTCTTCCTTCCTGCTCTACTGCCTCTCTGCCAACGTCGCGAGCATTGTTGAGAAGAAGGCCGTTCTGGAGAAGGTCCAGGGCGACGACTTCGGCAACGGCTGGCTGCGCCAGAACAGCGCGGGCTCCGGCGAGTGGACCTTGCGTTCCTGGAAGCCGAGCGAGAGCGTGATCCTCGAAGCCAACCCGAACCGCAAGACGAAGGGCAATGTGAAGCGCATCATCCTGCGCCACATCGTCGATCCGTCCGCGCAGCTCCTCATGCTGCAGAAGGGCGATGCGGACGTCGCGCGCAACCTGACCACCGAGCAGCTGCGCGTGATCAAGGATGACGCCAACTATAACCTCGTCCAGAAGGGCGTGGCGTCGCTCATGGTCATCTCGATGAACCAGAAGCACCCGGCCCTGGCCAAGCCGAAGGTGCAGCAGGCGATCAAGTGGGTGCTCGACTATCAGGGCATCCAGAAGAACGTCATCCCCCTCACCCACGTGGTGCACCAGAGCTTCCTGCCGGAAGGCTTCCCCGGTGCGATCAAGGACACGCCGTTCCAGAAGGATGTCGCAAAGGCCAAGGCCCTCATGGCCGAAGCAGGCCACGCGGACGGCTTCGAGATTGCGATGGATCACTATTCCGCACAGCCTTATCCCGATATCGCCCAGACCATTCAGGCGAACCTCGCGGAGATCGGCATCAAGGTGAAGTTGCTCGCGTCCGAGAACCGTCAGGTCCTCACCAAGATGCGCGCGCGCCAGCATGAGCTGATCCTCACCGCCTGGGGCTCTGACTACTTCGATCCGAACACCAACTCGGAGCAGTTCTGCGTCAACGCGGACAACGGCGACGAAGCGCGCAACCGCACGCTCGCATGGCGTTCGTCCTGGCAGAGCAAGGAGTTCGCCGAGCGGTCGGAAGCGGCCCTCAAGGAACGCGATCCCGCTAAGCGCATCGCGCTCTATGAGCAGATCCAACGCGACCACATGCAGAGCAGCCCGTTCGCGCTGATGTTCCAGGCCGTCACCACGGCAGCCTGCCGCAAGAACGTGTCGGGCGTCCGTCTCGGCACGCTCTCCGACAGCCACTCCTACCTCGGAGCGAGCAAGGCGTGACGAAACGACTGAACGCGCTGGCGGGACTTCTCGCCAGCGTCGGCCTCACACTGCTGGGGCTTGTCATCATCACCTTCCTCATCGGGCGCGTGATGCCCATCGACCCGGTCATCGCGGCGGTGGGCGACAACGCGCCTCAGGAGGTGGTCGAGCGGGCCCGTCTGGAAATGGGCCTGGATCAGCCGATCCTCATGCAATTCTTCCACTATGTGGTGCAATTGCTGCACGGCGATCTGGGCCGCTCCATCCTGACGAAAAATCCGGTGATCAGCGACATCGCCCGGTATTTCCCGGCAACGCTGGAGCTTGCCACGGCGGCGGTCATCGTCGCCGCGCTCATCGGCATTCCGCTCGGCGTGTGGGCCGCAGTCAAACAGGGCACGTGGATCGACCAAGCGATCCGCGTGGTCTGCCTCGCGGGTCACTCTCTTCCCGTGTTCGTGCTGGCGATGATCAGCCTGCTCGTGTTCTACGCGGCGCTCGGCATCGCGCCGGGACCGGGGCGGCAGGACATCGTGTTTCAGGACATGATCCCGCATGTCACGGGCCTGTTGACCGTCGACTCGATCATCGCGGGCGACTGGGACGCCTTCTGGGACGCGCTGGCGCACATGGTGCAGCCGGTCTGCATCCTGGCCTATTTCAGCATGGCCTACATCACGCGCATGACCCGCGCCTTCATGCTTGACGCGCTGCGCGGTGAATATGTCATCACGGCTCGCGCGAAGGGCCTCTCGTCCATGTCCGTGATCTGGATCCATGCCTTCCCGAATGTGGGCGTGCAGCTCGTCACCGTGCTGGCGCTGACCTATGCAGGCCTGCTCGAGGGCGCGGTCGTCACCGAGACGGTCTTCAGCTGGCCGGGCCTTGGACAGTACCTCACCGTTTCCCTCATGAATGCCGACATGAATCCCGTGATGGGCGCCACCCTTCTGGTCGGCCTCGTTTATGTCGGTCTCAACCTTCTCGCCGATGCCGTCTATCGGCAACTGGACCCGCGCGTACGATGAGTGCTTCCTTTTCCCGCGCGTGGCTGCTGGACGAAACTCCCGCGTCACGCTCTCAAGCCGCCTGGGGGCGGCGCTACCGCGCCTGGCTCGATCTTCGTTCCAACCCGCTCGCGATGATCGGCCTCGTCGTCGTCGTGGCGTTCGTTCTCCTGTCGCTCGCCGCGCCGCTTCTGGCGACGCACGATCCGGGCGTGCAGGATCTCACCAATCGCCTTGCGAAGCCCTCCGCCGCACACTGGTTTGGCACGGATGAGCTGGGCCGCGACATCTACTCGCGCATTCTCTATGGCGGGCGGGTGACGCTCGGCATGGTGATCGCCGTCGTGGTCCTCGTCGCGCCCCTCGGCCTCGCTGTCGGCTGCGTCGCGGGCTATGCGGGTGGCACAGTGGACCGCATTCTCATGCGCGTCACGGACGTCTTTCTCGCCTTCCCACGCCTGATCCTCGCGCTCGCCTTCGTCGCGGCGCTCAAGCCCGGCGTCGAAAGCGCCGTTCTCGCTATCGCGCTCACCGCATGGCCGCCTTATGCCCGCCTTGCCCGCGCGGAAACGATGACCGTGCGCAACAGCGACTTCGTCGCCGCCTGCCGCCTCACGGGCGCTCCGGCGGGGCGCATCGTGCTGCGGCACATCGCGCCGCTCTGCGTTCCGAGCCTTATCGTGCGCATCACCCTCGACATGAGTTCGATCATCATCACTGCCGCGAGCCTCGGCTTCCTCGGCATGGGCGCACAGCCGCCGTCTCCCGAATGGGGCGCGATGATCGCAACCGCCAAGCGGTTCATCTTCGAGCAATGGTGGGTGCCGACCATTCCCGGCCTCGCCATCTTCATGGCCTCTCTTGCCTTCAACTTCCTGGGCGACGGCCTGCGTGACGTCCTCGATCCGAAGCAACGCTGATGCTGGTCGATATTCAAAATCTCCGCGTCTCCTTCGCGACACGCACCGGAACCTTTGAGGCCGTGCGCGGCGTCTCGTTCCAGATCGGAACGGAAAAGCTCGGCATCGTCGGCGAAAGCGGATCCGGCAAGTCGCTCACCGCGCGCGCCCTCATGCGGCTTCTGCCGCAGAACGCGCGTATCACCGCAGACCGCCTCAGCTTCGACGGCGTCGACATCCTGAAGGCCGACGAGCGCGCCATGCGCGGCCTTCGCGGCAAGCGAGCGGGCTTCATCCTTCAGGACCCGAAGTATTCGCTGAACCCGGTCATGACCATCGGCCGGCAGGTGGCCGAATCCTGGCGGCAGCACAAGGGCGGCAGCCGCAAGGAGGCGCTGGAGGCGGCGGTCGATCTGCTCGATCAGGTCCGCATCCGCGATCCGCGTCGCGTGTGCGATCTCTATCCGCATGAGGTGTCGGGCGGCATGGGCCAGCGTGTCATGATCGCCATGATGCTCGCGCCCGATCCCGCCCTTCTCATCGCCGACGAACCGACGAGCGCGCTCGACGCGACCGTGCAGGCGGAAATCCTGCGCCTGATGGAAGACCTCGTGTCGAAGCGCGGCATGGGCCTCATTCTCATCAGCCACGATCTGCCGCTCGTCTCGCATTTCTGCGACCGCGTCGCGGTCATGTATTCCGGCCGCGTGATGGAAGAGCTTTCCGCAGGTACCCTCGCGCAGGCGAAGCACCCCTACACCAAGGGGCTTCTCAACTGCCTGCCCTCCCTCACCCATCCCAAACCGCGTCTGCCGGTGCTGAGCCGCGACGCCGCATGGCTGCAATCATGATCGAGGTCGAACAGCTTCGCGTCCGCTTCGGCGATAACGAGGTGGTCAAGGGCGTTTCTCTCAACGTTCCCGCTGGCGGCAGCTTCGGCATCGTCGGCGAGAGCGGCTCGGGAAAATCGACCGTCTTGCGGGCGCTTTCGGGCCTCAACGGCGCATGGACCGGGCGCATCGCCATCGACGGCGAGAGCGTTGGCCCGCGCCGCGACAAGGCGTTTTTCCGCAAGGTGCAGATGGTGTTTCAGGATCCTTATGGATCGCTGCATCCGCGCCAGACCATCGACCGCATTTTGAGTGAGCCGCTTCTCGTTCATGGCATGGACAATATCGAGCGACGGATCGAGACCGTGCTCGCCGAGGTCGCCCTGCCCAACGCCGTTCGCTTCCGTTATCCGCACCAGCTCTCCGGCGGCCAGCGCCAGCGCGTGGCGATTGCCCGCGCGCTGATCGCAGAGCCGGAAGTGCTGCTGCTCGACGAGCCAACGAGCGCGCTCGACGTATCGGTGCAGGCGGAAATCCTCAACCTTCTCGCGGATCTGCGCGAGCGGCGAAACCTCACCTACATTCTGGTGAGTCACAACCTTGCCGTCGTGTCGCATCTCTGCCCGACGGTCGGCGTGATGCTCGGCGGGCAGATGGTCGAAGTAATCAGCGCCGAGGATCTGCGCGCCGGAAAGACTCAGCACCCGCACACGTCGGAGCTACGCGCGCTGAGCGTGGACCTCGAAGAGCCCGCATAAAAGAAAAAGTTCCAAGGAGATCATGATGGACGCCGCCCCCTCCCTGCATTGGTCCGCCGCCGCCGAGGCTGCGAGCCGGATCACCGATGCCTGGAAGCGTGAGGGCGATCCCGGCGGCGCGGTCGTCGTGTTCGACGAGAACGACATTCGCGCCGAGGCTGCGGGCGGGCTCGAGAATCTTGCGACCGGTGCGCCGTTCTCCACTAAGAGCGTGGTGCGCTACGCCTCCATCACCAAGCATATCCTCGCCGCGATGGCATTGCGCCATGAGGATAAGATCGGGCTCGATGATCGCCTCGGAGCGCATCTGTCTTTCCTGCGCGGGCCGATGGCGGATGTGACGGTTGGGCGTGCACTCGACATGACCGGTGGCCTGCCGGACGTGCGCGACACGCTCTCACTTCTCGGCATTTCCGTGCACACCGCAACGGAGGCCCAGCCGATCCTCGACTTTCTCGGTAACCTTGCAGCGGTGAATTTCCCGGCCGGTCACGAGATTTCTTATTCCAACACCGGTTACCGCCTCGTCGAAACCGCGCTGAAGGACAAGGGGCTTCTCTTCGACGATCTCGTACAGGAGCACATCTCCAAGCCGCTCGGCATCAACATCCGCGCGCCGGAATTGTGGTTCGATCCGGTGGCGGGTCTCGTGCCCGGCTACTGGAAATCGGAAACCGGCTGGCAACTCGGCACGGCGGGCCTGCATCTCTCGGCATCGGGCAGTCTCACCGGCAGCGCGCGGCACCTCGCGATTTGGCTGCAAACGGTTCTCGGTGATCGCGGCCCCGGCGCTGGTTTGCTGAAGCGCCAGGGCGCGCCACGCACGCTCGCCGATGGACGCGAAACGCAATACGGCCTCGGCCTCGCCTGGTCACGGCTCGGCGACAAGCGCCTCGTCGGCCACGGCGGTTCGCATGCCGGCTATAAGGCTTACTTCCTGCTTGATCCCGAAAGTCGCGCGGGCGTCGTGATCGTCTCCAACCGCGAGGACACCGCACCGTCGGGCCTCGCTCTTCAGGTGATGGCAGCGCTTCTCGGCGAAAGTCTGCCGACGCGCAGCGCGCGCATTCCGGATGGCCTCTATGTAACCGAAGCCGGCCCCTTCTGGCTCGAGATGAAGGCAGGCGTCGCAACCTTCCTTGGTGCGGGCGAAACGCTTTATGAAGCCGAAGACGGTTGGTCAGTTTCGCTGTCCGCCCACATGCCCATGCGCCTGCGCTGGACGGGCGAAGCCATCGAGGGCGAAATCGGCCACGCGGCTCGACGCTTTGTTCCCGTGAAGGCTGACGATTGCCTGTCGCGCGTGCAGGGCGAATGGGTCTGCCGCGACTACCATTCCTCCTTCACGATCAACGGCGACCGCTTCGAGATCGGCGTCGGCCCCGCGCGCGTGAGCGCACCTTTGACCTCGCTCGGCAAGAACCGCCTGCTAATGGACGGAAAGGACGGCCCCTGGACCAAGCGCTCCAGCCTCGTCTTTGAGGGCGACAAGGTGGGCCTGTTCCTCAATCGCAGCCGCGTGCTGGAGTTCACGCGGGCGTAGCGCGAGCCCGCTGTCCTCCTCCCCCTTGTGGGGAGGAGTTGGAGATGGGGGCGTCAGTGCCACGCCAAATTCATGTTGGCGCTGACACCCTAGCCCTCCCCACAAGGGGGAGGGAATTCGGGCTGCGCCTCACCGCGCCGTGGTGCGGGCGAAATCGATGTAGATTTCGCGCAGGCGCGTCGCCAGCGGGCCGGGCTTGCCGTCGGCAACCTGCTTGCCGTCGATGGTCACGACCGGCTGCAGGAAGCTCGACGCGCTGGTGATGAAGGCCTCCTTTGCCGCAAGCGCTTCATCCACCGAGAACGCACGCTCCTCGATGCGGATCTGACGTTCTTCAGCCAGCGCGAGCAGCGCCTTGCGGGTGCAGCCCGGGAGAATGGCGTTGGAGTTCGGGCGTGTCACGACCACGTCGTCCTTCGTGACGATGAACACGGTCGAGGAACCGCCCTCGGTGATCTCGCCGTCCTCGATCATCCAGGCTTCCTGGCAACCCGCCTCGACAGCGGCCTGCTTCGCCAACACTTGAGCGAGAAGGGCCACGCTCTTGATGTCGCGCCGTGCCCAGCGGATATCCGGCAGCGTCTTCACCGCAATGCCCTTCTGCGCGGCGGGCGAGGCAACGATGTTCTTTTCCTGCGTGAACATCACGAGGCTCGGCTTCACGCCTTTCGGAAAGGCGAAATCACGGTCAGCCGCGCCGCGCGTCACCTGGAGATAGACCACGCCTTCCACGAGACTGTTTCGCGCAATCAGTTCCTTCTGGATCTCTTCGATGCGTTCGCGGGTCTCCGGCATTGCCAATTGGATCTCTCCGACCGAGCGCTCGAGCCGGATCAGGTGCGACTCGTTGTCGACGAGTTTGCCCTCCAGCACTGCGGAGACCTCGTAGATGCCGTCGGCGAACAGGAAGCCGCGGTCGAGAACGGAGACGCGGGCCTCCTCCAGAGGTAAAAAGTCTCCGTTGACATAGGCAATGCGGGTCAAAATCTCGTCTCCTCGCGATATTGATTAGGTAAGCCGCTGAGAATTCTAAGGGATCGGCGTCCTATCTGCCTAATTCGGATTGCGCACCATCCCATGCAGAGCCTGCATGTGAGACAAGGTTTTGACTTGAGTCGCGGCCAAATCCGTTCAAAACAACCCTGATCGCCAGCACTCGGAGCGCGGCATGGAAATCAAATGGCTTGAGGACTTTATCAGCCTCGCGAACACATTGAGCTTCTCCCGCTCGGCGGAGGAGCGCCATGTGACGCAATCCGCCTTCAGTCGCCGCATCAAGCAACTGGAAACCTGGGTCGGGGTGACGCTGGTGGACCGGGCCACCTTCCCCGCCCACTTGACCCCTGCCGGGCAGGACTTTCTCCCCATCGCGCAGGAGGTCGTCGGCACGCTCAACCGCGCCCGCAACGAGGTTCGCGGCACCCAGGGCATCAAGGCGAATACGCTCAGTTTCGCCGCCCTGCATACGCTGTCGATCACCTTCTTCCCGCGCTGGCTGCACAGCATCGAGCCGAAGTTCGGCACACTTTCCACGCGCCTCAGCGCCGACAACAGCAGCATGGAAGCCTATGTGAATTCGCTCACGGAAGGCGAAAGCGACTTCCTGCTCATCTACGCGCACCCCGCCGTGCCGCTGATGATCGACGCGGCGCGCTTCGCCTACAAAACGCTGGGTCGGGAGAGCATCATCCCGGTTACCGCGCCGGATGCGGAAGGACGCCCCCTCCACTCCATCGAGGGCGCCACCGCGCCCGTCCGATATCTCGCCTACGGCCCCGGCGCGTTCTTCGGACACGCGCTCACGAACCTTTTCGAGCAGCGCCCGCTCAAACGTCTCCCGGTTTACGAGAACACGGTGTCGGAAGGACTGAAAGCCATGGCGATCGAAGGTTGGGGCCTCGCCTGGATTCCGGAAAGCATTCTCGTCGATGACCTCGCCGCCGGCCGCCTGGTTCGCGCCGCCGATACGTCGTGGGATCTCAGCGTCGAAATCCGGCTCTACCGCTACCTCGCCAACGAACGCGCCATCGTGCGGCGGTTCTGGAACGCGCTGGAGACGGAATAGCTCCCTTCGCGACGCGCCGCAGGCAGGAGTGCGTCCCTCTTGGATACCCAAGACCCTGCGCCAAGGCCTGACATCCGACATCCTGACGGATGGCGGAATGATCTAGCTCTGCAGACCCGTCGCAACGGGACGTGACGAGTCCTGCGTCCACTGAGTCATCGAGCCGTCAAAGAGACGAACGTCCCGATGCCCGAGGATTTCGGACAGCACAAACCAGTTCAGCGCCGCGGTGTGGCCGGTGTTGCAATAATTGACGACAGGCCCCTCCCCGATCCCCGCGAATTGCTCCGCGAGTTTGTCCTTCGGAAAGAGCCGCAAGGTCTCGGGATCGACTGACTGGGTGTAGTCGTGAGACAGAGCGCCAGGAATGTGCCCAGCGGCTTTCGCGCTTCCTGCCTTTTCGCGACCTTCGAAATAGCTCGCTGAGCGCGCATCGATGAAGGTTGCCGATTTTGCCTCGAAGGTTTTGAGCGTGCGCGCAAGGTCGCTGCGCAGGTCGGCGTCATAGGAACCCGGATAAACTGTCACTGGCCTCGCGCACGCCGGACCTATCGCAACGGGCCGCGACGCGTCGGCGGTCCATGTCCTGTAGCCGCCATCGAGGATGGCGATGCGCGGATGTCGTGCGATTTTCAGGGTCCAACAGACCCGCGCGGCCGCCGCGAGATCGGAAGCGCCCTTCCCAGCTGACACGATGACGACGAAGTCGCTCGACTTCAGGCCCAGGCGGCCCAGAAGACAAGAGAGATCGTCGGCAGAAGGCAGCAAACCCGGCGCGCCGTCAGCAGCGACGCGCCAGCCATCGGTCTCGTAGTCGCTACGAACGCTGCCGGGAATATGCCCCGCCTCAAACGCCTGCCGCCCACCATCGCCGGTGGAGCGGATATCGAGCACGAAAAGATTCGGATCGTTCAGGCCTTCCGCAAGAACATCGGGCGTAATGAGCGGCCCGCTCACGCCTCGGCTCCTGCGCTCGCCTCGGTGTCGATCACGGTCCAGGAATGGGTGATCTTCGCAACCGCGCCGAGCATGATCGAAGCGGAGCAATATTTTTCCTTCGACAGTTCAATGGCGCGCTCGACCTTCGCGGGAGCGAGATTGCGACCACTGACGCGATATTCCAGGTGAATCTTCGTAAAGACCTTGGGATCTGTCTCGGCGCGTTCGGCACTGACCTGAATATCGCAATCGGCCACGTCTTCGCGCCCGCGACGGAGAATCTGCACCACGTCGAAGGCCGTGCAGCCGCCGAGGCCGATAAGGAGCATTTCCATCGGGCGGATGCCAATGTTCCGCCCGCCATATTCCGGCGCACCGTCCATCACCACCGAATGACCGCTACCGGATTCGCCCAGAAACGCCATTCCATCAATCAGCTTCACGCGCGCCTTCATCGTCGATGCTCCTTTGAATTCGGATCGCCTTTCTAAGGCATGGGCATGTGTCTTGCCCAGACGTCAGCTCCGCCTAGCAGCAATGTCAGTGGCAGATCGCTGAATGTGAGACGATGGCCGCCGCGTCCCTTTCCAAAGCCGCCCTGTGCCGAGGAGACCTCCACTTTGCACGGGACAAAAAGTCTGCTACTTGTCGACTAGTCGACAAGTGAGCTTCTCATGCCCTCCTCATCGCCCGCGGGTCACAATCGGCAACGCGCTTCCGGCCCAGCCGCTTTTCCCGGCTCGTCGACCGTGCGCGGCATCCATGGGCGGATCCGGCATGACATCGTCACTCTCAAATTCCGGCCGGGAGAGCGGCTGTCGGAGAACGAGCTGTCGCTTCGTTTCGGCACCAGCCGCGCGCCGGTGCGCGAGGCGCTGATCAGGCTTGTCGAGGAAGGACTGATCGAGGTTCTGCCGCAGCGCGGAAGCTTCGTCAGCCGGATTTCGCTCGCCGCCATGGAGCGCGCCCGCTTCGTGCGCGAGGCGCTGGAGGTCGCCATCGTCCGCCGCACCGCCGAGCAAGGTCTGTCGAAAACAGCACAAGAGAAGGCTCACGCCATTCTTGCGGACCAGGAGAAGGTACAGGGCGAGCCTGAGCACTTCACGCTTGCCGACGATGCATTCCATCGCGCGCTCGCCGACGATATCGGCATCGCTCAAATCTGGGCGGTCCTTGAACGGGAAAAGTCGCAATTCGACCGTGTGCGCTTCCTGAGTCTTCCCTCCGCCACACCCGTTGCGGTGCTGATTGATCAGCATCGCGCCATTCTGGACGCGATCTTGCGCCGCGATCCGGGAGCTGCCGAGGTGGCGATGCGGGTACACCTGTCTGAAATTCTGAAGATCGTGGAAAAGCTCGCAGCCGAGCACCCCGATCTGATCGTCAAAGATCTCTGAGGTCCGGCTCGTGGCCTCGCATCGAAAACAGTCTCTTATTCCGGCGTCTACCGCCGGCTCGACGGGGAGTTCTTAAAAATGGAACAGACGTGGCGGTGGTTCGGCCCCGACGACGTTGTCAGACTCTCGCACATCCGCCAGACCGGCGCGACCGGCATCGTCACGGCGTTGCATCAAATCCCTTACGGGGTCGTGTGGGGCGTCGAGGATATCGAAGCGCGCAAGGGGCTAATCGCCGCCGATCCCGCCCTCGGCCTGCGCTGGAGTGTCGTCGAGAGTCTGCCGGTCCACGAATCGATCAAGATCGGTGAAGGCGATCTCACGCCTTTGTTCGACAATTACCGTCAATCGCTGCGCAATCTCGCACAATGCGGCATCACGACCGTCTGCTACAACTTCATGCCGGTGCTGGACTGGACGCGGACGGAGCTTGCCTACCCGCTGCCCGGCGGTGGAACGGCCTTGCGCTTCAATGCGCATGAACATGCGGCCTTCGACTGCTTCACGCTTGAACGCCCCGGCGCGGAGGCGGACCATTCACCGGAAGTCCTGGCGCGGGCGCGGGAGTGGTTCAATCGCTCGACGGAAGCCGACCGCCGCAAGCTTCTCGCCAACATCATGGCCGGCTTGCCGGGCGCCTATGACCGCTATGACATTCCCGGCCTTCGCCGCATGCTCGACCGTTATCGCGATATCGATGCGAAACGCCTGCGGGACAATCTCGCGCGCTTCCTGCGCGAGGTCATTCCGGTCGCGGAAGAGGTCGGGATTCGCATGTGCATCCACCCGGACGATCCGCCGCGTCCGCTCATGGGCCTGCCGCGCATCGTCTCCAATGCGGACGATCTGGCTTTCATCATCGGCGCGGTCGATTCTCCCGCCAACGGTATCACGCTCTGCAGCGGGTCGCTCGGCGCAGGTCCGGCGAACAACGTTCCCGCCATTGGCCGGCGTTTCGCGGACAAAATCTATTTCGCGCATCTGCGAAATGTGGCGAAAGAACCGGACGGATCGTTCATGGAAGCCGATCACCTCGGCGGTGACACCGACATGGTGGCGGTTGTGACGGTTCTGCTTGAGGAGCAACAGCGCAGGAAGGCGGCGGGAGATCCGAAGTGGCGCATCCCGATGCGACCCGACCACGGGCATGAACTGCTGGATGATGTCGGCAAGCCGACCCATCCGGGATACCCCGCCATCGGCCGCATGAGGGGCCTCGCCGAACTGCGCGGCGTGATGACGGCGGTGTCTCAGTTGCGCAATCTTCCGCTCTAGGCTTCCGGCATCAGTCGCGAGCGCGTGAGAAAGCGTTTTTCCCGACCATTGTCGAGGGAGAACATGCCGCCACGTCCGGGCACGACGTCCAGGATCAGTTGCGTGTGCTGCCAGGCCGCGAACTGAGACTCGCTGATATAGACCGGGACATCGGCAATCGTGCCGAGCAGAACGTCCCGGTCACCGACGATGAAGTCCCCTTGCGCGTAGCACATCGGAGACGAGCCATCGCAGCATCCTCCGGATTGATGAAACAGGATCGGGCCGTGCTCGGCCTTGATCTCCTCGATCAACGCCAATGCCGCCGGCGTCGCTTCGACGCGCACAGGTTCGGTCATGGTGATGCTCCAGGTGGGCGGCGCGGGCGACAACGCCCGCGCCGTCAGTCTCTTTAGAAGAAGCCGAGCTTCTTCGGGCTATAGCTGACCAGCATGTTTTTGGTCTGCTGGTAATGATCGAGCATCATGCTGTGGTTTTCGCGGCCGATGCCGGATTGCTTGTAGCCGCCGAAGGCCGCATGGGCCGGATAGGCGTGATAGCAATTGGTCCACACGCGGCCGGCCTTAATCGCCCGTCCGAAGCGATAGCACCGGTTCGCCTCGCGGCTCCACACGCCGGCGCCGAGGCCGTAGAGCGTGTCGTTGGCGATGTGCAACGCCTCGTCATCGTCCTTGAAGGTCGTGACGGAGACGACGGGACCGAAGATTTCTTCCTGGAACACGCGCATCTTGTTGTGCCCGCGCAGGACCGTCGGCTTCACGTAATAGCCGCCCGCAAGATCGCCCGACAGTTTGTTGCGCTCGCCACCGCGCAGCACTTCCGCGCCTTCCTGCCGCCCGATGTCGAAATAGCTCAAAATCTTCTCGAGCTGTTCGGACGACGCCTGCGCGCCGATCATGGTCGCGGGATTGAGCGGATCGCCCTGGACAATCTCGTCGACGCGTTTGAGCGCCCGCTCCATGAAGCGATCATAGATGCTCTCGTGGATCAGGGCGCGGCTCGGGCAGGTGCAGACCTCGCCCTGGTTGAGCGCGAACATGACGAACCCTTCGATGGCCTTGTCGAAGTAATCGTCATCCTCGTTGGCGACATCCTTGAAGAAGATGTTCGGTGACTTGCCGCCAAGCTCCAGCGTGACCGGGATCAGGTTATGGCTGGCATATTGCATGATGAGGCGACCGGTCGTGGTCTCGCCCGTGAATGCGATCTTGGCGATGCGCGGGCTCGATGCGAGCGGCTTGCCCGCTTCCAGGCCGAAGCCGTTGACGATGTTGAGAACGCCCGGCGGCAGAAGATCGCCGATCAGTTCCGCCCAGACCAGAATGGAAGCGGGCGTCTGTTCGGCGGGCTTGATGACCACGCAATTACCGGCAGCGAGCGCCGGAGCGAGCTTCCACGTCGCCATCAGAAGCGGGAAGTTCCACGGAATGATCTGGCCGACGACGCCGAGAGGTTCGTGGAAGTGATAGGCGATTGTATCGTGGTCGATCTCGGAAATGCCGCCTTCCTGCGCGCGGATACAGCCCGCGAAATAGCGGAAATGATCGATGGCGAGTGGCAGGTCGGCTGCGGTGGTTTCGCGGATCGGCTTGCCGTTGTCCCAGGTCTCGGCCTCCGCCAGCAGCGCGAGATTGTCTTCCATGCGCTGTGCGATGGCGTTGAGGATCACGCTGCGCTCGGCCGCACTGGTGCGACCCCAGGTGTCCTTGGCCGCATGCGCAGCGTCAAGCGCGAGTTCCACGTCTGCCGCGTCCGAGCGGGCGATCTCGCAGAGCACCTGACCGTTGACGGGAGACGTGTTCGCAAAATACCGGCCGCTTGTCGACTCGACCCACTCACCGCCGATATAGTTGCCGTACTTCGCCTTGAACTTGGGCTGTGCTGTGCGCACGAATTCCGGCTTGTTCATCGCTTCCTCTCCTCATCGCGCCATCCGCGGCGTCTTGATCGTCAGACTTGGCGCGAAGGCGGGACTTGTCATCGCCTCCCGAAGAGGAGCCTCGGAGGAAGTGTCGCAGATCTGCGACAGTTATCGGCCACGCTGAAGGCCGAGGCGCTTCATTTTGCGATGCAACGTGGCGCGGCTGATGTGGAGCGCCGCGGCAGCCTCGGAGACATTGCCCTTCGCTCGCGCCAGTGCGCGCCTGACGGCGCTTCGCTCGGCGTCAATCAAATCGTGCTCTGCGTCGTCCTTCAGCACTTCCTGTGCCGGAAGCAAGGCCGCGATCCGAGCGTCGGTGATGCCGAAAGCGAGCCGCGCGGCGCGGGTCGCGCCGATGACGAGGTCGTCATGATCGAGAGCGAGAAGTCCCGCTCCGCCCGCCGACGCCCCATCGACCAGGACGATGCGGGCTTGCGGGAAGGCCTTGCGGAAATTCAGCGCTTCGATCTGGCGCGCGGCGTCCGCAACTGCTGTCGCAATCAAGCCGACATAGCCCTCGGTGAGATCCGCGCGGCAGGAAGAGACATCGAGGCAGGCGGCGAGCTGGCCGGTGTGATCGTAAACCGGCGCGACGGTGCAACTGAGACCCGTATTGCGGGCGTGAAAGTGCTGGTCCCGATGAATGGTCAGCGCCCTGCCCTCCGCGAGACAGGTGCCGATGCCATTGGTGCCTTCGGCCTCTTCGCTCCACACCGCTCCAGTCCAAAGCCCCCAACGGTAGAAGGTTGAATCGTCAGTCGCCGCACCGCGCCGGTCCAGAGGGACACCGTTGCGGTCCGAAAACAGAACACAGCAGCCCGCATCGCCAACGGCCTGGAACAGCCGGTCGAGAGGCGCCTGCGCGGAATGAAGCAAGGGCTCCAGCCCCTCGCGCGCCTCGCGCAACTCCTGGCCGGTCAAGGTTCGGGGCGGGCGAGATTCGAGCGGGTCGAGGCCATAGCGCGTCAGGGAACGCTGCCAGGAGGCCGCGACAACTGACCGCGCCGGCATGGAGGTTTCCAACGCCTGCGCAATGCGCGCCGCGTGGCCGCGTTCGGGGGACGAGCCCATAGCGTTTCCTCAACCTTGTTCTTATGCTCTCAGAATGATGCACACCTCAAACCGTTGCCCAACCGCTCCTTTCGGGGAATTAGCCGGGAAACTGTCGAGGTGGCATTCCAGCGCGTAAATGGGGCGCAACAAGGGGCGGGACCAGTCGAACCGGTCGCCTCATCAACCGCTATCCCGCGCCACCGGGCTTGCTGCGACCAGCCAACCGGCACTAAGGGATTACGCGCAGGCTGCCGCCTCCATCGGCACTACATTTTAAAACCCAACCCCATCCCCGGACACAAGGGCGGAAGGCTTTCAGCTGACCATGACTTCTTTAAGCGGAAAGGGACTTCTGGCGACGGGCGCCCACTGGGTTGAACGGGATGCCCTTATTCGCGAGCTGAGCGAACGCATCGTCCAGGCGAAAACGGCCACCGCCTCGCTTCTGGACTGGTGCGAGGAGCACGGCCTTTCCGACGGCCCCATCATCGCCCGCCGCCTTCAGGACGACCGGACCTTGTCCGCGCGGGACTTGTCGCTCCCCGCGCTTGGCGCGATGTCCGAAGAGCTCATCCGTCACCGTCGCGTCGAGCTTGCCCGTGGCGATTTACCTCTTGTGACCGCGGACAATTGGTTCCTGCCCAGCCGCCTGTCGGCGCAGATGAATGAAGCTTTGGATGGGACTGATCTACCCTTCGGAGCAGTGATTGCGCCGCTTGATCCGGCGCGACGCAATTTCGCCATCCATTTCAACGACCCCGGCGACGGCGAAGCCTGGGGGCCGGACACAATCCTCGAACACCAAGCCGTCGTGATCGACGGGAAGGGCCGACCGCTCGCCGTGGTTCGCGAACGCTTCCAGGCCGCGCTCATCTCCTTCTCCTCGCGCCCCTAGCGCTGCGCTCTCCCCACGAAAGACAACCCCCGTGAGCTTCCTCGCAATCGGCACATCCATCTGCATCGCCCTTGCGGGCATGATCTCGGCCGAGATGCTCAAAGCGGTTGGCGGAGCGATGTCGCTCTCGCGCTGGCGCATGGTGACGGGTTTCATCATGATGGCGCTAGTGGCGACGATCACCAGCGGCTGGAGCACCCTTCACGCCGGCCACATCCCGCTGATCCTCCTGTCGAGCGTCTCAGGCATCGTCATAGCCGACCCCGCGCTCAACGGCGGCATCGCGCGGATCGGAGCCCGGCGTACGGCGCTGATTTTTTCCTTGAGCGCGCCGTTCGCCGCAATCCTCGGCTTTCTCGTGCTGGGCGAAACCCTCGGGCCTACTCAGGTTCTCGGTTGCGCTTTGGTCGTGTGCGGGATCGTGCTGGCCGTCGGCTTCGGAAAGCCGACCACCCAGCCAGCAGCGGACCCCGATCTGGCGCAGGAAAGTTCGGTCCATAGCGAGACGCGCCCTTCCATGAAGGGAATTCTTCTCGTTGTCCTGGCGGCCCTGGGACAGGCGGTCGGCATTCTCTCGATGCGCCCGGTGATGATGGATCACGTCGATCCGTTCGGTGTGATGGCCGTACGTGTGCTCGCCGCCGGGATCATCATGTGGGGGCTCTATCTCGCTTCCCCGCGGACATGGAAGATCGGCATCCTCATCCCGAGCGCGCGCCCTCTAGCGCTCCTCTCGCTCGGCATGTTCATCGGCTATGTCGTCGGCATGTCGATGCTGATGATGGCGCTCACGGCAACGAGCGTCGCTATCGCCTCGACCCTGTCATCCATGGCGCCGGTCGCCATTCTTCCGATGTTGTGGCTGCGGACCGGCGTTCAGCCCGCGTGGCAGGCGTGGTGCGGTGCACTGGTCGCCATCGCCGGGATCGCAATCATCTTCTGGCGATAAGCAGGGGCGGCCTGCTTGCCGGAGGCCCCGGCTGTCACCGCGAGCCCCGTTTGACGCTCGAGCATCATCAAAGCTTTCTTGCGCCCTTCATGGAGACGCTCGCCTTCGAGCGCTGCCTCCAGATAGACGATGGCGCGGCCGGGGAACGCGTCCAGGACGACACGGTAGATGTGCGTCCAGCTTCCCGCCGGCTCGCGGTGGACTACGACATAGAGAGAGGACGGCTCGGCGCGGCCGAAGCGGTTCTTCCAGGCGCAATTGGCGACGAAAAGAACCTGATCGTCAGGTCTCACGCTCAACGGCAGATCGGGCTGGCTGCCTTGCGGCATCAGTCGACTCCTTACGAATGAGCAGACTGGCGCAGTGGCATGATCCCGTTTGGTTGCCGGTTCGGCCACATCCCCCCTTTCGGGAGCGCCACCTTGCTCGGTCAGCAGGTTGGCGTTGGGCGGTTCAAGCCCAACTCTTGATGTGCTTTTGGTCATAACGCAGCGCGGGACATTGTTCAACCAGCTTTACCGGAAATCCCGCGTCTTCACCTTGATGCCGTGGCCCTGCCTGAGATCGGGAATAGAGATGTCGCGCGGCTTACGGCCGAGCGCATCGCGCTCGCGCGGATCGGGGCGGCCGCCGGTTATAGCCTCGTCACCCCGTCCATGGGGCAGCGGGAAAGGTTCGCCCCGTTCGCCCACGCTCCGCAGAAGATCGGAGAGATCGATGAGATGCTCCGCAACCACATGGATCACCTCCCCTTCCCTCTGCACACGGCCTCGGCAGGCGACCATGCCTGCGGACAGGATGAGACGACGCTGCTTTTCATACAGAGCCGGCCAGATGATGAGATTGGCCACATCCGTCTCGTCCTCGATGGTCATGAACAGCACGCCCTTGGCAGAGCCCGGCTTCTGACGAACGAGGATGAGACCCGGCACCGTCACGCGCTGCCCGTCTCGAGCGGTTCTCAAATCCGCACAATAAATCATGCGCCGCTGCGCCAGATCCTCGCGAAGGAAGGCCAGCGGATGGCGGCGCAGGGTCACTCCTTTCGAGCGGTAATCCTCCACAACCTCCCGGCCGGATGTCATGGGCGTGAGAGAGACGGTTGGCTCTGTGGTCTCTGCACGCACGCGTGCATCCCGCTCGTCCGCCGCCACGAAGAGCGGCAGAGGCGCATCGCTCAAGCCTTTGATCGTCCAGAGCGCATCGCGACGATTGTTGCCGAGCGACCCGAAGGCATCGGCCTCTGCCAACCGTTCGAGCGCAGCGGCAGGTACATGCGCGCGCAATTGCAACTCCTCGAAGGACGAGAATGGAGCATCGCCGCGCGAAAGAGCTATGGCCGCGCCATCGGCATTGGAGAGCCCCTTCACTAGACGCAGGCCAAGGCGCACGGCGAAACGCGTTTTGTCGCCTATCGACTCCAGCGTGCTATCCCACCGCGAATGGTTCACATCGACGGGGCGCACTTCGATGCCATGCTGGCGCGCATCGCGCACGATCTGCGCCGGAGCGTAAAAGCCCATCGATTGCGCATTGAGAAGCGCGCAGCAGAACACATCAGGATGATGGCATTTCATCCAGGACGAGGCATAGGCGATGAGCGCGAAAGAGGCCGCGTGGCTTTCAGGAAAACCATATGAGCCGAAGCCTTCGAGCTGCCGGAAGATGCGATCGGCAAACTCTTGAGAGTAACTGCGCTCCAGCATGCCGCTCATCAGCTTTTCCTGAAATTTCGACACATCTCCCTTGAACTTGAAAGTCGCCATGGAGCGGCGCAGTCGATCCGCTTCGGAGGGGGTGAATCCCGCGCATTCGATGGCCACTCGCATGGCCTGTTCCTGAAATAGAGGAATGCCGAGGGTCTTTTTTAAGACTCGTTCGAGTTCCGGTGTTGGGTAATCTTCTTTCTCCCGCCCCTCGCGACGGCGGATATAGGGGTGCACCATGTCGCCCTGAATGGGACCGGGCCTGACGATGGCGACCTCGATGACCAAGTCGTAAAATGTCTTAGGCTTCATGCGGGGCAACATCGCCATCTGCGCCCGGCTTTCGATCTGGAACACGCCGAGCGTGTCGGCCTTGCAGATCATGGCATAAGTCTGTTCATCGCCCTCAGGGATGGAAGCCAGATCGTGCGCAACATCTTTATGCTCGCGCAAAAGATCGAAGGCGCGGCGCATGCAGCCGAGCATGCCGAGGCCGAGCACATCGACCTTCATGAAGCGCAGGATCTCGATGTCGTTCTTATCCCACTCGATCACCTGCCGGTTGTCCATGGCGGCGGGCTCGATGGGCACGAGATCGTCGAGGCGATCCTGCGTCAGCACGAAACCGCCCGGATGCTGGGAGAGATGGCGCGGCGCGCCGATGAGGTCGCGGGACAGCTCAAGCGTGAGACGAAGGCGCGGATCGGCGAGATTGAGGTTGAGTTCCTTCACATCGCGCTCGTTGACCCCTTCCTCGCTCCAGCCCCAGACGAGCCCGGCCAATCCCGCCGTGACGTCTTCCGGCACGCCCAGAACCTTGCCAACCTCTCGCACCGCGCCGCGCGAGCGGTAGCAACTCACCACGGCGGTGAGCGCCGCGCGATTGCGGCCATAGGTGTCGTAGATCCATTGGATCACCTCCTCCCGCCGCTCGTGCTCGAAATCGACGTCGATATCCGGCGGCTCGTTGCGCTCCTGCGAGATGAAGCGCTCGAATAGAAGTTCGGAACGGACGGGATCGATGGAGGTGATTCCGAGAACGTAACAGACGGCGGAATTCGCTGCAGACCCCCGTCCCTGGCAGAGAATACCCTCTCCGCGGGCAAAGCTCACGATGGAATGGACGGTGAGGAAGTAAGGCGCGTACTCAAGGCTCTCGATCAGATTCAATTCATGCCGCAACTGGGCAGCGACCTGATCGGACAGACCTTCGGGGTAACGGTTTTTCGCGCCCTCCCAAGTCAGCCGCTCCAGCTTCTCCTGTGCCGTCTCGCCGGGTTCTGTCTCGCTCGGATATTGATAGCGCAATTCGTCCATCGAAAACTGGCAGCGCCTGACGATCTCGCCCGTCCGCGCGACCGCCTCGGGGTGGCGCTCGAACAGCCTCTTCATTTCAGTCGGATCTTTCAGGAAGCGATCCGCGTGCCGCTCCAGGCGAAAGCCCGCTTCATCGATGGTGCAGCCCTGGCGGATACAGGCCACCACATCCTGCAACATGCGGCGTGTCGGGTGATGATAGAGAATGTCGCCCATCGCAACGCTCGGCACGCCTGCTGCTTGCGCGGCCTGCTCCACCTGCCAGAGGCGCACATGCTCCTCCGGAGCGAAACGACGGATCAGCGCCATGTAGGCGCGGTTGCCGAAGGTGCGCTTCAGCCGACGTAAGTTTGCCGCAAGCGTCTCGTCCGCATGATCGCTCAGAAGCACGGCGAGAAGACCCTCGTTCCAGACCTCCACGTCATCCCAGGTCAGCGCGCATTTGCCCTTGCCCGCGCGGCTCTTGCCGAGGCTGAGCAGGCGGCACAGGCGGGAATAGGCAGCCTTGTTGGTAGGATAGACGAGAAGCGACGTGCCATCGATGAGATCGAGCCGGCAGCCGACCACGAGACGCACACCCGTTTCCTTCGACGCCTCGTAGGCGCGCACGATGCCGGCCAGTGAATTGCGATCGACGATGCCGAGCGCAGAAATGCCGAGAAACTTCGCCTGCTCGAACAACTCGCGCGGGCTCGAAGCGCCCCGCAAGAACGAGAAATGCGTCGTGACCTGAAGCTCTGCGTAGCTCATGCAAAAAGCCCGTGCAGCCACCAGCGGCCACCTTCGTCGGCAGGCGCATCACGAAAGAGCCAGAAGCGCGCGCCCTCTTCGTTCTCAACCCGGTAGTAATCGCGCAAGGATGCGCGCTCCTTTTCCGAGAGCCACCATTCGCCGGTGATGCGCTCCGGCCCGTCCGCCTTGGTTACGCGATGGCGCACGCGTCGCCAGATGAAGAAGGCAGGCGGATGATCCGGCAGAAGCGCCGTCGCGGTCACGGGCTCGGGCGGATCGAGCAGACGCGCCGGGCGCGGCAGGCCTTCGGGCCATGTGAGCCCTGTGAGCGGCGCAAGCGCGGGAATGCGCTGCGTGGAGCGCTCCGGCACACGGCTCTCGACCGGCGCGATACGATAAACGTGCTTCGCCCCCAGTCGCGCGCCGAGCCTGTCGACGAGACGGCTGAGATCCACGTCGGATGCGCCATCGCCTCGCAAGCTTGCGGCCTCTATCTGCTTGTCGCTGAGAGGCTCGACCTTGCTGGCGATGAGGATCGCCGCCTCGATGCCGAAACCGGGATCGACCGTTTGCAGGCGCTCGTCGAAAAGCTTGGCGAGATGCTTTGCGTCCCGCGTCGCTTTCGCCGTGCCGACGCGAAGCGCAATGTTCTGCCGGTCCACGCGCTCGAAAATCAGATCGAGCCGCCGCACGCCGAGCGATGCGCGGACGAGATCACCGCAGAGCAATTGCGCCAAACGCTGCACGATGGCAGCGAGATCCTCGAGCCGCCCAACGGGTTCTGCGAAACTCACGCGCTGAAGCGGCGTCTCTTTCGGCAACAGCGGATCGAGCGGCTCGAAGGCATGCCCGAAAGCCTGGTCCAGCCGCAACGCCACGTCCTTGCCGAACCGACGTACCATCGGCGCGCGCGGCATGGCGGCGAGTTGGCCGATCCGCTCGATGCCGAGGCGGTGCATTCCGTCGAGGGTTTGATGCGGCAGGCGCAAAGCCGCGATGGGAAGGCTCGCAATGGCATCCACCGTGCAGCGCGGTGGGATGATGGATTGGTCGCCATAACGCGCCATGGCCCAGGCCGCGCCCGGTGCATCGGCAACGCAGGCCACGGCAGTGATCCCTTGCCCTGTCAGCCTTCGCGCGAGATGGGCAATCAGCTTTTCTTCGCCGCCGAAGAGATGGGACGATCCGGCAATGTCGATCCAGATTCCATCCGGCGGGTTGGGCGCGACGATGGGCGAATAGCCGATGCACCAACGCGCCAGTTCGGTGAGAGACGCTTCATCCTCTGCCAGTACCGCATCGACGATATGCAGGTTCGGCACCATGGCCTGCGCATGAGCGATGGTCTGACCCGCGCGTAATCCCAGCGTATGGGCGGCGTGATCGGCCGCGCCGATCAGGCGGCGCGAGCCCTCCGTGATGACGGTGACGAGCGGCTCATCCAGCAGCGGCGCGCCGAGCCGGCGTCTGATCCGGTCGGTCGGCCACGTCGGAAGGTAGAGCGAGACGACCCTTCTCATCGCAGGCCTCCAAAATCCAGGAATGGGGTTCGCCGCCACGACAGCGCAGAAGCTCTACATGCCAGCGGGCGCGGCCAAGGCCCGGCGCGGGCGGAGCAAGAGAAGAATGGGGCGAGATGCGCCAGCGCGTCATCGCTGCGCTCGGCAGGCTGGCGAGTTCTTTCTCCGCCACATTCCACCAGCGGCGCAGCACGAAAGCTGGCACACCGGATGCCTCGGCGGCCAGTTGAAGTCGCCGCGAGGCCGTCAGGCCAAGGCGCGTCACCTCGCCGATGACGGCAGCAAGCCCCTTCTCATGCAGCCCCTCCTCCATCGCCGCCAGCACATCGCGCTCGCGGAACGTTTCGGCATAGATCACCCGGTCGGGATGAAGCCCCGCCCTCATGAGGCCCGGCGCAAAAAGATCGCGACGATTGAGGCACCACAGCACAGTCCCGTTCAGGCGCGCCGCGACCCCGGCCACGAAGAGCGTCGCTGCTCCGGCGAATTCGGCGGCAGGTCCCGCCTCGATCCATTCATGCAAGGCCCCCAGAGCAAGCCCTCCGCCGGGCAGATGCCCGTCGACAGGCTCGATGCCGAACGGCAACGCGGCACGACGGCGATGCCCGTGTTCCAGGCGATCGATCCGATGCCGTAAGTCGGCAAGCATTCTCTGTTGCCCGGTACGCATGCACCTTGCCCAAACATCTCGGCTCTCATCAATGTTCTCATTATGTTCTAATTTAAGAAGGAGTCAAATGGACCTTCCATCATGAGTCAGCGACGTTTCATCCTCGACTCAATATCGTTCTATTTAACGAACAATCACCTAGGATCTCCTTTTCAAAAATTGGCCAATCGCAGTCGCTTTCCATGGAGAGTGCGAAGAATTTTCCAAGATTCCATCCCACTTGAGAAGACATTATCTGCCCGTAGCGTTCTAAAAAAAGAACATTCTCGTTGCTGATGACGGTCATTCCCGGGATAATCACACCCATCGATCGCGTTATCCGCCCCCCTCGCAAGGAAGGACCGACCCTTGTCTCTCGCTCCCCGCTTCAAACCGAAATCCAGCCTTGCTGCCCTGACGACCGCATCGCTCCTCGTGGGCCTGTGGAGCGCAGCTCTGGCTGCTGGCCAGCCCGACAAGCCGGTCACGGGCGGCACGCTGGTTTATCTCGAGCAACAGGCTCACACGAACCTCTATCCACCGGCGGGCGGCTTCTATCCGAATGGCGGCATCCTCAACCAGATCACCGACAAGCTGACCTACCAGAATCCCGAGACGCTGGAGATCGAGCCCTGGATCGCCGAGTCCTGGTCCATCAATGCGGATGCGACCGAATACACGTTCAAGATCCGCCCCGGCGTCACCTTCTCCGATGGCACGCCGCTCGACGCGAATGCGGTGGCGAAGAACTACGACACCTTCGGCCTCGGCAACAAAGCGCTGAAACTTCCGGTCTCGGAAGTGATCAACAATTACGACCGCAGCGAAGTCATCGATGCCCACACGGTGAAGTTCACTTTCAAGAAACCTTCCCCCGGCTTCCTGCAAGGCACATCAGTGATCGGCTCCGGCCTCGTCTCGCTCGCCACACTGACGCTGCCTTATGACGAACTCGGCGACGCGACAAAGATCATCGGGTCCGGCCCGTTCGTCGTCGCGAGCGAGAAGATCGGCCGCGAACTTACGCTGACCGCCCGCAAGGACTACAATTGGGGACCGGCGAAGCTGGAGCACCAGGGCCGCGCTTATCTCGACGGGATCAAGCTCATCATCACGCCGGAAGACAGCGTGCGCATCGGCGCGCTGCTTGCCGGACAGGCGGACTATATCCGCCAGATCCAGGCTTATGACGAGAAGCAGGTCGAGGCGCAGAAGTACAAGATCCACGCGCCTTCGACGCGCGGCGTCAACAACAGCGTCGTGTTCCGGCCCGATAATCCGCTGGTTGCGGATGTCCGCGTCCGTCGCGCCCTGCTGCACGCCACCAATTCCAGCGAGATCATCTCGACGCTGTTCTCTGCGAACTATCCGAAGGCGACATCCATCATTGCCAAAACGGCGCAGGGCTATGTCGACATCTCTCCGAAGCTGACCTACGGTCTCAACAAGGCCAAGGCGCTGCTCGATGAAGCCGGTTGGACCGTGGGCGCGAACGGCGTCCGTCAGAAAGATGGTCAGCAACTCGTGTTGACGGCCTATGAATCTCCGCCGCAGCCGCAGAACAAGGAGACGCTGCAACTCGTCGCCCAGCAATGGGGCAAGGTCGGCGTGAAGCTGAACGTGCTTGTGGGCGATGCCGGCAGCAAGACGCTGGACAGTCTCGACCCGCTCAAGACCGCCGTCGCACCAGGCATGGTCGGACGCGCGGACCCGGACGTGATCAAGAGCCACTTTTACCCGACCAACCGCAACGTGCTGCTGCAGAAGGGCGGCAACAGCGACAAGGTCAAGTCTTTCGTCGACGATAAGCTGAACGCGCTGCTCGACGGGCTGGCCTCCGAGCCCAACAAGGAGAAGCGCCTCGCCATCGTCGGCGACGTCCAGAACTACGTCGTCGACCAAGCCTACGCCATTCCGATCTTCGAAGAGCCGCAGGCCTTTGCCGCCGCTCCTTATGTCAGGGGCGTCGGCTTCGAGGCGGTCGGACGCCCCAGTTTCTACAACGTATGGCTCGCGCCGCGCTGAGCATCAATCGCTCGGATTGCATCTGCCGTCCGGGCGGCCTTCGCGGACCCGTCGCTTTCTGAATGGAACCTTCCATGTCGAGATATCTGATTGGCCGGATCGGACAGGCGTTGATCGTGCTATGGGCCGCCTTCACCATCTCGTTCATTCTCCTGCAATCGCTGCCCGGCGATGCGATCCTCATCAAGTTCCTGAACCCGGAACTCGGCCTCGGGCCTGAGCAGATCGCCGATATCCGCGCGTCCTATGCCGTCGATGTCCCGGCCTGGACCCAATACGCCCATTCCATCCTCAATTTCCTCACCGGGAACTTTGGATACTCGGTGCAGGCGGGCGTTCCGGTCAGCCACGTTCTTCTTGCTAACCTGCCCTCGACATTGCGGCTGGCAACGCTCGGCTTTCTGGCCGCAGCGGTTCTTGCGGCCGCTATTTCTTTCCTCTCGACGCTGATCGCCTTCTCCTGGCTCCGCTCGATCATCCAATCCCTGCCGGCATTGTTCATCGCCGTGCCGGTGTTCTGGCTCGGGATCATGCTGATCCAGATATTCTCGTTTCAGCTCAGGCTCATTCCGGTCATCAACCCCGGCGAGTGGGAAGCGCTGATCCTACCGGTAGCAACGCTCGCGATCCCGATTTCGGCTCCGATTGCTCAGGTGCTGATGCGCAACATCGACCATGTGCTGACCGAGCCCTTCATCGCCGTAGCGCGCGCCAAGGGAGCCTCGCGCAACTGGGTACTGTGGAGGCACGTCACCAAGAACGCTCTGCTGCCGACGTTGACCATCGCGGGCATCCTCTTTGGTGAGTTGCTCGCCGGCGCGGTCGTCACCGAGGCGGTCTTCGGACTAAACGGCATCGGCAGCGTCACGCAGCAGGCCGTGAACAACCAGGACATCGCCGTCCTCCAGGCCATCGTTGTCTTCTCCGCCGCCGCCTTCGTCGTCATCAACCTTGCCGTGGATCTGCTCTACCCCGTGTTCGATCCGCGCCTCCGGATCAAGAAAGAGGCCACCGCATGACCAGTGCTCACACGACCAATCAGCCTCTTCTGCAAGCGAATAACGGCTTCCTGTCCAAGGTCTCGCTGTCTCTTGTCTTGCGCCATCTCAGACGCGTTCAACCGGGGTTGGTGCTCGCCTGGTCCATCATCGGCATCGTCACCCTCTGGGCCATCGCGCCGGAGTTTTTCACAAGCCAGAGCAGCACAGTCGGTGTCGCCGGAGCGCAGCTTCGCGCGCCGAGTGCCGACCATTGGCTCGGCACCGATGCGCTCGGTCGTGATCTCTTCGCCCGCATCGTTTACGGTTCCGTACACTCGCTCTCCGGCGCCTTCATTGCTGTCGCGGTCGGTCTGTTGATCGGGACTGCGCTCGGGCTGATCGCGGGCTCGGTCAGGGGCGCCGTGGGCGACATCATCATGCGCGTCGTCGACGTCCTCCTCTCCATCCCCAATCTCTTTCTGTCGCTGAGCATCATCGTCCTGCTCGGCTTCGGCACGATCAACGCGGCGATTGCGGTCGGCATCACCTCCATCGCGCGGTTTGCGCGCCTCGCCCGGTCGGAAGTCATACGCGTGCGCCAAAGCGACTACGTCGAAGCGGGCTTCGGCAGCGGCGGCACCTTCGCCAGCGTCCTGTGGCGTCACATCCTGCCCAATTCCCTCACATCCGTCATCGCGCTCGCCGCATTGCAGTTCGGCTTTGCCATCCTCACCATCTCGACCCTCGGCTTTCTCGGCTATGGCGCGCCGCCGCCCACTCCCGAATGGGGTCTGCTGATCGCGGAGGGGCGCAACTACATCGCCCGCGCCTGGTGGCTCACCGCCGCGCCCGGCATCGTCGTGATCCTTGTCGTGCTGGCCGCAAACCGCATCAGCCAATCCCTCGGAAAGGCGCGCCCATGACCGCCGCGAAAGCAATGGACAGGCCGGTTCTGGAAATCGACAACCTCGTCATCGCCTACAAGGACCAGGATGCTTTTCACTCCGTCGTCCACGGCGTCTCTTTCGCCGTGCGCCCCGGTGAGGTTGTGGCGCTCGTTGGCGAATCCGGTTCCGGTAAGACCACGACCGCGCAAGCGGTCATAGGACTTCTCGCCGAGAATGGTCGTCTCGAATCCGGCGCCATTCGCCTGAACGGCACCGACATCTCCAAATGGTCGCAAAAGCAGCTCGATACGATCCGCGGCAGCAAAATCAGCCTGATCCCGCAGGACCCGACAAGCTCGCTCAACCCGGTCAAGACTATTGGCGAGCAGGTCGGTGAAATCCTGAAGATTCATGGTCGCGGCGACAAAAAGGCTATCGAGGCGCGTGTCACTGAGCTGCTGGCACGCGTCGGCCTCTCGCATCCGGAACTGCGGGCTCGGCAATATCCGCACGAATTGTCGGGCGGCATGCGTCAGCGCGTTCTGATCGCCATCGCAATTGCGCTCGAACCTGCCCTCATCATCGCCGACGAGCCGACGAGCGCCCTAGACGTGACGGTGCAGAAACGCATTCTCGACCTCATCGACGATCTTCGTCGCGAGTTCAACACCGCCGTTCTGCTCGTGACCCACGACCTTGGCGTCGCAGCCGACCGGGCTAATCACCTTGTGGTCCTGCAAGGCGGACGCATTCAGGAGCGAGGGCCAACCGCCGAGGTGCTTTCCGCCCCGCGCAGCCCCTATACGCGCAAGCTTCTGGCCGATGCGCCTTCACTGGCCAAGCCACAGCGTGTTTCCAAAGCGAACACGGGCAGCGACGAATACGCCATCGTCGTCGAAAACCTTGTCCAAGATTTTCCCGTAAAGAACGGTCGCGAGACGTTCAGGGCGGTCGATGGCGTGTCGTTCAGAGTACGCAAGGGAACCACGCACGCCATCGTCGGTGAATCCGGCTCCGGCAAGACGACGACGGCGCGCAATGTCGTCGCGTTCCAGAAACCGACATCGGGGCGCATCGTCGTCGATGGAGCCGACGTGACGGCCTTGCGTGGCGAAAACCTGCGCCAGTTCCGCCGAAAAATCCAGCTCGTCTATCAAAACCCTTTCGGCTCACTAGACCCGCTGCAAAGCATTTTTCAGATCATCGAGGAGCCACTCCTCAATTTCGGGCGCATCGCGCGAGAAGATCGGACGAGGAAGGTGCACGACATTCTTGAGCGGGTCGGCCTTCCGGAATCGACACTGACGAGAAAACCTCGCGCCCTTTCGGGTGGCCAGAGACAACGCGTGGCGATTGCGCGCGCGCTCGTTCTCGATCCGCAGGTTCTTGTTCTGGACGAGGCAGTTTCCGCGCTCGACGTCACAGTCCAGGCCCAGATCCTTGGGCTTCTCGACGAACTCCAGCAGAAGCTGGGCCTGACCTACCTGTTCATCTCGCACGATCTCGCTGTTGTCCGGCAGATCGCGGACACGGTCTCCGTTCTGCACGACGGGCGGCAGGTCGACAGCGGGACGGTCGAGGACGTCTTCCTGCGCCCCGGCAGCGACTACACGCGCGAACTCATCGACGCAATTCCAGGCACCAAGACATTCGCTCTCGCGTAACCATTTCCCTTTTTCTCGGAGTTGAGGAATGACGACACCGGCAACACATAAGCGCCTCGGATTTTTTACGCGGCTTCTCGATGAAGCCAGCGCGGCGGAACGCTATCGCTTCGCGACCGAACAGATCGTTCAGGCCGAAAAATTCGGGTTCGACTCCGCTTGGGTCGCCCAGCATCATTTTCATGAGGCGGAAGGCGGCCTCCCCGCGCCGCTGGTTTTTCTTGGCCATGTAGCGGCGAAGACATCCCGCATCCGTCTCGGAACCGGCATCATCACGTTGCCGCTCGAAAACCCGATCCGGGTGGCAGAGGACGCCGCGGTGCTGGATCTTTTGTCCGGCGGGCGTCTCGAAGTCGGCGTCGGATCTGGCGGCACACCGTCTTCCTTCACGGCATTCGGCTTAGACAGCGCCAATCGCGGCGAGACTTTCGGGCGAGCCCTCAAAACCGTGCGCGACGCCTGGAATGGGCGGCCTTTTGAGGGCGGCAACGCGCTTTATCCAGCAGCTCCCCACCTCGGAGACCGGATCTGGCAGGCGACATTCTCGGCGGCGGGTGGTGCGCGCGCGGGAGAGACCGGCGACGGCCTGATGCTCTCGCGCACCCAGCCGCGCCCGAAGGATGCACCGCATGCTTCGCTTGCGGATCTTCAGCACCCGATCATTGACGCCTATCTCGAAAAGCTACCTCCCGGTCGCGAGCCGCGCATTGTCGGTTCGCGCACACTCTTCGTCGCCGACAACCGGGAAGAGGCCCTTCATTTCGCGGAAAAAGGCCTGCGGCGCATCGCGGACCATTTCGTTGAAAAGGGTCATGTCCTGCCCGGCAATTCCCTCTCCGATCTCATCGCGGCCTTCGACACGCATGTCGGCACGCCGGAGGATGTCATCGCTTCGCTCAGCACCGACACCACCCTGTCGCGCGTCACCGACGTGGTGTTCCAGGTCCATTCCGTCGATCCGCCACACCCTTACATTCTGCGCTCCATCGAGCTGATTGCGACGGAAGTGGCGCCGGCCCTCGGATGGCGTCAGCCGCAAGAAACGGCCGAGCGTCGCGTCGCCCTGGTGCGATGAGCTACCGATCAACATCAGAGAAAGTGATTCAATCATGAGCACAGGGACGACAGACGTTATCGACCTGCTTGCCGGCATTGAGCCGGGTTCGCCTCTTCATGCCATTCGCGATCAACGCCCACAGGCCCGGGAAAACGCGCAGAAGAGCTATCTTGCCCTCTTCGAGCCCGAGGTCCCCGGCAACGTCACCGCACTGGAGCGTTTCGCGGTCGCCACCTTCGTCGCTGGCCTTCATCGCCAGGCAGCAGTGAGCGATTTCTACGCCGCGTCCTTGCGCAAGATAGCACCGAGCATCGCCGATGCCGTGATCGCCGAAGTAACGCGCGGCGCGACGCGGGGGCCTTATGGCAGCTATCCGGAGGGCCCGCTCTCCGTCGAGAACAAGGATGGCCTGATCTACCGCGTACCGGCAGAGTCCGCCGCGCTCTTCGGGCCGCGCCTGACCGCCGCTTTCGAGCATGCACATCTTCTGGTCTTCCACCCGCGCGATGCGAGCCCCGAGGCTTTGCAGAAACTGCTCGATGCCGGCTGGTCCACCACCGACATCGTCACGCTGTCGCAGCTTGTGTCGTTTCTGGCGTTTCAGATCCGCGTGATCGCGGGGCTTAGCACGCTCGCCTCAACGTCAACTGCCATCGTAGCCAGCTCAAAAAAGCCTTTTACCGGCGCGCTTGCGTCCGGGCATATCTAGGCGGGAGAACAACCATGACGGAATCCACCCTCACCTATCCCGACAATCGTGAGCCGACCGTCTTCACGCAGGAAGAATTAGGCTGGCAGCCATGGCTCGAACCGTATCCGGCGGATCAGCTCACCGAGAGGCATTGGGCCGGCCTCGTCGATGCCTCGCGGGCGAAGTCACCCTACTTCCTGCTGTTGGCGCGCGACCCGGACATTCTCCAGGCCCGAACGAAGACAGACAAGGACATCTTCTACAACACGAGTTCTGGCCTCTCGCGAGCGGAGCGTGAACTCGCGGCGACCGCCACCTCGCGCCATAACGGATGCATTTTCTGTGCGTCCGTCCATTCGCGCTTCGCCACCCAGTATTCCAAGCGCGGCGAAGACGTTCAGCGTCTTCTCGACGATGGTATCGGCGTCGACATCGACAATCGCTGGAATGCGATCATTGCCGCTTCCGTCGCGTTGACTGAGACGCCGTCTGCATTCGGAGAAAAGCATATCGACGACCTGCGCCAAGTCGGCCTCGATGACGCCGAGATCGTTGACGTCATCAACGGCGCGGCCTTTTTCAACTGGGCGAACCGGTTGATGCTCTCCATCGGAGAGCCGACACCGCCTAAGCACTGACCACGCGAGGCGCCGGAGACATCCGGCGCCGTCAATACCGAATTGTCGTTCTCAAGCCGAAGACGGCGGCATCCTTGATGCGTCCCGCTGCCGGATCGCGCGGGTTCGTGATATTCCCGCCGGGGCGGAAGACGTATTGAAAATCCGGCTGAATCGTCCAGCCCGGAACGATCTCGGCCTGATAGGTGACCTCCACCACCGCCTCGCTGGAGCGGATCGGCCGACCGATGCTGGTGAAAAACTCGACATCCCGGTCGAAACCTCGCGCCGCATCTGAAATGCGCGAATAGGCGAAACTGATGCCGAACGTGTCGTTCTCTCGGCCGGGGATCATCCCCTTCCAGGTCAGACCGCCGTCGATGTAAAAGCTGACGAGGTTTCGGTCGTTGGGCGAAGCCGAGGCGCGAGCGAAAACGCCAATCCCCTGATCCGTCGTGCCTTCCTTCCGATAAAGCATCTGGTCGATAAGGACGTAAACGCCACTATCGCCCAGGAGTTGGTTCGGTCGCCCCGAACTTCTCGGATCGGCCAAAGGCAAGCCGATGATGTCGAAACGTTGATCGGCAAAGCGGCCGAAATGATGCCAGCCGCCGAACTTGAATGTGCCGGGCAGGCCTTTCGCATCCTTGTCCTGATTATAGGCGTATTGAACCTCGCCGATCACGAAAGGCGGATCCGACGTGCGGAAGGCGAGCCCCGTATGGTTGCGCCGTTGCGGATCGTTCGGTCCCGGACCGGCCGGATTCCCGTCGAAGAGACCAGCCAGGATCGTCACGTTGTCGGACGGAGTTAGCTTCAACCGAACACCGGGCGTCGCGAGCGGATAGGTGGGCCCGCCGCTCGGAAGGTCATTCGCCATGATCGAGGGGAACCCAAAGGTGGTATTCAGGAAAAGAGTTGCATATTGGCTGATGACGAACTCTGTATCCGCTCCGAGCTGGCCCACCCGAAGCGCCACCTTGTCTCCCAATTTTTGTTCGAGCCACAACTCGTAAAGCCGGGTCGAAGGTAAAGCCTCGATCCCGCTGACTGACATGAGATTGCCGACGTAAAAGCGCGAAAGCCCGTGGCCATGGATCTGATAGGCACTGGCGTGGAAGCTCGCGCCGTGCCAGCCGACGAGCTTGTCGAGATCGGCGTCGAGAATACCCTGAAGAGCGCCCTCGTAGATCGTCCCCTGGCGCATTCCCCCGGTCGAGTTACCCAACACTTCGCCGATATAGATGAAGCTGGAAGTCACCCCAGCCTTTTCAAGCGCAGTGCGGGCACCCCAAAGGTTTCCCAGCGGACCGAGAGAACTGGCAATGGACGGAGGAGCGGATGAAGCGGCGGGCTTTTCCTCCTCCTTCTTCTCTTCCTTTTTCTTGGCCTTCTTCGGTCTCTTCGTCTTCTGGGATTTCTCCGTCTTCGCCTTTGGCTTCTGAACATGGGTGTTCTTGCCCTCGCCATCCTTGTCGGCAGCGAAAGCGGAACCGCCAAGCGTCAGGGCTCCCAGCAGGAAAGGAATGATGAGGGACGCTCTCAATGCCCTGTCCTCCGGCCGCCTTCAGACGAGAGTGGTTGGCACAGTCAAGCTAGCGTTGAAGAGACTTATTTCCAGAGAACGAGCGCCGCCCTCATTTGGGAGCGGCGCTCTCGAGAAAGTGGGCTAGATATCCACCCGGATATCCAGCAGGGGCGCATATTGCTGCGCCGAAAATATCGGAATCGCCGGCGCTGCCGCTCGGCCGGTAGAGCGTGAACTTGATGGCGCAGGCGCGGTACTACACGACTGCTATGTGGACCGGTTCTGCAAAAATCCCGTCAGCGTTCCTCCGGCGGCTTCAGGCCTGAAAATCGCCGCAGTAGGGTGAGGTCGTAGGCTGCCTTCAGCGTCCCGGCGAGGATCAGCGGCCACCCGAACGGAGACACGGTCAACAGCCATCCGGACAGGAGCGGCGCGGTGGCCGATGCGAGGCTGCGAGGGACGGCGGTTACGCTTGCGGCGGCGGGCCTTTCTTCGGGCCTGACAACCGCCATGACGTAGGACGACCGGGTCGGCACGTCCATCTGGGACAGCAGGCTCCGCAGGATCAAAAGCCCGAACGCGATCCCAACCGTCGGCGCGAACGCAACGAGGATCAGGCAGAAGTTCGAAGGCAGGTGCGTGAACACCATCGTGTTCACCAACCCGAACCGTCGGGCCAGAGGCACCGCCACGAAATACGAGACGGCAGAGCACAGGCCGGTCACGAAGAAGATCGCACCGATGGTCGAGACGCCGATGCCGAAGCGCGCACTGAGCCAGAGCGCCAATAGCGCATTGATGACGAGTCCTCCGCCGAACGCGTCCACCGAGAACAGCGCCGCCAGTTGATAGACAATCCCGCGCGAAGGCCCCAGCGGCGTCTGCGGCGTGCCGGTGTCGGCTTCCACGCGGGATGACAGATTGCGGTAAAGGAGAAACGTCAGCAGTCCGAGGGCACCGTATAGTCCAAACAGAATCGCAGATATGATGGATGGTGCAATGACCGGCGCGAGCCAATCCACCACTCCAACCGACAATGCCCCGAGAGCGCCAAAGACAGCCCCCACGAAACTGTAGCGGGCGAAGACCGCCGTCCGCTCCTCGTCTGCAATCACGTGCGCGATCACGGTATGCTCAAGTGGCAGGAAGACGCTGACGTCGCCGCCCGATGGATTCAGCGTTCCGACGAAGGCGATCACGAGCAGCAGCAGAAATCCCTCGACCTCGGCAAAGCCCAACCCCGTCGCCGCCATCAGCAGAGCAGCGGCAAGCAGGGCCCGGCGCCTTGGGATGCGATAGCCGATGAGTCCAACAGCGAGCGTCAGCAAGGCGGAGCCCAGCAGCGACGCAGTCGCGACGACCCCAACCTCGAATGCGTTATAGCCGAGACGAGAGAGATGAAGCGGCAGCAAGATCGCCACGTATCCGTCCCCGAAAGCGCGCAGGGACCGCGCTATGAGAACACGCCTGATGTCATCCGGCAGACTATTTCCCAGGCGAGTTTCCGCACTCGTCACCGCGCTGCCTCCATCGATGCTTGAGGGCTCGGTCTTTCGAGTGACGCCAACTGCCTCTCCTTCATCCGATTAAATGCAGCGCGATATCCTTTCCGCCGTCTCAGGGAACGGGTCGATAGACCCAGATCGCGGCCCGTTCCTGAGTTCCCCCGCGTACCGCGAGGAACAGGCGGTCGAGTTCAGGGGCAAAGAGTGACGTTCGCGCGCCGGCAGCGGTGGGGATGTGAGCTATCCGACGAAAAGGACCTTCGCTCGATGCAAAAACGTCCCAATAGCCTTCGCCACAACTGACATAAATCCGATGCCGCTTCGCATCGACAAACACGTCATCCGCATCCTGGCACGTTGCTACGCTTGCGGCAGTCGCTCCGTCCTTCATCGAAAACGCAGCCAGCGTCGCTGGGCTTCGAAACACCACGAGGACCTGCCCTGAAGCCTCGTCGAGCGCCATCGGAAAGTTCCCGCTCCATCGCCCCGTCGACCATTTGGCGAGATGTTTTCCACTCTCACGGTCGACAATCTCAATCGAATGCTGATGCGGAACGTTCACGAAGATGCGGCTTCCGCGGCCCTCGAGTTGGAAGCTTTCGGGGTGATCGTCCAGTGCGATGTCGGCGATCTTGCCGCGCGTCTCAGCGCCTATGACCGCCAGGGCCCCACGGCCATATCCGACGAACACGCGTTTGTCTGTACTATCGACGCGGACGTTATCCGCATCGTCTCCGAGTTCGATACGCCCGATCTCCTTAAAGTCCTGTCCCCGGAAAAGCCGCACGGATCCATCGCCCGCATTGGTTACGTAAAGCGTGTCGGTGGACGCGACATAGCCGATCCCTTGCGGCTCTTTCAGCCCGCGAATTCGGCTCAGCATTTTCGATGCCTTCAGATCGAGGATCCCAACGCTTTTGTTTCCAAGCTCCGCCACGAACAAATGCTGACGGGCGAGGTCGATCGCCATGTGGTCGATCCGGCCTTTCACATCCCCGAGCGGTATTTTCGCCTCAAGCTGCAATGCCGCAGACTCCGCTGCGCGTGGATGCGGTAGGCCGATTGCCCCGGACAACCCAGCCATCACCAAGAGGCTTACGGGCGGCAGGAGCCATCCTCGCACTTGCCCCTCCTCAACCCTTCGCGATCTTGACCCGATCCAACGCCGCCTTCAGTCCCGCTGCGAGCTTCATGGCATCGTCGTCGGCCCAGAAATGCAGGAAGAACAGCCGCGGCTCGTCATTGAGCATGTGGTTATGAATTGCCGTCACTTCGATGCCATTCGAACGCAGGGCCTTTACGACAGGATTCACCTCGTCAGCGGTCAGCACGAAGTCCCCCGTGATCGCCGCCCTGCCCGGTCCGGTTGGCTGGAAGTTGAGGGCGATGGCCGATCCCATCGAGGCGGGAACCTCGATCCCGCTGTCCATGACGGCTGCCGCGCGGGACACGCTCACCTGATAGACACCGCTATTGATCTTGCCCTTGTATCCGAGGGACTGATCGATGGCGGCGGTATCGAGAGCAATGGTCGTCTCGGCGTTTCCCGTCGGGACGGCCTGATATGCGGACGCGGTGGTTTCGGTGTCGAGGGGCGTTTTGCTCGCCTTAAGGGCCCTATTCAGCGCTGCCGCGAGCTGTGCCGGCTCACCATGCCCCAGGACATGCATGTACATCGGGTTTGGCGCAGCGCGCATAAGGTGGTTGTGGAGTGCCGTGATACCCACTCCCCCCTCTTCGAGCTGCATCATGACCGAATTGACCTCCTCCTGCGTCAGAACGAGGTCGCCCATCACCATGACCTCGTTGCCCATGGGCTTGAAAGCAAGCCATGAGCCCAAGGCCAGGGCTGGTTTGATCTCGATGCCGTCGAGCACGACCTTGAGATCCGTTCGTGGCAGGCCCACGCGATAGACCCCGCCAGGCAACTCGGTGCCGGCTTTGCCAAGTCCGGTGGCAATCACCTGCTGCCAGGGTTCGGCCGCCAAGGCATATGGGGATAGCGAGAAGAGGCTCGCAGCGGCGATGATAAGGCGAACACGCATGTTATCACTCCCTATCTTGCTCTGCCCCCAACTCCTTCTGGCTCGACGCGTTTCATTCGGCGTTTTAGCGACCGCTCATTGCTGTTGCGATAAGACGCCTTCTTTGGAGACTACCGGCTCGCGCTGGAAGCGCCCACATGAGCAACGCGCTCATGGGATCCATCCCGCCAGATAGAGAAGGATTCCCACCGCGGAGGTTGCAGCCAGGGTCGCCACCATCCCCACCTTGACGCGAAACATCGCGATGACCGCTGCGATCGATAGCAAGAGCGCCCAGACATTGACGCTCTGGAGCACGGGAGCGTCGAATTGTACCGGCCCCCAAGTGACCGGATGCACCTGCGCAAAGATCGTGTGAATCGCGAACCAGATCGCGAGGTTGAGGATCACGCCGACAACGGCCGCGGTGATCGCCGATAGCGCGCCGCTCAGCGCCTTGTTGTCCCGCATGATCTCGATGAAGGGCGCTCCCAGGAAAATCCAGAGGAAGCACGGCGTGAACGTCACCCAGGTGGCGAGAAGACCACCAAGAGTGCCGGCCACTAAAGGCGACAGCGAACCTGGATCACGGAACGCGGCCATGAAGCCCACGAACTGCAGGACCATGATGAGAGGACCCGGCGTGGTCTCAGCCATGCCGAGGCCATCGAGCATCTCGCCAGGCTTCAGCCAGCCATAGTGCTCCACCGCTTGCTGCGCGACGTAAGCCAGCACCGCATAAGCGCCGCCGAAGGTGACCATGGCCATCTTCGAGAAGAACACAGCAATCTGGCTGAAAACGTCACCTGGACCGAAGGCGGCGAGCAAAGCAATGACCGGAACGAGCCATAGCGTCAGCCAAACCGCGGCGCTGCGCAAAGCGCCCCTCACGGTTGGGCGAGCATGCGCGGGCACGTCCTCGCCGAGCAGGCTCTCGGCATCGGTCAGCCCTGTTTTCGCGGCCCTGTGCCCTCCCCCAACTTGGAACTGAGCCATGCCGGCCCGCCCGCCAATGTAGCCGATCAAGCCTGCCATGAGGATGATGATCGGAAATGGCACCTTCAGAAAAAAGATCGCCACAAACGCCGCTGCCGCAAGCGCGATGAGGAAGCGGTTCTTGAGTGCGCGCTTGCCGATCCGCACAACCGCTTCGAGGACGATGGCGAGAACGGCCGCTTTCAATCCGAAGAACAGAGCCGAGACGATTCCGACTTTCCCGAACAGAGCATAGATCCAGCTCAAGCCCATGATGGCCACGATGCCGGGCAGGATGAACAATCCTCCCGCGATGAGGCCACCGCGGGTGCGATGCATGAGCCAACCAATATAGGTCGCGAGCTGTTGGGCTTCGGGGCCCGGCAGAAGCATGCAGTAGTTCAGCGCGTGAAGAAAACGGTTCTCGGAGACCCAGCGCTTTTCCTCGACAAGGATGCGATGCATGACTGCGATCTGGCCGGCAGGGCCGCCGAAACTAAGCAAAGCGATCCGCGTCCAAACCCGGATGGCTTCGCGCAGTGTCACGCCGTGCGCCGGGACATCCGGACGCGCGGTCGCATTGGGGACGGTCATCGTATCCATTTCAGACCCCCGATTTTTTCGCGGGCCAGTTGTGGGTTTCATCGACGGCATCACGGCACCAGCGGTAGAAGGCATCGTAGAGATCCATCCCCGCTTCGAGCTGAGTCAAGTCGTCCGAGTACATTCGGGAAAGGCCGAGCGATGCCGCGAGCAGGCCCGGCGCCTCCGGCGCAAGGTCGAGCCGAGCGGTATCCGCGCCGCGCACGATGGTGGCTAAGCGCAAGAGCGGTTCGGTCGCGAGGCCGAATTCCTCGACCATGGTGTCGAAGGTGCACATCTCGCCCCGGTGACTCCAGAACACGCCTTCGCCCTCGATGTCAAAGGGCGTCGCGCGGAACCGATCCGCCACTCCTGGCACCTCGGATGTCGGCACGAAAAGGAAGACCGCAGCAGGATCGACGAAGCGTCGAATGAGCCAAGGGCACGCAATCCGATCGATCTTGGGGCGAGATCGCGTCACCCAGACCGTCCGACCGTGTTCGTCGCGCGGTGGCACCTTGGCCTCAGGCACCATCGGCAGCCCCGCCTGCGCCCACGCCAGCGCTCCACCTTCCAGAGAATCCGCCGGCACGCCCGCATGACGGAGCCACGCTGCCACGCCGTGGCTGAGTTTGAGACCCTGTTGGCAGATCACAACGGCCGACTGGCTCTTAAAGTCCTGAGCCCAGATGGACGCTGTGGACCAGGGGCGCCGGATTGAACCGGGGATCAAACGTGGATCGGCCGCGAAGTCTTCATCGGTCTGGACATCGATGAGGACCGGGCACTTGGGCGTGCCGATGAGACGGGCAAGCTTATCGATGGAAATGGTGTTGATCGACGACATGATGCGTCCTCCCATGAGAGAGCCGGACGCGATACTTGGGCATGTCGCCTCGTGGGGAGACCGCAATCCCCATGGCGAGATTAGAGGCCGTCGCCTGTTTCGTGTCAATACGTGAGAGAGCAGCAGCGTCCGGGAACCTTGCCAGACCTATGGAAATCCCCCGATCACGGTCGACGAGGATCGCAACTCGACTGAACATATCTTCTAACGATCGGATCCCTGAATTCGGGTAGCCGCTATCCACTTAATGGCGCAGCGTGCCGAGGTGCCGGATGATAGCGGATCGCTCCGATGGACTGGCGATCCCCGCGAAATCCATGGAAGTTCCCGGGCACAAGGCTCGTGGCGCCGTGAGGAATGCGTCTAAGCGCTCTTCTGTCCACATGCCGCCCAATCGGCGAAGACACGAAGAGTAATCCGGGTAGTTCGTCAGGGATGCGGTCCGCCGCCCCACGACACCGGATAGGCTCGGGCCAATCCGATTGCCGCTGACCTGCACGGACTGATGGCAGCCGTTGCAACGCTCCGCAAACAGCGCGTCTCCGGTTGTGCTCTGCTTCGGGCGCAGCGAGATCAGCGTGTGGTCGTCCGTCCACAGGACGATGCGACCGTCGTGCCCCTCGACGAGATCGCGGACCCGGCTGCCGATCACGATGGGTTCGACATAGGCGACCTGCCCGTTGCGGATGCGGGCCCGGAACAGTGTCTGGGCCTTGAGCGACGCGATCAGCAGATCGCCGCGCCATTGCGTGAAAAGGTCCCGTTCAACCGCGATGAGATTGGTGACGGCAATGGAGGGAACCCATGCGAACACCGGAGACCGGTAGGCGTGCCATTCCGCTTCCGGTTTGTTGAGAGGCCACGCGAACGATGCGTAGTCGGTGCCGTAGGTCGCGTATGGCCAGCCATAATTGGCGTCCCTCACCAAGCGGTTGAGTTCGTCGCCGCCTTGGGGACCATGCTCCGTGGACCATATGACGCCCGAAGAGTCGATGGAGAGCCCTTCGGGATTGCGATGGCCTAGCGTGAAGAGTGTGGTCCGGCCGTCAGCAATGCGGATCGCGATCGTCTTGCCATAGGACGTGGAGGGGTCCTGCGCCTGCGCCTTCGTCGAGGCCGCACCGTCGAACCCGAAGTCGCCGACGGTCAACAGCAGCGTCTGTGCATCGAGCAGGGCCATCCGGCCGCCACCGAAATAGCCGACAAACGGAATGCCGTGGCGGCGATCCGGTCCCGTGACGGGCAGACAGGGCTGGGTTTCGTAGAGCGTCTCCCATTCCGCTTCCGCTGTGCCGGCAAGAAGCGCCTGACGGTTCGCTTGCAGGACCGACACGCGTTCGGTCCAGCAGTCGCGGTCGGAGTGCCAGAAGTTGTGCGAAACGAAAAGTCGTGCGTCGTCACCGGTCTCCTGAACCAGCACGCTGTACACGCGGAACCATTCACTGTTGAGGATTTCGCTGCCCGCGCGGCCGGACTCGATCGCCGGATCGACATAGGAGGCGGGGGTGGCCCATGGCCGTCCAGCGGCGCGGGCGAAGGCGTCGCCGTTGATCGGAGCCCGGAATGGCAGCGGTGTGACCGCGAGATGCTCGACCGGTGTGCCCCAACCGAACAGGTAGAAACGACCGTCTCCGGTCACTAACAGATAGTGGTCGCCGATCGTCGCCAAGCCACCGCCCTGCACGACCGGATGTGGAATGGCGCTGGAGTACGTATCAACTTCGAGATTGTAGTATTCCGTCTTGATCAAGCTGGCCTGGCGCGACGACGCCTGCTCCGCAAGGCTGAGAGCGTAGGGCCCCGCTGCCACCGCAGCGATCAATGCACCAAGTGCAGCCCGGTGCCGCGAGGGTCCCACCACATAGGGCGCGGGAACCAACAGCACGGCGCAGGCGAACATAGTCAGCGTGATCGCGCGGGAATAGTCGGTGCCCTTAAGGAAGAAGCCGAGCAGCACAAGTCCGAACACCGCCGCGGTGCAGACAGCCGCCAGAGGGGCAGCCTGCCACCGCGCCAGCCTATGGAAGGAGGCCGCGATGGCTGCACTGAGAAGAAACGCCGCTACAAGGCACAGGAACGGCAGCCATTGCGCCCGCGGCAGGTGCCAAAGCGGCAGACCGGCTCGCCACACCGGCAAGAAAAGCAATGGAGTGATTGCTATGACGTCCCATGCGAGCAAATAGCGCAGCGACGGCGTTCCACGATGGACGGCACTCTGCATGCGAGCCTCAGTCCAGTCCGAGTATCATTCAAAGTAATGATGCCCAGATATCGCTTGCCGCAAGATAAGCCCAGTTGAAAATTCGCGTTACCTCCCTTGAAAACGTGAAATCCTGCACCCAAAGGAATTAGAGATACTGGAAATTCCGTGCCGCCTCCACAGAGGAGTTCGCAACTGCGGCTGGACGCCTTGTACCGTTAACCTGTGCCATTCCGAATATCGCTCATGATCCAGTGGCATCTAGCGATTCAGTGCCGGTAGATCCTTTCGCCTCGGCTCAGGAAATCGAATGATCCCGCGGAGTCGCGAAGATCTCGTCGAGCGAATTGGCCGTCATCAGCCATGTTACAGGGGAGAGATCACGTTGCGCCTGGACGTAGGGATCATGGCAGCGACACACTGTCTCTCGCTCGAAGAACGCGAGCAGTGCATCATGCACCCGACCGTTCTGCCAAGAGGGGACCTTATCGATCTCACCAGATCGATGCTTTCTTCGACACAGGGAAACTCGAATCGGACCGTCTCGCCACAGCCTGTGACGTTAATGCGATCCGTCAATCGCCAGTGACAGGACTTTGCTGGGACAGCCACCTTTCGAACGCGGCAAGCCTGCCGGGGTCGATGTCGGGCCCGACGGCAACATGCCAGGCAAAGCCCTTAAAAATCAGATACTTACTGGAATGAATTGGCGGAGTCGGAGTCCGTCAAATACCAGCCAAGCTTTGCACGAGACCGTTATTCTGCAAGGAAACTAGGCTCGATTGGCTTCCTCCATGTTGGACGTTTTGTTGGACGTTTTCGAGGGGCCAAAATGAGCAGATTCGCCACCCTTCCCGCCCTTCCCTTTCTTGTTATGGGAGGGGTGTGATGACGCCGCTTCCGGTTATTGAATTCCATCAACAAGACTGGATACCGGGCTTCGCGGCCTTCCTCCCTGGCGCGACAACCCCGGCCCCTCAGGCGCGGGCGTTCTGCGTACTGAACCTCGGCAGCATTCTTGCCACGGTCGCGACCGGCGACATCCCCGCCTCTGAGGTTCCCTACTTCATTCCCGAAAGCATGATGCACGAGATCATGCACGCATTTGAGCAATGGGCCGGGACCGAGTTCAGTGAGGAACGAGTCGAAGCGCTTTTGGCGAAGTACCGCGCCGCTCTCTCCAAAGAACAGGGGGAGTAGATAATGCCTATTCAGCCGCAGAGAGCTCGAGTCTTGAGGGAACCGCGGTTCCGCGGCTGATGCGCCGACTGGGGCTCTCGATGAAGCGGTAAGATAGGACGCTCATGGCGGATGCGAGGCTGACGCCGAAAACGACTGCCACAAGGTTCTTTACCTGATCAGAGAGCGAGAATGACGCGCCAAGGGAGATCGCCGCCTCGCGAGCAACCAGGAAGGCTGGCATGTGACAGAGGTACGCGGAAAACGAAACCTTGCCCATACCGCGCATCCAGCCAGCCGCTGGCGGGATCATGTAGCCCTTGTCGTATGAGGAACAGAAAATGATCCACACGCACACCAGCGTCATCAAGCTCGTGCCGCTCGTGACATTCTGACATAGCTGCGGGATCAGGATCAGCCCGAGGATCGACAGAGCAATGTTCAAATAGCGCAGTGCAGCAATCTGAAGGAATCGCGGCTCGAACCGATCCCGCAGGCCGCTACGATGGAACAGCGCAATAAGGACACCATAGCAGAGCGTGTCCAAGGGAAAGAACACGGGATAGGTCCCGGCGGGCCGGTGCACGAAGAAGAACGCGATGATCGGCAGGACCAAGAGCGGTAGCCGCCACCGCGACGGCAGCCAGCTCAGGAGCGGGAACACTAGATAGAACTGTTCCTCAAGAGCGAGGGACCAAAACACGCCGAAGGTCGCTGTCCAGTTCGGGATGTAGAAATTATAGACAAAGAGCGCTGCGGACAGCGCCTGAATGATGTTGCCCCGCAGCGGCCCGAAGCTGCCGTGCGTATTGAAAACAACGGCAAATAGAAGGGTCACGAAGATCCAGAACAAAGCTGTCGGGACGATCCGGAAGAACCGCCGGACGTAGAACGCCTTCCAGGCCGCTCGGAAAGCCTCTCCGGATCGGGCTTCCTCAAAGGTCACAAGGAACGCTCGACTGATCACGAACCCCGAGATCACGAAGAACAAATACACCCCGCCCCAGAACTGCGCATGTGTGATCACCCACATGTAAAGGGGCGATACGCTAGGCATCCCAAGGCCTAGATGTGCGATTCCTGTCAGGAAGATCGCGAGACCACGCAGATAGTCGATATCGTCGATGTGGCCTTTCGGCGCCGCTCCGAGCTGTTGCATGTCAGAAAGCGAAAGCTTCGCCGTGCTGCTCGCGAACCTGCTTGTCCGAGAACTTCCAGATGAACGCATCGAGGTAGAAGTGCAGGAGGTTTACCCCGTAGAGCACCCCCAATCCAATGCGAACCGGTCCCTCTGCCCACACATTTCCGCCGGCACTGACCTTAACCACCAGCCAAGCGGTCACAGTCAAACCGATGAGTAGGGCGGAAGCGATGGCAATCGAGCTCAGGATGCCAACCGTCCGCGCCTTCTTACGTTCGCGGAGGGCCAAGGAAGCTAGGACGATGATGTAATACTGCAATGCATGCGCGGCCGGAAAAGCCATCAGCATATAGGAGCTGTTGAACATCGCGGTCGGGATGAAGTAGGCCGCGATCACTGCGATGAAGAGGAGGATGGACGGATCACGCTTAGCGAGAACCCCGCTCTTCACGAGGTAGTAGGCGAAGAATACCAGGTAGGCCAACCCTGACGCCATGGCCGAGTTCGCGAGGATGTCTCCTGGGATCGCGGCCTTGACCTCAGGCACGAACTGCGCCCAAGGAATCATAAAGAACGGCCAAGCCCACACAACAGGAACCCGGAGCGCGGCAATATTCGAGCCGCGGATCTTGCCCACCATGGCCAAGATTCCCCAATTCTGCTTGCTGTGGTGCCAGATATTCAGGAACGTGGCCGCGTACATAACGGTCGCACCGATCACGAGCGGAGTGCCAGCGATCAGGAGGATTGTCCCGGCAATGATCGCCGCTGGCCCGCCGAAGAAGATCAAGGGGCGGGTTGCAAAGAAGGATAGCCAGTGCTTGTCGAGGTAGTATGCGAGCGTCAACCAGACGTGGGCACCCGACATAATCAAGATAATAGACAGGAAAAATGCGACCGGCGAGAATGTCTGACCAAAGACATGGTAGTTCAGAATGAACGCAAAGGTCGGCAGAGCTGTCGCTATAATCAGCGATACAAGGAAATATTGCTTGTATGAGCTACGGCTTAACTGCGCTTCGAAAGTAACACCCTGCGCCATTGCTCTTTCCCCTAACGCACTGCCAAGTTTGCGCGCGTCTGCTTATGCCCCGTTGTATTACACGAAGCACTTGGGGTTTCAAGATTTCTGTCCTGCGCTGGAAGGTGGCTCGCCTGTCGGCCATGAGACGCTCGAACCGCTCAAGGAGATCGGCAATCGGGCGGTCAACCAGATCTGGAACCGTGGCGTAATCGAACCCCAGGGAGCGAGCGCGGCGTCTAGCCTCCATATAGCGGGTACGCGCCTCAAGAGATTGCCCGTCCACGAGCCCGCGCCAATAGGCTTCGGTTTCAGCGTTCAGACGGGCCGCGACTTTGCTGGCCCTGACCGCCCTCGGATCGTCAACTACGCGGATCTTCGTAGACAGTTTGACGATACCCCGGAGGTCAAGGCTCTTAAACTCTTCGGGGACGCGGCGGACGTAGTGCCAAATGCCGTCTCGGTTGGTCAGATAATCGGCCAATTGGATGCCCGCGTGTTGGGCGTTTTGTTGGACGAATTTCTGACACGCGCGCGGGAAAAGTGTCAAGCTAGGCCACAAAAGCCTTGCAAAATAAGGATTTTTCAAGAAAATGGGTGGCGGAGACGGAGGGATTCGAACCCTCGATACCCTTTTGGGGTATGCTCATTTAGCAAACGAGTGCCTTCAGCCTCTCGGCCACGTCTCCAGTGGTCGCGTTCTTACGGTTTCGGCCTTGGGGCGTCAATCCCGTTTGCGTCATGGATGGGGACGAGCCTTGGGATCGTCCAATGCCTTTCAGCCGCCGGGTCGCTTTCCCCGTCCGGAATTGACAATGTCAGCCCCCCGACTACCATCGCGCTCATGAGTCATTTCGCGCCATATTGCCGAGGCCTGCGCTCCGCAGGGCAACTCATCGCACATTCGTAGCCCGAGTGAGCGGTGCCGTTTGCGCACCCCTGCTCGGGTCATGCCACCATCCCCATCCGATTTTTCTGTCGCCCTGCCCCGGAAGTCGCGGGCGGGCGCGGGTTCTGCGTTCGAGCGAAAGCAATGACCAACGTTTTCACCAAACCCATTTCCAACCGCAAGCCGAAGATTGTCCTGACGGAGGACGATTACGCCCGCCTCTCCCGCCTCGCCGACGCCGCCACTGAGCGGATGCCGGAAGTGGCCGATTATCTGGCCACCGAGCTCGATCGCGCGAAAATCGTGCCGTCGAGCCGTATTCCCTCCAAGCTCGTGACCATGGGGACGACGCTCACCTTCCGCGATGAGCAGACGGGCCGGACCGAGCGCGTGACCCTGGTTTTCCCCGAGGAGGCGAACATCGCCGAGAAGCGGATTTCGGTGATGACGCCGATCGGCGCCGCGTTGATCGGTCTCTCCGAGGGCCAATCGATCTCCTGGCCGACTCGGACAGGCGAGATTCATCGCCTCGAGGTCCTCTCTGTGGAGGAGGCTCGATAACCTGAGCCTCAAACACGGCCCTGACGTCGCGCGCGAACGCGTGATAGGAAAGCGCTCTTGAGCGAAACAACGGAACCATCAGCGTGACAACAATCAAACGGATCGGTGTCGCCGCACGCTATTGCGACATCGCGATTCTTGGCGATACGGCCTATTTTTCAGGCTACGTCCCCGAGACGAGTCTCGACGGTTCCGTCGCGGATCAGACGCGGGATATCCTCGATCAGATCGCGCAATCCCTGGCCGAGATCGGCAGCGACAAGTCCAAGCTGCTGCGCGCCACGATCTGGCTTGCGGATATCGGCTTCTACGATGAGATGAACGCCGTGTGGGATACGTGGGTCATCCCAGGGCAGGCCCCGGCGCGGGCCTGCGTCGAGTCAAAATTGGCCGATCCGCGATATGCGCTCGAAATCCAGGTGATCGCGGCCCTCTAATGACGTGGCCGTTGAGCAGCGCTTAGCGCCGCTCTTTCTTCACGGCATTGAGGCGGCGCTTCTCATAGTGCTTGGCGAGCCGCAGGTGGCGCGAGACGGCATAGTTCATGGCCGTCAGGAAGCCGTAGGTCCCGCGCAGGGCGTGACGGCGCCCGACATAGGCCTTGAAGAACGCCGCCGGCAGTTCGAAGAAAACGCGCCAAGTGGGTATCAAAATGCCGCGGATTTCAAGGTCCACCGCCTGCTGGTCGGAATAGCGGTTCAGCTTGGCGAGCTGGTCGCCGAGCGAACGCACGGACCAGTGGTGCACCGTCCCCTTGAGTTTTCCGACTTTCGTCCCCTGGTTCAGGTCGACTCGGTCATGGACGAGGGATGGCGAGTAGCGGCCCCAATCCTTCCGGTAGAGCCGGACGGGGGCGAGCGCGTAGGCTAGAGGATGGGGAGCCTTCTCCCCCGGAAAAATCTCCGCGATGCGGATCTTGTAGGCCTGGCGCGGCGGCTCGCCTTGAGCGAAGAGAGCGCGGATTTCGGCCGCGAGGTTGGGCGGCACGACCTCGTCGGCATCGAGGTTGAGAAGCCAAGTATGCCGGCATTGCTCCTCGGCGAAGCGCTTCTGCGGGCCATATCCCGGCCAGGCATTGAAAATAACGCGCGCCCCAAGCTCCTCCGCGACCGCTTGGGTCCCGTCCGTCGATCCTGAATCGACCACGATCAGGTCGTCCGTCAGGTCGCGGACCGCGCGGATGGTCTCGCCGATCCGGTCGGCCTCGTTCTTGGCGATGATGAAGACAGAAATTGGGAGCATAACAATGGTGCCGTATCACAGGCTGCCTAACCGCCCAAGCGGTTCGTGGCAAGGCCTGAGGCGGCCCCAAGCTGGCACGTACAGCCTACGCGACCCGCAAAAGGCCTTCTGCCTTCAGCGCCTCGCGCACCTTCGGACGAGCCGCGACACGATCCATGAAGGCTACGAGGCGCGGATAGGCCGAAAGGTCGATCCTATGGAAGCCCGTCCAGTTCAGAACCGTGAAGCAATAGGCGTCGGCGACCGTGTATCGCTCACCCATCAGGTAGGAGCGCCCCTCCAGGTGGCCGTCGATATAGCCAAAATGCCGGTGCAGATCCTCCACCGCCATGCGCCGGGCGACGTCGGGCGTCGCCGGCGTCCAAAGCGGAGCAAAGCCCTTGTAGATCTCCACGCTGATGAAGCTGAGCCATTCCTGGACACGATAGCGTTCGCGGCACCCTGTTTCCGGCATCAGCCCGGTCTCAGGCGCTTGATCCGCCAGATACTGCAGAATGACGACGCCCTCGGTGAGTACCTCCCCATCATCCAGCGCCAGGGCGGGGACATGGCCCTTGGGATTGATGCGGCTGAAATCGCGCCCTGACGCCGTAACCCGCGTCTTCAAATCCACCTTATCGCAATCGATGGCGAGGCCAGCTTCGCAAGCGACGATACGGGAGGCGAGAGAACAGGCACCGGGCGAAAAGTAAAGCTTCATCGGCCGTCCTTCACCCCGCGCGATTCAATGTTATAAAGTTTTGCAAAAACTAGTGTCGCCATTCCCCAGCGGCAACATCCGTTTCCTTGCAGAAATGCCCGGCCTGCTTGCTTATTTGCAAAATTTACAGCACTTCGCCCTGGGTAATATGTGCCGTCGGTGCCCCTTCGGCCTTCCGCGACCGGCTGCGGACCCTCAGTTCGGCGAGAAGCGGAAAATGGTCCGATGCAACGCGGGTCAGAGCATTCCGGACAGGGCCTGCCGCAACCACCTCCACCGATTTCGTGACGAAGACGTGGTCGAGGCGAAGCACAGGCGCGCGTGTATGAAAAGTCGGCTGTGGCTCGCCGTTGGGATTGGACAGTTGCGCATCGCGCAGCCGGTCCGCGAACAGGCGGTAGGACCGCGAATAGGGTGGCGCATTGAAATCGCCCAGCAGAATGGCGGGATCCGTACAATCGGGATGGCCCAGCCACTCCTCCCCCATCAGCGCGGTGGCCTGGGCCCGCCGGTCGCCCGACCGCAATGAGAGATGGGCGTTGACCACCTGGACCTGATGCTGACCGGCCTGGATGGAGACCCAAAGAGCGCTCCGTTTCTCGAAGGCCGGCCCCCGCGCCCGGCTCGGCAGCCTCTCGGATCGCACGATCCGCGATGGGTGCCGGGTCAAGATCGCGATGCCGTATTGCTCGCCCAAGATTCGGATGGTCGGCTGGAAATGCAGATCCATGCCGAGTTCGGCGGCGAGAGTCGCGGCTTGATCGATCTCGCCCTTGTGGACTTTGCCCGCACGCACCTCCTGAAGAGCCACGATATCGGGCTCGCAGGAGGCGATGACCTCGACAATGCGGGCCGGCGCGATTTTCCGATCTGTCCCAAGCCAACGGTGCACGTTGTAGGTCAGGGTGCGGAGGATCGGCCCCGGTTTTTCGGCTTGCTTCAACGGTCGGCACCGGCTCAAGAAGAATCAACAATTAGGCCGCGCCCGGACACGGCACAAGCGAGGCTTCTCTTCATCTTTCGCCTATGGCGAGAAGATGTCGGATCAATGACGGGGCAGCGGCCCGTGCTCTGCGGCTTAAGGACTTCAAATCAGGTCGGACTTTGGGAGACGAGATCGGCAAATACTGATCATCGGTATGCTGTATCATTTGACCATAAGACTAATCTCTCTCTTCTCTTGAGTGAAAATTAACCATAATTTGACGGCCAAGCTCGATGACCGAGCGAACCACTGAATCCATTACTGCCATGACCGCTTCACAAAGACGACGCCCCGCTGACGATGCGATCGCGCATATCCTGGATTGGGTCGGATTGACCTTCGGCCTAGGCGTGATCTTCTTTGTCGCGAACGTTTCAATCCGGGCCATCTAAGAAGCTCCGAGAGCCCAACGGCCCAGGCGGGGTCCCGCTTATCAGGGACGCGTTGCCTGCTTCATCTTGACCACCTGAAAGGCGCTGGTCTCGAGGGCACTTGACCTTCCCATGGTGGGAGGGATCACGACATCAGCCAATGAGTTGAATCCGGAGATTCGATATGGCTGAGCACAAGCATCCGAACGCGCCCTTAACGCTAGACATCCCTGTCGAGGGGATGACCTGTGCGTCCTGTGTCGGCCGGGTCGAAAAGGCGATCAAAGCCGTCGACGGCGTGGCCAACGCGAACGTCAATCTCGCGACAGGACGCGCGACCGTGTCGCTGGCCCCCTCCCCCGCCAATCCGCAAGCCGTGGCGGAAGCGATCCGCAAGGCCGGCTACGAGCCGGGCGACACCAAGGTCGAGCTGAAGATCGAGGGCATGACCTGCGCCTCCTGCGTGGGGCGGGTCGAGAAGGCGCTGAAGCGTGTGCCGGGCGTGCTCGACGCCACAGTCAATCTCGCCACGGAGCGCGCCTCCATCCGCACGTTGGGCGGCAAGGACGCTGTCGGGCCTCTCAAGGCGGCCGTCTCGGGCGCGGGCTACAAGGCTGAAGAACTTCATGCCCACCACGGGGATCACAGCGAGCACGCGCGTCCGGCGAGCGAAGCCGAGATCGCCAGCCTGCGACTCGCGCTGATGGTCGCGGCGATTTTCACTCTCCCGGTCTTCGTGCTCGAAATGGGGTCTCACTTCATTCCGGGCATGCACGAATGGGTGATGGAAACCATCGGCCATCGCCAGAACTCGTATCTCCAGTTCGTGCTGACGACGATTGTGCTGTTCGGGCCGGGCCTTCGCTTCTTCAAGACGGGTGTTCCCGCGCTCCTGCGCTGGGCGCCCGAGATGAACTCGCTTGTCGTTCTCGGCACGAGCGCGGCCTACGGCTATTCGCTGGTCGCGACCTTCCTGCCGGACGTGCTGCCACTCGGCACGGCCAATGTGTATTACGAGGCCGCCGCCGTCATCGTGACACTGATCCTGCTTGGCCGCTTCCTCGAGGCACGGGCCAAGGGGCGCACGTCGGACGCGATCAAGCATCTCCTGAACCTGCAGGCCAAGACCGCTCGCGTCGTGCGCAACGGCGCGACGGTGGAAGTCCCTCTGGAGGACGTTATCGCAGGCGACGTCGTGCAGGTCCGCCCCGGCGAGAAGGTTCCTGTCGACGGCCAGGTGATCGAGGGATCGTCCTTCGTCGACGAATCCATGATCACTGGCGAGCCGGTGCCCGTGCAGAAAGCCGTCGGCGCGGAAGTCGTCGGCGGTACGATCAACAAGACCGGCAGCTTCACCTTCAAGGCCACCCGCATCGGTGCTGATACCGTGCTGTCTCAGATCATCCGCATGGTCGAACAGGCGCAGGGCTCCAAGTTGCCGATCCAGGCCCTGGTCGACAAGGTGACCGCCTGGTTCGTCCCCGCTGTCATGGGCGCTGCCGCCCTCACCTTTGCGATCTGGATGATCGTGGGCCCCTCGCCCGCCCTCACCTACGCTCTCGTCAACGCGGTCGCGGTGCTCATCATCGCCTGCCCCTGCGCCATGGGATTGGCGACGCCAACCTCGATCATGGTCGGCACCGGGCGCGCGGCGGAACTTGGCATTCTCTTCCGCCAGGGCGAGGCGCTGCAGAGCCTCAAGGAAGTTGGCATCGTCGCTCTCGACAAGACCGGCACGCTCACCAAGGGCCGTCCCGACCTCACGGATTTCGTTGTCGCTCCCGGCTTCTCCGAGACTGACGTGCTGAAGCTCGTCGCGGCAGTTGAAAGCCGCTCCGAACATCCGATTGCGGAAGCCATCGTCGAAGCGGCGAAACGCAAGGGCATCCCTCTTGCGACGACCGAAAGCTTCGATGCCGTGCCGGGCTTCGGCGTCTCGGCAACCGTCGAGGGCCGCAAGGTCGATGTGGGCGCAGACCGTTTCATGACGAAGCTCGGTTATTCGGTCGCCGAGTTCGTCACGACGGCGGAACGCCTCGCTCTCGAAGGCAAGAGCCCGCTTTACGCCGCCATCGATGGCCGCCTCGCCGCGATCATCGCTGTCGCCGACCCGATCAAGCCCTCGACGCCGCAAGCCATCGCGGCGCTGCATGCGCTCGGGCTGAAGGTTGCGATGGTTACCGGCGACAACAGCAAGACGGCGAAAGCCATCGCGCGGCAGATCGGCATCGACGAGGTCGTCGCCGAGGTGCTGCCCGACGGCAAGGTCGACACTGTGAAGCGCCTGCGCGACAAGTTCGGCAAGATCGCCTTCGTCGGCGACGGCATCAACGATGCTCCCGCCCTCGCCGAGGCCGATATCGGCCTTGCCATCGGCACCGGCACTGACATCGCAATCGAGAGCGCCGATGTGGTTCTGATGTCCGGCGACCTGCGCGGCGTGGTCAATGCTATTGCGCTCTCGAAGGCGACGATCCGCAACATCCGCCAGAATCTCTTCTGGGCCTTCGCCTACAACGTCATCCTCATCCCCGTCGCGGCGGGCGTTCTCTACCCCGTCGACGGAACGCTGCTCTCTCCGATGGTCGCCGCGGGTGCGATGGCCTTGTCCAGCGTCTTCGTGGTGGGCAATGCGTTGCGCCTGCGGCGCTTCAAGGCTCCCATCGAGGCACGGCACGAAGCCGCGCCTGTGGTCGCCATGAAGCCTGCCACAAGCGCACGCTGACCCTCCGCTTCGGACCAGGAAAAGCCCCATGGCCCATCAGATTCACGTCCGCTCGACGGGACGGACCATCGTCGTGAAGGAGGGCGAGACGATCCTCAGCGCCGCGCTCGATGCCGGCATCGCCTATCCGCATGGATGCCGCTCGGGACGCTGCGGGTCGTGCAAGTCGCGCCTCGTCAGGGGCGAGGTCGACCTTCTGCCGCACACGCCTTTCTCGCTGACCGAGAAGGAGCGCCAGGAAGGGCTGGTGCTGGCTTGCCGCGCACAGCCGAAATCGTCCTGCGAGATTCTCTGGCTGCATGGAGACGCTGAAGCGGTCGAGCATCCGCGAAGGAATCTTCAGACTCGCATCGTCGAGATTTCGGATGCGGCGCACGACATCAAGCGCGTCCGCCTCGCCATCGAGGACGGGCAGGCCTTCGCGTTCTCTGCGGGACAATATGCGCGGCTGACCTTTCCCGGAGCGCCGACCCGCGACTACTCGATGGCGAACAGTCCGGACAAAACGATCCTCGAGTTTCACATCCGCCGCGTGCCCTCCGGCGCGACGAGCGAGCATGTCGCCTCCTCTGCGAAGGTCGGCGACATGGTGCGTGTCGAAGGTCCGTTTGGCAGCTCCTATCTGCGCGAACGGCACAACGGCCCCATCGTCTGCGTCGCGGGCGGCTCGGGCCTTGCGCCGATCAAATCGATTGTGGAGACCGCGCTTGCGGCGGGCTTAAAGCAGCCGATCCGTGTCTATTTCGGTGCGCGCAGCGAGCGGGATCTTTACCTCCTCGATCGCTTCGCGGTTCTTGAGGTCGACCATCCGAACCTCACGTTCATCCCTGTTCTGTCCGCGCCTCTCGGACCGACGCAGAGGCGGGTCGGGAATGTGTCGGAGGCGCTGGCTCAGGACCTTGCGGATTGCGATGGGTGGAAGGCTTATGTGGCCGGTCCCCCGGTCATGGTCGAGGCGGTGGGCGCCGTTCTTGCCGAGCGTGGCCTTGGCGCGGGCGACCTCCATGCCGATATCTTCTTTACCCCCGAGCTGGCTCCCGCAGCCTGAGGGGAACGTTTTACGGAGAGGACGTGAGGTCATGAATATCGGACAAGCGGCTGAAGCATCCGGAGTGTCGGCCAAGATGATCCGCTATTACGAGTCGATTGCCTTGATCCCAAAGACCGTTCGGACGGAGTCCGGCTACCGGGTGTATTCGGACAGCGATGTCCACACGCTCCGTTTTATCCGCCGTGCGCGGGATCTTGGATTTTCCGTTGAGCAGATCTCCGATCTCGTCTCCCTGTGGCAGGACCGCGAGCGGGCGAGCAAGGACGTCAAGCGCATCGCGCAGGAACATGTCACCGTGCTTCAACGCAAGATCGTGGAACTCCAGCAGATGGCGGAGACTCTCAACCATCTGGCCACGACCTGCCACGGCGACGGCCGGCCCGATTGCCCGATCATCCAGGAACTGGCGAGCAACGACGCGCCTCATTGCTCATCGGCAGCGGGCACAAAATTCGGCACTTTGGGCAAGGCGCCGACGCGCCGCTAGACCGCGCCATCGGGCACGGTTGACGCGTGACGCCCTACTGGCTAGGTTCTCGCCCATGATCACCGGTCGCCACACCTTCGTCAGCTATTTTACGCCGTCCCCATAGGGCGGCACGTTCGGTTGCGACCAGACGTTCGATGCCGCCGCTCCCGGCGGCATCTTCATTTGGTGATCGAGTCTCCGGGCAGCGGCTCCTGCCAAGCCTCAAAGGAGACTTTTCAAAATGCCGACCCACAAATCCGACTTCCTGAACGTTCTGACCGAACGCGGCTTTCTGCATCAATGCACCGATCTCGCCGCGCTCGATGCGCGTCTCGCGGCGGGGCCGGTCACGGCTTATATCGGTTTCGACGCCACGGCCGACAGCCTGCATATCGGCTCCCTCGTCCAGATCATGACGCTGCGCTGGCTTCAACGCACGGGCAACAAGCCCATCGTCCTCGTCGGCGGCGGAACAACGCGTCTCGGTGATCCAAGCTTTCGCGATGCAAGCCGACCGCTGCTGGATGATGCGCAGATCGACCGCAATCTCGTGGGACTTCAACAGGTCTTCTCGCGCTACCTGACTTTCGGTGACGGCGCGACGGATGCGACGCTTGTCAACAACGCCGCCTGGCTCGATCCGCTGCACTTCGTCGCCTTCCTGCGCGAGTTCGGCACGCATTTTACGGTCAATCGCATGCTGACTTTCGACAGCGTGCGAACACGGCTGGAGCGCGAGCAGCCGCTGACCTTGCTCGAATTCAACTACATGGTTCTCCAGGCCTTCGATTTTCTGGAGTTGTCGCGCCGCCACGATTGCGTTCTGCAAATGGGCGGCTCCGATCAGTGGGGCAACATCGTCAACGGCATTGAACTCAGCCGCCGGGTCGATCAGCGCCAGCTCTTTGGATTGACCACGCCGCTGCTGACGACATCAGCGGGAACGAAGATGGGCAAGACGGCGAATGGAGCCGTCTGGCTTAATGCGGACCGTTTGAGCCCTTACGAATTCTGGCAGCATTGGCGCAACACGGACGATCTCGACGTGCCGCGTTTCCTGCGTCTCTTCACGGAATTGCCGCTGGACGAGGTGCAACGGCTTGCCAAACTCCAGGGCTCCGAAATCAATGAGGCGAAGCGCATCCTCGCCAATGAGGTCACGCGCCTCGCGCACGGTGACGACGCAGCGCAGGCGGCTGAGGAAACCGCGCAGCGCGCATTCGAAGAGGGCGGAAACGCTGCGGGGTTACCAACCTTCGAGATCGCACGGTCCGACCTGGCGAACGGCATTGCAATGACAGAGCTTTTGGTCCTCGCGGGTCTTTCGACCTCGAAGAGCGATGCGAGACGCCTGATCGCCGGCGACGGCGCGCGTCTCAACGGGCTCGTCGTCAGCGATGTGAATGCCGAGGCGGGGCTGCCCGACCTGAACGACGGCATGTTGAAGCTGACCGCCGGGCGCAAACGCCACGCGCTTATCCGCGCCGTCGGATAGTGAAAGAAACCGGCGCTCTCCACCTATTGCAGAGAGCGCCGGTCGATCTCGTTACGCCGCCATATCGACTTCGCGACCGCGGCCCAGTTCACGCATCCACTTGGCCATCTCAGGATCGCGGCGGACCTGGCGGCCGTAATGGCGGCGCAGGGCCGCGGAGAGGCGGCCACCGCGCGACAGGAGATCGTCGGCAAACTGGATCATCACGGAGTTCGGCCAAGCCTGCGGGCGGATTTCAGCAAGGCGTTCAAGCAACCGGTCCTCGCTTTCGCCGGGATTGGCCTGCGCCATCAGCGTCACCATCGCTGCCGTGGAGCGGGAAATGCCCATATGGCAATGAACGAGCAGATGCCCATCGACACGCTCGCCGCCTCTCTGCGCCATGGCCTCGCCGAACTGCAACACCGCTTGCACATGCTCGGGCTCTGGCATCAACATTCCCGGGCGCGGATCGATAATGTCGTTGAAGCGCAGGATGGTCCGATGATGCGGATCGTAAGCCTGGAAAGCATCCGGGTCGGGATGTTCGGGGTCGAGAATCGACAGCACATGCGTGACCGAGCGCGCGCCCTGCTCCGGCAGTTCGGAAATTCCGCAAACGGTGAGCATGGAGATGGAGGAGGACTTCATCAGGCACGAACCTTTCCAAGGAGCGGGGTGAAGACGCAACTAACCGGCTCGTAGACCCAATGGCGTGTCGAAGCAATCGCGGCGGGGGGCCGCACAATAGAGAACAAAATCCGCTCACGGAATGAGTGTGGCATCGATACAACAGCGGAGATGCGCCACATTTTCGCCACGCCCGGTCCACGGTCCAGTCACGCCCAAGCTTATCAAACGACAATGTCGCATCGCGGGCTTTCTGCCCCGCCTTCCGCAACCAAAAATACGAGTCGTGAATCCCATGTCCGCCGCCGCTCCGGTCCAGAGCCGCCCTTTCCCGCAAACCGCTCTTCGCCTTGGCGCCCTGCTCTTCCCGTTGATCATGGCGGGCTGCATGGCGAGTGCTCCGCCGCAGCCTCAGGTTCCGCGGATCGATCCGGCCTATCTCGCGATGTATGGCGAGCAGCCGGATGAGCTGCATCCGATCCCGCCGACGGATATCTCGGAGGTCGACCCGCGCTTCCTGCGCCGCGAAGTGGCCTATAACGGCCCGGAGCGACCGGGCACCATCGTCGTCGATACGGGAGCACGCTATCTCTACCTCGTACGCGAAAACGGCCGCGCGGTCCGCTACGGCATCGGCGTCGGCAAAGCAGGGCTTGCCTGGAGCGGACGCGCAAGCGTCGGGCGCAAGGCCCCCTGGCCGCGCTGGACGCCAACGGCTGCCATGATCAAGCGCGAGCCGGAACGCAACGCACCATGGGCCGGCGGCATGGCGGCGGGTCTCGAAAACCCGCTCGGCGCACGCGCGCTCTATCTCTATGACGGCGGTCGGGACACCATGTACCGAATCCACGGCACGTCCGAGCCATGGTCCATCGGTGAGAATGTTTCGAGCGGCTGTATCCGCCTGTTCAACCAGGACATCATTGACCTTTACAACCGCGTTCCGGTCGGCGCGCCGGTCGTCGTGCTCAACGCACCTGACGCGGAGACATTTGAATCTGCGCCGTTCCAGTCCGGGCCGTTCGACCCTCCCCCTCCCAAGCCCGTACCGTTCGAACCGGAACCGCGGCCGCGCAGGATTTTCTACTAAGCCGCTTGCGGCGGTCAGCGACCCCCGGCCTTTTCCAGAAGCGCGGCGATCTCTCGAAAGCCGCGCTTCTTTGCATGCTGCAAAGGCGTAATGCCGTCGCTGTCGGGAATGTTGACGTTGGCGCGCCCACTTTCGATCAGCATCTTCACGATCTCGACATGGCGGGTGCCGCCATCGCTAAGAACGACAGCCTCCATCAATCCGGTCCAACCGAGATTGTTGACGTGGTTCACGTCGATATTGGTTTTGAGAAGTTCCCTCACTGTCTCAACATGCCCGCGCTCGCAAGCCGGGATCAGAGCCGTCCCGCCATAGCGGTTCGTGCTCTTCAGGTTCGCGCCGTTCGCTAGCGTCAGTCGTAGGATATCGAGATACCCCCGGGCGCCAGCGAGCAGATAGGTGCTGTCGCGCTGATTGTCCTGCGCGTTCACATCCGCTCCAGCCTCGATCAAAGCGCGCGCCACCGCGATGTGATTGCCTTGCGTGGCAGCGAGCAACGCCGTGCGATTGCGCGCATCGCGCCCCGCGACGCTGGCGCCTTTGGCGAGTAAATCGCTGACCGAAGCAACATCGCCGCGGTTAGCAGCCTCTATAAGCGCGGCATCAAGAGACGTCATCGTCTGCGCTCCAAGCGGTTGGAATAGGAAGAGGGTCAGGACGACTGCAAGAAGATACCGCATGGCCAACCTCCGCGTCATGGCACCAACCGCGCTGGTACCACATGCGGCTTCGATGGCAGGCGCAAAAACAGCCCCGCTCTCTTAACGATCACGTGATCTTGCGGAGCGCCGAACCCTTGTGCAGGGCGATGTGGTCCGTCTTGTCGCTCTTGATCTCGTACTGGGGCTCATCCTCGCTCGCGTGATGGATATAGCCCTTGTAGTTCACGTTCTGTGTGTGAACCTTGACGATATGCCCCGTGACGTGGCCGGCCTCGGAATTCCAGGTCACATGGTCGCCGACGTTGAATCGCCTGCCTGACATGAAGCGCCTCCGGTGGAGCCTACTGGCATGATAACGGCGGAAAACAGAAGCGGTCCCGGCCTGACATCCGTGTCAGAGCGGGACCGCTGTTGTGACTGAGTTCAATCGCTATAGCCGAGATCGTCCACCAAACCGTCCGCGGCATTGAGAAGAGCGCGCAGGTGCGGCAGGCGTTGGAAGTCGCGCTCGGTGAGCACACTCTTCATCGAAACCAGCTTGGCGGCGATCTCGAGCAAGTTGACAGACAGACGTTCATCACGGCTGAAGTCCGAAAAATGCCCCTCGCCGCGTCTAACCCGCTTTTCGGAAGGGTTCTGTTCCGAAAGCTTGTCTGCGTCCATCATGCGTCTCCTTGCTCCAAGTTAAAACCGATTCAGTCCAGCCCGTCGCCGCGCGAACACCTTCCAGCGCGCGCTGATCGACATCCACGAAAGCGGCAAGCGTCATCGACCCACCGATATCCCGTGGCAATCCCATGGGCTTCGCCGTCCAGCCGAAGCGTTGCCAGCGCGGCAGCCAGAACGTCTCCATCACGCCGCCAACGCGGCGCGCGCCGACGGACAGGCAATATTCCATGACGCCGCAAAACAGCGCTCCTGCCACGGATCTCGGGCCTTGCCCCGTCCGGCGGGCGGGCACGACGAACATACGTGTCCATTCGATTGTCTCAGCATCCCGCGGCACCGGCTCGCGCTCGACAAGGTTGGGAAAGATTTCGCTCAGGAGCGTGGGCTCGGACATCGGCAGCATCCGCGATGCACCGACGAATTCCGAACCGTCGAGGGCGAGAAGATGAACCGTGTTGTCGGTATCGAACTGGTCGCGCTCAAGGCCATCTGCGCGCCGCAGGTCTTCCCAACCCCGCTCCTCGACATAGACGAGGTGGCGCCAGCGGTAATAGGCGTTCATCTCCTCGGCGTAATCGGCAACGTTTTCCCGAGAGACCACATGCACTCTGACCATCATGCCCCCCAAACTCTGATTGGAGGATCTTTCGGTCGCGGGCGGCTCTTGCCTATCCGAAGATCTTAGGAGGTCAGTACGGTTGCAGTTCGCCCGTCTGGAGAGCGACGGCGACGGCCTGCGTGGTGTTGGCGACGTTGAGCTTGCGGCGCACGTTGTCGAGATGCGTGATGACCGTCGCCTCGGAAATCGACAGGATGCACGACGTCTCCCAGGCGCTCTTACCGGCCGCCGCCCAGGTCAGAACCTCCCGCTCACGCGGCGTCAGTCTTTGCCGGATAAGGCGCTCCTCGCCCAGAAGCACTCTGAGTCGACCGTGCGCCGTGATTGCCAAAAGATGCGCCGCGGCAAGATCCCTCGGGCCCATGTCCAGGCGATGAGGGCTCGCGAAGCTGATGGCGGATTGCCAGCCGGTGGCGGTGTAGATCGGCACACAGAAACCGTCCGTCAGCCCGAACTCGACGGCCTCGCCCATCATTGTCCTGGCGGAGACCCGCTCACCCCGCTCCGCCGCATGGCCCCATTTAAAAGGCGTGCTCGTGGCCAGCGCCTGCTGGCCGATAGGGTCCACGCGGAAATAGTCGCGGGAGATGTAACGGTCGAACCAGCCCGCCGGCCATGAATTGAGGAGAACGAGCGGCTCCAGCGGACGATTGGGCAGTGGAAGACCGGTCACGATGAAATGGGCGAAGCCGAGATCATCCGCCCGCGTGCGCAAGGCGCTCAAAACCTCATCGACCGATTTGAAACTCTCGCAAGCCTCGACAAACTCGAAAACGATATCCGCCTGACTATTCCCGCCAGCCATCGTCAGCACCGCAAGAGACTACGCTAGAACATATCGGCAGAGCCGAAGGCCCGTGTCAACATGACGCAGAGTTCTGCTGCTGGCCTCCCGCAAACCTCTGGGGAACTTGAAGTTCTCGCCCAAGACAACGGCTCTTCAGGGCTACCGCGGAAGCGCAACGCCCCTCCCATCGCCACTCTTTTTTGCGGCCGCCCAGCGAACGACCCATTCGCGGCCTCGAGCGTTGAAAGCGCAGCGGAAAGTCGCGTTCGCGGCTCGACCAAAGGAGGGGTGAGATGGGACTACTTGATCAAGTGCTCGGAGGATTGAGCGGATCGCAGAGCGGCGGGTCGAGTTCGATGTCGCCGGTCATCAAGGCTGCCCTCCTTCTGATGGCGGCGAAGGCCGCGCAACACTACCTGAGCCCGAAGGCGGCGCAGCCGGAAGCGGGCCAGGAACCGCAGGCCGATGACAGCCAAGGCAAAATCACCAGCGGCATGCTCGCTGGCCTCCCAAGCCTCACGGGCCTCGGCGGGCTGGTCGAACAATTCACCAGGAGCGGTCAGGGCGACGCCGTCAATTCCTGGATCGGGCCCGGCGAGAACAAACCCATTTCCTCCGATCAGCTGCAAAACGTACTGGGGCCGGACGTCATCAATCGGTTGCAACAGCAGACGGGTTTACCTGTCGATCAGCTGTTGAATGGTCTTTCGCAGGTTCTGCCCCAAGTGGTCGACAAGCTGACCCCACAAGGTCGCATGCCGACAGAGCAGGAAGCGGCACGGTGGTGAATCACGGGATCGGCGGTCGGCTTTGGGAATTGCATTCTCAAAGCCGACCTGATGCAGTGAGACTAAGCAGGGCTCTTCGTCAGCGTCGCGAGATTGGCGCGTAATCCGTCCATCGGCCCTTTCAAAATCTCAGCCACGCCAGGAATGGCAAGCACCCGCGCGATCTGCTCGTTGAGAGCGGGCATATTGGCCGCGGCAATCGTCGCGAGAGCACTCCGGCCATCTGCGGGAAGCGCGCCGACGAGATTGCGGATGCGGTCCATCTGCGCCTGCTCCTCGATGAGTCTCGGAAGCGCCGCTTGAGCAGTCGCCGTATCGGTGATGCCGCTCAAAGACGTTTTCACCGCATCGAGCGCAGAAGTGGCCTGGTTCGCGATCTCTGTACCGCCCGCGATGTTCCGCAGCGCCGCCATCGCCTGATCGGTACGCGCCTTCATCTGCTCGGCCGAAGGAAGCGCTCCCGTTGTTGCAGGACGCTCGACCTGCTGTGGCTGCGTCGTTTGAGCTTGCTCGGTGACGTTCGGCGTCATCCGGCTGCCGTACAGCCACCACAACGCGGCGAGGACGATTGCCGCGGGAATCGCCCAATACTGCCAGCGCGCTTGTTGCGTCAGAGCGGCGCGTTGCGCGGAATAACGCGCGGCTTCTGCCGCCGTGCTCGCCGCTCGCTGGGCCTCGCCGGTCACGCCGGTAACGTCGCTCAACAAGCGGGAGCTGCGCAGAATGTCGGAGAAGCCCGATGGGAGCGCTGCCTGAATGTTTCCCTTCTGCGCGGCCAACAGGTCGGACAGACCCGACGCGTCGAGACGGCTAGAGCTGGTCTCTTTCGCGAGCGCTCCAGTCACCACGGAGCCGAGAAGCCCCATCAAAGGCGAAGCGGAGTTGGGGTCGATTCTGGCAAATCGCGCGATTGCACCGGCAAGACTCTGCGTGGTCGAACCGCCGAGAAGTGACGAGAGCATGGCCGTACCGCTTTCCGACGTCGCGGCCTGACTCGGGGTGCCGAGCATGCTGGATAGACCATCCAGGAAGCCCGGCGGCTGCCGCGAGACCGCGTCATACAGTCTGTTGGCGCCCTCGGACGTCTCAGTGCTTTTCATGAAGCCGCCGAGAAGCGCCGGCACCGCGGCAGTGATGGCCCGACCGGTCGCACTACGGTCGAGGCCGAAAGTCGACGCGATCTTGCCGATCATGTCCGGCGTCAGGAATTGCATGACAAGTGAGACGAGATTGGTGGGCATGATCTTCCTCCGCTGAAGGAGAAGGCCGAACCCGGCGGTCACGACGAGGCAACGCATTAAAACGCCACGGTCGGCGATGAATTTTCACTCGGCTAGGCAATTGCTTATGGAGTCATCCGTTAAGCGATCTTGCGACTAGCAAAGGGACATCGGGGGAACGGTTTCAGCCTCGGCTGGTTTCGTCCGGACGATCAATGTGGCGGCTGCGCCGAAAGTGAGCGCGCTGGCTTTGCTGCGTCGCTTTCATCATTGCGATGGAAGGATGATGATTCCCACCGGTGGAGCAGCCTGACTTGCCGAAGGCGCGCACTGGTACCAGAACTCCGAGTGCGAAGCGGTCAACCCCATGCCGGCGGTCAACCGGCACCCGTAGCGACGGGAGGCAAGCGGAACCGATTCACTGCCCTGCATCGTGAGATATTCTTGCGCGGGCTCCGCATACCACACGCCGGGTAGGCTCGTCAGTCGAGGCAATCCGCGTTGGCTCCTGCACACCCCGTTGGCCATCAGGCTTAAGGCATAGGGCCTGATGAGAAGGCGGTGTTCGTCCTTTTTGTCGAAGACTTCGTAGCCGCCATGGCAGCTCGTGTTCACCTGTGTCGGCGCAACGCCGATATAGGTCGATATCTCGACCAGGCCGGGGCTGGCGCACGCCGCCATGAATGCTGCGAAGGCGCAGGACAGCGCGAAATTTCTTATCCAGCGGCTCATGGTCCTCTTCCCCAAAATCGGGCGAAAAGAAACACGCCGACCCGATCAGGATGCTCCGATCAGAGGCTAAATAATCTTATGCCAGGGGAAAGAAAGAGTGGTGCCCAGGGGCGGAATCGAACCACCGACACTGCGATTTTCAGTCGCATGCTCTACCAACTGAGCTACCTGGGCATCCGGGCGTCGGCCAGAGGCCGTGCGCGTCAGAGGCCGGTTGTATAGTCAGACCTGGAGCGCATGTCCAGCGGTCTTGAGCGACAAGTTTGAGGAAAATTCGATCAGGCTTCCCGGTCGTCCTCGTCGCGGTCTTCGTCGTCCTCGACGGCTGGGATGGCGTAGCCCCCGGAAAGCCAGCGATTGAGGTCCACGTCCGCGCAGCGCTTGGAGCAGAAGGGGCGAAATTCCGCTTGCGTGGGCTTGCCACAAACCGGGCATTTTCCAGCGGATGAAAGGGGCTTGTTCTCGTTGGCGGGCATCATTGTGGCGATCCTCGGCGCTTAAGCCGCGTTGAGCCAGGTGAATCGGACCGGATACCCCTCCCCGTCCAGAAGAGCGACGGTCTCATAGAGGGGCAGACCCACCACGTTGGTATAGGAGCCGACGAGCTTGATCACGAACGTGCCTGCTAATCCTTGGATCGCATAGCCTCCGGCCTTGCCGCGCCACTCGCCGGAGGCGAGATAGCGCTCGAACTCCTCCCGCGAGAGGCGCTTGAAGCGCACGCGGGTTTCCACGAGACGGTCGCGAATCGTGTTCTTGGGCGTCACCAGAGAGATGGACGTGAAGACCTTGTGCGCCCGGCCCGAGAGCAGGCGCAGGCAAGCCGCCGCCTCATCAAGCACCTCCGCCTTCGGCAGAATGCGTCCACCAGCGACGACGACGGTGTCGGCGGACAGAATGAAGGCATCCTTCAGCTCTTCGCGGTTGCGGGCGGTTTGGAGGGCCAGTTCGGCCTTCTGGCGGGAGAGGCGCTTGGCCAGATCCTTCGGAGGCTCGCCCTTGAACGGCGTCTCGTCGATATCGGAAGGCAGAAGCGCATCGGGCTCGATGCCGGCCTGCTGCAGCAGCGCGAGCCGGCGGGGCGATGCGGAAGCCAGAACCAGTTTCGGACGCCAGCTGGGACTCGATGCCTCGGAGGAAAACGCCACGATGATCTCCACGCTACTGCGGGCTGAGAGGCCCATTCTTGGCGGATCGGCAAACGCCGCCCGCGCCCGGTCAGATGGAACCGGGGCCGGTTGAATCAAGCGGCTGCGACTCGCTCGGCTGACCTGCCATTTCGGCCGCGTGCGCCCTTTCGAGCGTGCGATAGCGCGCCGCGCTGATCGGAATGGTCGCGAGGAAGAGAATGGTAACAGCCGTCAACACTTCGAACGGGAAACTGACCAGCAGGCCGAAGGCCGCGACTGACAGGACGAAAATCGGCAACACCCAATGGCGCGGCACGTATTTGCCTATGGTCTTGCCGGAATAGACCGGGATGGTCGAGACCATGAGGAACGCAAGACCGAGCAAATAGACCAGCACGATCGGCGCAGCCGGAGCACCAATCGGAACGCCAAGGAAGGACAGATAGAGCGGCAGCATCGACGTCAGCGCGCCCGCGGGCGCGGGCATGCCCGTGAAGAAGTTTTTCTTCCATTCCGGCCGGTCGGGATCGTCCAGCATCACGTTGAAGCGCGCAAGGCGCAGCGCCATGGCGATGGCGAAGACGAGAACCGCGATCCAGCCGAGCGCCTTCAGTTCATGCAGTATGAAGCTGTAGAGGACGAGCGCGGGCGTCACGCCGAAATTGACGAAGTCCGCCAGCGAGTCCAGCTCGGCCCCGAACCGGGACGTGCCCTTCAAAAGCCGCGCGACCCGGCCATCGACCGCGTCCAGCACAGCCGCCGCGACAATAGCGATGACCGCCGGCACCATCCGCCCTTCATAGGCCAGCCGGATGGCCGTCAGGCCAAGGCAAAGCGCGATCAGCGTGATGATGTTGGGCACGATCACGCGAAACGGCACCGGTTTGAAGAGACGCCGACGCGGCTCGTTAGGGTCCGGGGCGAAGGGCGGAAAAAGGTCACTCATGGCGCGATTCTAGGTTCAGCCCAGGGAAGCCGCAAGCGACGCTAGCCGACCCGGTGCTGGCGCGCCGGTTCCTTGGCCGACAGATCGGCCAGAACCGTCTCGCCCGCGACCGCTGTCTGGCCCAGGCCGACGAGGACCTGCGTCGAGAGCGGCACGTAAATGTCGAGCCGCGAGCCGAAGCGGATCAGGCCGAAGCGCTCACCCGGGCTCAGGCTGTCGCCTTCCTTGACGAAGGACACGATGCGCCGCGCCACGAGGCCCGCGATCTGCACCACGCCGATCTTGGTCCCCCCCGTCTCGATGACGAGGGCGTTGCGCTCATTGTCCTCGCTCGCCTTGTCGAGCTCGGCGTTGAGGAAGAGGCCCGGCGTATAGAGGATCTGGGTGATGCGGCCCGCGACCGGCGACCGGTTCACGTGGCAGTCGAACACGTTCATGAACACCGAGATACGGGTCATCGGCTCACTCGGCAGGTCGAGTTCGGCCGGAGGCACGGCGGTGGTGATGAGGCTGACCTTGCCGTCGGCAGGCGACACCACGAGGCCATCGCGGATCGGCGTCACGCGCGGCGGATCGCGGAAGAAGTAGCAGACCCACACCGTGAGGATCGTGCCGATCCAGCCCAAGGGCGACCACAGGAATCCCAAAACGATCGTCGCAGCGAGCGCGATCAGAATGAAGGGATAGCCCTCCTTGTGGATGGGAACGAAGATGCGGCGCATCGAATCCAGAATGTCGCTCATTCTTTTGAAGCCTCAATGGTTTGGAAGAGGGGATGGCAGGGGCCGCGGGTTCCGTCAACCCGGCACCGCCTCCTTGCTCAGTTCTTCCTCTTCCGCGCGTTTCAGGGCCTCGCGGGCCTCGTCGGCTTCGCGCTGGCGGTTCCACATGGCGGCATAGAGCCCGCCGGAGGCGAGCAGGCCCGCATGGGTTCCGCGCTCAGCGATGCTGCCATGGTCGAGAACGATGATCTCGTCCGCACCGACGATGGTGGACAGGCGGTGGGCGATGACGAGGGTCGTGCGCCCCTGGCTGACCCGGTCGAGCGCGTCCTGGATCTCCTTTTCGGTAAAGGAGTCGAGCGCCGACGTCGCCTCATCGAGAACGAGGATCGGCGGGCCTTTGAGGATCGTGCGGGCGATGGCGACGCGCTGCTTCTCGCCGCCCGACAGCTTCAGGCCGCGCTCGCCCACCGAGGTGTCGTAGCCTTCCGGCAGGTTGCTGATGAAACGGTCGATCTGCGCGAGGCGTGCTGCCTCCCTCACGTCTTCGGCGGCGGCGTCCCAACGGCCGTACTGGACGTTGTAGCCAATGGTGTCGTTGAACAGCACCGTGTCCTGCGGAACCATGCCGATGGCTTTGCGTAAGGTCCCCTGCTGCACGTCGGCGATGTTCTGACCGTCGATGAGGATGCGTCCGCTCGCGGGTTCATAGAACCGGAACAGAAGGCGCGAAATCGTCGACTTGCCCGCGCCCGACGGACCGACGATGGCGACGGTGTGCCCGGCGGGCACCTCGAAGGACACGCCTTTGAGGATCGGGCGCTCGGGAATGTAGGAGAAGTGCACATCCTCGAAACGCACCACGCCCTCAGAGATGTGGAGCGGCTTGGCGTGCGGCTTGTCCTCGATCTCGGGATTGCGATCGATGATCTTGAACATGTCGTCGATATCGATGAGCGCCTGTTTGATTTCGCGATAGAGCATCCCCATGAAGTTCAGCGGGATGTAGAGCTGCACCAGCATGGCGTTGACGAGCACGAAGCTGCCGATGGAAGCGCGGCCCGCCATGATGTCCTGCGCGGCCAAAATCATCACAAGCATCATGCCGATGGAGAAGATCACCGCCTGACCGGCGTTGAGAACCGCCAGCGAAACATAGGTCTGCGTGGACGCCCTCTCATAGCGCTCCATGGAGTGATCGTAGCGGATCGCTTCGCGCGCTTCCGCGCCGAAGTATTTCACGGTCTCGTAGTTGAGGAGTGAATCGACTGCCTTAGTGTTGGCGTCCGTGTCGGACTCGTTCATCCGGCGGCGGATGGAGATACGCCACTCGGTGGCCTTGTAGGTGTAGGCGAGATAGACCACCACCATCGCCAACACGACGAGCGAATAGAGCCAGTCGAACTCCCAGGCGAGAAGGCCGAGGACCAGCGCGAACTCGACGATGGTGGGGATCAGCGTCAACACCATGAGGCGCGACAATTCCTCGATGCCCCTGCGTCCGCGCTCGAGCACGCGGGTCAGGCCGCCGGTCTTGCGTTCGAGATGGAAGCGCAAGGACAGGCGGTGCATGTGCTCGAAGGTTTGCAGCGCGAGCTTGCGCACCGCATGCATGGCGACCTTGGCGAAAAGCCCGTCGCGGACCTGCGTGAGCACCGCCATGAGAATGCGGGTGACACCATAAACGATGGTGAGGAGAACCGGCGCGCGCCAGAGCCAGGTGCCTGAAGTCGTGGCGGCCTCGATCCCCTGCCCCGCGCCGCTGGTCGCGGCGACTAGCGCATCCGTCGCCCACTTGAAGGCGAACGGCGTCACCATCGTGACGCCCTTGGCGACCAACAGCAGGCCAAAGGCCAGAAAGACCCGGCGTTGTAGATCCGGGCGGCCGTGGGGCCAGAGATAGGGCCACAATTTCGAGAGGGTCGCGACCAAACCGGGAGGCTTCGGCTTCGCCGAGCCAGCCGACGGGACAGCGCTGGAGGGGGGCATTCGCTACGATCCGATCAAAAGCTTCGGACCCCGATATAGACGATCGACAACGGGAATTCACCCCGCCGCCGGCTCGAATGGTCAGTTTGTCCTCTGCACCTGCGCGTTGGGGAGAACAAAAACCTGTCCGGGATAGATCAGGTTCGGGTTGCGGATCTGGTCCTGGTTGGCCCCGTAGATCACCGTGTAGCGATAACCCTCGCCATAGGTCCGCTGGCTGATGCGCCAGAGATTGTCGCCGCGCGACACGATGGCCGTGTTGATATTGGGAATGACCACCGTTCCGGGCTGCGCTGCCGGAGCGGCCTGGCCGCCGCTTTGCGGCGCGGCGTTCGAGGGCGCGGGCTGCGCAGCCGCCTGAGCCGGAGCGGTCTGCCCCTCGGCGCCGGCGACCTGGGCAGGCACGTTGAAGGCGACCTCGGCACGGGACTTCACTTGGCCCGACACGGGATCGACGTCATCCAGCCGGACCCGGTAATCGCCGGGCCGGACGCCACTGGCGATGGAGAAAGAGACCTTTCCATCTCCCCCTGCCCCGCCCGGCGCGATGAAGGTGTCGTTGAGATAGAGGCGGACCGTGGCCCCCGGCGCGGATTGGCCGGAGACAAAAAGCCGCCCTGCCGCCGATTCGACGCTGACGATCTTGATCTCGGGCCGGGGCGTGGCGGCCTGCGGGTTTGTGCCGGGCGCGGCATTGGCCTGCTGCTGCGGGGTGGCAGGCGCGGGCGTTTCCGCCGTCTCGACCTTTGCCTCCGGCGGCTCGGGGTTGGAGAGCAACACCGTCGGCTTGTCCGGGGCGGTCAAAGCCACCAGCGGCCGGGTCTTGGCCGGGCTGATGACCACCGTCACGCTCTCGCGGGAGCGTTGGCGACTGCCGTCCGGGGCGATGGATTGCAGGATGATCTGATGGGTGCCCGGCGGCAGGGGCGGCGGCACGAGGGCGAAGAGGCCCGAGGCGTCCGCGGCTGCGCGGGCATGAACCTGATCGCCGCGCAGCAATTCGATGGTGGCTCCCGGTGCCGCACGACCCGCAATAACGCTCTCGCCATCCGGCTCCACACGCACCACATCAAAGGAAGGAACGATGGGAGCCGGTGCGGCGGCTTTGGCCGCTTCCGCCGGTGGAGAAGACTTCGATTCGGCTGGTGCCGCTTGCGGTACAGGGGCCTGGGAGGATGGAACTTGAGAAGCCTGCGGAGGAACACCGGAACCCGGCGTCTCGTTTTTCGCGACCGGCGTGTTCTTACCCGTTTCCCAATAAAGGACGCCCAGCAGAACCGCGACGACCGAAACCGCCGCTGCACCGAGAATCGCTATCGTCCCACGGACCTGTTTCTCGTTTGCCATAATGCTTTTTCTCAACCGCGGCACTTTCCGGCATTTAAGCCGTTTATCGTTGAAAAGGCTACGGCCATAAGGAAGAATAACAATGTTTTACGACTCAGCGCGGGAAGCTGCCCGCTTCCCCGAAAAGCCCATGTCACCCATCAAATCCATTTGCGTCTATTGCGGCTCGGGATTCGGCGACGAGCCCGTTTTCGCTGAAAATGCGGCGGCATTGGGCCGAACGATGGCCGAAGAAGGAATTAGCCTCGTCTATGGCGGCGGAAATGTCGGCCTCATGGGCACCGTGGCGAAGGCCGTTCTCGACCATGGCGGCTATGTCACGGGAATCATTCCGGACTTTTTGAAATCCCGCGAAAAGCTTCTTGATGCAGTGCAGGAAACCATCGTGGTTCCCGACATGCACACCCGCAAGCGGCTGATGTTCGAAAAAGCGGACGCCTTCGTCGCCCTGCCCGGCGGCATCGGCACATTGGAAGAATTGGTGGAGCAGATGACCTGGGCGCAGCTCGGGCGGCACACCAAGCCGATTCTGATGCTCAACACCAACGGCTTCTGGAAACCACTTCTAAGCCTCTTCGCCCATATGCGCGAGCAGGGCTTCATCCGCCCCGGCCTTGAACTGAACTACCTCGTGGCCGAGCAGGTCGAAGACGTGATCCCGATGCTCGAAGCCTCGGTGCGGCGTACCCGGCTCGTCGAGAACGTCGATCTGATCGAAACGAAATTCTGAATCTCAGAACCGGGACAGAACAAGCCCGCTCAGGATGAGCCCCGCCGCGAGAAGCCGCTGCCAGGTGATCTCCTGAACGGGTAATCCGAAAGCGCCAACGGCATCCAAAAGCAGCGCCGCCGCAAGCTGACCGAAGACCAGCGCGGCGACGGTGCTGACCACGCCGAGCTGCGGCACACCCCAGATGACGATGGCCACGTAGAACGCGCCAAGCAAACCTCCGAGCCAAGACCACCACGGAGCGGAGGCAATCGCGCCACCTGTCGGCCATCCGCCTCTGAAAAAGCTGATGATGGCGAGAACCGAGAATCCGACTGCGAACGAGACACAAGCCGCCAGCACCGGGTCTCCCAAGCCCCGCGCCAACGCGGCATTGATCGGCGCCTGAGAGGAGAGAAAGACACCGCCCACGACAACGCCGAGCAGCGGGAGCAGAACTGATAGGGTCATAGGTAGCTCCGGTGGGCTTAAAGCGTCGCTCCACCCTTCAGGAGCTTATAGACCATGGAATCGGTCAGTGCCTGGAAGGAAGCGTCAATGATGTTGGCCGAAACGCCGATGGTGGTCCAGCGCTCGCCCGTGGCATCGGTGAATTCTATCAGAACGCGCGTCACGGCATCCGAGCCGCCCTGATAAATGCGCACTTTATAGTCCACCAACTCCAGGTCCTGGATCAAGTTCTGATACTTGCCGAGATCCTTGCGCAGAGCCACGTCGAGCGCGTTCACCGGACCGTTTCCTTCGGCGGCTGAGATCAACATCTCGTCGCCCACGCGCACTTTCACGATGGCCTCCGAGGCCGTGACCAGTTCGCCGACCGCGTTATAGCGGCGTTCCACATTCACGGAGAAGCGCTCGACGTCGAAGAACGCGGGCACTTCGCCGAGCATGCGCTTGACCAGCACGAAGAAGGACGCATCCGCCCCTTCGAAGGCAAAGCCCTCCGCTTCCTTGCGCTTCACTTCCTCGAGCACGCGCGTCACGCGCGGATCGCCTTTTTCAAGCGAGAAGCCGAGGCGCTTCAATTCGGCAAGCACGTTCGACTGGCCGCCCTGGTCGGACACCAGAACTTTGCGCACATTGCCGACGACCTCCGGCTCCACATGCTCGTAGGTGCGCGGGTCTTTGAGGACCGCGGAAGCGTGAATGCCCGCTTTCGTCGCAAAGGCGCTTGCGCCCACGAAAGGTGCGTGGCGGTTGGGCTGGCGGTTGAGGATTTCATCCACCTGCCGCGACACGTGGGTCAACTCACCCAACGTCTCGTCAGACACGCCGAGGTCGAAGCGAGCCGCATAGCCGTCCTTCAACTTCAACGCACCGATGAGCGTCACGAGGTTGGCATTGCCGCAGCGCTCGCCGAGGCCGTTGAGTGTGCCCTGAATGTGCCGCGCACCGGCCTCCACCGCCGCAAGCGAGTTCGCAACAGCGCAACCGCAATCATCATGGGTGTGAACGCCGAGATTGGCGCCCGGCACGGCCTTTGTCACGGCGCTGACGATGGCCGAAACCTCGTGAGGCAGCGTGCCGCCATTGGTGTCGCAAAGAACCACCCAGCGCGCACCTGCATCGTAAGCCGTCTTCGCGCAGGCTAACGCGTAGTCTGGATTGGCCTTGTAGCCGTCGAAGAAATGCTCGCAATCGACGATAACTTCACGGCCCTTTTCGCGTGCGGCGGTGACGCTGTCGCGGATGCCGGCAAGGTTTTCTTCCAGCGTTGTCTCAAGCGCCACGTGGACGTGATAGTCCCATGATTTGGTGACGAAGCAAATCGCATCGGCCTCGGCTTCCAGCAGCGCGGCGACGCCGGGATCGTTCGAGACCGAGCGGCCTGGGCGCTTGGTCATGCCGAAGGCGGTGAATTTTGCGTTCTTTGTCCGCTTCTCGGAAAAGAACGTGGTGTCGAGCGGGTTGGCGCCCGGATAGCCGCCTTCCACATAATCGACGCCGAGACGGTCGAGCAGGCTTGCAATGGCGCGCTTATCTTCGAGCGAAAAATCGACACCCGTGGTCTGCGCACCGTCACGCAGGGTCGTGTCGAAGAGATAGATGCGTTCGCGGGTCATGACGACAACTTCCTGTCCTCTTGCGGAGCGAGGCGCTTTTCCATGGTGGTATTGGCAAGCCATTCGTCGCCGAGAGAAATGGTGTTTCGGCGCTGGGGCGCGAAACCGCGCTGTTCGAAGAAAGGCCGCGCAGTATCGCTCGCATCGACCGTGAGGCGGGTTGCTCCGCGAGCGCGGGCCAGCTTCTCAACCGCGTCGTACAGCATGGCCCCTACGCCCTGTCCCGACACGGCTGGATGAACGTAGAGAAAATCCACGTGCTCGTTGTCCTTGAGAGAAATGAAACCGACCGGCGTTCCTTCCATCGTGGCGAGCAAGGTAACTCCCCCGGCGAGGCGCTTAACGAAGCTCTCATCATCGGCAATCGCGGCCCAGGCCTCCCGCTGCGCCTCGCTGTAATCCTCTTCCGCAAGCTCCATGACGCTGGCGTGATAAATGCTCACGAGCATCTCAGCATCGTCGGGCAGGAAGGGTCGCAGAGCTGGCTTCGGCATAGAATGACCCATCAGAGCGTCCTTTCCTTGGTGTAACGGCAACGCAGACCAGAGGCGTCATCCCCGCAACAAGCCCGGCCATAGCGGTGAAGAACCGAAAAGGTCATCGCGCGACCTCCCAGGTGGTGGTGCCGTCCTTGTTGTCCTTCACGACGACGCTCAAGGCGGCGAGTTCATCGCGGATACGGTCGGACTCGGCCCAGTTCTTCGAAGCGCGCGCTTCCTTGCGGGCGACGATGAGCGCCTCGACGACGCTCGCGTCGACGCTGAGAGAGGCCTTTTTGCGCGCCTCCCAGGCAACGGAGCCTTCAAGAAGGAACCCGAGCGCACGCAGGTTCGCGCCCAGTTCCTCATGCGCGCCGTGGTGATCGAGGGCGTGCAACTCCGCGAGCATCTTCGGCGTATTGAGATCGTCCGCCAAAGCCTCGACCACCGGGCCCGAGAGCGTGACAGACGAGCCATCGCCCGCAAGGCCGTACCAGCGGTCGAGCGTCTTCTGGCTTTCCTCCAGCCCCTTCACCGTCCAGTCGATGGGCTGGCGATAATGGGTGCGCAGCATGTTGAAGCGCAAAACCTCGCCCGGCCAATCCTTCAAGAGATCGTGGATCGTGAAGAAGTTGCCGAGAGACTTCGACATCTTCTCGCTTTCCACCTGAAGGAAGCCGTTGTGCATCCACACATTCGCCATGCGCGGCACGCCGAAGGCGCAGCAGGATTGCGCAATCTCGTTCTCGTGATGCGGGAAGACGAGATCGATGCCGCCGCCATGAATGTCGAAGGTTTCACGCTCAGCCGGATCGTTGCATGAAAGCCGCGTCTCGAAAGCCTGCACCAGATGCTTCCACGCCATGGCCGAGCATTCGATGTGCCAACCGGGACGGCCCGGCTTTGCGATGCCGGCGGGCGAAGGCCAAGCCGGGTCCTTGGGGCCTGACGGCTTCCAGAGCACGAAATCCATCGGATCGCGCTTGTAGGGCGCGACATCGACACGCGCGCCGGACAGAAGCTCGTCGAGCGAGCGCTTCGAGAATGCGCCGTATTGCGGCACGTTCGACAACTTGCTCATGCCCGACACGCTGAATAGCACATGGTCCTCGGCGACATAGGCCGCGCCGCGCGCGATCAGGCGCTCGATGATCATCTTCATCTCATCGATATGCTCGGTCGCGCGAGGCTCAACGAAACGCGGCGGCTTGCCGGGTTCGTTCACGTGCTCCGGCATCAGCACGCCGAGCGCGCGGATGTCGTCGTGGAACTGTTTCTCGGTCTTCTGCGTGACGATGCGAATCGCATCGTTGTGCGGCAGGTCGGGATAGTCCCGCGCGGCGCGCGCGTTGATCTTGTCTTCCACATCCGTGATGTTGCGCACATACGTGACCGCTTCCGCACCGTAAACATGTCTCAGCAGTCGGAAGAGAAGGTCGAAGACGATGATCGGGCGCGCATTGCCGATATGGGCATAGTCGTACACGGTCGGGCCGCAGACATAGAGGCGCACATTCCTGTCGTCGATGGGGACGAACGTGTCCTTCGACCGGGTCAGCGTGCTGTAGAGTTTCAGTGCAGTCATGAAACCATAATCCCTTCAGGCCGCAGGCCGGAGTATGGTTTCGATCCGTGGAATGAGGACGAGACGGCTCCAGCCAGCGTTGTGCGCTAGCCGCAAATAATCCCGGAAATGAGGATCGTTGCCGTGTTCATGGTTCCATCAATGCCCTCTCCGCCTTGCGGCGTCAAGGTTCTCCACAAAGTCCCATGAATTTTTTGAGAGAACGCCCAAGCTCGGTTGTCTGCCGTCACGTTAGCGGTTTATTCACGCCCCTTCGTCACATTAGTGCACGAGTTCAATTGCAGTGAGGTCTTCCATGCGCCGCGCATATGCCATGCTCGGGTTGGGTGCGGTCGTGCTTGTTGCCGCCGGGTCCCTGACCCTGATGCCGGAGGGTGGCAAGGCTTCCGCAACCGAGGCAACCTTCCTGGTGCCGGCCGCTGACGGCTACGGCGTCGCAGAATGCCTCGTCTCCGGCCATACCTGTGGCAAGGCGGTGGCGGATACCTGGTGCGAAGCGCAGGGCTATTCCCGCGCCGTCTCCTTCCGGCAGGCAGACCCTGAGGACGTGACGGGGTCGGTTGAAGTGCAAAAGGTGGCAACCGCCCCCGCGCCGAGGCCGGTTGCCATTACCTGCTCGAATTAAGCCTCTCTCCTATCGGCGGGCCCCTTCAGCGCATCGGCGATGACGTCCATGTCACGCTCGCTGACCGCGAATAATCCGAAGCGGAACTTGTAGCCCCAGTTGCGCATGCCCGCCGTGAAATCGAGGCGCTCGAGCAAGGGCACGATCGGCGCATCGACAGAATCGAACCACCGGACATTGCGCCGCGAAGGGATGAACCCTCCGCCCATGTCGAAGGCGTAGGGCTCGCCCTCCGCAACCACGCCGACCGCCGTGAATGCCCGATAGGGGATCTTGTCGCCCAGAACCGCCGTCGGGGAGTAGTAGGCGACATGGTCGCCGGGCTTTATCCGGCGTAAGGGGCCGGCCTTGCCATGGCAGACCTGCATGAAGCCTCCTTCCCGCCCGCGCCGAACATGCTCGGCTGAGGCGACCGCAATCCACCCGCCGCTCACGGCATCACCGGGTCATATACTCGTAGCCGATGACCATCTGGGTCGAGCCCGACGAAGGTGCGGCCGAAATCCATCTCCGTTGGGGGCTGAATCACGGCCAGGCCGCGTCCTGCCCAGTCCAGATAAACGGCATCGACGTCGGCAACCGGAAAGGCGAGCTCAGTGCCCCCGCCTGCGCCCGTTGCGGCCGGCTCGACTGTGTGGCGCGCCCATAGGCCGAGTTTGAATCCTGACGGCAAAGCGAACATGGCGAAAGTCGGCGAAGCCTCGACCGGCGATTGACCGAGGAGGTCGGCATAAAAAGCTGCGCTGGCTTCGGGTCTGTCGACGTAGAGAATGACGAGGCTGGGATCGGGCATGGTGCTCTCCGGTTTCGGTGCCTCGATCCGTAACGCGCTCCATTGTCAGTTTCTGGCAGCAGCAATCAGATCAAGTCGCCGAGCCCTTCCACGAGACGCCATTCAGCAAGCAGGATTCGTTGGCGTTTCGGCATCCTCTCTCCTGTCGACGCTGCCGAGGCGATCCGGTCCAGGCGAAAATGACGGAAATCGCTGCGCGTCTCACACCACGCCGCCAGCATTTCCACTGCATCGAAAAAGCCGATTGCAACGGGCCAGACGACCCGCTCGGTGGCCACGCCAAGCTTATCGACATAGCTCAGCCGGAGTTTCTCCTCGGCGCGGATCGCCCGGCGGAGCGCCGCAAGACGAGATGCGTCACTCGTGCTGCCCGGGCCAGCCAGGAGGCCGCTCGTGGCTGCCGCATCTTCAAGACCAGGCGGCAAAACGGCGGTGATCTTTGCCAGCGCATCCTCGGCGGCGACAGCCAGCGCCTTGTCGCCCCTCTGGGAAACAAACCGCAGGCCCAGGATGATCGCGTCCATCTCATTCTCGCCCAGCATCAGCGGCGGCAGGAAGAAGCCGGGCTTCAAGACATAGCCAAGCCCTGCCTCCCCCTCGATCGGCATGCCCTGGGCCATCAGCGTAGCGATATCCCGATAGACGGTACGCAAGGAAATGCCGAGTTCTTCCGCAATCTCGCTTGCCGTAATCGGTCGGCGGCGACGGCGGAGGACCTGGATCAGATCAAGAAGGCGCGCTGAACGGGACAGAAGGCTCTCCATGACCGGGTCATGAGAGACCCGTTTTGTGGTCGCGTCTTAACGGGTCAGCCACTCGCCGCATTTCTGTGGCGCTTCTGTGCCCCAAGGCATCAGCGGCACGGTCGAGGTCGAGTTCTTGGGCGAGCCTTCGATGGGCCGGTCGGAATAGACCATATAGACCAGCGTGTTACGCTTGGCGTCGCAGCCGCGGACGATCTGCATCTTCTTAAAGATCAGGGATCGGCGCTCGCTGAACACCACGTCGCCCTGCTCGAACTTGCCCTTGAAGCGGACCGGTCCGACCTGACGGCAGGAAAGCGAAATATCGGACACCTCCTCGGCCACGCCGAAGGTTCCGGACAGGCCGCCCTTCTCCGGCGTCGTATAGTGACAGGCGACGCCCTCCACGAGCGGATCGTCAACGCCATAGACGGCCAGCTTGTCATTGGGGGTCAGCGCCCGCCAGACGGTCGATTTCTTGAAAATCAGGTCCGGCTCCTGGGCCAGGGCGCCGGTAGCGGCCCCGGCGACAAGCGCCAGAGCCAAGGCGATTCGAGCGAGCATTCCGCAATCTCCCACAGTCACGCGCTATGTGGGGAAGCTTCCCGCCTCTTGCGAGGGTTACTCGGCGTGCTGACTGCACACGCAAATCTTGTTGCCGTCGAGGTCGCGGAAGTAAGCGCCGTAATAATCCTTGTGGTAATGCGGCCGCAGACCCGGCCCGCCTTCGTCCTTCCCACCCCTGGCCATCGCGGCGGCATAACAGGCGTCGACCGCCGACCTCTTCGAGGCCGCAAAGGCGATCATGGTGCCGTTGCCGACCGATTGGCTTTTCCCGTCAAAGGGTTGCGTGACCCAGAACTGGGAGGGGCCGCCCGGCAGGCCATAGCTGATGGCGCTGTCGAAAACGAGCTTCGCCTCGATGCCGAGCGGCGCGAGAACGACGTCGTAGAACGCCTTGGCGCGGTTCACGTCATTTGCCCCGACGGTCGTATGAGAGTACATGCTTTCCCCTAAATTCCTCTGGCTGTGGCTTTTGCCGCCCTGCTTGAACGCTACTTGGCTTCCATCGGCGCGTGCAAGGCGCTAATCACATTAGGGTCAATTTCACGACGTCAAATGACCATCGACCTGGGCTATTGGCGGCATGAAAATCCGGTTTTCGCGACAAGATTTATGAAAAAGATCTCTTTCTTCCGCCTTCTGATTGCCGCCACGGCTTTTCTCGCCGCGGGCGATGCCGCTTTTGCTCAATCGGCGGAATGCCTGCGCTTCCGTGCCGAATTGGCGAATCTGGAACGGAGCGGCGGAAGCGCCCAGTCGAGCGCCATGGCGGCCCAGCGCGATGAGTTGAACCGGCTTCTCGCCTATTACCGCTCCATCGGCTGCGAGCGCGGCCCGCTCGGCTTCCTGACCGGCCCGGCACCTGCCGAATGCGGCCCGATGCAGCAACAGATTCGGCAGCTGGAGGCCGGATATAACCGGATGGCCCAGCAGGCCGCCGAGAGCGGCGATATCGAATTCCGCCGCCGTCAGCTTCAGGCCGCCGTGCAGCAGACCTGCAGCACCGACCAGCCCCGCGGCTTCTTCGAATCCCTCTTCGGCACGCCGCGTCCCCAACAGCCGGACATCATGCCGGAAGGCCAGCCGATCATCTCCGAGGACCAGCCCCTCGGCGGTCGCCGTCTTGTCTGTGTGAAAACCTGCGACGGTTCGTATTTCCCGTTGAGCGTCGCGCCCGGCGGCCGGGAGAGCGCGGACGAAATGTGCCAGTCGCTCTGCCCCGGCACCGAAACCCTCGCGTTTGCCACCGGCGGCGGCGATGACTCGCTTAACCGGGCGATCTCGGTGTCCGGAAGCCGGCCCTACACCTCGCTCGCCAACGCCTTCAAGTTCCGCAAGAACTTCGATGAAAGCTGTGCCTGCAAGAAGGGGGACGAGAGCTGGGCTGTCGTCCTGCGCAGGGCTGAGGGCATGCTGGAACAGCGCAAGGGCGACGTGATCGTGACCGCCGAGAAGTCGGAAGAGCTTTCGCGTCCGAAGGTCGTTCAGGCCCGCAAGGCCGCCGAGAAGAAGGCGACCGAGGAAACACAGGCCGCCGCCGAAATCGCCGCTGCCGCGCCAACCGCGAGCAAGGAATCCTCCGGCATCGGCCCGCAATCCATCGAAAACACCCGCATCGTGAACCAGAGCGAAGGTCCGAAGCGCGAAAACGTTGCGGCGGACGGCACCAAGCGGACTGTGCGCATTATCGCGCCCAACCTGATCCCGGTGCCGAACGCAACGCCTTAACGGGTTCGTCGGTGACGCGCGATGGCTCAGGCCGTCGCGCGCCGGTCTTCCAGCCAGGTCCCGGTCCGCTTCACGTCATCTTCATGGGCGGGCTCGCGCCATGTCTCGGCCAGTGCCGCTTCGTACCAGCTTTTCATCGCCGGCAGAGCAAGCAGCCGCTTCACATAGGCATCGGCGGTCTCGCCGAACGTGAGACCATAGGTCTGGGCGCGGAACGCCACCGGCGCGAAGAACGCATCCACCGCCGTAAAAGCCTTGCCTGCCAGGAAAGGTCCGCCGAAGCGGTTCAGGCCGTCGCTCCACAATTCACCAATCCGGGCGATGTCATGCTTCAACGCCGGCGTCCACTCGTCGATGCGGACGCGGATGCCGCAACACATCGGGCAGCTTCCACGCAGCGTGGTGAATCCTGAATGCATCTCCGCGGCAGCGGAGCGAGCCCAGGTGCGGGCGCTCGCGTCGGAGGGCCAGACACCCGGATGCCGCTCGGCCAAATATTCAGCGATGGCGAGGGAATCCCACACCACCGTGTCGCCATCCTTCAAGCAGGGAACCTTGCCGTTCGGCGCAAAATCGCGGAACCGGTCCCAGTTCGAGGCACCACCGAAGAGGACCATTTGCTCCTCGAAGGGAATCGCGAGTTCCGTCATCAGCACCCACGGCCGCAAAGACCAGGATGAATAGTTCTTGTTGGCGATGAAGAGCTGATACATGGCGTGTCCCCTTTGTTAAGCAGCCTGCCCCACAAGTCGCGCTTTGGCGCGCTCAGGTCCGATCAAGGGCAGGAGCGCTGCCAGTTCAGGCCCATGATCGAGACCTGTCAACGCTAAACGCAGCGGCATGAAAAGCGCCTTGCCTTTCACGCCGGTCGCGGCCTTTACGGCCTCCGTCCAGGTCTTCCAGGTCGTGGAATCCCAGGGCGCGTCGGGAAGAACTTTCGTGGCGGCATCGAGAAAGGCCTTGTCCTCGATGACAGGCGTCACCGGCCCGCGCACCACGTGCCACCATTGAACCGCATCGGCCAATCGGGTCAGGTTGCCCCGCACCGCCAGCCAAAACGCCTCGCCCCCATCCGCATCAAGCGCCGCGAGACGGCTGCGCGCGGCCTCGTAGGGCATTTCGTGGATCAGACGCGCATTGAGCTGATCGAGCTCATGCTCGTCGAATTTCGCCGGCGCGCGGGAGATGTGGTTGAAATCGATGAGGCTTGCGAGTTCATCGATGTCCGCAACGGGCCGCACGGCCTCCGCCGTTCCGACCAGAACCGCAAGCGATGCAACAGACATCGGCTCCAGCCCCGCTTCGCGCAGGCTTGTGAGCGACAGATGCCCGAGACGCTTGGACAGCCCCTCCCCGCTCGCGGTCGTCAGCAGGTTGATGTGTGCAAACTGCGGGAGATGCGCGCCCAAAGCCTCGAAGATCTGAATCTGCACCGCCGTGTTGGTCACGTGGTCTTCGCCGCGGATCACGTGGCTGATCTTCAGGTCGATGTCGTCGACGATCGAGGGCAGCGTGTAGAGATAGGTCCCGTCCTCGCGCACCAGCACGGGGTCCGACAGCGAGCCGCAATCCACATGGCATTCGCCGCGCACAAGGTCGTGCCATGTGACGACGCGGTGATCGAGACGGAAGCGCCAATGCGGGCGACGCCCTTCCGCTTCGAGCTTTTCCCGTTCTTCCTTCGTGAGCTTGAGCGCGGCGCGGTCATAGATCGGCGGCAGGCCACGCGCGAGCTGGCGCTTGCGGCGAAACTCGAGCTCTTCGGCTGTCTCGTAGCAGGGATAGAGCCGGCCGACATCGCGGAGCCGCTCGGCGGCTTCGTCATAGAACTCCACGCGCTCCGACTGGCGCACCACCACATCCGGCGCGATGCCGAGCCACGCGAGATCAACTTCGATGGAATCGGCATATTCACGCTTGGAGCGTTCAAGGTCCGTGTCGTCGAAACGCAGGACAAACACGCCCTTCTCGCGCCGCGCGAAGAGCGCATTCATGAGCGCCTGGCGCGCATTGCCGATGTGGATGCGCCCGGTCGGAGACGGGGCGAAGCGGACGATAGGCTTGGACATAGAGATCCTATAATAACTGGAATTGGATGGCGCGAGCGACGATGGCGCTAGACATCCAGCGAACTCATTTTCGGCTTGCCGACGGCCCGTTCCGCAACCCCAGCGGGACGGACAGGCACCTCGCCCTGATCCCGAAAGCGATTGACGATCGGATAGCGGCGATCACGGCCAAAGTTTTTGCGAGTGACCTTCACGCCCGGTGCCGATTGTCGGCGCTTGTATTCGGCGAGATAGAGCAGCCGCTCGACTTTCTTGACGGTTTCGAGATCGTAGCCCCGCGCGACGATTTCGGAGACGCGCAGTTCTTCCTCCACAAGCCCGTGCAGGATCGCGTCGAGGGCGTCGTAAGGCGGCAGTGAGTCCTGGTCCGTCTGGTTCTCGCGCAGCTCGGCGCTTGGTGCCTTGGACAGGATGTTTTCGGGGATCACGATGCCGTCCGGCCCCAATGCACCCTCCGGCTTCCGGCGATTGCGCAGAGCCGACAGGCGATAGACCTCCATCTTGTAGAGATCCTTGATCGGGTTGAAGCCGCCATTCATGTCGCCATAGAGCGTGGCATAGCCGACCGACATTTCGGATTTGTTGCCCGTCGTCACCACCATCGCGCCGAACTTGTTTGAGATCGACATGAGGATCGTGCCGCGCGCGCGGCTTTGCATGTTCTCTTCCGTGATGTCGCGCGGCCTGCCCGCGAAGAGCGGCTGCAGCAATTCCTCGAAACCATCCACGGCGGGCGCAATCGGCAGCGTGTCGTAACGAACGCCCAGCGCCTTCGCGCAGTCTTCGGCGTCTTTCAGCGACTCACTCGACGTGTAGCGATAGGGCAGCATCACGCAGTGGACGCGCTCAGGCCCAAGCGCATCGACCGCCATCGCTGCGCAGATTGCGGAATCGATGCCGCCGGAGAGGCCAAGCACCACGCCCGGAAAGCGGTTCTTCTCCACGTAGTCGCGAAGCCCGAGGACGCAGGCGGCATAATCCGCCTCTTCGCCCTCTTCCACCGTCACCATCGGAGCGTCGATGCAGGTCCAACCCTCTGCGCCCTTCTCCCAGACCGTCAGCGCGACCGTCTCGTGATAGGCGGGCAATTGGCAGGCGAGCGAGCAGTCGGCATTGAGCACAAACGACGCGCCGTCGAAAATCAATTCATCCTGGCCGCCGACTTCGTTGAGGTAGACGAGCGGCAATCCACTTTCCGTGATGCGTGCAGCGGCAATGTTGAACCGTTCCTCGGTCTTGCCCCGCCAATAGGGCGAGCCGTTCGGAACGAGCAGGATCTCGGCACCGGTCTCGGCCAGGCACTCGACGACATCCGGCGTCCAGATATCTTCGCAAATGGGCAGCCCGAGCCGGACACCGCGGAAGTTAACCGGCCCCGGCATGGGGCCGTGTTCGAAATTCCGCTTCTCGTCGAAGACGCCGTAATTCGGCAGATCGACTTTGAAGCGCAGCGTAATCGCCCCGTCATCGAGAAGCGCGTAGGTGTTGTAGAGCGCAGCCCCTTCTTTCCAGGGCAGGCCGATGAGCATAGCAGGCCCGCTATCCACCGTCTCGGCGGCGAGCCGCTCGCAGGCCGCGCGGCAGGCATCCTGAAAGGCAGGCTTGAGCACGAGGTCCTCGGCCGGATAACCGGCCAGGAAAAGCTCCGTGAACATCACGATGTCCGCGCCGAGCCGGGCCGCCTCAGCGCGGGCGGCGCGCGCCTTCTGCTCGTTGCCGGCCACATCGCCGACGATGGGGTTGAGCTGCGCGAGAGCAATCTTGAGTCTGTTCTGAGCCATAGCCCTGTCGATTTAGCGCGTTGCGACAATGGCAGCAATGCGGGGAAAATGCGCTCCTGCCATTCGGGCCGGTGAAACGACGCCCGAAACGAAAAGCGGCGCTCGAAGCGCCGCTTTTTTTGAGATCGGGACCTTTCTCTTAGTCCTCCTGAGCCTTGAACCGGTTCATGCCCTTGAGCGCGAACGGCAGGATCAAGGCGATGGCCGCGATGGCGAGCAGGGTCGCCGAGATCGGGCTTTGGAGCAGCACCATCGGATCGCCGAGGCTGATCGAGAGAGCGCGGCGCAGCTGCGCTTCGGCGATGGGGCCAAGGATGAGGCCGACCACGACTGGCGCGATGGGATAATCGAACCGCCGCATCAGGAATCCGAGGACGCCGAAAGCCCCAAGCATGGTCAGCTCGACAACCGAAGGCTTCGCCGCGATGGTGCCCATGGTCGCGAAGACCAGGATGCCGGCGTAGAGCCAGGGCTGCGGAATGGCCAAAAGCTTCACCCACAGGCCGACCAGCGGCAAGTTGAGGACGAGCAGCATCGTGTTCGCGATGAACAGGCTGGCGATCAGGCCCCAAACCAGCTCAGGTCGTTCGGCGAATAGCAGGGGGCCGGGGTTGAGGCCGTATTGCTGGAAGCCGGCCAGCATCATCGCGGCAGTCGCCGAAGTCGGAAGGCCAAGCGCCAGGAGCGGCACCAAGGTGCCGGCGGCGGACGCGTTGTTGGCTGCCTCCGGGCCTGCCACGCCTTCGATGGCGCCGTGGCCGAACTCTTCCGGGTACTTCGTCAGGCGCTTTTCGGTGGAGTAGGATAGGAAGGTCGGGATTTCCGCGCCGCCCGCCGGCAAGGCTCCGATGGGGAAGCCGAAGAGGGTGCCGCGCAGCCACGGCATCCAGGAACGCTTCCAGTCCTGCTTGGTCATCCACAGCGAACCGCGCACCGGCTCGAGCACCTCTTCCTCGATGTGGCGCCGGGAGGCAACGTAGAGCGCTTCGCCGACCGCAAAGAGGCCGACCGCAAGGGTCGTGACCTCGACGCCGTCGAGAAGTTCCGGCACACCGAAGGTGAGACGGGCCTGCCCGGTCAGTCTGTCGATACCGACGAGACCCAGCGCGAGGCCGATGAAAAGACTCGTCAAGCCGCGCACCGGGGAATCGCCGAACGTCGCCGAGACCGTGACGAAGGCGACGCACATGAGCGCGAAGTAATCCTCCGGCCCGAACTTCACGGCCAATTCGACGAGGGTCGGCGCGAGGAAGGCGAGGCCCAGCGTCGCGATGGTGCCGGCGACGAAGGAGCCGATGGCCGAGGTCGCAAGCGCCGGCCCGCCGCGCCCTGCCTTGGCCATCTTGTTGCCTTCAAGCGCGGTCGCCATCGAGGCGCTTTCGCCGGGCGTGTTGATGAGGATCGCGGTCGTCGATCCGCCATACATGCCGCCGTAGTAGATGCCCGCGAACATGATGATCGATCCGCCCGGATCGAGTTTGAAGGTGATCGGCAGGAGGAGCGCCACGGTCAGCGCCGGGCCGATGCCCGGCAGAACGCCGACCGCCGTGCCGAGCAGCACGCCGACGAGGGCGAACAGCAGGTTCATCGGTTGGATGGCGACGGTCACGCCATGGGCGAGTGCAAAAAAAGCGTCCATGGAAGCCTCAGATCAGGCGCTCGAGCGGACCCATCGGCAGCGTCAGGGTCAACAGCTTCGAGAAGAGAAGGAAAATCACGATACCGGCCACGAAGCCGATGAGGAGATCGACGAGAAAAGCACGCCGTCCGAAGGCCGCGGACGTGGCCGCGAACAGAATGGCCGTCGCGGGGATGAAGCCGATCTCGAACTTGATGCAGGCGATCAGCGCGGCGAGGCCGCCGAGGATGAAGAGGATCGGCTTCCAATCGAGCCTTTCGCGCGCGGGCAATCCACCTTTAAGCGCGGTCACGGCGTTGCCGACCGCCAAAACCACAAGCCCCACTGAGACCACGACCGGCATCGCCTTCGGCCCAAGGCCATAGACGGAAGAGAGCTGGAGGCTGGTCAAGTCTTGCCAGATCAGACCTGCGAGGATGAGGAGAAAAAGGGCGATGACGAGGCCTGCCTTGTCGACGCGGCCAGGTGTTCGTGTGCTCATGGCAATCCCTAAAAGGAAGCGCCGCAAAGGCGGCGCTTCCGACAATAGTCTTTCAGGCGGTAGTTCGTTACTTCACAAGCCCGACGGAGGTCAGAACCTCCTTCGTGCGATTGGTGTCCTCGGCCAGGAACTTGGCGAAGGCGTCGCCCGACAGATAGGCGTCATCCCAGCCCTTCTGTTTCAGGATTTCGGCCCACTCCTTCGACTTCGCGAGCTTGTCGATGGTCTCGGAAAGAGCCTTCTTCTGGTCCGCGGAGATGCCGGGAGCGGCAACGACAGCGCGCCAGTTGGCGATCTCGAGATTGACGCCCTGTTCCTTCAGCGAAGGCATGTCCGGCGTGCCCTTCGGCGTGGTCAGGCCGATGAGGCGCAGCTTGCCTGCCTTGATCTGGCTTTCGAACTCACCGTAGCCGGAGATGCCCGCCGTGACCTTGCCGCCAAGAATAGCCGCAAGCGATTCACCGCCGCCCGAGAACGGGATGTAGTTGATCTTGGTCGGATCGGCGCCAACGGCCTTCGCGAAGAGGGCCACGGCGATGTGGTCGACACCACCCGCCGAGCCGCCGGCCCAGGTGACCTTCGCCGGGTCGGCCTTCACGGCCGCTGCGAGATCCTTGGCGTTCTTGATCGGCGAATCCGCCGGGACCACGATGGCCTCATACTCGCCGGTGAGGCGCGCGATGGGGGTGGTCTGGTCGAGGGTGACGGGGGACTTGTTGGTCAAAAGCGCGCCGACCATCACGTAGCCCATAACCATGAGCTGGCTGCCGTCGCCCTTCGCGCCGTTGACGAACTGGGCAATGCCGATGGAGCCGCCAGCGCCCGGAACGTTGGTGACCTGGACGCTCTTTGCGAGGCCGGCCGTGGTCAGTGCCTGCTGCATGGAACGAGCGGTCTGGTCCCAGCCGCCGCCCGGAGCCGCCGGAGCCATGATCTTGAGTTCGGACTGGGCCATAGCGGTCGTGGCGAATCCCGCCACAGCGGCAGCCGCCAGCGCGCCGCGCCAGAAACCCTTGCGATATTGGCTCATTAACAATTCCTCCAATGAGATCTTTGACGCCTTTTCCGCTACGTAAGCGCGCGCCCTGCGCCTGAACGGTAAAGGTCGAAATGCCCCGCTGCAAGCGCTGGGTTCTTTATCGATGTTCAACCTTCGCGTAAGACCTTTTCATGAGCACGCTCGACATGGCCTCATCCGGCCGTCCCCTTCCCGCCCCTCAGCTCCGGCTCGCCGCCACATTATGGCGCATTGCCGTGGGGGCCCTTGCCGTGATGCCGGTCGGCATGGCCGTCGCCCATCGTTCAAGCCCGGTCTTTCTGGTGTTGAGTGCCCTGTGTTCGCTGGCTGCGCTCGCCGTCGAGGGGAACCTGCCGTCGTTCCTCCGGCAAGCCTTGGCCGCCCTACGCTCGCCCTTGGGGATCGCGGTTCTTGTTTTCGCCGGATGGTCCGCTCTTTCGGTCGTATGGAGCGAATTTCGCGGCGTCTCGGTGGCGGCGCTCGGCGAGTTCTGGCTCGCAGTCGCCTGCGCTTTCGTCGTCGGTCGGGCCCTGCCCCGCTACCTAACCCGACAGGCTTTCTTTCTCCTAGCGGGCGCCATCGTCCTGGCCTGCTTGATGATGGTGATCGAGCTGCGAACGGGCCTAGCCTTGCGTCACATGCTCGGGCGGCGCTGGAACAGCTACATCTTCAACCGCTCGTTCCTAACGATTCTGGTGCTGATGCCCGCGCTCGCGATCTGGTTTGCCCTGAACCTGCGCCGGGGCTGGATTTTCGCGCTCGGCCTAATCGCTGTGATCGTCGCCGCAATGTCCAACGGCGAAAGCGGCGCATCAGTAGTCGGCCTCATCGTGGCGTGCTCGGTCTTCGCCCTGGCCTGGTTTGCACCGCGGGCCGTCTCAGGTCTGGCCGCGGCGGCCTTCGTCGCGGTCACGGTGGCGGCCCCCTTCATCGGCCCGATCAGCGACCGCGCAATCCCCACCTTCATTCATGAAAAACTGGCGCGGGATCATTCCCGTGAACGGGTCGATATCTGGATCAGCTTCGGTGCGGCAATCCGCGAGCAGCCGTTCCTTGGAGCCGGTTTCGGCGTGAGCCCGCGCATGCGGGATACGGCGGTCGCCCAGAAAGTGTCCGAGGCCGACAGAACCCTTCTGGCAGTCGGGCACCCCCACAACGTCCCGATTCAGATCTGGACCGAGCTTGGTGTCGTCGGGGCGGTACTCGCGCTTACTATCGCCCTTCTCGTGGTCAGCGCCATTCGGCGCCAGCCGCATCTAATCATGAGCGCATCCCTGGCCCTGATGGGCTCCGCAGCCGCCGTAGGCCTCATCGGCCATGGCGCCTGGCAAGGCTGGTGGGCGGCCTCCCTTGGGGCCGCCATCGCCTGGATGCTCGCCGCCAAAAAGACTTATCTGGAGACAACAGCATGAGCGATTTCGACGTTGATCTTTTCGTCATCGGCGGCGGCTCCGGCGGCGTGCGCGCCGCCCGCATCGCCGCAACCTATGGCGCGAAGGTCATGATTGCGGAGGAATACCGGGTCGGAGGCACCTGCGTCATTCGCGGCTGCGTGCCCAAGAAGCTGATGGTCTATGCCAGCCGCTTCTCGGACGATTTCCATGATGCGGCGGGCTTCGGCTGGACCGTGGGTCCGTCGAGCTTCAACTGGCCGACCCTGATCCGCAACAAGGATCTGGAGATCGACCGGCTGGAGAGCATCTACCGGAGCAATCTGGAAAAGGCGGGCGTCGAGATCGTCGATAGCCGCGCGGTGATCGAGGATGCCCATACGGTTCGCATTCTCAAGACCGGGGCGCGCGTTCGGGCGCGCTATATCCTGGTCGCTGTCGGCGCTTACCCGACGCTTGAGCCGGCCATTCCCGGTGGGGAACTCGCCATCACCTCGAACGAGGTCTTTCATCTCGAGGCCCAGCCGAAGCGCATCCTAGTGATCGGTGGGGGCTATATCGCCGTGGAATTCGCCGGCGTTTTCGCCGGACTCGGCAGCGAGGTCACCCTGCTCCACCGCGGCCCCAAGCTGCTGCGCGGTTTCGACGAGGACGTGCGCGACGCCCTGGCCGACGCCTATGCCAAGCGCGGCATCAAGCTGGCGCTCAGCATGACGGTCACTCGCCTCGACAAGACGCCGGACGGCATTGCCGCCACTTTGTCGGACGGCAGCATCGTCACGGTCGATCAGGTGCTCGTGGCCACCGGGCGGAGGCCCAACACGGCAAAGCTCGGGCTGGAAAATGTCGGGATCACCCTCGACGCCGTGGGAGCGATCCCCGTCGATGCCTATTCTCAGACCGTGATCCCGTCGATCTACGCCGTCGGCGATGTCACCAACCGCGCCAACCTGACGCCCGTCGCCATTCGCGAGGGACACGCCTTCGCGGACACGGTTTTCGGCGATAAGCCCACCTCGGTCGATCACGATCTGATCCCGACGGCGGTGTTCTCGACCCCCGAAATCGGCGTCGTGGGCCACAGCGAGGCGGCGGCGGAGGAACGCTATGGGGAGATCGACGTCTACAAGGCCGTCTTCCGCCCCATGCGCGCCACCCTGTCCGGAGCGCCGGATCGCGTCCTGATGAAGATGATCGTCGACAAAGCCACCGATAAGGTGGTCGGCGTCCATATCGTCGGACACGATGCCGGTGAAATGATCCAACTGGCCGGCATTGCCGTTACCATGGGCGCGACGAAGGCCGATTTCGACCGCACCATCGCCGTTCACCCAACGGCGGCGGAGGAATTGGTCACGATGCGCACCCCGGTGCCGGCCAAGAAGCCGGTGGCGGCTTAAAAGTGGCGGCCGAGATGACTAGGTGTCATTTCGCACCGCACTCGCCTTTTTGAATATGTCGTGTATAGGTGCCCTTTCGTGCCGCTTGTTGCGGTGAACGACGAGGAAATTGAGAGACAAGAGAGTGTGTCATGACTGAGCGGTGGACGCCCAACAGCTGGAGGAACAAGCCTATCCAGCAGGTTCCGGCCTTTCCGGACCTTGAGGCGCTTGAGAGCGTCGAGCAGCAGCTCGCCGGCTTTCCCCCGCTGGTTTTTGCGGGCGAAGCCCGCAAGCTGAAGCGCACCCTCGGCAAGGTCGCCAAGGGCGAGGCCTTCCTGCTCCAGGGCGGCGACTGCGCCGAAAGCTTCGCCGAGCATTCAGCCGACAACATCCGCGACTTCTTCCGCCTGTTCCTGCAGATGGCGGTGGTTCTGACTTTCGCGGGCGGCTCGCCCGTGGTGAAGATCGGCCGTTCCGCCGGTCAGTTCGCCAAGCCGCGCTCATCGAACACGGAGACGGTCGACGGCGTCGAGCTGCCGAGCTACCGCGGCGACATCATCAACGACATAGCCTTCACGCCGGAAGCGCGCATCCCCGATCCGCGCCGCCAGCTCATGGCCTATCGCCAATCGGCGGCGACGCTCAACCTGATCCGCGCCTTCGCGACTGGCGGCTACGCCAACCTTGAGAACGCGCATCGCTGGATGCTCGGCTTCGTGAAGGATTCCCCGCAATCCTCGCGCTACCGCGAACTGGCCGAGCGCATCACCGAGAGCCTCGACTTCATGCGGGCCATCGGCATCGATCCCGAGACGCATCCCGAGATGCGCACGACGGATTTCTACACCAGCCACGAGGCACTGCTGCTCGGCTACGAGGAGGCACTGACCCGCGTCGATTCCACGACCGGCGACTGGTATGCCACCTCCGGCCACATGCTCTGGATCGGCGACCGCACCCGCCAGGGTGATCACGCCCATATCGAGTACATGCGCGGTATCAAGAACCCGATCGGCCTGAAGTGCGGCCCGTCGCTGACGCCGGATGGGCTCCTCAAGCTCATCGACCTGCTCAACCCCGAGGACGAGGCAGGCCGCCTCACCCTGATCTGCCGCTTCGGCGCCGACAAGGTGGGCGACCATCTGCCGGGCCTCATCCGGGCCGTGCAGCGCGAGGGCCGCACCGTCGTGTGGTCCTGCGATCCGATGCACGGCAACACGGTCAAGGCGGCGTCCGGTTACAAGACCCGGCCGTTCGAGATGGTCATGGGCGAGGTTCGCGACTTCTTCGCCGTGCACCAGGCCGAGGGCACCCATGCGGGCGGCATCCATCTCGAGATGACCGGCAAGAACGTGACGGAATGCACCGGCGGCGCACGCGCCCTCACCGATGCCGATCTGAGCGACCGCTACCACACCTATTGCGACCCGCGTCTCAACGCGGAGCAGGCGCTTGAGATCGCGTTCCTGACCTCCGAGATGATCAAGCGCGAGCGCCAGTCCCGCGAGCGCCCGACCGCCTTGGCGGCGGAATAACGATCGCGAAAAGCTTCGAAAAGTAAAAGGCCCGGCAGCGATGCCGGGCCTTTTGCATGTCCGAGGCGGTTTGCGCTCTTAGTTCAGCTGGTGACCGCGCTTGCCCATCTCCGCGCGGGCACGGATCATCACGTATTCGGCGACGTTCTGGGTCCAAGTCGCGAGTTCGCGGACGATCTCGTCGAGGATGACGGGCTGGGTCTGGACGTATTTCACACCCGCCGGGGACTTGTAGAAGGCCGCGATCTCCTTCAGCTCGGCTTCGGTCAGGCGGCTGGCGAAGGCCTTGGAGGCGGCCTCGACCATCTTTTCCTTCTGCTGCTCGATCTCAGGGCGCAGCATGGCGACAACCTGATCCAGGTCCTGCTTCACTTCCGGACGCGTGACGTTCATCTGCTGCAGCTGGCCGAGCAGCGGCTCGGTCATGGCGTCGAACGAACGGGTCATGCCCGACCCGATGGCGACTTCGCGCGCGAGGGCAAGATGACTCGGGGTCGGCTGGGCCTGCGCGAAGACAGGGCTGGCCAGCATGAACAGGGCGACGGTGGTCGCAGCCAGGCGGGAAGCGGAACGGATCATTGAATAGGCTCCAATCTTTGGAAGACTTATGGTCAGACCTGACCGAGTTCGACAAGCCCCTCCCCGGTCGCGAGGATCGCACCGGTGGCAAGGCCAAGAAAAAGTCCGTGCTCGACGACGCCGGGCACGGCGTTCAGCGCCGCGGCCAGAGCGTCGGGTTTTTCGATGCGGCCCAGATGCGCATCGAGAATGAGGTTTCCGCTGTCGGTGACGAACGGGTTGCCGTCCTTGGCGCGCAGGCGCAGGTCGGGGTTCAGCCCCGAGCCCTTCAAAACCTTCGCGATGGCAATTTCCGTCGCCTTGAGGCCGAAGGGCACCACCTCGATCGGCAGCGGGAAACGCCCGAGGGTTTCCACATGCTTCGAGCCGTCGGCGATGACGATCATGCGGTGGCTGGCGGCAGCCACGATTTTTTCGCGCAGATGCGCGCCGCCGCCGCCCTTGATGAGCCTCAGCTGACCGTCCAGCTCGTCGGCCCCGTCCACCGTCAGATCGAGTTCGGGCGTCTCGTCGAGGGTCGTCAGGGGAATGCCTTCGCGCTCAGCCTGCTGGCGGGTCGCCTCGGAGGTCGGCACACCGATCACCTTGAGACCGCCGCGCACGCGCTCGCCTATGGCCGCAACGAAATGCGCCGCCGTCGAGCCGGTGCCGAGGCCAAGCCTCATCCCGTCGGAGACCAGGGCGGCCGCCCGTTCGGCTGCGGCGCGCTTGAGAGTGTCGCTCACTGATGACCCCTAACCATTCACCGCCTCCTGAAGAAGGCGGACGAGGACGCCTCTACCACGCAAGAGGCGCAGGAAGAAAGAAGGTTTCACAGCCTGACATGAGTCTTAAGGCCGCTGCGGCGAAGCTCCTGTGCCGGAACGCACGCTCGGAGTCGAGGCCGGAGGGCTCGCGGGCGCGGCAGGCGACGGGCTGGCCTGGGGTGTGCAGACGACCTTTCGTCGAAGACGTAGCAGATGCTCATCTCCCCGGTGCGGTAATTGACGCGAAAGACGCCCCCTTCCCGCTCGTGGCGGGAGGCGACGAGGCCGAATTCTCCCGGGGCCTGCGGCCCAGCGCCCTCGCCGGGCGAGAAGCAGAGCGTGACGCCGATGGTGCCCTCCTGCAGGCCGTACTGGCAGGAGCTAACCTCCCCCGTGACCCGGTCGATGCGGTAGATCCGGTTGAGGTCTGTTTGCGGCGCGGGGACGAAATCATAGGTCGCGGCAAGCGATGGAACCGTCAGACCGCCCATGAAAAGGGCCACTGAGAGAAACGTTGCAGGACCAACGAGCCGCATCGAAAACTCCATTCGGTAAGAACGAATCAACAAATCAGACCCTATTATTCTCCGGCTTGATTCAGGTGTCTCCAGCAGGTAGCCCAGCTCTATGGCCATTCACACCCCGCCCATCGCCGTCTTCGACCTCGACGGAACGCTGGCCGACACGGCCGCCGACCTCGTCGGCACGCTGAACGTCATTCTGGCGCAGGAAGGCTTGGCTCCGCTGCCCCTGGCCAAGGCCCGGGATATGATCGGAGCGGGCGCCAAGGCCCTGATCGAGCGCGGATTTCAGGCTGCGGGCAAGGACCTGGCACCGGCTCATCTCGACCGGCTATTCGAGCGGTTTATGGTCCATTACAGCGAGAATATCTGCGTCCAGACGGAGCTTTTTCCCGGTGTGCGGCGGGCGCTGAGAAGGCTGGAAGCGGCGGGCTTCATCCTCGCCGTCTGCACCAACAAGGTCGAAGAGCACTCGGTCAAGCTGCTCGAGGCGCTGGGCGTCGACCATCTATTCGCAGCGAATTGCGGGCGCGATACGTTTCCGTATTTCAAGCCGGACGCCCGACATCTCACGCTCACCATCGAGCGCGCGGGCGGCGATCCCCGCAGGGCGGTGATGGTGGGAGATTCGCGAACCGATATCGTAACCGCCCGGAACGCACGCATCCCGGTCATCGCTGTGCCATTCGGCTATACGGAAGTGCCGGTCCAGCAATTGGGTCCGGACATCGTCATCGACCATTTCGACCAGCTTTTCGGGGCGATCGGCAATCTCACGAGACCGCTGGCGGCCTGACACCCCCACCACGCGCAAACAAGCGCGGGCATAAGCACGAAAACGTGAACCGGCATGTCAGGAAGAAATGGTGGGCGCGACAGGGATTGAACCTGTGACCCTTCGCGTGTGAAGCGAATGCTCTCCCGCTGAGCTACGCGCCCTGACCAGCGCCTTCTAAGGTCGTTAAACCCCTGACGTCAAGCCAAAGAATCCGAAAGACGGCGAACAAAATTTTTCGGCCGCGAATTGTGTCGCCGTGACTTTAACGATGGATTGCGACGTGGCGAAAACACGACACCGTTGCACTTAGAGCTCCCGAAAGAGACTGGATCCGAAACGCAGCCATTGCGTTTAGCAAAGGCAAAATCCGCACCAAACCTGAATTCTCGAGGCTATCATGGGACGCTCTCGCGCTGCCCAGTACGGGCTTTTTTGTGTCTTCGCCGCCCTTGCCACCCCGGCTGCAGCCTTCACCGCAATCGATCCGCTGACCCGCCGGCCACTCTACCCCCAAGAGGACGCTCTGAGGGCGCAAGCCGCGCCAAGCGCGCGCGCAATCGTCGCCTTTGGCAGCCGTTTTGGGCCCGGCACCATCGTCGTATCGACGAGTGAACGGCACCTCTACTACACCCTCGGCAACGGCCAGGCGATCCGCTACGGCGTCGGCGTGGGCCGCCCCGGCTTCGAGTGGGCCGGCACGCATTCCATCACCATGAAACGCGAGTGGCCGGATTGGCGCCCCCCGGCGCAGATGCTGAGGCGTCGCCCCGATCTGCCGCGCTACATGAGGGGCGGACCGGACAATCCGCTCGGCGCGCGGGCCCTTTACATCGGCAGCACCTTGTATCGCATCCACGGCTCGAATGAGCCGGAGACTATCGGCGAAGCCGTCTCCTCAGGCTGCATCCGCATGACAAATGATGACGTGATGGATCTTTACAGCCGCGCAAGGGTCGGAACGCGCGTGGTCGTGCAGCGCTGATCGCAAGGAGATAAGTACATTGTGAAAGGCCGGCCTCACGTCGGCCTTTCCGACCTGGATCGCACTTGGAAATCCTGACATCGTCCGCTTATGCGACATGTCATTTTCCTCAATGGCCCGATCGGGGCGGGAAAGACCACCCTGGGCCGGGCGCTTGCGCCGGCCATGAATGCGGCCTTCATCGACAGCGACGACCTGCGTAATCATACAAGGACGTGGTTCGGAGAGATCCTCACCTCGTCGCGCCGGCTGGTCGATGCGGCACTGGCAGCGCTTCGCGAGAAACCGGCCGTCGTCATCGCCAAGCCGCTCCGCCGGCGGGATTGGGTCTTTTTCCACGGCACCTTCAAAGCACAGGGAATTGCATGCCATTGCGTCACGCTTTCCGCGGCGCAGGGCGCAATCCTCGCCCCCACGCGGGGCCGCGTCTTCGACCCCGGAGAACAGAGCCGGATCACGGAAATGATCGACCAAGGCTATGCCCCGCAGCCCTTCAGCGATCTGGTAATCGAAACCGACCGGCAGGACTTCGCCGAAACCGTGGCTCTCCTCGAAAGCCGATGCACGGCCATGTTGTTGGCAACCAACCCGAGCTAACGATCCCGGGATAAACCCTTGACTGCCAACTCATCGAGATAGGCTTGCCACCTGCCCTGCTGCTCGACCCCAAGCTGGTGCAGATAGTCCCACCCGTAGATTCCCGTGTCGTGCAGATCGTCGAAGACAAGCTTGACCGCATAATTGCCGATGGGCTCGACGCCGATGATTTCCACGTTGCGCTTGCCGGGCACGGTTTTCCGCTCCGCGGGGCTATGACCCTGCACCTCGGCCGAGGGGCTCGTCACGCGCAAATATTCGGCCGGAAGATCGAAAGCCGTTCTGTCATCGAATGCGATGCTTAAAGTCCGCCTGTCCTTGGCAAGACGAAGCTCTGTGGGCCAGCGCTCGGAACTCATGGGTGTTTCTCTCTTCCATGGTTTGTGATTTGACGTTAGCTGCCTGAGAGCTACGTTGAAAGCACGCATTCAAGTGCACGAACAGCGAGGATTTCTCCACCATGTGGGGATCATCGAGCGATCCAGTTTCCGGCCGTCCTCTCGTGGACCCGTTCGGCCGCGCCATCACCTATCTCAGAGTATCGGTGACGGATCGGTGCGATTTCCGCTGCGTCTATTGCATGTCGGAAAACATGGCCTTCCTGCCGAAGCGGGACCTGCTGACGCTCGAGGAGCTTGACCGCATCTGCTCCGTTTTTGTCGGACAGGGCGTGCGCAAGCTGCGCATCACCGGGGGTGAGCCCCTCGTGCGGCGGGATATCATGAACCTGTTCCGCTCGCTCTCCCGCCATCTCGATTCGGGCGCGCTCGACGAGCTGACCGTCACCACCAACGGCTCGCAACTCGCGCGCCATGCGGCGGACCTCGCTGCCTGTGGCGTCCAGCGGATCAATGTGTCCATCGACACGCTCGACGCCGACAAGTTCCATCGCATTACCCGATGGGGCGATCTCTCCAAGGTCCTCGACGGCCTCGATGCCGCGCAGCGCGCGGGCCTCAAGATCAAGATCAACACCGTAGCGCTGAAGGGCGTCAACGAGGATGAGATCGAGGGTCTCATCGCCTGGACCCATGGGCGCGGAATGGACTTGACCCTCATCGAGGTGATGCCGCTCGGCGAAATCGACGGACAGCGGATCGACCAGTTCCTGCCTCTCTCGCTCGTACGGGCGCGCCTGGGCGCACGTTACACGCTGGACGAGATCGACGAGCGCACCGGAGGGCCTGCACGCTATGCCCGCGTGAGGGAAACCGGTGGAAAGTTGGGCTTCATCACCCCGATGACCCACAACTTCTGCGAAAGCTGCAACCGCGTGCGGCTAACCTGCACCGGCCAGCTTTTCATGTGCCTCGGCCAGGAGGACGCCGTCGATCTGCGGGCGCCCGTCCGAGCCTCCGACAACAACGCTCTTCTCGAAAAAGCCATCATTGACGCCATCGCGCGCAAACCGAAGGGGCACGATTTCATCATCGACAGGCGCCATGCGCGACCCGCCGTCGGCCGGCACATGAGCATGACGGGCGGTTAATTTCCTAACGTTACTTTGGTGTCAAAGTATCTCACCGGCAGGTTGATTGACTGTTCAAGCTTTTCAAGGGATATCCAGCCTTAAATTATTCAGGCTGCACAAACGTGAACGTTTCGGGTTTCGGGCGAAGACTGGCAATGCTTGCGGGCCTCGTCGTGTGGCTCTCGGCAGGCCTTTCCGCGACCGCGCAAGAGACGCCCGCATCTCCCCCTAAGCAGACCATCCGCGTCGCCGTCGAGGGGGCCAATCCGCCGTTCAACTACATGGACCAGAACAACGAGCTTCAGGGTTTCGAGATCGAACTCCTGAAAGCCATGTGCGAGGTCATGAAAGCGGAATGCGTGCTTGTCCCACACGAGTGGGACGGGATTTTGCGCGGCCTAGTGAACCGCGACTATGACGCGATCGTGTCGTCGCTCGAAATCACGGAGCGCCGCAAGAGGCGCATCGCATTCTCGGCGCCCTACTACCGGATTCCTGCAGCCTTCATCACCCGCAAGGGCTCGGGTCTTCGCGAGGTCACGCCGCAGGGGCTGGCAGGCAAGACTATCGGGGTGACGGATCGCAGCGATTGGGCGGAATATCTCGACCAGTTCTACAAGGATTCCGAAATCCGGCCCTATTCCAAGGTCGACGAGGCCAATCTCGATCTTCTGACCGAACGGATCGATGCCGTTTTCGGTGACAGGCGCTCGCTTGCCGCGTTCCTCTCCTCCCGCGAGGGCGCGTGCTGCCGCCTGATCGGCAATGCGCCCGCCGACCCGCCCTATCAGCATCAGATTTACGGCATCGGCTTGCGCAAGAGCGACGACAGCCTACGGGAGCAGTTCAACAGCGCCATCGCTCACATCATGGCGGATGGGACCTATGACGCCATCCGCGCGAAGTACTTTCCCTTCGATATCAAATAGGGCCGTTTGACCGCCGCCGCTGCTCTCCATAGAACCATTCGGGACGACAAGGGAGCAGACAATGGCGAAGGTCGCATTTCTCGGGCTTGGGGTGATGGGCTACCCCATGGCGCGGCATCTCAAGGCAAAGGGCCATGAGGTCACGGTTTATAACCGGACCTTCGCAAAGGCCGAGCGATGGGTCTCTGAGAACGGCGGTCGCGCCATGAAAACGCCGCGCGAGGCCACCGAAGGACAGGATTTCGTTTTCGCCTGCGTCGGCAACGACGACGACCTGCGTCAGGCGACCTTGGGTCCCGACGGAGCCTTCCACGGTCTGAAACCCGGCACGATCTTCGTCGACCACACCACCGCCTCCGCAGAAGTCGCGCGCGAGCTTTATGCGGCGGCGAAGGAGAAAGGCGCGGCCTTCATCGACGCTCCCGTCTCCGGCGGCCAGGCCGGTGCGGAAAACGGCGTGCTGACGGTCATGTGCGGCGGCGATGCGGATGTGTACGCGAAGGCCGAGCCGGTCATCATGAGCTTTGCGCGCGCCTGCCGCCTGTTGGGTCCGGCGGGCTCTGGCCAGCTCACCAAGATGATCAACCAGATCTGCATTGCAGGTCTTGTGCAGGCCCTGTCCGAGGGCGTCCATTTCGGCAAGAAGGCCGGGCTCGACATCGAGGCGGTGCTCGACGTCATCTCGAAGGGCGCGGCAGGGTCGTGGCAGATGGAGAACCGCGGCAAGACCATGAACGAGGGCAAGTTCGAGTTCGGCTTCGCCGTCGACTGGATGCGCAAGGACCTCGCCATCTGCCTCGCGGAAGCGCGGAAGAACGGCGCGAGCCTGCCTGTCACCGCTCTCGTGGATCAGTTCTATGCCGACGTGCAGAAAATGGGCGGCAAGCGTTGGGACACGTCCAGCCTGATCGCGCGGCTCGAGCGCTAATCGCAGCGCCGATCTAACGGCGGGTCATCGTCAGGTAGAGGATGAACCCGCCGATCCCGATGGCGAGCGCGAACAGCACGAGCTGGCGCGCTTCACCAGAAAAGGCGGCGTCGCGATACATCTGCGAGAGGCGCGCGGCGCGCTCAGGATCGCGGGACATGAAAAGGCCGATCACGACAAGAAGCGTGAGGAGGCCGACGATCCAATAATTGTATCGCATGTACTCATCCTTCACCGCCCCTCAAACCGCGGCGCGCGCTTTTCGCGAAAAGCCGTGATGCCCTCAATGAAATCGCGGCTGGCGCCCACTTGGTTCTGCAACCGGGCCTCCAGCTCAAGCTGCGTCTCAAGATCGTTCGACAGGCTCCCGGCTACCGCCTGTTTCATCAGGCGATAGGCAAGTGCCGGTCCGCCGGCGAGGCTTGCTGCGAAGGCCGCCATGTCCCTGGCGAAGGTTGCATCGTCGAAAACCTTGAAAACGATCCCCATGCGCTGCGCCTCGTCGGCAGGAATCGGTTCTGCAGTCAACATGAGCGCGAGCGCCTGCTTGGGCCCAACAAGACGTGGCAAAATCCAGGTGCCGCCCGCATCGGGAATGAGACCGATCTTCGCAAAGCCCTCCTGAAGATAGGCAGAGCGGGCCGCGACCGCCACGTCGCAGGCGAGCGCAATGTTCATCGAGGCCCCAACGGCAGGGCCGTTCAAGGCCGCGATGGTCACCTTCGGATAATTTGCGAGCCTCAGCACGAGCGCATTGTAGTCCCGCGCAAGCGCAGGCCCGAGTTCGATGCGTCCTTGCGCATCGCGTGGCATCTCCTCGGTCAGATCCTGGCCGGAGGAAAAGGCCCTTCCCTCTCCTGTGAGCACGACAACGCGAACCGCATCATCCTTCTCGCAGCGATCCAACGCCTCACGCAATTCGGCATGCATCGCCGTATTGAACGCGTTCATCTTGTCGGCGCGGGCGAGTGTGATCGTGGCGACCGCTCCGGTCACGGCGCAATGCAGGGTCGTCTGGCTCATTCATCGGCTCCTTGCGGTTAAGCTGGAGCATAGGGCGGAACCGGCTCCGCGACACTGGCAAATGGGTCAATAAGGGAAAAACGAAGAAAGCCGCCCAAGGGGGGCGGCTTTCGAAAATCTCACGAAGTTCGTGAACTTGTCAGGCGGCCTTCACGCCGTAGAGGAAGTCCTGAACCTCGCGGCCAAGATCCTCCGAATGGCGTGCAAGCCCCTGCGCCGCGTCGAGCACCTTGGCGGCGACGGAGCCCGTCTCGCCCGCGCCCTGGCGGACGTCGGTGATATTGCCGGTGACATGATCCGTGCCGCGCGCGGCCTCCTGCACATTGCGGGAGATCTCCTGCGTTGCCACGCCCTGCTGCTCCATGGCGGCAGCGATGGTGACGGAAATTTGGGACATCTCGGTGATCGTCTTGGCGATATCCTGGATCGCCGCAACGACCTCTTCCGTGGCCTGCTGGACGCCCGCGATCTGGCTGCCGATTTCCTCGGTCGCCTTGGCGGTCTGGCTGGCCAGTTCCTTGACCTCGGACGCGACGACCGCGAAGCCGCGGCCCGCCTCACCCGCCCTCGCCGCCTCGATGGTGGCGTTGAGCGCAAGCAGGTTGGTCTGGCCGGCGATGTTGTTGATCAGCGCGATCACGTCGCCGATTTTTTCCGCCGTCGATGCCAACGTCTGCACGGTCACATTCGTGCGCTGCGCGCCCTGGACCGCACGATCGGCGATCTGCGAGGATTGGTTGATCTGCGTGGCAATCTCGCGGATCGAAATCGACATTTCCTCCGTCGCAGCCGCAACCGTCTGCACATTGGCCGATGTCTGCTCGGCAGCCGAAGCCACGGTGGCCGATTGGCGGGTCGTCTGGTCGGCAATCGCCGCCATGGACTTGGCCGTCGCTTCCATGTCGGTCGCGGCGCCGGTCAGCTCCTGCGTGAGGACGGAGACGTTCGCCTCGAAGCGCTTCGTCAGTTCGTCGAGCTTTTGAGCACGACGCATCTTGGCGTCGGCTTCGAGAGCGGCTGCCTCATCGGCCTCCTTCTTGGCGATGAGCGCGGCCTTGAAGACCTGGACGGCGTCAGCGATCGTGCCGATCTCATTCTTCTCGCCGCGATGAGGCACGTCCGCCATGAGATCGCCTTCGGCGAGAGCCCTCATGGGTGCTACCACCGACGCAATGCCGCGCGAGATCGAGCGAATGATGACGACTCCAAGACCGGCGCCGAAGATCGCGGCAGCAGCAAGAATGGCGATGACCCACTGGAGCATGCGCTCATAATCCGCCTGCGCTTCGAGATAGTTTTTCTCCGCTTCGGCAACGACGCTCTCGACGATTTTTTCGAGAGCCTCCTGCGCCTTCCGGAAGGGCTCGATGGTTCTTCCGTTGAAGTGCTGACGAGCCATCGCCGTTTGGCTCTGCTGCGAGTACTTGAGGACTGCGGCGGCCTCCGTCGCATAGGTGCCCCAGTTCTGGCTGAATTCCTCGTAGAGAGCGCGTTCCTCGGACGTATTGATGAGGGCGACAAAGGCGGTGCGAGCTTCCGCCAGTTTTTTATCAAGTTCGACCGAGCGCGCTTCCGCCTCAAGGATCACGTCCTCATCAACCGCGAGCGTATGACGCAGAAGCGTGCCCCTGAGATCCGCCGTGATCGCGTTGATCGCGCCCGACCAGCGAACGCTCGGAAGAGAGGCGGTGTTGGATTCAGCCAGGAGACGGTTGAGGTTGCGGACCTCGATCAGTCCCTGCAGGCCGACAAGCAGCGTCAGGACGAAAAGCACAGCGAACGCACCGATCAGTTTTGACCTGATCGACAGTCTTTGAAGAAACCTCATCTCATCACCCGCCTCGCGACGGACCCCGGTAACAATGATTGCCATATTCTCGCCATCATCCTTACCGTAGGAATTTAACGAAGGGTTTAAGTATACTTATAATTTCAAATCCATATGACGCAGGGTAATTTATGTTATAAAATTAATATAGCGCAGACTTTGCCTTCATGATCGCGGGGAAATCTCGCCTAAAATTCTGATGGACCTGATAAATTCGCGAGAGCGGATGCAAAATTAGGTCGAGCGGCCGTGTTTCCGACGCCACTCGCGCGGATAGTCGAATGATCCGGCCCACAGGCCGACGGCGCGATGCCGGGCGCGCGTTTCCTCCCAGGTATAACCGCCATAGGCGACGGCCCAACCCTCTTCGACCAATCGCGCGCCGATATCCTTGCCCTCGACAGTGCACCGGGCCAGAGAGCGCCGATAACGGTCGCGTCCCGACAGGCGGCATTCCACCTGCTGCTTGAGAAGGATCGCAACCAACGCATTGCGCGCTTCCTCGCCGCAGAGATAAGGCTGACCGGCCCTGACGCAGGTCTGTTCCAGTTCCGGTGCATCGATGCCTTTGAGGCGGATGCGCATCTCGTTGATCCGGATGGTATCTCCGTCGACCGCATAGGCCCGCCCCTCGGCGGGCTCCTTGGGGCTGAGAAGCAGGTTCGCCCCGGCCGCCAGGCCCAGCGCCAGCACCAAGGACGCAAGCCCGCGGTGAGACGAGCGCGCAGCGAAGGGGCGACGAGGGAACCGGGACTGGAACATGTTTATGACAGGCGTTCGGAAACGCCTGCCTGACCGAAAGTCGCCATGTCACGATGAACGGTGGCGGCGGTTTTCACGATGCCGACGGCGAGTGCCGCGCCCGTCCCCTCGCCAAGACGCATGCCGAGCGCCAGAAGCGGGATTTTGCCGAGGCGCTCCAGCACGTCCTGATGCGCGCCTTCCGCCGAAACATGTCCGGCGATGCAATGGTCGATGGTCGAGGGATGGATGGCGTGCAGAACCGCAGCAGCCGCAGTCGTGACGTAGCCGTCGAGAACGACGGGGATGCGCTGCAGCCGCGCGGCTAGGATCGCGCCTGCGATGGCGGCAACTTCGCGTCCGCCGAGGCGGCGCAGCACTTCGAGCGGGTCCTTCAGATGATCCTTGTGTCGGTCGAGCGCCCCCTCGACGGCTGCAATTTTGCGCTTCATCCCCTCATCGTCGACACCCGTGCCACGCCCAACCCAATGCGCCGCCGGGCCGCCGAAGAGAGCAGTATAGATCGCGGCGGCGATGGTGGTGTTGCCAATGCCGAGTTCGCCGACGGCGAGCAGGTCGGTGCCGCCTGCAATCGCCTCCATTCCGAAGGCCATGGTGGCGACACAGGCTTTTTCGTCCATCGCCGCGTCAGTCACGATGTCGTTGGTCGGCATGTCGATGGCGAGATCAAACACCTTGAAGCCGAGCCCAAGGCTCGCGCATATCTGGTTGATGGCAGCGCCGCCTGCGGAAAAGTTCTCCAGCATCTGCCGGTTCACGTCAGACGGGAACGCGGAAACGCCGCGCGCCGTCACCCCATGGCTGCCGGCAAAGACGCAGACCATCGGACGATCCACGGTCGGCTTCGGTTTGCCCTGCCAGGCGGCGAGCCACTCGTTCAGCCATTCCAGGCGGCCTAAGCTGCCGGCTGGCTTCGTCAGCTGCCGGTCCCGCAGCCGCACAGCCTCGACCGCCGCCTCGTCCGGCCCGGGAATCGTCGTGATCAGGCGGCGGATATCGTCGAAGGGCGAGGAAGGCGCGGTATCGTTCATGGGGATCCAGCCTATGAGGCATTGAAGAATGAGGTCAGGCGTGACCTATAACGGGCTGTGCACACGGGGTGAAGCATGTCCGATCAATTGCAGAAGGCACAAACCGCCGCGACGACGCGCGCTTGGCAGGAATTGCTGACCGATCTCGCCCGTTGCCTGCGCTTTTATTCTCGCCTTCCGGTGTCCACCCTGCCTTGGGAGCATGACCCCCATGCGCTGCCCGAATTTCAGAGATTGACGCGGGTTCTGCCGGTGGCGGGGCTCGTGCTCGGCCTGTTGCCTGCGCTGGTGCTGGCCCTCGCCCTCTTTCTCGATCTCGGCCCCTGGCTCGCGGCCATCCTCTCCATCGCCGCGATGACGTTGACCACCGGCGCGTTCCATGAGGACGGGCTGACCGATACCGCCGACAGCTTTGGCGGTGCGACTCGCGAACGGCGGCTCGCGATCATGAAGGACAGCCTGATCGGCTCCTATGGCGCATCCGCGCTCATCCTGGCCTTCGCTTTGCGGATCGGCGCGCTGGCGGCCCTGGCAGACCGCCTCGCCCCCCTGGCAGCCTGCATCGCCCTTCTGATCGTAGCCTCGCTCTCCCGCACGGCGGGCCTGATGCCCCTCGTGCTGCTGCCCCCTGCCCGTCCGGATGGTGCCTCCCAAGCGGTCGGACAGCCGACACGCGACGCGCTGTGGCTCGCCGCCGCCATCGCATCCTTACTCGCCGTCGTGCTCGGCATGATCGCCGGACTGGCTCCCTCGGGCGTCGGCCTGATGATCGCTCTGTCGGCGCTCTCAGGGCTCGCGCTGACGCGGTTCGCCGCGCGGCACATCGGGGGGCAGACAGGCGACATCGCGGGAGCGGCGCAACAGGTCGCGGAGATCGCCGCGCTGATCGGCCTCTTGACCGTCACCGCACCGTAACGACATGAAGCAATCATGAGCCCCGCTTCCACCCCCTGCATCCGCGTCTGCATGCTCGATCCCGAAACGGGTCTGTGCGAGGGGTGCGGGCGCACGCGCGAGGAAATCGGCACGTGGTACCGCCTGACTGAGGAAGAGCGGCTGCGCATCATGGCCGAACTGCCCGAGCGGATGCGGCAAGCCTTTGCTGTCGAGCCCGATAAGGCCTCCTGATGCGTGGCGCGCGCAGAGCGGGATTGCTTCTTCTCGCAGGAGCATTCCTGATTGCCGTCCTCGTCGAAGAGCCGATTGCCGATTTTTCGCCGTTAGAAACCGCGCTCGCCGTCAGCTTCTGCGCGCTGACGCTGATTCTGGCCGCCGGTATCATCGAGAATTTCAGCCGTCACTGGACCTATGGCGTGCAGGCCACTGCCGTCAGTGCGGGGATTCTTCTGGCTGTGCTCGTCGCCTATTCCGCCCGGCATGAGTTTGAAGCCGTTATCGACCGCGCCATTGGCGATGTCTCGCTCGGGCGCACCGTCGTCACCGACAAGGGCGAGGTTGTTGCCGCGCGCAAGCTGGACGGGAGTTTCGTGCTCACTGCCAAGGTCAACGGACGCGACGGCCGTTTCATCTTCGACACGGGCGCCAGCACCGTCGTGATCCGCGCGGAAAATGCCGCTGCCCTTGGCTTCAAGCCGGAGGACCTGGATTATTCCGTGCCAGTCTCCACTGCGAACGGCACCGCGCTTGCGGCGCCGGTCATCATCCCGATCCTTTCTGTGGGGCCAATCACCGAGCGCAATGTGGAGGCCCTGATCACCCCATCCGGAAGCTTGCACACCAATCTTCTCGGCATGACCTTCTTAGAGCGCCTCGGATCTTACGAGGTTCGCGGCAACCGGCTGATCCTGCGCAGGAAATGAGTGCCGAATAATTCTTTCAGGGGCAGGCACGCAGCTAAGGGGAGCGCACAGACGATGCAGAAGCCCGGCAACGCAGCAGCAGCGTGCTGCCTACCGCTTTGTGCGCCAGGTCAGGACCGATTCATTGTAAATTAGCGCACGCGGATCGTCCCGCACCGCTTCCTCATAGCATTTATGCGGCCCCAATCGTCCCTTGAGCCGGGGCGCCCTATCGGCCAATTCGTCCAACGTAATGTTGTCGGCAATGCGGGGATGGGCGACACAAATGGCCCCTTCCGTCCCCCAGGCGGCCTCGAACTCCATCCAGGAAACGTGGCCGGGATTCTGAATGCCGAAGCGGTCGATGATGTTGATTTTCGTCCCGTTCTTCGCGGTCGGCCGATCATCCCCGGTATAATCGGCGCGCAACATGTGGACGCAGGCGCGATGCAGATCGCGCATCGGAATGCCGTCCTGAGTCTGCCAAGGAAAATAGCCGAAGAGGATGCATTTGCCCTCGGCTCCACTCGTGCATGTCAGGGAAAAGTCATCCGCTCCGTTGGGATAAGCGATCGCGGCACGCTCTCCGTCAGGATCGACCTGGCACAGTTCTTTGAAAGCCCCCGTTTCTCTGTCCTTCACGGACATCCGATAGAAGGTAAGCGGCAACCCGCGCAGTCGCGTTTCCAGCGCAATATCATCAATGCGTATTTCCCGCTCATCCGCCCCTGTGCCCAGGAAGAGCCTCATCCCGGTCAGCGTCTGCCCTCTCAGTACTCTGCCGTCACTGAGCTTGAGCACGAGGTCCATACCATCGGCTTGAAAGCGCCCTTCCAAAGCCGAAACAGATGCGGGAGAAAATTGCGCGAAAATCAGCAGCGCGAAAAAGAGGATTAGTCGATGCACCATACTCGAACAACCCTCTCGCCTTGTGGCGAGAGGGTCTTTCATTATGCGGAGAACGTTTACTTGATCTCGACACGCGAGCCGTCAGGCAGCACGACGGACTTCGAATGCGCCGCCTTGCCAACCTTGAGGTCGGCAAGCCCCTGGTCCGTCAGGCCGGTCGCGCTCACACCGTTCAAACCCTTCGGCGGATCGCGGTCATCATCATAGCCAAAGAACGCACTAGCCTGCGTCGCGCTGAACGCGGAGATGGCAAGCGCCAACACCAGAACGCTTTTACGGATCGTCATGAGTTCCTCCTCGCTTACTTGATCTCGACACGCGAGCCGTCAGGCAGCACGACGGACTTCGAATGCGCCGCCTTGCCAACCTTGAGGTCGGCAAGCCCCTGGTCCGTCAGGCCGGTCGCGCTCACACCGTTCAAACCCCTCGGCGGATCGCGCTCATCATCATAGTGAAAGAACGCACTAGCCTGCGTCGCGCTGAACGCGGAGATGGCAAGCGCCAACACCAGAACGCTTTTACGGATCGTCATGAGTTCCTCCTCGCTTACTTGATCTCGACGCGCGAGCCGTCAGGCAGCACGACGGACTTCGAATGCGCCGCCTTGCCAACCTTGAGGTCGGCAAGCCCCTGGTCCGTCAGGCCGGTCGCGCTCACACCGTTCAAACCCTTCGGCGGATCGCGCTCATCATCATAGCCAAAGAACGCACTAGCCTGCGTCGCGCTGAACGCGGAGATGGCAAGCGCCAATGTGACAGCACTTATACGAGTTACCATGTTTTCCCTCCTTCGGGATTTACCAACGCGCCGACCGTTGGAAGGCCGAAGCGCACAAGGAGGTTATTTTTTATGAAACGTTATATCAACTATTTTCGCAAAGAATTTAAATCTCTGCTTCCGCCAATGTGCACGCGCACACATTTGGGTTCTCGCCAGCAGGCGAAAACAACCAATAGTTGCGCATTGTTCGGCAACCACAAATTGCCAATGCCTGATTTTAGACCCACAAACTGATCGCGAACCGAGCGCAGATGAGAAGCAGGAAGGTGCCGAACGCCACTTCAAGACGCCGCTTCGAGAGCCGGTGCGCCAGACGCGCGCCGACGGGGGCCATCCAGGTGCTGGTCGGGATGAAGAGCAGGAAGCCGAGAAGCGAGATATAACCGATGGCGAGCGGGAACTGGAGCGCCAGAACGTTCGGATACTCCGCAGCGCGCGGCCAGCCGGCATAGATATAGCCGAGTGCGCCGGGAATGGAGATGAGAATGCCGAGGCCGGAGGACGTCGCAATCGCCTGATGGATGGGGCGGTTGTAGAACGTCATGAACATGTTCGACAAAAGGCCGCCGCCGATGCCCATGAGGGCCGAGAGAAAGCCGATCACCCAGCCGTAAAACACCGTGATGGGCTTCGCCGGCATGTCGAGGCCAAAGCGCCAGGTATCCTTGCCGAAGAGAAGCCGGATCGCGGCCACACCCGCCACGAGGACGAAGACCGCCTTAAAAAGTTCGGCCGGTGCGTAGCGGGCGATGTAGCTCCCCACCGCCACGCCGATGACCACAGGCGCCGCCCAGACTTTCAGGATCGACATGTCGACCGCGCCCTTGGCGCGATGGGTCATGAAGGAGCGGATGGAAGTGGGGATGATGATAGCGAGCGATGTGCCGACGCAAAGCGGCATCCGCACTTCTTCCGGCACGCCGACGATGCGGAACAATTCATAGAGGATCGGCACCGCCACCGTGCCGCCGCCGACCCCGAACAAGCCCGCCAGCAAGCCCGTGATCGCCCCCGCCGCAAGCAGCGCAACGACAAGCCAGGAAAGGTCGAGGAGGGATATTCCGAACATGGCGGGAATCTCTTTTGAGGCGGCGTGTTTTTCGATCTCTGACGGAGAAAGCCTTCCGGGGCAAGCCGGGCGAAAAGGCTGTGAAAAGGAAAACGCGATCGGCCTCAGGCCGCCTCAGCAGAAAGCCGCGACACCTTCGCGACCGCGTCGCGCAATGTCTCAAGCCCTGCGCCCGGCTTCGTCGCCTCGGTCGCCAGATGGCGGCGATAGGCGCGCGCCCCCGGGCGTCCGGTGAAAAGGCCGAGCATATGCCGGGTCATGTCGTGGAGACGCCGCCCCTCGGCGAGCTGCGCTGCGACATAGGGCTCGTAGGCCTCCACCGCCTCGAAGGGATCGGCGACGGGCGGCCCCTCGCCGAACAGCTCGCGATCAACGGCAAGAAGGATTTCCGGCTCCTGATAGGCGATGCGGCCCAGCATGACGCCGTCCACGTGTTTCAGGTGCTCCTTAACCTCCGCCATGGTGCGGATGCCACCATTGATGGCGGTCGGCAAATCAGGGTTTTTCTGCTTCAGCCGATAGACGCGATCGTAGTCGAGCGGTGGAATATCGCGATTTTCCTTCGGCGACAGGCCCTGAAGCCAAGCCTTGCGGGCATGAACGGTCAGCGCATCGCAACCGGCCGCGACCACGCTCTCGGTCAGCCGGTTCAGCGCCTCTTCCGTATCCTGCTCATCGACGCCGATGCGGCATTTGACTGTGACCGGCAGGGAGACGGCACCCTTCATGGCGGCGACGCACTCGCCCACGAGAGCAGGCTCCAGCATCAGGCAGGCCCCGAAGCGGCCGTTCTGCACACGGTCCGAAGGGCAACCCACATTGAGGTTGATCTCGTCATAACCAAAATCGGCACAGATCCGCGCCGCCTTGACCAGCTCCGCCGGGTCCGACCCACCGAGCTGCACCGCGACGGGATGCTCCGCGTCATCAAACCCCAAAAGCCTGTCACGCGGCCCATGGATCACCGCCCCGGTGGTGACCATCTCCGTATAAAGCCGCGTCCGGCGCGACATAACGCGATGGAACGACCGGCAATGCCGGTCCGTCCATTCGATCATGGGCGCAACGCTCAGGGCTATGTCTTTTGGTGACAACAATTTTTTACTCTTCCGCCCGAAGGCGGTGCAGGTTCGGATGTCCGTTATGGGGTTGGCTATAGCGCCGATGTAAGGCGAATGCGCCGGTTTTGCACGAAAAAATGCGTCAGGTGATAATCGGCGCTTCAATCGTACAGACGACACCGCGCGGCCTGAATTCAATGGCGACCTCGCCATCCAGATCCCGCGCAAGGCTGCGCTCGATGAGGCGGGAGCCGAAGCCCTTTCGGTCGGGCGGATGGGCCGGGGGACCGCCCTCCTCCTCCCAGCGCAACCGGAGGTGGGGTGGATCGGTCGATCCGTCGACCGACCAGATCACCTCGATCCGGCCCGCATCGTTGGACAGCGCCCCGTATTTGACGGCATTCGTCGCGAGTTCATGCAAGGTGAGAGACAGATCGAGCGCCGTGCGGGAGGACAGCTTGAGCTCCGGCCCCGCAACGTTGAATCGCTTGTGTGCCCCACTTTGAAACGGCTCGAGCGTTTGGGCGACCAACTGGCGGATCTCGGCCCCTTTCCAGTTCTCGCGGATGAGCATGTCGTGGGTGCGGGACAATGCCGCCAGGCGCTGCTCGATGGCTTTACGCGCTTCCGCCTGGTTGGTTGCGTGCCTCAAGGTCTGCGAGACGATGGATTGAACGGTCGCCAGGGTGTTTTTCACCCGGTGGTTCAGCTCGTTGATGAGAAGCTGCTGATATTCCTCGGCCCAGACCCGGTCGGTGACGTCGCTGCCTTCGAGAAAGATGCCCGTGACCTTCCCGCTCCGGTCCCGGATGGGCTGATAGACGAAATCGAAATACGCTTCCTCGATCGGGCCTCCCCGTTGTCTTTGAAGCCGCAAGGGCATCTGGCGGCCGACGAAGGGTTGGCCCGTCTGATAAACCTCGTCGAGCAGTTCGAAGAAGCCCTGCTCCTCGATCTCGGACATGGCCTCGCGCACCGGCCTGCCGATGAGGTCGCGATGGCCGACGACCTGCTCGAAAGCGTCGTTGACGATCTCGAAAACCAGATCCGGCCCCCGCATGACCGCGATGAAGCCCGGCGCCTGACGAAACAGCTCCGCGAGACGCTCGATCTCCCCTCTCAAGGTCTCATTGTCTGTGGTGGCGGGCGCGGTTTCCATGCCGATCCCCTTTGGAAGCAGGATCAGCATCGCGATGACCCTTGCCCACACCAGCCAAGTCGAAGCGGGGGTGATGGTTCCGCGAGGCGGCAATGTCACCCAGCCTTGGAGATCAGATCAGCGCTGCGCTCTTCGCGTCCAGAACCTTGGCGGCATCGCCGGGAGCTAGTTTCACCTGAAGGCCACGCTGGCCGCCATTGATGAAGACGCTCGCGTGGGTGAAGGCGGTTTCTTCGATCAGGGTCGGCACGCGCTTCTTCTGTCCGAAGGGGCTGATGCCACCGACGTGATAGCCGGTAAGCCGTTCCGCATCGGCGGGCTTCATCATCTGCGCCGCCTTGCCACCAAGCGCCGCCGCCAGCTTCTTCAGGTTCACCTCACGGTCGGAGGGCACGACCACGCAAGCCGCTTTGCCATCGACCAGCACCATCAGGGTCTTCAGAACCGTGTTCGGATCGGCTCCGATGGCCTCCGCCGCCTGGAGGCCAATGCGCTCGGCTTGCGGATCGTAGTCGTAGGTGTGGACCGTGAAGGCGACGCCCGCCTGCTGCAAGGCGAGCGTCGCGCGCGTCGTCTTGGACATGCCGGATCAGTGATCGTGCTTGTGGCCGTGATGGTGGCCGCATCCGCAGCCATGGCCGTGCTCGTGATGATGGTCGTGCGCATGGTCGTGCTTGTGATCATCGTGGCCATGATCGTGATGCGCGTGTCCGTGATGGTCATGATGAGCATGACCGTGGTCGTGACCATGATGGTGGTGATGCCCGTGGTCATGATCGCAGACATGGAGGCTCTGCTCGGGCCGGAACGCCCGCGTCACCGGCGTCGCGACGCAGCCCTGGCCGCGTGCCAGTTCGGCAAAGGCCGGAGTGTCCTCGATATAGATCGCATCGCTGGTGATCTCGGCGAGGCCGTGCTGGCCGCCGAGGTGCCAGGCGAGGCGCGTGAGACGCAGCGGGTTTTCCGCCCGCACTTCCAGAAGGCGCTCGGCGGCAGCCTTCACCTGCACCAGCAACCCGTCCTTAAGGCGAAACGCATCGCCATCGTTGACGGTGGTTTCCATGTCGAGGTCAACCACAACCTCCGTCCCACCCTCGCCCCTCAAGGTCGCATGGCGGCGATTGCGCGCCGCGTAATCGAGGGTGACCGTGTCGACGACCCGGTCAGCCTTGACGGCGGCTTTACGGACGATGGTGGCAGCGCAGGGCATGGCTTTCTCGCGTGAGATGTGAACTTGTCGTCAAGATAGTCACCATGGCCGGGTAAAGCCATGGTCGAGAGGACGCGGCTTAGTAAGTGACCTTGTCCGGCTTGGCTTCCCAGGCGTCGAAGACCGCCCTGGCCTCCAGACTCGGCACGTGGTCCATGGGAATGATCCGCTCGGAGACGGGCTTAGGGATTTCCTCATAGATCAGGCTGTCGTCGAAGCCGATCTGCGCCGCATCCTCGCGGGTATTGGCATAGACGATGCGCGAAATACGCGCCCAATAGGCCGAGGCGAGGCACATGGGGCATGGCTCGCAGCTCGTATAGAGGGTCGCCCCCTGCAGGGCGAAATCGCCCACCGCCTCGCAGGCGCGGCGGATCGCCGTCACCTCCGCATGGGCGGTGGGATCGTTCGAGGACGTCACCCGGTTCCAGCCCTCGGCCAGAACATTGCCGTCGCGCACGATCACCGCGCCGAAGGGCCCCCCGGCACCGTCGTTCATGTGCTCGCGCGAAAGGGCAACAGCGCGCGCGAGATAGCGCTGATCTTCTGTCTTATGGTCAGTCATAAGGCGCTTTTATCGTTTGAGGCGGAAAGAGGCGAGAAGTTTAAGCGCTCGCGGACCTGGAGGAGTTGGGCGGCCACCGAGGCCGCGACTATGGCGGGCTCCTTGCCCACGATGCCGGGAAGGCCGATGGGGCAAACGAGCGAGCCGATCCGCCCCTCGCTTAAGCCCAGTTCCCGGAAGCGCTTCTCGAACCGCGCCCGCTTCGTGGCGCTGCCGATCAGGCCGACATAGGGAAAGCCCCGCCGCAAGGCCGCCGCCGTGATTGCCATGTCGAGGGGGTGGTCGTGGGTCATGACGAGGATGAGCGAGTGAGGATCGGCCTCCGCGATCTCAGCCTCCGGATCGCGCAGGGCAATAGCGGTGGCATTTCCCGGGATATGCGACGGAAATGCCCCTTCACGGTCATCGAACCAGCGGATGGAAAACGGCAGCGGCGCGAGCGCCAGAACGAGTGCGCGGCCCACATGGCCTGCGCCGAAGAGCAGGACGGAGGTCAGCGCCTCGCCATGGGTTTCGCGCCACTCGGTCCAACTGTCATCGCCGACGGCGGAGGAGAGTTCTCGCCGGACACGGCCGTGATCGAGCCGGCACTCGACTTGGAAAGCACCGCCTTCGGCTTCCGCCGTTAACAGGGGCTTCAAGTCGGCCAGGTCCTGCGGGTCGAAGGTTTCGATAAGGACTTTGACGCGCCCGCCGCAGCATTGGCCGAGATCCGGCCCCAAGGCCTGATCGACGATGCGGGCGGAGCGTTCCTTGCGCTCCAGCATCTCGCGGGCGATGTCGAGCATGCGGAATTCGAGCTGCCCGCCGCCGATGGTGCCGCGATAGGCCCCATCCGGCCGCACGACCATGCGCGCGCCGACCTCGCGCGGCGCGGAGCCTTTGACCTCGTGCACGCTGACAAGGGCGGCAGCGCCATGGCTGGCCACAAGATCGGCGAGATGCCGCCAGACCCTCACCCCAACAACCTCCCGCGCAAAGCCTCGCAGGCGCGCAGGATCGCCTCCGGCGTCGCGGGGGCATCAAGCGGCACGGGCTTTGTGGGATCGAGCGAATGCACCGCATCGGTCAGCGCGCAGAAGACGCTGTTCGCCAGCATGATCGGCGGCTCGCCGACAGCCTTGGAGCGATAGATCGTCTCTTCGCGATTAGCGTTAGGATAAAGCGCGACGCGGAAATCCGCAGGCACATCGGAAGCGACGGGGATTTTGTAGGTCGACGGCGCGTGGGTGAGCAGACGGCCATCCTTGCCGAACACCAGCTCTTCCGTCGTGAGCCAGCCCATGCCCTGCACGAACCCGCCCTCGATCTGACCGATGTCGATGGCAGGATTCAGGGACTTGCCGACATCATGCAGAATGTCCGCGCGCAGAAGCCGGTTTTCGCCAGTCAACGTATCGACGATCACTTCAGAGCACGCCGCGCCATACGCGAAGTAGAAGAAGGGGCGCCCCGTCGCGGTCGCGCGATCCCACGTAATCTTCGGTGTCTTGTAGTGACCGGCCTCGGAGAGCGACACGCGGGCGAGCACGCATTTCTTGGCGAGTTCGGTAAAGGGCAGGCTGTGATTTCCGACGAAGACGTGATCGTCCCGGAACTCCACCTGATCCTCTGACACGCCATAGGCCTCGGCGGCGAAAGCGGTCATACGCGCCTTAATGGCGCTTGCCGCAACGCGCGCGGCCATACCATTGAGATCGGAGCCTGACGATGCCGCCGTGGGCGACGTGTTGGGCACTTTCGCGGTTGTCGTTGCGGTGATGCGCACGCGCTCCATGGCGATGCCGAATTCCTCCGCCACCACCTGCGCCACCTTGATATAGAGCCCCTGCCCCATCTCGGTGCCGCCGTGGTTCAGATGCACGGAGCCGTCCTGATAGACATGCACCAACGCGCCCGCCTGATTGAGCTGCGTCAGCGTGAAACTGATGCCGAACTTCACAGGCGTCAGCGCAAGTCCGCGCTTCATGATGGGAGACGTGGCGTTGAACGCTGCGATCTCCGCACGGCGCGCACGATAATCGGACGTGCGCTCGAGCGTCTGCACGAGGCCGAAGAGCGTATCGGTCTCCTCCACCTCCATGCCGAACGGGGTGATGTTCTGCCCCGGCGTGTAGAAATTGGCGTAACGCACGTCGAGCGGGTCGCGCCCCGTCGCCCAGGCGATTTGGTCCATCACATGCTCGATGGCGAGCATGCCCTGCGGGCCGCCGAAGCCGCGAAAGGCGGTGTTCGAGACCGTGTTTGTCTTCAGCCGTTTCGAACCGACATGGACGGCGGGCATCCAATAGGCGTTGTCGGAGTGAAACATCGCGCGGTCCACGACACCGCCCGACAGATCAGCCGAATAGCCGCAGCGGGCGAGATGCTCGACCTCATAGCCCTGAATGCGCCCCTCACCGTCGATGCCCACTTGCCAATCGCAACGAAAATCATGCCGCTTGCCAGTGAGAACGAAATCGTCGTCGCGGTCGAGGCGCAGTTTACATGGCCTGCCTGTCACGCGCGCGGCGAGCGCAGCGGTGACGGCCCATTGCGTCGCCTGACTTTCCTTGCCGCCGAAGCCGCCGCCCATGCGGCGGGTTTCGCAGGTCACATAGGCATCAGGGATGCCGAGCACACGCGCTACGACGTGCTGCACTTCCGTTGGATGCTGGGTCGAGGAATAGACGTGCACATCCCCATCTTCACCGGGGATCGCCAGTGCGACCTGTCCTTCGAGATAAAAGTGCTCCTGCCCGCCAATGCGGAATTGCCCTTCGAGCCTGCATGGCGATGAAGCAATGGCGGCCTTCGCATCGCCCCGGCCAAAGGCGTAATCCGGCAGCACGGTTTCACCGCGCGCGAGCGCATCCTCGACCGTGATGCTCGGCGCTTCGGCCTCGATCTCCATTTTCGCCAAGCGCGTCGCACGACGAGCGCTGTCGCGTTCCGTTGCGACGACGGCGAAGACGGCTTGCCCGAGAAAATCGACTTGGGTTTCAACGAAGAGCGGATCGTCGCCGAAGGCAGGTGAAATGTCGTTCTTGGCTGGAATGTCGGCGGCAGTCAGCACCGCGACGACGCCGGGCGCGGTGCGCACAGCGGAGAGATCGAGCGAAACAAGACGTCCGCGCGCTTTCGATGTCAGGCCGAGCGCGATGTGCAGTGTGCCGTCCGGTTCGCGAATGTCGTCGATGTACTGCGCCGCGCCTTGCACGTGCTTGGGGCCGGAATCATGTGGCAGCGGTTGGCGAATGTGGCGGAGAGATTCGACCTCTCCCGCAGAGGCCAAAGTGAGCGCATCAATCTTCATGGTCTCGTTCATCACGCTACTCCGCCGCCTCGAGCGCCTCGCGCTGGCCGACAATGCGCGTTGCGCGCGTCTGGCCGGAGGCGGTTTCGCTCAAGGCCTTGAACAGCAAATTGCGCGCCACGGTGGCGCGATAGGCCGCAGAGGCGCGATGATCGTCCATCGGTTGATAGTCACGCCCGATGGCGGCGAGCGCCTCGCCCCAGGTAGCAGGCTCATCGAGCGAAAGGCCAACGAGCGTCTGCTCCGTCTCGCTGGCGCGCTTTGGCGTCCCCGCCATGCCGCCGAAAGCAATGCGGGCATCTGCGATGTGGCGACCACCGAGGGTGAACTTGAAAGCGCCCATGGCGGCGGAAATGTCTTCGTCGAAGCGCTTGGAAACCTTATAGGCGCGGAAATGCTCGTTCGCTTTAAGCTCCGGTACGGTCACGCGGCGGACATATTCGCCCGGCGCGCGGTCCTGCCTGCGATACGCGATGAAAAAGTTTTCGAGCGGGATGGTTCGGGTTTCGTCACCCCGGCGCAATTCGAGTCCGGCGCCGAGCGCGATCAGGGCAGGAGCGAGATCGCCGATGGGCGAACCGTTGGCGATGTTTCCGCCGACCGTGCCGGACGCGCGGACCTGAGTGGAACCGAACCGGCGCATGATTTCGCCGAGATCGGGATCGATGGCGGCAAGCGTGGAGAAGGCCTGAGCGTGGGTGACGGTCGCACCGAGCGTCAACGCTTCAGCGTTGTCCTCGATCCGGTCGAGGCCGGCGACACGGCCAAGCCAGATGATCTTTTCCAGCTCCGCCATGCCCTTGGTGATCCAAAGGCCGACATCGGTGCAGCCTGCGACAAGCGTGGCATCGGAATGCTCGGCGTAAAGCGCAGCAAGGGAAGCTTCGCTCGCCGGAGCGGCGAAGAAACCTTTTTCATGGCGGATGAAGACATCCTGCGCGTCGTTCAGCGCCGTCAAGCTTTGGGCTCTACCGGGATGATCAATGGAAAAGGCATCGCTCGGCTGTCCGCCGCACGCCTCAAGGGCGGCGTCGACGATGGGGCGATAGCCGGTGCAGCGGCAGAGATTGCCCGCAAGCGCGTCGTTCACCGCCTCGCGGGTCACAGGCCTCTCGCCTTCGTAGTAGAGGCTGAACAGGCTCATTACGATGCCAGGGGTGCAGAAGCCGCATTGCGAACCGTGGCTCGCCACCATTGCACTCTGCACGGGATGAAGCGGGCCGCCCGCTGCCAGATCCTCAACGGTGACAAGCTCGGCGCCGTCGATCTGGCCCAGCAGCAGGATGCAGGCATTGACAGGCTCGTAGTGCACAGAGCCCTCGCGAACCCGGCCCAGCGCGACCGTGCAGGCGCCGCAATCGCCCTCGGCACAACCTTCCTTGGTGCCGACCTGGCGCTTTTGAAGCCGCAGATAGTCCAGAAGCGTGGTGCGCGGGTGGAAACCGGAAACCTCGACGACCTGTCCTTGCCGCCAAAAGCGGATCGCGTCTCGTGCCACTTCATTCCTCCGCCGGTTGAACCCGGCTCGTTATGTCGGGCCGGGTAGAATGGCGGAGTCCAACGATTTCGCCAACAGCGCACTTTGTGGCGAAACGAGCCGCTCCACCACAATGTGTAAGGTCAAGCTCTTACCATGTGCCGGTATTGGGCATGGACGCCCAAGGCTCCTGCGGCGGCTTCGGTTCGCCGCGCTGCAGCAATTCGATGGAGATATGGTCGGGAGTGCGAATGAAGGCCATGTGCCCGTCGCGGGGCGGGCGGTTGATGGTGACGCCCGCATCCATCAGCTTCTGGCAGATCGCGTAGATATCGTCGACGCGATAGGCCAGATGGCCGAAATTGCGACCGCCGGTATATTCGTGCTCGCCCCAATTGTGGGTCAGTTCGAGCAGCGGAGCCCGGCTGGTCTTGGACTTTTCGATGTCCTCATCGGCGGCAAGGAAAACGAGGGTGAAGCGGCCCTTCTCGTTATCGATCCGGCGGACTTCGACGAGGCCGAACTTGTTGCAGAAGAAGTCGAGGGATCGCTCAAGGTTCGAGACCCGAATCATCGTGTGCAGGTATTCCAAGGCACGTCTCCGTAGTGAACCGGAACACGCCTAGCCGGAGATCGCCCCGAAAGGCAATCTCCGACGGAGACGCGGCGGCGCTTACTACATGGAATGAAGCGCGACGCGGTTGCCTTCGGTATCCTCGAAATGGGCGATGAATCCGTATTGGCCGATGCTCATCTTCGGCACAAGAGTCTTGCCGCCCTTCTCGGCAACCTTCTTGAGCGTTCCCTCGATATCGGGAACCTCGAAATAGATGACGGTGCCGTTGTGCGACGGTGCATAACCGTCCGACTTCATCAGCGCGCCGGTCGCGCCGGGCTGCTGCTGGTCGGACATCGGGAAGAAGACCATCTTGGCCTCTCCCATGTCCATCGGCGACAAAGTCAGGCCCAAAATGTGTTCATAGAACGCTTTCGCCTTATCGAGATCGTTGACGGGAATTTCAAACCAAACAACCGGATTCATCGTCTTTTCCCTTCCTGGTTCCTTATGGCTACCACCCTATGAATCGGCTGGCGGTTGGTCCATATCAGGGGAAAGAGCTAGGACAAGAAAGGCTCGCAGAAAGAGCCCTGGCCGAAAGAGTAACCCTTTTCGAGAGTGACCCATGCGCACCGAAACGACCCCTGTGATCCGGCTTGAGGATTATCAGCCAAGCCCGTTCGTGATCGAGAGGGTCGAACTCGATGTGCGGCTGCATCCCACCACGACACGCGTCACGGCGACGCTCGCACTTAAGCCGAACCCCAAAGGTCGCCCCGATGCACCGCTCGTGCTCGACGGCGACGAGGTGAATTTAAAAGGGCTTTCACTCGACGGAAGGGCGATCCCTGCGGCGGAGTTTGAAGCGTCCGCGCAAGGCCTGACCATTGCCCAACCGCCGCGGCGGCCTTTCACGCTCACCATCGAGACGGAAATCGACCCGACCGCAAACACGCAGCTCATGGGTCTTTATCGCTCGAGCGGCAATTACTGCACGCAATGCGAAGCGGAAGGCTTTCGCCGCATCACCTATTTCCTCGACCGGCCCGACGTGATGGCGGTTTACACCACGCGCATCGAAGCCGACCGGGACGAAGCGCCTGTACTGCTCGGCAATGGTAACCCGGTCGAGGCAGGTAACATTGCCGGAACGAACCGGCACTACGCGGTCTGGCACGATCCTCACCCCAAGCCTGCTTATCTCTTCGCGCTCGTCGGCGGTCGCCTCGGAAAGGTCGGCAAGGACTTTACCACCATGAGCGGTCGCAAGGTGAAGCTCGCGGTCTATGTGGAGCCCGGCAAGGAAGAGCGTGCGGCCTACGCTCTCGATGCGCTGGAACGTTCCATGCGCTGGGACGAGCGGGTGTTCGGGCGCGAATACGACCTCGACGAGTTCAACATTGTCGCCGTGTCGGATTTCAACATGGGGGCGATGGAGAACAAGGGTCTCAACATCTTCAACGACAAATACGTGCTGGCGTCGCCTGAGACCGCGACCGACATGGACTACGCTAATATCGAGGCGATCATTGCGCATGAGTATTTCCACAACTGGTCCGGCAATCGGGTCACCTGCCGCGATTGGTTCCAGCTCTGCCTGAAGGAAGGCCTCACGGTCTTCCGCGATCAGGAATTCTCGTCCGACGAACGGTCCCGCCCCGTGCATCGCATTGCCGAGGTGAAGACCTTGCGTGCGCGCCAGTTCTCGGAGGATGCGAGCCCCCTCGCCCATCCCGTGCGGCCGACGCAATATCGCGAGATCAACAACTTCTACACGGCCACCGTCTATGAGAAGGGCGCGGAAATCGTCCGGATGCTCAAGACGATCATCGGCGAGGCGGATTTCCGGCGCGGCATGGACCTGTATTTCGACCGCTGCGACGGCACCGCCGCGACGGTCGAGGATTTTCTGCAAGCCTTCTCTGAAGTAACGGGCCGCGACCTTTCCCATTTTTCGCACTGGTACGCCCAGGCCGGAACACCGCGCGTCACGATCAAGGGAACCTATGACGAGGCGGCGCAGACCTACCGGCTCGATTTCACGCAAGCCACGCCCGCGACGCCCGGACAGCCTAATAAGGAGCCAATGGCGATCCCCGTGGCGCTGGGTCTTGTCGCGCAGGATGGCAGGCCGCTTGCCACCTCATCCGACCGCGTGAATGCGCAAGGGGTCTTTATCCTAGACAAGGCCAGCGACAGCCTGACCTTCACGAATGTCCCGTCGCATCCCGTCCCTTCCGTCTTCCGCGGCTTCTCGGCTCCGGTCAAAACCTCGCTCGACCTGTCGAACACGGAACTGCTCGTGCTTTTGCGCCATGACAGCGATGCCTTCAATCGCTGGCAGGCGGCGCAGACCGTCGCGATGCGCCTGCTCGTTGCTCTGTCGACCGGCGCGGCGGTCACTGACGCAGACATCACAGGCCTGTCCGCTGCGCTGGAAATGTTCATAGAGGACGACGCGATGCGCGATCCGGCCTTCGCCGCGCTCGTGCTGACGCTCCCGAGCGAGGCGGACATCGCGCAGGAGATCGCCGCCGACGTGGACCCCGATGCGATTCACAAGGCCCGCACGGAGCTGAAACGGCGTATCGGCAGCGCGAATATCGGGCAGCTATGGGAGTTCCACCAACTGCTGGCGGATCTGGGCCCCTACAGCCCCGATGCCGCCAGCGCGGGGCGTCGCGCCCTGCGCAACGTCGCGCTCGATCTGATCGCGGGCGCGGACAAGCGTCTCGGCGAGAGGTTGGCCCGCGAGCAATTCGACACCGCCGGCAACATGACAGACCGTCTGGCTTCCTTGAGTGTGCTGACGACCCTGCCGGGCGCTGCCCGCGAGGGGGCGCTGACCCAGTTCAGCGAGCGTTACCGCGACGAGCCACTGGTGCTCGACAAATGGTTCGCCTTGCAGGCCACGATCCTCGAAGAAGGGACGCTCGAACGGGTGAAGGGGCTGATGAACCACCCCGCCTTTTCGATCAACAACCCCAACCGGGTGCGCTCGCTGGTGGGCAGTTTCGCCATGGCCAATCAGATGCAGTTCAACCGCGCCGATGGCGCGGGCTACGCCTTCCTGGCCGAGATCGTGCTGCGCGCGGACGAGCTGAACCCGCAACTCGCGGCGCGCCTGCTGACCGCATTCAGCGCCTGGCGGATGATGGAAGAGACTCGTCGCAAGCACGCGCAGCAGACTCTGCAAGCCATCGCCGAGCATCCGAACCTCTCCCGCGATGTCAGCGATATCGTGAATCGTTCGCTCGAAACGAAGGTCCAATAACGCGTTGGATTCACGAAAGTTCCCAAAAATTCCCGGCAAAATCGGCGCGCGAAAAACAAAAAGAAATTTTTTGTTAACCTAGACATTCGCGCAGCTAGACAAATCACTCATCCGCGATTCTATTGTTGGTGATTCGGAGAGATGCGGCACGTCCTCCGATCAAGGATGTTAGTGGTTCTGGAGGGAACTTCGCATGGCGGGGGCGGTGACCGCATGCGTACCCGCACGCGCGGGTACGATTCTCGGGGTGACGCGATCTGACGCGAACCCGACATATCGGCGATTGGAGCAATACGAGCCCTTCCTGAAGCTCGCGGTTCCCGCCCTTCTGGCGCTTTTTCTCGTGACGCTTGCGGCGACCGCCTGGGTTCAGGTGCGCGAAACCCGCAAGGACACGCTCATCGATGCCGTCGGCGATATCGATGTGATCGCCTCGCTGTCGGCAGCAAAACTCGGCAACCATCCCGCGCCGGCCGACAAGGCCGCGGCCGCATCGCGCCTGAGCGAGCTTGCCAAGACCATGCCGCCGAGCGCGCTGACGCGGAACCGCACGCTTCATCTTGTCGATCATAACGGCGCGATCATCGCTTCTTATCCCGCGACAGCGACCGCACCACACGCGCTCGCCGAGTTGCTCGGCGATGCGCAGCCCCTCGCGCTCTTTGCAGACCGCGCAGGCGTGATGACCATCAAGCTCGCCAGCGGCGATGAAGGCATCGCGACCGTGCGCTCGCTGCCAACCTCGCTCGGCCAGATCGCTATCGTACAGCCGATCCCCCGCCTTCTCGAAGGATGGTGGTCACGCACCATTGGCCATGTGTCGCTGCTCGGCGGGACCATTCTGGTGCTTCTCGGCCTTGGCATTGCTTATGTCATGCAGGCCAATCGCGCGCAGGCCGCCGACGAGGTTTGCGAGAAGGTGCGCGACCGCATCGACTCCGCCCTCAACCGCGGCCGCTGCGGCCTGTGGGACTGGGATATCGGACGCGGACGCATCTACTGGTCCGACTCGATGTACGAGCTTCTCGGCTACGAGCGGCAGGACGAGTTCCTGTCCTTCGGCGAAGTCAACACGATGATCCACCCGGATGATCAGGACCTTTATACGCTCGCCGAACAGCTCGCTTCCGCCAGCACCTCGCTCGTCGATTACGAGTTCCGCATCCGCTCGTCCAGCGGCGACTGGGTGTGGCTGCGCGCCCGCGCCGAACTGATGAACGATCCGGACGATGCGGCAAGCCATCTCGTCGGCATCGCCGTCGACGTGACGGAGCAGCGCCGGCTTGAGGAAAAGACCGAAAAAGCCGATGCGCGCCTCCACGATGCCATCGAGGCGATCTCGGAAGCCTTCGTGCTGTGGGATGCCAACAACCGTCTCGTGCTCTGCAATTCGAAATTCCAGAAGCTGCACGAGCTTCCCGCCGACGCGCAGCTCCAGGGCATGACCTATGCCGAGGTGATGGCGCAGGGCCGCCCGCCGGAAGTGCAGCACCAGTTCGTGCGCGCACAGAACCAGGATGTAGGCGCGCGCACCTTCGAGGCGCGCCTCCAGGATGGTCGCTGGCTGCAGATCAACGAGCGCCGGACCAAGGACGGCGGCTACGTCTCCGTCGGCACGGACATCACCGCGCTCAAGCGCCACGAGCATCGCCTTGTCGAGTCCGAGAAGGAACTGATTGCCACCGTTCTGGACCTCAAGCAGTCGCGTCAGAAGCTCGAAGCGCAGACGCACCAGCTTGCCGATCTCGCCGAGCGTTATCTCGACCAGAAGGCCCAGGCCGAAAGCGCGAACCGCGCCAAGTCTGAATTCCTGGCCAACATGAGCCATGAGCTGCGCACCCCGCTCAACGCCATCATCGGCTTCGCGGAAGTCATGCAGAGCGGCATCTTTGGGTCGCTCGGCTCGGATAAGTATGAAGAATACTGCACCGACATTCGCACCAGCGGCGAATATCTCCTGTCGGTCATCAACGACATCCTCGATATGTCGCGCATCGAAGCGGGCCGCACGAGCCTGAAGAAGCAAGCTGTCGAAGTGAACGCGTCTGTCCACAAGGCGCTCAAGCTCGTCAGCGAACAGATCAAGGGCAAGAACCTGTCCGTCTCGGTCGACGTGATCCCGGAAGACATCGTCGTCACGGCGGACGAACGGGCGATCCATCAGATCCTCGTGAACCTGCTGCAGAACGCCACGAAGTTCACCAGTGACGGCGGCTGCATCACGGTGCGTACCCGTCAGGCCGGCAACGCCATCAACATCTATGTCGAGGACAACGGCATCGGCATTCCGGCGCAGGCCCTGCACAAGCTCGGACGTCCCTTCGAGCAGGTCGAGACCGAGTTCTCGAAGAGCTACAAGGGCTCAGGGCTGGGCCTCGCCATCGCCCGTTCGCTCACGGAACTGCACGGCGGCACGCTACGCATCAAGAGCCAGGAAGGCGTCGGCACCATCGTGCTGGTCCACCTGCCGCTGACGGAAGCGACCAACGCGGACATCGCACTGGCGGACGCTGCGGCGTAACCCAAAGCACCGCCTTCGAAAGATAACGCCGTCGGCAGACTCACTCGGCTCCTCAGCGAGCCACTCCTGACCGCGCGTCGAGGACTTTCTGATATATGTCCGTCACCTGCGCACGCGTCGCGTTCAGGTGATCGATGAGGACTTTCGCATCCGGGAGACCTGCGACGGAGGCCAGACGCTTGAGAATAGCAGGCGGAACGGCCGCCGGATTGAAAGCCCCCTCGATCGTCAGGCGCTGCCACTGGAAAAGGGCGCTGAACAGGCGATGCGCCTCGATCAGGATTTCCTCATCCCCGAGGTTCAGGAGTCCTGAGCGCCTCGCTTCCGCGAATGTCGCCTCCGGCGAGAGACCGATCAGTGCTGAATTGTCGGCAGCGTCTATAAGGATCAAGGCCTGCGCGATGAAGTCGAGGTCGGTCAGGCCGCCACGCGCCAACTTGAGATCCCACGGATTGTCATCGCCTTTTTCCTGAGCGATGAGCTCCCGCATTGCGCGAACTTCCTTCACGACCTTCTTGCGATCACGCCGTGCAGCGATGAGCCCACCCACAGCATCCTGAACTCGCTTTGTGAGCTCAGGATCCCCGGCCAGGACGCGGGCACGTGTGAGAGCCATGTGCTCCCACAGATCGGCCTCCGTCTGCTGATAATTGACGAAGCCGCGAAACTGGGATGCGACCGGCCCCTTTCCGCCTTGGGGACGGAGGCGTAAATCGACCTCATAGAGAAGCCCGCGCCGGGTCGGCACCGTCAACGCAGCCACCAGGCGCTGCGTAAGGCGCGTGTAGTAGACCACCGCGTCAAGCGAACGCGCTCCGGAGCTTTCGCGCTTCTCCTCATCGAAGTCGTAGATGACGACGAGGTCGAGATCCGAGCCCGCGGTCAGCTCGCGCGTGCCAAGCCTTCCTAAGCCGAGAATGGCGATCTGCGCGCCCGGCACCACGCCGTGCTCGGCTTCGAAAACCTTGCGCACTTGTTCGAATGAAACGCGGATGATCGCTTGCGCAATGGCTGCATAGACTTCGCCCGCCTGCGCCGGAGACAGGACGTCTGAAAGAAGGCGCGCGCCTGTGATGAAGCGCATCTGCCGGGCGGCATCGCGCGAGCGGTCGAGAAAGTCCTCGAAATCGCGCGGCGATCCGATGATCTGGCGAACCTGCTGTTCGATGGCCGCCTCGTCCGTCGAGGCCACGCCGAAAGCGGGATCAATCAACGCGTCGAGCACATGCGGGGACTGCGCCACCGTGTCGGCAAGGCGCGGCGCCGTGCCCAACAGATCGGCGAAGCGCAGGCGCAGTCGTTCGTGCGATTGCAGGATGGTCAGAAGCTCGACCGCCGCAGGCATGCGCCCGAAGGCGCGATCGAGCACCGCAAGCGCGCCATCCGGATCGGCCGTTCCGCCGAGTGCGGATAACAAGGCGGGTGTCAGCTCAGTCAGTACCTCTCGCGCGCGTTGGCTGGTGATGGCTGAGCGGCGGCCAAAATGCCAGCCGCGCACGGTCTCAGCCGCTTTCTCGGGCTCTCGAAAACCGAGGCGCTGGAGCGTTGCCAGAGTCTCGGGATCGTCGGTCGTGCCGGTGAAAACGAGATTGCCGACATCGGAGGCAAGTTCCGGCGCTTCCTCGAAGAGCAGCGCATAATGCCCCTGCACGATGCTCGCCTGATGGGTCAGGGCTTTGGAGAATTCTTTGAGATTGGGATAGCCGCAGAATTTCGCGAAGCGCTTCAGCTCGTCCTCATCCGAGGGCAGCCGCTGCGTCTGCTCGTCCGCCACCATCTGCAAACGATGCTCGATGGTCCGCAGGAAGCGATAGGCCTCGGAGAGTTCATCGCGTGCCTTGTCGGTGATCCAGCCTTCGTCGTGAAGCGCGACCAGCATGTCGAGCGTGCGCCGTCCACGCAAAGCCGGGCGGCGGCCGCCGAACACAAGCTGCTGCGTCTGGACGAAAAACTCGATCTCACGAATGCCGCCGCGTCCGAGCTTGATGTCGTGGCCAGCGACCGCGATCTCATCGTGCCCTCGCACCGCATGGATCTGTCGCTTCATGGCGTGCACATCCTGGATCGAGGCGAAGTCAAAATATTTGCGCCAGATGAAGGGGCGCAATTCGGATAGGAAATTCGTGCCGAGCGTCAGGTCGCCCGCAACGGGCCGCGCTTTGATGAGCGCCGCACGCTCCCAGTTCTGGCCGACGGTTTCGTAATAGGTATAGGCGGAGGCAAGGGAAACAGCGGTCGGTGTCGAGCCGGGATCGGGCCGCAGGCGATAATCGACACGGTGCACGTAGCCGTCGGGCGTACGCTCCTGCAAGAGTCGCGCGAGTTGTTGCGCGATGCGTGTGTAAAGGGTCGCGGCCTCCGCGCCCTCTGGCAGCGCCGGACTTTCGGAATCGAAGAAGATGACGAGGTCGATATCGCTCGAATAATTCAGCTCGCCCGCGCCATGCTTGCCGAGCGCCAGCACGGTGAAACCGGAACCCTCGCCCGGCGAGTCCGGGTTTTGCAGAACGATCCGCCCGGAATCGGCAAACTCGGTCAGCACGAGGTTGACGCCACCGCTGACCGACGCATCGGCGAAATCCGACAAGGCCTGCGTGACCTGCACGACATCCCAGAGGCCGCCAATATCTGCAAGCGCGACGAGAAGAGCGTGCGTGTTGCGGTTGCGGCGGAAAGCGCTCACCACGTCATCCCGCGTCATCGCGCCGGAGCGGAGTTCGCGGAAAAGATTGACTTGGCTCTCGATGACGGCGCGATGGGCCTCTTCCGGCGGCTCGGCGGCAAGCTTCGCCATGCGCACTGGGTCGGTGACGACGAGTTGCCAAAGGAAGGTGGAATGGTCGGCAAGGGCCAAAAGCAGATCGCGAAAAAGGCCGGCCTCAAGATGCGGCAAGAGGGATGCAGCCTCTGGCTCGTCCTTGACCCGCCGGACGAAGTCGGCCAGCTGCGCCTTGGCGCGCCGGAGATCGGCAACGGGGGGAGCCTGCGTCAGGCGGCTGAGGAAGGAGCTTTTCTTATCCGGCACGGCCAATCCATCGAATCCTTGTCGACGGGTTGAGTGTCCATGCCCTCCGGCCCGAGGCAATCGAAATATTTCCGCTTAAGCCGCGACCGGCAGCTGGGCCGGCGCCTCCTGGCGCGGCAGCACGAGCACCGCGCGCAGGCCCGGCTCGTTGTCCTCAAGCCGCAGGGTGCCTCCGTGGAGACGGGCGACGGCCGCAGCCAGGCTGAGGCCAAGCCCGAAACCGGGGCGCGAGCGCGCCGTTTCGAGCCTGACGAAACGCTCGACGACATGGGCTCGCTCGGCCTCCGGGATTCCCGGCCCTCGGTCAGCGACCGTGATCAGAACCTCCCCATTGGCGCGCTTCGCGGTTACGGTAATGGCTCTTTCGGACTCGCCAGAGCCTGTTGCTCCGTATTTCAGGGCGTTGTCGAGAAGGTTCGCGACCGCCTGTCCTAACAGTTCGCGGCTGCCGTGTAGCGGCAAGTCGTCCTCGATCGTTACCTCAAGCGGCACGCCGGCCTCTTCCGCCAGCGCCTCGTAAAGTTCCGCGACATCGCGCACAGCTTCCGCCGCGTCGAAATCCGCCAACTCCTCTTGGGCATTGCCGGCTTCAAGCCGCGCGATCATGAGAAGGGCGTTGAAGATGCGGATGAGGTTGTCACTCTCGTCGATGGTCGCTTCGAGCGCGACCTTCAACTCGTCAGGGGTCTTCGCCGTCCGCAGAGCCTCGTCGGCCTTGTTGCGCAAACGGGTCAGCGGGGTTTTCAGATCATGGGCGATGTTGTCGGAAACTTCGCGCATGCCCATCATCAACTCGCCGATGCGGTCGAGCATGTCGTTGAGGTTATGGGCGAGGCGATCGAGTTCATCGCCTGTTCCGGCAACCTTCAGCCGTCCGCTCAAATCGCCGGCCATGATGACGCGTGTCGTTTCCGTCATGTCGTCGACGCGCTTGAGCACGCGGCGTGTGATGAACCAACCACCTGCGCAGCCGAGCACGCCGATGAACAAGAGCGAGTAGCCAAAAGCCCGTTGAATGACGGCGTTCAGCCGCGCGCGCTCCTCGAGATCCCGCCCCACCATGAGGCGAAACCCGCCAGGGAGCAAATAGACGCGAACAATGGCATTGCTGGTCGCGGCCTCCGCATCGTCGGTGCGGCTATAGGCCGTTTCGAACTGACCCGCCTGATCGATCGCACCTGGCGGCAGTGCGCTGATGTTTCCGGCGATCTTTTCGCCCGCGAACGTGGTGACAAGGTAAAGCGAGGCCCCCGGTGCGCGAGAACGGCGATCCACCACATTCACAAGACGCCGCAGGCCGCCGTTGCGGTATTGCTCCGCCAACCCGTTGATCTCCGCCTCGATGGTGGAGACGAACTGGTCGTTCAGCAGGCGCTGGGCGCTCCAAGCCACATAGCCCAGCGTCACGAAGGCGAAGATAGTGAAGATGACGAGATAGGCGAAGGAAAGCTTGAAAGCCGTCGTGCGGACGAGTTTGCCGAGGGCGTTCATGGGTCGCACACTCTTCTCATTCGTCATCCCCATCGCTGCCGACCCGGACCATGTAACCCGCGCCGCGGATGGTGTGAATGAGAGGTTTGTCGAAGCCCTTGTCGATCTTCGCCCGCAAGCGGGAGACGTGTACGTCGATGACGTTGGTCTGCGGGTCGAAATGATAGTCCCACACATGCTCCAGCAGCATGGTGCGGGTCACGACTTTGTTGGCATTGCGCATCAGGTATTCGAGCAGTCGGTATTCGCGCGGCTGCAGCACGATCTCCTGCCCCGACCGCGCCACCCGATGGGACAGGCGGTCGAGTTCGAGATCCGCGATGCGATAGACGGTCGGCTCTCCCGACGGCGCTGAACCGCGCCGGCGGGCGAGCACCTCGACGCGCGCCAGAAGTTCAGAGAAGGCATAAGGCTTGGGGAGATAATCATCGCCCCCGGCACGGAGGCCCTTCACCCGGTCATCGACCTGCCCGAGGGCTGAGAGGATGAGAACGGGGGTTTCAATGCTCTGCTCCCGCAAGGACCGGATCAGGGAAAGCCCATCGAGCTTCGGCAACATGCGGTCGACGACGAGAACGTCGTAGTCTCCCGATTCCGCCATGGCATAGCCATCCAGGCCATCCGCGGCATGATCCGCCACATAGCCCGCTTCCCGAAAAGCCTTGACGAGGTAGGACGCTGCCTCCCGGTCGTCCTCGATGATGAGAATCCGCATGGGCATGAGTGTAGCGCATTTTAATCCCAACGGCAGGCCGGCCTTGGAGGGGGATAGGCCAGCCTGCCGTGGGAAGTGGGCGCCAAGCGACAGGGACACATTCTAACTTGGCGCCGGCTCCATTCCGAAAAGGGTTTAGGCCCCCTTCGGCTGGCTCGCGACCTCAAGGGTTACGGTACGCTCCTTGCCATCGCGGTAGAGGGTGAGCGAAAGGGTCTTGCCAGGCGCCACCTGGGCCACCTTGCGCGACAAGTCCCTTGCCTCCGTGATCGCCTCGCCGTTGACGGCGACGATGGTATCACCGGTCCGGATTCCGGCCTTGGCGGCGGGGCCGTTCTTGACCGTATCCGCCACAAGGGCGCCCTTCGGCTCCTTGAGCCCGATGGCTTCGGCTATTTCCTTGGTCACCGGCTGCATCTGCACGCCGATGAAGCCGCGGGTGACCGAGCCCTTGTCCTTCAACGAGGCGACGACCTGATCGACGGTGTTTGCGGGGATCGCGAAGGCGATGCCGACGCTGCCGCCAGACGGCGAGAAGATCGCTGTGTTCACGCCGACCACCTCACCGGCGAGGTTAAATGTCGGGCCACCGGAATTGCCCTTGTTCACCGGCGCGTCGATCTGGATGAAGTCGTCATAGGGGCCTGCGCCGATGTCGCGGTGCTGCGCCGAGACGATGCCTGCCGTCACCGTGCCACCGAGGCCGAACGGGTTGCCGACGGCGAGAACCCAGTCGCCGATCCGCGCCTTCTGCGGGGCGAGGCGGACATACGGAAAGTCGCTGCCGCCATCGACCTTCAGAAGCGCGAGGTCGGTCTTCGGATCGGTGCCGATCACCTTGGCGTCCAGAACCTTGCCGTCATCCATCGTCACCTGGACCTGCGAGGCGTTCTCCACGACGTGATTGTTGGTCACGACGTAGCCGTCGGCCGAGATGAAGAAGCCGGAGCCGAGGGCCTGGGCGAACTGCCGCGGCTGGCGATGCTTGCCGCGAGGACCCTGCTGGTCACGGAACTGGCGGAAGAAGCGATCCATCGGGCTGCCAGGCGGCATGTCGGGCACCGCAAACTCCGAGCCGTCGCTTTCGTCGTCGTCGCCGCCGCGGTCGGCGACGCTCAACATCTTCACCTTCACCGAGACGACCGCGGGCTTCACCTGGTCGATGACGTTGGCGAAGGACGGCATGCTTTGCACCGGCTGCGACATGGAGCGCAGCTCGGCATGGGCCGGATTGGGAACAACGAGACCACTCTCGACGGCGCCGCCCGCGATCAACGCAGCAACGGCCGCTGCGCCGAGCCATTTGGTCATACGCTTGCGGGTGGGGGTGGAAGCTTTGTCCAACATTGTCTTTTTCTCCTCGCGAAACCCCTGCGGGTTCGTCATGGGAAGAAAATGGGCCCCGCAGCCTTACGGCGCCCTCACCTCAAGATGAAATGTTGGTAAGGTTTGCTTAAGGCGCGTCCGGATCACGCTTCAGCACGGCCGCGAGCGCTTCCTGCTCCGCATCGTCGAGAGCACCGGCAGACTGCGGACGGCGGCGGAGGGCCGCGTACGCGCCGAGACCGCCCAGAACAAGAACAAGCGCAGGGGTCAGCCACAACAGCAGCGTATGCGTGCCGAAGGTCGGCTTGAGCAGGACGAATTCCCCGTAACGCTGGACCAGGAAGCCGCGCACCTGATCGTCGGTGTCGCCGGCCGAGAGGCGTTCGCGGACGAGCAACCGCAGGTCCTTTGCGAGCGTCGCGTCGGAATCGTCGATGGACTGGTTCTGACAGACAAGACAACGCAGGCCCGATGAAATGTCGCGAGCGCGTTGCTCCAGTGCCGGGTCCTTCAGCACCTCGTCAGGCTGCACCGCGAAGACGGGGCTTGCCACGAGGAGAACGCCGATGAGGGCAAAAACGAAGCGCATCCCCTACTCCGCCGGAACTGAGGAAGGTGGCACCTTCGCCCGCGCGGGCGCGCCGATGCGCAACCGCCGATCCGTGAGTGAAAGCGCTCCACCCGCCGCCATCACGAGCGCGCCGAGCCAGATCAGCAGCACAAGAGGCTTGTAGTAGAGGCGCAGGCCGATGGAGCCGTCCGACTGAATCTCGCCGAGGCTGGCATAGACCTGCCCCAGCCCCACGGTCATGATGCCTGCTTCCGTCGTCGGCATGTTCCGCGTCACATAGAGGCGCTTCATGGTCTCCAGATTTCCAAGCTCCCGCCCGTTGTGGGAGACCATGAGAAGCGCGACATCCTCGCGATAATTGGCCTCGACGCGCGGCACGAGGCGTTCGAGCCTGATTTCGTAGGAACCCGCCTTGAGGCGGTCACCGACCTTCATAGTGCCGAGGGCTTCGACGCCCCAGGCCGTGGCCGCGATACCGATTACCGTCACGCCGACGCCCGCATGGGCGATGGCCGTTCCCCAGGCCGAACGAGGCAGACCGGCCGCTTTGCGCCAAGCCACCGCAAGGCGTGTCCCTTTCGACCAGGAACGCGTGACGATTTCGTTCAGCGAGCCCAGGATCAGGAAGGTGCCAAGTCCGATGCCCAACGGCGCAACGACCGGGCCGCCCGCAGTCACAGCCAGCAGCGCCAGTGTGGCGACGATCGCAAGGCCCATCGCCGCATAGAGCCTCTGGGCGGTGCCGAGAAAGTTGCCGCGCTTCCAGGCGAGTGTCTGCCCGAACGGGAGAAGTAGAAGAAGCGGAATGATCAGCGGCAGGAAGGTGAGATTGAAGAACGGTGCGCCGACCGAAATCTTCTCGCCCGTCAGCACCTCGAGAGCCAGCGGATAAAGCGTGCCGATGAATACCGTAGCGCAGGCGGTCGCGAGGAAAAGGTTGTTCACAACGAGCGCACCCTCGCGCGAGACGGGCGCAAACAATCCGCCCTGCCGCAGGAGGGGCGCGCGCCACGCGAAGAGCGCAAAGGAGCCGCCGATGAAGGCGACCAGAATGCCGAGAATGAAGCTTCCGCGCGCTGGATCGACCGCGAAGGAGTGAACTGACGTCAGCACGCCCGAGCGCACCAGGAAGGTGCCGAGCAGCGACAGCGAGAAAGTCAGAATTGCGAGCAGGATCGTCCAGACTTTGAGCGCATCGCGCTTCTCCATCACGACGGTGGAGTGGAGCAGCGCCGTCCCGGCGAGCCAGGGCATCAGGGAGGCGTTCTCAACCGGATCCCAAAACCACCATCCGCCCCAGCCAAGTTCGTAATAGGCCCAGTAGGAGCCCATCGCGATGCCAAGCGTCAGGAAGGACCATGCACCCAGAGTCCACGGACGGACGATCCGGGCCCACACGGCATCGATGCGGCCATCGATCAAGGCGGCGCAGGCGAAGGCAAACGTAATCGAGAAGCCGACATAGCCGATATAGAGAAGCGGCGGATGGATCGCGAGGCCGGGGTCCTGCAAAAGCGGGTTGAGATCCTGCCCCTCCCCCACCGGTGTAATGCGCGTGAAGGGATTCGAAGCGATCAGGATGAAGAGCAAAAAGGCGACCGTGATCGCCGCCTGCACGGCAAGAGTGTTCGCCTGAAGACGCACCGGCACCGTGTTTTTCGAAACCGCGACGACTGCGCCGAACAGAGCGAGTATGAGCACCCAGAGGAGCATCGACCCCTCATGGTTTCCCCACACGCCCGAGATTTTATAAATCAGTGGCTTTGTCGAATGGGAGTTCTCGACCACGTTGAGAACCGAGAAATCGGACGTGATGTACGCGGTTGTCAGAGCCAGGAAGGCAAAGCCGATGCACGCGAGAACGGCCAGCGCGCTCGCAGGAGCAACACCCATCAACACCGGATCGTTGGTGCGCGCGCCCCAAAGCGGGACGATAAACTGAATCAGGGACAAGCCAAGCGCGAGCGCGAGCGCGAAATGTCCGGCCTCGACCAACACGATGGCATCCCCTCAGTTTACTTTGCCTGTTGTGAGGCTTTTCCTTCACCCTGCCAGTGGCCTTGACGCCGCAGGGCGTCGGCCACCTCGCGAGGCATATAAGTCTCGTCATGCTTGGCGAGAACGGTGTCCGCCCGGAAAACACCGGGATTTTCCAGAACGCCCTCCGCGACAACGCCTTGCCCCTCACGGAAAAGGTCGGGCAGCAGCCCCCTGTAGCGGACCACAATCGAGCTCTCGGCATCCATCACTTCAAACGAAATCTGCTGGCTCTCGCCGCGCTGCAAGGAGCCCGGCTTCACCAGGCCACCGAGCCGGAAACGGGTTCCCGGCCTCACATTCTTGGCCTGGATGTCGGCCGGCGAATTGAAGAACACAATCGTGTCATTCATCGCATAGAGCACGAGGCCGAGCGCAATCGCGAGGACGGCTCCAGCGGCACCGATGAGGGTCAGACGACGTTGTTTTCTGGTCATGGTTCGGCGTCGGTCAATTTCAGTTCACGGGCCATCATCTCGATGGTTTTCAGCCCGGCCTCGTCCTTGGCAAGCGCCTGGCGAGCCTGCTTGGCCGCAGCCGCAGCCTTATCACGTTGGCCCAGAACGGCATAGGATCGCATCAATCGGGCCCATTCCTCTGCGCTGCCGCCCTGCGCTTCGAGGCGGGCGGCAAGGCCGGACACCATGCGCGCGATGTCGTCGGAGCCGATCCTCGGAGCACCTGCCTCCGCCGCGTCGGACTGAGGAGCGCCGAGGCGGGACAGCTGTTCCCTGACAACCGGGACCCACGGCGCATCGGCCGGTGAGGTCGAGAGAAGATCGGAATAGGCCGATTTTGCCTTCTCGATCTGGCCATCCTGTTCGGCAGCGCGGGCAAGATAGAAGCGGGCCTTCGCGGAAGACTTATCGAGCGCGACGGCTTGCTCGAACGCGGCCTGCGCTTCCGCTGAGACGACACCGTCCTTGGCGAGCACCATCGCTTCGCCGTAGTTCGCAAGCCTTCCCGCCTCAGGGCCAAGATAACGGATGGCTGATCCATAGGCTTTGACCGCGTCATCCACGCGCCCCATCCGCAAATAGACAGGAGCCAGAACCTCCCAGCCCCGGCCATCCTCCGGGTTGCTCGCAAGATGAGCCTCGATCTGGCCCACGGCAGCGGCGAAATCGAGCTTTGCGGCTTCCTGCTTGATCGCAATCGGAGCACCGCCCTGAAAATGCGGTGAACCGTAGGCCCCATAAATCGCAATCGCGAGAATCGGGACGACCGAAAGGGCCAGCGCAGACGCCGCGCGGCGCCGGCGCAAAGCAGGCTCGCCCACGGCGACGAAGCCCGCATCCTGTTGACCGTTCGCCCGCAGCAGGCGACGCGCGGCCTCGGCCTTGGCGGCCTCCGCCTCGCTCGGCAAAAGCGCCCCTTTTTCTTGGTCACGCTCGATTTCGGCAAGCTGCGAGCGGTAGAACTGGGTGTTCGGATCGACCTGCCTATTTTGGCCGTGATGGCGCGACAGCGGCCAAAGAACCGCCATCACAGCCGCCGCCGTCATCGTCAGGAGTATTATCCAAATCACCATAGGAGCCTACTTACCGCGGCCTCTCGTGAAGCACGACGGCGGCACGGTGTCACGCACAAATGCGGAATTTTGTCAGGCCCTGTCCCCGGGCAGTTCCAGAACCGCCCGTAATCCCCCAAGCGGCGAGGCTTCGAGCTTGACCGCCCCGCGATAGAGCCCCGCCAGATCCCGGACAATGGAAAGCCCAAGCCCCGAGCCCGGCTTCGTCTCATCGAGACGGTGGCCGCGCTTGAGCACCTCTTCCCGTGCCGCCTCTGGCAGACCAGGGCCGTCATCGTCGATCATCAGGCGCAGGCGAGAGCGTTCATCGTCCATCAGAACGATCTCTCCCGTCACGGCCACCCGCCCGGCAGCCCATTTGGAGGCATTGTCGATGAGATTCCCGGCCATCTCCTCGAGGTCCTGCCGCTCGCCGCGGAACCGCAGGTTCGGCGCAATGGCCAGATCGATCGTCAGGTCCTTGTCGCGGTAGATCTTGGCGAAGGTCCGGGCGAGCCCGGCGATCACCGGCTCCGCTTCCGTCAGCGTTCCGAGCGTCCCTGCGAGGGCTGCCGCGCGGGCGCGGTCGAGGTAGTAATTCACCTGATCGCGCATGATCGTGGCCTGTTCGCGCACCTTTGCGGCGACCTCGTCGGGGGCATTTTCCGCTTCGTTGACGATGATGCTCAGCGGCGTCTTGAGAGCGTGGGCGAGATTGCCGACCTGGGTCCGCGCCCGCTCGAGGATTTCGCGGTTGGTGTCGAGAAGCTGGTTCAATTCCCCTACAAGCGGCGCAATATCGCGCGGATATTCGCCAGCGATCCGCTCCGCCTCCCCGCGTCGGATCGCGCCGAGTGCGCTGCGGAGATTGACCAGCGGCTGAAGGCCGAAGCGGATCTGCAGCAGAGTGCTGGCGCCCAAGGCCATGCCGAGAAGCAGGAACGTCACCGTCAGCGCAACCAGGAACCTGCGCACATCTGCCTCGATCTCGTCCGACGGCCCGCCGACGCGGATGATGAAGCGCCCATCCTCACCCAAATCGATATCCCGCTCGATGACACGCAGGCCGCGCTCGTCGGGGGCTTTTCCGTACCCCCGTCGGATCTGGCCGAAATTCTCGTCGGCATTCGGTGTGAGGCTTGGAAGCTGCCCTCCGAACAGGGATTTCGAGGAGCGGATCTCCCTCGGCTTCGCGTTCGGCCGCGCGACCTGCCAATACCAGCCTGACAGCGGCAATTCGAAACGCGGATCGCCGATTGGCCCGAGATCGCGGTCGGGGTCTCCCGGCGCGACGAGGTTCGAGGCCAGCGTATTGGCATAGACGAGCAGGCGCTGATCGAAAGCCCGCTCCGTGTTGTCCCGGTAGAGTGTCGAAAGGATCAGCCCTGCGATCAGCAGGATCACGAAACTCCAGAACAGGGCGGACACCGCCAGGCGGACGGCGATCGAGCGACGCTCGAACCGGTCGAGGATCGAATGGACCCCGGTCACGTCTTGGTCTGGCTCGTGTCGAGGAGGTAACCCAGCCCGCGCACGGTTTGGATGATGTCGACACCGAGCTTCTTGCGCAGCCGTCCGATGAAGACCTCAATCGTGTTGGAGTCGCGGTCGAAGTCCTGATCGTACAGGTGTTCCGTCAGCTCACCGCGAGAGACGATGCGCCCGGTATGGTGCATCAGATAGGAGAGCAGGCGGTATTCGTGTGAAGTCAGCTTGATCGGATTGCCGTCCACGGCCACACGGCCGGAGCGGGTATCGAGTTTAACCGGCCCGCAGGTGATCTCGCTGGTGGCATGTCCCGTCGCGCGCCGGAGCAACGCCCGGACACGCGCGAGCAGTTCCTCCATATGGAAGGGCTTCGTCACATAGTCGTCAGCGCCGGCATCGAAGCCCTGCACCTTGTCGCTCCAACGGTCGCGCGCGGTGAGGATGATGACGGGCATCTTGCGCCCTTCGCGACGCCAGGCGCTGAGAACCGTGACTCCATCGACCTTCGGCAGGCCAAGGTCGAGGATCACGGCGTCGTAGGGCTCCGTATCGCCGAGGAACTGCCCCTCTTCCCCGTCCATGGCGGAATCGACCGCATACCCCGCATGTTCGAGGGCGGTCACGATCTGCTGGTTGAGGATCTTGTCATCCTCGACGACGAGAAGACGCACGCTTCGAGCTTCCCCTTAATGGACTGACTTCACCCGGCCGGAAGGACCGTCGATCATCACTTGCACGATCCTACCATCTTTCTGCAAGGCCATGATGACATAAACGAGAGCGTCGCTGTTCCGGCAAAGGTTGGCCCTCAGCACCTCCGCATTCGGCACCTGCCGCCGGGCGGTCATGACCGCGAAAGCAGGCGCGACCACGCTTTTGGAGGCCACGGCCTCCTGCATGTCGCGGGTGGGCAAACAGTTCTGGAGCGCCGACGTCGCGCTCTGCGCATACGCCGCACCCGTCAGTCCCCACAGAACAATGATTGACCAAACCAGTCGCATGAAAGAAGACATGCGCCTTTCGCACTGAACAATTCCTGAATGTTACTCTAATTCAGGATCTGCTTCGTAGCCAGGATACGGAAAACCGTCGAGGCAATGAAGCTCGCCGCTGCGACCAGCTGGACCACGGCGTCCGCAAAAGCCCCCGTACTGAGAGCGGAAGCGTCAAAACCGAACAGGCCGAGAAGAAGAGCGGCCAGGCCGGTCAGGTTGGACCAGACCGTGCGGCTGGCCAGGATTGTCTTGGTGTTGATCATGTCAGGCGTCCTTTTGAAGAGAGGTTGAAGCATGGGCGAGCCGGAGAGCCTCCTGCTCGACCGCAAGAACCCGCCGACGCCATCCCCTTCCGAAGACGGGCCAGATGGCGAGGCGGGCGAGGAAGCCGAGACGGGCGCGGGTAAATGCGCGGATCGTCTCCGCGGGATCGGCTTTCCCGGCGGCCTTCACGGTCAGCGGGCCGATCAGGCCGTCGACCGGCACCGCAAGCGCTTCCTGGAAAAGGCGGACAGCACGTCCCGGACCCGAATTGACGGCGGCATCAAAGACCGCGAGAGCAATGCCGAGAGGGAGCTCCTCTCCGCGGATAACGTCCCAGTAAAAGCGGCGGTAGATGGCGCCCGCCTCGGCTTGTGCGAGGTCGCGGACATCCTCGACTGAGGCAGGACATCCGCGAGCGCGGGACAATGTCTCCCGGGTGATCCCGAAATTGGTCGCGCCGCCGGGATCGAGCCGATGCTGGACGAAACCGCCCTCATGCGTCAGCACGACGGCGAGCGCCTCGTCGAACGAGGTTCTGGCGGAGGTCATCTCTTAAAGCTCCGCCTGCAAACCGATATAGGCGACGTTGCCGAAATAGATGTTTCCGATGGAGCCGGCCGCACCGGTGAACGACGTTCCCGCAAGAAACCGCAAGACAACGGACGTGAGTCCGGCAACAGCCGCTGTCAGCGTCACTCCGCCCGTTTGAACAGCCCATGTCCCGGCGACATTGTCGAAGAAAGCGGCTTGGTTGCCGGACGGACTCGCATTCGCCCAGGTGAGCCCGCTTGTCGCCAACGTCGGAGCGGCGCGCATTGGAACAGGCAGACTGAAAGGGATGTCGATGATGTTGGTCGAGACGCGCTGCGCCAGCGCGCCCAACACCATGGGAGGGCCACCGCCAGCCGAGATCCTTTGATAGTATCGACGGCAGCGGAGTTCTTCGACTTCAAATGGCTCGGCGACCCAAGGGGTCACATTGGGTCCAAGTTCCAGCTTCGCGCATTTGAACGAACAACTGACGCTCGACTGGAACCTGACGGTGATGTGACCGGTATCCGATGCGCCGAGTGTCACCGTCGCCGAACGACGCCCCGCCCCTGCCGGAATCGTCGCGGTCTTCGAGCCGATCGTGACCGAAAGCGGAGCCGTGGGATCTTCGACGGAAAGAGTGAGCGTGCGGTTGGCGAAGGTCGTACTGCCCAACATGGCTGGTGCGTTCGCTACGTCGACAATCTGATCGAGCGAGCCGCTAAACGTCATCGTTCCGTCAGTGGCGCGGCTAAATGTGCCGCCACCTGATCCCGCCTTCCACCGGTCGTAAGTATAGTAGCCGGATGCAATCGTCCCGCCGATCGAAGCTCGTTGATTGACCAGGAAATTGGAGTTGATGAGCAGATTCGCATTCGGCAAGGCTGCCGTACCACTCGGAAACGACACGAAGCCCGAATTGCAGTCAACCCGCAAAGCGTCTCGCCATTGGCTCCCATCCGGCGAAACTCGCAGACTAAAATCGTCGCTGCCGATCAAGCCCGTCTCAGCCCGTCCGCTGAATCCGCGCTGGTAGAGTTGAGACAGCACATTTCCGGCGTCAGTCTTGTTGAGGACAAAGCGCAGATCGCCTGTCCCGCCCTCCGCGGTCGTCAGGGCGCTGAACAGGGTCGCGTTCAATTTCGCCGCGATCCTGTTGAGATCGTCAGGGGCGGTGCCGATGCCAAGCCGCTCGGCGCGGCTCAGATCGCGCCCATAATGACCGAGATCGCGCCAGCTCACGCCGTCGAAAGCAAGGATGCGATCCTCGGCCTCGACATAGGCGCGCCACCCCGGACGCGGCGTGAAGAAACGCCAGACGCCGAGATCGAACAGCGCAATCTCGTTCTCGTGACCTGCAAAGACCCCGGCGCCGCCCGCTCCGACGAGATAGCGATCTCCCTCCTCCGGCCTAGCGGGCGCGCTCGTCCTGTTTTTCTCCTTCACCGCAAGATGCAGCAGCGCATCGAGAGAGGTGAGCGCTTCGTTGTGCGTGACATGTTTCTGCGCCTGCGCAGCTGCAAGCAGCGGCAGGGCCAAATGAGGCGTTGAAGACATTGATTGGCCTGTCGTGAGTGATGCAGCTGGGCCGCGCTAGAGGATCGAAACGGTCACATCCCGCTCGAAACCGCGTCCCGCCACTGTGCTGGTTTGCGCGATACGAACGCGCAGTGAGGTTTGCGCCGTGCCGAAATCCGCTGTTTCCTGCGCGGCGGAGTAGAGAACTGCAGGCTCGCTGCTGATGAGCGTGCGGCGCACGAGGTCGCCGCTCAGAATGTCGATCTCATAGAGCTCGGCATCTTCGCCGAGACGTATATCCGCGACATCCCAGGCATCCGCTTCGCGGCGCGCGCGGCGAATCCACGAGAGGCGAACGCCGTCACCTTCCCGCCGCGCCGCGACATGCACGGGGCTCAAGGGCTTGAGCGGATCGCGCCCGACCGTCGCGGCAATCTCCACGATTGCAGCATCCGCGTGATCGCGCCCGGCCGGGCCGATGCGGTAGCGCCAGGTCCGTCCGAGATCCTCAAGATCGGACGTAAGCGGCGTAATCGCCTCGTCGAGACGAACGATGAGCGCACCGGCTGGAACGGCGCGGGCGGCTTCCGCCTCGCTGTTTCCTTGACCGCGCAACAAACGCGACAACCGGTATTGGTGCTCGCCGAGCATCTCGGCCCGCGCAGCGGACAGAATTTCCCATCGCCCGTCGGTCCCTTGCAGGGCAAAAAGGTTTCCTCCCGCCAAAGCGGCTTCGTCATCGACGGAGCTTATCGCCCCGGAGGAGATTTCAATGTCGACGGTCGCTCGCGGGTCCCACCGCCATAGCGGACCCGGCGACAGCGCGCTTTTCGTCCGACCGATGAGCGCGGACAAATCGATGAACCGGTGCGCCGTGAAACTCGCGCCGTTGCCGGATCGCCAAACGGTCATGGCACCCGGCCACGGATCCGCTGCCACTGCAATGTATTGCAACGGAACCGGATCGCCCTTTCCTGCGGGGAGGTCGAGAACGACCGCCATCGGCTTGCCGGGAAGAGGCGGAGGACGGCGCACAGGCCGCGAAACCGCGCCGCTTCCGGGCGTCTCAAAGACCGCCGGCTCCACGGCTCGCGTCGAGACCTTCCGCGTAATGCCGTCAGCAACGCGCACGACCCGGTGCAGCTTCGGCCCCACATCGGTCGGAAGGGAGATGACATCGCCGGGTTCGACCTCGATGCGCCGGGGCGACAGTTCGAACTCCGCGCTTTCCCGTCCTGCCCACAGATCCTGCAGCCAGGTATCCGCCAAACGCTGCGCCTCTACGCGGCGAGTAATGACAGCCGAGTCCGCGCGCGACTCCCTGCGGCTCACGCCGGCGAGCCGGCGCGATGCCACGGCAGCCCGACGATAATCCCCGTCGCCTTCCGAGAAGCCGATCTCCACCTGTTGCGGCAGCTCCGTTTCCTGCGCACGCGTCAGTTTGAGCGACGGTTGCTTTTCGCCAAGAACAAAATCGTCCTTCGCGAGCACCGCCGCGACACGCCCGCCGCGTCCTCTCCACAGTGTGCCGCCACCGCTCGCAACCGCATCGACGCCGAAGAGACGCATCAGCGGCTCCAACGCCCCGCGGGCGGACATCGGGCGGTCGATGACATAGCCATCGACGAAACCATCGACCGGAAACGGCCCCGAAGCGTCGAGACCGAAATCTTTTAGGATCGCGGGGATCAAGCGATCGAGCGCGGCCCCTTCGAGGCGGCCGGTGACCCAGTGGCCTGTTTCCCAATTGGCGCCGTCCGCCCAGACCGCGTCGAAGTCCGGAAAGGCGGGGAACGGACGCGCATCCCACGCCCAGATATAGACATTCGCCGGATCGACCCTGAGGCCGCCATAGGACGACGATGTCGGATTGTCGGCGGTTGAGTGTCCCTTCTGCGCCGGATCGAAACGCGACAGAATGGCCTCGAGCGCGCGTGCTTGGACAAGATCGTCCCGCACCGCGCGCGAAAAAGGCGGATAGGCAGATTCCGACGATTTCGGATCGGGAAAGACGTTCGGGCCGTTCGGGCCTTTGTCCACGACAGGGACGCCGATTTCGGTAAGCCAGATCGGCTTCGATTTCGCTCTCCAGGCCGTGGTGCGGATCTCGACGCCGCCGACGCGCTCCACATGCGCGCTCGACCACCAGGAAACGAGATCCTTCGCACGATAGATCCACGGCTTGCCATAAGCCCCATCGGAAATCGTCGTGCGCCTTTGTGCGGCGCGGTCGGATGCGTTCGCGTAGTACCATTCGAACGCCTCGCCTGCTCCCAGCCTGCCGCGCAGATAGTCGACATCGTAGATGCTGCGAGCGATCTTGAGATCCGCGTGATCCGGCCCATCCCGCCAGTCGGAAATCGGCGGATAATAATCAATGCCGACGGCATCGATGGCCGAATGCGCGAAAAGCGGATCGAGCGGGAAACGTACCTCGTCACCGCCGTCGAGCACATGCGCGCCATATTCGGTCCAGTCGGCAGCGTAGACCAGTTTGGTCGCAGAACCGACAACGGCGCGCACATCGCTCGCCAATTGTTTCAGCGCATCGACGGCTGGATAAATTCCCGACGCCGAGCGCACCCGCGTAAGGCCCACCAGCTCACTGCCGATGAGAAAGCCATCGACGCCTCCAGCCCGCACTGCGAGATCGGCACAGTGAAGGATCAGACGCCGGAAGCCCCATTCATTCGTGAACCATTGGCCGACTTGCGTTCCCGCCGTGTTCGTCCCGTCTGGCGAACCCGCCTTCCCCGGGGCGGGATGGCACGTGATGCGCCCACGCCAGGGATAGGCGGCTTGGCCTGTCCCGCCATAAGGGTTCGGCAATGTGTTACCCGCCGCCACGTCCATCATGACGAAGGGATAAAGGACAACGTCGAGCCCTCGCGCCTTCAATTCCTTGATCAGGCGGATGACCGACTCGTCGGACGGCGTGCCGCCATAAGCCTGCGAACCGTTGACAGTCGAGACGGCCTTGGCGTCCTCACGACTAACGCCAGCCACCGACCACGTCGCGCCATCGGTGGTCTTCGTTGTCACATCGACACGCGGTTCGATGCGGCACGAGCCCGCGCGCAGGTCATCGCCGAACCAACTCACCACGAGCGAAACCCGTTTCAGATTCGGGCACAGCGATTGCAGCGCATCAAGGGAGGCCGCCACATCGCTTCCGCGCTGCAGCTGGTGGCGGTTCTCGGACCTCGTCTTGCCAAGGTCAAGAACTTGCGAGACCGGCAGCGTGTCGTATCCAAACTCGCTCGCGCCGGGGATCAGGCAGGCCGCGCGCACCATCGTGTTGAGGCCCGCGACCGGGCGCACGATCTCGAAGGCGAATTGCGGCACACGATTGCCGAAATCGGCCAAAGGCAACCGCTCGAACACCACATAGGCGAGCCCGCGATAGGCCGGAGCATTGTTAGCTCCCTCCTTCGCGACGATGAGCGGATCGGCGACCTGCGTCTCGTGGCCGCGGTGAACGCGCATCGTGATGGTGTTGAGATCGACCTCGCGCCCATCGGCCCAAACGCGGCGGATGAAGGCAATTTGCCCCTCGCACAGGCCGACTGCCAGATTGGCGTAGTAGGAATAGGTCGTGGTGACGGTCTTCTGCCCCTGGCCGCCCATCCCCTTTCCGCCCTGGCTACCAGAGCGGTCGGATGTGGTGTTCGCCACTTCCTCGAACCGCGTCGCCCAGATGAGCTGTCCACCGATCCGCGCTCGGCCATAGATGCGAGGGATCGGCGCGCCCTCCGACGAGATCAGGCCATCCATCTCGGTGAGCCGCGGCCCCTCGACCATTTTCGGCGTATCGGAGCCGCTCAGAAGCGCATTGTCGATAGCCGCTCCCGCAAGACCGCCGAGCGCGCGACCGGCCATGGCCCCGAGAGGCCCGCCGATCATTCCGCCGACCACCGAGCCAACTGTTTGAAGAACGATTGTGGCCATTGCTGTTATCCAGGAAATCGAAACGCATAAACGAGATGCCGCCGCCACCAAGGGCGAAACGCCACCTCTGCGACGCAGGCACCGTCATGGGCGTGAACAATTGTGTCTTCGGAGGTCGCGATGGCGCAGTGCTTCGCCGGCAGGTTGTCGCGCCAGCGGAACAGGAGCACGTCCCCGGCGCGATGCCTTGGCAATCGGCTTCAATGAGATGCCGCCGCGCGGCCGCGACGAGCATATCCGCGCCCGACTCTGCCCAATCGGGCGAGTAAGGCGGCGGTAATTCCGGCTCGGCACCCATGACGCCTCGCCACACCCCGCGCAAAAGCCCGAGGCAATCGCAACCGACGCCTTTCAGCGACGCCTGGTGGCGATAGGGCGTACCGATCCATGATCGCGCCTCGGCAACGACACGGAAAGAAAAAGACTGACCGGACATCACTTGAAGAAGCTTCCGCCGTCCAACCCCGGCTCGCCTTGGCGCGGCATGCGGATGATGAAATCGTTACCCGGCATGTGAGGAAAGCCACGGAAGTTCACGGCGTTCTTGAACTTGTCACGACAGGTTGTGTGAATCTTGTCGCATCCCGCCGTGACGCGGAATTTGTCGCCGACCGCGATGGCCTGCGGCGCACGCTGCCAGAGATCGAATTCGTCGGTCCCGCTCACCGCGCGGTGAACTTTTACCTCGACGGAGATCCCCTTGTTCGCGCCGCTCGTCCAGGTCAGATGCCCGCCCGTGCACCAGCCATCCGCAAAGCCGATACCGGAGGCTGCAATCACGAGCGCGCTATCCGTGCGCGTCACCGTGCCGTTTCCGGTATAAGTCGACGAGGAAATCTTGACGCCACACTTGGCATCGCCGAGATCTGCCGAACAAGTTGCGCGAAACAGGCGGCCCCGCTCCTCGTCGAAGCGGTGCATTGCCCCCTTACCTCCGCGACAAAGGTCCCGTCCGCACGGCGGATTTCGCCGATGGAGCCGACATCGAGCAGAATCCGGTCGCCCACGTTCTCCCAGTTGACGAGCCAGGTTTCGACGCTCGCATCGTCATAGAGTCCGGAGGAAATATCGTCTTCCGTCAGCCCGGCGGAAACGAGCGCACCGGAAACCTCGCCGCCGCCTACCGCGAAGCCAAGTTCGGCCGTCGCTTCTGCGGCCTCGAGGCCGGACCGCGCGGCAAACGTGGTGGCGCCGAAAGAGAGATCGCGATCATGATCCGTGAAACCGAACGTCGTTCCGTCGCGGCGGATCAGTTTCCAGCAATGGCAAAGCGTCGTCACCCCGTCAGCGAGATGTGTGACGAGGCCGGAAGGAATATTGCGCATGATTTTTAAAGAAACTCAGGGAATGATTTCGATCAGCGGGACTTTTGGAATCTCGCCCGCCTCGAAAGCCGACAGATCGATGTCGAGTTCGTCCGTGTCGAAGCGGACCGGAACATCGAACGCATAGCCCGCCGTGATGGCCGCGCCCGCCGGCGGCGCCACGGTGAACGTGACAAGGCCCGACGCCGGATCGCAATTGAAATCAGGACCGACCGTCTGCTCCACACCGTTCAGCGCAACCCGCACCGTTCCCCCGACAGGTTTGGCGATGGCGCGCTGATAAGGCGCATAGGACGTGCCGTAGGTTTTGGTCAGCTGAAAGCCGCGCGTCGTGCCGTCGCCTGTCCCAACGCGCTGATCGAGCGCCGTAGGCTCTTTGGAGGGTGCACCGGAGCGCCAATCGGTCCTGTCGCGAAAGCGAAAACCGATCAGCCGTCCGCGTCGCTCTTCGAAAAAGACGATCACCGCATGAAGCGCATCGGTGCTGCGCACGCCAAGTCCTGCATCATAACGGCGGCGCGATTGCGCCCAGCGACTGTTGCGATGCTCGCGGCCCGACGCGAGCGTGACGATGTCGGTTCGCCGCACCGGCCCACCCCGGCTGCCGAGGCTGACGTCGAGCGGAAAGCGGACCTCGTGAAAATCGGAGGCCATGGTTCATCCTTGATTGCTGTGAAACGAAAAAAGCGGACGCGGCGTTGTGACCGGAGCGCCCTTTCGCCGACGGGAGATTTTTGCGCCATGAGCAAACCATCCGACGACCTCGAGGACGATTTCCCCAACCAGGCCGACCGCATCGCGCGCCTGACGGCGAACAATCCGCACTTCGCGCGGCTTCTGGAAAAGTATCGCGAGCTCAACCACGCCATTCACGCGCTCGACACCCATCTCGACCCCAAGGCGCAGGATGAGGAGGAGGCGCTGAAGATGAAGCGCGTCCAGATCAAGGACGCGCTTGCCGCTATTCTGGCGAAGGAGAGCGCCTAACCGCTCACATGCCGCGCTGACCGCGCGCCACAGCGCGGGCGAGCGCTGCGGAAACCTGCGCTTCCGAGCGGCGAAAACTGTCGGCGTCTGGCGTCGAGACATGGACGGTCACCGCAACGGGCCGTCCACCTCCGCCAGTGCGGACACCGAGGCGCCCATCCGGCCCGCGCGCCAGAGGCATCACCGCCTCCGCGCCCTGCTCACCCATGAGGCCGAGGCCGCGCCCGAGCGGAAAATAGGTCGGCGCGCCGATCACCCCGCCTTGCGCAAACGGCATCACCATGCCGCGGGAGAACACGCCGCCCTGAGCAAAGGGAGATGGCGCAGCAGCCGCACCGGCTCCCGATCCAAAGATGGAGCCAACGATTGACTCGAGCCCCTTGGCAAGGCTGGAGAACAAGCCACTCCCCAAGGGCAACGACGATTGCGCCGGCCCTGCCGTCAAGTCCCGCGCGCCTTGGCTAAGCGCGATCTGAAGCGGCCCGAGCGCCATACGTAACCCTGTTTCCACAAGAGATCGGCGCATCGACTTTAGAACATCATCGAATTTTTTCCCTTCAGCGATATTCTTCGCAAACGCTTTGGCGAGGGAGCCGCCGAATTTATCGGAGAGCCCGATGAGAGTACTGAGTTGGCGCCTCCTGTCGTCGTCCTTGTCGAGTTCGCTACCGGCGGGTTTCTTCGGCTCATTCAAAGTTTTCTCTCCAAAAATCAGATTGGTTCCGGCCCTGCTGTCAGTAACCCTGCTGGCCGGATGTTTAAGCGACACGTCGACAAGACCTGTCTTCAAGACACCCGGTATGAGCGACGCTCAGTGGAGCCGGATCGACAACGAGTGTACGTACGAAGCGGAAAAGGCGACTGCCTCTGCGGGACCCAGAACACCCATCGCCGACACGTGGAGAAGGCTCTACGTCATGTGTGCCGAGTTGAAAGGAGCGAAATTCGTCGGGCGGGTGACCATGCCTAACGAGAAATGGCGAACGATATCTATGCAATGCAAGGAAGAGGCTAAAGCCGCAATCACCAAATATCCTGCGTCACGCATACGCGACGAACTCAAGGAGGATTTGGAACTGGAATGCCTTGAGCGGCAAGATGCGGAATTTCGGAAGTCTTATTAGTTTGATTTAGCCGCGGCGAAGAACTCGCCGAATTTGGCGGACAGCCCAATGAGGGTATTGAGCTGGCGCCCTCTATCGTCGATTGCGGAAGCAGGAATTTAAGAACGTTTACTTGTCTGGTCAAAGTGAGCGATGGCAGGTTACTGAATCAGTTCGTCCCGCCACCGCCGAAAGCTCCCGGAGCTAAGAGATCATCATCGCCGGTTGGTCAGCAGAGACGCGGCGATGAGAGCTGTCGTGCGATCTTCCCCAGCCGCGTCAGGTAGCACTCCAGCCGGTCGGACGGTACACACCTGAGTTTACCCAGTTATTCCGAACCAGACCGCCAATATAGCTGGCTTGCAGCATCGTTGTGCTTGCGGTGCCGTCGTTATCCAACGATACGCCAGAGGTTGCGCCGATCGAATTAAAGGCGAGGTGGCAAGTCTGCGCCTGCGTGAGGTTAATATAATTGACCGCCTCGGCGGCAATCCGGATATTGACAGACTTGACCGTCGAGGTGCCGGAAATCTGGAGACCGCCCGAAGCAGCTCCGGTGCCTCCTGCCGGGTAAATACCGCCGCCGGTCCACGTGAGGCCCTGAACGCCTTTCAGTACCACGCTGTAACCCGAGGAGCCAAATACAGCGACGTTGCGAAGCGAAAGGACACGGCACCCGGTCGCCGGAGTGGCCTTGGCCGTGCCATCGACATAAAGCGTTGTCTCATGCGTATCGCTGCCTCGGGTTGTGAGATAAAGATCTTCCAGCGTGATCGAACCCACGGCACTGGTCGCCGTCGACTTGATAGAAATAAGAGCTCCCGAGGACGTTCCGACTTCCGACGCGACGCCAATGCCACGCAGAGTGGAACCATTGCTACCAGCGGTAAAGCTCAGTAGCCCTTTACCTGACGTCCCATTGTAGTCTCGAATAAACGACGTGGCGTTGAGCCCATCGCCTTCTAGAACGACAGGAAAGTCGATATCGGCCGGCTGACTGCTGAATCGATAAATACCCTGCGGGATATAACCATGCTTGCAGGGTCCAGCTCTAAGCGCGTTCATGAAATTTTGCCACGCAGTGCTGACCGAAGCCACTCCGGTCTTATCCGGACCGAAGTCGTCAAAGCACAGAATTTCTCTCAACTTGAGATCGAGCGGCCGGGGAATGGCGCCAACCTCAGGGACGGTATTAATAACTTCAGAACTATTAATCGTCATTTTAACCTCTTACATAGGATCGAAAATACTAAGAGCCGTGTCTATTCGTAGCCGTGTCTATGCGTCTGGAAACACCTCCATCAATCGCTTGAGATCGCTTCCCCCCGCTGGCGTCATCCGCCGCCCGCCGTTCAGCCCCGCCCAAGCGGCCATCAACTCGCGCGGCGTGGCGTGCCAGAATTCGGATGGAGTCCACCGCAGAACACTCAAGCCCAGCGCCATGGCATCTTCCCACGGGAAGGCCTGGGCTTCGCTCAAAGGCCCTGCGGTTGCGGAGGGTTTGGCGATGGGGCCGCTGCTCCGAAGGTGGCGACGAGAAGATCCGCGATAGCAGCGGCGACCGGCTCGATACCGTCGTGCAGCGGTAAGGCCGCGACATCCGCATCCGATACGTCATGCCCGCCGCCACGCAACGCCACTGCGAGGATTGCGAGCAGATCGCGGCTCGACAATCGTCCCGTGCTAAAGCGTTCGGCCAGCGCCAGGAGATCCTGCACGCCGAAGGCATCTTCCAGTTCGGCAAGCGCGCCGAGCGTCAGGCAGAGCGTGTAGCAGCCGGAACCCAGTTGCAGCGAAACCTCGCCGCGTCGTTTGTTCGCCATGATGCCACTCACCTTACAGCGCGACGAAGGTCAGTGCGCCGGCGGATTCAAACGCCATGTCAAACGTGACTTCGCCCGCGTGATCGCAGCGATATTCGAGGCTCGTAATCTGAAACGGACCTTCAATGCGGCCAAAATCCGGCACGATGATCTGGTAAGTCAGGATATCTCCGTCGAAGAACACCTGGCGCATCCGCGCATCCGAGGCCTCGTCCTTGAAAATGCCCGACCCGGTGATGCCGGCACGGCGCACGCCGACGCCGGCGAGCAATTCACGCCAGCGCCCCACCGACTCTGCGTGGGTCACGTCAACCGTTTCGGCATTGAAGGCGATCTGGCGCGTGCGCAGCCCCGCGACGGTAACGAATCCCGTGCCTCCGTCGCTGATTTTGATGAGCAGGTCCTTGCCCTTTTGAGCAGGCATAAGAGTCTTTCCTTTGGTGCAAGTGTTTTTGAACGATCGCTCACGCGACTTCCGTCACAGCGCGCAGGCGGATCGTGACGCGGACGAGCTGCGTGTCCTTGTCACGCTGGGAAGCGATCTCGGCCACGCGCAGATTGACGAGGCGATGCCCCTCAAGCGTCAGCGGAGCATCGTCGAGAAGAGCCGCGAGACGCTCCGCCGTCGCCAGTGCGGCACGCGCGCTGCCTCTCTCAGACCAGACGACGAGATCGAGCCTCTGCTCATGACCACGATCGAAATCCGTCGACCAATCCGCCGCTTTGACGTCGCCGAAAAGCGCGTAAGCCGGCGTGGCGGCGCGGGGCGGCTCGTCGAAAAGACGAACCGAGCCGCCCATGAGCGCCTTCAACTTCGCGTCTGCTTCCGCCACATCGAGAATGGCGCGGCGAAGCGCAAGCACCGGGCTCGCCATGCGCTGATCTCCTCGACGAGGCACACCAGGTCCCGCCGCGCCCCGTCCGGATCGGAAGCGGTGCGGATCGCGAAACGGCGCAGGCCCGATGTCAGGCGCATCGCGCCGGTCACGCCTTCGCGATAGCGCAGGGTGATCTTGTGGGTCAGGCTTTGCTCGGGCCGTCCGGCGCGAATGCGCTCGGTGCCGGAGAGCATTTCCATCGCACCCCAGATCTGCGGGCCGGCGGCATAGGAGCGAATAACGCCGCCGAAACCGCCGGGTCGCTCGAGCGGCAATTCGAGAACGAACCGGCGCGCACGCGCGCCGATGGACAATGATTTGATTTTCATGAAACGAACTCGAAAAATCTAGAGGCGCGGACGCTGAAACGGCGCGATCAAGGCCAGCGCTTCGGCCGGCAAGGTCTGGTCGCCCGCGACATCGCCCCGGTTCTCGAACCAGCGGGCGACGAGGATCTTGATGGCAAGACGCAGCGGGTCCGGAACATCGTCAGATGCAACGCCGTATCCCGCGCGAAGATCGATGATGATGCCGTTTGCGGCCCGCTCCGGCGCGGCGGTGGCGGTGAGACGCGGCGGATCGGCAAAAAGATCGGCGTCGATGACTTCCGCAGAGACTTCGCTCGCTGTGCCCGCCGCATCAAACACACGCACGCTCTCGATCGACAACACGGGAGACAGCGGCAGCGGAACCGTCCGCCCTTCCGGCCATCGGTCGAGCATCAGGCGCCAGCCCTGCGCGATGAGAATGCGACGCGCGGCTGCCTCCACCATGAGACGCGAAGCCTTGATGAGTCCCGCGATCAGCTCATCCTCGGCATCGTCATCAACGCGCAGATAGGCTTTCATCTCAGTGAGTGTCACCGGCTCGACGGCCGGACCGTCGATGAGTATGGGATGCATGAAACAGGAATCCTTGAATGATGAAACGGCTCGCAGCCCTCGCCATCGCCGCATCGCTGCTGACGACAAGCGCTTTAGCCATCGTCGGCGGCGCGGAGGATCAAAGTCCCCTCGCCCGCCAGAGCGTGATGGTTCTGAGCTCGCATGGCGGCGTCTGCAGCGCCATCGTGATAGCGCGGGACGTGGTGCTCACCGCCGCCCATTGCGTGACGGGCGCGCCAGAACATCGGGTGCATTTCCGGGACGAGGCGGGGCAGCCTGTCCTGATTGTGCCCGCCGCCAAGGCGGTTCATCCGGGCTACGACGCAAAAGCCGTCGAGACGCGCCGACGCTCCATTGACCTGGCGCTCATCCGCATTCCGGACGCGCTACCCGCGCCGTTCGAGGCGGCAACTCTGGACGCGTCGCGGCCGATGAAGGATGAAACCGTCATCGTCGGCGGCTATGGGCTCGCCCGCGAGGGCGATGCGAAGACGACTGGTACGTTTCGCGCGGCCCGGTTGAAAGTCATCGAGCCTTATGGTCCCAGCACCATCCTTCTGTGGTTGCGAGGCGACGGCCCGATGGGTGCCTGCCACGGCGATTCCGGCGGACCGATTGCCGCAAGCGGCGCTATTGTCGCCATCACGAGCTGGTCGACCGCTGCTAAAGGCCTCACCTGTGGAGACATGACCCAGGGTGCCTTGCTCGGCCCCCAACGGGCCTGGATCGACAAGACACTGGACGGTTGGAACCGAGCGGCGAAATGGGGTGACAAGCGCGGCAATTAAGAGCTGGAAACGACGCGGAACCATCGGCCTGCGATAATCCTTCCCTTGCGGAATTGGTCATCAAACTTCACAGTCGCGCCATGCGGTTCCTTCCCCTCTTTCTCCTGGCCATCGCCCCCATTTTCGTCACTCCGGCCCACGCAGTGCTGCAGGGGACGGCGGACCGCAATCCTAACGGGCTCCGACGCTCCGTTGTCTCCATCGAAAATTCCGCGGGCGAACTCTGTTCCGGCGCGGTGATCGCGCCCGATCTGGTGCTCACCGCCGCGCATTGCGTGATGGACAAGGCGAGCTATCGCGTCATGGCCTTCGGTCACTCCTTCAAGTCGAAGACGCTCAAAGTCATCGCCATCGCCGTTCATCCGGCGTTCGTGCCGGGCACGGTACCGCGCAAGCAGCCCGGCGTGGACCTGGCCATCGTCAAGCTCGAACAGCCGTTGGGCTCGGAATTTTCTCCCTTCGATCCGAAACTCGCCGGCAAGGTCGAGAGTGGCGATACCGTTACCATCGCGGGTTTCGGAGTCCTTGCGGAGAAGCAAAGGAACTCCGCCCGTGTTCTCCGGCAGACCGATCTCATTTCCGTCGGCTTGGTCGAGTTGGCCAACCGCGTCATGATCGTTGCAGATCGTGACAAGCTGGCCGAAACCACTGGCGCAGGAGCCTGCCGTGGCGATTCCGGCGGGCCGATCCTTGTGGGATCGCAGTCCGACTATCGCCTCTTCGGAATCGTCAGCTGGTCGAGCGGAGCGCTTCGCACCACCGACCAGAGCGCCTGCGGCGGCCTGACGGCGGTGACGCCGGTCAACGATCACATCGGATGGATTGTCGAAGGCGCGCAGAAGCTCAACGGAGCCCGCGACGAGTGGGCGGGCCACTGACCCGCGCCACTCATCGTTTCAAGCGCTTCAGGCTGCGAACTTCAGAAGCTTGATCGCAGCGAAGTCCTGCACGCCGCCACCCACGCGCTTGGTAGTGTAGAACAGCACGTACGGCTTTGCCGAATACGGATCGCGCAGCACGCGCATGCCGGCACGATCGACAACCAGGTAGCCGCGCTTGAAATCGCCGAAGGCGACGGCGCACGCATTGGCCGCGATGTCCGGCATGTCTTCCGCCTCGACGACGGGGAAGCCCATCAGCGTCGCAGGCTGGCCGAGGCTCGCGGGCGGCGCCCAAAGGTACTGGCCGTTATCATCCTTGAACTTGCGGATCGCGCTCTGCGTCTTGCGGTTCATGACGAAGGACGCATTCTGCCGATAACCGGCCTTGAGCGCGTAGATCAGTTCCACGAGCACATCGGACGGGTTGGAAGCCGGGAAGCTCGCGCCGCCCGCCTGGACAGTGCTGAGACGGCCCCACTCCCAAATCTCGTCCTCGACGGTGTCGTAGGCGAGAAAACCTTTGGGCTTGTTGACGCCATCGCCCTTGATGAAAGCAGCACTTTCCTGCTCGGCGAAGGCGGCCTCGACCTCCTCGGCGATCCAGCCGTCGATATCGACCACGGCGTCGTCGAGCAGCGTCTGCGTCGCCGCCGGCATGGCATAGAGCTCCATAGCCGGGAAGCTCATCTCGGAGAGTGTCGAACTCGCCGTCTGCGGCCGCGCCGCCGTCTCGCCGACCCAGCCGGTTGCCGGTCCGGAAGACGAGAATGCGCGCTTGTACTGGCCGCCGGAAATCACGCGCACCGACGAGATCGCGCGGATCGGCGAAATACCGGCGAGACGACGCAGAACTTCGCGCTCCACATTATCGGGCACGAGATAGCCGCCATCCGGGCCAGAGCCTGCGGAGAGCGCCTTCTCCTCGAGCCGCTTCAGGCCGGAGGCCTCGCCGGAGCGCACATAGGTGTGAAACGCGCTCTTGTGTTCGGCCAGCACCGGATCGCGCGAAGCGTCCGCGCTGCCGCCGAGCGGCGGGCGGGAACGGTCGAGCGAAAGCCGGTCGAGACGACGCTTCGCATCATCGAGCGCCGCATCGATGCGGGTGAGTTTTTCTTCCGTCACGACGTCGCCGGTCAGCCGCGTTTCGATCTCGCCAAGGCGCGTATCGTTGGTGTCCTTAAACGCCTCGAAGGCGCGCGCGAAATCCTCGAACGCCGAAGCGACATCGTCGGAAGTGGATTTTGTCTCAACAATAGGGATCATGTGAATCATTCGGTTAGAAAAAAGAAAAGCCCGCCAGGAGGCGGGCTTGGGGTCGAGTTAAGGAATGAGGAATGTCAGCGCGTTGCACGCCTGACGGCCCGCGAGACTGCAGGCCCGGTTGCAGCTCCCACGGCACCACCCGCGACGGCGCCGACGGGCCCTGCGACAAGGCCGACACCAGCCCCCACGGCAGCACCACCGACGCGTTGTTCCGCCGTCGTGCAGCCCGCGGCCGCGAGCATAAGAAAAGCGCTGAAAATGAGTTTCTTCATGGAAAGCCCCTCGAAAGAGCGGAAAGGTCCCACCGTCGGGCCGGCAACTCGCGGCCTCTGCTCTCGTGTGGACTTCCGGCTAAAGCATCAGACTCAAAAATGGATGCCACGTTGGGACCATCCGACGCTCCTCTTATCAAAGGCGCATCGTGCCGAAAAGCGTTTCCATTCTCCGTACGACACGCCAATGCGGATGGTGAGACGAGTTCAGGAAAATAATCGAAAGCCGGTAGAACGGATCCTACCCGCCAGATCCTCCTTTGCAAATTTCACCCTCTCCACCCGCGCGCCCGGAAGCATCGGGAAGGTGACGATCGAGATTTCCCACAGGTCGAGCTTTTCGAGTCTGCGCAGACCCGTAGGACGTTCGGCGCGCGCGCGTTCGACGCGAAAGCCGATGGAGAGGCCATTGACCGCGCCGTCGCGCATCAGCGCATGGATGTCGCGGGCGCGGGTGACGGCGAGGTTGAGCTTGCCGCGCACGCGTAATCCGCGACGATCTTCCTCGATGGCGAGCCAGCGTCCGATGGGCTCGGACGGATCGCGCTGCCAGAGCAGACGAATGTCGCTGACACCGCGCTTCTTCAGGCTGTCGTTGAAAGCGCCTGGCATCACAACATCCTTGCCGAGATCGGCAACGCCAAAGAGGCTGGCATAGCCTTCGAACGCACCGTCATTGCCCACGCCGCCCAACGGCTCGGCGAGCAGCTTGATTTCCCGCACGAATGTATTCTCTGCCCGCATCATCGCTTAGCCTCGCGTGTGGGCTTCGGCGGACAGGCATCGAGCTTTTCGAGCTGGCGCACGAAGTCACGAAACACCAACGTCGCGCGACTCTGCGCCTCCCGCACAGCCTTCGGCTTGCGGGCGGGACGAGGTGATGAGCGGGTCATGAAAAATCTCCCTATTGACGGCGGTTGAAGAGGGACAGCTCGCGCACGAATTCATCGAAGCGACGGTTGGCCGCGAAAAGATCGCGAAGCGTCATGGCAAGCAGCGCGGAAGCCCCGCTCGCCCAGACAAACAGGGCGAGGTGAGCAAGATCGCCGCGGCTGATGACAGCCTCGGCGACTCGATCAGCAATGTTCATTATTTGTTCTCAAATCACTCGCCCTCATTTGCGAACCGACTTTTTTGAATGAGCGGATGGAGAAGCGACGCGGCGGTGTATTCGCTCAGTTGCGCCCATACCCCACCGCCTCGCGCTTCTCGTCATCCGTAAGGAACGACGCGGCGCAGAGGCTTTCGCGTTCGTCGGCGAGTGCTTCGATGGCGTCGAGGTCGGGGGTAAGTTGCAGGGGTTCGTTGAAGGCCGGCGCGAGCCAGTGCGCCATCGCTTCCGCCGTCCGCTTCACGAGTGGAATGACGGTCTGGCGATAGAAGGCGCGGTTGGCTTCGGCGTAGTTGGCGTGCGTGCTGTCGCCAGGCAGGCCCAGCAACAGCGGCGGCACGCCGAAGGCGAGCGCGATCTCTCGTGCGGCGGCCGTCTTGGCCTACACGAAATCCATGTCCTTCGGCGAGAGGGACAGCGGCTTCCAATCGAGCCCGCCTTCCAGGAGCAACGGGCAACCGGCATTGCCCGCGCCCTGGCAGTTGGCTTCGAGTTCGCCCTTCAGTCGGTCGAACTGCGTGTCGGTGAGTGTCGCACCGCCGACCACGAGCGCACCCGACGGGCGCGCGGCATTGTCGAGCAGCGCCTTGTTCCAGGCACCGGCCGCATTGTGGATGTCGAGCGCCGTTGCAGCCGCCTCCATCGGCGACAGGCCATAGTGGTCGTCGGCGGGATGGAACAACGTCAGATGCAGGATCGGCGGAACGGCATCGTCCGCGCCTTGCGCGAAGCGGATGGTTTCTGCCCCGACGGCATATTCATACGCCGCAAGCCAGCCATCGGCGCCAGACACCACGCGCATCCGGTCGGGGCGCAGGGCATAAAGCTCGCGCGGCACGCCATCGACGCTGACGGCTTCCATGTAAGCGTTGCCGGACACAAGAAGATGTCCGTAAACGCTCTCTAACAGGCGCTGGCCGCCTTCGCGGGAATTGGGCCGCGTGAGCAATGTCAGGAGCGGGTGATCGGACAACTCGCTGCCGCCACGCTTCAGGATTAACGGCAGCGATGCCGCCGCCTCCGAAACAAGCCGCACGGCGCGGTGCACGATGGCGTTTTTCTGGAAGCCCTCGCGAGCCAGCGCGCCATAGTCGCGCGGCGTCCACACGGCGCCTCCCGATACGTAGAGCGCAATGGCGGACTCGGCGCGCGAAGCCTTGGCTTCAGGCGGTGCCTGAAACCAGCGGGTCAATTGTCTCAGCATGAAAAACTCCGGCCCCTCGCTGAGAGGCAAAAGAAAGGTCTGGGCAGCGTCCATTGACGCCGATGTCTCGGGCGCTACAAAATCACTCGCGCCTTGCGGCGGACCCGGAGCACAAAAGCCATGCGCGACACGCTTCTCTTGATCGGACGCATTCTTCTCGTCGTCATCTTCATCGCATCGGGCCTCGGTAAGCTCGCCAACTTAAGCGGAACGGCCGCCTACATCGCCTCGCAGGGGTTGCCGCTTCCGTCCGTTCTCGCGCCATTGGTCGGGATTGTGGAACTCGGGCTTGGCCTTGCGGTCGCCATCGGCTTCCAGACGCGGGTCGCGGCTTGGCTTCTCGCGCTTTTCAGCCTGCTGACCATCCTGTTCGTCCACCACTATTGGAACATGACGGGCGATGCCCGTGCGCTGAATGAGATCCAGGCGATGAAGAACCTCGCGATGATCGGCGGCTTCATCATTCTCGCAGGCGTGGGACCCGGCCGCTTCTCGGTGGATCGGAACTGAAGCTCAGAGCGCACGCACTCGCGGCTCTTTCCTCTCGCGCAACATCAAGTCCGTCAGCGCCCAAACGAGCGCGTCCATCCGATCAGGTGAACGGCCGGATGTGAGGCCGCCAGGGCCGAAATCGCACAGCTCGTCCTCTAGTTCCCGCAGCGCGCCCACGTGGTGCACGCGGCCTTGCGCATAAAGAACGGAAACGGGTTCGGCGCGCAGATATTTGCCGCGCGTCGCGCGCACGCTCACCACCGGCACGGAAGCGTCGACCTCGCGGATCACCCCGCTCGCCATTTCGCCGCCCTGGTTCGTTTCCACGATCAGCGCATCGGCCTGGAGTCGGCGATAGAGCGCAACCGCCTTCGCAGCCCATTCGGGCGGCTTGAGACCGGATGCCGTCGCATCTTCCAGCACATAAGCCGCGCCACCATCGTCAACACCGGCGGCGACGATGCCGCAAGCATCCGCGCGCTTCGACGACGAGGCGGGCGGATCGACCGCGACGACAATCCGCGCGAGCGGCGGTGCGAACGCAACCCGATGCACCTCGATGAGATCGCGCGTCCATAACGCACCCGGGCGATCCTCGATCATGTCGCCGTCGAGTTCCTGTCGCCCCAGTCGCGTTCCGGCATAGCGCCCGACGACTGCGTCGAGAAAGACCGGCGCGAGATTGGCCGCGTTGTCCGCAGTTTTCGCACGCGCAACCGCCACCTTCGGATCGTCGAGAAACCGCTTCAACAGCGGAATCGGACGCGGCGTCGTCGTCACCATCTGACGTGGATGCGTGCCGAGGCGCATGCCGAACTGCAGCATGTCCCAGGTTTCCTCCACGTGTCGCCACTTGGCGAGTTCGTCCGCCCAAGCGGCCTCGAATTGCGGGCCGCGCAACGAGTCCGGATCTTCGGCGGAAAACACCTGCGCCACTGCGCCGTTGGGCCATTCAAGCTTACGCAGCGAGGGCGACCATGTCGGCCGCTCGTCGCGCGCGTGGACAGCCAGAATGCCGGCTGGTCCCTCCACCATCACATTGCGTGCACCGGCAAAAGTCTCGCCGATCAGTGCAATGCGCCTCATGGCAGACTCAGCGAAATCAGGTTCACCGAGAGCGATGCCGCGCACCCACTCCGAGCCGGTGCGGGTTTTGCCCGCACCGCGTCCACCAAGCATCAGCCACGTCGTCCAGGGATCGCCTGAACGGGAGAGAAGCGGCGGCCTTTGCTCGGGCCGACAGCGGAGAGGCCAGTAGCGCAAAATCTTGAGAAAATCCGCTTCAGACCACGCAGCCGTTACTTCCTTCAGCTTCTTGTTCCGCAACAATCCGCTCAAGATGTCGAGCAAGCTCGTCGCGGAGATCATTGATGCTGCGGTGGGGTTCGTTCTTGGGCTCGATGTCATCCTTGGTGTCTTCTTGTTCCAGGAGCGCCTGAGCCGTTGTCAGCGTCTTCGCGAGAGATGCGAGTGTGCGGGCGGCTTTATCGTGATCCGTCCGGCGGCCTGAGCGTTGGTCCCTCACCAGCGCCTCGATGCGCCGCCGCGTGACCTGCGCCAGCGACAGAGCCGCTTCACGCAGCGATAGTGCAGAGTTAGTCCGATCATCGATGGCGCGCTCGCCTTCAGCGGGTTCAGCTGTCGCATCAGTTGCGCCGCCCTTCCCGGCCTGCGCCAGCGCTTCACGACGCGGCGGCCAGCCCCAGGTCTCCCGCAAGCGGCGAAACCTCGTCTCGCTCACGCCGATGAACATCGCGATGTCCGGAATGGTGACCGAACGGCGATGAAAGTAATGATCATGGGCCCGCTGCTTTAAGTCAGCGGGGACCTCAACGGTCGAAGCCATTTTGAAAAACCAATAAAAAAGCCGCTCGGACAAACCGGGCGGCGGGACCTGACGGCAAGCGGCGAAGCCGGATCGGTTCGCTCACACTTCGTCAGCGTTCTTGTTTTGTACTCAAAGAGCGTCACGCTGTCAAGCCCATTGTCGCATGCTTTGCTCCTTCATGCGGGATGCCCTTGGAAAATCGGGCGGGACAGCTGCGTCCGGACGCCTGTCGGATCCATGGAAACGATACCGCTGCTTTGAAAAAGGAAGCGGCCCCGTCTGGACAGGGCCGCTCCGGAGTGCTCCCGCTCAAAGCATGTTCAGGCGAAGCAGATTCGGTTCCCTGAAAATGGGTCTGAGCCGCGTTTCCACGTAAAGGGAAACGGCTTTAGACGACGTAGAAGTCGTTGTAGGTCAGGCTGAGCCCTTTCGCGAGCTTGGCGATCTCCACCGCTGCGCCTTTGCCCGAACCGTCCGCATCGTAGTACAGAGAGCCCGTGGCCTTGTCGTAGAGGATGTAGTCGTTGCTGTCGTCGGCCTTGCTGCCGATCTCGAAATACGACTTGCTCAAAGTCCGCGGGCTGGACGTCGAACCGGAGCCCAGCTTGGTGTAGACGGCGTTGTCGAGCCAGATGCGGTCATCCGAGACATTGAAGTCGGTGATGGTATCGACGTTATTGGCGCCCGGCTTGGTGTCGAACACGAAGGTATCCTTGCCGGATCCGCCGGTCAGCACGTCGCTGCCATTCTTGCCGTAGATCTTATCGTTACCGCCATGGCCGTAGATGTCGTCGGCCCCGGAGGTCCCCTTCAGGGTGTTGGAGCTGCTGTTGCCCTCGATCTTGTTGAGCGACGGCGTCGGATCGGTTGGTGTCGACGGGTCGGTCGGCGTCAGGGCACCTTTGTGGTCGTCGATCCACGCCGCGCGCGCCTTCGCCCAATAGTCCCGTGCAGCCTGACCCTGCAGGATCGTCCAGCCAGCTCCCGGCTTCGGATAGTCGGAAGGAAGCGGCGTGTCGGACAGATTCAGGAAGACATTACCGTGAGACTCGATGGTCTTGTCCCAGGCCCGCTGCAGGCGCTCCTGGCCGAAGTGATGCACGTCCTCGATGGCCACCACATCGTTGATGAAGCGCAGACTCGGCACCACGTCCGCGTCCCCCGTGCCCTTGTCGAGTTTGAACGGCGAGCCGTGGGTCATCTCGCCCTTGTAGAAGTATGACTTGGAACGCAGGAGCATCCCATCCATGGTGACGACATTGTGGGAACCGTCGACGTCACCGTCGCCGAGGCTGATGCCCGAGAAGACGTTGTCGAACAGGCTGTCGGTGATGGTGCCGCCGATCACATCGTCGTTCTCCACCGCATCGTCGCGGGAATTGGCGACATAGGTGTCCTCGATCCTGAACGTACCGGTCCCGCCGACCCGGATGCCATCCCATGGATTGGTGATCGTCCAGTCGTCGATCACGAAGCTATTCGCCGAATTCACCCGGACAGCGGCGGAATTGACATAGGTGTATTGCCAGTCGGAGTTCTGCGGCACCTCGCCGTGGATAGTGCCGCCCCTGACGACCAGTCCGTCGCCTGCACCGGTGACCTGGAAGGGATAGAGATTGATCGGCAGGCTGCCTGCGGTGGCGGGATTGCTCGATGTGGGATTGCTGTTGTGACTGTTGGCAACGATCCAGGAGGCTGCCGACGCGTCGATGATGGTGTCAGCGGCAAGCCCCGATGGAGCCTTATAACTTGTATAACCGTAATCTTTATTCAGAGTAATAGTGTTGGCCATGCTTAAATATAGTCCTCTCATGGAATGCTTACGTCAGGCGTAACTTTGGCTGGCCAACCTGGGCCAGCCACCGTCGCCTCACCGGATGTGGCGAAGCCACAGATGACGCCGGTTGGTACGGCAAATGCCGCGGATGGATCAGCCGGATCACAAAAATCCGCCGGCTGATGGGAGGTAGGCTAACTGATAATGTGGTGAAAGCTTGGCAAGTCAGGCGCGAGGGCGCACAGAGCCTCGAGGCTTCTCGGCTCGTGGCGGTCGCCCCTCTTCGCAGAAAGACACTTCGGTCATCCCTTCCGCGGCGAGCGAGATATACAATGTTGAATCGTTATATCAGAAGATCGACCGCCACCATTTCGTGGTCCGAAATCGGCCTGTCCTGCTCGTCGAGAGCCGGAACGACCGCCGGGTTCTCCGCCCGCAACCCGCGGGTCAGAATCCAGTCGATCTTGCCGAAGGGCGGCATCGGCTTGCCGCCGGGTCCGGTGCGCTGGGTCGGGGCCGCGACATTGGCATGAGCCCATTCGAAACCGGCATCGCGCAAGTCCGCAAAAAGCGGCTCGAACCGCTCAGGATTTTCGAGAAGCTGTGACCGCTCACCTTCCCCCGTCGGCAACGCCTTGGTGTTGAGATCCCCGCCGATGACGCAAGCCTCATGCGGCGCGAAATGATCGAGCGCGCGCAACAGCGTGCGCATTTGCGCCTGACGGTCGGCGGGGTCGGTCTTGCTTTCCAGATGGACGCTCACAACCCAAAGGGGCCGCGGCGCATCTGCAACTCGCGCAGCAAGGGCCATGCGTGAGCCGACGCGTTTTTGCGCACCCTCGCGACCGGCGAACCAGAACCCGGTTTCCTCGAGCGGGATGAGCCGGGGCTCCGTCAACGTAAGAGCCGTGACGATGGCATTGCCGTGCAGGCTCTCCGCGTTGCGCGCGCCTGTAAGCGATTTCATCTCGGCTGAATCGCCGAGACCGAGTTCAACGAATTCGACGCCGTAGAGATGCCCCTCGCCCGTCGGGGCGGTTAGCGCACGCACGGTGTGGACATTGCCGGAGCGCGCCATGCCGACATCGACCTCGCTGAGCAAGGCCACCTGAGCCCCGGCCCTGTCGAGCAGCGCCCGCGCGGCAGCAGGTGGGCTCTTCATGCGCTCGGCGTTGAACGCCGCGACCCGCAGCCGCCCCGGCCATGCTATCGGCCGCGATGGCGGTTCCTGTTCGATGGCGTGAAGGGCTCCGATGCGCGTGATGAAGCGGCTGTGCTCCTCCTTTGAGGGTGTCGCTTCGCTCGCTTGCGCGAGGATAGTGTTACCCGGCCCGTCAAGGCTTCGCACAACTGTCGTGATCAAGGGCCGCATGGTTCTCAAACAAGGGTTGGAGCGCAAAAGAATCGTTTTGCACCATAGGCTTTTGCCAGGCTTTTGTGATATAAATCCCGCCTGTCGGAAACCCGCGCGCAAAGGGAACAATGTTCACCCCGCTCGGGTTTGTCGGATGTACAAAAAAGCTATGCTGGGAGAAGGCCCATGATCACTTGGGCTGTCATTGTCGCGCTCGTGTCGGGCGCCCTTGCCTATATCAGCGGCGATCTTTTTTCCCTTGCCGTCAATGTCGGCGAACTCCTGGGCGTGATCGCCCTTTTCGCCCTGGTGTGCGCGGCTGAAGCCTTCAACTGACGAAGGTTAACCGCGCCTCGCCTCACCTGCGAATGGAAGCAAAGACCCGCCGAAATGTCCGATTGGGGCCGCGCGGGAGCCTCGGCATGCCTCTTTTCTAAGCAATTCAAGGGACTTGGCTCGTCGGGCATACACCATTCGTCGAGGTTGACCCGAAACCTTCTTGCGGGTGCGGCAAGTTTTGTTGTCAATTGCGGGGCAAGTGACCAAGTCACGATTCCTGGGAGGAACAGAACGATGAAACGTCGTCAATTTTTACAGGCCGCTACCGTCGGCGCCGCCTCGACCGCGATCGCCGCCCCGGCCATCGCCCAATCGATGCCGGAGCTGAAGTGGCGTCTGCAGTCGGGCTTCCCGAAGTCCCTCGACACCATCTACGGCGCGGCCGAAGTGATGGCGAAGTTCGTGTCGGAAGCGACAGACGGCAAGTTCCAGATTCAGCCGTTCGCCGCCGGTGAAATCGTCGGCACGCCGCAGGTGGCGGACGCCGTCGGCAATGGCACCATCGAAATGGGCCATACCTGCTCGTATTATTATTTCGGCAAGGACCCGACCTTCGCCATTGGTACGGCGCTGCCCTTCGGCCTCAACGCCCGCCAGATGAATGCCTGGCTCTATCACGGCGGCGGCAACGACATCCTCAACGAGTTCTACGCCAAGCATAATCTGTACGGCATGCCCGCAGGCAATACCGGCGTGCAGATGGGTGGCTGGTTCCGCAAGGAAATCAAGACCCCGCAGGACTTGCAGGGCCTGAAGATGCGCATCGCGGGTCTCGCCGGCATGGTCATGGCGAAGCTCGGCGCTGTGCCGCAGCAGATCCCTGGCGGCGACATCTATCCGGCGCTCGAGCGCGGCACCATCGACGCCGCCGAGTGGGTCGGCCCCTACGATGACGAGAAGCTCGGCTTCGCGAAGGTCGCGCCCTACTACTACTATCCCGGCTTCTGGGAAGGCGGCCCGGCCATCCATCTCTTCATCAACCAGGCGAAGTGGAAGGAACTGCCGAAGGCTTATCAGGCGATCCTGACCGCCGCCGCCGGTTATGCCAACGCCGACATGCTGGCGAAGTACGACGCCCGCAACCCAGCCGCCTTGCGTCGCCTGCTTGGCGCCGGCACCCAGCTTCGTCCCTTCTCGCCGGAGATCCTGGAAGCGGCCTACAAGGCGGCGAACGAGGTCTATGACGAAGTCTCGGCCAAGAACCCCGACTTCAAGAAGGTCTATGAGAGCGTCCGCGGCTTCCGCAACGAGGAATATCTCTGGTTCCAAGTGGCTGAGTACGCCTACGACACGTTCATGATCCGCCAGCGCGCGCGCGGCTAAGAACGGTCTTCTCCACTCCTCAGAAAGGGCGACCATCCGGTCGCCCTTTTTTATTACCCACCCCTTCCGGACTGGCCGTTTCGTAACAGTGACCCATATGGGTTGCCGGCGCGGGAGCAGGCCTTTGCTTGGTCGCCTGCCGCGAATGTCGGCTCAAAGGGAGGGCGGCCACCGTGATCTGGACGCTTCGTGTCAGCTTCGTGCTGTTCCTGGCCTGGGTGCTTTTCATCATCTCGCCCTTCGTCGCGCTCTACGACCTCGGGAAGGCGATCGAGGGGCGCAACGTCGCCCGCATCGACGAGCGGGTGAATTTCCACGCCCTGCGGACCTCCCTGTCGCGGCAGATCGTCGACGATTACATGAAGACGCCTGATGGCCAGATGGAACTGACCGATATCCATCGCCAACTCGCGGTCGATGCAGGATCGAAAGCTTTTGCTCCTCGCATCGAAGAGCTGGTCACCCCCTACGCCCTTGCGGACCTGCTGGAAGAAGGCCGGCGCCTGGGGGCCGGCGGAGCGGGGAGCGGACTACCTTTCCCGGTCAGCCTCAGCTTCGGCTCCGCCAAGCAAGCCTGGAAGCTTTTCATCAATGCGCAGACGCAGGGGTTCAGGAGTATTTCCATGAGCTTGCCCGCCCAGGAGCCGAAGGAGCGCCAGTTTCGCGTCACCTTGCGCCTCAGCGGGAGCACATGGCGGCTGACGGGCCTGGACCTTCCGCAGGCCCTGCGTGAAGACCTGCTTACCCGCCGCGCGCGCGATGCCGACTAGCGCGAAGCTCAAGGCATGAGGCGGTGCCCGATGTATTCGGCGCTGGTGCTCAACGACCAAGATAAGAAAAATTTCTATATTTTCGCTCGACTTATCTCACTCTCGTTAATGATGGACGAGCAACCAGCCCACCATCACGAGGGGAAACACCGTCCCCAAAAGAAAGCAGACCACGGTAGAGGCCACGGCAGCGCCCTCCTTCGCCAGACAAACTGACGAAATCACAAACCGTTCCTCGATTGTTTCTCTGATGAAGCAGCAGAATACTTGAGCTTGGTCGAGACAACTTGGCAATACAGCTAGGCAGGACGCCCAAACAAAAAGGGGCTTTACACAACGAGTGTAAAACCCCTTCCTGACAAGGTTGTCAGTATGACAATTTAAAATTTCCGGTCGAACACCGGAAAGTCGTTATCTCGATTTTCTTTCAAAGGAGAGCTTCTTCGCGTCTCCATGCCCAGGATGCGCAAAGATCTCTCAAGTGCTCTTCTGCGGTGGCGTCATTCTCTTATCCTCCCGCTTTTGAATTACAACTTTATGCTTTTCCTTATTTTCTATGGCGTCAAGATTGATTATTTTCCGCAGGCCAATTGGTGATCCGCTCCAGCAATTCCTGGATCGTGAAATTCTCTTCCGGCCCTACAACCCGGTCGCGCACGGAGATTCCAGCCGCGTGCACCGTCTCCGGATCGCCGGAAACGAGGGGATGCCACCAATAGAGATCGCGCCCTTCGGCAACGAGCCTGTAGCCGCAGGTTTCTGGCAGCCAGGGCAGGCTGCGCACCGCATCCGGCGTCAAGCGCACGCAATCGGGCACCTTCGCCTGGCGGTTCGCATAGTCGCGGCATCGGCAGGTGTTGTCGTCGAGCAGGGTGCAGCCGACATCGGTGTAGAGAATCTCCCCGCTGTCCTCGTCCTCGAGCTTCACCAGGCAGCAGCGCGCGCAGCCGTCGCAGAGGCTTTCCCACTCCTCAACGCTCATGGCCTCGAGCGACTTTCGCCGCCAGAACGGCTCGGGCTCTTGTTCGGACGTGACGGGCACCTTGTTTTTCATGCGCTTGCCTTGACGCTCTCTTTGCGGCGGTTTCAGGACGACGCCGCTTTACAGGCTTCGCCAACCATTTCCCAGACTCCCCAGAAAGGATGAACCCGGAAAGCTCCTTCGGAGTTGTTCAGGGAAGACCACGGCGCGCGCAAGCTCCGCCGTAGGGGAACGATACTCAAGGCACCGGTTGCCTGCCTGCTTGAAGGGATCGCCGTGCGCTCGGTTCCTCCCCCTCCCCTCGTGACGCGGATCAAGCGCGCCGCGCTCGCCTTCGACGCTTGGCTCAATTCCTTTCTCTTTCAAAGCGGACGGGCCATCGCAGCGGGGTGGGATTCCTACTCGCGCAAGTCCAGGCATCTGCGCGCTCACGGCTTTCCGAGGGTCTTTCTCGATCTCGCAAGCGAAACCTTCACCTTGGGCTTCGTCGGCGGGGTCGTCATGTTGACCTTTGCGCTTCCCGCCTTCCGCGCGACGGACAGCGACTGGCTGCGCACGCAGGATCTCGCCGTGACCTTCCTCGACCGCTACGGGCAGGAAGTCGGGCGGCGCGGCCTCAGGCTCGACGATTCCTACAAGCTGTCGGACTTTCCCGATTATCTCGTGAAAGCCGTGATCGCGACGGAAGACCGGCGCTTCTACGAGCATTGGGGCATCGATCCCGTCGGCACGATGCGGGCACTCATGGTCAATGCGCGCGACGGCGGCGTGGTGCAGGGCGGCTCCTCCATCACGCAACAACTCGCCAAGAATCTTTTTCTCACCAACGAGCGCTCGCTGGAGCGCAAGATCAAGGAGGCGTTCCTCGCGGCCTGGCTCGAGTTTCACCTGACAAAAGACGAGATTCTGAAACTCTATCTCGACCGCGCCTATATGGGCGGCGGCGCGCATGGCGTAGTGGCCGCAGCGGATTATTACTTCGGCAAATCGGCCAAGGATGTGACGCTTGCGGAAGCGGCCATGCTGGCGGGCCTGTTCAAGGCTCCGACCCGGTTCGCACCGCATATCAACCTGCCCGCAGCACGCTCTCGCGCCAACGACGTGTTGCATAACATGGTCGATGCGGGCTTTCTCACCGAGGGCCAGATCCAGACCGCGCGCCGCAACCCCGCGACGCCCGTCAATCGCGCGCGCGAAAGCACGCCTGATTTCTATCTCGACTGGGCCTTCGAGCAGGTGAAGCAACTCGCCGCCGAAAAGAAACTCGGCAACGATCGCGTGCTGATCGTGAAGACGCCGCTCGACCCCGGACTCCAGCGGCATGCGGAAAAAACCTTGGAGGACATGCTGCGCCAGCACGGACGCGCGTACCACGCGGGGCAGGGCGCCATCGTCGTCACGGACGTGGATGGCGGCGTGCGCACCATCGTCGGCGGGCGCGACTACGGCCAGAGCCAGTTCAACCGCGCGACCGACGCCCTGCGCCAGCCCGGCTCCTCGTTCAAGCCCTTCGTCTATGCAACGGCGCTCACCGTGCTTCCCAAGCTTCGTCCCAACTCCATCGTGGTGGACCGGCCCATCTGCCTCGGCAATTGGTGCCCGCAGAACTACGGCCGCTCGTTCTCCGGGGCGGTGCCGCTGGTCTCGGCGCTTGCGCGCTCAATCAATTCCATTCCCGTCCACCTCTCGGTCGAGATGGGCAAGGGCAATGCGAAGGTAGGCCGCGCATTCATCATCGACATGGCGAAGAAGATGGGCTTGACCCATCCGCTGGCCGATTCCAGTTCGCTGCCCATCGGCGCAGCTGAAGTGACGCCCATCGACATGGCCGCGTCCTATGCGGTGTTTGCGAATGGCGGCAAGCGGGCTGCGCCCTACGCCGCATGGGAAGTGCGCAATTCATCCGGCGATGTAATCTTTCGCCATGAGCGCGACGTCGTTCCCGAGCAGGTCTTGCAGCCCCGCGTCGTGCAGGACATGAACTTCATGCTCAATAGAGTCATCGAGGAAGGAACGGGCGGACGGGCTCGTCTCGATGGCATTCCCGCATCGGGCAAGACCGGCACGACCAACGAGTACCGTGATGCCTGGTTCGTAGGCTTTACCGGCAATCTCGTCGCGAGTGTCTGGTACGGCAACGACAATCACAGTCCGATGAACAACATGACCGGCGGCACCTTGCCCGCCATGACATGGCACGAAGTCATGCTCGCGGCTCATCAGAACCTCGAGCTTCGTCCGATCCCCGGTCTGACACCTGACAACGGAGCGCGCGTCGCGTCGGCCAACAGCCTGACGGACCAGGCTCTATCGCAATCCTATGCCGCCGGCACGCTGACGCGCCGGTCGGTTAAAGCGCTCAGCCAGATCGGCGCCCTGTTCCAGTCCGCGGAACGACCTAGTTCCTCGGTAAGCGAGGCTTCCGTGACCGCATCACCGCGTCGAGTCGCGATGCCTTAGAGCATGATCGAGACCAGTGGAAACCGGTTGTTCTTGCCGATCATGCGGCAACAAGGAATCGAGAGCTTGATCTTGTCTCAAAGAGACATGGTCAAGCTTGAAGATGGGAGGGCGCGGCCATTTTAAGGAAAACTCCGGCGCTGGCTTCGATGCGCGTTTCTCCCCGTCAGGCGCACGCCGGAAAACCCCGCCTGAACCTAACGGCTGTGCTCATCGTTTATGCTTTCCTGCTGGCGCTGGGGCTCGGGCTCGGTTCGGCTTATGCAGTGCTGAAAGAAGATCCGCCCTTCGGGGTCCTGCGCCTCGGCCCCTGGCAGACATGGCTCAAACTCGGCTCCACAGACGCCGATCCCTACATGCGCGCCATCGTGGCGCGACGCGGCGACATTCCGCTGGCGACCGGCGAAGGCGTCGCGCTGATCGCGCGCTTCGACAACCAGGGGCGCAGGTTCGACACGAGCTGTTCCTATCGCGTCGGTTCCGTCACACCGCCCGCGCGGCTGTGGACGATGACGATCTACGACAGGGCGAACAATCTCGCCGTCACGGACCTCGGACGCCGCGGTTTCACGTCGGGAGAGATCATCAGAAACGCGGACAACAAATTCGTCATCACGCTGTCCCGCGACCTTCAACCCGGAAACTGGATCCAGCTTCCGGCCGCGGGATCGTTCAACATCGTGCTGCGTCTCTACGATACGCCGGGCGCTGCGGGTTCCAATCTCGATGCAGGCTCACTCCCCACCATCGAACGCGTGGGGTGCCCATCATGAGATTGCTCGGCCGGTTCATCATTGCGACATCGATAGGCCTCGTGCTCGCGGCGGGCGTGCACATCGCCGTCATTCTGGCGAGTCCGCATTTCGCGCGGCAAGACGCGTTTGCGAGAATCGCCGCACTCCCTCCTGCAGAAACAGCGCAGATCATCAGCGCTCCCGGCGGCGCACCGACATGGCTTCCGAAGCCTGATCCCGCGGCGGTGGTGGCTGTCTGTCCCTTCGATCTCGACTTGGGGCCGACGCGCGTCGCGGCCAGAACCGGGCCGCTTCTCATGATGGTGTCGTTTCACGCCAAGACGGGCGATCTTTTCTTCGCGGTGACCGACAAGGCGGCGGCGCGCGGGCAACTCGAGCTCGTCGTCATGACACCCCGCCAGCTCGACGAAGCGCGCGCGGACGATGACGAGAATGCCCCTTCCCGCGATGTGAGAATTGTCGCGCCCGGCAACCGAGGCTATGTGGTAGTGCGCGTGGTCGCGCCAATGGCGAGTTTACGCGCGCAGGCGGAAGAAGCCGCAAAGGCCGTGTCCTGCACGGTGGATCAAGACGAAGACGAAGAATGATGCCCTGGCGCCCCATGACACCGCATGACCTCGACGACGTGAAGGTTTTGGCGGACCGAATTCATTTGGATCATCCTGAGGACCGGGACGTTTTTGTTGAACGGCAAGCCATCTATCCCGACGGCTGCCATGTTCTGGTCGAAGGCGATGCGCTGATCGGATATGCGCTGACGCATCCCTGGCGCTTCGACGAACCGCCGGCTTTGAATTCGCGCCTCGGTGGAATTCCGCGCGACGCGGCGACCTACTACGTCCACGATGTCGCCTTGCTGCCGGAAGCGCGCGGCAAGGGATATGCGGCGCAGGCCGGCGCGCTTCTGGCGGCGCATGCGCGCTCAGCCGGCTTTGCCAACATGTCGTTGGTTGCCGTCAACAAATCGCAGGCGTTCTGGGAGAAGCTGGGTTTTAAGGTGAGGACCGTACCGGGCCTGCAAGCGAAACTTTTCAGTTACGGCGCGGATGCGGTGATGATGGTGCGCGAACTCGCGTGAACGACTACCGAGTTCTTTCGCGCCAACGCGAGATCGTCAGGACCTTCTACGGCGTCCTGGACCATGGGAAGCGAAAGGGCGCGAAGGACCGGGACTGGGCGCCGGCCGCTCATAACGCACGCCGGTGAAGAGCAGGATCTCACCCCTCGGTTCGTCCGCTGACAGATTCGGACGATTGGGGCGTGAAGCGGCGTCGGGGAATGCGACGACAGCTCCCGGCGATCTTGTCGAAACCTCGTGCATGATGACCTCCCTTTGCTGGGCCCGTCTGCTCGACCACCACGTCAGAAAATAGCGTTATGGTTAACAGACCGTTTCCGCTCCGGCGGGCGCTGTCGAAAACATCGCCTGGCAGGGAAATAACAGGCACGGCCGCGCTTCAGTTCCCGAAGGAAAGCAAGATATTCCGGCCCTGCTGCCGGACTCCCGACATCGTGAAGCCGGTTCAGGTCCCGGGCGCGAGATCGAGGAAATGACGCCCGGCGCGGTCGTCGACTTCCAGCAGCCACAGGTCGGAATCGAATCGAATCTCCCGCGTCATCCGCTCTTCCACATCGAGCGGCGTGCCGTTCAGGATGACCGCGGAGAAAAGGCGCTCGTCCCTGTCCTCGACGAAAAGCTGCGGCGCGGGCGCAAAAAGACTCGCGGTACCGTCGAGATGATCGAGCTTGACGAAGATCGCACCCGCCTCCGCCGAACCGCGCCGGCGCAAGACGGCCTCTACGCCTTCGATTGCGCAGCGGCGAAGATAGGCCGACACCCAGAAATCGGAGCGAAGCCGCGCCACTATTGAACCGCGATTCCGGAGGCCGCCGCCAGCTCGCGGATTGTGCGCGGACTGAAATCGCCGGTAACCGGCAGACGGCGTTCCTGCTCGAAGCGCTCGATGGCCTGACGTGTCCCCGCTCCCATCACGCCATCGGGCTTAACGTTGTAGCCCAGTTTCGCGAGCGCGCGCTGGCCGGAAAGGACGACGTCGCTCTTGCCGACATTGGCGGGCGGCGTCGGCACAGGACCGCCCATGCGGATGATGTCTCCGATGGGATCGCGCATCGCCGGAGCAGGCGCAGCGAGAGGTATTGGCGCAGATGGAACAGCAGCAGGACGCGGCGGCGCAGCCGGCATTTCACCGCCGTTGCGGATCAGATCGGCAATCGCACTGCGCGACGGCAGCTTCGGTGCAGCCGCCGCAGGCGGAGCTGCTTGAGCCGGTGCGGCTAGAGCGGGTTGGGCGGGTGCCGGCATGGCAGCCTGCGGCTCCGGCATCGCGGGGAGTGGCGCAGGACGCGCCGGCGGCACCGGCCGCGCCGATGCGGCGTTACCGTCCCGATGGTTGAAGAGCGGCGCGGGATGGCGAGCGCTTTGCAGGACAAGCGCATTCCAGGCGATGATTCCGGCGCATCCTGTCAGGAAGGCAGCGGCCACCATCTCCCGCGGATGGTCCATGACGAAAGCCATGACGCGCGCACCGACGCCGAGCTTCCTCGGCTTCGCTCTCGCCACGGATTTCCGCCGCACCGGCGCCGAGATGACAAAGTCCTCGTCCGGGCGGGCTGCAAGGGCTTCACGCACGTCTCTTAATCCCTATCGTCCTATTCGCCCGGAGCGTGGCAGAGGCGACTTAAACGAACCCTAAAGCCACCCGGCCTGATCGCCCGCAAGACCGCCCCTGACTCGTCACAATGCCGCGCACACGATCACCGGCAAATTATTCTCTCTTCGTTTTCAGCCACTTAGGGCAGCAGCGCAACGCTGCAACCATTTGTTCATCCTCTTTCGAGGTTGCCGCCGCGCCGGGCTGCCTTGGCGTTATGATGCTGCACGTCACCAACCAGCCCTGACACAGGCACGACATGTTCTCGATCCTGCGTTTCATCGCCATCGTCGGCGCGATCTTTTATTACTCGCCCGTCCGTCAAACGGGCGATGGAGCGGCAGCCTTCGATTCGCTCCTCGGCTGGACTAAGAGCGCCCAGGACGCGAAGGCAGCAGCTCCGACGCCGGAGACCGCCGCGCGCTTGGAGGATATGTGGCAGGCTCTCCCTGAGAGCGCGAAGCAGGCGGTGATCGGAAAAATCCTGACCGCTTCGGGGGCAACCGCCGAGGCCAAGCCCACGGACACGCTCCAGGCGACCGACCGCCACCCTGCATGGCGTGGTGACGCCAACAAGCCGCGGAGCTGATGGCCCCTCTCCCATCGCCAAGACATCGCCAAAAGATTATATGACCGGCAGATTATCGAACTTGATCATGTCTCTTTGAAACATGATCAAGCTCTCGATTCCTTATTGCCGCATGATCGGCGAGAACAACCGGTGTCCACTTGTTCTGATCATGCTCTAAGCGGGAACGCCATGCTGCCAACCATCGACGAAATCATCTCCAACTTCGAGCTGCTCGACGACTGGGAAGAGCGCTATCGCTACGTCATCGAGCTCGGCCGCCAGATGGAGCCGCTGCCGGCGGAGCAGCACGTCGACGCCAACAAGGTCCGTGGCTGTGCCAGCCAGGTCTGGCTGGTCACGACGCTCGACGAGTCGAAGAGCGAGCCCCGGCTGCATCTCGTGGGCGACAGCGACGCCCATATCGTCCGCGGCCTGACCGCCCTGCTGATCGCACTCTATAACGGCCGGACGCCCGCCGAGGCGCTGGATGTCGACGCCCTCGGCCTCTTCAAGGGCCTCGGCCTCGTCGAGCATCTGACGCCGCAACGGTCAAACGGTGTCAGGGCCATGGTCGAGCGCATCCGCCGCGATGCGCAGGTGGCCCTGACCGCCTCGTAACGCATGCTCAAGCCCGAGCGCGCCGCCCTCCCTCGATCACCACAGCCTGCCAGGTGCGAATGCCACGTGACGCGGCGGGCCCGCGCGCCGCGGTTTCGATGCCGTAATGCTCGGCCAACCGCGCCAGTGCGAGCCGCACTACGATCTTGGCCGAGCGCGCCGGCCATTGCCGCTCCCGCTCGATCAATTCCAGCCCTTTGAGGAAGCCGCAGAGATCCACCAGAAGGTCGCTGAAATCGGAACCCAGAGCGTCGAAAGCGTTCCTGAGCCGCTGGCGGGCCGCGATCATGCGGTCGGTCGCCTCCGAGGGTGAGGTCGGGCCGCCACCTCGCGGCATGGCATCCCACCGCGCCGTGACGCCCGGCAGCAGGCCCGCCAGCATGATGTCGGTCCTCAGACGCTCGCCGGCCTGATAACAGGCCGCATCAATCATCGGTTCGCCATCGCGGCCTTTACGGCGGCGAAGCCAGTCGAGGGGGCTTTCCTCAGCATCCATCCGCACCCGCTTCGTTCGGGCTTCGGTTTCGACTTCACCGACAACCGTTTCGCGATGCTGATGAAAGAAGCCCTCTTCCGCCCCCGGCACCTCTGCCCGGCGAAGATGCGCCAGCCCGGCCTCGGTCAGTTGCAGCGTCGTCTGCCCCGTCTCGGACTTGTGCCATTGAGCAAGATCGTTGCGGTCGAGCGACTCGGCCGCAGCGCGCGAAAACCGCCCCGCCCCCATCGAAACCCCTGCCCGCTTCTTGTGGAGAATGACGTCGTTTTCATCCGTGGGATCGACCAAGACGCGCGCCTCCGGAAGCCCCAGCGCCGTCAGAAGGCGCTTGGCTTCCCGGGTCAGCGCGTCGTTGCGGCGGAGATTGGACGACTCAGGCGCGCTTTTTGCTTTTTTCTTAGGCTTTCCGCCTTTTTCAGCTCCCGCTCCAGCCTTCTTGCCTTGTCCTGAAACCTTTGACCCAGACCAATAATTTTCATTTTTGTTCATGTTTTGTTCCTAAAGTAAAAGAACGAAAGGACGCGTCCTTTCTGCCCCGATAGTGGGCCCCATTCCTATCTGTCAAGGCTCAAGGCGCAATTGTTAATTGTGAGGATAACGAAGGAGACACCTCCTCCCGACGGCAGAAAAGCCGCAAAAGCGCGAAGCCGAATACCGCCAAGTCGCGGATGGCCTCAAAGAAAAAAGCCGCCCGAGGGCGGCTGATTTCATCGCGAAAGACCGGCTCTTAGCCGCGCGAGGAGCGGCGCTTGCGGCGCTGCTGGCCGAGGCCCATTTCCTTCGCCAACTCGGAACGAGCCTTGGCGTAGTTCGGGGCGACCATCGGATAATCGACCGGGAGAGCCCACTTTTCGCGGTATTGCTCGGGGGTCATGTTGTACTGCGTGCGCAGGTGGCGCTTCAGCGACTTGAACTTCTTGCCATCTTCCAGGCAGACAATGTAGTCCGGCGTCACCGACTTCTTGACCGGAACGGCGGGCTTCGGAGCCTCGACCGGGGCTTCCACCACGCCGCCGCCGACGCGAAGAAGAGCCGAGTGAACGTCGCTGATCAGGGTCGGAAGATCGCCCGACGGAACCGAGTTGTTACTCACATACGCCGATACGATATCCGCAGCCAGTTCAATATAGTTTGCAGCAGCGATGTTGTCGCTCATTTTGCTTTTCTTCCTTTCCGGCTCTCAAGAACGGCCACAAATAAGCTTTCAAGCTGAAATTTGTGCATTCTTTTCCGATGCAATGCTTGCATCTTCATCGAACCGCACCGTAATCGCACAGAATATCGTGCCTGACCGTCCACGTATGTCAAATTCGGTCGGATGACAAGATGTTCAAAAGGAAAACTTTGGAAAACTGTGTATCAACTTTCGGATTGTAATAAAACGCCACAATTGCCAGGGTTGACATAACCATAGGTCACGTCGCGACTCGGGCCTTTGCCTGACCTGCCCCGAAGAAGTAGCTAGAAAGGGAATTGGAAAGCCACGCTGCGAAAGCTTGAGCCTTTTTGACGGACCTGTCCCGTCAAATCCGAGTTATGTAAGAATGCCATTCAAAGCATTCCTTCAACTTTAAGATGCTCCGAGCGAGATTGTCCTTCCATGAAACTTGAACGCCTTCCTTCCCATCCGCTGCCGCAGGCGCCTTCGATTCCCGCCAAGGCCCATGCCTTCACCGTCCATGGCGTGCAGGTTCGGGACGATTACGCTTGGCTGAAGGCCGAAAATTGGAAGGACGTGCTGAAAGATCCGGACACGCTCGATTCCGCCATCCGCACCTGTCTGGAACAAGAAAACGCTTACGCGAAAGAGGCTCTTTCCGGAACGGAAGCGTTTCAGGAGCGCCTCGTCGCCGAAATGCGGGCCCGCATCAAGGAGGATGATTCGTCCGTTCCCGAACCGGACGGCCCCTTCGCCTATTTCACGCGCTACCGCGAAGGCGGGCAGCATCCGTTGGTATGCCGCCGCCCCAGGGATGGCGGGGACGAAGCCGTTCTACTCGATTGCGACAGGGAAGCCGAAAGCCACGCCTTCTTCGACCTCGGCGGCGCGGATCATTCGCCAAGCCACCGCCTGATGGCCTGGGGTGCCGACATCAAGGGCTCGGAATATTATACAATTCGTGTGAGAGACCTCGAGACCGGCGATGAGCTGGCCGACGAAGTACCGCACAGCTCCGGCGGAGTTGTCTGGCTCGGCGATTCGAGCGGCTTCTACTACGTCGAGCTCGACGAAAATCACCGCCCCGTGCGCGTCAAACGTCACCTCCTCGGCACGGCCGCCACAGAGGACGAGACGATCTACGAGGAGAAGGATCCCGGCTTCTTCGTGAAGCTTGGTGTCACGCAATCGGATGCGTTCGTGCTGATCGAGGTAAGCGATCACGAAACGTCTGAAGTCTGGATGATCGACCGCGCCGACCCGACCGGCACGCCGCGCCTGATCGAGCCGCGCACGCGCGAACTGCAATACGACGTGGAGCATCACGGCGACCGCCTCATCATCCTCACCAATGCGGATGGGGCCGAAGACTTCAAGATTATGACGGCACCGGTCGACGCACCTGCGCGCGCCAACTGGCGTGACCTGGTGCCTTATCGGCCGGGCGTGATGATCCTCTTCGTGGTTGCACTCTCGCGCTACCTCCTCAGGCTCGAGCGCGAGGACGCAAAGCCCCGCATCGTGCTGCGCGAGATCGCAACGGGCCGGGAGGAAACGATCGCGTTCGATGAGGACACGTACTCGCTCGGCGTCGACCCCGGATACGAGTTCGACACCGATGTGTTCCGCTATCGCTACTCGTCGCTGAAGACTCCGAGCGAGGTGATCGACTACAATTTGCGCACCGGCACGCGTACGCTTCGCAAGCGCCAGGAAGTGCCGAGCGGACACAACTCCGACGACTACGTCACGCATCGGCTCTTCGCCACCGCACCGGATGGAGAGCGGGTGCCCGTATCCATCGTTCATCGCCGCGAAGTGGCACTCGACGGCTCGGCTCCGCTTCTACTCTATGGCTACGGCTCGTATGGCATGTCCATGTCGGCGGGCTTCCGCACGAACATTCTTTCACTCGTCGACCGCGGCTTTGTTTATGCCATCGCGCATATTCGCGGCGGCACGGAAAAGGGCTGGCGCTGGTATCTCGACGGCAAGCGCGAGAAGAAGCCGAACACCTTCACCGATTTCATCGCCTGCGGCGAAGCGCTTGTAGAGGCGGGCTATACGTCGCGCGGACGCATCGTCGCGCATGGCGGCAGCGCAGGCGGCATGTTGATGGGAGCGGTCGCCAACCTCGCGCCCGATCTTTTTGCGGGCATCGTCGCTGAGGTACCGTTCGTCGACGTGCTCAACACCATGCTGGACGCGGAGCTTCCCCTTACGCCGCCCGAATGGCCGGAATGGGGTAATCCCGGCGCAGATGAAAAGGCCTTCCGAACCATTCTATCCTATTCGCCCTACGACAATGTGAAGATCCAAGCTTATCCGGCGATCCTGGCGCTCGGCGGCCTCACAGACCCGCGCGTCACGTATTGGGAGCCGGCGAAATGGGTTGCAAGGTTACGCGCAACGATGTCGGGCGGCGGGCCTATCCTGCTTAAATTGAACATGGAGGCTGGGCATGGCGGCGCAGCCGGTCGTTTCGACCGGCTGGAAGAGGTCGCATTAGCTTATACATTTGCTATTAAGAGCATCGACGGTTTTTGAGAGAGAACACTTGAGTACCATTTTACGGCGCTCCGGAGTCGGAGCGCGGTCACGATTGAGCCATGAGATCAAAGAAAGCGTGCGCTCATGAACAATCGAGGCAAGACGCCCATCACAAAAAAAACTCCGGCCGCTGAGTCCACGGACAAGCAGCGCCTTGCTGATCTTGAACAACGCCTCGCCCAAGCCGAGCAAGATCTCCACAACAGCAACGGAAAGTTGCGTATGGCGCTGGAGGTCGGCAAGCTCGGCTCATGGGAGCGTGACCTCGAAACGGACGAGTTCAGCGCCAGCGCAAGCTTCAAGGCAATGTTCGGCCTCTCTCCGAACGAGTCGATGACTTATGCGCAGCTGCAGCAGATCCTGCACCCCGATGATGTGGAACGCATCAATCTGGCAATCGAGTTCGCCCTCACGACGAAAACCGATTTCAACGTCGAGCACCGCATCATCAAGCCCGACGGACGTAGCGGGCGTGTTCTGACGCGCGGCCTCGCAGTTTATGAAAACGATCAGCCGGTCCGCCTGATCGGCGTGTCGCAGGATACATCCGAGCGGGCGAAGGCGAAGGAGGAAAGCCATCTTGCCCAACGCCGGCAAGAGTTTCTGCTGAACTTGAACGACCAGTTGCAGAGCTTCGATGATCCTCATGAGATCATGGAAGCAATGGCACGGAGCCTGGGGCGCCTTCTGAAGGTGGATAGTGCCGGCTACGGAGAGTACGACGCAGTCACCGATCTTGTGCATTCAGAACGGGAGTGGTCCAGAGGCGCGATCAGCAATGAAGGGCGGAGCTACCGTCTGCATGATCTTCCTTCATGGATGGCCGAGGAGTTCAAGCAGGGTCGCGTCGTCGTCTCACGGGATGTCAAGATGGACCCACGTGTGAGTGACCCCGCGCTTCAGTCTCTTTATTCCATTACAAACATCAGGACGATTCTGACTACGCCCCTCCTCAAAAACGGCCGACTGGAAGCGATGCTCTATGTGAGCTCATCCGAGCCCCGGAACTGGTCGGATGAGGATATTTCGCTGATTCAGGACGTGGCCAAGCGCACTTGGGCCGCGGTGGAGAAAGCGAGAGCTGAAATCGGCCTTCGCGAAACGGAGGCACGCTTCCGCATCATTGCGGAGTCGTTGCCCGCGCTGGTCTGGATCCTCAATTCGGACTTCCAGCTGACCTACGCGAACGAACGTTGGGTGAAGTATTCGGGCATGCCGGCGGAACAGGCGCTTGGCCACAGCTGGATGGGCGCGATTCATCCCGACGATATCGCCCGGATCATGGAGGACGCCAAGGAAGTCCGGCGCAACGAGTCGTCCTATGAGACCGAGGCGCGCTGCAGATCCGCCGATGGCGAATACCGCTGGCATTTGTTTCAAGCCGCTCCGCTCCATGGCGCCCGAGGCGAGTTCAAGGGCTGGGTCGGCACCAGCGTCGATATCCACGACATGAAGGAAACCGAGAAAGCGCTGCGTGCAAGCGAAGAACGTCTCGCGCTCGCGCAAAGAGCCGCCGGAATCGGCGTTTTCGACTGGGATATTCCTTCGGGCAAAGTGACCTGGACGCCTGAGCAGGAGCGCCTGTTCGGTGTGGATCCGGGAACTTTCAAGGGCGACCTCGCCGCCTGGGAAGAGCGCGTCCATCGTGACGATCTCGTGGCATATAACAAAGAGGTTCAGGAGGCACTGGCTCGTCACGCTCCCGAAATCAACGTGACCTATCGCATCCACCGCGCGGATCGAGCCTTACGCGTCATCGACACTATCGCGCTGATTTTCTACGACGACCAGAAAAACCCTTTGCGCATGGTCGGCGTCAATCTCGACATCACGCGCTACAAGCAGGCGGAACTGCGGCAGCAATTGCTCATTCGCGAATTGCACCACCGTGTGAAGAATACGCTGGCAACCGTCCAGGCCATCGTCGGTTCGACGGCGCGCACCGCAACGAGCATCGACGAGTTCTATCAGGGTTTCGTCGGCCGCATTGTCTCGCTCGCGCGCACGCACAATCTTCTCACTGAGGATCTCTGGCAGAAGGCGGCGCTTGAAGATCTGATCCGCACCGAACTCGGCCCTTATGAGGACGAGGCCCGGAACCGGGTGACGGTGGAGGGCCCCTTCGTCGAACTCCCCTCCGAGGCCGCGGTGCCGGTGGGTATGGCGATTCATGAACTGACGACCAATGCTGCGAAGCACGGCGCGCTGTCGACCTTCGGCGGCGCGGTGGAAGTGAAGTGGAGCGTCGAGCATAGCGGCGAGAAGCCAATCCTCCATTTTTCATGGACGGAACAAGGCGGCCCGCGTGTCGCCGCGCCATCACAGCAAGGCTTCGGCTCGCGACTTCTCCAACGCGTGCTGACGACGCAGTTGCAGGCCGACGTGAAGATGGACTTCCGTTCCGACGGCCTGCGCTTCACGATGACCATGCCAATCCCCGGTGAGCCGCCACCCTTCAACCCGGATCATTGAGCCATGCTTCTCGATGCAGCCCGCTCGCAGCTTCTCGTCGTCGATCTCCAGATGCGGTTGCTGCCTGCGATACTGGAGAGCGAAAAGGTTATCGAGCGCACGAAAGTCCTGCTTCAGGCGGCGGGGCGTCTCGGCGTTCCCGTGACTGTCACCGAGCAATATCCCCGAGGTCTCGGCTCGACCGTTCCGGCTATCGCGGATGCGCTGCCCATCGAAACGATCATTCTACCGAAGACGAGTTTTTCGGCAGCCGGCGATCCAGCCATCGCAGCGCATGTTGCAGCCCTGCGGGGACAGGGCCGGGATCAACTCCTGATTTGCGGAACGGAGGCCCACGTCTGCGTGCTGCAAAGCGCCCTGGGTTTCAGGGAGAGCGGCCTACATGTCTTTACGATCGGCGACGCGATCTCGAGTCGCGCCGCGCACAGCATCGACGCCACGCGCGGGCGGCTTCTGCATGCGGGGTGTCACTGGGTGACGATGGAGATGGTCGTGTTCGAATGGCTCGAACAGGCGGGGACGGAGGACTTCCGCACCCTTTCGCCGCTTCTCAAGTAGCTGAAGCCGGACCTTCGCCGCCGGAGGCGATGAACTCCTTCAGCTCGTCCAGGGACTTGAACGTAAACATCCCCTGCGGCGTCTCCGCCTCGATCGAGCCGTCCGAATACATCACGTATTTGTTGTCGCCGGAATTATAGGTGCCGATGACGGTCGCCTTGGGAGCAGACTCGGCAGCCTCGGGCGCGGCCTCCGCCTTCTCCTCAGGCTCGCTCGTGAAGGTCTCGACGGTTTTCTGCGACACGTAGAGCCCATCGTCGACCTCGGTGACGCGGGTCTCGGTGTAGCTCGTCTCCCGGTAGCGTTCCGCAAAGAGGAATTCCGGCACTTTCGCCGGGGCGAACTCGTCCTCAGCGGGGGGAGCAACCTCGGCGGCCTCCTCCTCCAAGGACACCTTGGAGCCGAATGGCGTTTCCTCCGGCAGACGGGTTTCCTCGAGCCCTTCGGAAGCGAGGGCCACCTCGTCCCCCTGCCCGTGCTTGTCCGTGCCGAAGAAAGGCAGTGGGCGCTCTTCGGTCTTCTCGGCCTTGTCCGCCCGACCCTTCAAAAGGCCGCCACCGAACAAGCCGCCGGCAAGCGCGGCAAGCGAGAGGCCGGCCGCGGGGACAACAGCGGCAGGCTCAGCCGGGACCTCGTTAAGTCCCGAATGCAGCCGCGCCAGTTCCGATTGGATTTTGGAGAGCTTCGAGACGGCGGCGGTGACTCCTAAGAGAACGGCGCCGCTCGCCGCGGTGACCGCGCCGGCGATGACCATGGTCCACCCGCGCTCGATCAGGACGATGTCCCAGCCCAGGAAAACCGAGAGAAGTCCACCCACAATCATCGCAAGGGAAAGGGTGAAAAGAGCGACGATCATGAAAACTCCGAAACGCAAACCAAATGCTACCGACCGCGGAAGCTAGGTATCTATAGGCGAAAGGCAATATTAAGAAAAGCTTACGCCCCAAAAAGTCAGAAGCTTGGCCGTTGCCCTGCGGGCCATCGCGCTTTAACTAAGCAGCCGGGTCGCTCAATCTCTCAAAGGAGACTCCGATGTCGTTCACACTGCCCGAACTGCCCTACGCCTACGATGCGCTGCAGCCCTACATGTCGAAAGAAACGCTGGAGTTTCACCACGACAAGCACCATGCGGCCTACGTCAACACCGGCAACAACCTGCTGAAAGGCACGGAGTTCGAGGGCAGGAGCGTCGAGGAGGTCGTGAAGGGCTCCTTCGGCAAGAATCAGGCGCTCTTCAACAATGCCGGCCAGCACTACAACCACATTCATTTCTGGCGCTGGATGAAGCCCAATGGCGGCGGCGCGCTGCCGGGCAAGCTCGAGAAGCAGATCGTGTCCGACCTCGGCTCGGTGGACAAGATGAAGGAGGACTTCATCGCCGCCGGCACCGGCCAGTTCGGCTCCGGCTGGGCCTGGCTCGCCATCAAGGACGGCAGGATCACCGTCATGAAGACCCCGAACGGCGAGAACCCGCTGGTCCACGGCGCGCAACCGATCCTGGGCTGCGACGTGTGGGAGCACTCCTACTACATCGATTACCGCAACCGCCGTCCCGATTACCTCAAGGCGTTCCTGGAAAACCTCGTGAACTGGGCCTACGTCGAAGAGATGTATGAAGCGGCGACGAAGTAAGCGCGGCTCAAACCGACATCGAAAGGGCCTCTCCGGAGGCCCTTTTTTGTTGTCAGGTCGGGCCGGGGACGAGCCTGATCTCCCTCTCCTCCAGCAGCGCGCCGAAGGCTTCGGACTTGAGATAGGCGAGTTCGACCGGGCGGCTCTCCACCGCCGGGTCGAGGCGGCGCAATTCCTCATCCACATAGCCCGGGTGGCACATGATGAGGGGCATCGTGCCCAGATCGGCGAACCCGCTCTCGAAGACGCTTTGCGCTGAAACGGATAAGTCCAGAGGCGAAAAGCCGGAAAAGCCATCATTGGTCCAGAACCCAGCCGCACGGGCGCGCCGTGCGAAGCCGGAGGCCAGCCCCTTCACGACCAGCGCTTTCGCCCGCCCGATGGGCCGCTGCAGGATCGCGGAGACCCGGTCGGACGGATCGCGCACCCAGAGCCGCCCGCCATAGCCTTTCTCCTCCAGCACCCGCAGTAGAGCCGAGCGGATCACCGGCAGGACATGGACATGCTGATGCCCGTCGACAAAGGATGGCAGCTCGCCATGGGCCTCGGTGAAGGCGTCCAGCTGCCGGGCAATCTCCCCGCGAACCTCGGCGGCTGGCAGCCGCCCGGCCACCGCCTTCACGAGCAGGTCCTTCAAGGCAGGAAAGCCTCCCCCCGGCGCCAGATAAGGCATGGGCGCCAGCGGAGAGCCCGTGGTCAGGTTGAGGTGCAGGCCGATCCCGATCCGCCCTCTCACCGCCGTCAGGGCCGGGGCGTTGCGCCGCCAGCCGGGCATGTTGGTCATCGCACCCGTCGCCGAGAGCCGGCCCGCCTCGGCCAGTTCCAGAATGCCCTGGCTGACCCCATCGGAGAGGCCGAAATCGTCGGCGCAGAGCACGGCAGAACGTGGCAAAACCATGAATATCCCCAAAAACGGCTTTGCCGCAGCCTAATCCCCTTGAGCAAAGCTGCAAACTCGGCTCTCAATGCGCGCGACAAAGAAGGACTTTTGCGTGGCCTCGCCCAAACTGAGCGTTATCATCCCCGTCCATAACGAGAGTGCGAACATTGCACCGCTCTGTGAACGTCTCCTCCCCGTCCTAAACCGGATCACTTCCGTCTGGGACGTGGTGTTCGTGGATGACGGCAGCCGGGACGATACGCTCGCGATCATCAAGTCCATCAGCAAGACGGAGCCACGCATCGGTGCGGTCTCCTTCAGCCGCAATTTCGGCAAGGAAATCGCCATCGCCGCCGGGCTCGACCATGCGCGGGGCGATGCCGTCGTCATCATGGACGCCGACCTTCAGCACCCGCCGGAGATGATCGAAGCCTTCGTCGAGCGCTGGAAAGATGGATACCTCATGGTCTATGGCCAGCGCACCGACCGCTCGGACGAGACCCGCGTGAAGCGCGGCTTCGCGCATCTGTTCTATCAGCTCTTCGCGCGGTTCGGAGAAGTCAGCCTGCCCGAAGGCGCGGGCGATTTCCGGCTTATCGACCGTAAAGGCGTCGAGGTCCTGCGTTCGCTTGGCGAAAAGGCGCGCTTTTCGAAGGGGCTTTATGCCTGGATCGGCTTCAAGAACACCGGCGTGCCCTTCATCGTCGAGGAGCGGCAGCGTGGAACGACCAAGTGGAGTTTCCGCAAGCTCGTGCGCTTCGCGTTCGACGGCATTGCCGCGTTCTCGACGGTGCCTCTGCGCATCTGGACCTATATCGGCTTCCTGATCTCGTTCCTCTCCATCGCCACCGCGATCTACTTTCTCATCCGCACGCTCTTGTACGGCAGCGACCTCCCCGGCTTCCCGAGCCTGATTGTCTCCGTCATGTTCTTCTCCGGCATCCAACTCATGTCGCTTGGCATCGTCGGCGAATATGTCGGGCGCATCTTCGCCGAGGTGAAACGGCGGCCGCTCTATGTGGTGGCCGAGCGTGTCGGCGGAGCGGCGGATGTCAGCGATACGCTGGTGCCTGAAGATCCGCGGCTGCGGCGGTCTTGATCCATGTTCAAGAAGATCCTTTCCGTCGGCGGCTGGACCCTCGTCTCCCGTCTTACAGGTTTCGTCCGCGACGTAGTGATTGCCGCCGTGATGGGCGCAGGGCCGATTGCCGATGCATTCGTCGTCGCCTTCCGCATCCCCAACAACTTTCGCCAGATCTTTAGCGAAGGCGCGTTCAACAACGCGTTTCTGCCGACCTATGCGCGCGTGCTCGAAACAGAGGGCGAAAAGCCCGCTCGCACTTTTGCAGGCCGCATCACGAGCCTCATGCTGATCGTGCAGATCGTACTGCTCGTGCTCGCCTTCCTCGCGATGCCGGTCGTCGTGCAGCTGCTCGCGCCGGGCTTTGCCGAGTATCCGGCAAAATTCGACCTTGCGGTGACGCTGACCCGCATCACCTTCCCCTACCTCCTCTTCATCACCCTCGTCACGATCCTCTCCGCGATCCTGAACGCGCATGAGCGTTTCGCCGCCGCTGCCGCGGCACCAGTATTGCTGAACCTGTCGCTGATTGCGGCGCTGGCGGTCGCTTTCCGCTTCCCGAGCGCAGGCCACGCCGCCGCCTGGGGCATCGCGGTCGCGGGCGTGCTGGAACTCGTGCTCGTTTGGGTCGCGGCGCAGCGCCTGAAAGTCGCGCCGGGGCTGGAGAAGCCGCGTCTCGATCCCACGATGAAAAGCTTCTTCAAGACGTTGGGGCCCGCCATCATCGGCTCCGCAGGCGTTCAGATCGCGATCTTCGCGGACACCATCATCGCTTCGTTCCTGCCGACGGGCGCGGTGTCCTCGCTCTATTACGCCGACCGCATCTATCAGCTCCCGCTCGGCGTTATCGGCATCGCGGCAGGCACCGTGCTTTTGCCGGAAATGAGCCGCCGCATCGCGGGCGGCGATGTCACCGGCGCGCATGCGGCGCAGAACCGCGCGGTGGGCTTGACGCTGGCGCTCGCGGCTCCCTTCCTCGTCGCGTTCGTGGCGATGCCCGATCTCATCATGACCGCCCTCTTCCAGCGCGGTGCTTTCGATGCGGAGGCGGCGCGGCGCGCGGGCGCAGCACTCGCGGCCTATTCCATCGGCCTGCCCGCAGCCGTGCTGATCCGCTCGGCACTAGCAAGCTTTTATTCGCGTGCCGACACGGTGACGCCGCTCTACGCCTCGCTGACGGCGGTGGCCGTGAACGTGCTTCTGAAAATCGTTCTGATGGGCCCCTTCGGCGTCGTCGGTTTGGCGCTCGGTACGTCGCTCGGCGTCTGGGTCAACCTGCTGCTGCTCTTTGCGCTGGCCTATCGCCGTGGTTGGACCGACCCGAGCCATACGCTCGGCCGCACCTGCGCGGCGGTTGTCGTTGCCAGCCTCCTGCTCGGCCTTTTCGCCTGGTTCGCGCCCGAGCCGCTGTCACGCTGGACGGCTTCGCTGCCTGCGTGGCGAAACGAAACTTTGCTTGCAATGCTGGGAGCCACGGGGGCCGCGCTCTACGGAGCGACCCTGCTGGGTGGGCTGAAAGCCCTCGGTGTGCGGCTAGCTCGGCGATAGAAGCCATTCCACCGCCATGCCCGGGCTTGTCCCGGGCATCCACGATTTAAGCTCAGCGTTTCCAAGCCGTGGATGGCCGGATCAAGTCCGGCCATGACGACAACGGTTAGATCTTCTTGTCGTGCGCGAACGCCCAATAAAGTTCGCGCGCCTTGCGATAGAACGGGCCGGGCTGAAGCTCACGGCTGTCGATGCGCAGCACAGGCATGACTTTGGAATAGTTGCCCGAAATGAAGATCTCGTCCGCTTCCGCGAAATCCTCATAGCGCAGCGTGCCCTCAACCACCGTGGCGCCGTTCTCGCGCAGCAGCCGGATCACGCGCTGGCGCGTGATGCCATTGAGGAACGTGCCGTTCGCCGCCGGCGTATGAACCACCCCGTCCTTCGCCATGAACACGTTGGAGGTGCCGGTTTCGGCCACGTTGCCGAGCGCGTCACAGACAAGCGCGTTGTCAAAACCCTTGGCCTTCGCCTCGCGAATGACGCGGGCGTTGTTGGGATAAAGGCATCCCGCTTTGGAATCGGTCGGCATGGAATCGAGCGTCGGACGACGGAAGCTCGACTTCATCACCGACAACCCGCCCGGGACCGGCATCGGAGCCTCGAACAGGCTGAGGCAGAACTGCGTCGATTCCGGATCCGGGGCGATGGTGGCCATGCCCTCGGCCTCGCCCCAATACATCGGCTTCACGTAAAGAGCCGTGCCGGGGGCAAATTTCTTCACGCCCTCGCGGACGAGATCGATGATCGCCTCGGACTTCATCGTCGGCTCAAGCCCAAGCACCTTGGCCGAGCGGTTCACACGGGCGCAATGCAGGTCGAGATCCGGCGCCACGCCCTCGAAGACCCGGGCCCCGTCGAAGACGGAAGAGCCGAGCCAAGAGACATGCGAGCGCGGTCCGATGAGCGGCGGATTGCCCTCATGCCAGGCACCGTTGAACCAGTTCCATGTCTGCGAATACCAAGCCACCGCGCTCTCCCTATCGGTCAGTGTTGTTGTCTTATTCCAGCCCTCGCCTCCGCCGCCGTCAATGGCGCAAGAGGTCCAAGGGCAATCAATCCTTTTGATTGATCGTATCGGAAAAAGTGATCGGTGGGCGCCCCAAACGAAAATCGCCGGGCACTGGCCCGGCGATTTTAAGAGAACAGAAGGCTGAAAGCGGCGGATGTTACTTCGCCAGAGCCGCCAGGATGCGCGCCCATGAGCGCGTGCCCTTGTGGAAGCTTTTCAGGTCGTACTTCTCGTTCGGCGAGTGGATGCGGTCGTCGTCGAGACCGAAGCCGACGAAAAGCGTGTCGAGGCCGAGCGTGCGCTTGAAGTCGCCGCCGACCGGGATCGAGCCGCCCATGCCGATGATGATGGGATCGGCCTGCCATTCGTCATGCAGCGCGGCCTTCGCGGCAATGAGCGCCGGGAAGTCGTGTGGCAGGGCGAGAGCGCGCGAGCCCTTGTGGCGGATGAACTCCACCGAGCAATCCGCCGGGACGCGGGCTTCCACGAACTCCTGGAAGTTCTTCGAAATCTTCGCCGGGTCCTGATCGCCCACGAGGCGGAAGGAGATCTTGCAGCGCGCTTCCGCCGCAATCACGGTCTTGGTGCCCTCGCCCGTGTAGCCGCCGATGATGCCGTTGACGTCGCAAGTCGGGCGCGACTGGACCTGCTCGATCAGCATACGACCCTTCTCACCGGCGGAATGCTTCAGGCCGATCTGGCCCAAGAAGTCCTCCTCCGTCAGATTGAGCTTCTTCCACTGCTCCAGAATCTGCGTCGGCGTTTCCGGCACGCCTTCGTAAAAGTCCTTGATGGTGATACGGCCGTTCTCGTCGTGGATCGCGGCGATGATTTTGGAGAGCACATGAATCGGGTTCTGCGCCGCACCGCCGAAGGTGCCGGAATGCAGGTCCCGGTCGGCGCAGCGGACGATCACTTCCTCATAGACCATGCCGCGCAGCGAGGAGGTGATGGCGGGCGTGTTCTGGTCCCACATGCCTGTGTCGCAGACGAGCGCGACATCGGCCTTCAGCTCGTCCTTGTTGGCCTGGATGAACTCGGGCAGGAACTTCGAGCCATCTTCTTCCGCACCCTCAACCAGGAAGGTGATGTTGATCGGCAGCGAGCCCGTGACCGCCTTCCACGCGCGGCAGGCTTCCACGAAGGTCAGAACCTGCCCCTTGTCGTCGGACGAGCCGCGCGCGCTGATGACCTTACGGCCATCGGGAAGCATCGCAATCTTCGGCTCAAAGGGCGACGTATCCCACAGGTCCAGCGGATCGACCGGCTGGACGTCATAGTGGCCATAGAACAGCACATGCGGCTTCGTATCGCCCTTGGCATGACCGACCACCGCCGGATGCCCGCCCGTCTCGCGCAACGAGGCATCGACGCCGATCCCCTTCAGCTCATCGACCAGCCATTGCCCGGCCTTACGGCAATGGTCCTTGTAGGCCGGATCGGTCGAGATCGAGGGGATCTTGAGCCAATGGAACAGGCGCTCCAGGGAGGTATCGAGATCGGAATCGATCTTGGCGAGGACTTTGTCGAGGTGGGACATGGTTTTCCGTGAGAGTTCGAGAATCTGAGGCGGCGACAAGGTGCCCCCAACCGGAGGTGGTCGCAAGGGGGGCAATGGCATGCCCCTCCCGCGCTTCTACCGCCGCAAAATTCCCCCGAGCGTTCCGCGCACGATGGCGCGGCCGATGGAGCCGCCCTGGCGGCCCGCAATCGATTTGCCGAGTTCCGCCGCGAGGCTGCCGATGGTCTGGTTGACGACCGTGCGGGTGACTTCGCGCGTGACGCGCTGGCCGACGGTCATCGTGCCCTTGCGTTGGCCATTGGTGCCAAAAAGGTTGCCGAGCATGTCGAGAATGCCGCCTCCGCCCTGGGCCGCCTGCGCATCGGCAGCGGCCTTCTGTGCACGCGCAGTCAGCATTTCATAAGCGGACTCGGAATCGATGGCCTGATCGTATTTCGCGCCGAGCGGGCTTGCGGCGAGGATCTGCCGGCGCAACGCCTGATCGATGGGGCCAACCTGCGCCATGGGCGGCGCGATGAGCGTGCGCTCCACCATCGAGGGCGCTCCCTTACCTTCAAGGGTCGAAACCAGCGCCTCGCCGACACCGAGTTCGGTGATCACCTTTTCGGTATCGAAAGCCGGGTTCTGGCGAAAAGTCTGCGCGGCGACGCGAACCGCCTTCTGCTCGCGCGGCGTATACGCGCGCAACGCATGCTGAACGCGATTGCCCAATTGCGCGAGAATGGTCTCCGGCACGTCGATGGGATTTTGCGTGATGAAATAAACGCCGACGCCCTTCGAGCGGATGAGACGCACGACGCGCTCCACCGTCTCGATGAGAGCCTTCGGCGCATCGCTGAAAAGCAGGTGCGCCTCATCGAAGAAGAACACGAGCTTGGGCTGATCGAGATCACCAACCTCCGGCAACTCCTCGAACAATTCCGACATCAGCCACAGCAGGAAGGTGGCGTAGAGGCGCGGATTGTTCATCAGCTTGTCCGCCGCCAGAATGTTGACGATGCCGCGCCCGTCGCGATCCGTGCGCATCAGGTCCTTGATGCTCAACGCGGGCTCGCCCAGAAACTCGTCGCCCTTCTGGTTTTCGAGAACGAGCAGCTGCCTTTGAATGGTGCCGATGGTCGCCTTCGACACGTTGCCGTAAGTCGTCGTCAGCTCCTGCGCGTTCTCAGCAACGAACTGCAAGAGCGCTCGCAGATCCTTGAGATCCATGAGCAGAAGCCCCTGCTCGTCCGCGACGCGGAACGCGATGTTGAGCACGCCTTCCTGCACATCGTTCAGATCGAGCAGGCGCGAGATCAACAGCGGGCCCATCTCCGACACGGTGGCGCGCACGCGATGCCCTTGCTCGCCAAAGAGGTCCCAGAACACGACGGGAAACTGATCCGGCTTGTAGTCGACGCCAATCTCCTTGGCGCGCTTCAGGAAGGCGTCCTTCGGCGTGCCGGGGGCTCCGATGCCGGAAAGGTCGCCCTTGATGTCGGCGGCGAAAACCGGAACGCCCGCTTCGGAAAAGCCCTCCGCCAGCACCTGCAGGGACACGGTCTTGCCCGTGCCCGTCGCGCCCGTGATCAGGCCGTGCCGGTTGGCGAGCGCCAGATCCAGATATTCCGGCTTGGTGCTCTTGCCGATGAAGATGTTGCCGTCTTGAAGCATTGCGTTCCTCTTTGCGGGTGCCCCTTGAGTGTAGAAACTTCTCGCGCCGGTTTCCACTCCGCCGCTCACTTGATTTACAACCGTCCAGCCCGAAGTATCGCGCGCGAGCCTTTGCAGGAGAATCACATGGAAGAACTCATCGCCCGCGTCACACAAAAGACGGGCCTGGATGCCGCGACCTCGACCAAGGCCATCGGCATGATTTTGGCCTTTCTGCGCAAGGAAGGCCCCACGGCGGAAGTGAACCAGCTCATCGCCGCGCTGCCCGGGGCCGAGGATGCCATCGCGCAGGCCGGCAAAGGCGGCGGGGGCGGCCTTATGGGCATGATGGGAGCCATGGGTGGCGGCGTCATGGCGCTCGGCGGCCAGCTCATGGGGGCCGGCGTTTCCATGGGCCAGATGCAGCCCTTGGGTCGCGAACTCTTTGCCTATGGCCGCGAAAAGGCGGGCGAGGACGTGATGGGCCCCATCGTCGGCTCCATCCCCGGCCTGTCGCAATTCGTTTGAGTCAGGTTTTCAGGCCGTTCCGGACGACGTGACCGTACGGAACGGCCACATGCGGAAGAAAAATGAGATATTTTCATGAAGGCGTAGCTCAAATTGCGAAGTTCATTGAAGGAAACAATCTGAATCTGCTCCGCCTCGAAGTGGAGGGCCAGCAATTGCCACAGCTGGCAAATCTATCTTCTCTTGATGATTATCTCTGGGAGACCCAACATCTGCGGGGCGCTTTCCCGGATACATACTTCATCGTCACGCACGAGAGTCAGTACCGCCCAGTCTCAGTGTACGAAGCCGTGAGGCAGGCTGAAGCCCAAGCGACCTCAATCGCATTCGTCTTGGTTGGGTACAATGACGGAGGAGTGCTCTCAATCTCGAACCGGAAACTGCCCTTTCAGGATCAGGCCCCACCATTCGCGAACTGGGAACCGATAGGTCCTCGAAGGTGACAGAGCCGGCCACCATGGTCGATCGCTTTCTAGCCTTCCTGTGTGGCCGATCTCGCGGAGATTCGCGGAGTGGCCATTAGAGGCATTTTCACGCCTCAGCCGAACCTATATCTTCCCGCGCAATTTCAAGCTGCCCGCCTCCGAAGGCCATCATGGACGCTCTCTCTCTCGCCGCCGATTTCCCCCCCGCCACACGCGAGCAATGGCTCGCGCTGGTCGAGGGCGTGCTCAAAGGGTCGGATTTCCAGAAGAAGCTTGTCGGGCGCACCTATGACGGCCTCGACATCCAGCCGCTCTATCCTAAGGCGGAAGGTGCTGCGCATATCGCGCGCCCTGAATCCGGCCGCTGGCGGGTGTCGCAACGCGTCGATCATCCCAACCCGGCCAAGGCGAACGAACTCGCCCTTCTCGACCTCGAAGGCGGCGCGGACGCGCTGACCCTCGTCACCAGCCGAGCGCCCGCCGCGCGCGGCTTCGGCGTTCACGCCGAGACGGTCGAGGATCTGGATCGCGCGCTTTCCGGCGTGATGCTCGATCTGATCCATCTGCGCCTCGATACGGGCGGCCACGGCCGACCGATGGCGGAAAAGCTCATTGCTCTCGCGGAACGGCGCGGCCATGCCCTTTCGGACCTCTCCCTCGACCTCGGCATGGATCCCATCGGCGGCCTCGCCGCCTTGGGCTCGCTCTCCGTCGCGTGGGACGAAGTGGCTCATCGCATGGGAGCGACGTTCGAAGACCTAGCTGGGCGTGGCTTCAAGGGACGCGCCTTCCTCGCCGACGGACGACCCTATCATGAGGCAGGCGCGAGCGAGGCGCAGGAGCTGGCTGCGGTGCTTGCAACCGGCGTCGCCTATCTGCGCGCGCTGGAAGCGCAGGACCATTCGCTCGAAGCCGCGCGCGATGCGCTCTCCTTCCTCCTCGTCGCCGATGCGGACGAGTTTCTGACGGTCGCGAAATTCCGCGCCCTACGGTTGCTTTGGGCCCGCGTGGAGCAGGCCTGCGGGCTCGCCCCGAAGCCGATCCGTCTTCAAGCTGAAACGGCATGGCGAATGACGACGCGCCGCGACCCGTGGGTGAACATGCTACGGGCAACAGTCGCCACTTTCTCCGCCGGGATCGGCGGCGCGGATGCCATCACGGTCCTGCCCTTCACCGCCGCGCTCGGTCTGCCCGATGCCTTCGCCCGAAGGGTGGCGCGCAACACGCAGCTGATCCTGCTCGACGAATCCAATCTCTGGCGCGTCGCCGACCCTGCTGCCGGCGCAGGCGGCTTCGAGGCGCTGACGGAAGCGCTTTCCGACAAGGCCTGGGCACTGTTCCAGGAAATCGAGCGCGAAGGCGGCATCGTGGAAAGCCTGACCCACGGCCTCCTACAAGGCCGCATCGCCGCCGTCCGCGCCCAACGCGAAAAGGCGGTCGCCACGCGTAAAGAGCCGATCACCGGCACCAGCGAATTCCCCAACATCGCAGAAGCGGATGTGGCAGTCCTCCTCCCCCGCCGGGAGGCCGCACCCACGCCCTCAGCAGAGGAAGGCGGCGTGAGCATCGCGCCCCTGCCCTCCATCCGATTGGCAGAGCCCTTCGAGCGCCTGCGCGATGCGTCCGACGCTTATCGCGCACGCACGGACTCGCGCCCCAAGATCTTTCTCGCCAATCTCGGCCCCGTCGCTGCCTTCACCGCCCGCGCAACCTTCGCGAAAAATTTCTTCGAGGCGGCAGGAATAGAAGCCATCACCAACGATGGCTTTACGACGCAAGAAGGTCTCAAGAAAGCCTATATCGACAGTCGATCGAAGCTTTCCTGCATCTGCTCGACAGATGAGATCTATGAAGATCAGGCGGCTGCGACAGCAACGACCTTGCGGGATGCCGGAGCGGATCGTATTTTTCTCGCCGGCCGCCCCGGAGAAAGCCAGGAGAAGCTGTCCCGCGCCGGCATTACCACTTTTATCTTTGCCGGGTGCGACACCCTTAAGGTCTTGAGCGAGGCGCTCGAAGCGGCCTGCGCAGAGGCTTGAGGCGTTCTTCCGGCCTTGAACCCGGGAGAAAGCACTGTGAAGAACTTCGCGAAACCATCCATTTTGGCCCTGACGTTGGGCCTAGCCATTTGCGGCAACGCCATGGCCGCCCCCAGCCATAATGACGGCACCTGGAGCGTCCGCATGGTGACGGATTCCGGCCTCTGCAGTGCCAGCTACAACTATTCCATCGCCATCGAGAACGGGAACGTCCGCTATCTTCTTTCGCCAGGCGATTCACCAACCACCGTCTATGGCCGCATCAACGCGGACGGCGCGGTCAATCTCGACATCCGCCGCAGCATCGCCAAGGTCGACGCTAATGGCCGCCTCAACGGCCGATCCGGCGCCGGGACCTGGAGGCTCGCCTCCTTCGGCTGCTCCGGCCGCTGGACGGCGCAGAAGCGATCGAGCACGGTTTCCGGCTAAGCGCGACGCTAACAAGGCCGCTGCTGCTGGTCTCCCAGGACGAGGCTGCGTTAGCGTCCCGGCCGATCTTCGAATGACAGGCCGATAGCATCCCGGTAGCGGATGTCTTAGAATGCATTCATGTTTCGATCAGCGTGTCCGTGAGTGTTTCAAAAGGCATGACCCGCATCCCCGACTTTTCGCGCATCGCTTGGGCGGACGTCGCGTTGCCCTCCCCTCCTCCCGCTGGGGAGCCCTGGCTGACGCCGGAGGGCATTGCGGTCAAGGGGGCGTACGGTCCCGAGGACCGGGCGGGCATCGATTTTCTCGACACCTATCCGGGCGTCGCGCCGTTCCTGCGCGGCCCCTACCCGACCATGTATGTGAACCAGCCGTGGACCGTGCGCCAGTACGCCGGGTTCTCTACGGCTGAGGATTCCAACGCCTTCTATCGCCGCAATCTCGCGGCGGGGCAGAAGGGCCTCTCCGTCGCCTTCGATCTCGCGACCCATCGCGGCTATGACAGCGACCACCCGCGTGTCGCCGGCGATGTGGGTATGGCGGGCGTCGCCATCGACTCGATCTACGACATGCGCACCCTGTTCGAGGGCATCCCGCTCGATCAGATGAGCGTGTCGATGACCATGAACGGCGCGGTCCTACCGGTGCTGGCGCTCTACATCGTTGCGGCGGAGGAACAAGGCGTTCCCGCAAACAAACTCTCCGGCACGATTCAAAACGACATTCTCAAAGAGTTCATGGTGCGCAACACCTATATCTACCCGCCGAAGGGGTCGATGCGCATCATCTCGGACATCTTCGCATATACCTCCGCGAATATGCCGAAGTTCAATTCCATCTCGATCTCCGGCTACCACATGCAGGAGGCCGGAGCGACGCAGGATCTCGAACTCGCCTACACGCTCGCCGACGGCGTCGAGTATATCCGCGCAGGACTTGCCGCGGGGCTGACCATCGATCAGTTCGCACCGCGCCTCTCGTTCTTCTGGGCCATCGGCATGAACTTCTTCATGGAAGTGGCCAAGATGCGCGCCGCGCGCCTGCTCTGGGCGAAGCTGGTGAAAGGCTTCAACCCGCAGAGCGAGAAGTCGCTTCCCTTGCGCACCCACTCGCAGACCTCCGGCTGGTCGCTGACGGCGCAGGATGTGTTCAACAACGTGGCGCGCACATGCATCGAGGCGATGGCGGCAACGCAAGGCCACACGCAGTCGCTGCACACCAACGCGCTCGACGAAGCGCTGGCTCTGCCGACCGATTTTTCCGCGCGCATTGCCCGCAACACGCAGCTCTTCCTGCAGCAGGAAAGCGGTACCGGGCGCATCATCGATCCATGGGGCGGCTCTTATTACGTCGAACGGCTGACGCAGGAGCTCGCCGAGAAGGCCTGGAGTCACATTCAGGAAGTCGAGACTCTCGGCGGCATGGCGAAGGCCATCGAGGCGGGCATCCCGAAACTGAAGATCGAGGAAGCCGCCGCGCGCACACAGGCCCGCACCGATTCAGGCCATCAGAAGATCATCGGCGTCAATTGCTTCCGCCCGACGGACGAAGCTTCCATCGAGATTTTGAAGGTCGACAACGCAGCGGTGCGCAACCGCCAGATCGAAAAGCTCAAGCGCCTGCGCGCCGAGCGCATTCAGGCCGATGTGGATGCGGCGCTCAATGCACTCTCGCAAGGAGCGGCGTCTGGCAATGGCAACCTGCTCGACCTTGCCGTGAAAGCCGCGCGTGCAAAGGCCACGGTCGGCGAAATTTCCGATGCGCTGGAAAAAGTCTGGGGCCGCCACCGCGCCGAGATCAGGGCCATCTCGGGCGTCTACAAACGGGAGGTCGGCATGGAATCGCCAGCCATCGAGCGCATCCGCCATCTGGTCGAGGAGTTCGAGGCCAATGACGGCCGTCGCCCGCGCATTCTCGTCGCCAAGATGGGGCAGGACGGACACGACCGCGGCCAGAAGGTCATTGCCTCCGCCTTCGCGGATCTCGGCTTCGATGTCGATATCGGCCCGCTCTTCGCCACCCCTGCCGAGGCCGCGCGTCAGGCCATCGAAAACGACGTCCACATCATCGGCGTGTCGTCGCTCGCGGCGGGCCACCTGACCCTCGTCCCGGAGCTGCGCGCCGAGCTCGCCAAATATGGCCGCGAGGACATCATGATCGCCGTCGGGGGCGTCATCCCGCCGCAGGATTTCGACGCGCTTAAGGAAGCCGGAGCCGCCGCCATCTTCCCGCCGGGAACCGTGATCGCCGATGCGGCTGCCGATCTGATCGAAGATCTCAACAAACGCCTCGGCTACGGGCCGAAGCAGGCGGCGGAGTAGTCATCCGTCATTTCAGCCGGACGAGAACAGCAAGAAGGGGCAGATCGTTTAATGTTCTGCCCCTGCTCTGCGTTAAATGCTTCTCAACGCTTAAATATCGGCGAAAATCTCAATCAAGTTGCCATCAGGATCGCGGAAGAACAGCGTGCGATGTCCCCAAGGCTGGTTCGTAGGGGGAGAGACGATTGCAACCCCAACCTTCTTGAGTGCCTCAGCGCATTCGTCGACCTGGCTCGGCGTGACCTTGAATGCGAGTTGCAGCGCGGCAGCCTGCGGCGGAACCGGGGCATCGTCCTTGTTGAAGAACGGGTGAGCGAGGGCGAGAACGTTGTCTCCGACCTTGTACTCGATCCAGTCGGCAGACAGCTCGTACTTGACCGGAAACATCATCACCGTGTTGTAGAAGGCGCGCATGGCCGCCATGTTGCGCGCGAAGACGACTGTGTAGTCAATCTTGCCGATTGCTTTTAGTGGGCTTTCCGCCGCTGCGGCCACGCCAGTTGTGGACATGGCGACGACTGTACCCGCCGCTGTTGCCAAAAGATCTCTTCTCGACATCATGCTAATCTCCAGTAGATGAGGCAGCGTGAAATCGCAGAGCCGATCTCGGCGGAACAGGAGTCTTGTTATGCTAGTACCCGCAGTACCAGCATCAGCAGAGCAAAATGATCTCGGATGGGAACGCCGCAAGGAACTCGCCGAGTTTCTCAAGCTCAAGCGGTCCGCCGTCTCCGCAGTCGCCATTGGACTACCGATGTCCGCCCGTCGGCGAACCAAAGGCCTGCTACGAGAAGAAGTGGCCCAGCGCGCAGGCACCAGCACCACGTGGTACACATGGCTGGAACAGGGCCGCGACGTTCAAGCCTCATCGGATCTGGTGGAGCGGCTGGCGCGCGCTCTATTGTTGAGCGATGCCGAGCGCGAGTATCTTCACCTCCTGGCTCGCCCCGCATCGAAGGCCGGCGCCCTCACACAGCAGGCTTCTCCCGCGCTGACCGCCTGGATCGACAGCCTGGACCCGCAACCGGCCTATGCGCTCAACGGTGTCTGGGACGTCATCGCCTGGAACGAGGCGGCGACCGATCTTCTCGGCAATTTCGGTGCCGTCGCACCGGGTGAGCGGAATCTCCTGCGACTTCTGTTTCGTCAGCCCGCATGGCGGCAATTGTTCGTTGATTGGAATGTCATCGTCGCATCCGCCGTCGCGCAATTTCGTGCCGCCATGATGCGCGCGCCCAATCCCGCACGCGCTCAGACTCTCGTCGATACGATGTTGGAGGAATGCGCAGACTTCAGGCGCATCTGGCGCGAGGGCGCGGTGGCGCAGTCGGAGCTCCGCACGAAGCGGATGCGCCATCCTCGGCTGGGAGAGATCGAGTTATCCTTCGCCTCGGTCAAGCCAGAAGCCGTCAACGGCGACGTGACGGTCACCATTTACTCGCCAGCTCTTCCGCGCAATCCGACCTAGGAAAAAGCTTGCGCCGGGCTACTGGTGCTCCCGCTCGATGGCGCGCTTTACGACCTGCTGTACGTCTTTGTTCGACAGAAACAGATCGTGGTTGATAATGCCGCTGCTGAACTCCGACGCATCGGCGACACGCACGCCGAGCGATTCCAGCCGCTCGCGGTCCGCCGCGCCGGCGCGGATAATGCCGCCGGCGAGACGGCTTGACACCGCGAGAGCGCGGTCGTTGGTCGAACTGATGACCGTGATCTTCTTCGCATCCGGCCCCAGGCGCTCCAGCCCGCGCGCGAAAAGGTCGATGTCGATGTCGGGAGCAGCCAAAACCACCGAACCAATGCGCGCCATGGCGCTTTCGCCGCCGGACGCGCGCAGCATCCGCAGCGTTTCGAGCGTCAGCAGAGTGCCCATGCTGTGCGCGACAATGTTGATGCGCCCGCCGCTCGGCGAATTGGCGATGGCGGTCAACAGATCCTCCAGTGCATCGCGCGACCACATGGCGCTTTCGCGGTCGCTCACGTAGCCGAAGGTCGAGGCGGCGGACGGCCAGGTGAAGAGGCCCGTCGCGCCGGGAAACTTGATGCCCTCCGACAATTCGATGGTCGAGGCCGCAGCGGTCTCGAAGCTCTCGCGATAGCCGTGGATGTAGAGCAAAAGATCCCGCCCCAAGGCCGCCTGCGCGAAGGCCTGCGCGGCGCTCTTTTTCTCAAGCGAATCGACGGAGGCGATGCTCCACCCGCCTGATGTCACGCGTCCGAGCAGCGAACGGTCCGGTGGCGTCAGGCGTGCCTGGGCGAAAATGAAATCCGGCGAGCGCTCGCTGGTGAACCAGGGCTTTTGCAGCGTTCCAGACACCGGGAGGCGGGTTGTCGCGACAAGAAGGGTCGGATCGCTGCGCAAGCCAGGGCGAGGCGCGCGCAGGATGCCGGAGCCGCCCGCAAGCGGCGTTTCCCCACCCAGGCAACCCGAGAGGGCAAGACCTGCAAGGCAGACGACGGTAAGGCGGGAGAGGCGGGAAAAAGAAGGAAGCATCAGTCTAGGCGGGTGAGAACAAAGAAGAGGACAACGCTCTGTTGCGCGCGAAGATGGCGAGCGCAAGGCGAAGGGGAACCTTCCTATTCTTCCTCTCCCGTCTTGGTGAACCATCGGTTACAGCAGTACCGAAGGGTGGTACTCCTCGGGCCATGACAAAAGTTTCAACCCAGCCGAAAGTGACCGTCGGGGCTGTTCTGAAGGGCGACCGCGCCGCCCTGGCGCGTGCGATTACCTTGATGGAATCGCGCCGCGCCGATCATCGGGCGGCGGCCAGGGAACTGCTTCAGGAGCTGATGCCCCATACGGGCAAGGCCGTGCGGGTTGGAATTACCGGCGTGCCGGGCGTCGGCAAGTCGACCACCATCGACAGCCTTGGCTCCATGCTGACCGAGAGGGGCCACAAGGTCGCCGTGCTGGCCGTCGACCCCTCCTCCACCCGCAGCGGTGGGGCGATTCTCGGTGACAAGACGCGCATGGCGCGGCTCGCCATCGACCCCAACGCCTTCATCCGCCCCTCGCCCTCTTCCGGCACTCTCGGCGGGGTTGCCGCGAAAACCCGCGAAACGATGCTGCTATGCGAAGCCGCAGGCTTCGATGTGATTCTGGTGGAGACAGTCGGCGTCGGACAATCCGAGACCGCGGTGGCCGATCTGACCGATTTCTTCCTCGTCCTGATGCTGCCGGGCGCAGGTGATGAGTTGCAGGGGATCAAGAAGGGCATCCTCGAACTCGCCGACATGATCGCGGTCAACAAGGCGGACGACGCCGGCCCGAAAGCGAAGACCGCCGCCGCCGAATACAAATCGGCCCTGCATATCCTCACCCCGGCCTCCCCGGCCTGGACGCCCCCGGTCCTGACCATTTCGGGCCTCACCGGCCAGGGGCTCGACGAGGTCTGGAGCAAGATCCTCGATCACCGCAAGCGGCTGGAGGCGACGGGCGAGTTGGCCGCCAAGCGCCACGCGCAGGACACGAAGTGGATGTGGGCCCTCGTCCATGAGCGCCTGCACGACCGGCTGACCCATGATCCCGCTTTGAAAAAGCGGCTGCCTGAAATCGAAGGGTCTATTGCCGAGGGCTCTTTGTCGCCGGACGCCGGTGCAACCGAAATCGTAAAGTTGCTGGGTCTTTAGCCCTTACACACGGACTTTGCTCGACGCACAATCCAATCCGTTCCAGACCAAAAGTGACTTGCCTTTCCATATCGGAAGCCTCCATAAGATACGTTATAAAGTGCCATTCAGGCATAGGATTTATCGGGGCATATTATGGCGGCGATCCTCTGGGGCGAATTTCTCGTCAACACGGTGAAGAGCGGCGTTCAGTCCGGCGTGCAGTTGCAGGCGCTCGACAACGGCAAGTTCATGGCCGTCTGGCAAAACACGACCGTGAACGAGCTTGGCGTGGAAGTCAGCACCATTTACGCACAGCGCTTCTATTCCGGCGCCGCGAGCCAGGGCGACCTGATCGTCGTGAGCACAAATGAAGGCGGCTCGAACACGAACCCTGTCGTGACGCAACTGAAGGATGGCAACGTCCTTTATGCATGGGAAAGCCGCAGCGTCGTCGAAGGCGTTGTGACCTATTCGATCAGGGGCCGCATCCTGAATACGGATGGCACGCCCGTCGATCTCAATGGAGCGGAAGAAGGCGGGACGGACGATTTCGAGATTGCCTCAAGCACGACCGGCCCTCTGACGAAGCCTCAGATCACCGCGACGTCCGGCAAAGGCTTCGTCGTCTCATATACGAGCATCAACGGCACGGTTTCCGAAGATCCGGCGATCCCCACCGATTACGACGTCAAGGCCGTAGTCTTCGACGGCACACTGGCGCACGCGGCAGCCGATATTAGAGTGGCAGGCGGCTCACAGACGAATAGCTCGATCATCACCCTGAAAAATGGCCATCTCGTCGCCGTCTACAACGAGATCGGCGCGATTGTCGGCGAGAAAGCGGAGAATGTCGTTATCCGCCTTTTCTCGGTCAACGGCACAGCGCTGGCCCTGGAAAACGAAATTCCACTTTCCGGAGTGATCAAGCAGGGGACCCGGCCGACGGCGACCGCCCTGTCCGACGGCCGTTTCATCGTCACTTGGACCACGGATAGCCGCGAAGATGCCGACGGTGACGGGGCCGACGATGGCACGAATGTCATGGCTCAGGTCTATGAGGCGAATGGAACGGAGGTTGGCGATGCCTTCGTCGTGAACCAGATCAGAGCGCGCGATCAAAGCAGCCCGACCGTGACGGCTTTGTCTCAGGGCGGCTTCGCAATCACCTATCTCGATGGGAGTGCCGAGGGCATTCCGCAGGTCAAGCTCGCTGTCTTCGATGAAAGCAAGAACCGCATTGGCACAGACACCGTGCTGAGCAAAGCTTTTGGCGAGGGTGATCGCACTGTTCCGACGGTGGTCGAACTCACCGACGGTCGTCTTATCGCCGCGTGGGACGAGGCGATCCCCGGACGAACCGACGATATGGACGGTATTCGCGGACAGGTGATTGACGCTCGGTTCAAGGCGATCAACCTTCCAGGCTCGGACGATAACGACCAGTTGATCGGAACGGCTTTCGGCGACACCCTCAGCGGCGGCGCCTATGGCAACGATCACCTCACCGGCCGCGAAGGCAACGACAAGCTCTATGGTGGCAGCGGCGACGGCTTGGGCGATGACACGCTCGATGGCGGGACGGGTGCGGACACCATGGTCGGCGGCGTGGGGAATGACACGTACTATGTCGACGACGCCGGCGATCAGATCATTGAGACTTCCACAGGCGGTACAGCCGACAAGGTTTTCACCAGCGCCAGCTACACCCTGTCGGCGAATATCGAGAACCTGACTGCGACAGGCACCGCCGCAATCTCTTTGACCGGCAATGCTTCCAACAACGTCATCATCGGCAACGCCGCAGCCAACGTGCTCAACGGCGAAGCCGGCAATGACACGCTCGATGGCGGCGCCGGTGCGGACAAGATGGCCGGCGGCACGGGCAATGACGTCTATTATGTCGACAATGCCAAGGATGTGATCGTCGAAACCTCAACCGGCGGCACGGCAGACCTCGTTTATACGAGCGTCAGCTATATCCTAGCGAACTACGTCGAAAACCTCACCGCCCTTGGTGCCGACGCGATTTCCCTGACCGGCAATGCGCTCAAGAACACGATCACCGGCAATGCGGGAGCCAACAAGTTGGCCGGTGGCCTCGGCAACGACATCTTGATCGGCGGCGCTGGCAAGGACCGCTTTGTCTTCGACACCAAGCTGAACGCCAAGACCAACCTCGACAAGATCGCCGACTTCAACGTGAAGGACGACACGATCTATTTGTCGAAGAAGATCTTCGACAAGATCGCCAAGAAAGGCGCTCTCGCCAAGGGCGCGTTCTGGATCGGCGCGAAGGCCCATGATGCGGATGACCGCATCATCTACGACAACAAGAAGGGCATTCTCTATTACGACGCCGACGGCAATGGCGCGGGGCAAGCCATTGCTTTCGCGACAATCAGCAAGAAACTGAAGATGACCGCGGCGGACTTCTTCGTTTTCTGAACGATCCTCAGGTCGGCTGGGCGCGACGCGTCTGGCCGACCTGACTGCTACTGCAGAAAATCGGAAGAAGGCCGGATGCGTCCGACCTCGATGCCGTTCCAATTCTTCAGCACGGGCTGCGCCAGCGCCTCGACCGCCGCGCGTTGCTCGTCCGCAAGCTGCAGGAAGCGCAGGACGAGGCCAGCCATCATAGCTTCAGCGGCACGGCCGTTACCATCGTCGGCCTTCAGCGCGACGCCAAATCCGAGTTCCGGAAAAGCCGCGCAAAAAACGCCCTCAGCCCCAACCTTTACGAAGACCCGTTCCCCGAGCACAGTCATCAGCTTCGTATCGAAGCGGTCGGTTCCCGCCACCATGAACGGGTGCCGCGCCACCGCCTGGCGGATGCGCTCGGCAGCGCTTTTGTAGCCGCTCGACAGGCCGACGCCTGCGCCGAATTTCGCAAAGCCGAAAGCCAGGGAGGGGAGCGGAATAGCGTAGGTGGGGATGGAACAGCCGTCGATACCGCTGACCTCCTCCGTGTGCGAGGCGCCGGTCAGGTCCTCCAGCGCAGCGCGGACGGCCTGCTGGACCGGGTGCGCGGACTTCACGTAGCCGCGCGGGTCCTCATCAAGCCCGCAGGCAAGGCAGATGAAGCCGGCATGTTTGCCCGAGCAGTTGTTGTGAAGGGCATTCGGTTTCTCGCCCTGCGCCGCCAGCGCCAGTTTCGCTGCCTCGCCCGAAGGCCAATGGGCCCCACATTCAAGGCAGGTCGCGTCCCGGCCCGCCTTTGCCAGCATGGATTGGGCGACCCGCACATGTTCCGGCTCGCCCGAATGGGACGCGCAGGCCAGCGCGATTTCCTCATCCGAAAGGCTGTATTTGTCCGCAATCCCGCTCTCGATCAGGGGCAGAGCCTGGATTGCCTTGACCGCCGAGCGCGGAAAAACGCGCCTTTCGACATCGCCAAGGGACAAAACCGTCCCCCCATCCGCGTCGACGACGGCAATCGAGCCCCGGTGACGCGATTCGACCAGATTTCCGCGCGTAACCTCGACGAGAAAGGGATTGTCCATAGGCAGCCTCACGTTGAAGGGCGGTGTTTTGTCCGCGATGAGGGCGGAAGTCAAAGGAATCCTTGTTTCAAAAGAGTCGCATAGCCCATGTAGAGCAGATTCCGCAGGTTCGGGTTGCGGCTTGGCTGTTGCCGCCTTAAATCCAGCGCTCTGACAGTCGGAGAGCTCTTGATGCGTGTTGCGATGATTGGGGCGGGCTATGTCGGCCTAGTTTCGGGCGCCTGCTTCGCGGATTTCGGACACGACGTCTGCTGCGTGGACAAGGATCCGACCAAGATCGAGGCCCTCAATCGCGGCGAAATCCCCATCTACGAACCTGGCCTGGCAGGCCTTGTCGCCAATAACGTGCGCGAGGGGCGCTTGTCCTTCGCCGGCGACCTTTCCCAGGCGGTGAAGAATGCCGAGGCGGTGTTCATCGCCGTCGGCACCCCCTCCCGCCGGGGCGACGGTCATGCCGACCTCACTTACGTCTATCAGGCCGCGCGGGAGATCGCGGCGGCCATGGACGGCTACACGGTCGTCGTCACCAAATCGACGGTCCCGGTCGGCACCGGCGATGAGGTGGAGCGGATCATCCGTGAAATCCGGCCCGATGCGGAATTCTCCGTCGTCTCGAACCCCGAATTCCTGCGCGAAGGCGCGGCCATCTCGGATTTCAAGCGCCCCGACCGCATCGTCATCGGTGCCGAGGACGAGCGCTCCAAGGGCGTGATGACGGAGATCTACCGCCCGCTCTACCTGAACCAGTCGCCCCTGCTCGCCATGTCGCGGCGCACCGCGGAACTGACGAAATACGCGGCCAACGCCTTTTTGGCGACCAAGATCACGTTCATCAACGAAATCGCGGACCTCTGCGAGCAGGTGGGGGCCAATGTGCAGGACGTGGCGCGCGGCATCGGGCTCGATAACCGCATCGGCTCGAAGTTCCTCCACGCGGGTCCGGGCTATGGCGGCTCGTGCTTCCCGAAGGATACGCTGGCCCTGATTAAGACCGCCCAAGACCACGATGCACCGATCCGCATCGTCGAGACGGTGGCGGCGGTAAATTCCCAGCGCAAACGCGCCATGGGGCGCAAGGTCGTGGCGGCCTGCGGCGGTACCGTGCGGGGCAAGACTATCGCCGTGCTGGGGCTGACCTTCAAGCCCAACACGGACGACATGCGGGACGCCCCCTCCATCGACATCATCACCACCCTCCAGGACTCGGGCGCAAAGGTTCGCGCCTACGACCCCGAGGGCATGGAAGCCGCCACGGCGGTGCTGACGAATGTTGATTACGCCAAGGACGCGTATGACTGCGCTCGCGGCGCCGACGCCCTTGTCATCGTGACGGAATGGGACATGTTCCGCGCGCTCGACCTGACCCGCCTGAAGGCCGCGCTGGCCGAGCCGGTCGTCGTCGACCTGCGCAACGTTTACCGCCCCGACGAGATGCAGCGGCGCGGATTTACCTATATGAGCGTCGGACGGGCCTGAGCGAGCCCCTCCAAATCAGCGTCACCGGGAGCGCCCCATGCAAACCTTCTTCGTCGAGATCAAATGCAAACTCGGCAAGACCTACAACGTCGCCAACGCGCTCGCCGACCGGGAGATCGCGTCCGAGATCTACTCGACCGCCGGAAACTACGACATCCTGGCCAAGTTCCACGTGGATGATGGGGTCGATATCGGCCATTTCATCGCCGAAAACGTGCAATCGATCTCCGACATCGCGGACACGCACACGATCATCACGTTCAAGGCTTTCTGATCAGAGCATTTTCCGATCTGATCCTGTCAGATCGGATACTCTATCGTGCGATGACGGTCGCCTGCTGCGTCCGTCCGGACATGCGCGTGACTTCGGCGATGTAGGGGCCGATATCCTCGTAGCGGTCCATCCGTTTGACGATCTTGGAATCGATGTTGTTGTAGAACTCGGCGACGGTGACTGAGCGGCGCTTGCGGCCGCGGCCTTCCATGAACAGGCCGGTATTGGCTTTCGCCGCCTGCGGGAAAAGCTTCGACGCCTTCATGTTGGGGTCTTTGTCGAGGACCTCGAGGAACCGCACCGCGCTTCCCGCCCCAAGGAAGTGGGCGATGTAGAGTTCTGCTTCCGACAACTCCCGTTCGCCCTGAGCCTGCAGCGCGCGCTCGATGTCCTTGATCAACTCGCCCGCCATGAGCGCCGAGAAGTAAGGATCGCAGCGCAGATTCATGATCCATTCGCGATCCTTCGCCTTGATGACAACCGGCTCGCCATCGACCATGCGGATCGCCTCCGCGGCGGCGGAGAAGCCATAGTCGCTGGCGTGATTGAATACGGTCTCCAGCCAGGTGCGGTCGATGAACTGGAAAAGGCCCTCGGCGGTGGAGGTCGGGGCCTTCGCCTCCGGCGACAGGCTCGATTCAATGTCGGCGAGGGTCATCATGTAGACCGGATCGACGCCAGTCACGCGGGCGGCTTTCAGGATCGAATGAACCAGCCAGCGCGGTGCGTTTCGCCCGCTGAAGGGGATGATCTCATCGGGGTTCTCGACGGAGTATTCAGCATCGGCCGGCACTGGCGGCAGTTTGGCGAGGGGTTTTTCCTTGGGAGTGAAGGCCGTTTCAGGAATGGCTCCGAAGATTTCCGGAGCGTTGATCAGCGGAGGCAGTTCCACCTTGATGTCGGCTTCGATATCGCGCGGTGCAGGGGCAAACGGCCTCGCGATCAACGCGCTGGGCAGAGTTGCGACCGCCGCGGGGGCCACCGTCATGCCCTGAAAGCCGATCAGCAGTCCGACGGAGGCGAGAACGCGGAACACGCGGCTGTACAGCCATGCTCCTGAGGCTCCGATCTCCTGGACTGGACCGAAAGAGGTTCGTTGTCGTCGCCCGAAGCTCGCGCGCGCAGCCTGAACGGGCTGCGGCAGCGTCGCGCCTGGCGGCGTGCTCGCGTTGGTCGGCATCACGTTTTCCCGCTCGATCAGGCCGAAAAGCCGGATCGTTCCCTTGTGTCGTTATGCGACAAGGCTTGGCGGGCAGTTGTGACGAGAATCGGTCAGCTTGGCCGTAAGAGCACGGAGCAGGCCGTCGAAATTCCGGATTACCTCTCCGAAAATCCTTATTTTTCAGCGAAACTTAAGATGACGACTGTGCGACAAGCTGAGCATTGGTCCGCTCAAGTCGCTGCGCCAATTCCCGCATGACGGCGAGCGACATTTGCGGGAATTGGGCCAAAAGCTCGAGGAAAACCCGCTTGTCGATGCGCAGAGCCGTCGTCGGCTCGGCCGCCATGATGGTCGCGGAGCGTGGCGTGTCGGACAAAATGCCCATCTCCCCGACAAGGGCATTACCGGACAGTTCGGCCACCTGGATTTCCCCGTTCGGCGTATTGAGCAGCACGTGCGCCCGCCCGTCGAGGATCACATAGGCCGCGTCGGAGGCGTCCCCTTGCGAGAAAAAGCGCTGCCCGTCGGCGAACTGCACTCGCTCGCTCGTGAAGGCGAGAAGCTTCAGTCGGGCGGGATCGATGTCCCGGAACATCGGCACCTGCCGCAAGGATTGAACCTCGGTTTCAAGGGTCATACCACCTCTCCCGCTATCCGTGAGGCGGTTTCCGGCTTGGGGTTGTCCCCACGAGCCGGGCCGCCTGTCTTCTCTGTCGTAATCTGTCCGTCACGAAACCGCATCTGAATTTGAAAGCCCTGCGCCTGCCGGTCGTTCGGCACCACCATAAACAGGCTCTGCTTTTCGAAAAGATCGATCAGGAGATCGGTCATCTGTCGAGCACGGCTTTCGTCAAAGGGCGCCAGCGCCCCATCGACCACGAGGATGTCGGGCTTCTTCACGAGGCAGCGAACCAGATTGATGCTGGCGCGCTCTTGTGCCGTCAGCAGGCGTCCGGCCGTGCCGACCTCGTGGTCGAGGCCGATGCGCTCGATATCCTCTCGCAGCCCGAGTTCAGCAACGACCGAGGACACCGCCGCGGCGACGCGGTGCCGAGCTGCTGCAACCCGGTAGCTGACCCGGCCGAACAGAAGATTGTCCCGTACTGGCGCAGCCGCGCAGATCCGGTCGGGATCGTAGAACTCGACCCCCCTCATGCCGGACCGCTCCAGTGTCTCGCGCACAAGCGCCCGCGCCCGGACGAGGCGGAGCCTCAAACCGTCGTCGAGCAACCCGAGACGATGCCTCGGCTCGATATAGTCCAGAGGCAGTGAGAGGAGCTTCACTCGGTCGTCCTTACCGAGCACGTCCGTCCTCCGGCGGCGACGCAGGATGGCCTCAAAGTCATGCAATTCGTCCGCCCCGATGAAGGAGAATTGTTCGAATAGGGAATGCCCCGGAGGCAGGCCCTCGAAGATTTCCGTCATCGTCTCGGCGATCTGGATGCCCATGGTCACAAGATCATCCGTCAGGCCGGCGCGGTCGATGGCACCGCTGAAATCCTTGTTGAGGGCAAGATTGCGCCCCATGAAGTCTTCCGACACCGGCACCCCGAATAAGAGGTTTTCGGCAATCGTCGCCTGATCGTTATAGCGGTTTGCATCGAATGGAACGACGAGGCCCCTCATGTCGTCCGCCTGAAAGGTCTCGCGCAGGCGCCGCCGCGCCTCGACGATCCTCTCCGCCACGTGCGGATAGCGCTCGGGGTCCATCTGCTCGGCAAGACCGAAGAGATAGATCTCGGTGCCCATGCCGATGCGATTCAGCCATTCGACCAGCACCCGGTCGAGGTCATCCTCGTCGCTCACGCCGATCTGGTCATAGTCGATCCAGGGCCCCGCAATGTCATCGACCGGATTGCCCGTTCGCAGCGCCTCAGCGATGCGCCGGTCCTTCCAGCGGGCATCCTCGGCACCGACCTCCGGCTTCCTCCGCAGGCCGTAAACGAGATTGTCGCGAATGCTGCCGGGAAACAGGATGGGGTCGAGACCCGCGTAAGCGATCCGGTGGCCCGTGACCGAGGTCGGAAGCTGCGTCAGGTCCCGGTGGCCGATGTGGACCTGGCCACCGAAGCCCGACACGCGCCGCGCCACGATCTGAGCCGTGACGCTCGCCGCCGTGCCTCCGTTGGAGATCAGCGCGACGCTGGTGGGAAGCTCCAGGCGGAAGGCGGCTCCATCGAGAACCATGCCCCCGTGCGGGTCCGGCACGCGAAGGCTTTCGGCTTCGAGTAGGCCGGTCAGCGGAGTGTCGTCGACTATGACAGGTTTCGCCTCGAGCAGGGGCGCAAGGCGCTCCTCCGCGAAGTGCTGGGTGACCTGATCGTACTTCACCTGCACGTCGAGGCGCTGCTGGTCCCAGTCGATCAATTCCTTCAACGGCGGCGGCAATTCGCGATAGGCGGCGATGACGGCCACGAGCTGACCGATGTCGAGCGTGCCGCGCAACGCGAAATAACCGCCGACCGCGTAGAAAAAGAACGGCGTTAGCTGGGACAGGAAGTTATTGAGGAATTTGACGACGAACTTTCGGTTGTAGATTTTGACTCGCAGGTCATAGAGCGTGAAGAGCCTATTGCCGATCTCGGCCCGCTCCCAGTCATAGGCGTTGTGCACATGCACGACCTCGATGCCGTCGAGGACCTCGCCAATGCGTCCGGCCAGTTCACGCGAGGCCAATTGGCGTTCCCGGCCGAGGACGAGAAGTTCGCGTCGCAGACGCGGAATCACCACCAGCTGAATCGCCACGACGGCGAGCGCCATGAGGCCGAGCGAGACGTTCTGCACCATGATGAAGAACAGGGCGGTCAACGCCTGCATGCTGAGAAAAACCGGGGTGATGAAGGCATCCCCGATGAAACCGCCGATGGGCTCCACCTCGTCCTTGATGATTGTGGCGGTTTCCGACGACTTCACCGTGCGCAGGGCATCCGGCGTGAAGCGCAGCACCATCGTGAACAGGTCGAATCGGAGACGGCGCAGCATGCGCTCGCCGAGCACGCCCTTGGCGACGTTGATCCAATATTTGAATGCGCCGTTGACGATGACGAAGAACAGGAAAAGGCAGGACAGCCCGAGCAGCAGGCCGACGCGGCTCAGCTGAAACCCGTCGAACAACAAGGTCGAGCCACCGCCGAGCCACTCCGGCCAGTGGAGGGTCATTTTCAGGAAAGGCGCGGTGGCGTTGCCGTCCCTGAAAGCCTCGCCCTGGATCGCCTGGTTCACAATTTGGCGAGGCAGGTCCAGCGACAGGAAATAGAACGGCTGCGAAGCGAGAACCACTGCGCAGACAATCATTTGGTCGCGTTTGGAATGCGTCCAGATATAGCGAAAAAGGCTTTTTTCCATCAGCGCGACGATACCATTTTCACTGCCATGGACGAAGGCCTCTTTCCGAATGGTGACGTCGCCATAATTTGACCTGGAGGCTATTGCAAGGCTCGGGATCGACACCAATTGACGTAGCGTCAATATCACCTTTCCTATTATAGGACGTCCCCCATGGCAGACTTGGTCGTAGCCCGCGAGGCCGCCGTCGCCCCTGTCATCAAGGCTTCGACCCGGCGCTATGATGGCGCGCGTGTCCTCATTTACAGCCACGATACGTTCGGACTCGGGCATTTGCGCCGGTCGCGCGCCATCGCGAACGCGATCGTCGAGGACAGCCCCGGCGCGTCGGTCGTGATCATTTCGGGCTCGCCCCTCATCGGCAGCTTCGAATTCGGCAGCGGCGTCGATTACATTCGCATTCCAGGCGTGACAAAGTTGCCGGATGGGGACTACCGCAGCCTCAACCTCAATGTGGAGCTCGACGAAGCAGTAGGCTTGCGTCAGGCACTCATCCTGCAGGCGGTCAAGTCCTTCCAGCCGGACGTGTTCATTGTCGACAAGGAACCAACGGGTTTTCGCGGCGAGGTCCTGCCCGCGCTGGATTACCTCCAGGGCACGCCCTGCCGGCTCGTTCTGGGCATCCGGGACGTGATGGACGAGCCCGCGCTCCTCGTTCCCGAGTGGGAGCGCAAAGACGCCAAGGCGGCCCTAATTCGCTATTATGACGAGATCTGGGTCTATGGGTTGAAGGATGTCTATCAGCCGCTCGCCGCGCTCGACCTTCCCCCGCATGTAGAGCGGCGCATCACCTATACCGGCTATCTGCGCCGGGAAATTCCGGCCACGCCGTCCCTGACCCGTTATCCCAAGATCACGAAGCAGCCCTTCATCCTCGTCACCACCGGCGGCGGCGGCGACGGCGATGATCTGATCGACTGGGTCATCTCGGCTTACGAAGCGGACAAGGCGCTGGAAATGCCGGCGCTGATCCTGTTCGGCCCGTTCATCGACCGGGACAAGCGGCGCTCCTTCATGGAGCGCATCAACCGCCAGCTCAAGCTCGACGCCCTGTCCTTCGACAACAAGATCGAATTGTTGATGCAGAAGGCCGAGGCGATTGTCGCCATGGGCGGCTACAACACCTTCTGCGAGGCGCTTTCGTTCAACAAGCGCACGCTCATCGTGCCGCGCACCCGGCCCCGGTTGGAGCAATATATCCGCGCCGTCGAAGCCCAGCGGCTCGGGCTCGTACGGATGCTGAGTGACTACGCCGAACCGCGCACGCCGGAACGCATGGCGGCGGCCCTGCGGAGCCTGTCCACGCAGCCGCGCCCGTCAGAGGTGGTGATACCCGACCTGCTCGACGGTCTTGACCGGGTGCAGACGCGCCTTAAGGCTTTGATCGAGCCGAAACACACCCATGTTGCCGCCTATCGTCAGGCGGCCGAGTAACAGTTAGAATGCATCCTTCGCCCGAAGCCCGACGCATCGCCGTCGTCGTCAAAGGTTATCCGCGCCTCTCCGAGACGTTCATCGCCCAGGAAATTCTTGCGCTCGAAGGGCGCGGCCTGGCGCTTGAGATCTGGTCTCTCCGTCATCCGACGGAGCGGGCCGTGCATCCGATGAATCGCAAGATCAAGGCGCGCGTGACCTATCTGCCTGAATACCTCTACGAGGAGCCGCTGCGTGTGTTGAAAAGCGCGTTCTGGAGCCTGAAGCAACCGCGCTTCGGCGCGCTGATGCGCGCGTTCTGGACAGACTTGCGACGCGACTTTACCGCCAACCGGGTCCGGCGTCTCGGACAGGCTTTCGTCATGGCGCGCGAATTGCCCGCGGAGGTCGGGCATCTGCATGTGCATTACCTCCACACGCCCGCGTCCGTCGTGCGTTACGCGGCTTTGCTGACGGAAAGGCCGTGGACGTTCTCCGCTCATGCCAAGGACATCTGGACGACGCCTGAATGGGAAAAGCGCGAAAAGCTCGCCGAAGCGCGCTGGGGCGTGACATGCACGGCGCATGGCGCGGAAAACCTGAAGGCGTTGAGCCCTTCGCCCGATCACGTCTCGCTCGTCTATCACGGTCTAGACCTGTCCCGTTTTCCCGCGCCGCCGGAGAGCCATTCCGTACGCGACGGCGCGAACCCTGCCGACCCCGTCCGCATCGTGTCCGTCGGGCGGGCCGTGGCGAAGAAGGGTTTTGACGATCTCATCAAGGCGCTCGCCGCGCTGCCGCCCGGCCTGCATTGGCGCTTTGCGCATGTCGGCGGCGGGGAGTTGATCAACACGTTGAAGGCGCAGGCGCAGCGCGCGGGTATCGCCGACAAAGTGGCATTCCTCGGCGCGAAGGCGCAACCCGATGTGATTGCGCTTTTGCGCGAGGCGGATCTTTTCGTGTTGCCCTCGAAGAAGGCTGCGTCCGGTGATCGAGACGGATTGCCGAACGTGCTGATGGAGGCCGCAAGCCAGAAGCTTCCGCTGGTCGCGACCGATTTTGCTGGCATTCCCGAATTCATCCGCGACGGCATCGAGGGACAACTCGTTCCGCCAGGCGATTGGGAAGCGCTGTCGAACGCTCTCAACCTTCTTTCTCGCGATCCCGAGCGGAGAAAGGCCCTCGGCGAAGCGGCTTTCGAGCGGTTGCGGCGCGACTTCTCGATGGAGGGTGGCATCGACGATCTGGAGAGACGATTTCGCGGCGCCACCGCTCCCCAACTGAGAGAACCGGTGCCCGCGTGAACCTCTCAAGGCCTGTCGCCTTCTATGCGCCCTTGAAGAGCCCGAACTCCCCTTCTCCCTCGGGCGATCGCACCATGGCGCGCTTGCTGATGAAGGCTCTCGACCGGGCAGGCTTTCCCCCTGCTCTCGCCAGCGAAATTCGTACACTCGACAAGGCGGGAGACGCGGAGGTTCAACAACGGATCAAGGAACAGTCGCTTGAGGCCGCATCGCGTTTGATCACACATTCTCGCCGTCTTGCTGCGGATCAGCGCCCCTGTCTCTGGTTTACCTACCACGTCTATTACAAAGCGCCCGACTGGATCGGCCCTGCCGTCGCGGATGCGCTGCACATTCCCTATGTCATCGCCGAGGGATCGCGCGCGGCAAAACGCGCTCAAGGTCCGTGGGCGCTCAATCACCAGGGAGCAGAAGCGGCGCTCGACCGTGCGGACGTCATCTTGGTCATGACAGCTCACGACCGTGCGGCACTGGAGACAGCGCGACCGTCCCACCAAGCTCTCATCGACCTGCCGCCGTTCCTCGATGTGCAGGAATGGCCTGAGGCCGCGCCGCTTCCTCGCGATGATTTCGAACCGCGCCTGTTGACCGTCGCGATGATGCGCGATGGTGACAAACTCGCATCCTATCGCCTTCTTGCCGCGGCTCTCAACAACGTGCGCCTTCAGCCGTGGACACTCGACATCGTCGGTGATGGCGAGGCGCGAGGCAAGGTCATAAGCCTCTTCGCGCCCTTTGGCCCACGCGTGCGCTTTCATGGGCAGGTCGAGAACAAAGCGCACCTGCGCGCGCTCTACGAGCAAGCCGATCTTTTTGTCTGGCCCGCTGTCAATGAAGCCTACGGAATGGTTCTGCTGGAGGCGCAGCGCTTCGGCTGCCCGGTTGTAGCGGGAGCCTATGGCGGCGTTGCGAGCGTGGTGGAGCATGAAACGACCGGCCTCCTGACCGACCCCGGAGACACTGCTGCGTTTGCGGATGCGCTGAGAACACTGCTTTTCGACGAAGACCGGAGAAAACGTCTCGCTCTTTCCGCTCGCCGCTTCGTTGCGGAAGAGCGTGGGCTCGATCACGCGGCGCTGCGGCTGCGCGCGGCGCTGACCCCGCTTCTCGCGAAAGTCGAGGCATGACATGCGCGTGCTGATCGCCGTCACGCATCTTCTCGGCGCCGGTCACCTCACCCGCGCCGCCGCCCTCGCGCGCGCCTTCGCGAAGGCAGGACACGAGGTGACGCTTATTTCCGGCGGAAGCGCCATCCCACTCTCTGCCACGGATGGCATCTCACTCGTGCAACTGCCGCCCGTGAAGACGCGCGACACCGACTTCCGGACGCTGCTGGATGAAGAAGGCCAGCCGATCAACAAACGGGGCCTTGCCGACCGCCGCGATCTTCTGCTCAAAACCCTCCACGCCGCCCGACCCGATGTGGTCATCACCGAGCTTTTTCCTTTCGGCCGTCGTGTGCTGGCGAGCGAATTTGACGCGCTTATCGAGGAAGCACGTCAACAGTCGCCCCGGCCGCTCATCGTCTGCTCGATCCGCGACATCCTCGTCGCTCCGACGAAACCGGACCGGATTGCGGAAGCGCATACGCGGCTCGTGCGGGATTACGACGCCGTGCTCGTCCACGGCGATCCGGCGCTCGTTCCGCTCGAAGCGTCCTGGCCGGTGGACGACCGCACCCGCCCCCTCCTGCACTACACCGGCTATGTGGACGAGAACGGCACTACACTGCCGGAAGCGGAGCGAGATGGCATCATTGTCTCCGGCGGGTCGAGCGCAGCGAGCCTTCCGCTCTATCGAACAAGCATCGAGGCAGCGTGGCTTGTCGCTGACAGGGCGTGGCGCATCCTGATCGGCCCCGGAGTGGAGGACGCGGATTTCCTATCGCTTCGCGCACTCGCTCCATCGCATGTGAGCGTCGAACGGGCGCGATCCGATTTCCGCGCTCTGCTCTCCCGCGCGGCGCTGTCGGTCAGTCAGGCGGGGTACAATACGGTCGTCGACATTCTCCGCGCCGGTGTCAGGCCGGTCTTCGTGCCGTTCGAGGCGGGTCACGAAACCGAGCAACGCCTCCGCGCGGAACGCCTCAAGGAAATCGGCCTGGCTGAAATCGTGCCGGAGGATGCCCTCTCTCCCGAACATCTGGCCAACGCCATTCGCTCAAGCCTGGCGCGCCCTGCGCCGGACGCGCCTGCGGTATCGCTCGACGGAGCAAAGAGAAGCGTCGCCATTGTCGAGAATCTTGTCCTCTCAACACCCGCGCTTCATCGCGCGGTCAACTGGTCTACGCTCACCGATGCGCTCGACGGTGCGAAGGACGAAGGCTGCGCCCTCGGCTTTTGGTGGCGGGATGATGATGCGGTGGCCCATACGCCCGAACTTGACCGTCTGCTCGATCTTGTCGGCCGTTACGAGGCCGGCTTGGCACTTGCCGCCATTCCGCATGCTCTTACGCCTTCTCTCGCCCTTCGGCTGGCGGGGGAAGACCGGGTTTTCGCGCTCGTCCATGGATCGCGCCACACCAATCACGCGCCGCCGAGCGAGAAAAAGGCCGAGTTCGGCGACCATCGTCCGGTCGATGTCATGGCGCACGAGGCGGGAGAAGCGCTCAGGACCGCCAGAATGTCTCTGGGAGAAAAGCTTCTGCCCGTCTTCGTGCCGCCCTGGAACCGGATCTCTCCCAGCCTCGGGCCACTTTTGTCGCGGGAGGGATACCGGGCGCTTTCGACCTTCACGGACCGGAAAACGTTGTGTCCGGCTCCAGACCTCGTCCAGATCAACACGCACGTCGATCCTATCGACTGGCACGGCTCGCGAAGCGTTCTCGAGCCCGCGCAAATCCTCACCGCTCTTTCCGAGGCGATCAGCCGCCGCTTCACTGGCGCAGCGGACAGAAACGAGCCGATTGGAATTTTAACCCATCATCTGGTCCATGATGAAGCGATCTGGATCTTCTGTGAGCGGCTACTGGCGTATTTCGCCGCAAGGAACATCCATTTCTTGCGAATAGACGAGTTGTTTCGTAACCCAGACAGGATCACGGTTGGGCCTTAATGCGTTATGCTCAAGGCCGCTGGAGGAGCCTATGGAGACGCCGCTCCTGTCGATCCGTCAGCTGACGGTCGATTTCAAGGCTGAGACCGGAGACTTCCGGGCGGTAAACGGTTTGTCCTTCGACATTCCGAAGGGCAAAACCGTGGCGCTGGTCGGGGAATCCGGCTCCGGAAAATCCGTCACCGCGCACGCCATTCTCCAGATCCTGTCGAAAAAAGCCCATATCTCGGGCGGCTCCATCGTCTTCAACGACCCCCAGAACGCCTCTTACGATATTGCCGCGCTTGGCGCGGAGAGCGACGCCATGCACGCGCTGCGCGGCGGGCGCATCGCCATGATCTTCCAGGAGCCGATGACCTCGCTCTCGCCGCTCCACACCATCGGCGATCAGATCTCCGAAGCGCTCCTCATTCACGCCCGCGTCAGTCGGGGGGAGGCTCGCAAGAGGACCATGGATAAGCTGGCGCGCGTCGGGTTCCCCGATCCGAAGCGCGCGCTGACCACCTATCCATTCGAGCTATCCGGCGGCCTGCGGCAGCGCGCCATGATCGCCATGGCGCTCATCACCCGCCCTGCCCTGCTCATCGCGGACGAGCCGACCACCGCGCTCGACGTGACGACGCAGGCGCAGATCCTCGACCTCATCAAGGAGTTGCAGGCCGAGACCGGCATGTCGGTGCTGCTCATCACCCACGATCTCGGCGTCGTGGCGAACATCGCCGACGAGGTCGTGGTGATGTATCGCGGGCGTGTCACGGAAACAGGCTCGCGCGAGGATATTTTTCGCAACGCACAACACCCCTATCTCCAGGCGCTCATGCGCGCCGTGCCGCGCTTCGCTATGGCCCCGGACGAGCGCCTGACGCCGATCCGCGAGATCAAGAGCGCCACCCTCGCCTCGGCCCACGCGCCGGAGCGCATCGAGCCCAAGGGACCGATCCTGAAAGTGGAGAACCTGACCAAGAGCTACACGCTACGCGCGGGTTGGTTCTCCGGTAAGATGTTGAAAATCCGCGCCGTCAGCGACGTCAACCTCTCTCTGCCCGTGGGCAAGACGCTCGGCCTTGTCGGCGAGTCGGGTTGCGGCAAGACGACCGTGTCCAAGATGATCATGCGGGCGATGCATCAGGATTCCGGGCGTGTCCTGTTCGACAATGGCCTCGGCCCGCGCGATGTCTTCGAGCTTCAAGGCGATGCGCTCACTGAATATCGTCGTTCCGTGCAGTTCATCTTTCAGGACCCGTTCTCGTCGCTCAACCCGCGCATGACGGTCTATGAAATCCTGACCGAGCCTTTGCGCATTCACGAGATCGGCACGCCCGACGAACGCTATGCGCGGGCCAAGCAATTGCTCGACATGGTCGGGCTCGATAAGCGCTCGCTGCGGCGCTATCCGCATTCCTTCTCCGGCGGCCAGCGCCAGCGCCTCGGCATTGCACGCGCGCTTGCGCTCGAACCGCGTGTTCTTCTCTGCGACGAGCCCGTTTCCGCACTCGACGTGTCCGTGCAGGCGCAGGTTTTGAACCTGTTGAAGGACCTGCAATCGGCGCTCGGCCTCTCCTATCTCTTCGTCTCGCACAACCTCGCGGTGGTGGACTACATCGCCGACACCATTGCCGTGATGTGCCGCGGCTACATCGTCGAGGAAGCGCCAAAAATCTCACTCTTCCGTAACCCGGTCCATCCTTACACGCAGGCGCTGCTCGCCGCCGTTCCCGATCCGGACATCGACCGGCCGCTCGATTTCGCGAAGCTGCGCGCGGATCGTTTCTCCGCCCCCTCCCAATGGCCGGAGCCTTTCCGCCTGCTGCACGGCGAAGCCGGTGTCATGAAGGAGATCGAGCCCGGCCATAAGGTGCGCTTGAGTTACCGGGCGGCGCAGGAGGCGGCGTAATGTTTGGCATCAGGACTTTTTGCGTCGCCGTGATTTTCAGCCTTCTGACGCTGCCAGCTTTCGCCCAGCGTTACAGCGAGCCGCCCTTCTTTGCGGAGCAGGTTCTACAAGGCAAGTTGCCGCCCCTTGAAAACCGCATTCCGAAAACGCCGCTGATAGCCAACCCACAAAGCGGCCAGGACGGGCGCTATGGCGGGGACATCGTCACACTTGTGCCGCGCGCCCGCGACATCCGCTACATCTCGGCCTACGCCTATACGCGGCTCATCGGCTACGACCGCAATCTGAAGCTCCAACCGGATCTACTGGAAAAAGTCGATGACGAAGGTGACCGCGTTTTCACCTTCACCATCCGCGAAGGCCATCGCTGGTCGGACGGCTCGCCCTTCACCTCGGAGGATTTCCGCTACTACTGGGAGGACGTGGCGCTCAACAAAGACCTGTCGCCTTCCGGGCCGCCGGAATTCATGATCCGCGATGGCAAGCTGCCGCGCTTCGAGGTGCTCGATGCTCGCAGGGTTCGCTACACATGGGACAAGCCCAATCCGCGTTTCCTGCCGCAACTCGCGGGGCCGCTGGACCCCGGCATCTTCCGCGCCTCCGCCTATCTCAAGCGCTTCCACGCGAAATACGCTGACAAGGCGCAGCTCGAAGAACTAGCCAAGAAGCAGAAGCTGAAATCCTGGGCCGCCCTGCACAACCGCATCGACGACATGAAGGAGCAGACGAACCCGGATCTGCCGACGCTTCAGCCTTGGCGAGTCACGACCAACGCACCCGCGACGCGCTTCATCTTCGAGCGTAACCCCTACTACCACCGCATCGACAGCCGGGGGCACCAGCTGCCCTATATCGACCGCATCATCATGGATGTCGCGTCCCCCGGGCTTTTTGCGGCAAAGGCCAACGCGGGCGAGGTCGACCTTCTGTTCCGGGGTTTGTCGATGAATGACGTGCCGGTGCTCAAGGAGGGTGAGAAGGCCCACAACTATAGAACCTTGTTGTGGCCCTATGCCCGCGGCTCGGAACTTGCGCTTTATCCTAATCTGAACACGACAGACCCGGTCTGGCGCAAGCTCAACCGCGATGTGCGTTTCCGCCGGGCGCTTTCTTTCGGCATCGACCGCAAGACGTTGAACAACGCTCTGCTTTTCGGCCTTGGAACGGAGGGCAACAACACTGTCATGTCGCAGAGCCCGCTCTTCTCCCCCGAGCTGCGGACCGACAATGCCCGATACGATCCCGTCCTCGCCTCCAACCTCCTCGACCGGATCGGGCTCACCAAACGCAACGGCGCAGGCATCCGCCTTTTGCCTGACGGACGCGAGCTTGAAATCATCGTCGAGACGGATGGCGAGAGCAGCTTGGTCGTCGACGGACTGACCCTGATTGGCGAATTCTGGCGCGAAATCGGCGTGAAACTTTTTGTGAAGCCGCAGGACCGAACGGTGCTGCGCAACCGAGCCTTTGCCGGCCTCACCATCATGACGGCGGGCCAAGGCTTCGACAACGCGGTTCCAACCGATGTCATGCCGCCGACGGAATTCGCGCCGATGCGACAGGATAATCTCGCCTGGCCGAAATGGGGGCAGTACGTCGAAACGCAAGGAAAGAACGGCGAACCCATCGACATCCCCGAGGCCAAACGTCTGATCGAGCTCTACCAGACCTGGCTCGATACGGACGATGACCTTGTCCAGAACGATGCGTGGCGCGAGATGTTGCGCAACCATGTCGAGAACCAATGGACCATCGGCACGGTCGCCGGCGCTCTCCAGCCCATCGTGGTCCGCGAGGGATTGCAGGGACTGCCCGAAAAGGCAATCTATAGCTGGGAGCCGACAGCGATGATCGGCATCTACCGGCTCGATGAAATGTTTTGGAGCAAACCCGTCGCCAAAGAGGCGAGCCGATGATCCGCTTTCTGCTGCGCCGCTTCGCCACTATGGCCGTGACGCTCGTCATCATCTCGGCGCTTGTGTTCTTCATCATCAAGCTGCCGCCCGGCGACTTTTTGACGAACCAGATCGCGGAGCTGCGCGCGCAAGGTGAATCCGCCTCCATCGCCAAAGCGGAATTTCTGATCAAGCAATACGGCCTCGACCGTCCCGCCTGGGAGCAATATCTCGTCTGGATCGGCGTGATGCCCGGCCCCAACGGCTTTTCCGGCCTGCTGCAGGGCGATTGGGGCTGGTCGTTCGAATACGACAAGCCGGTGACCGAGGTTCTGGGCGATGCGCTGTGGCTGACGCTTCTCGTCAACCTCGCGGTGGTCATCTTCATTCACCTCGTCTCGATCCCCATCGCGATTTATTCGGCGACGCGGCAATATTCGCTCGGCGACTACATCGCGACCTTCATCGGTTATATTGGGCTGGCGACCCCGAGCTTCCTGCTCGCCTTGATCCTCCTGTATTATGCGAACCGCTGGTTCGATGTGTCCATCGGCGGGCTCTATGATGCAAAATTCGCCGGGCAGCCCTGGACCTGGGAGAAGGTCCGCTCGCTCCTGTCGCATCTCGTGGTGCCGACGCTCGTGATCGGGCTCGGCGGCACCGCAGCGATGATCCGACGCATGCGCGCCAACCTGCTCGATGAACTCGGCAAGCAATATTACGTGACGGCAAAGGCGAAGGGCCTCGCGCCGCGCACGGCTCTTCTGAAATATCCCTTCCGCATGTCGCTCAATCCCTTCATCGCGGATATTGGCAATCTCCTGCCGCATCTCATTTCCGGTTCGGTGTTGGTGTCGTTGGTGCTCAGCCTGCCGACGGTCGGACCCATCCTGCTCAGCGCGCTGAAAAGCCAGGATCAGTTTCTCGCCGGTTTCATCCTGATGTTCGTCGCCGTTCTCACGGTGGTTGGAATGCTGATTTCGGATCTCCTGCTCGCGTGGCTCGATCCGCGCATCCGGCTGGGAGGCAGGCGATGAACAAGGCCGCACTATCGAAGCAGCATTATGTCGACCCCGCGCCTTTCGACCCCGGCGCATCGGAACCGGTAGGGTCCGAGAACGAAAGCTACTACCGCGCGTCCTCCTGGCAGTTGATGTGGTGGAAGTTCCGGCGGCACAAGGTGGCGCTCGCGGCGGCTTTCATCCTGCTCGGCTTCTACTTGTTGGTGCCCTTTGTCGAAGTCATCGCGCCCTACAATCAGAGCCAACGCAACGGCGATTTTCTTTATGCGCCGCCTCAACGCGTTCACCTGATGCATGAAGGAAAGCTCGTAGGGCCCTTCGTCTATCCTTACGAATATCGCTTTGACTTCGACACGTTCAGGCGCGTCTACACTGTCGATACGTCGAAGCCACAGCCAATCCGTTTCTTCTGTCGCGGCGAAGGATACGATTTCTGGGGGCTCGTGCCGGGCGATGTGCATCTCTTCTGCCCGCCGACGGATGGTACGCTGTTCATTCTCGGCACCGACCGCCTTGGACGCGATCTTCTCTCGCGCATCATCTATGGCGCCCGCATCTCGCTCACCATCGGCATCGTCGGCATTGCGGTGTCGTTTGCGCTGGGGCTCTTCTTCGGCGGGCTCGCCGGTTATCTTGGCGGCTGGGTCGATCACGTCATTCAGCGCATGATCGAGATTTTGCGGTCGCTGCCGGAATTGCCGTTATGGCTCGCTTTGTCGGCGGCGCTGCCGCCGAACTGGAGCCCGGTCCTCGTCTTCTTCGGCATCACCATCATTCTCGGCCTTCTCGATTGGCCGGGCCTTGCGCGGGCTGTGCGCTCAAAACTTCTGTCTCTGCGCGAGGAGGATTTCGTGAAAGCCGCGGAGCTGATGGGTGCATCGAAGCAGCGCATCATCGCGCGCCATCTCATTCCGAATTTCATGAGCCATCTCATCGCGTCGGCGACGCTTTCGATCCCGTCGATGATCTTAGGCGAGACGGCTCTGTCCTTCCTGGGCCTGGGCTTGCGCCCACCTGTCACAAGCTGGGGCGTTCTTCTCAACGAGGCGCAGAATCTCGCTGCCGTGCAGCTTCATCCGTGGCTTCTCTTCCCCATCGTGCCGGTGGTGATTATCGTGCTCGCCTTCAACTTCATGGGCGACGGATTACGCGACGCGGCAGACCCCTATCATTGAGCACCTGAACCCGCTGCTCTTCGTCACAGGCAGCGTTCGGCTGACAAAGATCAACCTCACACCAAGCTGACCTCCTATCATGCGCGGTCTGCCCTACTCCTTTTGAGGAGGCCGCCATGAAGTCTGCGCTCGCCGCAATCGCAATGGTGGGAGGTCTCGCATTCGCCGGTGCGCTCATGCCCGCCCATGCAACGCCATTCGGCCCGAATCCTCGCATCGCTGAAGAAGCCGGCAATCTGGTGTCGCAAGCCCGATGGGTCTGCGGCCCCTATCGTTGCTGGTGGAGAGGACCTCGCTACTATCACCGCTACAGGCATTACCACCATTACGGGTATTATCACCGCTACAGGTATTATCGCCCTTACAGGTACTATTACCCGTACAGGTACTATTACCCCTACTATCGTCCCTGGCCTTGCATAGGTATCTGCTTGTAGCCGCTTGCGCATGAAAAAGGCGCCGTCCGAAGACGGCGCCTCTCGCATTCACTAAAGCTGCCCTCAGCGGCGGCGCGGCCCCTTGTCAAGCCACGCCACCTGCGCGCCGTCGCCCCGATGTTCGGAGCGCTTCTGCGCGGGCTGGCCTTGCGGCTTGCGCTGTCCTTGAGCCGGTTGAGCCTGAGCGGGCCGCTGGCCGCCATTCGGCTGTCCCGCATTCGCAGGCTTCGGCCCGCGATGGCGGCGGCGCTTCGGGCCGCGCTCCGCATTCGGGTCGGTGTTGCGCGGCTGGCCGTGTCCCTGATGCCCACGCGAATGCCCGGCGGGACGTCCGCGCTGTTGCTCGCGGCGTGGTTCGGCCGCTTCGCCACCCATCGGACCAGCGGAAAAGCCTTCCGGCAACGGCATCACCGGCACTTGCAGGCGGGTCAGCTTTTCGATGTCGCGCAGATAAGCGCGCTCTTCATCGTTGCAGAACGAGATCGCCAGACCCGTAGCACCCGCGCGGGCCGTGCGGCCGATGCGGTGGACGTAAGATTCCGGCACGTTCGGCAGATCGTAGTTCACCACGTGGCTAACGCCTTCGACGTCGATGCCGCGCGCGGCGATGTCGGTCGCGACAAGCACCCGGCAGGTCCCGGCGCGGAACGCGGCAAGCGCTTTTTCGCGCTGCGGCTGAGACTTGTTGCCGTGGATCGCGGCGGAAACGATGCCCGCCTTGTCGAGCGAACGCACGACCTTGTCGGCGCCGTGCTTGGTGCGGGTGAAGACGAGGACGCGATCGATGGACTGATCGCGCAGCACCACTTCGAGCAGCGCCTGCTTCCGGCCGGTGGACACGAACATGACGCTCTGCTCGACGCGCTCGGCGGTGGTGGCGACAGGCGTCACTGCCACATGCGCCGGATTGCGCAGGAACGACTCGGCCAGTGTCGAAATGGTCTTCGGCATGGTGGCGGAGAAGAAGAGGCTCTGACGATCCTTCGGCAGCAGGGTCACGATGCGCTTCAACGCATGGATGAAGCCGAGATCGAGCATCTGGTCCGCCTCGTCGAGGACGAGGATCTCGATATCGCGCAAAGAGAGCGATCTGCGGTCAATGAGATCGAGCAGGCGGCCGGGCGTGGCGACGAGCACGTCGACGCCGTTCGCCAGCTCCTTCTCATGGCGGGAGATGGTCACGCCGCCGAACACCACCGTGGTCGTGAGCCGAAGGTTGCGGCCATAGGCGCGGAAGCTGTCGGCGATCTGGCCGGAGAGTTCGCGGGTCGGGCTGAGCACGAGCACACGGGCGCTCTTGCGCTGGCGTGGCTTCGGGCTCTGCGACAAGCGGTGCAGGATGGGCAGCGCGAAGGCCGCCGTCTTGCCGGTGCCGGTCTGGGCGATGCCGCAGACGTCGCGGCCTTCCATGGCATAGGGGATGGTCTGGGCCTGGATGGGCGTGGGCTTCTCATAGCCCTCGGCAGCCAAGGCCTTCAGGATCGGCTGGGCCAATCCGAAATCGGTAAAGAGTGTCAAAACGGTTGTCTTTCGAAAGAGATGCGAAGAGCCGCGAGACGGGTCGATGAGGAAAACAGGTCCCGCCGGGCTCAAGGCGACGGCCCGCGTGATGGGGCTGTCAGATGACTGGGCGATTGAAGAAATGGGCCGGGCCTTCGCCTATCCGGAGGCGAATATCCGTCACGCAGCCCATCCAAGCGGCTCACGAAGAGCGCTGACGCCGTGCTGTGCATATGCGCCATGGGGACCTATCCGTCAACCGTCACCGCTGTCATAAAGCCCGGATCGCGCCTCGCGAGCCTGGATGAGGCGCGGATGCGAGCCTGTTCGAATGTCCTCCCCCGACCGTATGCCCTGGGGCTTCGTCGTTGCCCTCTCGACGGCTCAGCTCGTTTCCTATGGCACGATCTTCTACGCCTTCGCCCTTTTCATCGAGCCCATGGGCCAGGACCTTGGCTGGTCGAAATCCGAACTGACGGCGGCCTATTCGAGCGCTTTGATCTCCTCGGCCTTCTTCGCGATCCCCGTCGGGCGTCTGATCGACTTAGGCCATGGCCGGACCATTATGACCGCCGGCTCCATTCTCGCGGCTCTTCTTCTCGCCCTCTGGTCGCAGGTCGAGAGCTACCCGCTTTTCGTCCTGATCTGGATCGGGATGGGCGCAGCCATGAGCGCAGTGTTCTACGATCCCGGTTTCGCAGTCCTTGCCCGCCGTCTCGGGTTTTTCGCGCGGCGCGGGCTGACCGCGATGACGCTGATCGGCGGCTTCGCCAGCACGGTGTTCATCCCCCTCACCCACCTCCTCATCGAAATGTTCGGCTGGCGCGGGACGCTTCTTGTCCTAGCCGCCTTCAATCTCGGGATTTGCGCGGTCGTCCACGCCATCTGGATTCCACCGCATCAAAAGCCGGCTCCGCATGCGGCCAGCGTCCATTCGGGAACGAGCCCTGCCCCGCATCCCAGGCATCTCCTGCGGCGCGCTTCCTTCTGGCTGTTCGTTGCGACTTCGGTCGCTCAGGGGATGATCTCGACCGGGCTCCCCCTTCACTTCATCCCAATCCTCACCGAGAAGGGCTTCACCCTCGAGGCTTCCGTCGCCGCCTTCTCGATCATCGGACCGGCCCAGGTTGCCGCCCGGCTCGCCATGGCCTTCGGCGAGGAGGTTTTGAGCCTGAGGGCGCTCGGCGTCCTAACCATGGTTCTGAGCGTCCTCGCCTTCGCCCTTTTGCCCTTCATCCCGCCCGGCTCATGGCTGGTCGCGATCTTCGCAGGGGTTTTCGGGGCGTCCAACGGCATGATGACGATTGTAAAGGCGCTTCTGCCGCCGGAATTGTTCGGACGGGACAATTATGGCGCGATCCAGGGCATGATTGCCACGCCTGTCAGGCTGGCCATGGCAACCGCCCCTTTCACCTTTGGCGCGCTCTGGACGTGGTGGGGCGGCTATGGGGCGGTTCTCGTCGCCTGTTTCGTCATGGCCCTCTGCTCCCTCATCGCTTTTGTGCTAAACCTCGCCCTGGCCCGGAAGACGTGAACATTGTTCAGATTCCGCTTGCGTTAGTTGGCTAAAGGAATCATGTGCAGGACGCCGGGAACGCCCGGCGTTGAAGGAAAGACCAAGTTTCGTGACGACAGTGACCGATCTTCTAATTGTTGGCGGCGGCATCAACGGCGCGGGCATCGCGCGCGATGCGGTGGGCCGAGGCCTCTCCGTGGTGCTTTGCGAGCAGGGCGATCTCGCGGGCTACACGTCATCCGCCAGCACAAAGCTGATCCACGGCGGCCTGCGCTATCTGGAATATTATGAGTTCCGGCTGGTGCGCGAAGCCCTGTTCGAGCGCGAGCGCCTGTTGGAATCCGCACCGCACATCATCTGGCCTCTGCGTTTCATCCTGCCGCATGAAAAGGGCATCCGCCCGGCGTGGTTCGTGCGCCTCGGTCTATTCCTTTACGACCACCTCGCCCCGCGCAAGCGCCTGCCCGGCACGGAGACGATCCACCTGACCCGGCATCCGGCGGGCCAAGCCCTGAAGCCCGGTTTCGACACCGCGTTTGTCTATTCCGATTGCTGGGTCGAAGACAGCCGCATGGTAGCGCTCAACGCGCTCGATGCCGCGGAACGTGGCGCGGATATCCGCGTGCGGACGAAGCTTGTGTCGGCTCGCCGCGAAGGCGATGCGTGGGTCGCAAGCCTGCAGAACATCGAGACCGGCGAAACGACGGAAGTCCGCGCGCGGGTCATCATCAATGCGGGCGGCCCGTTCGTTGCGGATGTGCTGAATTCCAAGCTCGGACTGAACACCACGAAGAGCGTGCGCCTCGTGAAGGGCAGCCACATCGTTGTGCCGAAGCTCTTCGAGACCGAACAGGCCTTCATTCTGCAGAACACGGACAAGCGCATCGTGTTCGCCATCCCCTACCAGAGCAAGTTCACGCTCGTCGGTACCACGGACATTCCGGTCGAATCCGTGCCCGACAAGAAGGTGACGATCAGCAACACTGAGATCGAATATCTCTGCAATGTCGTGAACCATCACTTCCAAAAGCAGGTCACACCAGCCGATGTGGTGTGGACCTATTCGGGCGTCCGCCCGCTCTTCGACGACGGCTCGATCAACGCTTCGGCGGTGACGCGCGATTACGTGTTCGATCTCGACGGCGCTGCCGGACAGGCTCCGGTCCTGTCGATCTTCGGCGGCAAGATCACGACGTTCCGCAAGCTCGCCGAGCATGCGCTCGACGAATTGAAAGCCTATTTCCCGGCGATGAAGCCCTCCTGGACGGAAAAGGCCAAACTGCCCGGCGGCGACATGCCGGATGCGGATTTCGACCGCTTCTTTGCGGGCGTGAGGAAGCGCTGGCCGTTCCTACCGGAAGCCCTTGCCTATCGGCTGTCGCGAGCTTACGGCACGAGGCTCGAGGAGCTTCTGGGCTCCGCAGGGTCCATGGCCGATCTTGGCGAGGATTTCGGCGCTGGTTTGACCAGCGCGGAGGTCGATTATCTCGTCCGCCGGGAGTGGGCGCACAGCGCCGAAGACATTCTCTGGCGCCGCTCCAAGCTCGGCCTGCATGTGCCTGCGGACGCGGCCCAGAAGATCGACGCGTATCTTTCCAAGCGCAAGGCGGCTGCCGTCGCCGCGCAATAACAACAAGGCCCCTCGCGGGCTTTTGGGGAGCAGGCCATGGCTCACTATGTCGGCGCCATCGATCAGGGCACGACCAGCTCGCGCTTCATCGTGTTCGATCAGGCAGGCAGCATCGTCTCCGTCGCCCAGAAAGAGCACGAGCAGATCTACCCCAAGCCCGGCTATGTGGAGCATGACCCGCTCGAGATCTGGCGCAACACGCAAGAGGTCATCGCTCAGGCGCTCGACAAGAAGGGCCTGAGTGCCAAAGACCTCGCCGCCATCGGCATCACCAATCAGCGCGAAACCACGCTGATTTGGGACCGGCGCACCGGCAAACCGCTACACAACGCCCTCGTCTGGCAGGATACACGCGTGGACCCCATGGTTCATGCGCTCGCCAAGCAGGGCGGACCGGACCGACTGAGGAGCAAGACCGGCCTGCCGCTCGCGAGCTATTTTTCCGGCCTCAAGCTGCGCTGGTTGCTCGACAACGTGCCCGGCGCGCGCGCGAAGGCGGAAGCCGGCGACGTACTGTTCGGCAATATCGACACCTGGCTTGTCTGGAACCTCACCGGCGGCCCGGATGGCGGACGGCACATCACCGACGTGACCAATGCCAGTCGCACGCAGTTGATGAACCTGCACAGCCTCGGATGGGACGAAGACATCCTGCGTCTCTTCGACATTCCCGAAGCGTGCCTGCCTAAAATCCTCTCCTCGAGCGAGGTCTATGGCGAGGCCAAGGGCGTGCTCGCCGGCGTGCCCATCGCGGGCATTCTCGGCGACCAGCAGGCCGCCCTTGTGGGCCAGACCTGCTTCCAGCCGGGCGAAGCCAAGAACACTTATGGCACCGGCTGTTTTATGCTCATGAATACCGGCGAAACGCCCTACCCTTCGAAGGCTGGTCTTCTGACCACCGTCGGCTATCGGTTCGGAACGGCGAAGACGGTCTATGCCCTCGAAGGTTCAATCGCCATTGCCGGCGCGCTCGTGCAATGGCTGCGTGACAATCTGGGCTTGATCCAGGCCAGCAGCGACATCGAAGCCCTGGCCCGCAGCGTCGAGGACAACGGCGGCGTTACCATCGTCCCAGCCTTTTCCGGACTCTTCGCTCCCCACTGGAACGCGGATGCCCGCGGCCTCATCGGCGGCCTGACCCGTTTCGTCACCAAGGGCCACATCGCCCGTGCCGCACTGGAATCGACCGCCTTCCAGACCCGCGAGGTTCTGGACGCGATGGCGAAGGACACCGGCATCGCCGTCAAGGAACTGCGCACCGATGGCGGCATGGTGGTCAACGAGCTTCTGATGCAGTTCCAGGCCGACATCCTCAACGTCCCCGTCGTGCGCCCCAAAGTCATAGAAACCACCGCGCTTGGCGCAGCCTACGCCGCCGGCCTCGCCACCGGCTTCTGGAGCGGCACGGAGGCGCTGGTGCAAAACTGGGCCGTCGACAAGCGCTGGACGCCGGCCATGGCAACCGCCGAGCGCAACCGCCTGAATGCCGAATGGGCCAAGGCCGTGACACGTTCGCTCGACTGGGTGGGATAGACTTGGCACCGCGTTGCCTGTAACGCCCGGGCTATTCGACGAAGGATCTTCCATGTCATTGACCGTTTTGACCGTTGTCGGCGCACGCCCCCAGTTCATCAAGGCGGCGCCTGTCAGCCACGCCTTCGCGGCGCATGGCGGAATCCGCGAAATCCTCGTCCATACCGGCCAGCACTTCGATGCGGCCATGTCCGACGTGTTCTTCGAAGAGCTCGATATCCCACCTCCGGCCCATAATCTCGAGGTCAACAGTCTCGGCCATGGCGCGATGACCGGGCGGATGCTCGAAAAGCTCGAGGAAGTGATGATCGCCGAGAAGCCCGATTGGGTCCTCATCTACGGCGATACCAACTCCACGGTAGCCGGAGCGCTCGCAGCCGCGAAACTCCACATCCCCGTCGCTCACGTTGAAGCCGGCCTTCGCTCCTTCAATCGGCGCATGCCCGAAGAGATCAACCGGGTGATGGCCGACCATGTCAGCACCTTGCTCTTCTGCCCGACCCAGACTGCGGTCGCCAACCTCAAGACGGAAGGCATCACGAAGGGCGTCCACCATGTCGGCGACGTGATGTACGACGTGACACTCGCGGCCGTCGAACGGGGCAAGGGGCGCTCTAAGATTCTCGAAAGGAACGGGCTGGCGCCAAAGACTTACGCGGTAGCCACCATCCACCGGGCCGAGAACACCGATGATCCTCAGCGCTTTGCACGGGTGATCCAGTGGCTGTCGGATCGCGGACGTGAGATGCCGGTGATCATGCCGGTCCATCCGCGCACGCGCAAACTGATGGAAAAGAGCGGCGTCAACCCGACGGGTGTGCGCCTGATCGACCCGTTGGGTTATCTCGACATGGCATGGCTGACGCACAACGCGTCGGGGGTCTTTACCGATTCAGGCGGCCTGCAGAAGGAAGCCTATTTCCATGGTGTCCCCTGCGTCACTCTCCGCGACGAAACGGAGTGGGTCGAGACGGTCGAGGCCGGGTGGAACAGACTTTGGACAACCGCCGAGTACAAGCCGCGCAGAGATATCACTGATTACGGCTCCGGCGACAGCAGCAGCAAGATCGCCAGTCTGATCGCATCATCCAAGACCTAGATATATTTGAAGCGAAGTGGATCTGCTACGTGATCGACAGCGCGCTCAGACAAAAGAAAAAGAGCCGATCCCGCGCCAGCGGAGACGGCTCTCAATCGAAAACAGATCTTCTCAAGCGAAGGGGCGCTAGAGAGTGAACCAAGAAGCATCCGGCTTCAACTTGCCAGCCAGCCTGAGAACCGCCTCTCCCGAGGAATCGCGATCCGTGTTGAGGTAGATAAGCGTTTCGTTTCCGCTGATCACATATCGGATCTGACCGGGCGCGCTGAAACCTTTATCTCCGATAAAAGTGAAAGACTGCTTTCCAGCCCGCGTCGTATCCGCATCAATGTATTTGAAATTGAGCTTATCGCCCTGCAGCGGGGAGAAATCCATCACGATGTCGGCGTCCTTTACCCAAGACCCGATTTCCTCGATGCTATTCCAAAGGAAGACATCGGCATCGGGTCCGCCCCACAGGGTGTCTTGACCAAGACCACCTTGGAGCGTGTCCCGACCGGAGCCACCGGTCAGAAAATCGTTCCCCTCGTTTCCAATGAGCCTATCGTTCCCACCTCCACCGGTAAGAACATTGTTTTGAGTATTGCCCACGACCCAGTTGTTGAGCTCCTGCCCCGTACCGTAGATGGCATCTCCTGTGAGAACCAAATCCTCGACGTTCCGCGTGAGGATAAAGTTTACACTTGCCACTACGGTGTCGTGGCCACCATTCGCTTTTTCTACGATGATGTCGCTCGGATTATCGACGTAGTAGACATCACTGCCATTCCCGCCTTCGAGGCGGTTCAATCCGCCCCCTCCACTGAGCACATCATTTCCGTCGCCGCCAAAGAGCGCGTCGTCCCCAGCCGCACCGGAAAGGGCATCGTCGCCTGGAGTGCCTGAAATCTTCGCAGCTGTCGCCCAATCGTAGAACTTGATGGTGCCGTCATCAAAGGTGATGGTCGTGCTCAGCGTCTGCCTCGACGCGTCGAAAAGGTCGTCGTATCGCGCCCAGGCATAGAAACCTTTCTCGTCATACTCTGTTTCTAGCGTTTGTCCGTTGTCGTACTTCACAATGGCGTAATCGACTTTGCCATCATTGCCGTAGTGATTTTGGACGCTGGACCAGGGTCGCGCTGACTTCGCATCATAATCCGTGACATCTTTGGATCGGTCGTCATAAAGGATTGCGATCTGCTCGACTCGACTCGCGGCCGTCACTTTCGTGGTCTTCTGCAGCCAGTCGTATTGATTGTCCAAATCCCAATGCGTAAACACATGGCTCTTGTTGTCCATGAGCATGTATTGAGCGTCTTTGCGCCCCTTCTCATCATAAAAATATGTGTTCTGCCGCCACGACTTCGTGTTGCTGGTGTCGGTCATGATCTTCCAGCTTCGCGCATCGTCGCCGATTGGCCTCTCCCCCTTGTCATCGAGGTAGGTCGCCTTCTTCACGAAATACAAAGCGTATAGTTCGCCCGCGACGACGCCATCGGCGCCGGTATAATTCGAAGGCGCATAGGCGAAGGTGTCTGTCGTGGTCTTATATGCGTTCGCGCTGATCTTATTCGGATCGACGAAAACGCCTTGCCATCCCTTCAACGAGCTTTGATTAATGACGACGTTCGGCCACGAGTTCCGCGCTTCCTCCATCGAAAGAGGCACGCTACTTCCTTTGCGGGTGAAATAGATGCCGAACGTGGAGTCAAAGAACATCCACTTGCCGTTGATGAAGAGTTCTGTAGCCGTGTGATTGGACTGGAAAGGAACATCGTAAAAATTGACGCGGCGATGCTGAATCCCAATGTGCTCGAACAGGGACTCCATCAGGACATCACGCCAACCGCAGGATGCGTTCATGACCTTGGGAACGTTCCCCGCGCCTGTCGGCTCAGGCCCTGCTCCGGCGGGTAGCAACGATGTCCAAAGCCAGCCCGTCATGATCTTGGCCAGCGAAAGAGGATTGGATTTCTTTGCCTGCATGAATGCGGCGAGTTTGCTATATGCGCTCGGCACGGTCCTGGTGCTCACTTCTATCTTAGTCAGAGTCGCTATTACAGACCCACCGACTCGAAGTCCACACGCCGGCCTAGAGCGCCAGATCACATTATTGTATTACAGAATTGATTCCCAAAGATCTGTTAAGAATTAAATCCAAAAGCTACAGCCCATATCATCACCGAAAGGCCAGAATCGGGCTGACGTCTTGTTTTGCGGCTCTGATAAAGCCCTAACGGACAGGCGGATGGCAGGGCCGCTCGTCGCCCCGGCTACACCATGGTCGAAATGACGCAGTCTATCCCTTTAGGCGGCTCAAAGCCTCTCTGTACCGTTCCGCCGTTGAGGCGAGAACTTCGGCGTCTTCCATCACTCCACTATGGGGCTTCAACTCGATTCCATTCCAGCGAGGAATCACGTGAACGTGCATGTGAAACACGATCTGTCCTCCGGCGCCCTCATTGGACTGGATGATGGATACGCCGTCTGCGCCAAGTGCCTCTTTTGCGAGGCGCGACATCAGCTGGACTGCGCTGAAGACGTGCTGAAGCTCGCCCTGGCCAATATCAAGGATATTTCTTGCCTTCGCCTTTGGGATCACGAGCATGTGCCCGGCACTTCTGGGCATGACGTCCATGAAAACAAGGACGTGCTCTGTCTCGTACACCTTGTAGCTCGGCAGCTCCCCTCGGAGGATGCGAGCGAAGACGTTGTTTTCATCATATGACATAGCGCGTCTCGATAATTGGTAGTCAAGTCATCGACTGACTGGGCGGCAACTCCCCAGGGGGTCGCTTTCGCTGCCTAGTCTACTTACCAATGGTCTGCCGCAGTCCATCGGTAAGCGTGGTGAACTGGTTTAGATCGAAGTGAGCCCCCAAGCGATCGAGATTGGGGACGATGCGGGGCGAGCCTCCTTCTTGAACCGAAAAAATCGGCTCTTCTCCCACGACTTGTCCAATCGAGGCCGCGAGTTCGCGAATGCTCACTTCATATGGGGAAGCAACGTTGAAAACCCCGGTCCAGTTCTCCGCGAGCGAGTGCTGGATAACGCGTGCGATGTCATCAACGTAAGTCGGAACAAAACGCATCCCCTGCCCGTCTGCGGCCAGTTGGACAGGAACTCGTCCTTTGACCCGGCGGATCAGGTCGGGGACCAGGCGGTTTTCCTGGCCCGGACCGTAGGGAAAGAACAGACGGAGGATCGACAAAGACATGAGGCGCTCGAAGGGTCGCGCCAATTTCTCACCGGCCAGCTTCGTGATCCCGAGATAGCTCGTCGGATCGAGCGCGGCACTTTCCAGGAGCTCCGCATGGTAGGGCTCATAGACTGTGCCGCTCGACAAAAGGCAGAACCGCTCCGCGCCGATATCGCCCGCATAGCTCAGCAATGCGGCGGTCGCAGATACGTTGATCCGAACCATGTCTGCTACATCCGCAGGGAAGTTCCGATAATTCCGGGCCTGAGCGGCGTGAATCACCGCATCGGCGCTCGTCGGAAGTCCAGGCGGGCGTTCGTCACGGCTCAGATCCCAGACCACCGTCTCGGCATACTGAAGCCGCGTTCCCGGTTCACGCACAATCGCGATGATCTCATGCCCGCTCTCCGACAGCGAGCGGATCAGCCGAGTGCCGATGAATCCCGTCGCCCCAGTGACGATCACACGCATTCGAAGTTACACCTTCGGTTTGGTGAGAAGCACGGAGATTCCGTTCGGATTGGAGTCGTTGAACTGGTAGGTCGTGACGCCCAGTTCCTCGAGCCAACCGGCAACTTCCTCTTGCGTGTGCTGCCAAGCGTTATGAGGATGATACCAGTCGAAGTTGACCATATTGTTGGTCTCGAAATCGAAGCTATCATTCCAGAAGCACTTGACGAAGTTGTAGTAGATCAACCGCTGAACGTCGTGCGTACCGGCCGGAATCCCGAGCACTGGGATCGGCGTGTCGAGCGTGATCGTCGCATTGAGCTTGGACAGCTCCCGGCCGAGCACCGTCAGGCCCTCACAAGCAGCATAGCACTCTTCTGGCGTGAGCTTGGTGAAATGCTCACGGATCATGGCATCGCAGAACTGACGAGCGGCGCCCATCTTCCTGTAAACATAGAAGAAGAACTGTCCGCCAGGACGCAGCTTGCGATAGAGGGCGTTTACGGCCGCTTTCGTGTCCGGCGTGTGGTGCAGCACTCCGTCGGCAATGATGAAGTCGAAGGTTCCGTCAGCAAACGGCGCATCCATCAAATCGGCTTGAACCGTCGTGCAATTCAGCAGAGCGGATGTATTGCCGAAGGTCGTGAACGCAGCATCGGAAATGTCGAGCGCCGTAACATGGCCCTTGCAGTTCTGGGCGATGAAGCGCGTGTTGAAGCCCGAGCCAGGCCCCACCTCGAGCACCCGTTCCCGATCACGGTAAAACGCTTTCAATGCCTCTCTGTCGGGCAGCGCAAACTTCTTGCAGTACCAGCCAAAGAGAAAGTCTTCGTGCTCGGGTTGGAGACCATAGGTTTTGAACCGTCTCCATTTGTCGGAGAAGGTTTCATTGGTCTTCGCCTGTTCCAGCTTCGTGCTGGCAGCGGGCGCGTCGGCGGGCAGCGCCAGACCGTGACGGCCGCAAAAATCCTGGAGGTCCGGCCGGAGCGGGCCGGTGAGGAAAGACGGGACGCCTTGGAGAATCGGGAACCAATTGTCGGTACCGCCGACCTTCAGAATTCCCTCGATGACATGCTCTCCGTCCTCACGGAATGAGACCAATTCAAGCTTGCCATCGGCCACACCGGCCGGTCGAAACTGCGATGAATCTGCCTTACGCACGATAGTAACCTCTTAATTGTATGCGATCTGTCTCTGGTCAGTCGAAAGACCGCCCAGAACTCCGCTTTGACGACACCAGCTCTCGAAGCTCAAAAGACACCAGATCAACGCGACATGGTTGGCCGCGCCGCTGAAATGCTCGTCGAGTTTTCGGCGGATGAAGCTGGGTTGAAACACGCCCTGTGATGTGAGCCGGGAGAGTTGGGCTTCGACCCAGGGTCTCAGACGGCCGCGATACCACGACGCGTCAGGCGGGCCGAAGCCCATCTTGGGTTTCGTATAGATGGCGTCCGGCACCCACGGTCGGACGGCCTCACGAAACAGAATCTTTCCAGTCTGGCCGTCCGACAGAAGGTGCCACGGAACCTCCAGCGCGTAATCGACGACCTCATTGTCAAGCAACGGAACACGCGTCTCCAGGGAATGGATCATCGACAGCTTGTCCTCGAGAACCAAGAGCCCGTGGAGATAGGTTTTCGCGTCGACATACATCAACGCGTCCCATGGGTCGTCCGAGGGCGCCGACCGGAAGGCCCGGCGGATCTCGTAGACGGGATCAAAGCCTCCCGCCATCCGGAGAAAATCCGGCGTGAAGGCTTCCGTCAGCTCTTCGGCGCGGATCGGCACATTGAGCATTGCGCGGAATGTCTGGAAGATTGCATCGGCACTCGCCCCATCTGCCAGCGACACGCTTTCCGAGCCGTGCATCCGCGGGATGATCGCGTAGCGCCCGACATAGCCTCCTGTGACTTCGTCGCCCCCCATTCCGGAGAGGACGACCTTCGCGTCCGCAGAGACACGCTTGGCGATGAGGTAGTTCACATACGCCATGCCCATGCGCGGATATTCCAACGCAGCGATCGTCGCATCAAGGTTCTGGATCAGTGCATCCTGCGGGATCTCGAGCTCTACGCGGTCGATCCCCAAGGACTGCGCAACCGCACGCGAGAATTCGCGCTCGTCCACGAAGCGATCTTCGCCGACCTGGTCGAGATTGAAGATGCAGGAATATGCCCGAACACCCGGCCGCAATTGATGGGCGACGGCGGTGATGGATGAGCTGTCGATTCCTCCCGACAGATAGGACATGACCGGGACATCCGCCGCGAGCTGACGATTGACCGATTGATGCAAGACCTCGCGGAACTCGTCCGTCGCTCGCCCCATCTCCGATCCACGATTCCGCGAGAACGTGAAATCCCAGTACTTGCGCTGCCGGCGACCGGACGAGGTCACCAACTCGCAGTGCCCCGCTTGCAGCATGGAGACACCACGAAATGGGGTTCGCCCATGCCAGAAATTCATCAGGCTGAAATATTCGATGACACCTGCTGCATCCGCCTCGACAGGAACAAGTCCGCTGGCATGCAATGCCCGCACCTCGGATGCAAAAACGAGCGAACCATCCCGGGCCGTCGCAAGATAGAGAGGCTTAATGCCGTACCGATCGCGGGCGAGGAACAGACTCTTCGCGCGCAAATCCCAGATCGCGAACGCGAACATGCCGTTCAGCCGCTCCGGCAGACGCTCGCCCCACTCCTCCCATCCGTGAACCAAAACCTCGGTATCGGAATGGTCGGACTTGAACTGGTGCCCGGCCAGTTCGAGTTCGCGCCGCAGTTCGCGATGGTTGTAAATTTCCCCGTTGAAGACGATCCAGACGCTCTTGTCCTCGTTCGCCATTGGCTGTTCGCCGTCGGCGATATCGACGATGGCGAGACGCCGGAAGCCGAGCGCGACGTCATCGTCCGACCAATAACCGTCGCTATCCGGGCCCCGGTGAACGACGGAATCCGCCATCCGGCGCACGCGACCGGGCGCCTGAGAATCCCGACCGAAGTGGAGGATTCCTGTTATTCCGCACATTCCAAGGAACCTCCAATTTCCAGGCGAACCAAGCTAGTCGACGAGGCAGAGCGTATCATCTTTGGCCGATTTCCGCCCTTTTACGAGAGTTTTTGCAGTGTCAGGGGTGCCGTAGGGTCCTCGTACACCCGAGCTAGGGCGGCAGCAATGCCGGCGGGGTTATGCCACTTCTCGACGAATTGCCTTGAACGGGCGGACCACTCCCCCCACTCGGCTCGTCGGTCGAGAGCCTGCGCGATATCAGCAGCCAATCGATCCGGGCGGATATTTATGATCGGGATATCTGCAAACATTTCCTTCGGAACGAACTCGAAATCTTCCTCTCGCAAATAGCACAGAACCGGCTTGCCCATCGCCATGACCTCGACCGCAAACCCGCCATACCAGCCGGCGAGCACCTGATCGATGACCAGATCGGCCGTCTGATACGCTTTCAGCGCCTCTTCATGCGTCATGTTGCGGACCAGGACAAATTCGAACTCGTAGCGATGCCTCAATTGATCGATCGCCTCGAGGATGGCTGGCGTTCCCTTGATTTCGCCATTAGTCGGCGCGTGGAGGATCCTCGGCGGACGGCCCGTGACCGGCGGAATGACCTCGAACCGGTCGATCTCGACACTGCTATAAGGCAGAAACTCTCCCCGGCCCAAGAAATGACCTAGCTCCGGATTGAGAAAGAAGACACGATCGGCCTTTGGAAGAATATCGCGGATGAAATGCCTCCGCTGGTCATCCAACGTCGCAAGACAGGTATCGAACACCGTGCAATGGCCTGCGCGACATGGGGTGAACCGGTTTCTGATGGTCGAGTCGCCGGCAATGCGAACGTCGCATCCCTGGAGCGTGAAGATGATACTACGCCCTAGGCGCCGCGCCACCTCAACGTCAAGAAAAGGAAGGTAATTCCTTGAGCCGTAATCATCCCAGTACATGAGAGAGCGGCCAAAATAATAGTGCAGAACATCGTAGTCGAACGGCGCTCGCAGGCCATTCAATAGCCTGGCCCGCATCTCCTCTTCGGATACCCAGCCGAGCGGGCTGACGACGCGATCGGCTTTGTAGCCAAGGGACGGCGTGTAGTTCACGACAAGTTCGCTGTCGATTCCAAGTTGCCGCTCATGTCTGGAGAGGACCCACGGCTGATTGCCGATATTGACCGGTCCATGAAGTACGCGCATCAGACACGCCCCATCGCGCGAAGCGACTTGGTTGAACCTTGCTTCGCAAGGGTCTGATAAAGGGTCACAAGCTTCTGCCATTCACGATCGGCATCCAGCTCAGCGATCAACTCCGGCATTCTTGCTCGCATGGATTCGGCCAGCCCCTTCTCCTCATGAAGGCGCTTGACCGCCTGCGCGATCGATTGCGGGTCATAGGGATCGAAGAGAAGCCCGACTTGGCTTCCATCGACGAGCCGGCGAACCTCAGGATAGTCCGCTGCCAGGATCGGGAGCCCCGAATACAGGTATTCGAAAACCTTGTTAGGCAATGCGTAGGAGAAGTTCTTGCAGAGGTTGGGCAGTGTCCACACTCCGCAATCAGCTCCCTTGGCCGCCGCAACGACGTCTCGGGACGGCACTGGCGGCAGAAGTATCAGCCGGTCCGGCGCTCCGGCCCGAGCAGCAATTTCGCGATACGCGTCCCCGAAAATGTCAAGGCTGGGCCCCCGGATCACCAGGACGAAATGCTCGTAATGCCCCAATGACTCGATGACCGGCTCGAGGAGTCGGGATGGACCCGTTCCGCCCTGCCATAGGACCAGCATCTTGTCGGCAGGGAGGTTGAGCTCTTCGCGAAGCGAAGCGTACTCCCGGCTTGGTGCCTGACCGGAGGACGGAATGTTTCGGATCACATGAACTTTCTTGCGCCCGAACGAGAAATTGCTCTCCAGTTCGCTCGCAATGGACTCGCACACCGTAACGACGGCAGCAGCGCGGGCCATCGCGAGCCTCTCGACCCGACGATAGGCGATCTTGATAGGACGGGGATGCTGGACGTAAGCTGCCTTTTCATGATCCCACGACACGTTTTCCGAGTACCATTCGTGGAAGTCACAAACGCAAGGAACCTGTAGCCGGCCTGCGGCGGCGAGGCCGATCAGCGCCGTCGAAAGGTCATGGCTGTGAATCGCGAAGGGACGCTCCTCACAAATAGCCTCAAGGAACTCGTGGCCCATCAGATAAGGGGGGACGCCAAGATAGCTCATGGCGCTCGGCGGGAGCGGACGGAATTCAACACCCGGCCCATAATCGAGAACGACAGGAGCCTCGGGCGTACTCATTGCGTCAGGATAAACGATCTTGACCCGGAAACCCGCATTGGCGAGCACCCGCGCCTCGCGCATGACGCGTGGATCGACGCGCAAGTCGGAGAACACGATCATCAGTATGAGCGGCGCCGCATCATCAGCGGGCGCCACGCTACGAGGTGCCCGCAACGCAGGGACCACAAATTCCTTGATCGTGTCGGCGGTTCTGCTCAGCCGCTTGAGATTGGAGGCGAGCGCAGTCGACTGGTATCGTTCAATGAAAATATCACGAAACTTCGGAAGCGAAGGATTCCGAACGGACGTCCATGCCCTTTGCAAAGCGATCTTCAACCTCGCCCGAGATGTCGCGTACGAGGCAAGCCCGGCGCGAAGCGAAGAGGTCAGCTGCCAGGAGCGGCTTGTCATGATCGCATCAAGCTGCCGGGCGAGATCGTCACGCTCCGCCTCTGCGATCTCCAGACGCCGCATCAACTGCTCGCGCTCCTGAAGCGCGGAATCTGCTGCGCCACGAACACCGTGCGCGGAAGCGATCGTCGAGCTTGTGTCACTATCCGACAGCCCTAACACTCCGGACTGTGGTGCCGGGTCGGTATCATTCAGCTGCTCGATTTGTGCCTGGCGGCGATCTGCGTTCAATCGGGCACCTTTTTTAACGTTGGATCCACTCCGAGGCCCATTTCGGGGCTAGCTTGCTCAACAAGATGCCAAGGAACAGGAGGCGCTCCGCGGAGCAAATCGGGCAGACGGCTTTGAATCTCGGACAGCCGCCGTTCGATCCGCCGGTTGATCCGCTCAGGGAACCGCGCCGACCTGAGATACATTGTTCCAAGACGACCCGCAACGGCATCAAGCGAATAGTAGTGCTCGATATAGGAGCGGCTCCTGCGGCCCAATTCCTTAAGGTCAACCTCCCCTTCCAGGCAACGCTTCAATGTCGAATAGATCGTGTCCGGCCAAACATTGATGATGGGGCAATTAACCGGATCAAGCGCCATGTCCGGGCTGCGAAGATAGCAGAGAACGGGCTTGCCCAGGGCCATTGCCTCAAGCGCGGTGTATCCGTGGAAGCCCGCGATGAACTGATCGGCGACGAGATCGGAGGTTTCAAACAGGCGGATCACTTCAGTATTGGGGACCCCTTGCACCCGGACGAGTTCGATCGCGTACCCTTCCGACTGAAGTCGCTCGATCGCATCGAGCAGAAATTGAGTTCCCTTGAAGTGAGGATGGTTGGGCGCATGCGCGACACGCAACGGGCGGTCATTTGTCCACGTCGGCTCGGTGTAGCGAAACTTCGTTATATCGAGAGGCCAGAAGTGCAGATTAGTCGCGCTAGGCACGTAGGCCAGCATGTCGCCCATCGCGAGCATTTCCGTGGCATACTTGCTAATGCGCTCAATATTACCGCGTCCTTCCGCATCATCGCACATGCAGAAACGACCGGGCTCCGGACACTCGGCACAGAGATTGTAGCGCCCCAACGACAGGGTCACCTGCCGCGTGCGCACGTCCGCACCGTAAGTATACGTATAGAGGGATTTATCGAACACCGTGATCGCCCTCATCTCATCTTCGTTGACTTCCATCCGCCGCGTCGGGAGCAAGACACTCCGATCGCAGAACAAATGAAACACATCGTAGCGCATAAGGGCGATGCGCAAGATGATCTTGTGCAGTCTAATGGTCCAGCTTGGATGCTTCGTGTAGATGTACTCGCAGAGTCTTTTCAGATTAACGTCGAACGAACTGGTCGTGTAGTATGTCGTGAATACGAGACTGTCGGATCGCAATCCAAGGAGGCGATCGCATCGAGCAAGCAGCGGCAGCGTGAGGATCGGCGTTACTCCCCACATCGTGCGAGGTGTGCCGAACCGGCGTCGCCACCCGGCAGCACCGGCCGTCAGAGCATTCAAGCCGAGATTGGCACTGCGGACCGCCAGTCCCAGCCCCCATGGCACGATGCTCTTCACCAAGCGCAACATCCCGGCAGTATGCCGGTTCACGAATCCTTTGAGGCCCCGAAACCGCCATCCAGCAGATCGAAGCGGCTTCGTAATCCGCCACGATGTTGACTGGTAGACGGTGTCGAGTTCTCCCCTCAGCTGCGCAACTTCCGACGCATGCGCCGTACAAAGTCGGTCCATCTCGGCTGCGTGCTCGGCCCGCAAGGCCGCTAGCTCGCCCGGCACGCGATCAAGGCGAGTTTCCGCCAAGCTCAAACGAGTGGCGACATCGGCGAGCGGTTCAAGGAGGGCCTCGTATGCCGAACGATGCCGCTCTACGGCATCGTTGGCGGCATTCCTCGCGCCATATGATGTTTCAATTGAAGCACGCGTCATTGCTCACAAGCCCCAAATGACTAGAGCCATGCAGGAACCGCTTGGGCTTCTCGCCCCTCCCTGACCCAGCCACCTCAATAATCAGAGCCAATCGATGCGGTTGCATCAACAACCTCTATTGACTGTAACTCCTCACCGATTGCATCTGAACAACTCAGGTAAGGTCTCTCGGATCACGCCTCAGACCGCGAATAGACATAGAAGCTTTGCTCAATGTCAATTTGTTGAACAGCTTCAAGCGTGAAATACTCAGCCATGATTTCTTCGAACCATGGCCGATCGAAATGAAACAGGTGATAGTTGTCGATCGGAACCGGCTCTTCCTCGGGATGCGGATCGAAATATTTACCCCCTGGGATAAACCCGAGCCACAGGATTAAAACGCCCGAAGGTGACAGCACTCTCCGGATTTCGGAGAGCGTCTTTCTCAGAGAGATGACGTGATCGAGAGAGGTGGCTATGACAACCGTCTCGAACGAACCGTCCGGCCATGGGAGGTACTCGGCGCAGCCGCGGTAGAATTGAAACGGATGGGGCTCCCGCCCGTCGAGCGGATCGAGGCCGGCAACGAGGCTGAGGTCATAGCCATCGAGATAGTGAGGCACAGCCACGGGACCACACCCGATGTCGAGCAGCCTCCCGTATGCGTATAGATTTACCCAATCCCTGAAACGAGTCGCCGTTGGGTGATTCACCGTGCTCAGATTTGCGTCGGGATCATCCTGATAAAGCGGAACTGCGTTATCGAACAAGGTCTTCCAAATCGGATAGACCTTGGGGTAGTCACGCTCCAAACGTTTGAGGATGTCCGGAAACGAAGCGCTTCGATCAGGCTCCGAAAGCGTAGGAGCTTTTGCGTTAAGCAAAAACGGCATGCGCCTCGCGTTGCGCCGCGCTTCGCGTCCGAGCGCTTCCACTTCCGTCGACGCCGCATGCAAACTCCGGGCCATCGAGTCGAGGCGGATCGCGAATTCGCGGACGTCACCGAATTTTTCAGTCAGGTCCGACAGAACTCTGTCGATATTGCTTGCCGTTGCGCTGACACTGGCCGAGTGCTGCGACACGAGTGAACTCAAGCGCAAGCACTCTTCAAGCTGCTGCGAGAGGACGAGCGACGACTTCTGAACGCTCTCGACTTGGCGCGGGAGATCCACCAGGCTTCTTGCGAACCGATATGCCCCTCTAACCACGCGAAACAGCGGATTGCGCGACTTCGTAGCAGAGATGGCATCAGACATCACGGTTCTCACTGTCGGATGAGGAGTCATCCGTCTGGTGTTCCCATTTTGCGATCGGAAAGAAGAGAGCTTCGGACGGGTATCCTGTCTGGAGAATCCTCACCTTATAAACGCGGTGATGATACTCGTAGAACTCCACATTGTAAGGAACATTCTCCAAAAGCCCGACGGACAAAATATAGTCCCCCGCGAGCAGTTGGTTCTGAGGCAAGGTCAGCGAAATGCGCCCCTTCTGCCCCGCCCGCTTCCGGAAAGGAGCTGCGTTGTAATCCTGATCGAAGCTCAGCGCCTCATTTCCAGAGAGGTTGCAGGTGCCGATTTGCGAGACGAGAACCAGATCCTTTGCTCGTTCTATGCCAACCGCCATTCCAAGGGTTCCTTCCGGAACCTCACCCTCGCAATGATACTCAACATCAAGCACGATATCCTCCCAGGTGCGGAAGGCATAACGCTCGTTTCCGTCGGCGCCCCTGAAAGAGACACGGTCAATGACGATGGGACCCCGTCGAAATGCCGCGACTTTCGCAGCTTCATCTGCTCGCCTGCCAGTGCCAGCAGACGCGGCATAATTGACGACCGCAGCTTCGTTGTCGGCTCGAAGCTCATTGGAGGCAACTTCAACGAGCCTACCCTGCTCGCCGGAGATCCGCATGTGAACTTCATAGTCGTAGTTGCGTGTGACTTCCCGCGCAGGGCCAATCTCGCGAACGCGGCCTCCGTCCAGCCAAATGGCTCTATCGCAAAGTTGCGCGACCTGCGCAGAGCCATGGCTCACGAAGATCACCGTCGCGCCGCTTTCGCAGATTTTCTGGATACGCCGGGAGCTCTTGGCTGCGAAATACGCATCGCCGGCTGCCAGGGCCTCGTCGATGATCAAGATATCGGGATCGACATGGATCGCAGTCGAAAACGTAAGGCGTGATTGCATTCCGCTCGAATAGGTTTTGAACGGATAATCGATCACATGCCCCAGCTCCGCGAACTCAATGATCTCGGGGATCTTCTCCTCGATCTCCTCGCGCGACATGCCGAGGCACATTCCGCCCGTGATGATGTTCTCGCGGCCGCTGAACTCCGGGTGGAAGCCGGTGCCGAGCTCAAGAATCGCCGACATGCGCCCGTTGACCCGGGCCATTCCGCTCGTGGGGGTCAAAGTCCCGGCCAGGATCTTGAGCAATGTACTCTTACCGGCGCCGTTCGCACCAATAATACCGATCACCTCGCCCGGATAAATGTCGAATGATACGTCCGACAGAGCCCAATGCTCGCGGGCCCGCGACCGTCGTGTGACGAGTTCGTAGAGGACATCCCGCGGATTGGCGTAGATCTGAAAGGCCTTGGAGAGTTTTTTGGCGGTGATCACCGGCTCGATCGGAGCCGAAGCCTCTTGAAGATCCGCCGTGTTAGTAGCGAGGAGCATCGTGCGAAACCTTAAAGAACATTGGCAATGTAGGGTCGGATCCGCCGAAACAGCCGGCATCCGGCAGCGAAAACGATCAAGGCGAGGCTGAAAAACAGCCCCCAAGCAAACGGATGTTCAACCCGGCCGTAGTAGAAAATGTCCTGAAAAACCCAGATCGGATAGCTAAATGGATTGACGTAGATCAGCGGAGCGAACGTCTCGGGGACCCAATCGGGCAAGTAAACGGCAGGAACAAGGAACACGCCAGCGACCGTGAACGCGACGATGAAGTCTTTCAAATCACGGAAAAATGGCGTTATCGCCGATATGATGAACGAAAGGCCCGAAAGGAATAAGAAGAGGCCAGCAACGAAGAGAGGCGCGAGCAAAACGGTCAGCGGCACACCAAGGCCGCCCAGAAGCTGATAGACGACCAACGCGACCATACCGACGAAGAGCGGGACCATCGTCACGAAGACCGCGCCGAACGGCAGCAATTCCATCGGAAACACAACCTGCTTCACGAGGTTCGCCTGGGCGATAAGGACAGTCGTGCTTCGCGTCAGGAGTTGCTGAATGCACAGCCACGGCACAAGGCCGGCAAGAATATAGTTCGTGTAGTCGCGAGGCATCTGAACTGACATCGTCAGCTTGACCTTCATGACGACGACAAACACAAAAATATAGACCAGCAGCAGAAACAGGGGATGACCGACAACCCAGAACGAGCCCAGAAGCTGGCCCGCATACTGACCGATGAGGTCACGACGGACGAGTTCCCGACAGAGAGCACGATACGTCCAGAGGGAACGCAGCGCATCCTTGGAAGCAGCAAACATTTGCTTGGGCGAGAGGCCGCGCCAGAAAAGGCTCAGCACAGTCGACGGAACCGATAGCAGCTTTGAGGCGGTCAAAGGTATTCCTCACAAAATTGTTCAACATTGAGAAGGGACCAGATCAACAGGCGCCGGTTCTCATGCCCTTCGAGGTGGTCCGTAACGAGGCTCTGGATCTTCTGCTTATCCAAGAAATCGTAGATTCGCGCATTATTATTGAACAGACGTCGGCGAACGTAGTCGATGCTCTCGCCCTTGAACCAGCTCGCGTCGGGCGCCGAGAAACCTTGCTTGACGCGGTTCACCACTTCCGACGGAATGTAACGGCCCATCATCTCGCGCAGGATGAGCTTTCCATCGCGGGTCCGCTCGAAATATCGCTCATGCTTTCCGCCTGGCTCATTCTCGTTGATGCGCATGACCTCGCTGAGATTTCCTAGCTTCAAGCCAGCTGGCAGCCGCATCGCGAAGTCAGCGAGATCATTATCCAGGAATGGCACTCGGGTTTCGAGCCCGTGGGCCATGCTCAGCTTGTCCTCAACGACGAGCAGGCCGTTCAGGAATGTCTTCGCCTCGAAATAGAGCGAATGATTGACATAGTCTTCGGGGCGCGTGAGCGTGCTCGCATGCTCCTGGAACACGTTCCTGAAGATTTCCTTCGTGGAGACGTGTTTGACATCGCCCCAAATGGGCGCCAGGACCTCCGGCAGCAGCTGCTCAGGGACCAGCCGCTGCCAGAAGGCATAGTATTTATTGACGTAGTCATCGAAATTGTCGCTCGTGACGGCGCGATAGTATCGCCACGGGTATCCGGCAAAGAGTTCGTCGCCCCCTGCCCCTGACATCACAACCTTCACGAACTTGCTTGAGAGCTTCGCGGCATAAAAGTTCGGATAGCACTGACCTACCCGCGGCTCCTCGAGGTGCCAGGCGAGCTTAGGAAGCACACGCTCCATGTCACCCGCCTTCAAGACCATCTCGTAATGCTCGGACTTGAACAGGTAGGACATGTATTCCGCGGCAGTACGCTCGTCGAACCCGAGCTCCACGCCCGATGCCGAACTGAGGTCGAAGCCCACGGTAAAGGTCTTCATATAGGGCAGCTGGCTCGCCGCTACGGCAGCGATCGAGCCGGAATCCATGCCGCCCGAAAGATAGCAACCGACGTCGACGTCGCTGATAAGCTGCCGAGAGACCGCCTGCCGGAAGAGGTGATCCAGCTGCTCAAGGAGTTCGCCCTTGCTCGCCGCGTGAGCCGGCTCTTCGAAATGATAGTCCCAGTACCGCACCGGGACAGCCTCCTGAGACCCGCGCCGGATCTGCATGTAGCACCCGTGCGGCAGCAACCGGACGTTCCGGAAAAGCGTGTTGTCGGTGAAGAAGTTCTGGAACGTGAAGTACTCGACGAGCCCCTCAGCATTCAGCTCAGGACCGATGGTGCCATGAGCGAGAATCCCCTTGATCTCGGATGCAAAGAGAAACGTGCCTTTGGCCTCAGCATAATAGATCGGCTTGACGCCGAACCGATCCCTGGCAAGCGTCAGGACCTCCGTCTCTTTGTCCCAGATCGCAAAGGCGAACATCCCGTTCAACCGGGGGAGGGCATCAAGGCCCCAAGTCGCGAAGGCCTGCAGCAGTACCTCGCTGTCAGATCGAGATACGAAGGTGCGGCCGCGTGCCGTAAGTTGAGCCCGCAACTCGTTAAAGTTGTAGATCTCCCCATTAAAAGTGAGGGTGTAGCGGCCGTCCTGGGTCACCATCGGCTGCCGTCCGAGCGACGACAGCTCGATGATCGCGAGACGACGGTGACCAAGCCCGACCGGGCCGGACACAAACTGCCCCTCACCATCGGGACCGCGATGCGCAATCGCATCGCACATCGCTTTCAGACGGGCACTCGATGCAGGCTCGCCATTACGATGAAAGATGCCGGCGATTCCGCACATGTCGAATGCTTCCCAGGATTTTGGAGAAAACGGCCTTAGGCGGCAGACTTCTGTCGCCGCTTCTCAACCTCTTCAATATGCTGCGCTCTCCAGGTGATGAGTGCTTCCAATCCCTGTTCGAGCGTGGTGCCTGCAACGAATCCAATTTCCTCCGCGGCGCGCTTCGGACAACCGATACGGTTGCGAACCAGTGTCGCCTGGCTACGGGGGGCGTATTGGATTTGTTGATTGGAACCAGTCAAGCGCAGAAGAATCTCCGCAAGCTCCCGCAAAGAGGTCCGCTGGCCCGTGCCGACATTGTAGAAGCGGTCTGTCGCATCGGCGTTCATGGCGCACACGTTCGCGCGACCGCAGTCGCGAACCGAGACGAAATCGAAGGCTTCGGTACCATCGCCGAGAATCGTCGGCCCGCCACCGCGTTCGATGGCATCGAGCATCTTCATGATGACGGCGATGTAGGCTCCGCGGTAATCCTGTCGGGGGCCATAGACGTTCATGTAACGCAAGCCGACGTAGTCAAGGCCGTAGCGGTGGTGGAACGACCTGACCATCGCTTCCCCGGCGATCTTGGTGGCGCCGTAGAAATTCTTGTTATTGAACGGATGATCTTCGGTCATCGGCTCCTCGACGGCATCGCCGTAAACCGATGCGGACGAGGAGTAAACGAGACGCTTGACCCCATTCTTCACGCAAGCGTCGATCACATTGAACGTTCCTTCAACGTTCACGCGGAACGCCGACTGAGGATAGTCGTGGCACTGGAGAAGCCAGAGAGCGGCAAGATGGAAGACGCCATCGGCGTCCTTCAAGGCCGCATTCAAGATGTCGGTCTGGCAGATATCCCCTCCGACTTCGAAGATCTTAACGCGGGGGTCGCGCAGGGCATCGGCAAGGTTTTCGACGGTTCCTCTGACGAAATTGTCATAGATGAGGATCTGGCCGACATCCTCTTTCCGGAGCTCGTCGACGACATGCGATCCGATCAAGCCCGCGCCGCCGATCACAACAAGTTTTTTGCCCCGAATATCCATATCTGGCCACGCCCTCGAATTCATTTCAAACGATCGGGCTCACTAAGCTCCAGCTACGGTCTTGTCAACATATGGTTACCCTGTGTAGGTTTTTAATCTTACGAATTTTCGAGACAAACTCGGCCCGAATTTTCACAGATCGCCACTTTTTCATTTGTGTAGTGAGACTTGGGGCGCGCGCCCCCGTCGGCCGAACTATGCTTCGCGGCCCAGCGCCACCTCTTCGGCATCCACCCAGCATTTCGGCTCGATCTTATCCGCCCCCTGACCTTGGTTAATATCGTTGCCTTGGGCGGACCGATCAGCTAGGCAGGCGCTGTATTGCTTGGGGGAGCCGGTGAAACGGTGGAAACTGGCATCGCTTGGAGCAGCGGTAATCGCTGTGATTGTGCTTGCAATTGCGGCACAATCGATCGGTTCCAAACGGCACAAAGTGATCATCAGCTCGATCATGGGGCTGGATTCGCGTTCTGCCCAAACCGGTGCACGATCCGTCCAGGTTGAGAAAGCCGTCAGCGATCTTGCGCTACAACTCAACGCCTTCATCGCGGAAACTCGGGATCGCAATCGGGCACAAGACACGCGCTTACGCGCAATCCATTCGACGACGCCCGAGCCTGATCTGAAGGGGCACTCGGAATTCGTATCAATTGAGCGCGTTCCTGACGAGCCCTTCCTTCCTGTCTCTATGACCAGAATCGGGCCCGACGAATTCCTTGTCGTCAATTATCGCAACATCTACCTGTTCGATATATCTCGCCGCGAGGCTGCGCTTGTCCAATTGGACATGCCCGTGCCGGTCTGGAGCCCAACGGCCGTTCACTATTCGGCATTCTATGACCGGGTTTTCATTGCGAATTACACTGGTGGAGACGTTCTCGTTGCGGAAATCCTTCGCGATGCCGGACGGGTAACCCTGAAACTCGCCGAGCGCCTGACCCACGAGGATGGCATCAAAGGGCCTGAAGGCGTCCAGGTTTCGCGAGGCGGGCGGTTCATGGCGATTGCCGACTACGACGGCGGCGCTCTTTCAGTCTTCGAGCGTGTCAACGACGCCTGGATCTACCGCTGGAAAAGGCCCGTTGTATCGTCTCACGGTGTGGCGATAGTCGGTGACCATGTCTATGGCAGCGGAAAGACCATAGCAAAGTTCGACCTGGAGACCGGCAAAGAGTTGGCACGCGTTTCGAAGATTGGTGAGCGACCCATCCTGTTTGCGACATGCATCAGCGAAGACGTGAAAACTGGAGACTTGATCGGCTCAGATGCTATGGCGGGCCGGGTCTTCACGCTGACGAAGGATCTAGAATTAAAGGAAACATTCGGAGCCAACGGCCCGACGCAAGTCAACCTTTCGATGCCCTACTGCGCCTATCGCGACGGCGATGACATCTACGTTTTGTCGACTTACCAGGATCGGGTTATCAAGATTGGCCGAGACGGAACCCGTTCTTTTGAGTTCGGCGGCCCTCGGTGGGGATATGTATCCATACCCTCCGCATACCGCCACAACACTGATATGTGGCGCGGACTGCTGAAGGCAGATAGCCCAAGCTACAGTATGTTTGGAACAACCGTCCGCCCAAGTTACGGTTCCCTGCAGGCATCCGACGGAACGAGGCTCCTTATGCCTGTGCGCCGAGAACTGCCCGAAAACAGGTGGCTATTCTACATCACGACCATAGCCAGCGCAGGCGATTGGATCGCAGTTGCAGCAAACTCCTCCCCTGCCGTGCTGGTCTACAACCGGAAGACCGGAGCACTCGGCTCGGTAGAAATCGGCGAGTGGGACTGCTGGGCGTCGGCATCATCCATTCTCTGCCCCTCACAGCGCTACCCGGTTGAGGAAATCGCGGCCAAGGCGAAGATGATTGAGGCGGACCTCCGACCTAGCGATGGACGCTCCCATTTGACGCAAGCCCAAGGGGGAGATGTCTCGCTTCTCGATTACTGGCGGGAGTGGAAGCAGAGGGTTGACTAACCGTTGGTCTAGTCCACCCCTCCATGGCATAACGCTTTTAAACAGACAGAGGCCAATATGGCTGCAATTGTTATCGAACGGAGCATGGGTAGTGCCGCCCCCAACGAGCACGAACGTGCTTCTTATCCCTTCGATACAGTTGTGCAGCGAGTGTGCTGAGGACCCCAGCATGCATCGCGAATAGCCCGCGCCATCACGCACGAGTTCCTCGCTCTAGCCTCGCTATTTTGCATCGCCATTCGTCACGCGTCGGAAAAACAATGTCTATTCAACCTGTTCGCACAATTCTGCTTGGCTTTGGAGAGGCCTGTCTGATCCTAGCGGTCACGGTCTATGACGTGGCCGTCACGGCCCGAAGACAAGCTCCACAGCGCATTGCCTCTGAATCGGCGACTTCGGAGATCTCCTCTCCGCCGCTGGACAGAAGGTCGACGGAAATTGCTCCATACTTGGGGATTCCTGCGGTCGTTGATCGACCTAACGTTCACAGCATTAAGCCGTAGTTTGCGGTTGCGATCGCGCTCTACAATGGTCCCCGTCTCCTCGGGGACAGCGCAATGCTGCAAACTTCGCTTCGCTATCTGGCCAGTCTCGCTATGCAGATGGAGAGCTATACCAAGCCGGATGGAGACCTTTTATTTGCACAGTATGTTGAAGATCTCCCCGCAGGCTATCGCTGGCCAATGTGGGCCTTGCTGCAGCATGCCGCGACGATCACCAAAGATCGTCGCTTTGCAGAGGTCGCGCGACGCATGACCCCGAGAATTGGTAAGGAATGGTGCAGCATGTACGGCTGCTGACGGTGTTCGAGCAGTTAGCCCGTTGCGCAGCGCGGAACGGGACGTGCGGTTACCGCAGTGCATCCGGAAAGAGCCCGCCTCAAAGAGGCGGGCGCCTAGCGAAAGACTCGGCAGCCAGGAAGGTCGTTACAAACTGACCCCGAACCGCTCGCCCCAGATTCCCATGTTGACGATCCGCCAGAGCGTGAAGTCGACGTTGCGTCGGCCTTCCAGCATGTCCGACACGAGAGCACGAGTGCCCTTGGGTTCCAGGAGATCCGGGTAGCGCTTGAGGGTGGCCTCGACGCCGTCCAGGATCATGCCCTTGAGAGGGCCGCGGAACCAGACCTCCTCCGGTGTGGAGAAACCGAGCTTGTCGCGGCGCTCCCGAACGCTTTCCGGAAGGGTGTGGCTCATGGCCCGGCGCAGAACCCGCTTCGTATCCGCGCGGACGATCTTATGCGCGTTGCCCAACGCGAGATTGAACTCGACCAGACGGTGATCGAGGAACGGAACCCGCGCTTCGATCGAATGGGCCATGGAATTGCGGTCTTCCCAATGCAGAAGCATCTGCAGGTTGGACGCGAAGGTCAGGACGACACAGAGAGAGGCGATATCCGTGATCGGCGGCAAACCATTGACCTGACTTGCCACTTCCAGTGCGCCGGGCTGATTTTGCAGCGGCCGCAGCGCCTCCGAACCCATCCAGTCGTGATTGACGAGAACCTGGCGCTGCCGAAGCAGGAAAGTGCGCAACTGCGGAGGCAGAACCGGCCCGATGAAGCGCTTGAACTGCTCCATGAAGGAGACCCCGTGGATCCGGTCGCGCTCGACCATGGTGCGCAACAGGGTGACGTAGTCGCGCTGCCGGATCAGGTCCGACATGTAATAGACGTAGGAGGAGTGATAGCCGGCAAGTTGCTCGTCGGCCCCCTGACCATCGAGCATGACCTTGATGGCGGCCTTCTTCGCCTCCTCGAACACGCACCACTGGGCGAAAATCGAGGTTGAGCCGAAGGGTTCATCCTGATGCCAGGTGATATCCCCTGCCCGCTTGAAGACCTCTTCGGCACGGGGGAAAATGTAATGAGGATTGGCGCCGGTCTTGCCGACAACAGCCTCCATGAAAGGCTTCTCGTCGACGCTTTTCTCGGCATAGCAGGCGGATACCGTGTTGACCCGCGCGCCCTTGCCTTCCCCCGCCAGCATGTCCGACATGAGGCAGACGATGGCCGAGGAATCGAGGCCACCCGAGAGACACGACCCAATCGGAACATCCGAGCGCAGATGCATGCGGACGGAATCCGTGAGCAATTCCCGGAAACGATCAGCAGCCTCCGCTTCGGGGATATCAAGCGTTGAGTGGGTGGGGATCTTGTACCAACGGCGGGGTTCGTAATTCCCGGAGAGGGAGCGCGAGGCATCGACGGTGACGCAGCAGCCAGCCTGGAGCTGCACGACGCCCTCGAACATCGTCTCCGGCGTATGATCGCTGATGCCTGACGCAAGAAAATCCCTCACACGCGCCAGGTTCATACGGTTTTCGATACCCGGCAGGCCAAGGAGCTGCTTGATCTCGGAAGCGAAGGCGATGCCACGAGGATTGGAGACGATGTAGAGCGGCTTGATCCCGAAGCGGTCGCGCGCCGCAAAAAGGCGTTTGTCGCGGGCATCCCAGATCAGGAAGGCGAACATGCCCAGGAAGCGGTCGAGGCAGGCCTCGCCCCATTCCTTATACGCAGCCAGCAGCACCTCGCTGTCGCTGTCAGACTTGAAGAAATGCCCCTTGGCGCGGAGCTCTTCACGCAACTCGAGATAGTTGTAGATCTCGCCATTGAATACGAGATTGAAGCGGCCGGAATCGTCCGCCATCGGCTGAAGGCCGGCATCGCTGACGTCGATGATGGCCAGGCGGCGGTGGCCGAGCGCGACCGGACCGGCGGTCGAGGCGAATTCCTGCCAACCCGTGCCGTCGGGGCCTCTATGGGAGATGCGATCGATCCGATCGCGGTCAGGCTGAAAGCCGATAGATCCGTAGAGTCCGCACATCGTTCAGGTCTTTCGATTGGCGTTGGCGAGATTCGCGCAAAGAGAAACGAGGGTCTCGCTTTCCTTCTGCCAGTTCAGCTGCCGGGCCGCCTCCAGTGACAGGCGCTTGTATCGGTCGATTGACGCCCGGTCGAGCGAATTGACAGCCGCAGCAATGACGGTCGGCTCCATTCCCGCGAAGAGAACGCCGAGATCATGCTTCTTCACGAGACGTGCCATCTCTGGCAAATCCGAGACACACAAGGCCAAACCCGCCATCGTGTATTCAAAGAATTTGTTGGGAAGGGCAAAGCGGTTATGCCGCGAGTGGTCCGGCAAAGCGAAAAGCCCGACATCGAAAGCGTTCGCTTCTCTGACCAGGTCGACCATGGGGACCGGCGGGACAAGCCTGACACGACCCGCGACGCCGGCCACCGAGATGGCCCTTTCGAGCTGGGTCCTGTATTCTTCCGAACAAGGCCCGCGGATGGTCAGGCTGAACTCGGGACGCCAATCGACAACGCTGCGGATGCACTCCTCCAGGCCACGTCCCAGAGAGACGATGCCATGGTAGAGAACCTCGATCCGCTCGCCGGTGGGGCGGAACGGCATCTCCTGATAGCTAGGGGTGTTGCGGATGACGAGCGGGCGCTCCTTCAATCCGTACAATTCCTGGAGGCGGTCCGCGATTCCGTCCGAGACGCAAGTGACAAGGGCAGCCTCCTTCATGCACTCGCGCTCGACGCCCACGGTGACCGGGCGATGGAGAAGGCGCCAGCGAAGCCGCTCGGTATACTCATCCGCCGCAAGCTCATGGGTGTCGTAGACAAGAATCCCGCCATGCTCCCGAGCGAGACGCCGGGCGATTGGAAGCGCCGTCCAGTCGTTGGCAAGCCAGATGTCGGGCTTGCGCGTCGCGCCCAGCCGATAGAGGTCGTCAAAGCGGCTGTTGAGTCTCCAGAATGCGGTTTCAGCAGCCTGGGGGAAGAGCCGCGGGGCCTGCATACGGATCACATAGCGGAGTTGCCCGAGGCGCCGCACGCCTTGCCGCTTGGTCCAGGCCAACCCCGAATAGTGGGCTGCCGCCCTTGCCATGCGTGCCATGTCCGGTGCCTTCAGGCCTGCTCGCTTTGCCGCTTGGATCACGCGCTTGCGAACGGCGAAATAGAGCAGATCGGGGGTCACCGCGAGCCGGACAATCTTCTGCCCCGTCGTCAGGCCGGCGGGCAGGATTCTCGGAGGAGGAGGCGGCGAAGGAGCAATCCATTTCTCACCGGCCGGCTTAACGGGCTCAAGATGCGTCTCATCGAGAATTGGCCATGCCGGCGGGGCAGATTTGGAGCCCGCTAGTCCGATAGCGACCACATTCCATCCGGCCTTCAAGAAGGCATCGCCCTGTCGACGCACACGGGGATCGTCGCCAATCTGTGAAAGCGCGATGATTCCAATCGAGAGGCCTTTCCGAGGCGCATTTTCATTGGAAATTTGCAAAGAACTACTTTCATCCATGATGAATAACGACGTGTTGCTCAAGAGGCGGCGCTTGAGTCCCGAGGAGAAACTGGACGCAATAGAATATAGCCTTCCACCTGTCTAGGCGTGGGCATCGTTGATCGAGATGGATGCGACGGCGGCGGTGACGCCAATGCCGCGATTGTCAGCGGACGGCAGGTTCGGTCTTCCCAAAAGGTCCTACTACTCTCGCGCCCATATGAAGGACAATAATCTTATTTTGCTGAAAGCAGTCCACATCCGCCGCAGGAACGATCACCTACCTTACGAAAGGTCATCCACTCTCCTTGGCGAGCAGTTAAGACGGTCCGGAACCATCCCACCAGCAGGCGGTTTTCAAGTCAGAAGATCAACTGCTTAGGAGGCATGTGATGGCGACAGGAGGTTCTACTTCAAAGCGCGGCTTTGCATCGATGGACGGCGACCGGCAGCGCGAGATTGCCAGCAAGGGCGGCAAGAGCGTTCCGGCGGAGAAGCGGTCGTTTTCCCAGGACCGTGAGCTTGCGTCCGAAGCGGGACGTAAGGGCGGCCAAGCGTCGGGAGGCAGCCGAAACCCTCAGGATTGATGGCTGGCACGGCGCGCGAAAAGGGGCCGCGTGACGGCCCCTTTATTTTTGCCTACGTCACACAGGGTCAGAAACGGAACCGGAAACCGGATTGGTTCAGCGATTCCTCGACCTCGACGTCGCGCCACGCCCTGTTGCCGATGACCGCGCGGAACTCCGCAAGGCTCGGGACCCTCCAATAAAGATAGGTCCGGTCAATCTGCCGCATGAGGTCCGCAACGAGAGACAAAATTGCATCGTCGAGCCCAAGCGCGCTAGCGGCTTCCGTGGCGAGGCTGGAGTCCGGCAGCCGGGAGGCGATCATCAGCACGACCAGGCAATATTCGTCCAACGTGCCGCGACGCGACCCGACCGGATGGTGATCGAGCGGCCGCCGGCGCTGCCGCGCAATGGAGAAGGCGAGCAAAAGCGCGTCGGAAACGATGGTTTTCGCAAGATCAGGGCCGGTGGAGGCCGCCAGAGTCCCTTCCGGCCCATCGAGCAGCGTCAGATCGTGATGATCCTCGAGCCGATTGAAATATCGGAAGACATCGAGGATCGGCACGACGCTCGGGTGCAAAAGAACGGATATCGGTTCGTCTTGAAGGGGGGCCGGCTGCAACGAATGAACCTATGGGCTTTTTGGAATCGCTTATATGCGATCTCCCGTCCCGGCGGCGAAACTGTGGCGCCATGCTGGAACGATGAGATGGCGGCGCAGCAGAAGCGGGCACATCACCTCGTCCTCCTCGCCGGAGGGAACGATGCCGCTCAGCATGGACGCGACGGACGGCTTGTCACCCGGGGCCGAGCTTGAGGCCAGCCGGCAGAACTCATCGGGCAGATCTTCCTTGCTCAACACAGCGTCCAGCTCGTTCGTGGCTGTCATCCCATCCTCCTTGTGGTGTCGGGGTGCAACGTGCCTGGAAAGCCCCGGTTCCTGCTGCGGCAAGACGTCCAATCGGGCCGACGACCCGCCCGAAACATGGCTTGCGAGAAATTCCTAGGATGATGAGCTTTTCCTGGGAACCTTTTGCCGGATGACAGCGTTGGCTGCTCGACCGGATCCGAATGCCCCCTCGGGCCGGCACCTTCAGGGCGTGGCCGTTCGCGGCCACGCCTTTTTCTTTGACGAGCGGCACCGGGATCGCGCCGCTCGTTCTCAAAGAGGGCTTACTGCTTCGGAGCCGTCGTTCCGGGCGCCGGGCTGCGCTCAGGGTTGAAGCTCGGGGCGTTCTGCAAATCGACCTTGGTCATGCGCAGAATGATGAGTTCCGGACCGGCCCCCAAGCGCGCTGACGGCGCTGGCGTGGTCGAAGGGGCTGTCGCCGTCGAGCCCGTCGCCGGCGGATTTGCGGCCATGGCGTTCGCCTGCTCGCGGGTGGCGAACTGGAGCGCGCTGAAGGGAACGGCGACATATTTCTCGCCAATCCCGAGGAAGCCACCGACACCGATGATCGCCGCGATGGGCCGCCCGTCACGCTCCACGATCACGTCGTTGACGTCGCCGATGGATTCGTTGCTGGAGCCGACCACCTTCGTGCCGATGAGCTTGGAGGCGAGATAATGATTCTGCCCAAGCTGCGTCAGATAGGAGCCGGACGCCGGGGGCGATGCGGAGGGCATGGTCGACGTTTGAGCGAGAGCCGGCGCAGCGCCAAGAGCCGTCACGACAAGACACGCTGCCATATGCTTCGTCAGCATTGGATGTCTCCCTCTAGTTTAGCGGAATCGTTCGCGTTATCGAATGCCGCGCAGAATGCGCGTCGTTGTCTAACGCGGCCGCCAAAGGGCCGTTCCCACTATTTTAAAGCGCTTCGCGCAGATATCGTGCCGGAAAAGCGGGCGATAAGGGCCGGGATAGATAGATCATAACCTGAAGCTTACAGGCTGTTATCTTTGATTATAGCCAGGCCGCGGAACTTTAAGGTCAAGATCAACAAAGCATGACAGTCGAAGGCCGCGCCTATTGCCTTCAAATTTCGTCCTCCTGATCCTGCGGCAGCCGGTGCCTGCGGAACAAGAGCGCCAGCGCCCGACGCAGGGCAAAGCTCGTGGGAGGCAAGGCCTCGTCGGCGACGAGCCGCGCGCCATCCTTCCGGCGCGCCAGGACGAGGCGGCGATTGTGGAACGCTTCGAGTTCTGGACGATGCCCGACGCTGATGACGGCGGCACGAGGCAGGCGCTCGCTCACCCTTCTCAAGAGACGGGCCTGCGTTTCCGGATCGAGAGCCGAAGTCGCCTCATCCATGACGATGATGTCGGGCTTCTGGATGAAGAGCTGCGCGAAGGTCAGACGTTGCTGCTCGCCGCCGGACAAGGTCCGATCCCACGGCACGCCCTTGTCGTGAATGCGGTCGACGAGATGCGAAAGCCCCGCATCGGCCAACGCTTGCTCGACCTCCCGATCGTCCAGGCTGTCGGTCGGGTTGGGATAGGCCACCGCGTGCTTGAGCGTACCGATAGGCACGTAAGGCCGCTGCGGCATGAAGAAGAGGCGCGAGCCCCGACGGATGGCGATCTCTCCGTCTCCCCAAGGCCATAGCCCGGCAATCGCGCGGATCAGCGTGCTCTTGCCCGCGCCCGATTCCCCCACGACCAGAACCTTTTCGCCCGGATTGATCTCGACCTGCGTTTCGCGGACGACGGCGGTGCCGTCGTCGAGGTTGACCGACAGGCGATGCAGCTCCAATGCCGCCTTTTCATCCTTCTCCGACCGGTGGATGTGGCCGATGCCCGGCTGCTCTGCCAGCTGTAATCGTTCGAGAGACACCAGAAGGCCCGCGACCCGGTTGGCCGAGGCTGTCCAGTTGGCAAGGTTGGGGTAGTTCTCCACGAGCCAGTTGAAGGATTGCTGCACCGTGACGAAGGCGGTGGAAGCCTGCATGACCTCGCCTAGCGACATCGTGCTGGCGAGATACTTCGGCGCGCAGAGAAGAAGCGGAATGACCGGGGCAAGAACGAAATTGCCATACGAGACAACCGTGGTGCGCAAATACTGCCCGCAGAGCGCGCGCCATTGCATAATGACATGGCCCAGCGCGATGCTGAGACCGCTGCGCTCTTCCGGCTCTCCGCCGAGCAGCGCGATGCTCTCTCCATTTTCGCGCAGGCGTGTCGCGGCATAGCGGAATTCCGCCTCCGCCTGGTTCTTCCGCTCTGCGACCTCGACGAAGCGCCGGCCGATGAACACCATCGCCGTCGTCGAGACGAGGGAATAGAGAATGGCAACAAGGACCAGATAGCCGGGGATCGCGATCTGGTACCCTTTCCACTCCGCATCGAGCGTGCCGCCGACCGCCCAGAGAACGCTGATGAAGGTGATCGCGGTGAGAACGGCGGTGGTGACGCCAAAAGCGAAGTCGACCGGCGATTCCGTCGCGATGCGCGTATCGTCGGCGATCCTGAATTCCGGGTTCTGATGCTCACCCTTCACGAAGTTCAGCTGGTAGTAGCGCCCGTTCTTGAGCCACGCATCGACCTGATGATCGGTCATCCAGGCGCGCCAGGCGCGCTGGGTGGTGAGGCGCCCCCAGACGGACGCCACATTGAACACAACCGCCGCAAGCGCCAGCGGCACAAAGAGAAGCGCGACCCAGGCGACGGCCTCAAAGTCGCGTTTGTCGAGCGCATCGAAGATGTCCCGATTCCAGATGTTCAGCCTGATTTGCACGAAGAGCTGACAGAGAATGATGGCGAGCAGTGTGAGCGTAAGAAACCAGGCCTCTCGCCTCGATTGTCCGGTCCAAAACCCGGATGCGGTCCGCCAGAAACGCCCGAAAAGCTGACGACGATCAGGGCGTTGCGTCGCGCCCCTTGCTCTCGTTCGGCGAGGCCTCTTTACGTCCAAGGACCTCAGCTGCATCGATCCCTTCCAATCTTAGAAAAGGAAGCGCTCGCTCTGCGCCAAGCATAGGCTGGGTCCCCTCCTCGCGCTGGCGCTGACAAGGCTGCTGACGTCCCCCACACAGCCGACGAAATCGCGTGAAGGTTTGCTCGGCGCCGGGAGCGGAGCTTCGTTTCCTTCCTTCCGAATGACCGGATGTTGTGTCGCCGGCCCCTTCGCCTGTTCTTTCAAGGTGACCACGGGCAGCTCGGTGTTCTTGGCGAGGATCGTCGTGCCGGCCTGTGGGTCGGAGCGATAAAGCACCGCACCGCTCGCATCGCGCAGGATCACAATGGCGTGAGACACGCCGACCAATTCCACGGCTGAGACGCTCGCCCTCTCACGCGAAGGAGCAGGTTCGGCGATACGGTCACCCTTTGCGGCAGCCTGGGGGATCATCCCCGCGCCGTCGGGGAATTTCCCAGGTGTGCCAAGGGGTTGGTTATTGAGAACGTCGGCAACGAAGGCGCCAGCGAAGAAGGCGGCACCCACAATTCCAGTCAACAAGGCAGGTGTTCCGACCACGCGCGCCTCCTGTTTCCCCAGCTAAACCGTTTGGAAAAACAACGCGGCCGTATCGACGATGTTCCTGAAGCAAATATCCGACCAGCAAAGCTTGTTTGCTTAAAAAGCCAAGGGGAACTTTTGTTGTCAGCTCTGCGTTCGTAGAATACCGGCCTCCTGGTCCTCCCCGCATTCCCCTTGTGCATTGGCCGGCACCTTGAGACGGGCCTCGTGGCCCGTCTTTTTTATTTTCTCAAAAGGCGCACGCCAAAGAAAAAGCCTAGCTCTAAAGCTAGGCTTTTGCTTGCTGAGATCATCAGAAAATCTGTCAGGCGCTCGCGCGAACCTCTCGACGCCGCGCGCTCTGCTGGAAGAACAGCGCCTGGCTGATGACGGCCGAGACGTTGGCGGGCTGGAAGGGTTTGGCGATCAGGAAGGCGGGCTCGGGCCGTTCGCCGGTGAGGAAGCGCTCCGGATAGGCCGTGATGAAGATGACCGGCACTTCGAAGGCCTTGAGAAGATCGTTCACCGCGTCGAGGCCGGAGCTGCCGTCAGCCAACTGGATATCGGCCAGGATCAAACCGGGACGTTTGACGGAGGCGAGCTTGACCGCCTCGGTACGCGTGCGCGCAATGCCGGTGACATTGTGCCCCAGGCTTTCGACGAGAGCCTCGAGATCCATGGCGATCAAGGGCTCGTCCTCGATAATGAGGATGTCGGTCGCCATATCGGCGGCCAGTTCGCGGCCCGCCTCGTCCACTAGGTCGCGGACGGTGGCCACGTGGCTCCCCAGGATTTGGCCGACTTCATCCTCGCTGAAGCCTTCAAGGCAGGACAGAAGGAAAGCCTGCCGCGGCAGGGGAGTGATCTGCCCTAAGCGAACCTCCGCCGGCAGATCGCGCTGGATCAGCTCGCTGCGGCCGTTCACGGACAGGGAATTCCAAATACGGGTAAAAACCTGGAACAGCTCAACCTTGACGTTGCCGGAAGGCCCTATGGTTTCAGGCTCGCTGACCAGCGTCTCGAGCGTTGCAGCCACATAGGCGTCGCCGGCGATCTGGCTCCCCGTCAGGGCGCGGGCGTAACGGCGAAGATACGGCAAGTGTTGGACGACAAGCTGAGCTGTCGACATTCGCTTCCCCTTATGTGCTTTTGAACTCGTTTCTTGCGGATACGGACGTTTCAACTCCACAGGGATAAGAAAGTTCCATTCTTTGGAACCGAAGGCAAGGACAGACGTTATTGCTCGAAATTCGGCGTGCAGGTACTGCCAAGGTTCGCGGTCCCGAACCATTTAAGATAGGGACCGCAAGGGGATTTAGATGACAGGTGAGAAGGGGAACAAGCTGGCTCGGGTGATTCCGGAGGAATTCTTGGACGAAAAGTTGACCGCAGAACCCAAACTCGACAGCACCAGTCAAAAGCGTATCGGCGATCAGTTACGTGCCATGTACGACGAATTGATGCAGCAGCCTGTCCCGGATCGTTTCAAGGAGTTGCTGGAACAGCTCGACAAGAAAGACCTGGAGACGCCTGAATGACGCCGGAGCCGGATCTCCGAGACGCTCTTTTGGCCGCTGTTCCCAGCCTCCGTGCTTTCGCTATCTCCTTGTCCGGCCAGGTCGATCGAGCCGACGATCTCGTTCAGGACACCCTCTTGCGTGCGCTGTCGAACTTGCACCGGTTCGAGCGCGGCACCAACCTGAATGCCTGGCTCTTCACGATCCTGCGCAACCTTTTCCATTCCGAATATCGCAAGCGCCGGCGCGAGGTCGAAGACCCGGACGGATCCTATGCAGGCCGCCTCAAGGTGCAGCCGGAACAGGGCGCGCGCCTGGACTTCGAGGATTTCCGCAGCGCCCTGGCCAAGTTGCCGCCCGACCAGAGGGAGGCCCTGCTCCTCGTAGGCGCCTCCGGCTTCTCCTATGAGGAAGCCGCCCATATCTGCGGCTGCGCGGTGGGAACCATCAAAAGCCGCGTCAATCGCGCGCGCTTCCGCCTCGCCTCGCTGCTGAACGTCGACGACGTGGACGATCTGGGCCCGGACAGCATGACCCGCGCGGCGCTTCAAAACTCCTAAAGACCTTCCTTCGTCACCAAGCCCATGACGAAACGCCGCCCTGAAGGCGGCGTTTCGGTCGTGTCGCGCTAGAGGGGATTTCTCCCCCTCAGGAGGCCGATCACCGCGGAGATGGCGAAAAGTACGATTGCCACGAAGAAGATGAGCTTCGCCATTTCAACGGCCGTACCCGCAATGCCGCCGAAGCCGAAGACGGCCGCGACGAGCGCGATGATCAGAAAGGTAATTGCCCAGCCTAACATGACATCACCTCGCGGAATGTGTCTGAGCGTGTTCCGGAACTAACGCCAAGCGCGACTGTATGGTTCCGTGAAAAAGACTCATTCACCTTATTCCTTAAAGAGATCGCGAAGTATTCAAGGAAAGGAACTCAAGGATGGAACCGAAAGCGCGGCAGTACGTTTCCAGAATCCGCTGGGAGACCGAGTCGATGAACCGTTCCGTCGCGTACAGAGCTTTCCTGATCTTTCTGATCCTTACGGCACTTGCTGGCGTAACGGGCCTGGCCTCCCAGGTCGCGATTGCCGGGGCGCTTGCCCTCATCGCTGGGTCCCTTTCCGCGCTGATGCTTTTGATCGCCCTCGCCTCCCCGTCTCACGATCCCCTCCCCGCGCGGGTCCGCCGGAGACGCTGACGGTCGCTTTTCACTGCAGTTTCAAAGAGAAAGCCCGCGTTGATCGCTCAACGCGGGCTTTCTCGTTTTCAGGTCCAAGCCAGTTTTACTCTGCGGCTTGAGGACGCTCCACCACAGAGGCGGTCTGCTTCAGATGGAGCAGGTGATAGAGAATGATGGCGCCGAAGGTCGCGGTGCCGATGCCGTCGAGGGTGAAGCCACCGACGGTCAGCTTGAAATTGCCTGCGCCCAGAACCAAGGCCACCGCCACGGTGATGAGATTACGTGGGTTGGAGAAGTCGACCCGGTTCTCGACCCAGATCCGCCCAGCCGCCGCCGCGATGAGGCCGAAGACCACAATCGACAGGCCGCCGAGGACGGGCACAGGGATCGTACCGATGAAGGCGCCGAACTTCGGCGACAGGCCGAGGAGCAGCGCGATCACCGCGGCAACCACGAAGATCAGCGTCGAGTAGATACGGGTCACCGACATAACGCCCATGTTTTCCGCATAGGTCGTCATGCCCGTACCGCCGCAGGCGCCGGAGAGCATGGTTGAGAGGCCGTCTCCCATGAAGGCGCGCCCGAGATAGGGGTCGAGATTGCGGCCGGTCATCGCACCGATGGCTTTGATGTGACCGAGATTCTCCGCAACCAGGATGATCGCGACGGGCGCGATCAGGCTGATGGCGCGCATGTCGAAGACCGGGCTCTGGAACGTGGGCAGCCCGAACCAGGCCGCCTGCCCGACCTTCGCGAAGTCGATGGGCTGGCCAAACCCAAGAATGTTGGCGCAGACGTAATAGGCGAAGTAGCCAACCGCGCCGCCGACGAGAACCGGCAGACGCCGCCACATGCCCGGCGCATAGACGGCGACAAGGCCGACCGCGACGACGGTGGTGACGGCGATCCAGCGGGCGAAGGCCGTCCCGGCCTGATTATCCGGCGTCACGCCGGACGCGCTCGAAATGGCGATGGGTGCCAGGACAAGGCCGATGGCCGCAACGATAGCGCCCGTGACGACCGGCGGAATGACCCGCTCCACCCAGCGATGGCCGGCCATCTGAACCGCAAGGCCGATGAGGAAGTAGAGCGCACCGGCCGCAATGATGCCGCCGAGAGCGAGGGGGATATTCGGGTTGGGGCTTCCAACCGTCGCACCCGTCGCGACGAGCACGGGGCCGATGAACGCGAAGCTCGATCCGAGGTAGCTCGGGACCCGACCGCCGACGATGAGGAAGAAAAGCAGCGTCGCGATGCCGGAAAACAGGATCGACACATTCGGATCGAAGCCCATCAGAATGGGCGCGAGCACCGTCGAGCCGAACATGGCCACGACGTGCTGAAGGCCGACGACGACCGTCTGCCCCATGGGCAGTCGTTCGTCGGGCATGATGGTCCCTTCCGTCTTCAGGGTCCATCGAGGCAAGAAGCTGTCTGTCATTGGTGTTTCCCCCACGCGAGCAGCTGGCACCCTAGCGCCAGCCCCCCTCAAATGGCTAGGTCGGCTAAGGACTTATTAACCATTGCGATGGCGCTCGTTTCTGGACAAATCCCCGCAGCCCGGCCACACCAGAAGCCCCTGCCCTTTCGCGAGAATGACGATGCGGAAAGACCACAGCGTGCCGGAAGGCGTCGTACACCGGCTTTGGATCGACAGCGACAGCCTGAAGGGCAACCTGCTGGGCGATCCCTCCCGACGGCGGGTGGATGTCTACGTCCCGGCCGGGCATGACGGACGCGGCCTCCCGCTCCTCGTCGACCTCGTCGGCTATACCGCGGGCGGACCGTCGCACACCAACTGGAAGAACTACGGCGAAAACGTCCCAGAGCGGCTCGACCGCCTCATCGGCACCGGGGCCATGCCTCCGGTCGTGGTGGCCTTTCCCGATTGCTTCACGCGCCTTGGCGGCAACCAATATATCGACAGCGCGGCGACGGGTGCGTGGGAAACCTTCCTCATTCGCGAAATGCTGCCTTTCGTCGAAAACCGCTTCGCGTGCGGCGGCGACGGACGCCGCGGCGTTTTCGGCAAAAGCTCAGGCGGTTATGGCGCCCTCGTCCATGCCTTGCGCCACGGCGGCTCGGTCTGGTCCGCAGCCGCGTCCCATTCAGGCGATGTGGGCTTCGAATATCTCTATCATCTCGGCGAGTTCGCCGGCGCCCTGCGCCACCTCGTCGATCACAACGGATCGATTGAAACCTTCATCCGCAAATTCGAGGCCGGCCCGAAGGCGAAAGACGCCGACTGGCACACGTTGATGATCCTCGCGCAGAGCGCGACCTTCGACCCCGATCCAAGCCAGTTCTACGGCATCCGCCTCCCCGTCGATCCCTACACGGGCGAGCTGATCGCGGAGCGCTGGGCCAACTGGCTGCGCTGGGACCCGCTGCGCATGGCAGACGAAGCGCAGCATCTCGATGCTTTGCGCAAGCTGAAATTGCTGTTCATCGATTGCGGCGACATCGACCAATACAACATGGTCTACAGCTCCCGCATCCTGCATCGCAAGCTCGATGCCGCAGGCGTCCCGCACATTTACGAAGAGTTCCGCGACAACCACTCGTCCGTGGACTATCGCATGGACATCAGTCTGCCGCTTCTTGTGAAGGCGTTGGTGTAGGGAAGAGTATCAGATTCCAGTGTCCACTCGGACCGGCGCCGGTTTCTCGATTTTCTGAGATTGGCTGGGGCGCCAGGATTCGAACCTGGGAATGGCGGTACCAAAAACCGCTGCCTTACCGCTTGGCGACGCCCCACCGTCGGCGTGGCGCTGTACATAGTCGGCGGAAACGTCGCTGGCAACTCCGTTTTGCGCCGAGTTTCACAAGCGGAGCAGATATCGACGTCAAGGTTCATTTCGCCTCTTGCGGCCCTCCGCCACCGCCGCTATAAGACCGGCCTCCCGATGATTTTCGGTGTCGGAGTGTAGCGCAGTCTGGTAGCGCACCACGTTCGGGACGTGGGGGTCGCAGGTTCAAATCCTGCCACTCCGACCATTTCTTCCCGAGACTTCTCACGGTTTTCGCGAAGCTTCTTTCGAGGGGCTTGTTTGATGCGTTGCCGCGCACGTCGACGCCCAATTTTTCCTAAATACCCAGCAAAGCAAGACGCATGCGCTTCGGCCGAGGATCGACCGCAACGACTTGTCCGGTTCTCGGATCGAGGATCAGCATGGGGAGGTCCCTCCGCTCATTCCTGCACATCAGAAGAACGCGGTGGCGCAGCCGAGGATCAACGCGAGTTTCGAACATGGTAAGCAACTCGTTACCAGACTGCCCGCTTCGCTCGCTGGTAAGATCGGCAGCACGTCTCTAACGAGTTGTCGAACAGCCGCGCGCCGAGAGGCCCCGCGGCTGTCACTCGCCGTTTTGGAGATGAATTGATGAACGGAACTCCTTCCCTTGAAAGCGTCTGGGCTCCGCGGCTCTTGAGCGTGCTGCGCATCGTCGCCGCGCTGATCTTCCTGGAGCACGGCACGCAAAAATTTTTCGGCTTTCCCGCTTCGGCGAATCCTGCGCCGACGCTGTTCACGCTGCTGTGGTTCGGCGGCATTCTTGAGATCGTCGGCGGCGCGCTTCTGACGCTTGGCCTTTTCACGCGCCCTGTCGCGTTCATTCTCTCGGGCCAGATGGCTGTCGCCTACTGGATGGTGCATGCGCCTAAAAGCTTCTTCCCGGCGCTGAATGGCGGCGACGCGGCTATTCTCTACTGCTTCGTCTTTTTGTATCTCGTCGCTGCCGGCGGCGGGGCATGGAGCCTCGACAATTTGTGGCAACGGCGCGCGGCCTGATCGGCGAATTAAAAACAAAGAAGCCGCCCCGTGGGGCGGCTTCCAAAATGCGAACTGATACCGATCTTAGCGGGAAGCGTTCTTGCGGCGCGTCACCGTCCAGGCGGCCTGCATCAGGGCGGCGGCGAGCGCGGTCTTGACGAGGGTCGCGGCGATGAACGGCGCGGCGCCGACGGTCCAGGCCTTGGCGAAGGGCATGATAGCCGAGAGCCAGGACAGACCGACCGCGAAGATCACCGCGTGGCCGATGGTCATCATGACGATGACGCGACCGAGCGAACGGTCCCAGCCGCGCTCAGCCATGAAGCCCATCACGAGGGCGGCGGCGAGGAAGCCGAAGAGGAAGCCGCCCGTCGGGCTGAAGAAATAGGAAATGCCAGCAGCCATCGGCGGGGTGTTGGCGAAGACGGGCATGCCCATCGCGCCCTCGGCAAGGTAGAGCGCAACCGTGGCGCCGCCGAGGCGCAGGCCGTAGGACGCGCCGATCAGCAGGACGACCATGGTCTGCATGGTCATGGGCACGTAAGGCAGCGGCACCTGGACCTTGGCGGAAATGGTGAGAAGCGCAGAGCCCGCGACCATGAGGACGATGGCGCGAAGCGCGGCAAATCGGGCGTCATCACGCGACGGCCAGAGGAGGCCGACGAGGGTGGACGGCGTGGCAAGGGACATGGCGCCAGTCGACATAAGCAGATCTCCGATCTCGTTCCGCCATTCGCGGGCGGTTGTTTAGGCCTTATAGGGGGGTCGAAGCGCGGCCTCAAGCGGCAGCTGCGAAGCTCCATATTGATGCCCAGAAGATTTCTGAAGGAAGGTCATGGCAGACGAGCTTATTTTCGACATCCATCCGCCGGCGCAATCCGGCGAGTGCGTGCGCGTCAGCCCCCTCATCCGCCGGGTCGTCGCGAGCAATTCGGGACCCATCACCTTCACGGGCACCTGCAGCTACATCGTCGGCACCGGCCATGTGGCGATCATCGACCCCGGCCCCGACCTTCCCGAGCATGTCGACGCTCTGCTTCACGCCGTGCGCGGCGAGACGGTCTCGCACATCCTCGTCACGCATACCCATAAAGATCATTCACCCGCCGCCCGGGCCATCAAGGTCGCGACGGGGGCCATGCTCGTCGGGTGCAGCCCGCACCGCAGCGCCCGCCCGCTTTTCGAAGGCGAGGTCAACCTGCTGGAGGCGAGCACCGACAAGGACTATGCGCCAGACCGGGAACTGGTGGAAGGCGACGTGATCGGAGGCCCCGGCTGGACCCTCGAAACCGTGGCGACGCCAGGGCATATGGCCAATCACCTTGCCTTCTCGCTGCGCGAGGAAAAGGCGCTGTTCTCGGGCGACCACGTCATGGCCTGGTCCACGACCGTGGTCGCGCCGCCGGATGGGTCCATGGGCGATTTCATGGCCTCGCTCGAAAAGCTCAAAGGGCGCGATGACACCCTTTATTGGCCCGGCCATGGCGGCCCGGTGCGCGAACCCCAGCGCTTCGTGCGGGCACTGGCTCACCATCGTCGCCAACGCGAGGCCTCGATCCTCAACCGCCTTACCGCAGGGGACCGGACGATCCCGGAGATCGTCGCCGCAATCTATCAGGGACTGAAGCCGGCCCTGGTCGGGGCCGCGGCCCTGTCGGTCTTTGCCCATCTTGAGGACCTGATCGCGAAGGGACAGGTGGTAACGGACGGCCTGCCCTCTCTTGAGAGCGAGTTCCGACGGGCCTGATGAGGCTCAGTTTCCCGCTGTCAGCGCGAGATTCGAGGTTTCCTCCAGAAAAGCCCGAATCCGGGCGGCGTTGTCGCCCAGATCGCGCGCCCCAATGCGGGATGCGGAGCGCACGTCCACGCGCGCGCCGTCGGCGCGGGGCCGAACCCTTACGGTCACATCCTCCGGGAGCTTCAAGACGAGCGTCCGATCAATGGCATCGAGGCGGCCGACACCCGCCCGCCCGCCGGGCGGCACCGCTTCAATCACCTGCCAGCCGAGATTGTTGGCTGCCTCCCGCACCAGCACGAAAGCCTCGTCGGGGTCGGTGTCGAGGGTCAGGGGAGCGATCTTCACATAACCCTGCCGCTGTCGCTCGCGGGCCTGCGCCGACACCTCTGGCGGCACCCAGTCGTTGCGGGCAGCGAGCACCGCCCGGGAGCGCGAGAAGGCCGGCGGATTGTCCGTGTCGGTCGAGACATCGTTAATGGGGGGCAGCGTGACAGCCTTCACCGTCATCCAGCCGGGATAGGCCAGCACAAGCGCGGCGATGACGAGGCCGCGCACCGCGCTGCCAAGCCCGCGCCGCCCCTCGCGCCAAATGTGGATGAAGGCGACAAACGACATTCCGACCGCAATAAGCGCAATCACCAGCCCTGAGCCCAGCGCCACGAAGCCCGCCGGATAATCGATCCGGTTGAACCGGATCAAGGCCGCAGCCATGAGCGACACCGCAAGAGCGAACCAAGCCAACTTGGGCGACCACGTCGCCGGGCGGGAAACCGGTTCCTCGATGATGTAATGGCGCATCAGGCGGCTTTGCAGATCGCGGGTGAGCACAATGTCCGATTAAGAAACCAGGAACTTGGCTTTCGTTCCCCCGCCAGGCGCAACGGAAGAGCCTGCCAACAACGGGATGACGCGCCGCAAGGTTTCGATGTAAACTATCGGGACATTCTGGAAGGAAACGAGCCCTTTGACGTCCCCTGCCCCCGTTCCGACAGCCGGTTCGTCGGTCGACCCTCTCCGGGTCTGGTTTCGCGTGATCCGGCTTCACAGGCGCGCCATGAACACGGTCGCGACGGAGTTGAAGGCGTTGGGCCTGTCGGTCCCGCAATTCGACCTGCTCTCGACCCTGACCGAGCGGGAGGGTCTGAGCCAGCAGGAACTCGCCGAGCGACTTTATGTGACCAAGGGTAACGTCTCCGGCCTGTTGGACCGGATGGTCGAGGCCGGTCTCGTGGAGCGGCGCGCCATTCCCGGAGACCGTCGCTCCAACTCGTTGCACCTCACCGCCAAAGGCCGCGACCTCGCGGAAAAAGGCATCGCGCTGCAGAAATCCTATGTGGAACGCACGCTCGGCTCGCTCCCGGCGGCGGATATCGCCGATCTCGAGCGCATCGTGCTGGCGTGGCGCGAACAGGCGCGCATGGCCGAGGACGAGGTCCTCGCCAAGGGGCGGAGCTAGGGAAGACGCCATGTTCGACGCGGTCGCTTTCGCAGGTGGTGGAAATCGGTGCTACTGGCAGGGCGGCTTTTGGGAAGCGGCGGCCCCGCTCCTCGGCCTCAAGCCGAGCACCCTCGTCGGTGTCAGCGCCGGCGCGTGGTCGGCCTGCTACAGCGTCCTGGGTCTCGGACGGTCCGTGAATGAGATGGTCGCCCAGGGATGCAGCCTGGGGCGGCGGAACTTCGAGTGGAGCGCCTGGCGCAAGGAGGGATCTCCCTGGCCGGTCGCCCGCATGTACCGCTCCCTGATCGAAACCTTTCTTGACGAAGCCGCCCTGGCGCGGCTCAGGAACGGTCCCGACATCCTGATCGGCCTGGCTCGCAAGCCGAAACGGCTCCCGCTGGCACTCGCCATTCCTCTTGGTATTGCGACCTATCAGATCGAGAAGAAGTGGCGCGAACCGGTTCACCCGAAGGGCGGGCGCGCCCTCGGCTTCCGGCCGGAATTCGTACGCGTGCAGGACCTGTCTTCCCCCGCTGATCTCCGGGCGGCGCTGATGGCCAGCGCCAGCGTTCCGCCTTTCATGCCCATCGGGCATGTCGGCGGGATGGCAGCCCTCGACGGCGGACTCGTCGACAACGTGCCCGCCGAGCCGCTGCTCGACATCGAAGCGCAGGGTGGCCGAACGCTCGTCATCCTCTCGCGCCTCTATCGCGCGTTCCCGCAGATTAAAGGCCGGACCTATATCCAACCCTCGCAGCCCGTGCCCATCGGACAGTTCGACATTACGAACCCGACAGGCATCCGCGAAGCCTACGAGATGGGTCTGAGGGACGGCGAGGCCTTCGCGAAGCGAGCTACCTGATGGAAGTGAGGGCGCGGCGACCGCGCCCTGATATCAGCGGACGATGACCGTCGCGTTCACGTCGGCGCGGTTGTAAAGGTCGACCACGTCGATGTTGCGCATACGGATGCAGCCCGAGGAAACCGCCAGACCGATCTTCTCCGGCTCATTGGTGCCGTGAATACGGTAGAGCGTGTCCTTGTTGCCTTCGTAGAGGTAGAGCGCGCGAGCGCCCAAGGGATTCTCAGGTCCGCCCTTGGTAAAGCGGACATGGGGCCAGCGGACCTTCATCTCCGGCGGCGGGTTCCAATCCGGCCATTCGGCCTTGCGCGCGATGCGCGACGTGCCGGTCCAGCCATAGGCCTCGTCGCCGACGGCGACGCCGTAGCGAATGACCTTCTTGCCGGGGAGCACGTAATAGAGGAAGCGCTCCTTCGTATCGACGACGATGGTGCCCGGCTTCTCGCCGGTCGGATCGTCCAGCAGGTAGCGGCCGTTGCGGGGCTCTTCCTGCGCCGTCGGAACCTGGGCCATCCAGTCGACATCGCGAGTGGACACCTGGGGGTCTGGAACACCCTTGAACGTACAACCGGCCAGAGCGGTCACGGCGAAGAGAACGAGGGTCAGGCTCGAGAGGCGCATGGGTCAAAGCTTCTGCTTCGCATTCCCGGGGGCAACGGGATGTGAAAAGCGGCAACGCTCAAAAAACGTTCCGCAAAGGGGAGGAGATGCGAATCGCCGGCACCATGCCACGGCTTGCGTGGAAAATGTGTTGCATCGTGACAACATGGACAGCCGCTCGACTCGCTGCGAGACTAGCGGAGCCCATTTCGCAAGCTGTTCCATGTCCACACTTTACATCACGCACCCCGCCGCCCTCGATCATCAGACGCCCCTCGGGCATCCGGAGCGGCCGGAACGCCTGCGCGCCATCGAGCGTGCGCTTGAGAAGGAGCGCTTCGTTTCGCTCGTTCGCGAGACGGCCCCGATAGCGGAGTTGGAGAGCCTCACGCTCGCTCATCCGGAGGAATACGTCCTGTCCCTGCGCGACATCAGCCCCCGCGAGGGGCTCGTCCGCGTCGATGAGGACACCGTGATGTCGCCGGGGACTTATGAAGCGGCCTTGAGAGCTGCCGGCGGCGCGGTGAAGGCAGTCGACGAAGTCATGACCAGCCAGGCATCGAACGCCTTCGTGGCCATGCGCCCGCCGGGCCATCACGCAGAACGCACCAGGGCGATGGGCTTTTGCTTTTTTAACAACGCCGCCATCGCGGCCCGCCATGCCCAACGCCGCCATGGAGCGGAGCGCGTCGCCATTTTCGATTGGGACGTTCATCACGGCAACGGAACGCAGGACATCTTCTGGAGCGATGCCAGCGTTCTCTATTGCTCGACCCATGAAGCACCGCTCTATCCCGGCACGGGCGCAGTGTCGGAGACGGGAGACCATGGCACCATCGTCAACGCCCCCTTGAGTGCGGGCGAAGGCAGCGAAGCCTTCCGCGAAGCGGTGGAAAGCATCGTTCTGCCGCGCATGGACGCTTTCGCGCCGGATCTGATCGTCATCTCCGCCGGCTTCGACGCTCATTGGCGCGACCCTCTGGCGAGCCTTAACCTGACCGAGACCGATTTTGCCTGGGCGACGCAGAAGATGATGGTGCTCGCGGACCGCCACTGCGGCGGTCGCGTCGTGTCGGTGCTGGAGGGCGGCTATGATCTGGAGGGCTTATCGAAATCCGTCGCCATGCATGTCGACGCCCTTATGGGGCGGGAGATGCGGACTTAAGATCCGGGCTTTCGACGAAGGACTGTCGGCTCAAATTCGACAAATGCCGTAGCAACTCGCCCAAAGACAGCGCGCGAAGCCCTGAGATGACGGCAAGGGTCAGGAGGGCTCCGACCGGCGACGTCCAACTTGCGAAGATGGCTGCCAGGAAACTGCCCCCCAGGGCTAACGCCTGAATCACGACCAAGCGCCTCTGCTGAGGATAGAGGCCGCAGGAATCGTTGAGCGGCGCAGCGATCGCCACAAAAAGGAGGAAGAGAGCCACATACGGCGTGACTTCGCTCAGCGCGTCCAACGCGGTGCCTGACAGAAGCGGATCTGCGAGCATCAAGATCCCGGCCATGGATGCGTAGGCAAGTCCAAGGACGACGCAGAGACCAAACATGATGTGGCGGCCGAAAACCGGATTGGCACGGTCGAGCGAAGGCCGCAGCCGGTTCAGGAAGATTGGGGTCGATGCCGCGGTGATGATCTGGGTCGGCACGTCGAAAATACGATAGGCCAGCGCCACGTGGCCAGCCATGACAGCGCCGGTCGTCATCGGCATGATGAGGAGCGGAGACGTCACGAAGGCCAGGGCAAGGAACGAGCTGGGAAGATTGTAGAGCGGCAAGCTCTTCCAGCGTTGCGCGGCCGCGGCGAGCGACACGAGCGACCAATCCCTGGTCGCAGCCTGGAAATGATGACGGCGGCGCCAGCCGAGATAGATCACTCCGCTCGCATGGCCGAGAATATCGGCAAAGACAAAGCACAGCGCGTCCTCGAGCGGGGAGAGCACCAGAAGGACAAGGATTGTCGGCTGCAAGACCGACTGGACCATGGAAGCGCGCCCAATCCCCTTGAAGTCGCCTTCCCGCGTCGCGGTCGCGAAGGTCAGCCGCAGCAGGCCGCGGCCCAGAATTGAGAGGGGCAGCAGGAGCGCCAACTGCATCCGCATGACGCCGACCCCACCCGCAGCCAGGGACAGGCTTGTGAAGACGAGCAGCAGAACCGCCCCAACTCCGATGCACAGGCGCAGCGCCTCGCCGGCCTCTTCCGCCGTGCGAGCAGAGACGATGGCCGCATCGTAGCGCAGAAACAATGCGATCCAGGCGAGAGCGGCGAGGGTCTGATACACCCCGAACTCGGCGAACGCCTCGATGTTCACCAGCCATGCGGTGACGAAGAGCGTCATGATCGACATGCCGCGCGCCAGCATGAGCCGCATCGCCAAGCCGGCGGCGTCACGCCCAGGAGAGCCGGTCACCATATGGTCGGCAAACTGGCGCAAAGATCCGATCTTCGTCCAGGCCCGGGACTGATTTGACCAAGACTCGTTCTGCAAGGACTCGCTCGCGTCGTTCAGAATGAAACTCCGTACCAAATGGAGCAACAAGGAGCGCTGGCCACCCTCGATCCCCCACGATCGGGGTAGGACCGACGGCTCATCCTTTTGGAGGATCCCGTTTCTTATTCCACTGAATCGAAGTCAACCTTCAAGTGGCTCTTCACCTACGAGGTCGATGCCGAATCCACTTAACCCAACGTAAGATCGGGAAGATGTGGCAAGATTGCGGATGGATACGACCCCAAGATCCTTGAGGATCTGCGCGCCGAGCCCGATCTCCCGCCATTGATTGGTCCGAAGAGCCTCGGAAGCGGTCTCATCGGTTTCGTTGAAATGGGTTGTGGGTACGCCCGCCGTCCCATCGCGGAGATAGACGAGAACGCCCCTCCCCTCCTTGGCGAAGCGCTGCATGGCCGCCGCGATGGTCTTGCCACCCTCGAAGACGTCGGTGAGCGCGTTGGCGCGATGCAGCCGTACGGGAAGATTCGTCCCGTCGCCGATGCGGCCATGGACGAGCGCCATGTGCTGCACGCTGTCGAATGGTGTCGAGTAGGCGTAACCCGTGAAGGTGCCCCACTCCGTCTCGACCGGGAAGGAGGCGATCCGCTCGACCAGCTTTTCGCGCGCCTGGCGATAGGCGATCAATTCGGCCACCGAAATCCGCTTGAGACCGTGCTTCTCGCCGAAAGCGTCGATCTGCGCGCCCTTCATCACCGTGCCGTCGTCGTTCGCCAGTTCGCAGATGACGCCGACTGGCGGCAAGCCAGCAAGCTTGCAGAGATCGACAGCGGCTTCCGTATGGCCGGAGCGCATGAGCACGCCGCCATCCTTCGCGATGAGGGGAAACACGTGGCCGGGACGCACGAAATCGGCCGCGCCCATATTGTTGTTCGCAAGCGCGCGCACGGTGTTCGCGCGCTGCTCGGCGGAAATGCCCGTCGTCAGCCCGTGGCGCACGTCGACAGTCACCGTGAAGGCGGTGCCGAGGGGTGCATCGTTGGAGGGCACCATCGGGTCGAGCCGCAGGCGCTTGGCTTCCGCCGAGGTCAAGGGCGCGCAGACGATGCCGCAGGTGTTGCGGATGATGAAGGCCATCTTCTCCGGCGTGCAGAGAGAGGCTGCGACGATCAGATCGCCTTCATTCTCGCGATCGTCATCATCGGTGACGATCACGATCTCGCCGCGTGCAAAGGCTTCGATGGCTTCGGTGACGCTATGGCCCGTCATATCGGTCTCTTTCGATCTCTCGCCCCGCCGCGATCTCTACTTGATCGGCCACTCGACGCTAGTGCCGACCTGCCCCCGGTGGCGCAAGACATGGTCTGCCAAAACGCAAGCGACCATCGCCTCGCCCACTGGCACAGCGCGGATGCCGACGCAGGGATCGTGCCGTCCCTTAGTTGCGACTTCCGCCTCAGCGCCGGAACGCGTCACACTGGCGCGGGGCGTCAGGATCGAGGAGGTGGGCTTCACCGCGAAACGGCATACCACCGGCTGCCCCGTGCAGATGCCACCGAGGACGCCGCCCGCATGGTTCGATAGGAAGGTGGGCGCGCCCGCATTGCCGGCGCGCATCTCATCCGCATTCTCCTCGCCCCGCAGGGCGGCGGCGGCGAAACCATCGCCGATCTCGACGCCCTTCACGGCATTGATCGACATCAGTGCAGCGGCGAGATCGGAATCGAGCTTTCCGTAGATCGGCGCTCCGAGCCCTGCAGGCACGCCTTCCGCCACGATCTCGAGGACCGCGCCGATGGAAGAGCCGGCCTTGCGCAAACCGTCGAGATATTCCTCGTAGAAAGCGGCAGCCTTCGCGTCGGGGCAGAAGAAGGGGTTGCGCGAGATTTCTTCCCAATCCCAGTTGTCGCGATTGATAGCATGCGGCCCCATCTGCACCAAAGCGCCGCGGATGGTGACGCCAGGCAGGATCTTGCGGGCGACAGCACCGGCTGCGACACGCGCCGCTGTCTCGCGGGCCGAAGAGCGCCCGCCACCGCGATAATCCCGGATGCCGTACTTCACGTCATAGGTGAAATCCGCATGCCCAGGACGGTAGCTTTCCTTGATCTCTGAATAGTCCTTCGAGCGCTGATCCACGTTCTCGATCATCAGCGCGATGGGCGTTCCCGTCGTGACCTGTTGGCCGGTCCGTTCGTCCACGAAGACGCCGGAGAGGATTTTAACCTCGTCGGGCTCGCGGCGTTGCGTGGTGAAGCGCGATTGGCCGGGACGGCGACGATCAAGCTCCGCCTGGATCTCGGCGACATCGAGAGGGAGCATCGGCGGGCAACCGTCAATGACGCAGCCCAGGGCCGGTCCGTGGCTCTCGCCGAAGGTGGTGACGCGGAAAAGATGACCGAAGGTGTTGTGGGACATGGCGCTACGATTAAGTTCCAGCGCCTCTTAGGACGAATGGGCGTTGGTGTCACCTCCAGGTGGCGACCAACGCCGTCCGTCGCAACATGTGAGGGTCGGCTTACTCCACGCGGATCTTGTAATTATTGGTGAAGACTGTGCCGGGGCCGATATCGGTCGACGTCCAGGGTACGTCGATCGCGAATTCATCGACACCCTTGAACCCCTTCTTCGGCGTGTAGACATAGACCAGCCCGCGAACCTTCGTACCCGGGCACCGCGAGTCCTTGCCCAAAACCTGTTCGTGCGGAACGATCTGGACGCTGCCGTTTGCCGGTTCCTGCCGAACCTTCACATTGACAACTTCCCCCGTATAGCAGGTGTCTTCCCAATAAGAGAAAAACCCGTCGATAGCGGAACGGGTATTGGCTTTCACCGTGCGCTCACGCGTTTCAGCAGACGCAGAACCGGTCAGAAGCACCAATCCCGCCAGGACGATAGCAACGCGACGCATAAGCACTCTCCAATCATGAAACATTGTTTCCGACCAGAACCATGCTTTTCCGCGAAGCGCAACCTCTAAGAGCAGTCGAGGCAGAATTACGCCCAGTAGTGTTTGCGCCCCTCGATCACCAGCACCTTGCCCTGCCAGATGTCGATGCTGGCGGCCTGACGGGTGGAGACGCCGCAGGTCAGTGCGAGAAACGCCCTTGCGACGCCGCCATGGGCGACGACGACGGTCTCGCGGGTCAGGCCGTCCAGAAACGGGCGAATGCGGGTGGCCAGCATCGCATAGCTCTCGCCGCCGTCCGGCGGGACGAAGTTCCACTTGTCCCGCTCCCGCATCGCGGCCGCCTGCGGAGCCGCCTTGCGGACCTCCTTCCAGGTCATGCCTTCCCATGAGCCGAAGGTCAGCTCGATCAGCCTGTCGTCCAGGCGATACTGGGTCGGATCGAGAAAGATCGCTTCGCGCATCCGCTCCATGGTTTCGCGGGTGCGGTCCATCGGGCTCGCGACATAGTCGAGGCCCTGATAATCGAGCACGAGGCCGCGTAAGCGCACCCCCGCCTCCTCGGCCTGTACCCGGCCAAGAGCGTTAAGCGGAATATCCTTTTGGCCTTGAAGCCGTCCTTGAGCGTTCCAGTCCGTCTCGCCGTGGCGGATGAAATAGATCGCGGGTCGCCTCTCGATCACTGGCCTTCTTTATCCAGCGACAGATCGGGCGCTTCCGGGTTCTTCATGCCGACGACGTGATAGCCCGCATCCACGTGGAGGACCTCGCCCGTCATGCCACGCGACATGTCGGAGACGAGATAGGCCGCGGTCTCGCCGACCTCCTCGGTGGTGACGGTGCGGCGAAGCGGCGAGTTATACTCGTTCCACTTCAGGATGTAGCGGAAGTCGCCGATGCCGGAGGCGGCCAGCGTCTTGATCGGGCCTGCCGAGATGGCGTTGACGCGGATGTTCTTGGGGCCGAGATCGGCCGCCAGATAACGCACCGAAGCCTCAAGCGCAGCCTTCGCGACGCCCATGACGTTGTAGTGCGGCATCCACTTCTCAGCGCCGTAATAGGTGAGCGTCAGCAGCGAACCGCCGTCGTTCATCAGCTTCTCGGCGCGCTGGGCAATGGCCGTGAAGGAATAGCAGGAGATGAGAAGCGACTTCGAGAAGTTGCCCTCGGTCGTGTCCACATAACGGCCAGTCAGCTCGTCCTTGTCGGAGAAGGCGATGCAGTGGACGACGAAGTCGAGGGAGCCCCAAAGCTTCTTCACCTCGTCGAAAACCGCATCGATACTGGCGGCGTCGGTGACGTCGCAATGGCCGACGACGGCGGCATCAAGCTCCTTCGCCAGAGGCTCGACGCGCTTCTTCAGGGCGTCGCCCTGATATGTGAAGGCAAGCTCCGCCCCATGGTTACGGGCCGCCTGCGCAATGCCCCAGGCGATGGAACGGTTGTTCGCAACACCCATGATCAAGCCGCGCTTGCCGGCCAGAATGCCGGGCGCCTTGGTCTCCGCCATGATTCACCTAAATCGTCGCTGGACACGTCAGAAGAGGGCTTCTTAACCGACCCTGCGGCGGTGGGAAAGTCCCAACGGCCCCGCCGTTGTGAATCAGCGTTGCTGAAGAGTGAAGTTTCCTACTCCGCCTTCGCCTCGCGGCGTCTGCGAGCATAGTCCATCAGGTCGTCGTCCACGACCTCAGGCAACGCGATCTCAGCGGTCACGAGCAAATCGCCCTGCCCGGTCTTCGTCGGCAAGCCCTTGCCGCGCAGGCGGAAGGTGCGGCCGGAATTGGTCATGGGCGGGATTTTCATGGCCACCGCGCCGGTCAGCGTGGGCACGCGGACGGAGGCCCCCAGCACCGCATCCTCGATCTGGATGGGCAGGCGCAGGTGAATGTTCGCGCCGTCAACCGTAAAGCGCTCGTGGGTGGTGATCTGGATGGTCAACATGAGGTCGCCGGGCTCAGCCCCCGGCCCGCCGCTCTGCCCCATGCCGCGCAGGCGGATGACCTGTCCGTCGGTCACGCCCTTGGGGATGACCACGTCCACATCCCGCCCGTTGGGCAGCTTTATCCGTTTCTTCGCCTCGCCCGCGACCTCCTCCAGGGTCACAGAGAGCGTTGCCGCAATGTCCTCGCCCTTCTGCGGCCGCGCGCGCTGGCGCGCCCCTCCCCCGCCCGCCGAACGGAAGGCCTCGCCGAACAAATGCGAGAAGAAGTCGTCGTTCGACTCCTCCCCGGAGCCGCGGGCACCGGCGCGCCCGCCGAAGGGCCCGCCGCCACCGAAATTGTATTCCTCGTAGCGCGCCCCGCCGCGGGGGCCGCCACCAAAACCCTCGAAGCCCTGGAAACGGGGTTTTCCTTCGGCGTCGATTTCGCCCCGGTCGAACTGACCGCGCTTGGTCGCATCCCCGAGAATCTCATAGGCAGCGTTCGCTTCGGCGAACTTGTCCTTGGCCTTCGGATCATCCTTGTTGCGATCGGGATGGTAGGTCTTGGCCAGCTTGCGGAACGCCTTCTTGATCTCCGCCTCGCTGGCGGAGCGTTGCACGCCGAGGACCTCGTAGGGGTTGCGCATCGTGGAAGAATCCGTTGCCGTCAGAAAAAGGACTTACAGCCCGAGGGACTGACGACCATATGGGAAAATTGCGGCGCGTTCGCAACGCTTTGTCACGTTTAAAGCCCAGCTTGCGCTAGCCTTTTGCGGAAAGCTTTGCCGGTTGGACTTCTTTAAGCGCCCACTCGCCGCCTGAAGGTCGGCACGCCGTGCCCTGAAGAGTCGTGATGGAGGAGCTGCCCAGGCTGGCCGAGAAGGCGCGGCAGATCTCGTCGTTCTTCACGAAGGGCGCGCCAGCCGCCGCGAAGGAGCCCTTCATGGCCGAGGCTGGGTTGTCCCACGAGACAATCGTTCCGGGCCCCTGCGGATCGAGCGCGAGCGCCAGAGCCGCCTTGGCCCGCCGCCAATCCTCCTCGTCGAGATCGGGCGACAGGGACGGCGCCGCTTGCGGCGTCACCGAGCCAGTGACTTCCGGCTCATCATCCTGAATCCCCGCCACGCCGAGGGTCAGGCTGCACGCGCCGGCATTCAGCGCGATCAGTCCTGCGGCGAGGATTTTCTTGGCTTCGCTCAGGAGAGCGTCTGATCTATAACGGCGCGCAAAAGCCATCGTCACGCGTCTTTGTCTCCAGAACGTACAAGTCACATCCCAGGATAAAGCCTTGAACCAGTTAACAAGCGGTGACTTCACCGAAGCCAATGAGCCCTTCGCCCTGATTCAGTCCTGGCTCAAGGAAGCGGAAGCCTCCGAGCCGAACGATCCGAACGCCATGGCGCTCGCGACCGTGGACAAGGACGGGCTGCCGAATGTGCGCATGGTGCTGTTGAAGGGCGCCGACGAGAACGGCTTCGTCTTCTACACCAACACGGAATCGAACAAGGGCCGCGAGTTGCTCGGCCAACCCAAGGCCGCCCTGGTGATGCACTGGAAGAGCCTCCGCCGGCAGATTCGTGCGCGAGGTCCGGTGACGGTGGTCAGCGACGCGGAAGCCGACGCCTATTTCCAGAGCCGCCCGCGCGACAGCCGCATCGGCGCTTGGGCGAGCCAGCAATCGCGCCCGCTGGAGAGCCGCTTCGCGCTCGAAAAGGCCGTCGCCGTCAACGCGGCGAAATACGCCATCGGCGAGGTGCCGCGGCCGCCCTATTGGACAGGTTTCCGCATCGCACCCGTTTCCATCGAGTTCTGGCAGGACAAGCCCTTCCGACTCCATGATCGTGTGGTTTTCACGCGCGAAGGCGAAGGCTGGCGCAAGAGCAGGCTTTATCCGTGAGATCGTGACGGCTGCCGGTAGACCCCCGTCTTCCGCGGCGTTACGGTTCGCCCCTTTTTACAGAGGTTTTTGATGTCCTCGTCGACCAACAATCCCCGCCGCGTCATGTTGCTCAGCGGCGCAAGCCGAGGGATCGGGCACGCCACGGTGAAGCGCTTCTCGGCTGCGGGCTGGCGCGTTATTACCTGCTCACGGCACCCCTTCCCCGAGAACTGCCCGTGGGAAATGGGTCCGGAGGATCACCTGCAGGTCGATCTGGCCGATGCGGATGACACGCTGCGCGCCATCGCCGATGTGAAGGGGCGGCTTGAGGCCGAAGGCGGCGTGCTCCATGCCCTCGTCAACAATGCGGGTATTTCGCCCAAAGGTCCCAGTGGCTCGCGGCTCAGCGCCATCGCCACCGACCATCAGGATTGGCTGCAGGTGTTTCAGGTGAATTTCTTCGCCTCGATCATGCTGGCGCGCGGCCTCGTGGACGAATTGACCCGCGCCAAGGGCTCAGTGGTGAACGTCACCTCCATCGCGGGCTCGCGGGTCCACCCCTTCGCGGGCGCGGCTTATGCCACCTCGAAAGCGGCGCTCGCAGCGCTAACCCGCGAAATGGCCGCCGATTTCGGACCGCTCGGCGTGCGTGTGAACGCAATCTCACCGGGCGAGATCGACACGTCGATCCTCTCACCCGGCACGGAAAAGATAGTGGAGCAGATCCCGATGCGGCGCCTCGGCACGCCGGACGAGGTTGCCAAGGCGATCTATTTTCTCTGCACCGACGCCTCGTCCTACGTGACCGGAGCGGAGTTGCACATCAACGGCGGGCAGCACGTTTAAGTAGTGACGGCGCCACCGCTCTAAGAAAACATAAGCTATCGAGGCAATGCCGAACGAGCTTAGGTGTTTACCTGTTCATTCTTGAGATGGACTTTTTGTTATTTATTCCCCATACTATGAATTAATTTTAATTGATTTGTGGCAGCGAGTCGAAAACTCGCTATCACGGCTACAAGGCAAGGCGGGATGTATTCTGCGATTATAATCGCTGATGAGATTTTGAAGATTGCAAAAGCGAAAGGAGCCTCCCTTACGCCGCTGCAATTGATGAAACTTGTCTACATCGCTCATGGATGGAGCTTGGCGCTTCTACGTAGGGATCTATTTGGCGACCGTATCGAGGCGTGGAAATTTGGGCCGGTGATTCCGGACCTATACCAAGCGACAAAGCACTTCGGACGCAACGTGATACCGCCTGAGCTAATCGCCAATACCCCCTCTGGAGTAGACACGGACACGAAGGTTTTTCTGGAGGACGTGTTCCAGAAGTACGGTCATCTGTCCGGATACGCATTGTCGAGCCTAACACACAAAAGCGGCACCCCTTGGGACCAAGTGTATCGAGAAGGGATTATGGGAATTGAGATTCCCGATAACCTGATACGCACTCATTACGAAAAGCTGTTGCATGAGCGATCAAGAAGTCCCACTCCCACCGTCTGATATCGAGGACAAGCCTGCTTGGGCAAACGATTCAAGGGCGAAGCAGGAAGATAAGAACTGGGATGATGAGCGCGTCCTCCGGGGCCAGAGAATAGAAAACGATCTACGCTGGCTAAAGGTATATGGGTGGGTACTCGTTGGGGCGACGATTTGCTTCGCCCTTCTATTTTGTCTCTCTCTCGGCGTCTGGGCTTGGCATTATTTGACACGGTGGACATGGCTGGAGAGCGAACAACTTTCCAAGATTCAGTCTGTGATCTTCAGTGGCAGCTTGGGAGCGATTGTTTCCACTATAGCACAGAAGCAAATCTCTAAACAAAGCTCTGAGTCAGCGTCCTCATAGCCCACTTCACCCGACCGCACTTATGTATTGGAGCGAGTGAAAAGGTATCGAGGCGCGTGAATACTTGCGATGGAATGGCCTCCGAATAGAAACGTCCCCTTACGCAGCCTCCGCCGGCCACGGCCCGACATAACGCGATTGCGGACGGATGATGCGGCCTGTCCGTTCCTGCTCGATGGCGTGGGCCGCCCAGCCGGCCGTGCGGCCTGCTGCGAAGAGGGGCGTGAAGCCCTCGCGCGGGATGCCGAGCGCTTCCAGAAGCAGCGCAGTGTAGAATTCCACATTGGTATCGAGCCTGCGGCCCGGCTTGTGCTTCGCCAGCGCCTTGAGTGCCGCCCACTCAACCTCTTCCGCAAAAGCAACGCGGTTGTTCCGACCCTTCAAGCGCGCGGCGGCGGCTTTCAGCACGTCAGCGCGAGGATCGCGGACCCGATAGACCCGGTGGCCGAAGCCCATCAGCCGCTCGCCGCGCCCGATGGCATCGTCGAGCCAGGCTTCGGCCTTGTCCGCGCCGCCGATGGCGTCGAGCATGTCGAGCACCGGTCCCGGCGCGCCGCCATGGAGCGGCCCTTTCAGGGCGCATAGCCCCGCCACCACGGACGACAGCAGGCCCGCCTCGGTCGAAGCGACAATGCGCGCGGTGAAGGTGGAGGCGTTCAGGCCGTGATCGATGACCGTGACGAGATAGGTATCGAGGGCCGCAGCCTCGCCTTCATCGGCGGGCGCATCGCGCAACATGCGCAGGAGATCGGCCGCGTGGCCAGCCGACGGATCGGGCGCGACCGGCGAGAACCCCCTCGCACCCCGCACCGCCATGGCGGCAGCCACCGCCGCCGCGCCGACGGCGAGTGCCGCGTGATCCTTCTCCGTATCAGGCAATGACGCGAGCAGAAGTCTCATGCCCTCGACCGGCGTCAGGCCACTGAGATGAGAAGCCATCGGCGCAAAGCGGGCGAAGGCCCGCACGCGCGCCGCGCCGATAAGCGCGCGCAGGTCGGAACCGGACGACGGCACGAGCCCATCCCACAGCATCGCGACGGCTTCCTCATAAGGAACGCGCCCGGCCAGTGCTTCCAGATCGTGCCCCCGGATGATCAGGCGGCCCGCCTCGCCGTCCACATGGCTGAGAATGGTTTCGGCGGCGACGACATCATCAAGTCCGAGCTTCATAGAGCTTCTCCTTTTTCTGACCCGATTGTCCCGCCCGACTTGCATCCCGGTCAATCTTGAATCAACATATCAACATATGAAGCCCGCCTCGCTCGACCTGATCTCCGCGCAGGAAACTTCCTCTCGCCTCGGCATCAGCCGGGCGAGCCTCTATGCCTATGTGAGCCGGGGTCTGATCCGGTCCTTCGCCTCGCCCCACGATCCACGCCAGCGCCTTTATGCGCTCGACGATGTAGAGGCGCTGGTGAAGCGCCGCACGCGGTTCCGCCGCCCCACCGCTGCGGCGGCGACGGCGCTCGATTGGGGCTTGCCGGTGTTGGAAACGGCCCTCACCCAGATCGAGGACGGACGCCTGCTCTATCGGGGCGTCGACGCCGTCGAACTTGCGGAAACCGCGACACTTGAAGAGGTCGTGCGCCTGCTCATCGGCGATGTCGATCCAAAGGCTTTCACCCTGCCCTCGTCGCCGGTCGGCCCTTTGGCCGGTCCTGCTCTCGGGTCGAGCGAATTCGTTTCGCAAGCAATCCGCCTGCTCTCCGAGCCGGGTTCTGAGGTAAATCCAAGCAGGGAAATCGCCGCCATCCTTCGGCTGATGGTGGCGGCGGCAAGCGGCGGGGAGCCGGGGACCGCTCCCCTCCACCGCCATCTCGCCGCAAGCTGGCAGGCATCATCCGAAGCCGCCGACGCAATCAGGCGCGCCCTGGTGCTCTGCGCCGATCATGAACTCAGCGCCTCCGCCTTCGCGGTGCGTGTCGTTGCCTCGACGGGAGCGTCCTTGCGCAATGCCGTGATCGCGGGCCTCGCCGCTTTGAGCGGCCCGCGTCACGGGGCCGCGACCGATGAGGTGCGCGATTTTCTGGAAGACTGCGACAGGCACGGCGGCACGATGGATGACCGCACCCTTCCGAGCTTCCACCATCCCCTTTACCCGCAAGGCGACCCACGCGGGGCAGCGCTCATCGAGCGTCTTCCCTTACGCGTCGTCGATGCCGCAATTCTGCGCGAAAGCGAAAGCCGCACGGGCGAGCGCCCGACCGTCGATGCGGGATTGGTGATGATGGAGCGCGCCCATAACCTCCCGCGCGGCGCGGCCTTCGCGCTTTTCGCTATCGGGCGGACGGCGGGCTGGCTCGCTCACGCCATCGAACAGCGCCGTCAGGCCACCCTCATCCGCCCGCGCGCCCGCTATGCGGTGGCGCAGGACAAGGCTTCTTCATGACCGACAATCGCCTTTATCCCACCCGCCCTTTTCTTGCGGCCTCCGTCGCCGTTTTCCGCGAGGGGCGCGTGCTTCTTGCGGCGCGAGGCAAGCCGCCGGGTGAAGGCCTGTTTTCCTTACCCGGTGGGCAAGTTGAGACGGGAGAAACCTTGGGCGAAGCGGCCCTTCGGGAACTGGAGGAAGAGGTTGGGGTTAAGGCCGAACTGATCGGCCTTCTCGCTCCCGTGGAGTTGATTGAACGAGAAGCGAACGGCCGAGTTAAACATCATGTGGTGATCGCTCCCCACGTTGCGCGATGGGTTTCGGGCGAGCCCCGGACAGGACCGGAAGCCAAGGAGATCCGTTGGATCACGCAAAGCGACATAGCCGACTTGCCCCTCACGCCGGGACTGGCCGGAATTCTCGATCTGGCTTTTCAGCTCGCGCGGCGCGATGCCGGTCGCTGACCACCCTTGCGGCCATCGCAATCCTCGTATCGCCTGAGTCCGCAGCGGCGCAAAACTTCTTTGAGCGACTGTTCGGCCTGGCACCACAGCCAATGCCCCAGCAGCAATATCTGCCGCCGCAATATCGGCAGCAGCAGCCGTACTACTACCCCGTACCGCAGCGGCGGATCTCTCCCCATCCGCGACCGGCCCAACCGGCCATGCCGCAGAACGCCGAGCCCGCCAAGCCTGTCGAGCCGCCACCGGCTCCTTACGAGAAAGAGCTTTTGCGGCTGTCCGAGATCATGGGCTCGCTCGCGCTGCTGCGTCCTTTATGCGCGGCGGCAGATGGCACCGAATGGAGCAAGCGCATGCAGACGCTACTCGAGGCCGAGGGCACGACGCCTGGACGGAAGGAGCGACTCGCGGGTGCCTACAATAAGGGTTATCAAGCTTACGCACTCACCTACCGCGTGTGCACCCCATCCGCGCAAGAGGCTTCAGCCCGCTATCTGGCGGAGGGCGAACAGCTGGCTCGAAACATCGCCGCGCGCTACGGCAGCTGAATTATCCACATAAAATCGCACTCACCCCTCTCGCGTTAACCTCTTTGCAAGGTGATGCTGGCGCTGGGCCGGTGCGTTGCGTAAGTTGCGTTTTCGAATCCGTACTCGCGCGCCGCCCCTGCAGAAGGGGCCTTGATCAATGAACGACAACGACGTCCTTCTCTCCGACCTGTCCGAACTGAGCGCCATCAAGCAGGCGGCTTTGAGCTATGTGACCGAGGCTTTCGCCGAGGCCGAGCTCGACGGACTCGACGCCGATTGCATGGCGCATGCGGCGCTCTTCGCCGCTTTCATGGAGCTCGTCGCCACCTATGGCGAGGAAGCCGTGGCGCAATACGCCGCCGGACTGCCGGACAAGATCCGCAGCGGCGCGTTCTCAATGGCATTGAAGCATTAAGCACGATCTTGTCCGCTCGGACATGATCTCGTTCTTATCTTTCCGCATGATCGTGACGAGCAGTCTTTTCGCCCATCTCGATCATGCCCTCACCGCCCCTTGGCGCGATTATCCGCGCAGCGTTTCCTCGAACTTTACCGCCTCGCCCTGTGACGACGCATCGAGCGCGCCGTCCCACATCACCACATTGCCGCGCACGATGGTGCCGATGGGCCAGCCGGTGACGGTGACGCCATCATAAGGCGTCCAGCCGCATTTGGAGGCGATCCAATCGTTGGTGATCGTCTCGCGGCGTTTCAAATCGACGATGGTGAAGTCGGCATCGTATCCTGCAGCGATGCGGCCCTTCTTCGCGATGCCGAAGAGGCGCTTCGGCCCGGCGCTCGTGAGATCGACGAAGCGCTCCAGCGTCAGGCGGCTTGCATTCACATGGTCGAGCATGATCGGCACGAGAGTCTGCACGCCGGTCATGCCGGAAGGCGTGTTGGGATAGGTCTGGTCCTTCTCCTCGCGCGTATGCGGCGCGTGGTCGGAGCCGAGAATATCCGCAATGCCTTCGTCGAGTCCCTCCCACAGCGCATGACGATGATATTCGTCGCGCACGGGCGGGTTCATCTGCACATAGGTGCCGAGGCGCTCATAGGCATCCGGTGCCACAAGCGTGAGGTGATGTGGCGTCACCTCGACCGAGGCGAGATCCTTGTAGTCTTTCAGCAGCGCCATCTCTTCTGCGGTGGTCACATGCAGCACGTGAATGCGCGCGCCGGTCTCCTTCGCGATGCGCAGGAGGCGCTGCGTGCAGGTGAGCGCGACTTCCGCCGAGCGCCAGACGGGATGCGAGCGCGGATCACCTTCGATGCGAAGGTTCTTGCGTTCGCGCAGCATCGCTTCGTCTTCCGAATGGAAGGCGGCGCGGCGGCGCGTGCGGCGCAGAATGTTGGCGATGCCCTCGTCATCCTCGACAAGCAGCGAGCCGGTGGAGGAGCCCATGAACACCTTGATGCCCGCGGCGCCCGGCAGGCGCTCAAGATCGGGAATGTCGTTCACGTTCTCATGCGTGCCGCCGACCCAGAAGGCGAAGTCGCAATGCATGCGGTGATGCCCGCGCTTGATCTTGTCCGCGAGCGTCTCCGCGCTCGTGGTCTGCGGATTGGTGTTGGGCATTTCGAACACGGTCGTGACGCCGCCCATGACGGCGGCGCGGGAGCCGGATTCGAGATCTTCCTTATGATCGAGACCGGGCTCGCGGAAATGCACCTGCGTGTCGATGACGCCGGGCAAGATGTGCAGGCCGCGACAATCGATCTCTCGCCCGGCGGAGGCGCGCGACAGGTCGCCGATGGCAGCGATGCTCCCGCCCCTCACGCCGACATCGCGCTCGGCACGCCCATCGTGATTCACGACGACGCCGCCTTTAAGGATCAGATCAAAGGTCTGGGACACGCTTTTCACTCCAATCGCCGAACCGATGGCTGGTCACGCTTTCCAGAGCATGCCGCCGCAAAGCTCTTGAGCCCTGAGCCAGGCAGGCATATGTCACGCAGGCAGTGAGAGCAACTGGAGCGGGACATGCCGTCAGCTCATTTGGCCGACCGGGGCGTGGTACGGGTTTCCGGCGAGGACGCCAAGACTTTTCTGGACAACCTTGTCACCTGTGACATGCACCGGGTCTCGCCGCAGACGGCCCGGCTCGGCGCCTTGCTGACGCCGCAGGGAAAAATCCTGTTCGACTTCATCGTCTTCGAGGCCCCTGCTGAGATCGGCGGCGGATATTATCTCGATGTGCTGAAAGGCTATGCCGCTGACCTTGCCAAGCGCCTCACCTTCTACAAGTTGCGGGCAAAGGTCGCGATTGAGGATCTCTCGGACAAGCTTGCGGTCATTGCGGGTTGGGATGCGCCGAAGCCTGGCGACGAAGCGGGGCTGATCGCCGGCGATCCGCGCCTGTCCGCGCTCGGCTGGCGCGCGCTTGTTGCCGCCGAGGACGCCGCCGAATTCGCGAAAGTCCCGGCTGAGCAGTACCACGCCCACCGCATCGCGCTCGGCGTGCCGGAAGGCGGGCGGGATTTCCTGTTCGGCAATGCCTTTCCGCACGAGGCGCTGATGGATCAGCTCCACGGCGTCGATTTCGACAAGGGCTGCTATGTCGGCCAGGAGGTCGTGTCGCGCATGCAGCACCGCGGCACCGCCCGCACCCGCATGGTGCCCGCAACCTACGAAGGCGGCTTTGCCGCCGAGGTCGGCGCGGAGGTGATGGCGGGCGACAAATCCCTCGGCAAGACGGGCACCGGCGCGGACGGCAAGGGCCTGCTAATGATCCGCCTCGACCGGGCCTCCGATGCGCTGGCGGCGGGCGAGACGATCCGCGCAGGCGGCATTCCGGTGCAATTGCAAAAGCCGAGCTGGATCGGCTTTCCCTTCCCCGGTGAGGTTTAACATCCATCGCAGCGTGTGATGGTGGCAATCGGGAATTTTGATTGGTCAGGGGCAGGCGCTTGCCTTTAGCCTGTCCATAACACCATTGCAGGCCCGCCATGTACCAACCGCCGCACTTCAAAGAAGAACGCCTCGACGTTCAGCACGCACTGATCCAGGCGCATCCGCTCGGGCTTCTCGTCACCAACGGCAGCAGCGGCCTCATCGCCAACCCGATCCCATTCGCGCTCGATGCCTCGGCCTCGCCACTCGGAACCTTGCGGGCGCATCTCTCGCGGGCGAACCAGCAATGGCGGGACTTTGACCCGGCGCAGGAGGCGCTGGTCGTCTTCCAGGGTGTCGAGAGCTACATCACGCCGTCCTGGTACGAGGCGAAGCGCGAGACCGGCAAGGTCGTACCGACGTGGAACTATGTCATCGTGCAGGCCTATGGCCGCATGCGCGCCATCGACGATCCCGAGTGGCTGCTGCGCCAGATCAGCGATGTGACCCGCCATCAGGAGGCCGGCCGGCCAGAGCCCTGGTCGACCGCCGATGCCCCCGCCGATTTCCTGGCCGCGCAGCTCAAGGGCATCGTTGGCGTGGAGATCGAGGTCACCCGCATCGAGGGCAAGTGGAAGGTCAGCCAGAACCGGTCGGACACCGATCGCCAGCGCGTGGCGGCGGGCCTGCGGGACGACGCGCATGAGGAAGCGCACGCCATGGCGGACCTCGTGGAGACTCGGGGCGCGAAGAGCTAGCCGGGGGTGTCTTCCCGTTCGTCTGCAAGACGGCTACATCTGCGGTCATGACAGACGGACTGATCCTTCACCCCGACAACAAGACCCGCTGCTGGTGGCCCGGCACCGACCCTCTTTATGTCACCTATCACGACACCGAATGGGGCGTGCCGGAATTCGACGACCGCGCCCTGTTCGAGAAGCTGATCCTCGACGGCTTCCAGGCCGGTCTTTCGTGGATCACCATTCTGCGCAAGCGGGACAATTTCCGCAAAGCTTTCGTCGGCTTCGCGCCGGAGAAGATCGCCCGCTTCAACCCGACCAAGGTCGAGGCGCTGATGCTGGACACTGGCATCGTGCGCAACCGCGCGAAGATCGAGGCGACCATCGCCGGATCGCGTGCATGGCTCGCGATTCAGGAGCGCGGCGGCTTCTCGGACTTTCTCTGGGATTTCATCGACGGACGTCCGATCCAGAACAACCTCAAGCATCGGGGGCAGATCCAGCCTGAGACCGATATATCGCGGAAAATCTCCAAGGCGCTGAAGGCGGAAGGCTTCAACTTCGTCGGCCCCACCATCGTCTATGCCTTCATGCAGGCGGTCGGCATGGTCAACGATCACCTGACCGGCTGCTACCGCCACGCGGAATGTGCGGCGCTCGCCGAGAAGCTGTGATGACAAAAGAACCGCGCGTCTGGCAGCGCATGCTCTCGGGGCGGCGGCTCGACCTGCTCGATCCCTCGCCGCTCGATGTGGAGCTGGACGATATCGCTCACGGCCTTGCGCGCGTCGCACGCTGGAACGGCCAGACCAGCGGCACGCACATCTTTTCCGTGGCGCAGCACAGCCTGCTGGTGGAAGCCATCGCCAACGAGTTGAACCCCGACATGTCGCGCGCCTGGCGGCTTGCGGTGCTTTTGCACGACGCGCCGGAATACGTGATCGGCGACATCATCTCGCCCTTCAAGGCGGTGATCGGCGATGCCTACAAGGCCGTCGAGGGGCGGCTGCTCGCGGCCATTCACATCCATTACGGCCTGCCGCCGGAGCCCTCGGCGATCCTCAAACGCTTCATCAAGCGTGCGGATAGGCAGGCGGCGTTCTTGGAAGCGACTACGCTTGCAGGCTTCGCCCGCGAGGAGGCGATCAAGTTCTTCGGTCGGCCAGAGCCCCTGCCTCGCTCGATCCTGACCTATCTCGAACCTTGGCCCGTCATGGAGGCGCAGGAGCGCTTTCGCGCCCGGGCTCTCGAGGTCACGGCCACGCCGCCCTGATACGGCCATCGAAATCGGGTACGCCGCGCACAACGACAAACGACAATAAAGATGCACACCATGTCGAGCCTGTATGTGAGCCCTCTTTCGCGCCTGCACGAGACTGTCGCCGCCACCGACGCCAGCCATATGGTGACGCTGATGAATGTGGGATCGCCCGTCGAGCGCCCGGCGACGATCCTGGCCGAGCGGCACCTCTTCATCGGCATCAGCGATATCGTGGAGCCGCTGGAGGGCCATATCCTGCCGGAGGCCCATCATATCGAGCAGCTGCTCACCTTCGTCCGCGCTTGGGATCGGCAACGCCCCCTCGTCTTCCATTGCTTCGCGGGAATCAGCCGCTCGACGGCGGCGGCCTATATCTCGGCCTGTGCCCTCGGGCCCGACCAGGACGAAGCCGCCGTGGCGGCAGCCCTGCGGCGGGCCTCCGCAAGCGCGACCCCTAATCCCCGGCTTGTCGCCCTCGCGGACGATATTCTGAGCCGCCAGGGCCGTATGGTCGACGCCATCTCACGCATCGGCCGCGGCGCGGATGCCTATGAGGGGACGCCGTTTGCCTTGCCCTTGACCAAAGGCGCGATGCAGGCGGCTTGACCGGACAACTTGCCATGAGGCCCCGCAATCCGCATAACGCCAGATCACGAGAATGGCGGATCACGGCATGACTGATACCACTTCCATCGAGGCCCTTCCCTTCGAGAAGGCTCTGGCCGAGCTTGAGGAAATCGTGCGCCGGCTCGAGCGCGGCGACGTGCCCCTCGAGGATTCGATTGCGATCTACGAGCGCGGCGAGGCCCTGAAGAAGCATTGTGAGCAGCTTCTGAAGAAGGCCGAGGCCCGGATCGAGAAGATCACCATCGGCCCGGATGGCCAAGCCGCTGGGACTACCCCGCTCGACGTACCCGAATAGCTTGTTTTTCGCGGAAAACGGCCAAGCCTGCCGTTTGACCAAGCTTGTTTGATTCCCTATTTCCACTATCAGGCCGCTTGCCAAGGCCAAGCGAGAACACCGTTGTCCACACCTCTTCTCGACACGATCCGCGTTCCTGACGATCTGCGCCAGCTCCCCGAAAACCAGCTTCGGCAATTGGCGGATGAATTGCGGACCGAGACGATCAACGCCGTTTCCGTCACCGGCGGCCATCTTGGCGCAGGTCTCGGGGTCGTGGAACTGACGGTTGCGCTCCATTACGTGTTCGACACGCCGCGCGACCGGCTGGTCTGGGATGTGGGACATCAAGCCTATCCGCACAAAATCCTCACCGGCCGTCGCGACCGCATCCGCACTCTGCGCCAGGCAGGTGGACTGTCCGGCTTCACCAAGCGGATGGAGAGCGAATACGACCCCTTCGGCGCGGCGCACACCTCCACCTCGATCTCGGCTGGCCTCGGCATGGCCGTGGCGCGGGATCTCGAGGGCAAGACCAACAACGTCATCGCCGTTATCGGGGACGGCGCCATGTCGGCGGGCATGGCCTATGAGGCCATGAATAATGCGGGCGCTATGCATTCGCGCCTCATCGTCATTCTCAACGACAACGACATGTCGATTGCGCCGCCGACCGGCGCGATGTCGTCCTACCTTGCGCGCCTCGTTTCCGGCGGCACCTATCGCAGCATCCGCGAGGCGGCCAAGCAGCTGGCCAAGAAGCTGCCGACGTTCTTCTACGAGAAGGCGGCCCGCGCCGAGGAATATGCCCGCGGGTTCTGGACCGGCGGCACGATGTTCGAGGAACTCGGCTTCTACTACGTCGGCCCCATCGACGGGCACAATCTCGACCACCTGCTGCCGATCCTGAAGAACGTGCGAGATTCGGAGACCGGCCCGATCCTCGTCCATGTGGTGACGCAGAAGGGCAAGGGTTATCCGCCGGCGGAAGCCTCCGCCGACAAGTACCACGGCGTTGCCACCTTCGATGTGGTGACGGGTGCGCAGGCGAAAGCCAAGGCGAACGCCCCCTCCTACACCAAGGTTTTTGGCGAAAGCCTGATCAAGGAAGCGCACAAGGACGACAAGATCGTCGCCATCACGGCGGCGATGCCCTCCGGCACCGGCATCGATCTTTTCGGCAAGGAATTCCCCACCCGCACCTTCGATGTCGGCATTGCCGAGCAGCATGCCGTGACGTTCGCGGCGGGCATGGCGACGGAGGGCTACAAGCCGTTCTGCGCCATCTATTCCACCTTCTTGCAGCGCGCCTACGACCAGATCGTGCACGACGTGGCGATCCAGAATCTGCCCGTGCGCTTCGCACTCGACCGCGCCGGTCTTGTGGGCGCGGACGGCCCGACCCATGCGGGCTCGTTCGACATCGCCTATCTCGGCTGCCTGCCGAACATGGTGGTGATGGCCGCCGCCGACGAGGCGGAACTCGTCCACATGGTCGCGACTGCCGCGGCCTATGATGACGGCCCCATCGCCTTCCGCTATCCGCGCGGCGAAGGCGTCGGCGTCGAGCTGCCCGAAAAGGGCGTGCCGCTCACCATCGGCAAGGGCCGCATCGTGCGCGAAGGCAACCGTGTCGCGCTTGTCTCGCTCGGCACGCGCCTCGCGGAATCGCTCAAGGCCGCAGAGGATCTTGAAGCGCGCGGCCTCTCGACCACCGTCGCGGATGCCCGTTTCGCGAAGCCCCTCGACGAGGAGCTCATCTTACGCCTCGCCCGCGAGCATGAAGTGCTGATCACTATCGAGGAAGGCTCAGCCGGCGGTTTTGGCGCTTATGTGCTCCAGCTTCTCTCGGACAAAGGCGCGCTCGACCGCGGCACGCTGAAGGTCCGCTCCATGGTTCTGCCCGACGTGTTTCTCGATCACGACAAGCCGGAGCGCATGTACGCGACCGCCGGGCTCGATGCAGCGGGGATCGTCACCAAGGTGTTCGAAGCGCTCGGACGCCAAGCGCCGCACAAGGCGCGGGCTTAACAGCAATCCGTTCCAGCGTCCGTACTCTCCTCTCCCTTGTCATCACCGGGCTTGTCCCGGTGATCTCGATTTCATTCCCGCCGCAGGTCGAGGATCGAGATGGCCGGGACAAGCCCGGCCATGACAGACAGAGGTGGGCAGGTCCGGCGCTCTCAAATCGTCAGTGTACCCGCTTTCGCAGCGGCATAGCGCTGGTTGATCTTGCTCCAGTCGAGCACGTTCCACCACGCTTTCAGGTAATCCGCGCGGCGGTTTTGGTATTTGAGGTAATAGGCGTGCTCCCACACGTCGTTTCCCATCAGAACGCGCTGTCCTTGCATGAGAGGTGTGTCCTGGTTCGGTTTCGCGACGATGGCGAGCCGGCCTTCCGACGAAACGGTCACGAAAACCCAACCCGAGCCGAACTGGCCGAGGCCCCCGACATCGAAATCGGCCTGGAACTTCTCGAACCCGCCAAGGTCGCGGTCGATGGCGGCCTTCACCTCGCCATCGGGCATCCCACCCGAACCGCCCATGAGCTGCCAGAACATCGTGTGATTGGCGTGTCCGCCGCCATTGTTGCGAACGGAGGTGCGAATGGTCTCAGGCAGTTGCGCCAGATTGGCCAAAAGGTCCTGAAGCGGCATTTTGGCCGCTTCGCCATGCTGGCTGAGGGCAGCGTTGAGATTGGCGACATACGCCGCATGATGCCTGTCGTGGTGCAGTTCCATGGTCAAGGCATCGATCCACGGCTCGTTCTTGGAGAAGGCGTAAGGGAGCGGTTCGAGCCGATAGGGACCGCTGGGGGCTTGCGCCCGGGCGCGGGGAATGGCAGCGCTGGCGCTCAACACCGTTGCACCGACCAGAAAGTTGCGGCGGCTGATCGTCGACATGGTTTCCTCCCTTGGCTCCCGCAAGCGACATAGGGCGGCTCCAGCGACTGTCATCATGAGGATGAGACGAGCGTTATGACCTTGAGGCCCACATGACCCGCAAACGCGCTGACATGGTTCTGGTCGAGCGTGGCTTTTTCGAAAGCCGCGCACGGGCGCAGGAGGCCATTGCCGCCGGGCTGGTGACCGTGAACGGCGTGAAGGTGCGCAAAGCCTCCGAGGGCGTGCCGGACGACGCTGTCATCGAAGCCCAACAGCCGCACCCTTATGTCTCGCGCGGCGGCGTGAAGCTCGCGGCTGCCCTCGATGCGTTTCACATCGACCCGAAGGATTGCACCTGTCTCGATATCGGCGCTTCGACCGGCGGCTTCACGGAGGTGCTGCTGTCGCGCGGCGCAGCGCGTGTCTATGCGGTCGATGTCGGACATGGTCAACTTCACGCGAAGGTCGCGAACGATCCGCGCGTCATCAGTTTTGAAGGCACGGATGCACGCACGCTGAATTCAACACTGATCCCCGAACCCGCTGATCTTCTCGTGGCGGATGTGAGCTTCATTTCGTTGAAGCTCGTTCTTCCCGCTGCCGTCGCTTTGTTGAAGCCCCGCGCCGCGCTCGCGGTGCTCGTGAAACCGCAGTTCGAAGCCGGGCGCGATCACGTGAAAAAGGGCATCGTGCGGGATGAGGCCGTGCATCGCGCGGTCTGCGAGGATATGACGGCCTTCGTCTCGTCCCTCGGCCTCACGCCGCTGGGACTGATCCCGTCGCCCATCGAAGGCGGCGATGGCAACAAGGAATTTTTATTGGGAGCGCGCCGTGACTGAACAAATCACCATCACCCGCCTTGGCGCGAAGGCGGACGGCGTTGCGGAGAGCGCGAGCGGCCCGGTCTTCGTGCCCTATGTGCTGCCCGGCGAAACGGTCACCATCGAACGCGACGGCCCGCGCGCGAACCTTGTCAGCGTCGATGCGCCCTCGCCCGAACGCGGCGCGCCGTTCTGCCCCTATTTCGGCACATGCGGCGGCTGCGCGACGCAGCATATGCGTGAGGGTTTCTATCGATCCTGGAAGCACGGCATCGTCGCGCACACCTTGCGCCAAGCGCGGATCGAAACCTCCATCGAGCCGCTTGTCGACGCGCATGGCGAGGGTCGGCGGCGTGTGACGCTGCATGTGCGCTTTCCCGACCGGGCGATGCATGTGGGATACATGGCGGCGCGCAGCCATCATGTGATCGAGATCGACCATTGCCCCATCGCCGTGCCGGCGTTGCAGCGGCAGGCGCCTGTTATTGCACGCGCCATCGGCAAACACTTGAGCGCGGCTCGCAAGCCGCTCGATATCCAGATCACCGCTGCTGAAACGGGCTTCGATGTGGATGTGCGCGGACACGGTCCGTTGAAAGATCAGGATCGGCTCAGCCTCATCGATCTCGCGGCCGACCTCGATCTCGCGCGATTGTCGATTCATGGCGACGTGATCGTCGAGCGCCGCCCGCCCGCTATCCCTATGGGCCGCGCGGCGGTGGTACCGCCTGCGGGCTCTTTCCTGCAAGCGACGCGGCTTGGCGAGGAAACGCTGGCGCGGTTCGTGCTGGAAGCCTGTGAGCGCACAAAGCGCGTCGCCGATCTCTTTTCCGGCTGCGGCCCCTTCGCGCTGCGCCTCGCGGAGAAAATGGAAGTGCATGCGGTCGAAGGCGACAAGGGCGCGATTGCCGCGCTCGACAAAGCCGCCCGCGCAACGCCGGGTCTTCGTCGCGTGACGAGCGAAGCGCGCGACCTCTTCCGCCGTCCACTCCTCGGTCCCGAGTTGAACGCCTTCGACGCCGTCGTGATCGACCCGCCGCGCGCCGGAGCCGAAGCGCAGGCACGCCAGTTGGCCGCGTCAAAGGTGCCACTGATCGTCAGCGTCTCCTGCGACCCCGCCACCTTCGCCCGCGACGCCACGATCCTAATTGCGGGAGGCTATCGCCTGGAACGCGTGATCCCCGTCGATCAGTTCAAGTACAGCCCGCATGTGGAAGTGGTGGGCGTGCTCAAGCGCGAAGCTGTGAAGAAGCGGCGGTAGTATCGCATTACACCACTACCTGTCATGGCCGGCCTCGTGCCGGCCATCTCGATCGGAAAAGCTCCTCTCATCGGGATCACCGGGACAAGCCCGGTGATGACAAAGAGAATAGTCTCAGCTCGTTTCTTGAGCCCTTAAAACAAACTCCCCTGCGCATCATCGTCAGGCGCCGCTCTCGCGCTCTTCCGCTTCGGCACAACCACCTTCTCTTCCGGCTCCGCCAACGGCTCCTGTAAACCCGCATCGTCGTTCTCGACCTTGTTCACACGGCTTGAGACCGGCACTAAGTCGAGCCAGTCCTCGGGGCACGGCCGCACGAGGCGCATGGCGGCCTTCGTGTCCTCGTCGCTCGCATCGAGCCACAGGCGAAGCTCCTCCTGCGAGAGGATGACCGGCATCCGGTCATGCACGGCGGCGAGAACACCGTTGGCGTCGGTCGTGACGATGGCAGCTGTGTCGATCTCACTGCCGTCGGGGGCGCTGTAGGTTTCCCACAAACCGGCAACAGGCATCGGACCGCGCGTGCGCATGCGGATCAGAAACGGCGTCTTGTCACGCCCTTCACGCCGCCATTCGTAAAAGCCGTCGGCGAGGAAAACGCAGCGCCGCCGCTTCACCGCCGCCTTGAACGCAGGCTTTGTCTCCAACGTTTCGCCGCGCGCATTGATGACGAGCGGAAAATCTTTGGGGTCTTTGAGCCAACCGGGCAGAAAGCCCCAGCGCACGAGCTTGAAAGAACGCCTGCCGTTCTCCTCTATCACGATGGGAACAGGCTGCGTCGGAGCCACGTTGTAGCGCGCCGGAAAGTTCGGCGTCTCCGAATACTCGAAGAACTCGCGATAAGCCTCCGGAGCCAGAACGATGGAATAGCGGCCGCACATATTCAGTGATCAGAGCCAGCGCTTCCAGCGGAAGAACACGTAAGGCAGCACAGCGGCGAGGATCATCAGACAAATCGCGAAGGGATAACCGTATTCCCATTGCAACTCCGGCATGGTGTGAAAATTCATGCCGTACATGGACGCGATCAGCGTCGGCGGCAGGAAGATCACGGCCATGACCGAGAACAGTTTGATGATGTCGTTCTGCTCGATGGTGACGAGGCCAAGCGTCGCATCAAGCAGGAACTGAATCTTGTTTGACAGGAACGTCGCGTGTTCCTCGATGGATTGCACGTCGCGCAAGGCGGTGCGCCATTCCGCCTGATAGCCGCGCGTTCGCTGCGGGCGCGGCATGCTGGCGGAGAGGAACAGCAGCAGACGCTCGACCGACACCATGCTCTCGCGCACGTTGGAGATGATATCCCCTTTGCGGCCGATGGACTTCAACGCGGCGCGGAAGGAAGCCGCGCGACGCGTGCCCTGACGCTCGTTCTCGAAAATCGTCTGCGAGAGCCGGTCGATGCGGCTGCCCACATTGCCCAAAATCTCCGCCGCGCGGTCGATGATCGTCTCGACTAGCCCGTCGAGCACTGCCTCCGGCTGGTGGCGGCAGCCGCCGGGCTTCACGGCGCGGGCCATGAACATGGTGAAGGAGCGCGGCTCGCCATAGCGCACGGTCACGAGCGCCCTGTCGGTCAGGATGAACGACACATCGATGAGCTTCGGCGTGTCCGTGTCGGAGCTGCACAGCACGCGCGCGGTCATGTAGCGGGCGTTGTTCTCGTTGTAGAGAATTTCGGACGGCTCGATATCCGCCATCTCCTCGCGGGTCGGGATCTCGATGTTGAGATGCCGCTCGACCAGCCGGTCTTCCTCGCGGGTCGGCTCGATCATATCGATCCAAAGGGTATCGTCAGGGATCGGCTCACCCGGCTGTAGCGGGTATCGGTCAAGGGATTCGTTCGAAGCCGTTGTGTGCCCCGCCGGCCGATGGATCAGGATCATGCGCCTCTCCGCTTATTGTACTGCGGTTGTAGCGCACACTTTATGACGATTGTGAGGACAACGAAACATCATCCGGCACGAAAAAATCCGGCATCAGGGGCACCGAGGGGTCGACGCGATATGTCTCAAAATCGGTGACGCCCTCCCCGGTCAGGAAAACATCGTCGATAAGGAAATGGCCGGTAAAGGCGCGTGAGGGCTTCTGGAAGATCGCATAGGCAGCGTCGGCGAGGATCTCGGGCGTGCGGCTTGCCCGCACGATCTGGTCGCCGCCCAGAAGGTTCTTGACGGCGCTCGTCGCAATGGTCGTGCGCGGCCAAAGGGCGTTCACCGCAATACCCCGGCCCCGCAGCTCGCCCGCGAGCCCCAGCACGCACAGGCTCATGCCGTATTTCGCCAACGAATAGGCCAGATGCGGCGCGAACCACTTTTCCTTCATGTCGAGGGGTGGCGAGAGCATGAGGATGTGCGGATTTTCGGCCTTTTCCAGATGCGGAATGGCATATTTCGACACCATGTAGGTGCCGCGCGTGTTGATCTGGTGCATCAGATCGAACCGCTTCATGTCCGTCTGCGGCGTCGGCGTCAGGCTGATGGCGCTGGCGTTGTTGACCACGATGTCGAGCCCGCCGAAGGTCTCGACGGTCTTCTCCATTGCGCCCTTCACCGCCTCCTCGTCCCGCACGTCGACCACGAGCGGCAGGGCCCTGCCGCCCGCCGCCTCGATCTCTTCAGCCGCCGTGTAGATCGTGCCCGGCAGTTTCGGATGCGGCTCGGCGGTCTTAGCCGCGATGACCACGTTCGCGCCGTCCTTCGCCGCACGAAGACCGATGGCAAGGCCAATGCCGCGCGATGCGCCGGTGATGAAGAGGGTTTTGCCGTTGAGGGTCATGGGATCAGCTCGCCAAGGCTAGGGACGCGTCTTGCAGGAAATCGGCACCACTCAGGATCGTCTCTTCCAGCCCCTTCGCGCCGACCGCGATGTTTTCCGCGAAGAACCGGCAGAGCGCGATGCGAGCGGCATGCGCCGAATCCTTGTCGCCGCCTTCCATCAGCGCATGTGCGGCAAGCGCCACATCCGCCAAGGCAGCGCCGCCTTGAGCGAGCGCGAAGAGGCGCAGGTAAGGCGTCGCACCAGCAAGCGCCTCGGCAGGCGCGTTGGAGGCCACGGCCTTGAGAAGATAGCCCGTAGCGCGGTCAAGGCTTTCGATGGCATCGCGCAGGCGCGGCGCGGTGGCGCCGAAGGCGCTGGTGCCCTCCTTCATCACGCGCGTCACCGTCGCGCGCATGGAGGCGATCTGCGCCCTCACCGTCTCACCGCCCGAGAGCGGCAGCTTGCGCACGACGAGGTCGATGGCCTGAATGCCGTTGGTGCCTTCATAGATCGGCGCGATGCGCGCGTCGCGCAGGTGCTGCGCCGCGCCGGTTTCCTCGATAAAACCCATGCCGCCGTGCACCTGGATGCCGAGCGAGGCGACCTCGACGCCAATATCCGTCGAGAAGGCCTTCGCCACCGGCGTCAGCAGCGAGGCACGCTCGTTTGCCTTGCGGCGGCGCGTTTCACTCTTGTCGCGATGCGAACGGTCGATGCCTTCCGCCGTGAGATAGCAGATGGCGCGCGCGGCGGCGGTGAGCGCCTTCATGGTGAGAAGGCTGCGCTGCACGTCCGGGTGCTCGATGATCGGGCTCATGCCTTCCTGCGTGCTGCCGACGGCCCGGCCCTGGCGACGCTCATGCGCGTAAGCGAGCGCCTGTTGATAGGCGCGCTCCGCAATCGCGACGCCCTGCAAGCCGACGGCAAGGCGTGCGTTGTTCATCATCGTGAACATGCAATTGAGACCGCGGTTCTCCCCGCCGACGATCCAGCCGACGGCTCCGCCATGATCGCCAAAAATCATCGTGCAGGTCGGCGAGGCGTGGATGCCCATCTTGTGCTCGATGCTGTGGCAGCGCACGTCGTTGTGCGTTCCATCTGGCAGGATTTTGGGCACCAAAAAAAGCGAGATGCCGCGCGTGCCCGCAGGCGCATCGGGCAGGCGCGCGAGCACGAGATGCACGATGTTGTCGGTCATATCGTGCTCGCCATAGGTGATGAAAATCTTCTGGCCCGTGATCCTGTAGGTGCCATCGCCCGCAGGCTCTGCGCGGGCGCGCAATGCCGCGAGATCGGAACCGGCCTGCGGCTCCGTGAGATTCATGGTTGCGGTCCACTCGCCGGAGACGAGCTTTGCGAGATAGCGGCTCTTCAAATCCTCCGTCCCGTGGACGTGCAGCGCCTCAATGCCGCCCAGGGTCAGAACCGGGCCGATGCCGAAGGCCATCGAGGCCGCGTTCCACATCTCGACGCAGGCCGAGTTAAGGAGCACCGGCAATCCCTGCCCACCGTATTCGACCGGCGCCGGCAGCGCGTTCCACCCGGCCTCAGTCCAGGCCTTGTAGGCCTCTTTCCAGCCGGGAGTGGTGGTCACAGCACCGTCCTTGAAGGTCACGCCACGCTTGTCGCCCTCGCGATTGAGGGGGGCAATGACATCGTTCGCAAACTTGCCCGCCTCCTCCAAAATCGTTGCCGCGAGATCGGCGCTGAGATCGTCGAAAAGGCCGTCGGTCGCCGCCCGGTCGAAGCCCGCAACATGGCGCATGGTGAAGAGGATGTCTGAGACAGGGGCGCGATAGGTCATCGTGTTTCCTCAGCTTTCGGCTCTGTTGTAGGCGGCAGGTGGCGGATCAGGACGATTCTAGGTCAGCAGGGGCATTCCGGCCTCGGGCTCGGGGCGGTTCTTTTCAAGAAAACCGGATTCCACTTTTTCAGGATCATGCTCTAAACCCGCCAAAAGCGACGATCCCTTGGGACAAAGATAGTCTTGGGATAAAGGATAGTTTAGACGTGAACGATCACGGGTCAATGGCAAAGACCGAGCGCCTTTCCGCCGATGCGGCGGGCCTTTTCCGCGCGGGGGGGATCCTCCGGCAGGGCGGCCTTGTCGCGTTCCCGACGGAGACCGTCTATGGGCTCGGCGCGGATGCGACCAATGCCGATGCAGTCGCAAGCATTTATGCGGCCAAGGAGCGCCCGAGCTTCAACCCGCTGATCGCCCATGTGGCGGATTTCGAGGCCGCGCAGGTTCAGGGCCTCTTTGACGAGACGGCCCGGAAACTTGCTGAAGCCTTCTGGCCGGGGCCGCTCACGCTCGTCGTACCGGTGGCGAAAACCTGCACCGTTTCGGATCTCGCCCGCGCGGGCCTCGACAGCGTGGGCCTGCGCGTGCCGGCCCATTCCTTGGCCCATGCACTTCTCGTCGAAGCCGGTCGCCCCATCGCCGCGCCTTCCGCCAATCGGTCGGGACGGGTAAGCCCAACGAACGCTGACCATGTGCTCGGTGATCTCGACGGCCGCATCGATGCGGTGCTCGACGGAGGGAATGCGCAGGTGGGCGTCGAATCCACCATCATCGCCTGCCTCGGTGGCGCGCCGCGTCTGCTGCGTCCCGGCGGAATCCCGCGTGAAGCAATTGAAGACCTGATCGGCCAAAAACTCGAGGCAGCATCGGATGAGGGGGAGAATCCGCTCGCACCGGGAATGCTTGCCTCCCATTACGCGCCGCGGGCGCGGGTACGCTTGAACGCGACGCGGATCGAAGAAGGCGAAGCCGCTCTCCTGTTCGGCGCATCGCCATTCGACGGCGTCGATGGCGCAAAAGCTGCGCTGAACCTCAGTAAAAACGGCGACCTCAAGGAGGCCGCCGCTCATCTCTTCTCTTACCTCAGACAACTCGACGCCTCGGGCGCCGGGATCATCGCAGTTTCCCCCATTCCCGAAACGGGCCTTGGAGACGCCATCAACGACCGCCTGAGGCGGGCTGCGGCGGAGCGATAGGAGCCGAAGGAGGCTATACCACGATCCGTTTACGACGGATTTGCAATGTTATATGTGATAATCAACGTCGCAGCCCTTAAGTTACAGATCCACCAATGCAGTCTCTTCGCCAATTGAAATTAGCCTATGCGCTGATGTTTTCCGGCATTATTCTGCCAGTCGTACCCTTCATAGCCGGGATTGTCGCAATCATCATTGATCCACAAGACAGGTCAAAAACCTCTTACCACTGCAATTACATCTTGGACACAATTTGGATACTTGCAGTTTTCGACATACTTGCTTTGACGTCCGCATTCTTAGCCGCGAAACTTACAGGATATAGCCTTTTTGGCTACATAGCCGCGGCAGCAGCGATCCAATTTTTCATCTATCTGTACCGAGTCATACCCGGCTTTTTGAGGCTGCAAAAAGATATTGCAGCCAGCGCTGCGCTCTGAAGACGTGAGCAGGCTGCTATCATCGCAGTCCGCTCACACTATCAGCCCCAAATATCAGTCTTTACTTCGCAGCGAGCTTGGCTGCGATCTGCGCCACGTGCTTGCCCTGGAAGCGCGCGCCGTCGAGTTCGATCTGGCTCGGGTGGCGGGAGCCATCGCCGCCTGCGATGGTGGACGCACCGTAAGGCGAACCGCCCTTCACTTCTTCCAAGCCCATCTGGCCCTGGAAGGAATAAGGCAGACCAACGATGACGAAGCCGAGGTGCAGCAGCACCGGGTGGAACGTGAGGATGGTCGATTCCTGACCGCCATGCTGGGTCGCGGACGAGCTGAACACCGAGCCGACCTTGCCCACCAGCGCTCCGCTGGCCCAGTGCGCGCCGGTCTGATCCAGAAAATTCTTCATCTGCGCGGTCATGTTGCCGTAGCGGGTCGGCGTGCCGAAGATGATGGCGTCGTACTCCGGCAACTCTTCAATCGTGGCGATGGGGGCCTTCTGATCGGTCTTGTAATGCGCCTTTGCTGCGACTTCCGCCGGGACGAGTTCGGGCACCCGCTTCACCACAACCTCGGCCCCTGCCTCGCGGGCTCCTTCAGCGGCCGCATAGGCCATCTGCTCGATGTGACCCCAAGCCGAGTAATACAGCACCAAAACCTTCGTCATCGTCATCTCCAACGGTCAAAGCCGCAGGCAAAACGTTTGAGCAACCCAAATATTCCCGGGCCAAGAACGATCCTGCGGCGAACAAAAGACAGCCGGACGATACGCTTTCCTCGACGCAAGGCCAGTGGTAGATATGCACTGGTTTCATTGCGCGGATGCAAGCGTATGGCAAAGCAACAGAACCTCGACTGGGACGACTTCCGTCTTGTGAAAGTGATCGCGGAAGCCAATGGCCTTGCCGGCGCGGCGGATCGTCTCGGGGTCAACCATTCGACAGTTTTCCGACGCCTGGGGCAGATGGAAGAGGGCCTGGGCGTAAAGCTCTTTGAGCGTCATCGGACCGGCTACGTGCTTACGCCTGCCGGCGAGGAAATGGCGACGCTCGCAGAGCAAATGGATGAGAACGTCACCGCCTTTACGCGCAAGCTTGCCGGACAGGCCGTCGCCCCGGCGGGCGAATTGCGCGTCACGACGAACGACACGCTGCTCATTCACCTACTCACGCCGATCTTCACGCGTTTCATGCAAGCCTGCCCCGAAATGCTGCTCGACGTGGTTCTGGCCAACCAGGCACTGAACCTGTCGAAGCGCGATGCCGATGTCGCCATTCGCGCGACGGATAGCCCACCGGAGACACTGGTGGGACGGCGCGTGGCGACCATCGCCTGGGCGGTCTATGGCCGCGCCGTCGATTTCCCGGACCCACCGGACTCCATCGATGCGCCCGAGCTCTATGAGCGCCCCTGGGTCGCGCTGGGCGATAACCTTGCTGCGCTGAAAGCGACGCGTTTCGTGCGCGACCGGGTCGCGCCGGAACTGATCGCCTATCGCGTCAACACGGTTCTCGGATTGGCGGAAGCCGTCGAAGCGGGCGCGGGCATCGGCCCCCTGCCCTGTTTCATCGCCGATGCGAAGCCCAGTCTCGTCCGCCTGTCGGACGTCAACCCGGATTTCTCGGCGGGCCTATGGCTTCTGACCCATCCCGACCTTCGCCAATCGGCGCGGGTGCGCGCCTTCATGGATTTCATGGCGACGGAAATCGGCAAGCAGCGCAAATGGATTGAGGGCTCGGCGAAGCGCCGATGAGTTGCGTCACGTGATGGTCACCACCACGCGCCCACGGATCTTCCCTTCAACGATGGCGCGGCCTGCTTCGAGCACCTGATTGAGCGTGATGCTCGTGGTCATCGAGGCGAGCTTGTCGAGATCGAGTTCGTTCACGAGACGTCGCCACGCCTCGAGCCGACGCGGCTTCGGCGTCATCACGGAATCGACGCCGAGCAGTGCCACGTTGCGCAAAATGAAAGGCGCGACGGTCACTGGCAGATCCATGCCGCCCGCAAGACCGCAGGCCGCAATTGCACCCGCATACTTCGTCATGGACAAGAGGTTCGCCAATGTGTGCGAGCCGACCGTATCGATGCCGGCGGCCCAGCGCTCCTTGTTGAGCGGACGCGCGGGGCTCGACAATTCGCTGCGGTCGAGAATTTCCGCGGCGCCCAGATTCTTCAAATAATCCGCTTCCTGCGGCCGCCCGGTGGAAGCGATGACATGCCATCCGGCTTTCGCAAGAAGCGCGACCGCCACCGAACCGACGCCGCCCGCCGCTCCTGTGACGATGGCGGGGCCGCGGTCCGGTGAGAGGCCATAGCGCTCCAACGCCATCAAACACAGCATCGCCGTGTAGCCTGCGGTGCCGATAGCCATGGCCTGATGCGGCGCCAGTCCCTTGGGCAGCGGGATGAGCCAGTCGCCTTTGACACGCACCTTTTCGGCATAGGCGCCAAGATGCGTCTCACCCAACCCCCAGCCGTTGAGGATCACCGCGTCACCCAGCTTGAAGTCCGGATGGGAGGAGGACTCGACGGTGCCGACGAGATCGACGCCAGGAATCATCGGCCAGCGGCGCACCACCGGTGCCTTGCCGGTGAGCGCGAGGCCGTCCTTGTAGTTAAGCGTCGAGTGCGAGACACGAACAGCGACATCTCCGTCCATGAGGTCGGCATCGTCGACCATCTTCAATTCGACATGCTGACCGGAATCGGTCTTGTCGATCACGACCGCCTTGAACACGCCCATTCCGCACCCCCCAATCACGCCTCGACATTTGTGGCGTGAAAGGTGCCCACGGCAAGCGTTGTGGTCTCATTCCTTCGGCGAAGCGGAGGGTTATTCCGCGGGCTGCAGGCCAGGCGTGCGTTCCACCGGCACTTCCTTGATCGGCAGGTTGATCAGGGCAGACGCGATGCCAAGCCCGATTGAGAGCCACCAGACCAGCGTATAGTTGCCGTAGATCTCATAGAGTTCCCCGCCGAGCCACACGCCCAGGAAGCCGCCGACCTGATGCGAGAAGAACGCGAAGCCATAGAGCATCGCCATGTAGCGGGTGCCGAACATCAGCATCACGAGGGAGGATGTCGGCGGCACCGTGGAGAGCCAGAGCAGGCCGATGGAAATGCCGAACGCGATCGAGGTCACGGGTGACGCCGGCAGCAGAATGAAGGCTGCAATCGCAACCGAGCGCCCCAAATAGATCCACGCGAGAAGCCAGCGCTTCGACATGCGCGTGGACAACCAGCCGGACGTGAGCGAACCGAACGCGTTGGCAAGACCGATAACGGCGAGCGTCCACCCGCCGATGGCGGCGGAAAGGCCTGCGTCCTTCAAATAGGCCGGCAGATGGGCCGTGATGAAAGCGAGCTGGAAACCGCAGGTGAAGAAGCCGAGAACGAGCAGCACGTAGGAGCGATGCCGGAACGCCTCGGACAGAGCCTGCGCAATCGATTGACCGGGCGCAGCGGCAGGCCCCGCTGAGGCACCCTTCGCGCCAGGCCGTGTTGCGAGGGCAAGCGACAGCGGCAGCACCAGCAGCACACTGCCCGCGAAGATCACGAGCGCCTGATGCCAACCCATGGAATCGATGAGGATGTTGCCGATTGGCGGAAACAAAAACTGGCCGAAAGAGCCTGCCGCCGTGCCTGCACCAAAGGCCATGGGCCGCCACTCTTCAGGCAGAAGCTTGCCGAACGAGCCGAGCACCAGATTGAAGGAGCAGCCCGACAGGCCGAAACCGATGAGAACGCCCGCACCGAGCTGAAGCATGCCGGGGGTTGTCGCATAGGCCATCACGACCAGGCCCACCGCGTAAAGAATGGCGCCAACGCACAGAACGCGGAAAGCCCCGAACCGGTCCGCCACCGCGCCCGCGAAAGGCTGCCCCACGCCCCAAAGGAGATTTTGCACCGCAATGGCCAGGCCGAAGATATCGCGCCCCCAACCGTGCTCGACCGTCATGGGGATCTGAAACAGCCCCGCTGAGGCCCGAGGGCCGAAGGTGATGAGCGCGATCAGGCAACCGGAAAGAACGATGATTTCCGGAGCGACGCGGGATCGGACAGGCTGTGCGGGCATGATCGCGCTCCTAGCGAGAAGGGAGCGCACAATAGCCGATGCCCAGCGCCTGCAACATTGAATATTTTTAGCGTAAGCCATGAGACGGCGTGATAGGTCGTGGGCAGGGTTAGATCACGAAGAAATCGGCAGCGGTCATCTTCAGGTGCTTGGACAGTACCGCGAATTGAACCGGCGCTCCGAGCCCCGTGCCATCGGCGTCGTAGAAGAGAACGCCCTTCTTGTTATCGTAAATGATCCTATCGTTCGAATCGTGGGCCTTGTCGCCGATCCAGAACGCACTCTTCGCCAGCTTGCCCGCCTTGAGCGCTTTGAAGATCGCCTTGTCGAGCCAGATCGTGTCGCCCTTCACGTTGAAATCGCTGATCTTGTCGCGGTTGTAGAAAACGCTCGGCTTGGTGTTGAAGACGAACACGTCGCGTCCCGCTCCCCCAGCCATGACATCGCAGCCAGACCCACCCCATAGGGTGTCGTTGCCGTCATAGCCAAGAAGCCGGTCTTCGCCGCTGCCGCCCTGGAGAAGGTCGTTGCCTCCAAGCCCCCGCAAAATATCGTCCCCGGAGTAGCCGCGGAGAATGTTGGCGACGTCGTTGCCGGTGAGCAGGTCATCGCCCAGGCGGCTCCCATAAGCGTTCTCAATCGTTACGCCGTGGGCGATGGTGAAGCCGCCGCCGATGTCCCATTGCCGCGAAACGTAGCCGCCCGCACCGGGATCCCCCGCAACGAGACTTGCCGGCCGCAGATCGATGACGACCCCGCTCGTAGCCTTGTAGCCGTTGATCGCGTCGATGCCTCCCGTATCCCAGACGCTCATCCAGCCCGTGCCGACGGCGTTTCGCGTCGGCAGGATGTAGGTGTTGTTTCCAGTGGCCGTCGAGGTGTTCTCGCCGTAGAGCGCCTGCAGCGCGGCGATGTCGAACGCGCCCAGCGCCCCTTGCGCGCCGAAGCTCGGCGAGCGAGGGGCCTGGTCCCATCCCGAGTTATAGGACATCACGGTCCAGGGCCCTTGGTTGAGGCCGAAAGTGCCGACGTCGTCCGATGTCACGACGCCGGGAAAATGCGTGGCATCCGGTTGCACGCCGCCGTCATGCGGATGGGCTAGGCCGAGGCCGTGTCCCAGTTCGTGGATGATCGTATAGAGGCCGTCTCCTCCGATCCCCAGATTGCTCCAGGACCACGTGAAGGTGGGGTTGAAATAGCCCCAGATCTGCGTAGCGGCGGGGATCTCATGGGCCCCGAGGATGCCACCTCCCATATCTGTCTTCCACCAGACGATATTGGCCTCCGCCACTGAGGCCGCCGCCGTGAAGGTCAACCCGCAAACGCTGGAGACGACAGAGAGGGCATAGGCGAAGGCATTGCGCTCGGTCGGATTCCAGGACTGCGGAGCGTCGGCGTTGCGCAGATAGCCGCTGCTCCCATGAGCCGTGATGGCCCGCCCATAGTCACTGCCTTCGCCAAAATAGACCTTGATCGGCCCGCCTGTGACATCCCAGGCGGTTCCTCCCCAGATCAAGGCGTCCGTATAGGCGCTTCCGTAAGCCGACCCGGGAACGGACGTGCGTATCGTAGCCATGGCATCACCCGATGCCGGGACACGATTAAAATGGCACGCAACGCTGCAACATAAAATGTATTACATCGTTATATTGCAAAATTCACTAGTTGCTATCGTCCCGACAAAGAAACAACGCGCGATATAGCAAAATTTTCCCTAACTATATCTAGGTAATTACTAAGGATAAGGGCGGATGCGCGAGATCTTCCTCAACGAAAAGCCCGGGCGCAGACGCGCCCGGGCCGTTGAGACTTTCCCCAATCTCATCCCGAGAAGCCGCGCTGCGGCTCGCGGAATTCAGAATTTGTCGAATAGACGCTCAGATCACGTAGAGGTCGAGCGCGGTCATCTTCAGGCTCTTGTTGAGGGCCGCAATCTGCACGGCAGCGCCCTTACCGGAACCGTCGGCATCGTAGGAGAGGATGCCCTTCTTGTTGTCGTAAATGATCCGGTCATCGCTGTCGTGCGCTTTCGGACCGATCCAGAAGGCAGCTTTCGACAATCCGCCCTTCTTCGCGAGCTTCGTGAAGATCGAGCGAGCGAGATGCACCGTGTCGTCCTTGACGTTGAAATCGACGATCTGATCGATGTTCGTCTTGCTCGGCTTGGTGTCGAAACGGAAAAAGTCCTTGCCCTTGCCGCCGGTCAGAACGTCCTTGCCGGCGCCACCTGCAAGCGTGTCGTCGCCATCACCGCCTGAAAGCTTATCGTTGCCATTCCCGCCCGAGAGCTTGTTGGCCGCCGAGTTGCCCGTGATGAGGTTCGACAAGTCATTGCCAGTGAGGTTGATGGCTGCGAAACCGCCCGCGGTGAGGTTCTCAATGAAGGCGGAGATGGTGTAGGAGATTGACGCATTGACCGTGTCGATACCGCCAGCATCGTTGATGCTGTCGCCGATATTGTCCACGTAATAGACGTTGTTTCCCGCGCTGCCGTTCATCACATCGGCACCTGTGCCACCATCAATCGTATCGTCGCTTTCTCGACCATCGATCGTGTCGTTGCCAGCGCCTCCGTCGAGGATGTTGGCGATGTCGCTACCAAAGATCTTGTCAGCGAAATCGGAGCCGGTGACATCCTCAATCGAAATGTAAATATCGTCTTTCGCATCGCCCGTGTTTTGCGACGGATCGACGAGATCCACCACGACTGCGCCCTTGGCATAGGCATAGCTGGCCGCATCGAAACCATCTCCGCCGTCGAGCTTATCGCTCCCCGCCCCGCCTTCGAGGATATCGTTGCCTTTGTCGCCGTGCAGCGTGTCCATCCCGTCCAACCCCGCGAGCTCGTCAGCACCATCGTTGCCAAAAAGGTCGTTATCGACGGCATTACCGATGAGATAGTCGCTGCCGGATCCACCAAAGGCATCTTCAATCACCACGCCCTTCGCGATGGTGAAGCCCCCGCTGACATCGAGCTGGTAAGACGCATAGCCGCCCGCGCCCGAAGTGTGGGGCTCGAGAGTTGCCGCGCGCAGATCGATGATGACGTCGGTTTGCGAAGCGGCAGCGCTGATCGCGTCGATCCCTCCGGTGTCCCAAATGCAGCGCCAGCCTGTCCCAGCCTGATTGGCGTTCGGAAGCTCATAAACGTCGTCGCCCTGCGCGGTCGTCGTGTTCGCCCCATAGAGTGCTTGCAGCGCCGCGATGTCGAGAGCGCCGAGCCCGCCCTGCGCACCGTAGGTCGTGTTGTAGGGCGTCGAATCCCAACCCGCGTTGTAGGACATGACGGTCCAGATGCCTTGGTTGAGACCAAACTCACCCGTATCACTCGAATTCGCCACTCCCGGGAACGTCGTGGCGTCGTCCTCTCTCCCGCCGTCATGCGGGTGAGCCAGGCCCATTCCGTGGCCCATCTCGTGAATGATGGTGTCGAGACCATCGCCACCTGGATCGAGATGGTCCCAGGAGCTGGTTTCATAGGGGTTAAAATAGCCCCAGATTTGGTGCCCCGTCGGAGTCTCGTGGACGCCGAGCGTCCCAGCGCCAAGGTCTGTTTTCCACCAGACGATGTCTGCGTCCTCCACGCTGTTAGCCACGTCGAAGGTCAGTCCACAGACGCTCGAATAAACGGATAGTGCGTAGTTGAGGGCATCGACCTCCGCCTGTGCCCAGTCTACGGCGGTGTCCGCCACCTTCAGATAATCGCTGGGGCCGTGAACGGCGCTTGCGGCCGCAAAATTCCAGCTCTCGCCCAAATAGACCTTGATCGGCCCGTTTGCAGGATCCCACGCAGTCCCGCCCCAAATCAGAGAGTCGACGTAAATATTACCGTAATTGGAACCAGGGACGGTTTTGACGCCAGCCACGCTGCACCTGCCGAAGAATGTTGACCTATTCCTTTATGCACGACACGTAATGACGTTCGCGTGCTTCATCACACACGTTTACGAATACTCACACCATTTCCGGTCGGCCGAAGGCTTCGCGCCATTTCCGCCTCCGCAATTCGTTGCGGGAGGCCTATGCTATAGGTAAGCGATATATCATGTGATTTATGTCACATGGATGCGCTGGCGGAGGCGTTGCGCTCGGCCAGATTTCAGGATTGAGGAGCGTTGGCGTTGCGCAGGTAGCCGCTGCTCCCCCTGAGCCGTGATCCGAGCCAGAGCCTGGAAACCAGCGAGCGTCCGCAAACGCTTGATCAAATGACGAAGAAGTCCTTGTAGGTGAGCTTCAGGTTCTTTTGGAGTTGGGCGATCTCGACTGCTGCTTTTGAACCGGAGCCATCCGCATCGTAGGAGAGAGTGCCAGTCTTCTTGTTGTAGATGAGATAGTCGTCCCTGTCGGCGGCCTTGATGCCGACCTTGAAGAAGTTCTTGTTGAGCTTTCCGGGGGCTGCCTCGGAGCCCTTGCCGAGCTTCGTGAAGATGGCGTTGTCGAGCCAGATCTTGTCCTGCCCCACGGTGAAAGCCTTGATCGTGTCGAAATTCACCTTCCGGTTCGTCTTGGACGTGCCGAGCTTCGAGTCGAAAATAAAGTAATCGTTTCCTGCGCCGCCATCGAGCGTGTCGTTGCCGGCCCCGCCCCTCAACCAGTCGATGCCTGCGCCTCCGGACAGGTAATCGTTGCCGGCCAAGCCATTCAGTTGATCACCACCGTCATTGCCAATGAGCCGGTTGGCGGCAGCGTTGCCGATCAGGGTGTCGGCACTGGGCCCGCCGATCGCGTTCTCGATCACCGCGCCCTTGGCAATGGTGAACCCGGCCGCCTGCCCCCCTTCATAGGAGAGATAGCCTCCCGCTCCGGGATCTCCGGAAACCAATGTGGCAGAGCGAAGATCGATTCTGACGTGAGCCGATGCCGCCGACCCGTCGATGACGTCGATGCCGCCGGAATCCCAGATACACCGCCAACCGGAGCCCCTGCCGGCGCCGTCAAGCAGGCCGGGGACGATCGAGTCAACCGAGTCGTAACCGGTACGACTGTTCCAGACAGGCAGCTTATAAACGTTGTCGCCGGCCGCCGTGCTGTTGTTGGCTCCATACAGCACCTGCAGGGCCGCAATGTCGAAAGCTCCCAGACCACCCTGGTTGCCGTAGTCGGTCCCCGCGTTCTGCGTGGGCGCGCCCATGAGAGGCGACATCACGGAATAGACGGCGCGATTGTAGCCGTAGTCGCCGGAATTCGTGGTCTCTCCCAACGCGATGCCCGGAAAGATCGTCGCATCGGGCGGAGTGTCTATCGAGCTCCCTCCCGTGTGTGCATCGGCCAACCCCAATCCATGGCCGATCTCGCGAATGAGCGAGCTCAGGCCATATCCGCCAAATTGTTGAGCAAACCACCAATTGTTGGAATAGGAGTAGTAGTCACTGAAATAACCCCAGACCTGCTTCACGTCCTGCGATGCGCGGGTTTCATGGATAGCGTCTGTGCCCCGGCCCAGATCGACCTTCCACCACACGATGTCGGCATCCTGTATGCTGGTAGTGATGTTGAACTTGAGCCCACTAACGCTTTGATAGAGGCTCAGCGCATAGACGAAAGACTTTTTCTGGGCCGCTTCCCATGACGTCAGTGTATTGACGTTGTCTGCAGTGAAGACGCCAATGGCCACATTGTCTTCGGCGTCGGTCCGGTTCGGGATCCAAGCTTCCGAGGCGTCATAGTCGGTCGGATCACCGAAAAAGACGTTGATCGTCGTATTCTGATCCCAGGCCTTTCCACCCCAGATCAGCGCGTCCAGGAACACATTGCCGTAGCCGGAGCCGGAAACGTTCTTTGTGTCAGCCATTGTCCACCACCCAGTTGCGCAGCCCCATCTCGGGCATCGCGGACGCTGCGCCCGATCTCTACATGATATATCGTTTAATATGGCAAGAAGTGCGAAATGACACCCAGAAAAGTGCGAGGCGCCTTTTTCATTCGATGAAGGCACCAACTGACAGCGCGTGCTACGCTAGGGTCACGTCCGCCCCGGCAGCGACTTGTAGCGGCGAGAGAGGGTCGCGCGCGGCTCAACGACCGGATCGCCTTTGAGCGTGCGGTTCGCAGCCGGATAGGCAGCAACGGCCTCGGCCTTTTTATCCTCGCGAAGCGGAGCGGCGTTGAGAGCCTCCCTCACGGGAAGGTCATAGCACGGCAGGCTGCGGAGAATGTCGCGCAAAGGTATTGCGACGGGTGGGACGAGCACGCCCTTGGTCAAGGACGTGGCAGGGCTGCACCCGCAAAGCTCACACCGGATTGCGCGTCGTTGCTGGCCGATGCGGTGAACGAGATCAATAATCCCGCCGCCAGCGCCCAGGGCGCCACGGTGGCGCAAATCCATTTCATCCGAGACCGACAATACCGACGACGCACGCGACTCAAACCTTACAAGAAGCCCATCTCGGAAACCTCCGAAGGAAGATTCCGGCTGCGTATGGTTATCGTCGATTAAGGTTGATGGGTGGTTAAGAGCGACGACGCTCGGCCATGCGCGCGAGCGTCGCCGCCGTCTCCGGGTCAGCCGGCAAAAAGGTTTCGATGGCAAGCTCCGACAGGGTGACGTCGATCGGCGTGCCGAAAACCGTTGTGGTGCTGATGAAGGTCAACACGCCCTCCTCGATCATGAGCTGAAGCGGCACGATGACCGCAGCAGGATCAGGCTTCACGGCCGGCCCGCGCGTCGCACGGTCGGGCGTCGGATAGGCGGATATCTCGCGGATTAGATCCTCCAGCGCCGCATCGGCCGTGACATCGACCTGGTGGCGCAGGCGCGCAATGAGATGCTGCCGCCACTCGGAAAAATTCACGACCCGACGCGCCATGCCTGCCGGGTGCATGCTCAGGCGCAGCACGTTCACAGGCGGCTTCAGCAAAGCGGGATCGACATCGCCAATCAATGCGTTGAGCGCATCATTCGCCGCAATCAGCGACCAATGGCGGTCGACTGCGAGAGCCGGATAGGGCTCATGCCCCTTCAGTACCAGATCGACCGCCTGGCGTGCGCTTTGCAGCGCGGGGTCGTCCAGCGATCGTTGCGAGAAAACCGGCGCATATCCGGCAGCGACGAGCAGCATGTTGCGTTCGCGCAAGGGGATCTCCAGCCTCTCGGCGAGCAAGAGCACCATTTCGCGGCTGGGCTGCGAGCGGCCGGTTTCGAGAAAACTCAGATGCTTCGTCGAGATATCGGCCTCGCAAGCAAGATCGAGCTGGCTCATGCGCCGGCGCTGCCGCCATTCGCGCAAGTAATCGCCGACAGATTTGGTCGTGTTCGTCATGACCGGACGATAGCCTGATCGGCGTCCTTGTTCCATCACCTCACAGGTAATCGACTTCGATCCACAGGCTGCAGATCATGATGGCAAGGTCGATGGACAATCCGCCGACCGCAACGCCCTTCAAAGAGGAGCCCATCATGTCGATGATTCACCCCTCCCCGTTTCTCCGTCAGGCGCTGCTGGCCGATGCCACCACGAGCGCGGCCTGCGGATTGCTGATGCTGCTGGCGGCCCACCCGATGAGCGGAATACTCGCGTTGCCGGAGGCGCTGTTGCGCATTTCCGGCGCTGCGCTTCTGCCCTATGCGGCATTGATCGCCACTCTCGGCCTGAAAGAACGCTTGTCCCGGCCCATCGTCTGGGCCGTGGTGATCGGCAATCTCGTCTGGGCGGCGGACAGCGCGTTGCTGCTGGTCAGCGGCTGGGTCGCGCCGACCCATGCAGGCTTTGCCTTCGTCATTGCGCAGGCGCTGGTCGTGCTGATGTATGCCGAACTGCAAATCATCGGCCTGCGCCGTTCATCCGCCGCGACGGCATGAATCATCAAGGCGAGCGCATCCAGCGCTCGCCTTGCTTTTTCTCAGAGGCTGCGCCCGTCGAACGGAATGCGCTTGATCTGCGTCAGGTCGATGCCCTCGACGCAGCGCACGTTGATCGCCACCATCTCACCGCCGTTCGGCGTCTTACCTTCGCCGAACGTCCCCGATCCGCAAGTTGAGCAGAAACGATGGCGGATGGCATGCTTGTTGAAGGTGTAGGTGGAGAGATCGCTCTCGCCCCGCTTGAGGTTCAGCGCCTCGTGCGAAATGAAGGTCAGCAGATAGCCTCTCTGCGCGCAAATCGAGCAATTGCACTCGACGACCTGCTCGATCTCGGCTTCGAACTCGAACGCCACTTTTCCGCAGTGGCACGAACCTTGATGCAGTGTCATGTGCCTTTCCTCCCGGTTACAAAGTCGTCATCAGCGTCACGATGAGCCCGGCGCCGATCACGGCGACGAGACGGTCATTCATCGTGAGGGGTTCAGCCCTGCCTCGCGCCGCCAACTGGCCGACAAAGAGATCGACAACCAATGAGATCGCCAAAGGCCATATGACCGGTGGCAAGGATGCCTGCCGCCAATCGGGATTGAGCCGAACGAGAAAGCCGACGGCGATGCCGGAGACCAGCACCGCCGCGATATAGAGAAGACGCGAGCGTGACCTCGTCATGTTCAAGCGAGGCTTGCGCTCTTCTTGCCCAAAGCCGCCTGCGCTGCCGCAAGACGCGCAATCGGCACGCGGTAGGGAGAGCAGGAGACGTAGTCGAGTCCGGTGATTTCACAAAACTGGATCGAAGCCGGATCGCCGCCATGTTCGCCGCAGATGCCGAGCTTGATCTTGCCACGCACGGCCTTGCCGCGCTCGGTTGCGATCTTGATCAGTTCGCCCACACCTTCCTGATCGATCGTGACGAACGGATCGGCAGCGAGAATGCCCTTCTGCGTATAAGCGCCAAGGAATGAGGCCGCGTCGTCGCGCGAGATGCCGAGCGCCGTCTGCGTCAGGTCGTTGGTGCCAAACGAGAAGAACTCCGCCGATTGCGCGATGTCTCCTGCGCGAAGCGCCGCGCGCGGCAGTTCGATCATCGTGCCGACCTGATAGTCGATCTTTGCGCCCGTTTCCTTCATCACCGCCGCCGCCATGGCGTCGATGCGCGCCTTCACGAGGTCGAGTTCGGCCTTCGTCATGACGAGCGGCACCATGACTTCGGGCACGACCGGCTGGCCGGTCGTCTTGCCCGCCTGAACCGCCGCCTCGAAGATGGCGCGCGCCTGCATCTCGGCGATTTCGGGATAGGCAATCGCGAGGCGCACGCCGCGGAAGCCGAGCATCGGGTTGAACTCGTGCAGTTCCGTCGCGCGGCGCTTCAACTTGTCGGGTGATGCGCCCATCGCCTTCGCGACCTCCTGCAACTCCGCTTCCGTATGCGGCAGGAACTCGTGCAGCGGCGGATCGAGCAGGCGGATGGTGACCGGCAAGCCGCTCATGATGGTGAAGAGCTCGACGAAGTCGGCGCGCTGCATCGGCAACAACTTCGCCAAAGCCGCGCGGCGGCCCGCCTCGTCGTCGGACAAAATCATCTCGCGCACCGCCACGATGCGGTCGCCCTCGAAGAACATATGCTCCGTGCGGCACAGGCCGATGCCTTCCGCCCCAAACGAACGCGCGGTGCGCGCATCGAGCGGCGTCTCGGCGTTGGCGCGCACCTTCATGCGGCGCACCTTATCGGCCCAGCCCATGAGGGTTGCGAACTCGCCGGAGAGTTCCGGCTGGAGCATCTTCACCTGGCCGAGCAACACCTGTCCGTTGCCGCCATCGACGGTGATGATATCGCCCTTCTTCAGCGTCTGTCCGGCGACGGTGAGCGTCTGCGCCGCATAGTCGACGCGGATCGCGCCGGCACCGGAGACGCAGGGCTTGCCCATGCCGCGCGCCACCACGGCGGCGTGCGAGGTCATGCCGCCGCGCGTGGTCAGAATGCCTTCGGCCGCATGCATGCCGTGGATGTCTTCCGGCGAGGTTTCGACACGCACCAGAATGACCTTGCGGTTCGCCTTCTTCGCGGCTTCCGCGTCATCCGACGAGAACACAATCTCGCCGCAAGCCGCGCCCGGCGAAGCGGGCAGGCCCGTCGCCAGAACCTTGCGCTCCGCCTTCGGGTCGATAGTGGGATGCAGCAACTGGTCGAGCGCAGCGGGCTCGACGCGAGTCACCGCCTCTTCCTGCGTGATCAAACCTTCCGATGCCAGCTCCACCGCGATGCGCAAGGCGGCCTTTGCCGTGCGCTTGCCGTTGCGGGTCTGGAGCATCCAGAGCTTGCCCTTCTCGACCGTGAATTCCATGTCCTGCATGTCACGGTAGTGCTTCTCAAGAATGCCGTAGATGCGAACCAACTCGTTGTAGGCATCCGGCATCGCGCGTTCCATCGAGGGCTTGTCTGAGCCCGAGCCGATGCGCGCTTTTTCCGTGATGTCCTGCGGCGTGCGGATGCCCGCCACCACGTCCTCTCCTTGAGCATTGATGAGGAACTCGCCGTAGAGTTCCTTTTCGCCGGTCGAGGGATTGCGCGTGAAGGCGACGCCGGTGGCGGACGTTTCGCCCATGTTGCCGAACACCATCGCCTGCACGTTCACGGCGGTGCCCCAGCTTGCGGGAATGCCGTGCAGTTCGCGGTACTTGATGGCGCGATTATTCATCCAGGAGCCGAACACGGCGCCGATGGCACCCCAGAGCTGCTCGTGCGGGTCCTGCGGGAAAGGCTTGCCCAAAGCCTTCTCGACGATGGCCTTGTATTGCGGGATCAGCGCCTTCCAGTCGTCGGCGGAGAGATCCGTGTCGAGGGTATAGCCCTTGCGGTCCTTGTAGGCGTCGAGGGTTTCCTCGAAGTGGTGATGGCCGATGTCGAGCACCACGTTGGAATACATGGTGATGAAGCGGCGGTAGCTGTCATAGGCGAAGCGCTTATCGCCCGCGCCCTTCGCCAGCGCCCCGACGGTCACGTCGTTGAGGCCGAGGTTGAGCACGGTGTCCATCATGCCCGGCATCGAGGCCCGCGCGCCGGAGCGCACCGAAACCAAAAGCGGGTTCTCGGCATCACCGAAGGTGCGCCCCGTGAGCTTCCCGACGAAGAGGAGCGCCTTTTCGACCTGCCCTTTAAGCTCCTGCGGGTAGCTATGGCCGTGGTCGTAGTAATAGGTGCAGACTTCCGTAGTGATCGTAAAACCGGGCGGCACCGGCAGTCCTAAGTTGGACATTTCGGCGAGATTGGCGCCCTTGCCGCCGAGCAGGTTCTTCAAGCCCGCCGCGCCCTCAGCCTTGCCGTCACCGAAGGAATAGACCCACTGCGTCATCTTTCGACCTTTTGGCTTTGATGCCCGTGCTGCGGCACGGGTGATGGCTTGAAGCATGCCGAACCAAAACGCAAGCTGAACGGCCACGGTTCCGAGCCGACCCGAGGCCCCGCTCGCTCGATGAACTTATGCACAGTAATGAAGTAACATCACCATCAAAACTTGAGCGCCTTAAGTAAAGATATAAAATCCAAGCCGAATCGCGCAGCAAAAAGCCGAGCCGATGGCGCGTCTCAACTTGCAGGATATGGCCAATGGCAACCGTTATAGTTTCTGTCGACGACGCAGAGGCTGTCGATCTCTCGCTCTTTTTCCCTGGACTTGTTGCGACGGCGCCCGCAAATATGACGTTCACCAGCACGTCTGCCCATGTCAATTATTCCATGGTGCGCGACGGCGTTTACGAGTTGGGGCGAGCTTACGAGATTATCGCTGCTGGTAAGCTATTCCACGCTGCGAGCGAGTGGGATGCCGGCATCGGCGGCGTCCTCAGCTCGGCGGTCCTCGCCGTGCACTTCCCCGACGTTCTTCTGCCCCGCCAATTGGCGCACATGACCTTCGAGCTCGGCGAGAACACCTCTCGGACCGGCGGAATTGGGGTGTCGGGCATCATGGATATGACGCCCGATACCTTGCTGCGGCGGGCCTTTAACGATGACGTCGAGGGGGCGAAACTCATCCTCAACGGCGGCCTCGGCAATGACACCCTGCCGGGGAGCGACCACAGGGACACGCTCAACGGAGGCGCCGGAGCCGATCTCATGATCGGCCGCGGCGGAAGCGATCGTTATGTCGTGGACAATGCATTCGATACCATCGTTGAGCTGGCCGGCGGCGGATACGACACCGCAATCACCAAGGTGAGCTATCAACTCGGCGTCAACACGCATGTCGAGGAGCTTGTCGCGGACACGGCGGCGGGTGGCATCTCCTTGGCTGGAAATGAGCTGTCCAATCGGCTCGTCGGCAACGATTTCAGCAACGTGCTCGATGGTGGCGGCAGCAGCGACACGCTCGTTGGAGGCTTGGGCGACGACATCTACAAAGTCGACAACGCCTTCGACATTGTGGTCGAGATAGCAGGCGAAGGCACCGACACAGTCATCAGCAGCATCAGCTATACCGTTGGCGCGGCGGCCTCGATTGAGGTCCTGCAAACGGCGAATGCGAACGACACCTCCGCCATCAGCCTCACCGGCAACGCTTTTGCGAATGTCATCACCGGCAACGCAGGCGCCAATCGTTTGAGCGGGGAAGCGGGCGACGATCGACTTGTCGGCGGCCTCGGCAATGACATTCTCACCGGCGGCAGCGGCAAGGACGTGTTTGTCTTTTCGACGAAACCCAACAAGGCCAAGAATCTCGACCGTATCACCGACTACAACGTCGTCGACGATTCCATTTGGCTCGACGATGCGGTCTTCAAGGGGCTGGGTTCTACCGGATCAATCGCCAAACCGGCGAAACTCAAATCGGCTGCTTTCTGGGTTGGGGCGCAAGCACACGATAGTTCCGATCGCATCATCTACAACAAAGCATCGGGCGCGCTGTTCTACGATGCCGACGGAACCGGCAAGATCGCGCCCGTCATGATCGCGCAGCTGACCAAAAACCTCAAAATGACCGCCGCCGATTTCTTCGTGATCTGAGGCTCAAACGACAATGGCCGGGAGAAGCCCGGCCATTGTCGTTTGGACGTTTTTGCGAGGCTGGCGTCCTTGCCGCCAAGCAGCGTCTTCACCCGCTAATCAGGGCCGGCTCAATATCCAGGCATAGAAGGCGACGCAGATCACGAGGAATGCCAAGATAGCGAAGGCAAAGCCGCGCCAGCCCTCGAGAAAGCCGACCAATGGCCAGCCCCGGACAGCGAAGAGGAGCATGAATAAAACGAACCAGAGTGCCGGGAACCCGACAAAAATGATGCCGAGTTCCTTTCCGCTCTCATGGCCGGAGCCGAAAAGACCGAGTCGACCGAGGATTTCAGCCCCGTTCCAGGCCGCAAAGCCGCTCACCGCGGCATAGATGATGATTGCGGCCAGGGCCTTGATCGTCGCGGCAAGCATTCCTCACTCCTCGTGCTCGGCGACGAATGCAAGTGCCGGGTTCTTACACCCGATAGCGCCCGTTGCGCTTCACATAGACGGTGGTGCCGACGGGAACGCGCTCGTAGAGGTCCACGATGTCCTCGTTGAGCATGCGCACGCAGCCGGAGGACACCTGCTCGCCGATGCTCCAGGGCTCGTTGGTGCCGTGGATGCGGAAGAGAATGTCCGCGCCGTTCTGGTGCAGATAGAGAGCGCGCGCACCGAGCGGGTTCTCGAGGCCGGCCTCCAGGTGGCGCGGCAGATCCGGCTTGATGCCGACCATGGTCTTGGTGGGCGACCATGCGGGCCACACGCCCTTGCGGCCGACCGAGGCGATGCCCTTCCAGGAGAAGCCCTGCTTGCCGACGCCGACGCCGTAGCGCACGGCCTTGCCTTCCGACTGCACGAGATAAAGCATGCGCTCGTCGATATCGACGACGATAGAGCCCGGCTTCTCGCCGCCCTTGTACTCGACGACCTGGCGCTCGTATTTCGCATCCATCTTGCGGCGGTCGACCACCGGCACGTCGAAGGGCTTGTCGGGGATCGAGCCGATATACCAGCCGGAATCGTCGGTCGCGGCGACCTCGAACGGCTGGGGATCTTGCAGTGCGGTCTGGCAGGCAGCAAGCGGCGCGCCCAAAAGAGCAGCAAGCAGAAGTCGGCGGAGCATCATGGCAGTCCTGGGGAGAAACGGTGTTGCCGCCTGCCTAACGCGAAGCGCGCGGTCTGGCTGTGTCCTTCGCGCAACAGCCAGACCGGAATTTATTGTCAGCCCTCGATCCTTGAGAAATCTGCAACGCTGCGCGTCGTTTCGCGAATGGCGTTGAGGAGCGTCAAACGGTTTTCGCGCAGGGCGGAATCCTCGGCATTGACCGTCACCTTGTCGAAAAAGGCGTCGACGGCGGGGCGAAGCTCGGCCAGCGCCTTCATCGCGCCCTCGAAATCCTCCTTGCTCACATGTTCGCGAGCATGGCGGGTGGCCGCCTCCAGAACCTCGAAAAGCACCCTCTCCTCAGGGAGTCCGCGCTCGTGGATCAGCACGCGATTCGGCTCGCCATCATAAGCCCGGCCGTCCTTCTTCTCCTCGATGCGCAGGATGTTTGTCGCGCGGCGATACCCCGCCAGAAGGTTTGCGCCGTCTTCCGTATCGAGGAAGCGCCCGAGGGCCTCGACGCGGCGGACGAGCATGAGCAGGTCGTCCTCGCCGTCGAGCGAGAGCACGGCGTCGATGAGATCGTGCCGTGCGCCTTGCTCGCGGAGATAGACCTTGAGGCGGTCGACGAGGAAGGAGAGGAGGTCTGCCCCAATCACGACGCTTTCAGTCCTGCCGTCCGCCTTCAACGCAGCGATCGCCCTGAGGGCAGCGGTGGCAAAGGAAAGCCGGAACTCGTTTTGCAAGGTCAGCCTAATCACACCCAACGCCGCGCGGCGCAGCGCGTAAGGATCTTTCGACCCCGTCGGCTTCTCATCAATGAGCCAGAAGCCCATTAGCGTGTCGATCTTATCCGCCAGTGCCACCGCAACCGACACCGGATCGGTCGGCACGCGGTCGGAGGGGCCGAGCGGCTTGTAGTGTTCTTCCACTGCGAGAGCGACGGATGGGTTCTCGCCTTCGATGGCGGCGTAGTAGCGCCCCATCAGGCCCTGCAATTCCGGAAACTCGCCGACCATTTCGGTCACAAGATCGGCCTTCGCGAGACGCGCGGCGCGTGCAGCCAAAGCGGGATCGGCACCGACGATGGGGGCGAGTTCCTTGGCGAGCGCCGCGATGCGCTCCACGCGCTCGAACTGCGTGCCGAGCTTTTCGTGGAAGACGATCTGCTTCAATTTTTCGAGGCGGTCTTCCAGCTTCGTCTTCTGGTCCGTTTCCCAGAAGAACTTGGCGTCGGAGAGACGCGCGTGCACCACGCGCTCGTTGCCGGCGACAATTGTCTTGCCACCATCCTTCGCGATCAGGTTTGCGGTGAGCAGGAACTTGTTGGCGAGCTTGTCGGTGCGTGCATCGAACAGCACGAAGCACTTCTGGTTCGCACGGATCGTGGTGCGGATCACCTCCGGCGGGATTTCCAAGAAGCTCTCGTCGAACGAGCCCATCAGCACGACCGGCCATTCGACGAGGCCCGCGACTTCTTCAAGCAGGCCCTCATCCTCGACGAGCTGAAGCCCCTGCGCGAAGGCCAGGTCCTTCGCATCGTGCAAAATGATGTCCTTGCGGCGGTCAGCATCGAGCACGACCTTCGCACGCTCCAGCGCCGCCACGTAATCGTCGAAGCGCTTCACGCGGATCGCATCGGGCGCCATGAAGCGATGGCCATAGGTGATGTCGCCGGAAGCGATGCCGTCGACCTCGAAGCGTACGACCTCCGGCTCTTCCGTCTCAGGCCCGAAGGTGCAGACGATGGAGTGAAGCGGACGCACCCAGCGCAGCGATCCCGGTTGCGTGGAAGCCGCACCCCAGCGCATGGATTTCGGCCAGGGGAAAGTCTTGATGATTTGCGGCAGGATTTCGGCCAGCACGTCCTGCGTGGGAAGACCGGGCCGTTCGATGATGGCGACGTAAAACTCGCCCTTCTTCGGATCGCTTTCGATTTTCGCCTCGTCGAGGCTCGTCAAACCGGCGCTCTTCAAGAAGCCCTGCACGGCAGCATCGGGCGCGCCGACACGCGGACCTTTGCGCTCCTCGCGCACGTCCTGTCCCTTCACGGGCAGGCCAACGATGTTGAGTGCTAACCTGCGCGGCGTCGAGAAGGCCTTCGCGCCCTCATAGACGAAACCGCGCTCGACGAGAGCGTCAGTGACAAGCTTCCTCAAATCCTCCGCCGCACGGCGCTGCATGCGGGCGGGGATTTCTTCGGAGAAAAGTTCGAGGAGAAGATCGGGCATTGGAATGTTCTGTTCGTGAATTGAGGGAGGACGCGATTGACCTGCGGCTTAAGCCGCGGCGGCCCCTCCCCCTTCCGTCTTCAGCCATGCCGCGCCCACGGCTTTCACCAGCTCACGGACGCGCAGGATGTAGCTCTGGCGCTCGGTGACGGAGATCACGCCGCGCGCGTCGAGCAGGTTGAACACATGGCCCGCCTTGAGAGCCTGGTCGTAGGCGGGGAGCACCATGAGGTGGCGCTCTCCCGCATCGCCCGCTTCGAGATACTTCTTGCTCGCGGCTTCAGCATCGCGGAACAGGCGAAAGAGCATCTCCGTGTCCGAGTGCTCGAAGTTGTGGCGCGAATATTCCTGCTCGGCTTGCAGGAAGACATCGCGGTAGGTGACCTTCTGGTCGCCTTCGAGGCCGTTGAAGTTGAGATCGTAAATCGACTCCACGCCCTGCAGATACATGGCGAGACGTTCCAAACCGTAGGTTAACTCGCCCGCAACCGGCACGCATTCGATGCCCGCGACCTGCTGGAAGTAGGTGAATTGCGACACCTCCATGCCGTCGCACCAGCATTCCCAGCCAAGCCCCCATGCACCGAGGGTCGGGTTCTCCCAGTCGTCCTCGACGAAGCGGATGTCGTGCACGCCCGTGTCGATGCCGATGGCTTCCAGCGACTTGATGTAGAGTTCCTGCAAGTTCGGCGGGTTCGGCTTCAGGATGACCTGGAACTGGTAATAGTGCTGGAGCCGGTTGGGGTTCTCGCCATAGCGCCCGTCCTTCGGGCGGCGGGAGGGCTGCACATAGGCCGCGCGCCAGGGCTTGGGGCCGAGCGCCCGCAGAGCCGTCGCCGGATGAGACGTCCCCGCGCCGACTTCCATGTCATAGGGCTGAAGAATGACGCAGCCCTGCTCCGCCCAATAGCGCTGGAGCGTGAGGATCAGGCCCTGGAAGGAGCGCGCGGGATTCATGTGCGCGGGTTGGCTCGTCATAGCGGCGTCCGGGTGTTGAAATGTCAGGTCGAACCCTTGGGATGCGGGGCGGCTCAAGTCAAGCGCGGGAGGCGGTCTCACAGCCCCAGGCGCGACCACGCAGCGCGTTCCTCCAAGGCCCCCAGCGCCTCGGCCGGGTCGATCAGGCCGCCCTGGCTGAAAGAGCGGCGGCCGAAGAAGCGGCCGAGCAAGGCGGGGCGCGGCGGCTCGACAAGGCGGAGCTGAACTTTTTCGCCGAAGCGCTGGCGCATAATGGACCGTATATCGCCCAGACCGTCGACGAGCCCAAGCTCCGCCGCCTCCGTGCCAACCCAGAACGCGCCGGAGAAGAGATACCCGTTCTCGTCCTTCAACTTCCCGCCGCGCCGTGCTTTGACGAGATCGACGAAAACCTCGTGGATCCGGCGCTGCAGACCCTGCAGGTGTTCCACATCGGCGGGATTTTCCGGCCTGAACGGGTCGAGCATCGCTTTTCGAGCGCCGGCGGTGTGGACACGTCGCTCGATGCCGAAACGCTCGATGAATTTGTCCAATCCGAAACTCGCCGACAAAACTCCGATGGAGCCGACGATCGAGGCGGGATCGGCAAAAATCTCGTCCGCCGCGCAGGCGATCATGTAGCCGCCGGAGGCTGCCGCATCCTCGACGAAGGCGAAGACCGGCAGCTTCTTTTCCTCGGCATGGTCGCGGATGCGCTTGAAGATTAGGTGCGACTGCGCCGCAGAACCGCCGGGCGAATTGACCACGATGGCCACCGCCCGCGCTCCCTCGACATCAAAAGCCCGCTCCAGCATCGGCGCGACGGTCGAAATCGCAAGCCCCGTCCGAAAGGGGAGAATCGAACCGATGGGCCCTGCCAGTCGCACGACCGGCACCAGCGGATGACGCGCCCGGAAACGGGAGGGAAGGATAAACTGCACGCGCTCCGGCAGCATCGCGGAAAGGGTCACGGGAGGCATGGCCTTCATGTAGTGCAGGCAGCGGGGCTTCCCAAGATGAACGTGCCTTTAGGGAAAGCGTCGGGTTCCGTTCAGTTAAGCTTGTCTAAAGTCCCGCCTGGAATACCGGTCGCGCCCGCGGGGCGATTTCGGCCCGCCGGCTTGCATTTGAGGAGATTTTGATATGCGTAAATTGCTTTTTGGCCTGCTTGGTTTCGCCGCCCTCGGTCTCGGCACACTTGCCGCGCAGCCTGCTGCGGCCGATCACGGTCATGGTCGTGGTCATGCCTACGGGCATCGCCATCACCGCCCGCACGTCGTCTATGAGCGACCCGGTTATCGGCCCTATCGCTACTACCGCCCGGTTCACGGTTACCCGCGTTGCTGGACTCGGATGCAGCGTTACTGGAACGGCTTCGTGTGGGTCGATCGGCCCATTCGGGTCTGCCGTTAAGATAGGAAGGGATACGGGCGCTCCAGAGCGCCCGTTTTCATGTGAGGAGAGCGTCACCCCGGTGCAGCGCCTCCGCCTGAGGCGTGAAGCCGCCCTCCGCATTGAGGATCACGGGCGGCAGGACGCTCAAGGGCGCGCGGCTGCCCTTGGTGGCCGAGACAAGCACCCGGATCGCAGGCTGGTCCGCGCTTGGATGAACGAAGCGCAGTTCGACGCCGCCGAGGCCCCGGCCAAGGGCCGACAGGCAATCCGCCGTGCGGTCGGCGCGGTGGATGACCACGAGACGACCTTTCGGTTTCAGCAGCGACACGCAGGCCTTGATCCAGGCCTCGAGCCCGCCATCGGGCAGGGCATGGGCGGCGGCGCGGCGCGCATCGGGCGAGAGCCTGGCCCTCCCCTCCTCCAGAAAGGGCGGATTGGTCAAAACAAGGTCGGCGCTTTCTCGCAAAAGCCCCACCTCCGGCCAGGAGGCGCGATCCAAAAGATCGACCTGCGCCACATGGGCCTGCACGCCATTAGCCACGGCGTTCCGACGGCAAAGGTCCGCAAGATCGGGATCGCGCTCCACGAAGATGAGTTTTGCGGCCTTTTCGCGAGCCGCCACCATCAACCCGACCGCGCCGGTCGCCGCGCCGATATCGGCCACCACGTCGCCGGGTTTGACCGGGGCGGCGGCAGCCAGAAGCACCGCATCCGTTCCCGCCCGGTGCCCCTTGGCCGGCTGGAGCAGCCGAACCCGGCCCCCGAGGAGCGAATCGTCCGTCGTCTCGATCATGGCCTCAACTCGGCCCCGTGGCCGGCCTCCCGGATCAGGCGGCGAGCCTGGGCGGCGTGCTCGTCCGGCACCAGGATTCGGCGAGGAAAAGCGCCGATCATCCCTTCCAGCGCGCTGATATGGGCGTCCGCCACGAAAACAGGGATATTGGCGTTCTCCAATAAGGATTGTAGGAAACCGATCAGAACGAGATCGTTGGTGCGGACGATTTCGACCATCTGAGCCTGGTTCCTTTCCGGCAATCATTGCATTGCAGCATGGAAGGCATCATGCCACGGTGCACTTCTGTTTCCACCGGCCATCGCTGGCCGGCAACCCGGGTTTGAGGCGTGGGCGTCGTCGTTCCTTTCGAAGAGAAGCATCCCGAGAAGAATGCGAGCATCGAGAGGCTCGTCTCCCTTGTGACCTCGGACATGGAGCGGGTCAATGCGATGATCCTGTCGCGCACCGGCTCCGATGTCACCATGATCCCGGAGGTGGCGAACCACCTCATCTCGTCCGGCGGCAAGCGCCTGCGCCCCATGCTGACGCTGGCAACCGCAGGCCTGTCCGGCTATCGCGGCGACGGCCATGTGAAGCTCGCGGCCAGCGTCGAGTTCATGCACACCGCCACCCTCCTCCACGACGACGTGGTGGATGAGAGCGACATGCGCCGGGGCAAGATCGCCGCCCGCATCAAGTGGGGCAACGAGGCGAGCGTGCTGGTGGGCGACTTTCTGCTCGGCCAGGCCTTCCGCATGATGGTGGAAGTGGGCTCGCTGCGCGCCCTCGACATTCTCTCCGCCGCCGCCACCGTGATCGCGGAGGGCGAGGTGATGCAGCTCGCCGCCGCCAAGAACACCGAGACAACGGAAGACGAGTACCTCGCCGTCATCCGCGGCAAGACGGCCGAACTTTTCGCCGCCGCCTGCGAAGTCGGCCCGGTCATCGCCGAGCGTCCTAAGGCCGAGCAGACCGCCTGCCGCTCCTACGGCATGAATCTCGGCATCGCCTTCCAGCTCGTCGACGACGCGCTCGATTACGGCGGCAAGGCCGCGACACTCGGCAAGAATGTCGGCGACGATTTTCGCGAGGGCAAGATCACGTTGCCCGTGGTCCTCTCCTTCCGTCGCGGCTCGGATGAGGAGCGCGCGTTCTGGAAGCGGGTTCTCGAACGCGGCGAGATCGAGGACGGCGACCTCGATCAGGCCGTCGCCATCATGCGCCGCCACCGCGCGCTGGAAGACACCATCGAACGCGCCCGCCACTACGGCGCCATGGCGCGAGACGCCCTGGAGCTTTTCCCGAACGGTCCGATGAAGCAGGCGCTTCTGGAAACGGTCGATTTCTGCATCGCGCGGGCGCACTAACTCTTTTCCAATCGTTCTCTCGGACAAACGCTCGATTCTGGCTGCGAGTCGATTCTCGGCCAAGTCGGGGGACTTTTACGCCTGACAGCCTGCCAGCAGCCAAGGCGAGAGCCATTTTCTCCGAATTTTCGGCTCAGAGCGCCTTCCTTCTCTCTTCGATCGTTCTTTTAAAAGAACGTTTTGATTGACAGCACATCCCTCCGGTGCGAAAGTGCCCTTGCTTCCGGACGGCCCCGCCGCCTGGAAGCCGCGGTGATTTGAGACGAGCAGCTTGCCCCGCGTCATCAAACGCTAAAGCGCCACGGAGCGTACTTTCGCCTCGTGGTTCACAGGATCGATGTGCCATGACGCGCCTTATCTCGCAGATGCCGATGACCGCACCGGGTCCCACTTTCGGGCCTGCCTGCGGGTGCTGTCGCCTCACGGCTTAATCCTCTCCCCTCACCTCCTGAACCACATGCCCGGCTCTGCTCGAGCCGTGGACGAACTTTGCCTGAAAGGTCTCATCATGTTCGATTTTACCCGTCGCACCCTTCTGTCCGCGTCCTTTGCCCTGGGCGCGGCGCTCGCGACCACGCTTCCAGCCGTAGCTGCCGACAAGACCATCAAGGTCGGCGTCATGTCCGGCGCGGAAGAAGAAGTGGCGCAGGTCGTCAAGAAGGTCGCCGCCACGAAGGGCTTGAACGTCCAGCTCGTCCCGTTCTCCGACTACGCTCTCGTCAATGAGGCGCTGGCCCGCGGCGATCTCGACGCCAACGCGTTCCAGCACAAGCCCTATCTCGATGCGCAGATCGCGGCGCGCGGCTACAAGATCGTTCCCGTGGGCTTCACCTTCGTGCAGCCGATCGGGCTCTACTCGAAGAAGCTGAAAGCGGTCGCCGACCTACAGAGGGGCGCGAAGATTGGTATTCCCAACGACCCCAGCAATGGCGGCCGGGCGCTAAACCTTCTCGCTGCACAGGGCCTCATCAAGCTTAAAGAGGGCAAGGGCCTCTCGCCGACGCTCCTCGACATCGCCGAGAACCCGAAGAACATTCAGTTCTCGGAACTCGATGCCGCTCAGCTGCCGCGCGCCCTGCCCGATCTCGACGCCGCCGTGATCAACACCGATCACGCCATCAATGCCGGGCTCGACATCCGCAAGGACACGATTGCGGTCGAGAAGCGCGAGGGCAATCCCTACGCGAACTTCATCGCCGCTCGTCAGGGCGATGAGAACCGTGAAGAGGTGAAAACCTTCGTCGCGTCCTATCAATCGCCGGAAGTCGCGGCCTTCCTCGATACCCGCTTCAAGGGCTCGATCATCCCGGCCTGGTAAGCCAGGCCCATCAACGAAGGATCGTCGCCTTCACCCACCAATCCAGCTGCCGTCGCGCGATCCATCTTGCGGCGGCAACGGCCGTTTTGCCATCGTCATAGATCCCGAACACCGTCGCGCCCGAGCCCGACATGCGCGCGAGGCGGCAGCCCTTTGTTTCGGACACGAGCCTCGACGCCTCGACGATGACAGGCAGAATACGGCAGGCCGCCGGTTCGAGATCGTTGCGAGTCGTCTTCAAAACCTCCAGCAAAGAAGCCTGCGATGCTTCCGCAATATCGGGATGCCTCGCCCCCGGCAGATCGTCTCCTGGCTGCAACCCAAGCGCCTTGAACACGGCAGGCGTCTCGACCGGGACGCGGGGATTGACCAGCACGGCGAAGAGACGCGGCAAATGGAGCGCCGGTCCCAGCTCCTCGCCCACGCCACGCATCATGCGGGCTCTTGGCTCCAGGCAGACCGACACATCGGCCCCGGTCAGGCGCGCCGCCTCCCGCAAGGCAGGATGAGACAGGGGAAGTCCGTTGAGGCGGGCGAGCAGCCGCAAGGCGGCCGCCGCGTCGGATGAGCCGCCGCCGATCCCGGCCGCAACGGGCAGCCGCTTGGTCAAATGGAAATGGCCGACGCGAAGATCCGGGACACGCTCGGCAAGCAGGCGCGCGGCTTTTAAAACGAGATTGTCGGCGTCAACGCCCGCAAGCGGCGCAGTCGGCCCGCTGACTGTGAGGGAAAGCGTCTCCGCCGGCTCAAGCCGCAGATCGTCGCCCGTGCTGGCGAAGGCGACAAGACTTTCCAGCGCGTGATAACCGTCCGCCCGCCGCCCCAGAACGTGCAGCGTCAGGTTGATCTTGGCCGGGGCGCGGGTCGCGAGAGACATGCCCTCTCCATGCCCGAGACGAAGCGGGATGGAAAGGGCGAAGCTGAAGCGTTAGCCGCCGCTCTGCTGCGGAGCGGCAGGCGCCGCCGCGCCGTCGGCGGCGGGGGCGGCGTCATCCATGCCGTTGTCGATCTTCTTGATGATCTTCGTCAGATCTTCCGGCTCGGGATTGGAATCCTTGGCGTGGTTCCACTGGAACTTGGCCTCGAGCTTGCGCCCGACCTTCCAATAGGCATCGCCGAGATGATCGTTGATGACCGGATCGCCCGCCTTCAGTTCGACGGCCTTTTCCAACTCGCGCACGGCGTCGGGATAACGGCCCAAGCGATAATAGGCCCAGCCGAGCGAGTCGATGACCATGCCGTCGCGCGGGGCGAGTTCGACGGCGCGCGTGAGCATCTTGAACGCCTCGTCGATATTCATGCTCTGGTCGACCCAGGAATAGGCGAGGTAGTTCAAAACCTGCGCCTTGGCCGCGGGAAGCGTGTCGGGCACCAGTTCCAGCGCCTTCTTCAGATCGGGCTCGCCCTTTTCCCACTGCTTCGAGCGCTCATAGGATGTGCCGCGATAGAAGAAGAGGATCCAGTGGCCGCGGTCGGGCTTGCCGATCAACTGGATGGCCTTGCTGTAAGTCTCTGCCGCCTCCGCGAATTGCTTGCGCGAACGTTGGACATTGCCGAGCGCCATCACGACCTCGACATCGTCGGGCCGCTCCTTCATCAGGCTCTGGAGATAGGCAATCGCATCGTCGCCGCGGCCGAGCAATTCGAGATTCTGTCCGATGGCGATGTCGGAGCTTGCCCGCACCGGCGCATCCTTCGGCACCCGCGCAAAAACGTCATTCGCCCGCTCATACTGTTTCAAGCGCTCATAGACATCGCCGAGCGTCACGAGGGCGAGCGAATGACCGGGATCGAGATCGAGTCCGAGCCGGAGATAGATGATGGCCGTCAGCTCGTCGCTCTGGCTGCTGCCGACGACGCCGAGGCCGTAAAGCAACTCGGCCGCCCCCTGCTGCGCCGTTGCGATGATCGGCATCAGGGGCTTACCCTCATTCAGGGTGTCCATGGCCGCCCGCACCATCGGATGGCGGGGCACAGCCTCGTTGAAGGACTTGTAGAGGGCCAGAGCCTCGTCGCGGCGACCGCGCTTGGCGAGGAAGCGCGCATAGGCATCCACGACCTGGAGCGTATTGCGCTCGCCCTCATAGGCCGCCTTGAAACGCTTCTCGGCCTCGGCGGCGTTGCCGACGAGATCCGCGATCAGCGCGCCGTGATATTCGCGAAACTGGTTGAAGGCGCGCTCGCTCTTGAGCTTGTCGACGGTGGCCAGCGCCTGCTTTCCGTCCTTCGCCCCCGCATAGGCCCAGGCGGCGAGAAGCGTCGCCGTCAGGTCCGCCGCGCGGCCCTTGGCGCCACGGGTCAGCCGGGCGCGGGCATCGGCGTATTTTTGCGCTTTCAGAGCCCGGACGCTCAGGGCGAACTGGGCGAGGTTGTTGGAGCCGTCACGGGCCGCAATCCGCTCCGCAGCCTGATAGGCTTCCTGCATCGACCCATTGGCCAGGAAGGCTACGAAGGCGCGCTCCAAAAGTTCCTGGTTCCGCGGGTCGTCCTGAATGGCCCGCCGGAAAAAGACCGAGGCCGCCGCCGTGTCGCGCGCGGTTCCTGCCACATAGGCGGACAGGTAATTGCCCTCGAGGCTCAACGCCGGTTTCAGTGTTTCGCTCGAATCCGTATTGGCCGCGAAAGAGGGCGCGGCCAAAAGGCCGGCGACCGAAAATACAAGCGCGGGCAGGCCCTTACGGACCGAGGGCAATCTCAAAGTGGGCACGAAGCGCGGCTCCAATCATCGCGACATCTCAAGGGGGAGAGGGGAGATGTGCGCTAAATCAGGCCGGAGAATGGCGTCTCCCCGGCGCGGCGGCAAGGGGAACGTCGCACGAGATCGTGTTCTCGTGAAGAAATTGTAAGCGGGCTATTGCCGCATAGGAAGGCAGACGGCCCGCCGCCCGCCTTCGGGGGAAAGGCTTACGTCTTACATATTGACGTAGTTCGGCCCCCCGCCGCCCTCGGGCGGGACCCAGTTGATATTTTGGTTCGGGTCCTTGATGTCGCAGGTTTTGCAATGGACGCAGTTCTGCGCATTGATCTGGTAGCGTAGACCGCCCTCCCCTTCGACCCATTCATAGACACCGGCCGGGCAGTAACGCTGCGAGGGGCCGCCATAGACGTCGTGCTCCGACGCCTGCTGGAGCGTGGGGTCCATCACCTGAAGGTGCGGCGGTTGGTCCTCCTCATGGTTGGTGTTGGACAGAAACACCGAGGAGAGCTTGTCGAAGGTCAGGATGCCGTCGGGGCGGTCGTATTGGATCGGCGTCACGGAAGAGAGCGGCAGCAGGCTCTCGTAGTCCGCCTTGCCGTGCTTCATCGTACCGAAGGGCGACCAGCCGGTGAGCTGGTTCATCCACATGTCGAGCCCGCCCAGAGCCACGCCGATAGCCGTGCCGAACTTCGACCAGAGCGGCTTGACGTTCCGCACGCGCTTGAGATCCGTCCCGATGGGCGAGGCGCGCCACGCTTCCTCGTATGACGTCACATCGTCATGGGAGCGCCCGGCTTGCAGCGCCGCGAAGACGTGGTCGGCGCAGAGCATTCCCGAGAGGATGGCGTTATGGCTGCCCTTGATGCGTGGCACGTTCACGAAGCCCGCCGAATCGCCGACCAGGCAGCCGCCGGGGAAGCACAGGCGCGGCACCGATTGCCAGCCGCCCTCCATAATGGCGCGCGCGCCGTAACCGATGCGCTTTCCGCCCTCGAAGACGTCGCGGATCATCGGATGGGTCTTGAAGCGCTGGAATTCCTCGAAGGGCGAGAGCGTCGGGTTCTTGTAGTTCAGATGCACCACGAAGCCGACGGAGACGAGATTGTCGTCGAAATGGTAAAGCCACGACCCGCCGCCTGTCTCGTTCTTGAGCGGCCAGCCCATGGTATGACGCACGAGGCCGGGACGGTGCTTCTCCGGCTTGACCTGCCACAACTCCTTGATGCCGATGCCGTATTTCTGGTGATCGCGGCCGGCATTGAGCTTGAAGGTATCGACAATCTGCTTGGTGAGTGAGCCCCGGGCGCCTTCGCCGAAAATCGTGTATTTGGCGCGCAGCTCCATGCCGCGGGTAAAATTGGCGTTAGGCTCGCCGTTGCGGCTAATGCCCATGTCGCCGGTGGCGATACCAACGACCTTGCCGTCTTCGATCAGAACCTCCGCGGCCGCGAAGCCGGGATAGATCTCGACGCCCAATTCCTCGGCCTTGCGGCCAAGATAACGGGCGACGCTGCCGAGCGAGCCGACGAAGTTGCCGTGATTGTCCATCAGCTTCGGCATGAGAATGTTCGGCATGCGCATGCCGCCGGCCGGGCCGAGATAAAGGAACTCGTCCCCTGTGACCTGGGTCTTGAGCGGGCGATCCGGATCCTCGCGCCAATCCGGCAACAGGCTGTCGAGGCCGATGGGGTCGATCACCGCGCCGGAGAGAATATGCGCGCCGACCTCGGAGCCCTTCTCCACCACCACGACGGAAACATCCGCGCCCGCCTCGGCGGCGTCCTGCTTGAGCCGGATCGCGGTCGCCAGACCCGCAGGACCGGCGCCGACGATCACGACGTCGAATTCCATCGATTCACGGGCGGGCAGATCCATGGCCTTCTCCTGGCACGCAACACAGCGCTTTTGGGCGGATGGTTTACACATGAACCATCCCGACGATTTTCTCAACTTTCCTTACTGGAAAGGTTGAAAGAGTTCCATTTGAGCGAAATGCGACCGGCGACAAGGGCGTGGGCGCTTGCGGTATCGAGTTGTCCACGCTTCTCGGGCAGCTTACATACGCTTCATGCAGGATCTCACTCCCCACCGCGACGCGTTGATGGCGCTCCTCGACTTCCATGTCGAGGCGGGGGTGGATCTTGCCCTCGACGAGACGCCGCAGAACCGCTTCGCTGAGCCGAAGGCCGCGCCGGTTCCGGCCAGGATGCCGGACCTCCAGCTTGCGCCTCGCCTCGACGCAGCGCCCAGCGCCCCTCCCCGCGCGATACCACAGGCGGCAGCGCTTGCGCCTGACGATGCTGCGCTCCAGGCCCGCGAGCAGGCGCGCCACGCGCAATCGCTCGAAGAGTTGGAAGCTATCTTGGGCAACTTCGACGGCTGCGCCCTGAAATTCAGCGCCAAGAATCTCGTCTTTGCCGACGGCACCCCGAAAAGCCGGGTGATGCTGGTGGGCGAAGCTCCCGGCGCGGATGAGGACCGGATCGGCAAGCCCTTCGTCGGGCGTTCCGGCCAGTTGCTCGACCGGATGCTCGCCGCCATCGGCCTCGACCGGACCCAAGTCTACATCGCCAATGTCGTGCCCTGGCGTCCGCCGGGGAACCGCACGCCGACCCCGCAGGAAGTGGCGATCTGCAAGCCGTTCATCGCCCGACAGATCGAGCTCGCCAATCCCGACATCCTCGTCTGCCTCGGCGGTCCATCAGTGCAAAACCTTCTGGACGTGAAGGACGGCATTCTGCGTACGCGCGGCCGCTGGTTCTCCTACCGCACCGAGGGCGGCCGCGACATCAAGGCTCTGGCAACGTTGCATCCGGCCTATCTGCTGCGCCAGCCTTTGCAGAAACGGCTCGCATGGCGGGACATCTTGGCGCTCAGGCGCGCTCTCGACGGTACGAGCTAGAAACGCTCCGTGCGTGCGGCGGGAACCCGCTCGGGCGATCCTGCTTTTAGATTTTACGGTCCATAGGATGACTTGATGCGCTGGGACGATTTTCGAACCTCCGACAACGTGGAAGACCGACGTGGTCTCCCCATCCCCGGTGGCGCGGGCGGGCTCGGCATCGGCACCATCGTCGTGCTAGGCCTTCTCGGTTGGGCGCTCGGCATCGATCCGCGCTTGCTCATCGGCGGCGCGGAGATGCTGTCGCGACAGGGCGAGCAGAACTACCAGCAACAGCAGGGCAAGCAGGGCGTGCCGCAGGACCAGATGGGCCGCTTCGCCTCCGCGATCCTCGGCAATACGGAAGACGTGTGGAAAGACGTTCTGCCCACGCAGACCGATCGGCAATACAAGCCGCCCAAGCTTGTCCTGTTCTCCGGCGCGACGCGATCCGGCTGCGGTGCGGCGCAATCGGCCATGGGGCCGTTCTATTGCCCGCTCGATCAGACGGTCTATCTCGACCTATCGTTCTTCCAGGACATGAAGAGCAAGTTCGACGCGGGCGGCGACTTTGCCTATGCCTATGTGATCGCGCACGAGATCGGCCATCATGTGCAGAACCAGCTCGGCATTCTGCCGCGCGTGCAGCAGCGCCAGCAGGAAGTGGGACCGACGGAACGCAACCAATTGTCCGTTCGCGTCGAGCTGATGGCCGATTGCTTGGCGGGCGTGTGGGCGAACCATTCGGAGCAGCGTTGGAAGTCGCTCGAGCCGGGCGATATCGAGAACGCCATCAACGCCGCACAGGCCATCGGCGACGACCGCCTGCAGCGTCAGTCGCAGGGCCGAGTGGTTCCCGATTCCTTCACGCACGGCTCGTCCGCCCAGCGCACACGTTGGCTCACGACCGGCTTGAAGAGCGGATCGATTCAAGCCTGTGACACCTTCCGGGCAAGCCGGTTATAAACGCACTGTTCCGACAGCCAGAGTGTTCCTCATGCCCGGCATCGATGAAAACCTCCCCTTCGTGCCGCTGACCATCGCGGTGCTGACCGTTTCCGACACGCGCGGCGAAACGGATGACCGCTCCGGCAACACGCTCGTCGAGCGGCTGACCAAGGCCGGCCACCATCTCGGCGGGCGCGCCATCGTGCCCGATGACGTCGCCGCCATTCGCGGCAAGGTGCAGAGCTGGATTCTCGACCCCGCCATCGATGTCATCATCACGACGGGCGGCACCGGCTTTACCGGACGCGACGTGACACCCGAGGCCATCGAGCTGCTGTTCGAAAAGCGGATGGATGGTTTCTCGGCGCTCTTTCACCGCATCTCGTTCGACACCATTGGCACCTCGACAATCCAGTCCCGCGCAACGGCGGGCGTAGCGGGTGCAACCTTCATCTTTGTGCTGCCGGGCTCGCCCGGCGCGTGCAAGGATGCGTGGGACGGCATTCTGGCGGGACAGCTCGATTATCGCCACCGCCCCTGCAATTTCGTGGAGATCATGCCGCGGCTCAACGAGCATCTGAAGCGCGAAAAGATCAAGGCGTGAGAGGCGGCTTCATCCTGATGCCGTGTTGTGCGAGATAGCGATCAAGCACGGCGATATCCTGCGCCGGATGCGCTAGCCCCACATGCCCGTCCGGGCGGATGAAATAAAACGCGTCGCGCTTCAACCCCGCCTTCTCGGCCATGGATGTCCACGCGAAAACATGCAGCGCGATGCCGCGCTCCGACACGGCCCCTCTGAACGCCATGTTAGCCTCGCCATAGACATGCACCTGCCAATCGAGGGATTTCAGCGGCTCGAAATTGTCGCTGCCGCCGACGCCATCCCACGGCAGGCGATCACCACCCGCAACCGTCCCCGCCTCGCCCACGCTGAGCGCACTGTCGCGATAGGTGATGCGGATCTGCGAGATCGTCTTGAACATCCATCGCCGCACGGCGCGAAAGTGAAACAGTGGCGGCAGCACATAAGGCATCACGAAGGTACGAAAGAAACGTCCGGCAAAATCGCGCCTGACGATGATCTGGAATGCAAGGTCGGTTGTCTTCACAAGCGTGCGCGCAAACGCGATGCGCTCCGGCTCATAGGTCGCCAGAAGCGAAGCATCGGCGCGGCCTTGCAGCACATGCGCGATCTTCCATGACAGGTTCACCGCATCGCCGATGCCGGTATTCATCCCCTGTCCGCCCGCAGGGCTATGAATATGCGCCGCATCGCCCGCGATGAAGGCGCTGCCTTTCGAAAAGTGCTCCGCGACGCGATGGTGCACGCGATAGGTCGAGAACCAGTTCACCTGATGGACGCTGATGCCGAAGAGTTTTTCGGTGATCGGGCGGATGTCATCGAAGGTGATGTTTTCCCGATCCTTCACCGCATCCGGGATGATGCCGATGAGACGCTGCATGCCAGTGCTTCTGATCGGCAGCACGAGACAGAAATCTTTGACGTTCAGGCACATATTGACGCCGCCTGTCGCGGTCGCAGCGCCGGTCGCCTGCACATCGGCGACATAAAAGGTCTGCTCATAGGCGCCACCGATGAAGTCGAGCTTTAATCCATGCCGCACGGCACTGTGCGCGCCATCGCAGCCGCAGAGATAAGCGACCTCGCAAACCTCCTCGTGCTCATCTTTTCTGAGTGTGGCGCGGACGCGCTCGCCGTCATCGGCGAAGCTGATCAGCTCCGTGTCCCATTCGATGCTGATGCCGGAATATCCGAGCTTCTCATTCAAGAACCGCTCGTGATCGTCCTGCGGAAAACTCAGCACGAAGGAGAAAGGACTAAGGTCCCTGCCGAAATGGCCGATGGGGATATCGGCCTTCAGCTTCCCCTGATCCCAGAGATGCATCGCATTCATGACGATGCCGAGATCGACGACCTCCTGCGCCAGCCCCAGCTGTTCGTAGAATTCGAGCGTGCGCGCATGAACAGCCATGGCGCGCGACGCCTAGCCTGGGCCTGAATGGTGATCGATAATGCGAAAAGGGATGCCGTGACTTGCAAGACGCAGGGCGAGAACGAGGCCGGTTGACCCCGCGCCGACGATCAAGACCTGCGGTGCCGCCATCATCACCTCGCCTCCCCTATTCGGAAAACTAGACCCGGCGGCGAATTCGTCCATCTCAGACGAAGAAGGGATCGCGCTCGATGAAGGCGGCGAGGCTGATGGTCGGGCGCGCCTTCACCTCGCCCAGCAGCACGCGCTTGTGTACGAGTTCGCCCGCGCGGGTCGCATCACGCCCGAAAAGCCCGAGCACGAATTGCAGCGCCGCCTCGACCGGCCTCCGTCGCCGCTTGAACCGACCCCGCTGCTCCGGCTTGCCGAAGGCAGCGAAGCGCTCGAGCGCCTGAATCCACCCTTCCTGGGGGATATCGCCGTCCTCGAGGCAGAGCAGCCAATCCCGCCGCGCGGTCCGCGCGCCTTGCGCCCAGGATCCGTCAATCAAGGTCGCGCCCGCGGCGTCGACGACCTTGGCGATGGTGTCGTCCTGGTTCGCGGCAAGGACGACCGCATCCCCCACCAGCCCCGCCGCGACGGCGGGGACGAGGGCGCTCAAGGTCACGGCCAAGGCTTCGGGACCGCGCGAAGCGCGGATGAGAACGGTGATCATGGGACCTCAGCATAGCGCCTCCGTTGCTTTTCGTCCTCCTTCACGAGACTTGCATTTGTTCACTTTTTGTTCTTAAATGGCCTTAGCTCGTTTTCGCTGGAGGTCGTCATGAATATCCGCGCCAAGGAACCCGCCCGCGATGCCGCCCGCCTGAAGCCCGCGCCCCGCAGCGCGGCCGAGGCGGCGGAGGCCGCGCGCCGCCGGAAGGACGACCCCGCCTATCGCGTCGATTCCGAGCGCCGCCGGGGCCGCGGCGCGGTGGCGAACCCAACCGGGCGCTATGAGCCGATGCAGAAGGAGAGCTTTGACGACGGTTGGGAGGTCGAGGAGGGGTTGCCCTCGCTCCAGACCGAGCTCATCGTCGAGAAACCGCGCACCATCATCTCGAAAAACGATTCACCGGATCTCAGCTTCGACAAGTCGATCAATCCCTATCGCGGCTGCGAGCATGGCTGCTCCTATTGCTTCGCGCGCCCGACCCATGCCTTTCAGGGCCTGTCCTCGGGGCTCGATTTCGAAACCAAGATTTTCATCAAACCCACCGCGCCGGAACTCTTGGAGAAGGAGCTTCGCGCGCCCGGCTATCAGCCCTCCACCATTGCGCTCGGCTCCAACACCGATCCCTATCAGCCGGTGGAAAAGAAGTTGCGCATCACGCGCGGCATTTTGGAGGTCCTGAACCGGACGAACCACCCGGTGGGGATCGTCACCAAATCGGCGCTCGTCACACGCGACATCGACATCTTGCGCCAGATGGCCGAGCGCCAGCTTGTTAAAGTTGCGATTTCCATCACCACGCTCGACCCGAAGCTCGCGCGCAAGATGGAGCCCCGCGCCGCCTCGCCCGCGAAGCGCCTCGACACCGTGCGTCAGTTGTCGGAGGCCGGCATTCCGGTGACAGTGCTCGTGGCCCCGATCATTCCGGCGATCAACGACCACGAGATCGAAGCGATCCTGAAAGCCTCGCATCAGGCGGGCGCGACCAGTGCTGGCTACGTGCTGCTGCGGCTCCCCTACGACCTGAAGGACCTGATGCGCGATTGGCTCGCCGAGCACTACCCGGACAAGCTCAACCACGTCTTCTCGATCCTGCGCGAAACGCGCGGCGGCAAGGACTACGATGCCGATTGGAGCGTGAGACAAAAGGGCGTCGGCCCCTACGCCTGGATGATCGGCCGCCGCTTCGAAAGCGCAGCGGCGCGCCTTGGCCTCAACAGGCGCCGCTCGCTGGCGATGCGGACGGACCTTTTCACCCCACCCGCGAGGGATAAAGGACAGTTGTCGCTGTTTTGATGAAGCGATGCGTTTGCGGGTCTATGCTGTACTCCGTCACTCCGGGGGCGCACGCGTGCCCGGAATGACGGGAGAGTTTTAGGCGCGACGCTGCCGGGGCTGGAAATACCGACGCTTTGCCGCTTTTAATCGACCCATGAACGCGCCGATTCGCCCTGCCCCCTCCGGTCCCGGCATCGACCGGGAGCTTGCCGCCCGCGTAGCGGGCTATTCCTGTATCGTGGGGCTGGACGAAGTGGGTCGCGGGCCACTGGCCGGGCCGGTCGTATCGGCGGCTGTGGTGCTCGATCTGAATACAGTGCCGCAGGGCCTCAACGATTCGAAGGTGCTGACAGCGCCGAAGCGCGAGGCGTTGTTTACGGAAATCCTCGCCACGGCCCATGTGGGCATCGCGTCCGTGTCTCACGTCGAGATCGACACCATCAATATCCGGCAGGCGTCATTGCTTGCCATGCGCCGGGCCTTCGCGGCTTTGCCGTGCATTCCGGACATGGCCTTCGTCGACGGCAACGATCCGCCGAAGCTGCCCTGCAAGACGGAGGCCGTGATCCAGGGCGATTCGCTGATCGCCTCCATCGCCGCCGCCTCCATCGTCGCAAAGGTCGTGCGAGACCGGCTGATGACGCGGCTGAGCGACGCCTATCCGATCTATGGATTCGCCAGCAATGCGGGCTACAGCACCAAAACCCATCTTTCGGTGCTCGCGAGCGAAGGGCCTTGCCCGTTCCATCGACTCAGTTTTTCGCCACTACGCCAAGGGTTACTGGACCTGTAACCGAGCTTAACAGTCGTTAACTCAAAAAATCCAATAAATTCAATAGGTAGGCAAAGTTTGCCGATCTAAAAAATTCGCATTCATCGCGCGTTCTAAACCACATCTTTACCTTAACGGCCCCATGATCCGGATCGTCAGTTGCGTAACCGGTGATCACCCATGGGTACCTCGCGTACCGGGGCCGCCGGCGCCGCCTCCCGGATTCCTGTCTCGCGTACCGGGCGGCCTGCGCCGGCGCCTCGGACGGGGCTCAAAAGCCCCCTCTCCGTCTCGCCCACCCTTCCCCTCGACCAGATCCTGCTTGGCGATTGCATCGCCAATCTGGAAAAGCTGCCGGCCGAGAGCGTGGACGTGGTTTTTGCCGACCCGCCTTACAATCTCCAGCTCGAACAGGCGCTCACGCGTCCGGACCAGAGCCTCGTCGATGCCGTCGACGACGACTGGGACAAGTTTGCGAGCTTTGCCGATTACGATGCCTTCACCCGCGCCTGGCTTTTGGGCGTGCGCCGCGTAATGAAGAAGAACGCGACGCTGTGGGTCATCGGCTCGTATCACAACATTTTCCGCGTCGGCGCGACATTGCAGGATCTGAATTTCTGGCTCCTCAACGACATCGTCTGGCGCAAGGCGAACCCCATGCCGAACTTCCGGGGACGCCGCTTCACCAACGCGCACGAAACCATGATCTGGGCGTCCAAAAGCCCGGAGGCGAAGAACTACACCTTCCATTACGAAGCGATGAAGTCCGCCAATGAAGACGTGCAGATGCGTTCCGACTGGTACCTTCCCCTCTGCACGGGCGAAGAGCGCCTGAAGGGCGCGGATGGCCGCAAGGTTCACCCGACCCAGAAGCCGGAGGCGCTGCTCGCGCGAGTGCTTCTATCCTCGTCAAACCCTGGCGATGTGGTGCTCGATCCCTTCTTCGGCACGGGCACCACGGGTGCGGTGGCGAAAAAGCTCGGCCGTCATTTCATCGGGCTCGAGCGTGATCCGACTTATGCCAAGGCGGCACGCGCCCGCATCGATGCTGTGGTTCCGCTCGACGATGTCTCCATCGCCGCGCCGCCCGAAAAGCGCGCAGAAGTGCGTGTGCCCTTCCTGTCGTTGATCGAAGGCGGCCACGTTAAAGCGGGCGAAACGCTCGTCGACGAACGCCGCCGCTATTCCGCGACCGTGCGGGCGGATGGCACCCTCGCGCTCGGCGGCGCCATCATCGGTTCGATCCATAAAGTCGGCTCACTCGTGCAAGGCCTGCCCGCCTGCAACGGCTGGACCTTCTGGCACGTGGAACGCGCAGGCAAGCTCGTCTGCATCGACGAATTCCGCGCGAAGATTCGGGCCGAACTCGCGGCTTAAACTCCATCGCACTGCACATTTCCGAAGGCGCGACCTCAAAGCGGTCCGCGCCTTTTTCTTTCGCGGCCTCACTCCTCCGGCAATGAAGAAGACCCCCACGAAATTAGCGGGCTGCACTGTTTCACCCAGTGAAAGATCGTGGGGATATGACAGCGCCCCACAACAGACCAGAACATTTCCCTATCGCCGGCCGCCCGAAGAGCTTTAGCATCGTCTCATGGCTTCTCCTTCTCTCGACGCATCCTGGGCCACTTCCGAGGAAGCATCCTGGAACGACCTACGGACCTTCCTGGCTGTGGTGGCTCATGGATCGATGAATGGAGCCGCGCGCGCCACGGGCCAAACACAGCCCACCGTCGCGCGGCGCATTCGCGCTCTGGAGGAAAATCTTGGCGTCGCGCTGTTTCAGAGAGGACCGAACCGGCTCGAGCTGACGGAAGCCGGACGCGCAGTGCTCGAATCCTCCGCGCCGATGGCGGAAGCTGCCCGCGCAGTACCCCGCGTCGCCGCCGCCTACCGCCCGGACCCTTCGGCGCCAGTGCGAATCACGGCGACCGCGTCGGTCACGATGTTTTTGTCCGTGCATGGGGCGGAACTGGCGAAAGCGGCGGGCCCGGTCGAGATCGTCTACATTCCTACCCGCCGCAAGCTCGATCTGGTGTCAGGTGAGGCCGACATCGCGCTGCGTATGCGCCGTCTGCCGGACGAACCGGACCTCACTGCTCGGCGTATCGGGCAGATCGCTTTCGGCATGTATGACCGCTCCGCTACGCCGTCGGCGGTGATCGCCCCATCGGAGAGCCCGAGCCTGTCCTATCAAGCCGCGTTCCTCGAACGCTTCCTCGAGGTTCACCCTGTCCCCATCGTCGCGAGAATCGGCGACATGCCGATCCGCTATCAGGCGGCGAAAACCGGGCTTGGCGCAGCCTTCCTGCCCTGCTGGCTCGGCGACAGCGACCCGGACCTCGTGCGCCTGGAAGCCCCCGACGAGTTCGTCGAAGAGGTTTTCATGATGCGGCACGCGAGGACCCGCAACCGGCCCCATGTGGCCCGCGTCGCGAATGCGCTTGTCGCGCTCTTCAAGCGCCACAGCGCGCTGTTGAACGGAGAGGCCGTTTAATCCGCCGCCTTCTTTCCAGCGGGCTCAGGCGGCAGGTCGCCGAGGGCGTGAACCAGCACCTTCTTCATTACGCCGGGAAGGGCTTCTTCATAAAGCCGTAGGCGCGGCGTCCAGCGCATGTCTTCCGGGGCGGGCGTCTCGCGCGGAACTTTTGCGAAGAGCACTGTCATCTCCAGCGGAAAATGTGTGAAGACGTGGCGGACAGCGCCCGGCAGGCGCTGCCAGCGCGCTTCCAACGGCGCGTCGAGCGCGGCGCGGGACGGCTCATAGGCCGGGTCCCACTCGCTCGTCGGCGGCTCGGCCATGCTGCCCAAAAGCCCCTTCGGCGGGCGCGTCCGGAGTAGGATCGTATCGTCGGCGCGCAGCACCACGAAGGCCGCGCCGCGCCGCAACTGGCCTTCCGCCTTCTTCTGCTTTTTCGGAAAGCTCTCCTGCAAACCCTGCTCGCGCGCCTGGCAAGGCGCCATCCAGGGGCACAGCGCACAGGCGGGCCGCTTCGGCGAGCAGATCGTCGCGCCGAGATCCATGAGCGCCTGCGCGAAATCGCCCGGCCGATCCGTGGGCACCAGCTCTTCCGTCAGCGCTTTGATCTGCGCCTTGGCTTTGGGGAGCGGCTCTTCGATGCCGAACATGCGGGACATGACCCGCTCCACATTGCCGTCGACGGCGGCCGCCCGTTCATTGAAGGCGATGGCCGCGACCGCGGCTGCCGTATAGGCCCCGACCCCCGGCAGCTTCAGCAATTCCTCCTCGGTGGAGGGAAAAACGCCGCCGAAGCGTGCCACCACCACCTTGGCGCAGGCATGAAGATTGCGGGCGCGGGAGTAGTATCCTAGCCCCGCCCAGGCCTGCATGACCGAATCGTCCTGCGCCTGCGCCAGGGCGTGAACGGTGGGAAAACGCTCGAGGAACTTGAGATAGAACGGCCTGACGGCAACGACCGTCGTCTGCTGCAGCATGATCTCCGACAGCCAGACGCGGTAAGGGTCCGCCGCCTCGCCTGGCTTCGCGCGCCATGGCAGATCGCGCCGGTGGCGGTCGTACCAGCTCAAAAGATCATCGGCGCGAGGCTTGGTGGCGTGCGGCGCGGGCGTTAACATGCTCTCTGCAATACCGATCCTGCAGGAATATTCCAGCACCGCTTTCGGCGGGATCCTTGGACAGCGACCATGCGACAGCCCGCCTCTCGGCAAAAGCCGTTTTCGAAGCCGCTTGCGGACTTCATCGACCTCTGCCTCGGCCCGAGTCTTGCGGCCCAAGGCTTTGCCACGTCCGACATCATCGTGGCGTGGCCGGAGATCGTGGGCGAGCGCCTGGCCGAATTCACTCAACCTCTGAAAATCGAGTGGAAACGCCGGAGCGCGAATGCCGATCCTGAGGCGCGCCCCGACCCTGCGACCCTCATCGTTCGTGTGGAAAGCGCCTTCGCGCTGGAGCTTCAGCACCTCACGCCCGTCGTGATGGAGCGGGTCAACGCCCATTACGGCTGGCGCTGCATTGGCAAGCTGGTGCTGAAGCAAGGCCCGGTGCGGCGTGAAAAGCCAGTTTCCCGGCCTGCCCCCAAGGTCGGGGAGGAAGACCGCAAGCGTATCGGCGGCGCCGTCGAATCCATCGACGACGATGGTCTGAAAGCCGCTCTCGGGCGTTTGGGCGAAGCGGTGATTGGAACCGCGAAGGCCCCTCGCCCACGAAAGCGTGAGCTGTGAGGCGCTTGCCTCGAAACCGATCCCCCATTACCGCATGGGATTAAATCTCACGGAGCAATCTCAAGATGATCACCCGGCGTCAGACGCTTCAGCTTTTCGGAACCGCCGCGACGGCGGCCCTTTTGGCCTCCAGCCTGCCCGCTTCGGCCCAGAACGTCGCGGTGAAGGACCTCGCCGTCGCAGGCCCGCTCGGCGATGTAACGATGGGCCCGGCGGACGCCAAGGTCACGATCGTCGAATACGCCTCGCTGACCTGCTCCCATTGCGCGGCCTTCCACGCCAGCACCTGGCCGGAGCTGAAGAAGCGCTACATCGAGACGGGCAAGGTGCGCTTCATCCTGCGCGAATTCCCGCTGGACCCCTTGGCCACCGCCGGTTTCATGCTGGCCCGCTGCGATGGGGACAGCAAGTTCTACCCCGTCACAGACATGTTGTTCGACCAGCAGAAAAACTGGGCTTTCACCGAGAAGCCCCTCGATGCCCTGCGTCAGCTGATGCGACAGGCAGGTTTTTCACAAGAGAAATTTGATGCTTGCTTGCGGGACCAGAAATTTTATGACGCGGTAAATGCGGTGAAGAACCGGGCGGGGGACACGTTCAAGGTGGACTCGACGCCGACTTTCTTCATCAATGGTGTGCGTTATCCGGGAAGCATGTCGATCGATGAGCTTGAGAAGATCATCAAGCCTTTGCTGGGAGAGTAATCCCCTTCAAACCGCCCTCTTGAGGCGGATCGGAGAGGCGTGTCCATGAAGCTGACGCGCCTTCGCATCGCAGGGTTCAAGACCTTCGTCGAGCCGATGGAGTTCCTGATCGAGCCGGGTTTGACCGGCGTGGTCGGGCCGAACGGTTGCGGCAAGTCGAACCTTGTCGAGGCTTTGCGCTGGGTTATGGGAGAAAATTCCCATAAGAACATGCGCGCCACGGGGATGGACGACGTCATCTTCTCCGGTTCCGGCAACCGGCCGGCGCGCAACTCGGCCGAGGTGATGCTCACCATCGACAATGCCGAGCGCACCGCCCCGGCCGCCTTCAACGACACGGACACCCTCGAGATCTCGCGCAAGATCGAGCGCGAGGAAGGCTCGACCTATCGCGTCAACGGCAAGGAAGTCCGTGCCCGCGACGTGCAGATTCTGTTTGCCGACGCCGCCACCGGCGCGCGCTCGCCCGCCCTCGTGCGCCAGGGCCAGATCAGCGAAATCATTTCGGCGAAGCCCCAGGCCCGCCGCCGTATCCTTGAAGACGCCGCCGGCATTGCCGGCCTTCACGCCCGCCGTCACGAGGCCGAGCTCCGGCTCAAAGGCGCGGAAGACAACCTCCTGCGCGTCGAGGACGTGATCCGCGAGCTGGAGACCCAAGTCGACAGCTTGAAACGCCAGGGTCGTCAGGCCTCGCGCTACAAGAATCTCTCCGCCGAAATCCGCCGGCTCGAAGCGCTTATGTACGCCATCGGCTTTGCCGAAGCGCGCGAGCAGGCCGCCGCCGCCGAGCAGCAGGCAACGGACACCCTGAAAGCCGTCGCCGACCGGACCGAGGAACAGACGAAAGCCGCAACCGCCCAGGCCGTCGCGGCCCATGCGATCCCTGCCCTACGTCAGGCCGAAGCCGCTGCTGCAGCGGCCCTTCAGCGTCTCACCCATGCTCGCAACGAACTCGAATCGGAAGAGCGCCGTTCGAAGGACCGGGTGACGGAGCTGGAGCGGCACATTTCCGACCTCAACCGCGACCTCGCCCGCGAGGCGGCCCAGCGCACGGACGCACAGGCCACTATCGAGCGTCTGAAGGCCGAGGAAGCGGAAATCGCGCTTTCGACCGACGGCGCAGGCGAAGCCCGCGCCGAGAGCGAGGAGCGGCTCCAGAACGTCGAGGCTGAGCTTGCCGAGGCGGAAGCCGCCTTGAGCGCCCTCCAGGCCCAGACCTCCGACCTCAACGCCCGCCGCGCCGCGCTGGAACGCAGCATGCGCGAGGAGATGGAGCGCGCCGCGCGCTTCGCCTCCGAGAAAGAGCGGATCGAGCGCGATATTGCAGCCCTGTCGGCCTCAGTCTCCGATGATGGCCCCTCTGCCGACATGCTGCGCGAGGAAGCGGCCATCGCTGAAGAGATGGCTCAATCTGCGGAAGAAGCCGTCATCGGTGCCCGCGAGGCGCTGAGCGCCGCGCGTGATTCCGAAAACCGTCTGCGCCAGCCGCTCAACGAGGCTGAGCGCAAGGCGCAAGGGCTCGAAACCGAGGCCCGGACTCTCGCCAAGCTCTTCACCTCCGCCTCCGGCGACCTGTGGCCCCCGGCGCTCGACCAGATCACCGTTCAGAAGGGCTACGAGACTGCGCTTGGCGCAGCGCTCGGCGACGACCTCGACGCTTCGACCGACCCCTCTGCTCCTGCCCACTGGGCAGAAACCGGCCCAGGCGCGGGCGATCCGGCGCTGCCCGAAGGCATCCGATCCCTTGCCGATGTCGCGAACGCCCCCGCCGCGCTCCAGCGCCGCCTGAAGCAGATCGGCATTGTGAGCAAGGCGGACGGTCTTCGCCTCCGCAGCCTGCTGAAACCCGGCCAGCGCCTCGTCTCCGTGGAAGGCGACCTGTGGCGGTGGGACGGTTTCACGACGGCGGCGGAAGCGCCCTCGGCGGCCGCACGGCGCCTGGCCGAAAAGAACCGTCTTGGAGACTTGGAACGCGAGGCCGAAGCAGCTCGCGAGCAGGTCGAGCTCCTGCGCCAGCAGGCTGAGGAAACACTGGAGGCCGTCCGTCGCGCCGCATCGCATGAGATGCAGGCCATCGAGGCGGCACGGCAGGCGCGCCAAGCAATTGATGCCGCCCGCACCCGGCTTGCTGCCGCCGAGCGCAAGGAAGCGGAACTTGGCCAGCGCCTCTCGGCCCTGCAGGAAGGCCTTGCCCGCATTTCCGCCAGCGAGAACGAAGCGCAGGAACGCGTCCGCGACGCCGAAGCGGCTTTGCAGGACCTCGCGCCCGCGCCCGATTTGGAGAGTCGGCTGCTCGAAGAGCGCACCCGCGTCGCCGAGCATCGCGCCGCCGCGTCGGAAGCGCGCGCCGCCCTGCAATCCCTCGTCCATGAGGCAGACCTGCGCCGCCGCAGGCAGGAATCGCTTGCCGCCGACGTCCGCCTGTGGGCCGAGCGCGCCTCCCGCGCCGCCAAGGCGCTCGAAGACCTGGGCGAGCGCCTGGAGCGCGCGCAGGACGAGCATCAGCGCCTGCTGGAAGCGCCCGACACCTATCTCATGCGCCGCCGCGCCCTGCTTTCCGAAGTCGAAGAAGCCGAGGCGAAGCGCAAAGAAGCTGCCGACCATCTGGCCGATGCCGAGACACAACTCGCCGAGGCCGACCGCACCGCCCGCGAAGCGCTGGAAGCACTCTCCGCAGCGCGTGAGGCGCGCGCAGGCTCTCAGGCTCGCCATGAGGCCGCCGTTCAGCGTCTGGCCGAGATCACCCGCACCATCGCGGAAAATCTCGAGACGACTCCGGCCGGCCTGATCGAACTCGCGGGGCTGAAGGACGGCGTGGAATTGCCGTCTCAGCCCGAGATCGAGGCGAAGCTCCACGCCTTGAAGGGTGACCGGGAACGCCTCGGCGCGGTCAACCTGCGCGCAGACGAAGAACTGACGGAACTCGAAGCGAAGCACACGGGAATCACCACCGAGCGCGACGATCTCGTCGAGGCCATCAAGCGTCTGCGTCAGGCCATCGGCAGCCTTAACCGCGAGGGGCGCGAGCGCCTTCTCGCAGCCTTCGACGTGGTCAATGGCCACTTCAAGAGCCTCTTCACCACTCTCTTCGGCGGCGGCACCGCAGAGCTGACTCTGGTCGATTCGGACGATCCGCTCGAAGCCGGCCTCGAGATTCTTGCTCGCCCCCCCGGCAAGAAGCCCCAAAGCATGACGCTGTTGTCCGGCGGCGAGCAGGCGCTGACCGCGACCGCTCTGATCTTCGCCGTGTTCCTCACCAATCCCTCGCCCATCTGCGTGCTGGACGAGGTGGACGCGCCGCTCGACGATGCCAACGTTGAGCGCTATTGCGACCTTCTCGACGACATGGCGCGCCAGACCGAGACGCGTTTCGTGGTCATCACCCACAACCCGATCACCATGGCGCGCATGGAGCGGCTGTTCGGCGTGACCATGGCGGAACGGGGCGTGTCGCAGCTCGTCTCGGTCGATCTGCGTAGCGCCGAGCGCATTCTCGAAACGACCTGAGCATGATCAGAACAAGTGGGCACCAGTTGTTCGCCCGGATCATGCGGCAATAAGGAATCAGGAGCTTGATCATGTTTCAAGGGGACATGATCAAGCTCCTGAAGACCGGTCGGAATCGGCCTCAATCCGGCATGATCGGGGGCGTCGGCTTTCAGCGCTCGGTCATAGTTCGGCCCCAAAAACATGGGCGATTTCGCACAGAGCTGCCGCAAAAGGCACTTTCTTCTTATAAATCAAATACTTAACTCTTTCTTGACGGTCCTTGACAGGGGGGACCCTCGCCCATATGTTTCGCGCGGCTTTCGGGGCCGGGAATCCAAGACTTTTTCCCGCACTGCTTTGATAAGGAGAACGCCATGGCGGATCCCACGAAGCGGAGTGATGAAAACGGCAAGGAACCGTCCAGCTCCGACGATGCTAACCTGAAAGCGAGACTGAAATCTCTCGATGCGCAGCTGGATCAAGCCACTGCGCAGCGCAGCAAGACAACGGGATCGCCCGCTCGTTCGACATCGGATTCGAACGCACTCGGCCAGGCCTTCCGGCTCTCGGCGGAGTTCGTTTCCGGTGTTGTTGCCGGTGGAATCGTCGGGTGGCTCGTCGACCGGCTGTTCGGCGTCTCTCCCTGGGGGCTCATCATCTGCCTCATGCTCGGCTTCTGCGCCGGGATGCTCAATCTCCTACGAGCTGCAGGGCTGCTGAAAGGCGCCCGGTATGATCAAAAGCAGTGATGTACTCGAATCCACCCGCCGTACGGCGATAGACAACAGCGATATTTAAGAGCGGATCATGGCGAGCCCGATCGAGCAATTCCAGATCAAGCCCATCATTCCTGCCATCAATTTCACGAATTCATCGCTGTTCATGGTCGGCGCCGTGGCGGTCATCGTCGGCGGCCTCCTGCTTGCCACCCGCAAGCGCGCCGTCGTTCCGGGCCGCGCCCAGTCGGTCGCGGAAGTTCTGCATGATTTCGTCGCCGGGACATTGAGAGACGCCGCAGGCGTCGAGGGAATGAAGTTTTTCCCGCTCGTCTTCTCGCTCTTCATGTTCGTGCTGACCGCCAATCTGCTCGGCATGATCCCGGGCTTCTACACGGTCACGAGCCAAGTCATCGTTACCTTCTCGCTGGCGATCCTCGTCATCGGCACCGTGGTCGTCTACGGCTTCGTCAAGCACGGCACCCATTTCCTCGGCCTCTTCGTGCCGTCGGGCGTGCCGGCCTGGCTTCTGCCCTTCATCGTCGTGATCGAGCTGATCTCCTTCCTCTCGCGGCCGATTTCGCTGAGCTTGCGTCTTTTCGCAAACATGCTCGCGGGGCATATCGCGTTGAAGGTTTTCGCGGGCTTCGTCGTCGCGCTTCTGGGCGCTGGCGGAATGATTTCGATCCTCGCTCCGCTTCCGCTCCTCATGGCGGTCGCTCTCATGGCGCTCGAGTTCCTCGTCGCCGCTTTGCAGGCCTACGTCTTCACGGTGTTGACCTGCATCTACCTCAACGACGCACTGCACCCGGGCCACTAGGTCAGCGCTGAGTTAACCCCTCCCCTCCCGGTCAACACCCCTCTCAAGGAGATCACGATGGATCCGATTGCTTTCAAATACCTCGGCGCGGGCCTTGCCTGCATCGGCATGGGCCTCGCCGCTATGGGCGTCGGCAACATTTTCGGTAACTTCCTCTCGGGTGCTCTGCGCAACCCGTCGGCTGCCGACGGCCAGTTCGCTCGCGCCTTCATCGGCGCGGCGCTCGCGGAAGGTCTCGGCATCTTCTGCCTCGTCGTCGCCCTCGTCCTGCTCTTCACCTAAGACACATCGGTGATCGGGAGGGCGAAGCGCATTACGCGCTTCGCTTCGACAAAAGGTGACGGCGGGTCCACCGCCGTCATTCATTGTTTCTAGGATTCACGAATCCTCTCAGGATCAGCTCAATGGCTCAGGCTGCTCAGACGACCCATGCCACCACGGAAGCGCATGGCGGCGCTCACGAAGACGTCGGCTTTCCGCCGTTCAAGACGGAAACCTTCGCCGGTCAGGTCATCTGGCTGACGATCACCTTCGTGCTGCTCTACACTCTCATTTCGAAATTGGTGCTGCCCCGCCTGTCGGGCATCATCGAGAACCGTCGCGTGACCATCGCCGGCGATCTCGACGAGGCGGCTGCCATGAAGTCCCGCGCGGAAGAGGCCGGTGCCGCTTACGAGAAGGCTCTCGCCGAGGCCAAGGGTCGCGCCCAGAGCCTCGCACAGGACGCCCGCGCCAAGGCTGCGACCGAGACCGACGCCAAGCGCAAGACGCTTGAGGCGGACCTCGCCAAGCGCCTAGCCGATTTTGAGGCGACCATCGCTCAGAAGAAGACTGCGGCCATGTCCAATGTGCGCGGCATCGCTCACGAGACGGCGACAGCCATCGTTGAGCGTCTGACCGGCAAGGCTCCGGCTCCCCAGACGGTGGAAGCCGCCCTCGACCAATCCAAGGCTTAAGGAGATCCAAGATGCTTAAGAGCGCTGAATTCTGGGTCGCCGTCGCCTTCGTCATCTTCTGGGGCATCCTGTTCTACAAGGGCGTGCCCGGGAAAATCCTGAGCTCACTCGATTCCCGCGGAAAGCGGATCGCCGATGAACTCGCGGAGGCCAGCCGCCTGCGCCAGGACGCAGAAAAGCTCCTGAAGGAGTTCGAAGCCAAACGCCAGGCCGCCGAGCGCGAAGCCGCCGAGATCGTTTCTGCCGCCAAGGAAGAGGCCGAGCGCCTCGCCCGCGACGCGCAGGAGAAGCTCGCCGATTTCGTGAAGCGCCGCACCGCCTCCGCCGAAGCGAAGATCGCGCAGGCCGAGGCTCAGGCTTCCGCCGAAGTCCGCGCCGCTGCGGTCGACGCCGCCGTGAAGGCCTCCGAGCACGTGCTGAAGAACGAGATCACCGGCTCGGCCGCTGCCGCGCTCGTGAGCAAGAGCCTCGGCGACGTGCGCTCGAAGCTGCAATAAGCGGCTTGCTCCGGACCGAAATTCAAAAGCCGCCTTTCGAGGCGGCTTTTTTGTTGGGATGATGTGAAGCCATGCTGCTGATTTTCGACTGCGACGGCGTGCTCGTCGATTCCGAACTTTTGGCCTGTCAGGTCGATGCAGAGTTCCTGACCGAACTCGGCTTTCCCTACACGCTCGACGACATTCTGCGCGAGTTCGTCGGCAAGAGCTTGGCGGACGCAATCCGGCAGATCGAGGGTGATCATGGGCGACCTCTCCCGCCGGATTTCAGCGCAAGGGCGAATGAAATTCTCTTCGCGCGCTTCGAGACGGATTTGCAGCCGATCACCAGCGTTCGCGACGCCATTCTCTCCCTCCCCCATCCACGCTGCGTCGCATCGTCTTCGACGCCCGACCGCATCGCACTGTCGTTGAGAATCACGGGCCTCGACGATCTCTTCCAAAGCGTGTTCAGCGCGGTCGAGGTGAAGCGCGGCAAACCTGCACCGGATCTTTTCCTTCATGCGGCGGCGCGGATGAACGCACATCCTCAGGAATGCATCGTGATCGAGGATTCACCCGCCGGTGTGACGGGTGCGCGAGCCGCAGGAATGCGCGTCATCGGCTTTACCGGCGGCGGCCATTGCAGAGAAGGACACGCCGACCGTCTTCGTGACGCGGGCGCGCTCGATATTATCGAACACATGCGAGATCTGGAGAGCGCTGTAGGACGCGTATCGCGCCTATAGGCGGCGCGCTCTCGCAATTGAGTTCGCCCAAAATAAAAATGGCCGGGACATGCCCGGCCATTTTGCGTTCGGCTTTTGCTCTTACTCCGCCGCTTCCGCAATCGGAGCCGGAGGCGTCCACTTGAGAACCGGCGAGCGCGCGGCGCGGGTTTCGTCCAGGCGGCGACGGGGCGAGTGATAGGGCGCGCCGGTGAAGCGGCTCTTGTCGTTGCCGGAAGTCGCAGCCATGGCGAGATCGCGCAGGGTAGCGATGAAGAGATCCAGCGACGACTTCGATTCCGATTCCGTCGGCTCGATCAACATCGCGCCGTGTACCACCAGCGGGAAGTACATGGTCATCGGGTGATAGCCCTCGTCGATCATGGCCTTTGCGAAATCGAGCGTCGTAACGCCCGAGTCCTTCAGCCACGCATCGTCGAACAGCACTTCGTGCATGCACGGCTTGTCGCCGAAAGGCAGCGAGAGCAGGTCGGACAGACCAGCGCGGATGTAGTTGGCGTTCAGCACCGCATCTTCGGAAGCCTGCTTCATGCCGTCGGCGCCATGCGACAGCATGTAAGCGAGCGCGCGCACATACATGCCCATCTGGCCGTGGAACGCGGTCATGCGGCCGAACGGCTTTTCTGCCGCATCGCTCTCATGCTCGACGAGTTCGAGACCCTTCTTGCCCTCGCGCACGAACGGCACAGGCGCGAAAGGTGCGAGACGATCTGAGAGCACCACCGGACCAGCACCGGGACCACCGCCGCCATGCGGCGTCGAGAAGGTCTTGTGCAGGTTGATGTGCATGGCGTCGATGCCGAGATCGCCAGGACGCGCCTTTCCGACGATGGCGTTAAAGTTCGCGCCATCGCAATAGAAGTACGCGCCGGCATCGTGAAGCGCCTTGGCGATTTCCACCACCTGCGGCTCGAAGAGTCCGCAAGTGTTCGGGTTCGTCAGCATGATCGCGGCGACGTCGGGCCCCAAAAGCTTCTTCACGTCGTCCACATGCACCCAGCCGTCGTCACGCGCGGGCACCGGCTTCACGACGAAGCCGATGAGCGCAGCCGTGGCGGGGTTCGTGCCGTGCGCGGATTCGGGCACGAGCACCACATTGCGGGTCTTGCCCTCGCCCTTGGCCTCGATGGCTGCCTTGATCGCCATCATGCCGCAAAGCTCACCATGCGCGCCCGCCTTCGGTGACAGCGAAACCGCCTTCGTGCCGGTAAGCGTCATGAGGTAATGCGCAAGCTCCTTCATGAGCTCGAGCGCACCCTGCACGGTGGAAACCGGCTGCAGCGGATGCACGTCCGAGAAGCCCGGCAAGCGGGCCATGCGCTCGTTGAGCCGCGCATTGTGCTTCATGGTGCAGGAACCGAGCGGGAAGAGGCCCGTGTCGATGCCGTAGTTCATCTGGCTCAGGCGCACGTAGTGGCGCATCGCCTCCGGCTCGGAGAGGCCGGGAAGGTTGATGGCGTCCTTGCGCTCCTGACCGCCGAGGCGCGGCGTGAAGGCGGCGGGCTCGTCGAGATCGACGCCGGTCACGTCGAGACGGCCGATCTCGAAGATCAAAGGCTCTACCTGCGCCAGCGCCTTGTTGCCGGTGAAGGTCGGATGCTCGTTGGTGCCGGCTTCACCGGCTGCGGTGGGGCGTCCCTGACGGTTCAACATCACAGAACCTCCTTCAAGGCGGCGACAAGGGCCGCGCGATCTTCATCGGTGTTCACTTCGGTCGAGGCGATGACGAGCAGGTTGTCGAGTCCTGCCTTCGGCAGAAGACGCGACACCGGCACGCCCGCGAGAATGCCCTTCTCCGCCAGACGCTCCACGACCTCCGCCGCGGGCTTTGCAAGCTTCACGGTGAACTCGTTGAAGAACGTCTTGTTGAGCACTTCCGCGCCCTTCACACCGGCAAGTGCATCGGCGAGCTTGATCGCGTTCGCATGGTTGACGCGGGCGAGGCGCTTGACCCCGGTTTCGCCGAGCAGCGACATGTGAATGGTGAAGGCTAGGCAGCAGAGGCCCGAATTGGTGCAGATGTTCGAGGTCGCCTTGTCACGGCGGATGTGCTGTTCACGGGTCGAAAGCGTCAGCACGAAACCGCGATTGCCGTCCGCGTCCACCGTCTCGCCGCAGAGGCGGCCCGGCATCTGGCGGATGTATTTCGACTTCGCGGCGAAGAGGCCGACATACGGCCCGCCGAAATTCAGCGCGTTGCCGATGGACTGGCCTTCGCCGACGACGATGTCCGCATCCTGGCTTCCCGGCGATTGCAGGAGGCCGAGCGACACGACTTCCGTGAACACCGCGATCAGCAGCGCGCCATGCTTGTGCGCCTTTTCCGCGATGGGCTTCAAATCGCGCACGTTGCCGAACACATCCGGCGACTGCACGACGACGCAGGACACACTGTCGTCGATCTGCGAGAGAATGTCTTCGGTGCCGGCGACATCGGCCTTCAGGGCGACGACTTCGTCGCTCGCCATCTTCGACAGCGTCTGCACCACATCGACGTAGTGCGGATGTAGACCGCCAGAGAGAACCGCCTTGCGGCGCTTGGTGACGCGATGCGCCATCAGCACCGCTTCGCCCGTGCCGGTGGAGCCGTCATACATGGAGGCGTTCGCCACCTCCATGCCGGTGAGCGCGGCCACCTGAGTCTGGAACTCGAAGAGATATTGCAGCGTGCCTTGCGCGATTTCCGGCTGGTACGGCGTGTAGCTGGTCAAGAACTCGGAGCGCTGGATCAGGTGATCCACGGTCGCGGGCACATGGTGCTTGTAGGAACCGGCGCCCACAAAGAACGGCGCGCTCGATGCGGCGATATTCTTCGACGACATGCGGGAGAGAACGCGCTCGACTTCCAGCTCGCCCTTGCGGCGCGGCAGGTCGACAGGCGCTTTCAGAAGCTTGTCCTTGGGGATGTCGGCGAAGAGATCGTCGACCGATTTGACGCCGACCCGCGCGAGCATCTCGCCGCGGTCGGTATCAGAGAGAGGAAGATAGCGCATCGGTTTTGCCTTCTGCGTTAGTGGCTTTCAATGCCCGCCACCACGACTTCCGTGAGCACGGAATTCGCGATGAAGCATTCCTGGTGAGCAAGATGATGAAGCTCGGCGATCTGCTGCGCCGTCGGGCGCTTGTCGCCGGAGAATTCGATGACCGGATCGAGGGTGACTTTCGAGACGAAAGGCTTGCCCTTGGCGTTCGGCGTCATTACGCCGACCGCGCGGTCGTCGTAGCTGTCGATCACATAGCGCTTCTTCGCTGCAATGCCGAGGAAGGTGAGCATGTGGCAGCTTGCAATAGCCGCAATGAATGCTTCCTCGGGATCGACCGCGTCCTCGCGCGAAAACGGCAGCGGCACCACCGAGGGTGATGCCGACGCCGCGACCTCAATGCCGCAATCGAAACGCCAACGATGGCCGCGGCTGTAATCGCCGCCCGCGAAAGGTCTTCCCTCGCGGGTCCAGGTCACCGTTGCTTCGTATTCGTGCGACATCGCTTTCGCCTTTAGGAAATCGACTTCACGAATTCCTGGTACTGCTCTTCGGTCATCAGACCGTCGAGTTCGCTCGGGTTGGTGAGGCGCAGCTTGAGGAACCAGCCGCGACCGGCGGCATCCTCGTTCACGGTGCCGGGGGCGTCTTCAAGGACGCTGTTGACCTCGACCACTTCGCCGGAAACCGGCGCATAAACTTCGCTCGCGGCCTTCACGCTTTCGACGACGGCGGCTTCAGCGCCCTTGGCAAGCGTCTTGCCGACGGCCGGCAGCTCGACGAACACGACGTCTCCGAGCGCGCTCTGGGCGTAGTCGGAAATGCCGACGACGCCGGAGTCGCCCTCGACGCGGATGTATTCGTGATCCTTGGTGTAACGCGTGGTCATTGTGAGATCCCCCTGAGGTTCAACGCTTATAGCGATGTGGTGCAAACGGCATGGCCGCGACTTTCGCCGGAATCGGCTTGCCGCGAACCACAAGATGAAGGTCCGTTCCGACAGCGGAAACGTCCTTTGAAACATAACCCATGGCGACCGGACCGTTGACCGTCGGGCCGAAGCCGCCGGACGTCACGATGCCGACCTCGCGGCCATCGGGCGTCGTGATCACGGTGCCCTCGCGCGCCGGAGCGCGTCCTTCGGGCTTGAGGCCGACGCGAACGCGCGAAGCGCCTTCCTTGATCTCACGCTGGATGCGCGCCGCACCAGGGAAACCGCCTTCCTCGCGACGGCGCTTCTGGATCGACCAGATCAGGCCGCCCTCGATGGGCGAAGTGGTGGTGTCGATGTCATGGCCATAGAGGCAAAGGCCTGCTTCGAGGCGCAGCGAGTCGCGCGCACCAAGACCGATGGCCTTCACTTCCGGGTCGGCGAGGAGCGCGCGCCACAGCGCGACCGCGTCCTTGTCCTTCACGGAAATCTCATAGCCGTCCTCCCCCGTATAGCCGGAGCGCGACAGATGCACGTCGAGCCCCGCCACCTTCGTCGCCTTGACCGCCATGAAGGCCATGTCGGCGGTGTCGGGCGCAAGACGCGCCACCACCTCAGCGGCCTTCGGCCCCTGGATGGCAAGAAGAGCGCGGTCGTCGGCACGCACGAGCTTCACATTGGCGGGCAGACGCGCCTGCATGTGGGCGTAATCGGCCTCCTTCATGGAGGCGTTGACGACGAGGATCAGCTTGCCGTCGTCAGCCGGATCGGCCGAGCGGGTCACCATGAGGTCGTCGAGAATGCCGCCATCGTCGCTCAGAAGCTGCGAATAGCGCTGCTGGCCGGGCTTGAGATTCACGATATCGGCGGGAACCAGCGCTTCGAGAGCCTTGGCGGTGGTCTCGTGATCCGGTCCCACCAGAAGTGCCTGGCCCATATGCGAGACATCGAACAGGCCCGCATGCTCGCGGGTCCAGTTGTGCTCGGTCATGATGCCGGTGGGGTATTGCACCGGCATGTCATAGCCCGCGAAGGGCACCATGCGGGCGCCGAGGCTCACGTGTTCGGCGTGGAGCGGAGTGACGAGAAGAGGCTCGTCGGAATGGGCTTGTTCGGCCATCGGTTCCCTCAAAAGGCGCGCGTTTCGTCAGGCCTTCACGGCCCGTTCGCGCCCCCTCTGTCCCGAGACCTGAGAGATTTCCCTTGCGCTGCAGTCGAAAAGCGAAGGTTACGCCCGTCGGTGGGCGACGCCTTGCGACGTCACCACTTTCCAGAGTGCCAGCTCCCGCGCGGTCCTTTTGCCTGAGCGTTTCCGGGGCGGTTGCGCCTTCGGCGCCGACCCTTTCGGGCCGGTCTCTTCCGCGGGGATCATCGGCAGCCTCAACCTCTGGCGATGAATCGCCTCCCTGTCAACAAAACAGGCCACCGCAAGCGGCCTCTTCACGCCTTAATTGACGCCAAGCCCGAGAAGCTCCATGTATAGCAGCATCTTTTCACAGAAGGGGAGAAGCGCGGCCAGACCGGTCGGCAGCTCCTGACATCGTTGCTCGAACTGGTCATCGCTCTCGTTCTCGTCGCCCTCAACGGCGTCTTCGCTCTTTCCGAACTTGCCATCGTCTCAGCCCGCCGCCCTCGCCTGAAGGTGATGGCCGAGCAGGGCCGCCGAGGCGCCAATACGGCGCTCTCCCTCATGGAGGATCCGGGCCGGTTCCTCTCCACTGTCCAGATCGGCATTACCCTCGTCGGCATCCTGGCCGGTGCCTTTTCGGGCGCGGCTCTTGGCGAAAAGCTGACGGAGATCCTGGCCGCGGAGGGGATGCCTCGCGGCGCGGCCGAGCCCGTCGGCTACGGCGTCGTGATCGGCCTCATCACCTACCTGTCCATCGTGATCGGCGAACTGGTGCCCAAGCAGCTTGCCCTGCGTAATGCCGAGGGCATCGCCTGCTTCGTCGCCCCGCTGATGGCGGTGATGTCGAAGGTCGCCGCCCCGGCGGTGTGGCTGCTCAATGCCTCGACCCGCCTCATCTTCCGCCTGCTGGGCGCGTCGTCCGACGTCGAAAGCGCCGTCACCGAAGAGGAGCTCAAGCACCTCGTCGGGGAAGCGGAGAGCGCCGGCGTGATCGAGGAGGAGGAGCGGCGCATGATCTCGGGCGTGCTTCGCCTCGGGGACAGGCCAGTCCGCGGCGTCATGACTCCCCGCACTGACGTGGACTGGATCGATCTCGAAGACGACATCGAAACCATCCGCAAGATCCTCATCGAGACCGCCCATTCACGCCTGCCAGTGAGCGAGGGCGCCTCGGACAACATGATTGGCGTCGTGCAATCGCGGGACTTGCTGGCGGCATTGCTTGAAGGTCAGTCCCTCGATGTCCGCAAATACGTGCGGTCCGCCCCCATTATTCCCGACACGCTCGATGCGCTCGATGCCCTGGCGGCGCTGCGCAACGCCGAGGTGCCTATGGCGCTCGTCCACGACGAATACGGCCATTTCGAAGGAGTCGTGACGCCCGCCGACGCGCTTGAGGCTATCGTCGGCGCGTTCCGCTCGGACGCCGAGACACAGGAGCCGGACGCGGTGCGCCGCGACGACGGCTCATGGCTGCTGTCAGGCTCTATGGCCGTTGACGAAATGGCGGAGGTCTTAGGGGTTTCGTTGCCCGAGAATCGCAACTACCACACGGTCGGCGGCTTGGTGATCAGCGAAATCCAGCGTCTGCCCAATACGGGCGAGCACGTGGACACCCTCGGCTGGCGTTTCGAAGTGGTGGATCTGGACGGGCGGCGCATCGACAAGGTACTCGCCGCGCCGCTCGGACGCGGAACGGGCGAGACCCTGCACTAAGATGAGACCGGGCCTCCCGGCCCGGCAAGAAGCTTAGCCGCGACGGCGGCCAGTCGCGGCTTTCTGGCCCCCGAGACCAACCTCAATCTCGAAACTGTTGACGTCCGAGGATGGGACGACGATCCCCTCCTCGACAACGGCAAAGGTCGCCTGGTTGTCGCCGGCGGGGATCGCCACAGCGACCTGCTTCGAGCGGTTCGCGATGACCGTCGAGCCGCGCTTGACCACGATGTGGACCGGCACGTCATAACGCCCGGCGCCGCCGCCGACGCCGAGAAGCGCCCGCCCCTCCACGCCGACCTTGACCACGGTCGTGCCGTCCGGGCGGCCCGTGCATTCGCGCGCGAGCTGGCTGATGGCGATCTGGCTGCGCAGACCGCCCGTGTCTCCCACGCGACCGCCCGCAAAGGCCTGAATGGCGGAGCCGCCGTCGACAATATCGACGGGCGGGCAATAGACGTCCTCGACGGCAGCCTTCTGCGGCGGTGGCACGGTCGGTCCGGCGAAAAGGACCATATTGCCGAGCGTGCCGCTCTCACCTGGCGCTCCGCAGCCCGCAAGCGCTGTCAGGCCGAGTGTTGCGAGGGCCAAACCGGCCTTAGCGCGCAATCCATTTCCCATGAGATCCCCCAATTGGTCGCTCTTGCGAGCTTCCTTATGATCAATCAAGGCAACGCGTCGAACCCGGCTCCGAAACCGTTCAACGACACCGGAATGCCGATGCCCTCCTCAGGAGTCTGGAAGACGATGAAGGTGGCCGCCTGCCCGCTTTTCAGCTGCGAGATCAGACTGTCCTCCATCACGACTTCCGCGACGCAGCCGGTGGACAGGCAGCGGACGAAACCGGCGCGGCCGATATCCGTCTGGTCGATCTTGAGGCCAAGCCCCGACGGCAGAAGGATACCCAGCGGCGCGACGATACGCAGAAGCTTGCTTTTGCTGTCCGCGGTTTTCAACACAATAATGACGAGAGTGACGTTCGGGCGGTCCTCCGCCACGACGTTCTGCACCAGGGCGCATTGCTCGGCGGTCGCCCCGGCAGGGGTCTCGCAGCGCATTTGCCAGTCACCGTAGGTGCTTTTCACCATGCCCTGCGCATTGGCCCCGTCCGCGACGGACCAGGCCGCCAATCCGACGAATGCGGCGGCTGCGCAGCGGACCCATCGTGACACGCCCATCGGAATCTCCGTTTTCTGAACGCCGGCGGCGGTTCCTGCCGGCCCGGCTTTTGCCCGTTCGGACCATGGCTGGGGCCGCAATGTCAAGCGAGGGGACGCAATCTAGGAACGGAATTTGCTCTTTGGCGGTTATGACGCACAAATAGCAACGCTTGCACCGTTGCGCTTATGCGCGTCCTGTGGTCATAGACGCAGATCAAAGGTGATGGCGCAGGCCGGGCGCCGCTTTTTGCACGTCCCCGCCCTCCCCGATGCTTTCGTGGCCCCTTATGGGCCATCACTATGTTTAGGAGCTTGGAACACCGATGCGGATCGAGACCTCAGGACTTCGATCGGTGACTGCCCTCTCGACGGCGGCGGTCGCACTTGTGTTGGGCATAAGTGAGGCGGCCGCGGGTACCGGCGCACCTTCCCCATGGGAATACTCCATGCAAGGCATGGTGACGGAGGTGGGGCGTGATTTGTCCACCTTCCACACCTACCTGGTCTGGCTGATCACCGCGATCTGCGTTTTCGTGCTCGCTCTGATCCTCATCATCGTCGCCCGCTTCAACGAGAAGAAGAACCCGACTCCGTCGAGGACCACCCACAACACCCTGCTCGAGGTCGTCTGGACCATCGTCCCGGTGCTGATTCTGGTCGCGATTGCGATCCCCTCCTTCCGTCTTCTACGTCTCCAGCTCGTCACGCCTCCCGCTGACATGGTGGTGAAGGTCACCGGCTATGCCTGGTACTGGGGCTACGAGTACCCGGCCGACCAGGGTGGCGGCTTCAAGTTCGATTCGAACATGGTCGAGACCAAGGACCTGAAGCCCGGCCACCCGAAGCTTCTGACCGTCGACAACGAGATGGTCGTTCCCGTGAACAAGGTCGTGAAGGTCCAGGTCACCGCGGCCGACGTCCTGCATTCGTTCGCCATGCCGTCCTTCGGCGTGAAGATCGACGCCATCCCCGGCCGCCTGAACGAGTCTTGGTTCAAGGCCGAGCAGGAAGGCGTCTATCACGGCCAGTGCTCGGAACTCTGCGGCAACGGCCACCCCTATATGCCGATCACGATCCGTGTCGTGAGCGAGCAGCAATATGCCGCCTGGCTGGCTGACGCGAAGAAGAAGTACGCTTCGATCGACGTCTCTGCTCCGATCAAGCTCGCCAACGCTCAGTAATTTCAGAACGAAGGACCATAGAGGTCTCATCATGGCAAATGCAGCTGATGCCGCTCATGCGGATCACCACGATCATCCGACCTTCTGGCGGCGGTGGTTCTATTCCACGAACCACAAGGACATCGGTACGCTCTACTTCATCTTCGGCTTCACGGCCGGTCTCGTCGGTGCGTTCCTCTCGATCGCAATGCGTCTCGAGCTTCAGGAGCCGGGCCTGCAGTATTTCTCGAACCCGCAGGCTTTCAACGTCTTCGTGACGGGCCACGGTCTCATCATGGTGTTCTTCATGGTGATGCCCACCCTCATCGGCGGTTTCGGCAACTGGTTCGTCCCGCTGATGATCGGCGCGCCGGACATGGCCTTCCCGCGCATGAACAACATTTCGTTCTGGCTCACGGTGGCGGCTTTCGGCCTGCTGATCTGCTCGCTCTTCGTGGAAGGCGCGCCCGGCTCGCTCGGCTTCGGCGGCGGCTGGACGGTCTATCCTCCGTTGTCGGTCTCCGGCCATCCCGGCCCGGCGCTCGACTTCGGCATTCTCGCCCTGCACCTCGCCGGTGCGGCCTCGATCCTGGGCGCGATCAACTTCATCACCACGATCCTCAACATGCGCGCTCCGGGCATGACGCTGCACAAGATGCCGCTCTTCGCCTGGGCGATGCTCGTCACCGCGTTCCTGCTGCTGCTCTCGCTGCCGGTTCTCGCGGGCGCGATCACCATGCTGCTGACGGATCGTAACTTCGGCACCACCTTCTTCGATCCGTCGGGCGGTGGCGACCCGGTGCTCTACCAGCACCTGTTCTGGTTCTTCGGTCACCCCGAAGTTTACATCATGATCCTGCCGGCCTTCGGCATCGTCAGCCACATCATCTCGACCTTCTCCAAGAAGCCGATCTTCGGTTATCTCGGCATGGCCTACGCCATGGTGGCCATCGGCGTCGTCGGCTTCGTCGTGTGGGCGCACCACATGTACACGGTTGGTCTCTCGCTCCAGACGCAAGCCTATTTCGTATTCGCCACCATGGTGATCGCGGTGCCGACGGGCGTGAAGATCTTCTCGTGGATCGCGACCATGTGGGGCGGCTCGATCCGCTTCACCGCGGCCATGCACTGGGCCGTCGGCTTCGTCTTCCTGTTCACGGTCGGCGGCGTCACCGGTGTCGTGCTCGCGAACGCAGGCGTCGACCGCTACATGCACGACACCTACTACGTGGTGGCCCACTTCCACTACGTGCTGTCGCTCGGCGCGGTCTTCGTGATCTTCGCCGGCATGTACTACTGGTTCCCGAAGATCACCGGCTACGTGATGCCGGAATGGATCGGCAAGCTGCACTTCTGGATCGCCTTCATCGGCTCCAACGTGCTGTTCTTCCCGATGCACTTCCTCGGCCTCTCCGGCATGCCGCGTCGTTATGCCGACTATCCGGATGCCTTCGCCGGCTGGAACAAGGTGTCCTCGATCGGCTCTTACATCTTCGCGTTCGGCCTGCTCGTCTTCATCTTCGGCGTGATCTACGCCTTCGTCCGCAAGGAGAAGGCCGCTGGAAACCCGTGGGGCGAAGGCGCGACGACGCTGGAATGGACGCTGCCCTCGCCGCCTCCGTTCCACCAGTTCGAAACCCTGCCGCGCATCGCGGCGGATTCGAGCCACTAAATTTCGGACGGGCGGCGCGAGCCGCCCGCTCCTCCCCCGAGGGCTTCCGAGCGAAGCCTTCCGGCGAGGAGTTGACTGTCGAAAGGCTCTTAAGCTCCGGCTTGGGCGCGTCGAAAGATCACCAGTATGACCAGTGCATCCAACAGTTTGACCGACACTCGCAGCGAGCCCACCGTGACGGTGGGGCTGTCGCAGGGCGACGTGTCAGACTTCTTCGCCCTGCTGAAGCCGCGGGTGATGTTTCTGGTCGTGTTCACGGCGCTCGTCGGCATGGTCGTCGTGCACCCGACGATTCACCCTGTGGTCGCCTTCGCCTCGCTGCTCATGATCGCCATCGGGGCTGGAGCCTCCGGCTGCCTGAACATGTGGTGGGATGCGGATATCGACGCCGTCATGACCCGCACCCGCAAGCGTCCGATCCCCGCCGGCAAGATCGCACCGGGTGAGGCACTGGCTTTCGGCCTGACCCTGTCAGCCGGTTCGGTCATCGTGCTGGGGCTCGTGAGCAACTGGCTCGCCGCCGGGCTTCTGGCCTTCACCATCGTCTTCTACGCCGTCATCTATTCTATGTGGCTGAAGCGCACGACGCCGCAGAACATCGTCATCGGCGGCGCAGCGGGCGCCCTGCCCCCCGTCGTCGCGCAGGCCGCCGTTGCCGGCCACGTGGGCTGGGAAAGTCTGATCCTTTTCGCGATCATCTTCATCTGGACACCGCCGCATTTCTGGGCGCTGGCCCTGGTCAAGTCGAGCGATTACGCGCGCGCTGGCATTCCGATGATGCCGAACGTCGCCGGTCCCGATTCGACCCGTCGCCAGATCCTGGCCTACACGGTTTTCCTGGCCCCGCTCGGCCTTGCGCCTGTCGCTTTCGGCTTCGGCGGTCTTGCCTATGCCGCCATCGCGACGATTGGCGGGCTAGGCATGCTGGCGCTTGCCGTTCAAGTCTATCGCCTCCGCGAGGGTGAGCCGGCCATGCGGGTGGCGCAGCAGCTTTTCGCCTTCTCGATCCTTTACCTCTTCCTGCTTTTCGCGACCCTTCTCGCGGAGCATGGTTTTGGCCTCTTCCGGCCGGTTTTCGGGTGATCCGATGGAGCAGAACCCTCTTCCCCACCTGACCCCTGAGGAGCAGAAGCGCCGTCGCCGGCGCTCGGTCGCTCTGGGCCTGGCTCTGGGCGCGCTAGTCTTGCTGTTCTATGTGGTCACCATCGCCAAACTCGGACCTGGCGTCCTGAACCGCCCGCTGTGAGGCTGAGATGAGCACCACTCCGGAACTCGACCGCAAGATACGCCGCACTGTTCTCGGGTGTGTCGGCATCGTCGTGGGCATGGTGGGCGCGGCTTACGCTTCCGTGCCGCTCTATGACCTGTTCTGCAAGGTCACCGGCTTCGGCGGCACCCCTATCGTCCGCGACGCCAACGATTCCAGCGTCATGAACCGAACCATCGCGGTTCGTTTCGACGCCAACGTTTCTCCCGGCCTCCGATGGCAGTTTGCACCTGAAACCCCCGAGGTGAAGGTGAAGCTCGGCGAGACGACCACCGTTCTCTACAAAGTCACGAATGTGGGCGACAAGCCGACCACCGGCATCGCCACCTACAATGTCCAGCCGGACCTTGCGGGCTCCTATTTCTCAAAGCTCGAATGCTTCTGCTTCACCGAGCAGATCTTGAAGCCCGGCGAGACGCTGGAATCGGCCGTTGTTTTCTACGTCGATCCCCGCCTCGTCGAGGATTCTGACATCAAGAACATCAATTCCATCACCCTCTCCTACACCTACTTCCCCTCGAAGGGGGGCAAGCCGGTCGCAGAGGTGGGGACATCCACAAAACCCCTCGTTCAATAACGGACGTGACAAGCTAGACAGAAACGTCTTAAAGCGAGACACCTTCGAGGCACGGAGACGACACGAATGGCCGAGGCCCACGCCAAACATCACGATTATCACCTTGTCGACCCGAGCCCGTGGCCGCTCGTTGGCGCTTTCAGCGCCTTCCTGATGGCCTCCGGCTTCGTCACCTGGTGGAAGGACGTCCAAATCGGCGGGATGCATCTCGGCGCCTATGTGTTCGGCGCGGGCATCATCGGCGTGCTCTACACCATGATCAGCTGGTGGAGCGACGTGATTCGCGAGGCCAATGACGGCCATTCGCACACTCGCGTCGTGCAGCTCCATCACCGCTACGGCATGATGATGTTCATCGCCTCCGAGGTGATGTTCTTCGTCGCCTGGTTCTGGGCCTATTTCGACGTCGCTCTGTTCCCGCACGAGGCCATCCAGTACGCCCGCACGGAAGCGCTCGGCGGCGTGTGGCCCCCGAAGGGCATCGAGACCTTCGATCCCTGGCACCTGCCCCTGCTCAACACCCTGATCCTGCTCACCTCGGGTACCACGGTCACCTGGGCGCATTACGCGCTCCTCCAGAACGACCGCAACGGCCTCAAGGCCGGCCTGTGGCTCACGGTCATCCTGGGCATGATCTTCACCACGCTCCAGGGCTACGAGTACAGCCACGCCGCCTTCGGCTTTAAGGGCAACATCTACGGCGCCACCTTCTTCATGGCGACCGGCTTCCACGGCGCGCACGTCATCATCGGCACGATCTTCCTGGCCGTCTGCCTGCTGCGCACCTACCGCGGCGACTTCACGCCGAAGCAGCACCTCGGCTTCGAATTCGCGGCCTGGTACTGGCACTTCGTCGACGTCGTGTGGCTGTTCCTGTTCGCCGCTATCTATGTGTGGGGCTTCGGCGGACACGTAGCGGGCGGTCACTAGCGCCGCTCCAACCAATCGATCAAACAGGGGCGGCTTTAGGCCGCCCTTCGTTTTTCCGGCTGCCGAACTTATTTCTCCGGCAACGCTTCCGTGACGGGAAGCCCATTGGAGGCGCAATCTTGGCGCAAGACCACTCCGCACCCTCTCCCATCATCACCGGCCTCATGGGCCGCTGCCCGCGCTGCGGAAAGGGTCATATGTTTCAGGGCTACCTGACCATGCGCCCCGCCTGCGAGGTTTGCGACCTCGATTACTCCTTCGCGGATTCGGGAGACGGCCCGGCGTTCTTCGTCATGTCGATTGTCGGCTTCGTCGTGGTCGCACTCGCCCTGTGGGTCGAATTCACCTACGAGCCGCCTCTGTGGCTGCACCTCGTGATGTGGTTCAGCCTGACCGGGATCTTGAGCCTCGCACTGGTGCGTCCGCTCAAGGGCGTGCTTGTAGCGCTTCAATATCATCACAAGGCCGAGGAAGGGCGTCTTCAGAAGTGACCAACGCGTCCCTTTCCTCCCGAGGTTCGCTCCTTCTGCCCAGCATCGCGACGCTGGTGGCGCTCGCCATCCTCCTCGGGCTCGGCGTCTGGCAATTGCAACGCAAGGCGTGGAAGGAAAACCTCATCGCCCAGATCGAAGCCCGCGCCTATGGCGAGCCGGGCGAGATCCTTCCCGAGACGACCTGGAATACGTGGCGTCCCGATCAGGACGAGTTCCGGAAGGTCAGGATCAAGGGCACCTTCCTCTATCAGTACGAGACGCCCGTTTACGGTCTCGCCCCGGCCATGCGCGGCGCACCGGCCCAGGGCTTTTATCTCATGACCCCGCTCCGGCTTTCCGACGGAGCGATCGTGATGGTCAATCGCGGATTCGTGCCAACCGAATTGCGCGCCCCGGCGACTCGCCCGCAGAGCCAACCGGCCGACGAGGCCATCATCGTCGGCCTCGTGCGCGCGCCCGAGGCTCGCAACACCTTTACCCCGGCGGACGATCCAGCCCGACAGAGCTGGTTCACCCGCGATCCGCAAGCCATCGCCAAGGCCTATAACCTCGAGCGCGCCGCGCCCTTCTATGTGGAGGCGGACGCAACTCCCAATCCGGGCGACTGGCCGCGCGGTGGGCAGACCAGGCTCAACCTGCCCAACGACCACCTGCAATACGCTTTCACGTGGTTCGGGATCGCCCTGACCCTCATTGGCGTTTTCAGCGCCTTTGCCTGGCGGCGGCTCAAAGGCGGTTCAGGGGAGCTGAAATAACGCGAAGAAGCCGAAGCCGAGGATGACAAGGCCGGCGCTCACCACCTTGGCGACAAAGCGATACCTCTCCGTCGCCTGCTGCTCGGCACGCAGTTCCGCCTTCTCGGCCCGGGTCATCCTTTCCTGCGCCTTGATCTGCTCGGCATAAAGCGACGTGGTCATGAAATTGCTGACCGCGCCATCCTTCTCCAGCTCGATCCGCTGGACGATGACGCCGATGATCAGGCCCAGAAGCCCCAATCCGAAAAAGCCTCCGAGCAGAAAAGCGCCATAGACCACGAGGGCCAGTACGCCGACAAGGATCGGCAGCAGCATCCAATCGATCCGCGTCATCTTCATCGGGCAGGCCCTCCGAAAGTGAGGCAAGCGTTGCCATTCGGCGCATCGAGTGTATCATGTCACACATGCTTACGCGCCTCACCATGGTCGTCATGCACGTCACCACGCACCTTGCAGGGTGCGGGGGAGCGGCTGCGCGCGCATAAGAGCGTAAGCATTTCCCAAGCCCTGCGGAGACGAGCAGGGCTTCATCAAAGGTCCGTTCGCCTCCGATAACTTCAAGGAGAGCGACATGGACACGCCACCGACACAAAACTCAAAAATCGACGCCCGCGATCTGACAATCCGATCCGTTCGGCCGGCAGACTTCGAGGAAATCGCAGCGCTCGCGAGTTTGCCCGGCTATCGCTGGGGGACGCTCCGCCTGCCCTACCCCTCACCCGAGGAAACGCGAAAGTGGATTGAGAGTAAAACATCAGTCGCCGATGCGAGCCTCGTCGTGGTTTATGACGGCAAGATCGTCGGGAATGGTGGCTTCGGCCGATATCAAGGCCGGCGCGCCCACGCCGCCATGCTCGGCATGGGGATCCATGACGACTATCGTGGCCGTGGTGTCGGCTCGCACCTGCTGCGCGAAATTTTGGTCCTCGCCGATGACTGGCACGACCTGAAGCGGGTCGAACTGACGGTCTACACCGACAACGCGCCTGCCATCGCGCTCTATGAGCGCAACGGCTTCGTGATCGAAGGAACGCACAAGGCTTTCGCCTATCGCGAAGGCGCATTCGTGGACGCCTATGCGATGGCGCGCCTGAAACCCTAAGACTCTTGACCGGTTGCGACTTGCCGCGGCCGGTCATGGCTCCTAATGTCCGCCCGAATTTCAGGAGATCGAACGTGCTGCATGTTTCGACCCGGGGAGAAGCCCCCGCGCTCGGCTTCGCCGATGCCCTTTTGACCGGCCTCGCCAGGGATGGTGGCCTCTATCTGCCGCAAACCTGGCCGTTCCTGCCGCATGAGACGATCAAGGGCTTCGCCGGGTTGCCCTATGCGGAGGTGGCCAAAGCCGTGCTGGGGCCGCTGGTCGATGGCGATATCCCGCAGGCCGATCTCAGTCGCATGATTGATGAAGCCTATGCCTCGTTCCGGCATTCGGCCGTCTGTCCCCTGACCCAGCTCGACGATAACCTCTTCGTGCTGGAGCTTTTCCACGGCCCGACGCTGGCGTTCAAGGACGTGGCGATGCAGCTTCTGGGCCGTCTGATGGATCACGTCCTGAAGGCACGCGGGGCGCGGGCGACCATCGTCGGCGCGACCTCGGGCGATACCGGCAGCGCGGCGGTCGAGGCTTTCAAAGGCCTCGATCAGGTCGACATCTTTATTCTCTACCCCCACGGCCGCGTCTCCGACGTACAGCGGCGTCAAATGACGACGGTGGACTCGCCGAACGTTCATGCGCTGGCGGTCGAGGGCACGTTCGACGATTGCCAGACCATGGTGAAGGGCATGTTCAACCATGCCCGGTTCCGCGACGAGTTGCAGCTCTCCGGCGTCAACTCCATCAACTGGGCCCGCGTCGCGGCGCAGGCGGTCTATTACTTCACCGCCGCCGCCGTTCTGGGCTCGCCTTCCCGGCCAGTCTCGTTCTCCGTGCCCACGGGCAACTTCGGCGATATTCTCGCGGGCTGGGTCGCCAAGCAGATGGGCCTCCCCATCGAGCGCCTGATGATCGGCACCAATGCCAACGACATCCTGGCGCGCACGCTGGCGACGGGAGCTTACGACATCAAAGGCGTCGAGCCCACGACGTCGCCCTCGATGGACATTCAGATCTCGTCGAATTTCGAGCGGCTGTTGTTCGAGGCCTACGGACGGGACGGCGCCGCGATCCGCCGCCTGATGGGCAATCTCGCGCAATCGCAATCCTTCACCATCGACCCCGGCCCGCTGGCGCGCATTCGCAACGAGTTCTCTGCCCTCGCAATAGACGAGACGAATGTCGCAGACGAGATGGCGAAGACCTACAAGGCAACAGGCTATGTGCTCGACCCGCACAGCGCGGTCGGCACCCGCGCAGGCCGGACGCTTCTGAAGAAGCGCCCGGAAATCCCGGTGATTGCGCTCTCGACCGCGCATCCGGCCAAATTCCCCGATGCGGTTCAACGGGCCACGGGCGTGCGCCCCGCGCTTCCCGCGCACATGGCCGACCTGATGGAGCGCAAGGAAAGCTTCTCCGTGCTGCCTAATGACCAGGCGGCCGTCGAGCGCTTCATCCGCGACCGCGCCCGCGCGGTCAAAGGCGTGGCTGCATGAACGAGCATTTCGTTCGCGAGAAACGCATCGACATCACGCGTCTCGGCAACGGGCTGACCGTTGCGACCGAGCGGATGCCGGAAATCGCAACCGCGACCCTCGGCGTCTGGGTCGGCACGGGCTCGCGCCATGAAATGGTTCATGAGCACGGCCTATCCCACCTCATCGAGCACATGGCCTTCAAAGGCACGGCGCGCCGCTCCGCGCGCCAGATCGCGGAAGACATCGAGAATGTCGGCGGCGACATCAATGCCGCAACGAGCGTCGAATACACGAGCTACACCGCCCGCGTGCTGGGCGAGAACATCGATGTCGCCCTCGACGTTCTCGGCGACATCCTGATTCATTCCGCCTTCGAGGCAGCGGAACTCGCGCGCGAAAAGGGCGTGATCCTTCAGGAACATGCGGCGGTCGAGGATACGCCGGACGATCTCATCTACGACGCCTTTATGGAAATGGCCTATCCCGGCCAGCCCATCGGCCGCCCGATCCTCGGCACGCCCGAGACGATCAAGAATTTCGACGAGGCGACGATCCGCGCCTTTCTCGCGCGGGAATATGTGCCCGGCAAAATGGTTCTGGCTGCCGCAGGCGACGTGGACCATGCCCAGATCGTCAAAGCCGCCGAGCGGCTCTTCGGCGCGATGCCCACAGCGGACATCCGCGAGCCGGAGCCCGGTCTCTATCTCGGCGGCGAGAAGCGCCTGTCCCGCAAGCTGGAACAGGCGAATATCGTCCTCGGCCTGCCGGGGCTGTCCTTCAAGGATTCCGGTTATTACGCGGCCCACCTCTTCGCCCATATTCTGGGCGGCGGCCTCACCTCCCGACTCTGGCACGAAGTGCGCGAGAAGCGGGGGCTCGCCTATTCCATCGATGCGTTCCACTGGCCCTTCTCCGATTGCGGCCTGTTCGGCATCGGCGCTGGAACGGCCGGCTCCGACGTGGCCGAATTGATGGACGTGACGCTTGCTTGCACGCGGCAAGCCACGCTGGACATCAGCGAGATCGAAATGGTCCGCGCCAAGGCTCAGATGAAGGTCGCGCTGCTGACCGCGCTCGAGACGCCCGGCGGGCGCATCGAGCGCATCGCCCGCCAGTTGCTCTCCTGGGGCCGGATCGTCCCGAGCGACGAAATCGTGCGCAAGGTCGATGCGGTTACGGCAGATCAGGTGCGCGAGGCCGGGCATCGTCTTTTGCAGGGGGCGCCGACCTTGGCGGCGATTGGCCCCCTCAAAGGCCTACCCGCCCTGGATTCCATTGCCTCCGCCCTGCGCCGCTGACGACCTCTGCCGCAAGGTCATGAGCCCGGTCTCCTCAATCCCGCCGCAAAGTGGCCTCATGGCCGCTTACGTAAGCTCAACCGTTGAGTCTTGCGGACAAGTCGAGCCCGACGGCCGAGTTCGCCTTGCCCTCAAGCTTTCCGACCGGTACCAATCCGGTTCCCTCGTTCTAGTGCCGGACGAAAGACCGAAGCGTTGCGGATCGTTTCTTTCGCCATAACCGCTCTTGTGGCGACCTTCATGTGCCTCGCTTGGCCGACTGGCGGCTGGGCGGTCGAGTCCGTGCGCGTCGACCCCAAGATGAAGGCAATCGACCTCACTCCGATGGTCGAGCGCTACCGTTCGGACGGGGACGAAATCCGCATTTCGACGGCTCCGGGGCGAGACGGCATCGTCCGCCGCATCGCGGTGAAGGCCCGAGAGGCCGGCACCCGGCCGGATTGGATCGTCTTCGCGCTCACCAACGACTCCGACGAGCAGATCGACCGCCTGCTGGTCGCGCCGCATTTCCGACTGACCTCTTCCGGCGTGCTCTGGCCCGATCTCGGCTCGTCACGCATCGCCGCCATCACCGCGAGCCAGGGCATCCGCCCTGAAAACGATGAGAACCGCGAATCGGACATGTTTCTCATCACCCTCGACCCCGGCACGACGGTGACCTTCGTTGCGGAGCTCAAATCCGCCAACCTGCCCCAGCTTCATCTGTGGGATGCGGATGCCTACAAGGAGCGCGTCAACGGACTGACGCTCTACAAGGGCATCATCATCGGCATCGCGGGGCTCTTGGCCCTCTTCCTCACCATCGTCTTCGTGGTGAAGGGCGCGCTGATCTTCCCAGCGGCGGCGGCGCTGGCCTGGGCGGTCTTGGCCTATTCCTGCATTGATTTCGGCTTCTTCCAGCGCATCTTCCCGATCACCGAAACCGCCGAGCAGATCTATCGCGCAGGCGCGGAGGCGGTGCTGGCGGCAACCCTGCTGGTGTTCCTCTTCGCTTATCTGAACCTCGATCGCTGGCACGTGCGCTACAGCCACGTGACGGCCTTCTGGCTGTCGTTCTTAGGAGCCCTCGTGGCGCTCGCCGTCTTCGACCCGCCGGTCGCGTCGGGCGTGGCCCGCGTTTCCATCGCGGCGGTCGCCGGCATCGGCTTTGTCCTTGTGATCCATCTGGCGACCCACGGCTATGACCGTGCCGTCATGCTGGTTCCGACCTGGCTGCTGCTGATCGCATGGGTCGTGGCCGCAAGCTTTACCGTCACCGGGCACCTGACCTCCGAACTCGTGCCGCCCGCTCTCGTCGGCGGCCTCGTCCTCATCGTCATGCTCATCGGCTTCACCGTGATGCAGCACGCCTTTGCGGGGGGCGCGTTCGCGCAAGGGTTCGTGAACGACACTGAGCGCAGGGCGCTGGCTCTCGCGGGCGCGGGCGACATCGTGTTCGATTGGGACGTGGTGTCCGACAAGATCTTCGTCAGCCCCGAAGTGGAGCACCAGCTCGGCCTCAAGCGCGGGACGCTCGAAGGCCCCGCCTCCGCGTGGCTCGACCTGATCCATCCCTTCGACAAGGATCGTTACCGCGCATCCCTCGATGCGGTGATCGAACAACGCCGGGGCCGACTATCTCAGGATTTCCGCCTGCGCTCGCTTTCCGGCGCGCATCACTGGTTCCGCCTCAAGGCCCGCCCCATCATCGGCTCGGACGGCGAGGTGATCCGCATCATCGGAACGCTGTCGGACGTCACGGATACGAAGACCGCGGAAGAGCGTCTGCTGCACGATGCCGTGCATGACAACCTGACCAGCCTGCCCAATCGCCAGCTGTTCTATGACCGCCTGGAGGCCGCGCTCACCTTTGCGAGCCAGGACGACAACCTGCGTCCAACCGTGCTCGTCATCGACATCGACAAGTTCAAGAACACGAACGATTCCGTCGGCTATGCTGCGGGCGACTCCATTCTGCTCACCCTGTCGCGCCGCTTGGGGCGCCTGCTGCGGCCGCAGGATACGCTCGCACGCATTGCGGGTGATGAATTCGCCATCATCCTGCTCTCCGAGCGCGAGACAGACCGTATCATCGCCTTCGCAGACCATGTCCGCCGCGCCGTGACGACGCCCATCACCTATGCGGAGCGCGAGATTTTTCTCACGCCCTCCATCGGCCTCGCGCTCCACGATCCGCAAATCGCCGCGCGACGCGAAGAAGTGCTGCGCAATGCGGAAATTGCGATGGCTCACGCCAAGCGCCATGGCGGCGATAGGATCGAGGTTTTCCGGCCTACCATGCGTTCGGACCGCAGCGATCATTTCACGATGGAAACCGATCTTCGTCACTCGCTCGAACGCAACGAGATGAAGGTTCTGTTCAAGCCCATCGTGCGGCTGGAGGACCGGACCATCGCCGGCTTCGAGTCGATGCTGCGCTGGGATCATCCCCGCCTTGGACGCATGAGTCCCGACGACTTCATGTCCTTGGCCGAAGAGACAGGCTTCATCGTCAATCTGAGTTTCTTCCTGCTGGAGCAGACTGCGCGCGAACTCGCCGCGTGGCAGAGCGCGCTGGAAGTCGATCCTCCGATCTTCGCCAGCGTCAACATGTCGAGCCACCATCTGCTGCGGCACGATCTCTTGCAGGATGTGAAAGCCGTCATTGCGCGCACAGGTGTCCTCCCCGGCTCGCTCAAGATCGAAATGACTGAGAGCCTGGTCATGGAGAATCCGGAATATTCCGCGCAGGTGCTCGCTCGCCTGCGCGACCTCGGAGCAGGCCTCTCGCTCGACGATTTCGGAACCGGGTACTCTGCGCTGTCCTATCTGCTGCGGTTCCCGTTCGACACAATCAAGGTGGACGAGTCTTTTGTGCGTCAGATGGCGGCGGGCAAGCCGGTGATCTTGCGCTCGATTATCAAGATGTCGCACGAACTTGGCATGGAGATCGTCGCTGAAGGCGCGGAGACGGAGTCGGAAGCGATCGAGCTTTACCAACTCGGCTGCGAATACGCACAAGGACCGGTTTTCGGTGAGCCTATGTCGATGCTTCAAGCCCGCCAGCTCGTCGGCGCGGCGCCCGAGGCAGCCTGATTGGCCCTTCAGGCGTGACCGGCCTGGTCGGAGAGCATGCCGGGATCGATACCGATCAGGCGCAAGGCCAGTTCGTAGCGCTCACTGACCGAGGTGCTGAAGATCAGTTCCGCGTCCGCAGGGCAGTTGAGCCAGCCATTGGCCTGAATTTCATGCTCCAGTTGCCCCGCGCCCCATCCCGCATAGCCGAGGGCCAAAATGGCCCGCTGAGGCCCCTCCCCGCGGGCGATGGCGCGCAGGATGTCGACGGTCGCCGTCAGACACACCTGATCGTCGATGGGCAGGGTCGATTGCGAAATGTGAAAATCGGGCGAGTGCAGCACAAAGCCGCGCGTCGTCTCCACCGGCCCTCCCATCAACACCGGAACGGGACCAACCCGCTGCTGCAATTGGATCCGCTCGTGTTCGGGAATGATTTCGAGCTGAACCAGGAGATCTGGAAGGTTCAGGTTGGTGGCAGGCCGATTGAGGACGATCCCCATCGCGCCTTCGGCGGAATGGGCGCAGACATAAATGACGGAGCGGGCAAAGCGCTCATCCGTCATTCCCGGCATGGCGACCAGAAACTGGCCGTCGAGATAGGTGGGAGCGTCGTCCGGTTTCGGCGTCAATACTCGTACCTCACCATCAAGAGGGTCGGCGGACAAGCTATCACGGAATTGTGGATGGCGAGCCCGACGAGAACCGCATAAAGGAAGCGCGTCAGGGAGGCGTCAGTTCCATGGCAACTTTGCTCCGCGTCGTTCCGATCATCACATTTCTGATCCTGTTCCCGTTCGCGGCTTTTGCCCAGCCCGAATCCGCGCCCGCATGGGCGGTCGGGCTCCACTCCCGCGTCCGCCTCATCTCCGGCGGCGTGAACGATACCGGCGAGGCCCTCGCCGGTATCGAGATCGCGCTGGACCCCGGTTTCAAGACGTACTGGCGCACTCCCGGGGAATCGGGCCTGCCTCCCCGCTTCGACTGGTCCGGTTCGGAGAACGTTGCCGATGTCGAGATCCGTTGGCCCGCGCCGTCGCTCTTCGAAGACGCTGGAGGCGTTGCCTACGGCTATAGTCACGACATCATCCTACCCGTCGTCGTCAAAGCCTCGCAGCCGGGCAAGCCCCTCAAGCTCGCCCTGACGGTCGATTACGGGATCTGCAAGGACATCTGCATTCCCGCCCGTGCGGAGCTGGCCGCAACCCTGTCGGGTGCCGAGCAGCGGGCGGTGATCGAACAAGCCCTGGCGAAGGTGCCGAATTCACAGCCTCTCGGCGCACCGGGCGAAGTGTCCCTCGTGAGCATCGAGCCCAAGTCGGGCTCTCAGGCCGCCTTCTCGGTACTGGCCCGTGCCCCTGCCGGGAGCCAGCCGGTTCTTTTCGCGGAAGGGCCGGAGAACTGGTATTTTTCGACCTCGAAGACCGACGACCCCAGCCGCTTCATCGTGACCATCGAGGAAAAGCCGCAAAACGCCACCGGCCCGACGACATTGCGCCTGACGCTCGTCGCCGGCGAGCGGGCCGTTGAAACCGAGGTGAGCCTCGACGAGATCCTAAAGCCACGCTAGTGAAGAAGCGCGCACAGCTTCGGAGAATTTGTCTATGAGCATTCAGGTTGGAGAAAGCCTCCCCCAGGTCACCTTCCGCATCATGACAGCGGACGGTCCCGTGGCGAAGACCACGGACGATCTGTTCAAGGGCCGCAAGGTGGTCCTGGTCGCGGTTCCGGGAGCCTTCACGCCGACCTGCCATCGCAATCACCTCCCCGGCTATGTCGAGAAGGCTGATGCGATCAAGGCGAAGGGTGTGGACGCCATTCTCGTGACGTCGGTCAACGATGTGTTCGTGCTCGATGCGTGGTCGAAGGCGACCGGCGCACAAGCGATCGAATTTCTGTCCGACGGCAACGGCGATTTCGCCAAGGCCCTCGGCCTTGCCATGGATGGCTCGGGCTTCGGCCTCGGCACGCGCTCGCAGCGCTATTCGATGCTCGTCGAAGACGGCGTCGTGAAGACGCTCAACGTCGAGGACGCGCCCGCCAAGGCCCAGGTCTCGGGAGCGGAAAACCTCCTCAAGAGCCTCTGATTTTCAAAGTCTCTGAACGATAAGAACGAAGCCGACGCTCACGTGGGCGTCGGCTTTGCTTTTGGTCCCCGACCGCCATTTTTGAAAGGCTGCATCGCGGCGACCGCCAGCTCGTCGACGCGGATATTGGTCGGGTCGTCCGCGTGGCCCTTCACCCAGTGCCAGCTCACCTGATGACGGGATGCGGCTTCGTCGAGCGCGCGCCACAGATCCTCGTTCTTCACCGGCTTGTTGTCGGCCGTGCGCCAGCCCCGCCGTTTCCAGTTATGCATCCATTGCGTGATGCCCTGCCGGACATATTGCGAGTCCGTGTAGAGATCGACGGCGCAAGACCGCTTGAGGGCTTTGAGGCCCTCAATCGCCGCCATCAGCTCCATGCGGTTGTTGGTGGTGTGCGCCTCGCCGCCGGAAACTTCCTTCTCGCTTCCCTTGAAGGCGAGAATGGCGGCCCAGCCTCCCGGACCGGGATTTCCCGAACAGGCACCATCGGTGTAGATCAGGATGCGTTCGCTCATGAGTCGAGACCGTATTCGCGGGCATGCTTCACATGCCGATGGAAATTGAGCTTACGGTCGTATTCAAGCGGGTCCTTCGGCTTCACCAACGCGCCGGGCGGCACGTTGAGCCAGTCCACCAGCCGGGTCAGCATGAAGCGCATGGCGGAGCCGCGACACAGAACCGGCAGCGCTTCGATTTCAGCTGGCTCCAGCGCGCGCACCGCCTGATAGCCCGCGAGCATCGCCCGGCCCTTCGTCAGGTTGTACGACGCATCGGCCTCGAAGCACCACGCGTTCAGGCAGATCGCGACGTCGTATGCCAAAGCATCCGTGCAGGCGAAATAGAAATCGATCAGCCCCGACACATCCGGGCCGATGAAGAACACATTGTCGGTGAAAAGGTCTGCGTGAATAATGCCGGCGGGCAGATCGCGCGGCCAGTCCTTTTCAAGATTCTCGAGTTCGCGCCGCGTCCTCGCGGCCAGCCCTGAAGACACTGTGTCTGCCTGCTTTTCAGCCTGGGCGAAAAGGGGTCCCCAGCCGCTGAGAGACAGAACATTCGGCCGGGTCATCGCAAAGTCGCGGCCCGCGAGATGCAGCCTCGCCAACGCGCCACCGAGCGCTGCGCAGTGCTGCGCCGTCGGGCGACGGACAGCAACGCCCTCCAGAAAAGTGATGATGACAGCGGGCCGTCCGGCCAGCCGCCCTAAAGCCACGCCCTGCCGATTGTTCACCGGCAGCGGGCAATTAAGGCCCTTCTTCGCAAGGTGCTGCATCAGCCCGAGAAAGAACGGCAGGTCGGCCTCGTTCACGCGCTTTTCATAGAGCGTGAGAATGTAGAAGCCCTGCGTCGTATGGAGAAAGTAGTTCGTATTCTCGACGCCCTCGGCGATGCCCTTGTAGGAGAGAACAGTGCCGATGTCATAGGTGGCGAGGAATGCGGAAAGCTCCTCGTCCGTCACTTCCGTATAAACAGCCACCGCTTACTCCGCAGCCTGCTCGCGCAGCTCGCGAGGTAAGGGAAAGAACACGCTTTCATCCGCCGTCGAAACGCTCTCGACCGATACCTCATAGCGCTCGGCAAAAGCATCGATGATTTCCTCGACCAGCACCTCGGGAGCCGAAGCCCCCGCCGTGATGCCGAGCCGGCGAATGTCTCCGAACAGGGACCAGTCGATATCGTCCGCGCGCAAGATGAGCCGTACCACCGGGCAGCCTTCCCGCTCGGCGACTTCGCGCAGGCGCTGCGAGTTCGACGAATTCGGCGAGCCGACCACGATCATCGCATCGACGAGCGGAGCCACGCGTTTGACAGCGCCCTGTCGGTTCGTGGTGGCGTAGCAGATATCTTCCTTATGCGGACCGACGATGTCGGGGAAGCGCGCCTTCAGCGCATCGACCACATCCTGCGTGTCATCGACGGAAAGGGTCGTCTGGGTGACGAAGGCGAGATTGCTTTCGTCTGCAGGCTGAAGCCGGGCGATGTCGTCCACGGTCTCGATAAGGGTTGTCGCCCCCTCAGGCAGTTGCCCCATGGTGCCGACAACCTCGGGATGGCCCGCGTGGCCGATCAGGATGATATGCCGGCCCCGCTTGTAGTGGACCTGCGCCTCCCGGTGGACCTTGGTCACCAGCGGGCAGGTCGCGTCGATGGCAAAGAGCCGGCGCGCCAGGGCCGCCTCGGGAACCGATTTGGGCACCCCATGCGCGGAAAAGATCACCGGGGCGTCGCCATCCGGAACCTCGTCGAGTTCCCGAACGAAGACTGCGCCCTTCCGCTTCAGGTTTTCCACCACGTATTTGTTATGGACGATCTCGTGGCGCACATAGACCGGCGCACCATGGACCTGCAGGGCCTTTTCCACCGCATCGATGGCACGGACCACCCCGGCACAGAAGCCGCGCGGGGCGCAGAGCAGGATGTCGAGCGATGGCTTCGTCATGATGCCGCGATGTGGCGAAAGCGCAGGCTTCCTGTCAAGCGGGAGTGACGCTTATTCGCGGCGGATCAGGCCCCAAGAAGGGCTCGCCCTTCGGCCCGTTACCCCTTAGAAATGGGGCCCCCTGAACCATTTTTTCGAAGAACGATGGCAAACCCAGCCTCCCACGTGAGTTTTCTGCCCCCGATTCTGACCTTTTGCGGGGCCGCAGCGGTTGCCGTGCCCCTTTTCCGATTCGTGGGCCTGAGCGCGGTTTTGGGCTATCTGGCGGCGGGCATCGTCATCGGGCCATCCGGCCTGCGGCTTATCGGCGACCCTGAATCCATCGTGACCGTGGCCGAGCTTGGCGTCGTCCTGCTGCTCTTCATCGTCGGGCTTGAGCTGAAGATCTCGCATCTCTGGTCCATGAAGCGGGATATTTTCGGCCTTGGCTTTGCTCAGCTTGCCGTGACCGCCTTTTGCGTTGGCGGCGCGGCGGTGGCCATCGGCTTCACGCCGCAGGCCGCTTTCGTCACCGGCATCGCGGTGGCGCTGTCAGCCACCGCGATCGCGCTCCAAATGCTCGGCGAGCGCAATGACCTGCAAACGCCTTACGGCCAACGCTCCTTCGCGATCCTGTTGTTTCAGGACATCTCGGTGGTGCCGATCCTAGCGATCCTGCCGCTTTTGGCCTCGGGCGCAACGACGCTGGAGGACAACTCGCTCTACGATCGCCTGCTGAAGGTCGGTGAAGCCGTGGGAGCTATTACCGCCGTCGTACTGATCGGTCGCTATGGGCTGAACCCGTTCTTCCGCATCCTGGCCCGCAGCGGCGCACGCGAGGTCATGACAGCCTCGGCTCTCCTCGTTGTGCTGGGCGCCGCCCTGCTGATGCAGGAAGTGGGCCTGTCGATGGCAATGGGGGCGTTCCTCGCTGGCCTGCTGCTCGCGGAATCGAACTTCCGCCACCAGCTCGAGGCGGATATCGAGCCCTTCCGCGGCACCCTGCTCGGTCTATTCTTCATGAGCGTGGGCATGTCGATCGATCTCGCGCTGGTGCGTGAGAACTGGGTGCTCCTGGCGCTTGCCGCGCCCGCCGTCATTTTCGGCAAGACGCTTCTGCTGACGATCCTCTCAAAACTGTTCGGCGCGACGTGGCGCGATGGTCTGCGCTCCGGCATCCTCTTGTGCCCTGCCGGCGAGTTCGCGTTCGTGCTGCTCCCCGTGGGTGCTGGGTTGGGTTTGATCACGTCGATTGACGCGCAACTCGTTACGGCCCTTGCCGCTATCACGATGCTGCTCGGCCCGATCATCGCGACGGTGCTCGAACGAGTCTTGGCGAACCACATCGCAAGCGAACCTTCTCCCGAGTTCGAAAACATGCAGACCCAGGAGGGAGAGCGGTCAAGCCGTGTCCTCGTGATCGGCTTCGGGCGCTTCGGGCAAATCGTGAACCAGGTGCTTCTGGCCCAGGGTATCGATGCGACGGTCATCGACAGGGACGTGGAACGTATTCGAGATGCGGCGCGGTTCGGCCTCAAGGTCTATTACGGCGACGGCATGCGCCTCGACGTGCTGCGCGCTGCCGGCGCGGACAAGGCAGAAATGATTTGCGTCTGCACGGACAATCCCGAAGTCACCAACAAGATCGTCGAGATCATTCACGAGAATTTCGCCAACGCACGCAGCTTCGTTCGTGCCTACGACCGCATTCATGCCGTCGCACTGATGAAGATGGACGTGGATTATCAGTTGCGCGAGAGCTTCGAATCCGCCATCGCCTTCAGCCGGGCAGCGCTTGAAGAACTCGGTGCGACGACGCAAGAAGCGGCGGCAGCGGCGGACGATGTGCGCAAGCGGGACATCGCGCGTCTGATCTTGCAAAAAGAAGGCGGCACGATGGGAGGCGCCGAACTTGTGGTCGGCGCGAAGATCGAGCCCGAGCCCTTAAGCGCCCCCACCGGCAAAGCACGCGGCCTCAGCGCCGAGACCCGGGATATCCTGGGCGAAGGAGTCTAATTATGGATGCGACCACCGCGAGGAAAGCGCCCGACGAACAGGCGCCGGTACCGCGCTTCGTCGTCGGCTCGACCATGCGCCACGTTCTGGTAATGACCGGAACGGGGACCGCCGGTCTCATCGCCATCTTCATCGTGGACCTGATTTCCCTTCTCTACATCTCGTGGCTGAAGGACCCGAGCATGACCGCGGGCGTGGGCCTCGCGACGGTCATGATGTTCTTCACCATCTCGATCAATGTCGGGTTGATGATCCCTATCGGCGCGATGGTCTCGCGGGCGCTGGGCGCACGCAAACGCGAGGAGGCGCGGCGGCTTGCGACATCGGGCAGCATCCTCATGGCCATCGTCGCAACGCTGGTCAGCCTAATCGTTCTGCCGCTTCTGCCACTGATCCTTCATCTTCTGGGAGCGCCTGAAAAAGCCTATCAGGTCGCGTACAGCTTTCTCTGGATCTGCCTGCCGACCAACGTCCTGATGGCGTTCGGCATGGCGTTTTCGACCATTCTGCGCGCCGCAGGCGATGCCAAGCGGAGTATGTATGCGACGCTGTCCGTCGCCGCCGTCACCATCGTGCTCGATCCGATCCTGATCTTTGGCCTCGGGCTGAATTCCGACGGCGCGGCGATGACGATCAATATCTCGCGCATCGCCTATCTTTACATCGCCTATCGCTTTGTGACGCGCAACCACGGCCTCCTGGAGCGCCCCAGCATCCCGAGCCTTCGCGCCGATGCGCGGCCCTTCTTCGCCATCGCCATTCCGGCGATCCTGACCAACATCGCGGCTCCCGTCGCGAACTTTTTCTTCACGAGCGTCATGTCGCGGTTCGGCGATCAGGCCATCGCCGCCTCGGCCATCATCGACCGGGTTACCCCGGTTGCATTCGGCGGTCTGTTCGCGCTCGCGGGCGCCATCGGCCCCGTGCTCGGCCAGAACTGGGGTGCGCAGCGCTATGACCGCATGAGGCAGGTGTTGAAAGACTCGCTGACTTTCACCGTCATCTATGTCGGCTGCGTCTGGCTGGTGCTCTTCCTCGTCCGCACGCCGTTAACCCAGGCTTTTAGCGCCCAAGGGCTAACGGCCGAGCTTGTCGAGTTTTTCTGCGAACTCAGCGGCCTGATCTGGTTCTTCATCGGCCTCGTTTTCGTCGCCAACGCCTCATTCAACAACCTCGGCTTCCCCCTGTTCTCGACCTTCTTCAATTGGGGACGGGCCACGCTGGGCATGATCCCGTTTGCCTATTACGGGGCCCAGATCGGAGGGCCGAAAGGGGCTCTCCTCGGGATCGGCGTCGGCTCTATCGCTTTCGGGATTGCCGCCATCTTCACTGCGTTCTGGACAATCAGACGTTTAGAGAGGCAAGCTAAGACGTCTCTGTAGCCGGTCGGGCCAACATGGCAGCGACCTCGGGGAGCAGCCATGTTCAACTGGTTCGATCTGATGCAGCAGGCCCAGGAGAGTGCGGGATTCGGCACGCTCAGGCGCCAATTCAATCTCTCGGATGACCAATCCCGCAAGGCGATGGCGGCCTTCCTGCCGGCCTTCGCCCTGGGCCTGCAGCGTTCGACCGACCCGAACGACCCAAGCCGCGCCCTTCAATCTATGATCAGCGACGCTTCGCGAACCTTCTGGCAAGCAGCGGGGCAGTCCTTCTCGACCCAAGCGCAACGGGAAGGGCGGAAGCTTCTGGACCAATTGTTCGGCTCCGACGAAACGAGCCTGCGGATCGCCCATCAGACCGCCGACTTCGTCGGGCTGAGCATCGATCTCATGCAGCAGATGATGCCGATCATGGCGGGGATCATGGCCGGCAGCATGTATCAATGGATGAGTGCGCAAGCGCGAGCCCTTCAGGGCGCGGCGGGCGATGCGAAGGCCGCCCATAAGGAAGACGCCAACGCTCCCTGGGTCGAATTCTGGGATGCCTGGCTGAATGCCATGTCGCCAAAGGAGAAGCCCGCGCAAAACCCCTTCGAGGAAGCGACGGCAGCATTTTTCCGGCCATTCGGCTTCGCAAAACCAGAGCAGAAAAACACGGCGCAGCCTTGGGCCGCTTGGGGAGAGATGATGGCTGCAGGGCAGGAGATGCAGCAGCAGTACCTCACGTCTCTTCAATCGATTTTCGGAGAAGCCGGGAAAACGGGGAAAGCGAAGCGCTAAAGCATGATCAGAACAAGCGGACACCGATTGTTCGCCCGGATCATGCGGCAATAAGAAATCGAGAGTAGCGACAACAGAAAATCGAGAGTTTGATCGCGCTTCAAAGCCGCATCATCAAACTCTCGATCATCGCCCCTAAGTCAGGGTCACGCGCAAAGGCGGACGGAATTCACGGTGGGAGCGACCAGGTGGACGTTGCGCTCCGACTTCACCATCCTTTCGGACCAGGCACGCCGGGCCGCGCATCGAACCAACACCGATGACGGGTTCCGCACCAAGGGCTCAGCGAGCGCGCCTTCGACATCGGCGCGCGTCAGGCCGATGTCCTTGAGCATCCGATCGTCAAACTCTGCAAGATGCATGACCTCGCGGCGATGTTTGAGCGCGCGGACCAGGCTCGCGACAGCTCGGGCCACCGACGCTGCAAACGTCGCAGCAGGGACGTTCATAGCAAAGGTCGTGGACCGGGTCATTGGAGGTCTCCTTGTGCTTCCTTATCTCGGCATGAACCTGGAACATCAGAAGGCTGTCGCGCCCATCGAGGCCAGTTTTGAGACGAAAAATCAATGTAATTTATTGATATAATTACATTTAATTCCCGCTCTCAAATTAGATGTAACATAGGTCAGACATCACTTGAAACGATTGTTTTAGATGCGTATCATCATTCATATTGATGGTAGGGCCTGAACCATGCATTTGCTTGATATCGACCAGCTCCGGACATTCGTCGCCATTGCCGATACGGGGTCGTTCACGCGGGCGGCGGAGATCGTGCACAAGACACAGAGTGCGGTCTCGATGCAGATGAAGCGGCTGGAGGACCGGGTCGGGCGGGCGATCTTCGAGCGCGACGGGCGCTTGTCGAAGCTCACCGACGAGGGCGAACGGCTTCTCGATTATGCGCGTCGCATCGTGCGACTGAATTCGGAGTGCATGGCCTCCTTCAACGACAAGGAGCTGATCGGCCGCGTGCGCCTCGGCCTGCCGGACGACTATGCAGACCGCTACCTGCCCGAGATTCTGGCCCGCTTCTCGCGCTCCAACCCGAAGGCCGAGGTGACGGTGATCTGCGAGCCGACGCACCACCTCATCGAGCGCGTGCAGAACGGCGACCTCGACCTCGCGATCATCACCCATGTGGACCGGCGCGGCCCCTCCGAGATCGTGCGCATCGAGCAGCTGCTCTGGGTGACGTCGGCGCGCCACGGCGTGCATGAGGAAACCCCGATCCCGCTCGCCATGGGCCGCCCGAATTGCGACTGGCGCCACTCCGCGACCGAGGCTCTCGAGAGCGCGGACCGCGCCTTCCGCATCCTTTATGTGAGCTGGAACTCGAACGCCGTCGGCGCGGCGGTTCTGGCGGGGCTCGCGGTGTCTGTTCTGCCGGAGAGCGCGGTGCGTCCCGGCATGCGGATCTTAGGTCCCTCGGACGGCTTCCCTGCCCTGCCCTCGTGCAAGATCGGCCTGATCCGCGCACGCCGCGAGGAGAACCCGCTGGCGGATGCGCTGGGCTTTCACATCAAGCAGTCGCTCGACAATCTCGGCTCGACGCGCACCGTCTTTCCGGTGGCGGCGGAGTAGTTCTCACGCCTTCGGCGCAGGACGGCGCAGCACGAGCACGTTGCCCGTCAGCGCCAGCACCACGCCGATGACGGCAAGCGGCGTCCACACATAGCCTTCGAGCAATGTCGAGACGCCGAGCGCGATGATGGGAAACAGCACCGTCGCATAACCCGCGCGCGCCGCGCCGAGCCGGCGCAGCAGCGTGAGATACGACGCGAACGCCAGCACCGACGCGCCAATCGCGAGATAAATGAGCGAGCCGATATATTTGAAGGTCGGCTCGATGATGAAGGCATTCCCGCGCACGAGATTGAGCGCGAGCAGAATGCAGCAGCCATAGGTCATGGCCCAGGCATTGGCCGAAATCAGCGGCGCGCCGCGACGCTGCACGATGGTCGAGATCATATTGCCGGAGCAGAAGAACAGCGTGCCGAGCGTGCAGAGCGCGAGGCCCCACGCTGCGCCGGCATTGAAACCCGCGCCCGCAATCTCCGGCCAGAACAGAAGCCCGATGCCGCTCACGCCGACAACGCCACCAAGCGCCACGCGCGGCTCCACCTTCTGTCGAAACAGCACGAAGCCGAGAACGAGGTTGAAGATCGAGGCGAGCGAGAACACGACGGATAAAAGCCCCGAGGGCACCGTCAACCCGCCGTAGTAGAAGCTGATGAAGTTGAAGGAGAACAGGCAGCAACCGGTGAAGAAGAAACGCAGGTGATCGCTGAGCGAAAAGCGCACCTGTTTTCCCGCCACCAACACCCAGCCCCAGGTGACGAGCGCCGCCAGCAGGAAGCGCCACAGCACCGACATTTCCGGCGCGACGACACCAAGCTGCGCGCGAATGCCGATCCAGCTCACGCCCCACAGAAAGACCGTCGCGGCGTAAAGCCCGAGAGTGGTGCCGTCGATCCGCGCCGACGCGGCGGAGGGCATGGCTGTGGCTTGCGTCATGGTGTTTATGGCCCAGTTACGGGCAACCGGGTTACGCCAGAACAGCCATCAGCGCAAATGATGAAATATTATCAATCTCTGTTGGAACGCTGATGAAACGTTCCAAGTAATTCCTTCGTTTCCAGTAATTCCTTCGTTTCCCTTGGAATGCCCTCTCTACAAACGTGTTGTAGGGTCCCGGTGTCTCTGATGTGCCAATTTGAGACGTTCAAGGACCGTCGGCGATGTTCGATATTCCTCCTTGCCGGACATTGTCGCCGATGAGGTGCGGATCGCATTTGAGGCGTGGCTGTCAGGAGACGCAGCAATGGCAAGCCCTATGGAGCAGTTTGTCGTCAAGCCTGTCATTCCCCTGGGGCAGCATTTCGCCGTCACGAATGCGGCACTGTTCATGATAACCGCCGTGGTGGTCATCGTGGGTGGCCTGCTGCTTGCCACCCGCAAGCGCGCCGTCGTTCCCGGTCGCGCCCAGTCGATGGCCGAATTGCTGCACGACTTTGTAGCCGGGACCATAAGGGACACGGCAGGGGAGGAGGGCATGAGGTTCTTCCCCTTCGTATTCTCGCTCTTCATGTTCGTGCTGACGTGCAACCTGCTTGGCCTGATTCCCGGCTTCTTCACCGTCACCAGCCAGGTCATCGTCACCTTCGCCCTCGCCCTGCTGGTGATCGCGACCGTGGTCATCTACGGGACCATGAAGCATGGAATGCACTTCCTGAGGCTCTTCGTCCCGTCGGGAGTGCCCACGTGGCTGCTGCCGGTCGTCGTCGTCATCGAGATGATCTCGTTCCTGGCGCGTCCCATCTCGTTGAGCCTGCGTCTCTTCGCCAACATGCTCGGTGGGCACATTGCCCTGAAGGTGTTCGGCAGCTTCGTCGTGTCGCTCGGCGCGGCGGGCCTAGGCTACGCGTTGCTGGCTCCCCTGCCCTTGTTCATGACGGTCGCGCTGACTGCGTTCGAGTTCCTGGTCGCAACCTTGCAGGCCTACGTTTTCACGGTCCTGACATGCATCTACCTGAACGACGCCCTGCATCCCGGCCATTGATCCCACCGATCCGCTGACCGGTGCCTGCGGGCCCGTCGCGGTCGAGTTGTCAGAACAGCACGGCAAAGGCGAGTACGGTGCTGGTCCAAACGTTGAGACCGGAGGTCAGGAGGGTGGGTCCGGAGGGCCGCGCGGCACCGCCGACGATCTGATGGATCACGGTCACCAACGCCACCACCTGCGCGGCCAGCGCAACGACCGCGATGATCCTCAAAACGGTGGTCTCGATCCGGAGCCAGCGTGGCTTGTCCGCTGCCCAGGTGGCGCCAGCCATCGCTCTGCGGCGCCTCCGTTGGGTGTGACATGCCTCTATTGCTTCAGACTCGCCATGAACTCTTCCAAGCGCGCGATGGCGATATCCGCCTGCAACCGTGCAGCCGGATCCGCCGCTGCGTCTCGGGTCATGGTGAGCTGAAGAATTTCTTTATCGAGGAGCTCATGCGTCAGTTCCTCAAGAGCCGTTACGCGGTCAGCCAAGATCGTGACTGTCGACCCTGTCACCTCAACCAGGCCGCCAAGGACGAATGCGCGGCGAGCGCGTCCCTCGGTGTCCGTTGCGAACAGAAATCCCGGATTGAGCAGGGTCACCAGCGGTTGGTGCCCAGGGAGGATGGTCATGTCGCCGTCCACGGCCGGGAGCACGACGGATTCCACCTCACCCGAGAATACGAGGCGCTCCGGTGAAACAAGCTCGGCAAAAAGCGGCATCTCGGCCCTCCTGCTCGTTCGGATCGCGGGTCTCTCTAATGCTCACTGCCTACATACAGACTAGCATATCCGACCGGTCGAAGACAGATCATCGCTATCACTCGTTCGCATCGCCACGTCCCCCAAGCCGTTATCAACCTGCAACGACACGACATGGCTCCAGCCCTATGGCTGATGGGGGGTGCTGTCCTTCCGGCGCAAGTTATTGATCAGGATATGCACGCTGATCAGCAACACCCAGACGGGCAGAACCATGATGCTCCAGTTGAGATAGAGGCTGCCGAGCAGCACAAGCGCCGCCAGCGCGAAGCCGATCCCGGCCATCCATCGGGGAGCGATTCCGGTGTAGATCACGACGGTGGATGTCGAGATCATGAAGACGCCGGCCATCTTGATCGCATAGATATTGACCAGGATATAGGCGACCGCGCGTGCGAAGTGGAACGTCGGGGCGGCACCCGTCCCGGTCAGCTCGGTTGACGGGGCCATGAGCAGCAAGGCGCCGACAATCGTTGCCGCCACAAATAGGGTAGCCAGGAACAACAGGCCGCTGCCCAGGAACACCGTCGCGAAGAAGCGATCTTCCTCCGAACCGAGGCGGTCGCGCAGCACGCCGATGAACCAGAGGAAGGCGATACCCGCAAAGGGAATGAGGTTCAGCCCAGTGCCACGCGCCCGGAGTCATAGGCGAGCCAGGCACCCGGGTCCAACGGGTCGGCCGGAACTGTGCTCCGGAAGACCCAGAAGATGATGACCAGCAGGATGGAAAAGACGATTCCGGCAACGGCCGCCGCCCTTGGCGTCCGGAGATGCGAGTACATGGCGGTCCCATCCTGAGGCATTGCCGACCTCTTCGCTTGAGCTCATTCCAAGGCAGTTCAATTGGATCACCCCGTCCGGCACGCAACCAGATGGATCCATGGAGTGTCGTTCTAGCCGGCTGCCTCTATCATCCCGTTGCTCAGCCTCTTGGCTGGCACATCGGCACCTTCTCCGCATCTGCCGATGCCACAACGGATCTGACTCTCCTTCGACAACTACTCCGCCGGCTGAGAGGCACACACCTTTATCGCCTGCGCCCCAGGGCCGGAGTTCGCTGTGAGACGCAAAGAGCGCGTCTCCTCGGCTCGACCTTGACATTGTCGGCCCCCCTGCTATTTTGTTCTTCTTTTGTTCTATATATTTATTGTTTCTATTCCCCATGCCCAAACAACCCTCGACTACGACCTCCGATGTTCGACGAAAGGAAAAACTCACCCACGCCCGCATTGCCACCATCCGCGAAATGGTGGAGGGCACTGACCGATCCTACAAGCGCATCGGCAAGGAGCTGGGCGTTTCCGCCTCAACTGTGTCGCGCTATGCCACCGCTGGCGAGTGGCATCGCCCGCCCGGCGCGGCTTTGCCGGCGCGCATCGCCCGCCAGCAGGCCAAGACAACGGAACGGCTTTGGCGGCTGACGGCTCAGCGCGCCAAGAATCTGCGGGACAAGCCAGTGGAACTGACCCAGCGCTCCCTCCAGCCGCTGGCGAGCCTCACCCGCGCGCTCGGCAGCCTCAATGCCACACGACCGCCCTCCCCGGTCGCCGACGAGCCGCACTGTCCTAGCGAAGACGTCCCCGCAGGTCGGAGCATCAATGAATTACGCGATGAACTTTTCGCCCACCTTATCCGCATCGAGGAGGAGGAAGCGGCCGCGCGCGAGCTTTGGGAAGGATGGTTCGACGATGGCGCAGGGATTTGAGGCCCCCCAGGTGCGCGCGGAACCGCTGCCGTGGTTGCCTGACGATCACCCGCGCTGCGAAATCTGTTGCCGATAGCGCCTGATCGCACGTGGCCCCCGCATTGAACGCGTTTTGAGAGCGGTTCTCGAGATGTTCGACGCCCTGCAGCACATAAAGGCGCACCGCTAGAACCGCACCACCTCCATCTTGCGCCAAAAAATTCGGGAACCTTCCGGATCAAACCCCATCCAATGGGAATGCGCGGGCCTGATGGAGGTCGCGCGCGCCAACGGAGGATTATCATGAGGATCGCTGTCACCGCACTCGCCCTGGTCGCCGCTTTCAGCCTGCCGGCGCTGGCCGCTGATCAGGTCGAGAAGGCTCCGCCTTCAGGCGCTTACAAGAAGGTGAGCGAGCTCGTGAAGCTGCCCGATTTCCTGCCCGGCATGGGCCAACTTTTTGTCGACCCCAAAACCCTGCCCGCCGGTCCGTTCCTGGCCTATGACCGTGAGGGGAAACTCGTCAGCACGATCTACATGCTCCCCATCGAGGACCTGACGAACAAGGACAAGCGCTTCGACGATCTCGCCTCGCCCGGCGGTAAGGTCGATCATGTCGATGTCTACTACAACGCTGGCCATCCCGGCGTCGAGAAGCCCCATGTGCACGTCGTCCTGTGGCACGTGTCGAAGGCCGAGGAGGCGCGGGTGGCAGCGAAATGATGATCTCGCGAAGAAACATGCTGCGGATCGGCGGGGGACTCCTCGCCGGTCTTTCCCTGCCTCGGCTCACGTTCGCCGGCGACCTGGTCGAGATCCGGATGCAGGGCAACGCCGACGGCTCGCATGTCTGGTTCGACCCTATCGGCTTGCGCATCCAACCCGGTCAGACCATCCGCTGGCTCAACATGGATCCCGGCAACTCTCATACCGCGACGGCTTACCATCCGAAAAACTTCGATCACCCGCTGCGCATCCCGAAAGGTGCCGAGCCCTGGAATTCCGACTACCTGCTGCCGAACGAGAACTTTTCTGTCACGCTCACGGTCGAGGGTGTCTATGATTTCTTCTGCATCCCTCATGAGCATGCGGGCATGGTCGGACGGATCGTCGTGGGTCAACCGGGCATGTCTTCAGCCGACAGCTTGCCGACGCAAGCTCCAGGCGGGGAACCGATCCCGGACATCGCGCTCCGTGCTTTCCCTTCTATCGAGACAATCATGAAGCAAGGCGTGGTCCGGCCCTCGTAAGGACTCGCGTCAGGGCGTCGGGAACCTTTTTCCGGGTGCTCTATCTAAAGCATGATCGAGACCAGTGGACACCGGTTGTTCTTGCCGATCATGCGGCACTCAGGAATCGAGAGTTTGATCATGTTTCAAAGAGACATGATCAAACTCTAAGAACCAGAAGCAGGGGCTTGGCCATGCAAACGGCAGCAGTCGCGACAACAGGATTGGACGGGCTCAATGATGCGGCGCTGGTTGAACTTGCCCGAAACCGGGACGGTGCCGCGGTTCGGCTCATCATGCAAAGGCACAACCGCCGTCTCTACCGCGTGGCCCGCGGCGTTCTGAACGACGATGCCGAGGCGGAGGACGTGGTTCAGGAAGCCTACGTTCGGGCCTTCACCCATCTGGACAGTTTCCGGGGCGAGGCGCAGCTCTCAACCTGGCTCACGCGCATCGCGCTGAATGAGGCGCTCGGACGGCTCCGACGGCGACGCACAATGGTCGAGTTGAACGACATCGATGCCATCAACGATCAGGGAGAGGCCCGCGTGATCTTTCTGCCCTCGGCCCGCCAGGACAGCGACCCGGAAGCCGCCGCTGCGCATGCCGAGGTGCGACGGTTGCTCGAACGCGCGGTGGACCAACTCCCGGAGCCTTTCCGCATCGTCTTCGTTCTGCGGGATATCGAGGAGATGAGCACCGAGGAAACCGCGTCGCATCTCAGCCTGCGCCCGGAAACGGTGAAGACGAGGCTTCATCGCGCCCGGCGTCTGCTGCGGCAATCCCTCGACCGAACTCTGTCGGCCACCGTGAGCGATGTCTTCCCGTGCGCCGGCGCCCGTTGCAACCGGATCGCTCAAGCCGTGCTGACGCGACTGGGGATCGAGCCTCCACCGGAGGGATAATCACGTGCGCGATGTGAACTGACTCGCCGGTTACAACATCATACGCGTCATCACGTCTTGGTTAGGCTCTTTGCGGCGTCCCCTTGCGTGATCAGACGGGAGTTTCGCTGGTTGCGCGTGTAAATCCAGAGCCAGCTCAGCGCCACGCTTAAGCGGTTGCGCACGCCGATCAGGAAGTAGATATGGGCAAGCCCCCAGATCCACCAGGCGAGTGCGCCGCGCAGCTTGATCCAGCCGAAATCGATCACGGCGAGCCGCTTGCCGATCGTGGCGAGACTTCCCTGGTGGTAGTAGCGGAACGGCGCGGCGGCATGCTTCCCCTCGAGCCTTCGCCGGATCGTCGCCGCCACATACTTGCCCTGCTGTTTGGCCGCGGGCGCGATACCGGGGACGGGAGTGCCGTCGGGGGCCGCTACGCTCGCTGTGTCGCCAATGATGAAGATTTCGGGGTGGCCCGGTGCCGTCAGGTCCGGTTCGACCGTCACCCTTCCGGCGCGGTCGGCTGGCGCGCCGATCCATTGTGCCGCAGGCGACGCCTGGACGCCCGCCGCCCAAATGATCGTGGAGGCTGGAAGCGTCTTCCCGCCATACATGACCCCTTTCGACGTGCATGCCGTGACCGGACGGCCAAGTTCGACCTCCACGCCGAGCTTCTCAAGAGCGCGCTGCGCGTAAATCGAGAGATCTTCGGCGAAGGCCGGCAGGATGCGGGGGCCAGCCTCGATCAGCACCACCCGCGTCTGCCTTGTGTCGATGTTGCGGAACTCTTTTGTGAGCGTGACATGGGCCAGCTCGGCGATGGTGCCGGCAAGCTCGACGCCTGTCGGCCCGGCACCGATGATGACGAAGGTGAGAAGGGCCGCGCGCTTTTCGGGATCGGTTTCCCGCTCCGCCTTCTCGAAGGCGACGAGAATGCGCCGCCTGATTGAGGTCGCGTCTTCGAGGGTCTTGAGGCCCGGTGCGAAGGGCTCCCAATCATCGTGGCCGAAATAGGCGTGCCCGGCGCCGGTGGCCAGCACCAATGTGTCGTAGGCGAGCGCCGAGCCGTCATCCAGGATAACATGCCGCCTCTCCTTGTCGACGCGTTCGACGCTCGCCAGCAGCGTTGTGACCTCAGGACGCCTGCGCAGGAGATGCCGGATCGGCCAGGCGATTTCCGAAGGCGCCAGCGAGGCGGTGGCCACCTGATAGAGCAACGGCTGGAAGAGATGATGATTGCGCCGGTCCACCATCGTGATGCGCACGGGTGCGCCCGCAAGACGCCGGACGGTTTCGAGCCCGCCGAACCCCGCGCCGACAACGACCACATGATGACCATCGGGTGTCCCGCTCGGCATCGTCTGTTCTCCCTACACAGATTGTGGAGCGATCAAGAGACTTTGCCACGCATCGGCATCACAGCTCGAAGTCTGCGCGGGTGAAGGTGTGCCAGCCGAGCACCTTGATGGCGAACTCGGCTCGGCCGTCGCCATCGCTGTCAGCCGAGATGTAGGTGTTGCCGTCAGGCAGATGATAGACGTGCAGCTCGCCCGGCACGTTATGAAACCGCTCCGTGCCGATGAAGGTGAATGCCTGTCTGCCCTCAAGCGCCCGGTTCGCATCGATGTTGACGAGGTAGATCCGGTCCAGGCCGTGTTCGAAATCGACGATGGTATCGCCGCGGGCATCGCTCTCGGTCTCGAACACGAAGATGTCGCTTCCCGAGCCGCCGATCAGAACGTCCTTGCCGCCCCTGCCGTTCAGGATGTCGTTCAAGGCGCCACCGTCGAGGACATTCGCGCCTGCATTGCCCGTCAGCCTGTTGTGCAGGCTGTTGCCCGTGCCGTCGATGTTGGCAGAGCCGGTCAGCGTGAGGTTCTCGACGGCCTGCCCGTGCAGCGAGTAGGTGATCGAGCTGTAGACGTTGTCGATGCCTTCTCCGGCCCTCTCGATGGCCTTGTCGCCCACCTGATCCACGTAATAGGTGTCGTTGCCGGTGCCTCCGTACATGATGTCGATGCCGCCCCGCCCGTGGATGACGTCATGACCTGCATATCCGTAAATCAGGTCGTCACCGGACGTGCCGTACAGGATATCGCTCAGGTCTGTGCCGGCGATGACGCTGTCGTCAGTGCGAGGCGCATCCGGGACAGTCGGTCCCACATCGTCGGGCTCCGCGCGCTCCAGGTCATTCGGAACGCCGAAGTTCTGCGTGACGAAGACCACGTCCTTTCCGTACAGGGTGCCCGCCCTCACGCCGATCCCGATCTCCTCGTAGCCGGCCCTGATCATGTTCGTGTAGTAGGTCGTCGAACTCAGCAGCATCTCGTGCAGCTTGAGGATGGTCGCCTCCGTCATCGGGCCGTTCACATAAGCGATGTTCTCGGCGATGCTCACCCATCCGTAGCCCGCCGCCGTCAATCGAGCATCTGCCGTCGTGCTGTTCTCGCCCGTGTGCGTGATCTTGTCGTTCTGGTCCATCCAGGCGCTGTGCGCGTCCGCGGCTGCCAGAAGCTCGCCGTCGAAGGTGAGAGGCCGGACCCCGGCCTTGGCGCGGGTCTCATTCACGAGTTGGAGGAAATAGACCTCCAGAGTGGTCGGGCTGTACATGGTTTGGAGTGCTCACTGCTCATTTAGCGGGACGAGTCTTGTCGAGACCGGCCGCAGCTCGTTTGTTCTCCGGATCCAAGGCAGAGCAGCAACAGCAGCGAGATACGAAACATCCGGCCCCAAAATTCACGCCCTCAAGGACTTGAACGTGCCCTCTTTCTCACACTCTGTCGAGTGCCGCACGCTGTGCGTTGCAAGCGTCGCGAAAGCCGCTCCGAAGCGAGAACCCGATGCCTTCACCAGGTCATCTGGAAGACGGTCGTGGCCAGCGAAAGGTGCCACACCGGAAGTTGCAAAAATGTCGCGCAGCGATGACTTCAACATATCCGACGCGGCTGGGACTCCCCGTGGAGCGCTCCCTCCATTATGGTTTTCAATCGAAGAGCCATTGGCGCACTGAGGTCAATCTTGCCTAAGTAAATACCGGTCTCGATCCAGTTTTACCCGTATGCCTGACAGCGTGAGCTTGTCGGGACATATCTTTATGTTCATCGGGTGGTGGCATGAGACCGGTTTGGCATCGTTTTAAATGTGCCATGAGCAGCCTCATGTCTCAGCTCTTCAGTCGCCCGAACAACGCCACACCGCGCCCCTAGTGGATCTCTCACGCCCCCATCTTGGTGGACTTCCGAACGGAAGACCAAGACGGTATGTGCCAAACACTTCAGGTCCGGTGGACCATAACCCCTGAACTCGCTCCCCAGCCGTGGATAGCATGCAGTGGATGCGGAGGCCTTCGCGCCTTCCAAAGCAGCGATAAGATCAGGCTCAACGCTAACGGGCGAAAGCTTGATGCGTGGCTCATCTACAAATGCACAATCTGCGAGAAGACGTGGAACCGCCCAATTTTCGAGCGCCAGAATGTTCGAAACATCAGTCCCATCGTGCTCGAAGCATTGCAGTCCAATGACCCTGATTGGATTCGCGGCGAAACGTTCAATCTCGAAGCTCTTCGACGCAAGGCGCAGCGGATCAACGAATTTCCGGAATGCAAGATCGTCAAAGAGCTACTCTGCGAAACTCCAGATTGGACGCGACTGGAGATCGAACTTGTGGCGCGCTTTCCGACCAGCACACGTTTGGATCGCTTGCTTGCGACAGAGCTGAACGTTTCGCGTCCTCAACTGATCGACCTCCACGAAAGGGCGTTGCTCAGGATAGAACCGGACCGCACCGATATTCTGCGGCGCAGGATCAAGAACGGCCTCAAGGTGACAATCGATCTCTCCGGATATGCCGATCGAGAACTGTGGAAACCGCCCGCTATTGGGAAGTAACCCAGCGCATAAGTGGCGCGCCCAAGGGCTGAATCTCGACCTTGGGTGCTGCCATGCCTGGGCGGCCGACTAAAGAGCTAGATCCACCGATGGCATTCCCGGATCATGACCGACTGAGGTAGTTCTTTTGGCGTTGCGCGGGCTTCCTGATGTCCTTTATTGCTGGTGATCGCCACCGCTGCAAAGTAAGCACCTGATCGCGTTGCAATTCTGATGGACAATCACATGGAGATCGAGATCCTCGAGGACGCCAATCCTCCCGGAGCTGATGATGTCACGGCCGGATTGCGGGCTCACATGGTTGAGCAGACCGGCCCTTTGCCACGTCTCCCGCTCACCCTGCTCATGCGCGATGCCGACAATCGCGTGCGCGGGGGCATCCGAGGGACCATTGCGCTGTGCTGGCTTCAGGTTGACCACTTCTGGGTCGACGAAGCTCTGCGTGGGCAAGGTTATGGCGCGCGCCTCTTGCGCTTGGCCGAGGATGCCGCTCGGGCGCATGGCGCCATCGGCGCGCAACTGACGACAGCGACTTTTCAGGCGGTTGGGTTCTACCAAAAGCAGGGTTATGCCGAGATCGGCCGTTTGCGGGATCGGCCACCGGGTCACGACCGGATCTGGATGGCCAAACGGTGGGGCTGATCGCCCATGAAAAAGGGAGCCTGCATCGCAGGCCCCCTGTCGCTCCTATCGCGGCTGCCCCTCCGCATGGGCGGCGGCATCGGTCACATAGGACCGATGCGTTTTCAGATGACCCGGCTCAAGAACGCACGGGTGCGTGGGTGTTGCGGGTTCACCAGAATCTCATCCGGCGGACCCTGCTCGACGATGTATCCGCCGTCCATGAACACCACGCGGTCCGCCGCTTCCTTCGCAAAGCCGATCTCGTGCGTGACGACGACCATCGTCAAACCCTGCTCCGCCAGATCCTTCATGGTGGCGAGAACTTCGCCCACAAGCTCGGGATCGAGCGCGGAGGTCGGCTCGTCGAACAGGATCAGCTTCGGCTTGATCGCCAGTGCGCGGGCAATCGCGACGCGCTGCTGCTGACCGCCCGACAACTGGCGCGGATAGGCATCGGCCTTTTCCTTCAACCCGACGCGTTGCAGTAGAGTCATGGCGTAAGCTTCCGCCGCTTGACGGCTTTCGCCGTGAATGCCGACCGGCGCTTCGATGATGTTCTGCAACACCGTCAGATGCGGATAGAGGTTGAACTGCTGAAAGACCATGCCGATCTGCCGGCGCTGCCGCGCGATGGCGCGGGCCGACAGCTTGCGCAGATGCTTGCCACGCAGCTCGTATCCGATCTGCTCGTTGCCGACCTGGATCGAGCCGCGGTTCATCGCTTCGAGATGGTTGATGCAGCGCAGGAACGTTGACTTGCCCGAGCCGGACGGCCCGAGGATCACCACCGTTTCGCCGGGCATCACATCGAGGTCGATGCCCTTCAGAACCTCGTTGTCGCCGAAGGACTTGTGCACGTTGCGGGCTTTGACCAACGGCTCCGCTTGCGAGATGGTTTGTGCGTTCATCGCGCATCCCCCAAATTGACCGCCATTCCGGCTTCAGCCTCGGGCGCGGGCTTTGCAGTCGCAACCGTTCTGCCCTTGTCGCCACGGGAATAGTAGCGCTCGATGGCGGATTGGCCGACATTGAGGATCGAGGTGACGAGCAGATACCACAGCACCGCAACCATCAGCATCGGGATGATCTCGAAGGTGCGGTTATAGACTGCCTGAACCGAATAAAGCAGATCACCCATGGCGATGACGCTGACGAGCGAGGTCGCCTTGATCATGCTGATGAGCTGATTGCCTGTGGGCGGGATGATGGACTTCATCGCCTGCGGAATGATGATGCGACGAAGCGCACGCGCCCGCGTCATGCCGAAGGCCTGCGTCGTCTCGATCTGCCCCGGATCGACCGACAGAAGGCCGCCGCGAATGATCTCGGCCATGTAGGCCGCCTCGTTCAGCGCAAGACCCGCGATGGCCGCGGTGAGCGGCGTGATGAGATCGTTCGTGTTCCAGCTTGCAAGCGTCGGGCCGAACGGAATGCCGATCGTGACCTGCGGGAACAACGTGGACATGTTGTACCAGAAGATCAGCTGCACGAGCAGCGGCGTGCCGCGAAAGAACCAGATGTAGAGGCTGGACAGCATGACGAAGAGCTTGCTGTCCGACATGCGCGCAATCGCGAGAAGAAGACCGATGACGACACCGATGACCATGGCGACGACGGTGAGGCCGAGGCTCACGGACAGGCCGCGCAGAATCGAATCCGCCGTGAACCACTGCCCCACGACGTGCCATTCGAAATTCTTGTTGTTGGCGACCATCCAGCCGAACTTGAGCGTGACCGCGAGCGTGAACGCCCACATCAGCCAGCGACTATAGTTGATCGGCTGGCGCGCATGAGCAACGTCACGGAGCGCGAGCTCCGTGACGTCGTCCTTCGGCGAAAACGCCGGCTTGGTCGCGGCCGCCGTCACTGCTTCTTCCCGGCGAGGTTGATGCCCGGCGCCTTGAGCATGTTGTTCTCAAGACCCCACTTCTTCATGATGATCGCATAGGTGCCGTTGGCAAAAAGCTTCTTGTACGCCTCGAGGATGACCTCGCCGAGAACCGAACCCTTGGGAACGACGGTGCCCTGGAAAAGATCCTCAAAGCCGTTGCTCTTGCCGACCGCCGCCAGCTCCAGCTCGCCGTTGGACTGCTGGATGAAATAGGTCAGCGGTGCTTGCGACGAGAAGAAGGCGTCGGAGCGCTTCGAGCGGACCGCGAGGATCGAGGTCGGCTGATCGGCGAAGGACTGCACCTCGATCGCCGGCTTGCCCGCCTTGGTGCAGGCCTCGGCCTGCTGCTTGATGACACGCTCGGCCGAACCGCCCGACATGACCGCGATGCGCGCACCGCAAGTGTCATCCAGGCCCTGGATGTTCTTCGGGTTGCCCTTCTGCACGGCGAAGACGACGTATTCCTGCACGAAATCGACGAAGTCGTTGGCGGCCTGGCGATCCGGGAAATCGCCCGTCGGGCCAATGCCCATCTGGTAGCGGCCGGACTTGATGCCAGCGAGCATGCCTGACAGGCCGCTCACCGACTCATGGCGCATTTTGATGCCGAGCACTTCACCGATGGCATGCGCAAGGTCCGCGCTCGCGCCGGTGAGGCTGCGCGTATCCGTCACGATCTCATAGGGAGGGAAGGAGCCGTTGTTGACGGAGATGATCTCGCCCGCGTCGAGGATTTCCTTCGGCAGTTTCGCGCGCAGAGCGGCATCGACCGTTTGCGTCGGGATTTTCACTTCTTCCGCGTAAAGCGGCGCGGAGAAGAGGGCTGCGGCCAAAAGGGCTGCGGAGGCGATTGCACTGGATTTCATGACGGTTTTCCCTTGGTTGCGGCGCAGCTTTTCAGGCGCTGGCCTTGTTGAGTTCAGGCTTTTCGAACCGGCGGTTCGCGAGGCACGGCAGAATGTTGCGCGCATGGGCGAGACGCGCCGGGTCGATGTCGGCAAAGACGAGCGCCGGAGCTTCCGCCGCGCGGGCGATGGCGACGCCGAGCGGATCGACCACCAGGCTGTTGCCGATGTTGCGCTCGCCGCACTCGCCGACGGCGACCACATAGGTCGTGTTTTCGAGCGCACGCGCCGTGACCAGCACTTCCCAATGCGCCTCCTTCAACGGCCCCTTGACCCAAGCGGCGGGCAGGGCCAGCACGTCAGCGCCGTCGAGCACGAGCCGCCGCGCGAGTTCGGGGAAGCGCACGTCGTAACAGGTCATCATGCCGACCTTGAGGCCAGCCACTTCCACGAGCGGCGGCACATCGTCGCCGGGCATGACGTTGGTCGATTCCTTGGCCGAAAACGCGTCGTAGAGATGCAGCTTGCGGTACTCGGCCAAAATCTCGCCGTTGCGCAGCACGACAAAAAGGTTCCAGACGCGCTCCCCGCCCGTCGGCGTGTGGATCGTCAGCATCACCGTCATGTCGCTGCCCCGGCTCGCTTCGACAAGCTGGGACATGAAAGGACCATCGAGCGGCTGCGCGGCTTTCAACACGAGGTTCGGGTCGGCGATGTCGCGGGCCAAAATGCCTTCCGGCAGCACCAGAAGATCGGCGCCGCCCGCTTGCGCTTCGCGCATCAGTCGCAGGCAGGTGTTGGCGTTGTCCTGCCAATCGCGGCTGACCGCGAACTGCCCCATGGCCACTTTCATCGTTTCGTCCTCTCTCGTTCTTTAAGCCGCGTAAGCCGGGAAGAGATCGCGCGGCGTCATCTTCTTGTCGGTCAGGTTCTGCGCGTGAAGCTCGGTCGCGAAATCCGCGATCATCTTTTCATTCGCAGCAAAGCCGTTGCGATCCCAGGAGGCCGGCAGATCGCGCGCGACCTGCCGGATTTCATCAATGATCCAGGGCGTCGTGTCGGCATATTTAGCGCGCCGTTCGAGCCACACGCGGGTGGACTCGTCCAGAACTTCGCTCAACGCCTGCGGCAACCAGGGATATTCCTTGACGATGGCGGGCTTGATGCCGAGGAGGTGAATGCCCGGCACGTAGCCGACCGCGTTGAAGTAATCGACTTCCGCCTTGCGGAAATCAGGCAACAGCTGCCGGAACTTGGAATCCGCATCGAAGAATCCGGGCGGCATGAAGGGCGTGAAGACGGCATCGAGAACGCCCTCCTCCAACAATTCCATCATAGGTCGCTCGCCGGGCGCGGCTTCGATGCGGCCCGGGCGGCCATAGCCGCTCAAGCGGTCGGTGATGGGGTGTGCTTCCGTCAGGCGCCCGACGAACCAATACGCATCCTCAATGCCGATCCCGATGCGTCGCAGGATCGCGCGGGTCCAGGTGTTGCCGGAATCCTGCCAGCCGGTGAGGCCGATCTTCTTGCCCGCAAGCTGCTCGAGAGAGGTGATGTTGCTCGTCTTCGCGGTGATGATGCAGCGATGCCGGAAGCCGCGCATGAGGAAATACGGCACGCCGACAATCGACGTCTCGCCGCGCGCGCGGCCCAGCGAATAACGGCTGAACGAAACTTCGCCCGCATCGTAGCGCGGATCGCTCGCCAGATCCTCAGGCAAGGACTGCACCCGATCGAGATGGAGGTCGAACTTATCCGAACGCACATCGCCCAATGCAAGCGGCACGATGTAGTCCCAATCACGAACCGCGAGCCTGATCGTAATACTCAAAACGCATCCCCTTGAACGCTTGTGACTTATCGTTAGGGAAGATGCTAATTGTTTACTTTCTGCTGGACAATGATAGTTTTGTTACTGAACAAAGAAAGTTCGGATGACCAATACTCTCTCCATCGAATGGCTCGCTGAGCGTCTCCAAGACAGGACGACGCGCGGAATTGCCCTTGAAACCAGTGCTTTGATCCGCTCCGGCGCGATTCCGGTGGGCATCCAATTGCCTCCGGTCCGCGAGCTGGCGCAGGCCCTCGGCGTGAGCCCTGCGACAATTTCATCCGCCTGGAGCGAGCTGCGGCGGCACAAGGTCATCAGCGGACGCGGCCGCACCGGCGTGTGGGTCAGCGGCGACAAGATCGCCCCTCGCCCGCAGCGTTTCGAAAACATCGGCAACTTCGGCGACCACGTGATCGACCTCAGCGTCGCGACGCCGGACCCAGCCCTGCTGCCCCCACTCGAAGAGGCGCTCTCGCACGGCGCGAAAACGGGCAGGTTGAACAGCTATCAGCGCATTCCGATCACGGACGCGTTGCGCGAGGCCGTGCGTGAAAAATGGCCCTATCCCGCGCAGGCTTTTCTTGCGGCCAATGGCGGCTTCGAGGCGATCTATGTGACGCTTCAGGCCCTCGTGATGCCAGGCTCGGTCATCGCCATCGAAGACCCGACGCAGATGCGCCTGTTGGACATTCTGGACAATCTCGGCGCGCATGTCGTGCCCGTCGCGTGCGACGAGGAAGGGCCGAGGCTGGATTGTCTCGCGCAAGCGCTGCAGAGAAAACCCGCAGCCTTCCTCTATCAGCCGCGCACGCACGCGGTCACCGGACACAAGGTCAGCGCGGCGCGGCTCGACGACATGGCGCGCCTCCTGAAAGACAGCGATACGCTGATCGTGGAGGATGACGGCATCAGCAATCTCTCCGCGCAGCCGCCCGCGAGCCTTGGTGCGCATTTTCCGGAGCGGACGGTGCACATCATGTCCTATTCCAAAACTTTTGGGCCCGATCTGCGCCTCGCCGTTCTGTCGAGTTCGAACGACATCGTCAGTCAGATCCAGGCCTATCGCAGCTTCGGCGCGGGCTGGACGAGCCGCATTCTGCAAGATGCCGTCGCGTGGCTCATCAACGATCAGAAAACGGCGGACATCGTCGTGCACGCAAAATCCGTTTATGCCGAGCGGCGACGTGCGCTTCTCGCCGCGCTCACGCAACGCGGCGTGCATCTGCCGGACAGGGACGGCCTGTGCCTCTGGATCCCCGTGCGGTCCGAGCAATTCGCCATGGTGACATTGGCGGCGCGGCGCATCGCGGTACTGCCGGGGCGCAAATGCTCCATCAAGCCGACGCATCATGTCCGCGTCGCGACGAGCCATCTCACGGTGAATGTCGAGGAAGTCGCCGACGCGATTGCGCTGATCGACCCTGAAACGATGTTCGGCCGCATATCGGTGTGAAGCGGATAAGGAACGACACATGAACGATCCGACGGACGATCCGCTCTACCGCGATCCCAATCTGGCGCAGCTCTACGATGCCGCGAACCGATGGGGCGTCGACTTCGACTACTGCGTGACGCTGGCCGCGGATGCTCAGTCCGTTCTCGATCTCGGCTGCGGCACAGGCGAACTCGCGGCGGCGCTGGCGGTGAATCGCTCGGTGACCGGCGTCGACCCCGCTGGGGCGATGCTCGATATCGCACGCAAGCGGCCGGGCGGACGCGAGGTGACGTGGGTGGAAGCCGATGCGCGCAACGTGCGTCTCGGTCAGCGCTTCGATCTCATCGTGCTGACAGGGCACGTCTTTCAGGTCTTTCTGACGGAGGACGATCAGCGGGCCGTGCTGGCGACCATCGCCGCCCATTTGAAGCCGGATGGGCGATTCATTTTCGACAGCCGCAACCCGGCGATCCGGACGTGGGAGAACCGCAACCAGCACAATACCCTGCATAGGCTCGATCATCCCCAGCTCGGTCCGCTTGAAGCCTGGAACGAGCCGTCATTCGATGACAGCACGAACATTCTCACCTATGAAAACGGCTACCGCATTCTCGCGACAGGTCAGGCTTTTTCTGGCTCGGCACAGATCCGCTTCACACCGCTGGAAGAACTCGCGGATATGATCGCCGCCGCCGGTCTCATGGTCGAGACATGGCTCGGCGACTGGCAGGGAACCCCGTACCATCCTGACGCCAAGGACATCATCCCGCTCGGCGGCTTGGCGTAATCGCCACACTCACTTCGCCGGTTCGAGACGCCCGAGAATGGTCGGCACAAGTTCGGCGACTGTGGGGTGGATGTGCACCGCATCGCGCAGAACCGTGTAAGGAGCTTTTGCATCAATCATGTCGAGCACCGTGTGAACGACCTCATCCCCGCCGGGGCCGAGGATCGATGCGCCCAGAAGCTCGTTCGTGTCGGCATCGACCATCACCTTCATGAAGCCCTGCGTTTCGCCTTTCTCGACCGCGCGCGCGACGCGAGTCATCGGGCGCTGGCCGATGAGTACGCGTTTTCCTGCTTGCACCGCTTGCGCCTGTGTCATGCCCGCGCGACCGAGCGGCGGGTCGATGTAGAGTGCATAGGTCTGAACGCGGTCGCTCACCCGGCGCGACGCACCGTCGAGCAGGTTGGCGGCGACGATCTCGAAATCGTTATAGGCCGTGTGCGTGAACGCGCCTTTGCCATTGCAATCGCCCAGCGCCCAGATACCCGGCACATTGGTGCATAATTCATCGTCCACGATGATGATGCCGTGACTGTCGTAAGCGATGCCTGCCGCCTCCAACCCCAAATCGTCGGTGTTGACGCGACGGCCCACCGCGAGCAGCACATGCGAGCCCGTCGCGATGGGTGGGCCGTTTTCGCAATCAAGGGTGACGGCGACGCCCTTTTCATGCGGCGCGAGTGCGATGCATTTGGCATTGAGCCGCAGATTGATCCCCTCGCGTTCGAGAATTTCCGCAATCGCCGTGGATACGTCCTCATCCTCCCTCTGGATGAGGCGTGGCGCCATTTCGACGATGGTCACCTCGCTGCCGAAGCGGCGAAACATCTGGCCGTATTCGAGGCCGATATAGCTGCCGCCGACGATGACAAGGTGCTCAGGAATTGTATCGAGGTCCAGGATCGACGAGCTGGTGAGGTAGGCGACCTGATCGAGCCCCGGCATGGGCGGCGCGGATGGTCTGCCACCGACATTGATAAAAATCCGCTCCGCCTTCAGCACCTGATCGCCGACGCTGACTTCGCGCGGCGAGATGAAGCGCGCGTGCCCTTTGACGAGCGTGCAGTTCTTCGCCTTCTGCAAAGCGCCCTCAAGCCCGCCGCGCGATTTCGCGACGATGGCATCCATGCGCGCCTTGACCTCACGCATGTCCACTCGCACCGGACCGACGGAGACGCCGTATTCAGCGGCACGGCGGGCGAGATGGGCGGTATAAGCGCTGGCGACAAGCGCCTTTGTCGGCGTACAGCCTGTATTGACGCAGGTGCCGCCGACGCGGGCGCGCTCGACGACGGCAACTTTCATGCCCGCGTTCGCCAGCCGGAAGGCCAGAGATGGGCCGGCCTGCCCCGCACCGATGATGATGGCGTCGTACTCGGCCATGATTAAGCCTCCCGCGAGCCGCGAGAGGCATCGCCTCAACGGATTTAGAGGGCTCGTCGCGAAGGCAAGCGCCTCACACGGCCTGCCCGGCGCTCCATCCGGATGACCAAGCCCACTGGAAGTTATAGCCGCCGAGCCAGCCCGTGACATCCACCACTTCGCCAATGAAGTAGAGGCCGGGGATGGACTTCGCCTCCATGGTGCGGGAATCGAGTTCGCGCGTGTCGACGCCGCCCAGCGTCACCTCCGCCGTGCGGTAGCCTTCCGACCCAGCGGGCTTGAAGCGCCATTGATTGACCGCCTCGTCGATGCGGCGCAGCGCCTTGTCGGATAGGTCGGCGAGATTGCCGGTCGCGTTCTCGGTTTCAGCGATGAGCTGGGCGAGCCTTTTGGGGAGGAAGGCGGAGAGCGCAGTCTGCAACGCCTGGCGGCCGTTCTGCGCGCGGGCACCGCGCAATTCCTCAAACACATTGGTGCCGGGCAGCATGGAGAGCGTGATCTCCGCGCCCTCCCGCCAATAGGATGAGATTTGCAGGATCGCCGGGCCGCTCAAGCCCCGGTGGGTGAAGAGCATGGCCTCGGGAAAGCGGGCCTTGCCGCAGGACGCGACCGCGTCCACCGCCACGCCGGCGAGCGGCTTCAGTCGTTCAAGCGTGGTGGGTTCCAGGGTCAGGGGAACGAGCGCGGGGCGAGTTTCGGTTACGCTCAGGCCGAACTGGGCGGCGATGTCATAACCCCAGCCCGTCGCGCCCATTTTGGGGATCGACTTGCCGCCGGCTGCGACGACGAGCGAGCGGCATTCGGCGGCACCGTTGGAAAACGCGAGACGAAACCCATCAGGGGTCTTTTCGACCCGCTCGACGGCGGTGCGCAGGCTCAACTCCACGCCGTGGCGCTTCATCTCGGCCAGCAGAAGATCGACGATCTGCCGGGACGAGCCGTCGCAAAACAGCTGCCCCAGGGTCTTCTCATGGTAGGCGATGCCGTAGCTCTCGATGAGGGCAATAAAATCCCGCTGCGTGTAGCGTCGCAGAGCCGAAATGCAGAAGCTCGGATTGCCGGAAATGTAGTTTTGCGGCGCGGCGTTGAGATTGGTGAAGTTGCAGCGCCCGCCGCCGGAAATACGAATTTTTTCGCCGGGTGCAGCCGCGTGATCAACCACGAGCACGGAACGGCCACGCTTGCCAGCCTCGGCCGCGCACATCATTCCGGCCGCGCCCGCGCCGACCACCACCACATCGAACTGATCCAAGATACGCCCTTCCGCACCCACCACTGCGGGGTTAGCCGGGGCGCGCGAACGGCGCAAGGTCCAAGCTGGGCCGGGGCCTTGATGCCGCGAATCAGGCACCTAGATAACGCCTGACTACTTTCAAAGGAGGGAACCGATTTCCGGCTCAGGCATTTCTGTCCGGAAGAGCCATGGGGGCGCAACGCCCCGCCCTGCAATTCCGTTTTAGCCCCAAAGACCTTCTCCTCACCGGAAGGGGAGGTGAAAGGGCACGATTTTTGCAGACAATCAGAGCCAACATTTCGACCTAGGCCCCTTTCTCGATGAGGTGATGGAATGCTTTCAGCCGGTCACGCACACCACCCCACCGCACTGCCGCAAAAGCCCCCAGTCGATTTTCACGTGACCCGCAATGACGGCGCCCGCTGGACCATCCGCGCCGTTTCCGAGCGGGCAAAGGTTGCGGCCCTGCGGGAATTTGCGCTCGACACGCCCGCTCAGGACGAGCCGTGCCTCGTGGTCGGACACGCGAAATCCAACGCCGTCCTTCATTCCCTGCGCTCGCGCGGGTTCTCGATCCTGTATATGGGCCCTGCCGGTCCCATCCGTCTTTGATGCGTTTCAGCACCAATAAAACGCAACCGCGCTGACCGCGCGGTTGCGTCGTCTCTCACCAAAAATGCTGCTCACATTTTCTGCGCTTCGATGAGAATGCTCAACAGCCGACCTTCCATCATGTTCATGAGGAGGTTTTGGCTCTGCGATTGCTCTGCGCCCATGACGAGCCGATGACCTGTTGGCAGCAGGCTGGCGGAGACGCTGCCCGCCGAGCCGCCATTCACCGGGCGTGAAACGAAGCGCTCGGTCTCGTCGCTCCAACTGACGATGCGAAGCCCGTTCTTGCTTACGATCTGGCGCAGCACTTGCCCCGGCACGAGGAAACTTGCCGAGGGCGTGCTGGCCCAAGGCAGCGGAAACCGCGCCGGGCCGACGGGGCCGAGCACGATCTCGCTCCAGACGACGCGCCCACCAGGCTTCAGCACGCGATGAATCTCACGGCAGAGCCTACCCTTGTCCGCAATGTTCATGGCCATGTAGAGGCAGAGCGCCGCATCGAAGCTGTTGTCGCCAAAAGGCATGGCGAGCGCGTCCGCCTCCTGAAAGACAATTCGGTCCTCCAGGCCGCAGCGGCGCGTGAGATCGCGCGCCGCTGCGATGAATTCCGGAACGGGATCGACGCCCGTGACATGCACGTCGTGTGACATCGCGATGTAACGCGCCGGCCCGCCGATCCCGCATCCGACATCGACGACCTGCATGCCTTTTTCGAGATGCAGCCGCTCCACATGCTCGCGCGTCGCCGCCAGCTCGCGGACGTGAATCTGGTCGAACGGATAGAGCATGTCGGCGGTCAACTGCCCGGCCATGCGGGCTATCTTCGACACGGCCGCGTGCACCCGCTCCACGATGTCGGGGCTGGCGTAGTTCGCGCGGATGTCATCCCGCCGTCGTGGCATCGAGCTTGGCCCTTGATAGCAAGGGAAGCCTACCACGCGGCGTTTCGAAGCGGTTTACTCTTCCGTGGTCCCCCCTCCGAGAGGCCACGCGTGCTTTTCTCGATGTTGATACATGATATATCATTGTGATTCACGTGAGCCCCCAAGAGGAATCCGACTGATGCCGATGGACGAGACGATCTTCACCTGGGAAGGCATCAGCCTCCCCTCCTATTGGGGCGGCAGCTTCCAGACCTCGAGCGGCTTGGACGCGATGGACCAGATCAAGGCCACAGGCGCCAACACGGTCTCCCTCGTTCCGAATTTCTTCATGGCTGACGAGCACAGCAATGAGATGAAGCTGAACGTGGATCCCGTCACGCCCTGGAAGTCGGAAAGCGACACCTTCGATCAGGTCAAGCAGGCGATCATGGACAGCGTCGCGCGCGGCCTCAATGTGGTCGTGAAGCCCCATGTCGAGACCGACAACCGCGTCTGGCGCGCGCAGATCGACCCGACAGACCCCGCCGTGTGGTTCGAGAACTACAAGGCCATGATGGTGAAATACGCGAAGGTGGCGCAAGAAGGCGGCGCAGCCATGTTCGTGGTCGGCACCGAAATGAAGAGCATGACGGACCCAACCAAGGTCTGCAGCGACGGCAAGTCCTATACGCAGAAATGGGCCGATATCATCGATGCCGTGCGCCAAGTCTTTTTAGGCAAGGTCACCTATGCCGCGACCGATGAGGAGGCCCTCAAGATCAAGTTCTGGGATAAGGTCGACTATATCGGCGTCGATGCCTATTTCAGCATGACCAACAGCACCAATCCGACGGTACAGGACCTGATCGATTCCTGGATCAAGCCGCCGATCAACTGGAACTCGCAAAAAGTCTACGGCACCACATCGGTCATCGACACCTGGAAGAACCTGTCGGAAACGTGGGGCAAGAAGGTCATCTTCACCGAGATCGGCTATGGCAGCTATGACGGCGTCAACCTGAGCCCCGGCTGGCTGCAGAACCAGCCCGTCGACAATGACGAGCAGCGCGATTGCTACGAGGCGCTGTTCAAGGTCATGACCACCTATGGCGGCCAATGGCTCGACGGCGCGCTTCTCTGGAGCTACCAGACCAGCCTCGATCCGGCCTATCTCCCGCCGACCGATTTCACGACACAGGGCAAGCCCGCGAACGACGTCATCACCACGGGCTATTCAAGTCCCGAACACGTCGCGGGGCTTTCGCTCACCGGCACCAACCTCATGGACCGGCTCGACGGCGGCTATCACAACGATACGCTCGACGGCGGCGCGGGCAACGACAGCCTGTGGGGCGGCGCGGGCAAGGACGAACTGATCGGCGGCACCGGCGCCGACACGATGGAAGGAAAATCTGGCAACGACTCCTATTACGTCGACAATCCCGGGGACCGGGTGATCGAAACCTCCGACAGCGGAAGCGACGTGCTCTACACCACGATCAATTGCACCCTCCCCGCCTTCGTCGAGTATCTCTTCGCCGAAGGGAACGGAGCGCTTGCGCTAATCGGAAACGACCTGGCCAACTGGCTCTCCGGCAACGATGCGGACAACGTGCTCAATGGCGGCGCCGGCGCCGACACGATGTTGGGCGGGCGTGGCAACGACACCTATTATGTCGACTCCGTCAAAGATCAGATTCTCGACTCGGTCGGTATCGACACGGTGATCACGAGCATCAGCTTCACGTTGGGCGCGAACCTAGATCATCTCAAGGCAAGCGGCAGCGCCGCTCTGTCGCTGACGGGCAATGCGCTTGCCAATCAGATTGTCGGCAATGCAGGCAAGAACCAGCTCTCAGGAGATGCCGGCAACGACACACTCAATGGCGGCCTCGGCAACGACACTCTAACCGGCGGCGCGGGAAAGGACATCTTCGTGTTCGACACCAAAGCGAACAAGAAAACGAACTTCGACAAGATCGCCGACTACGTCGTCAAGGACGACAGCATCTATCTCGACAATGCGGTGTTCAGGAAGCTTGGCAAAGGCGCGATTTCGAAGCCCGGCAAACTGAACAAGAACTTCTTCACCATCGGCGACAAGGCGAAGGATAAGGACGACTACCTGATCTACAACAACAAGACGGGTATTCTGTCCTACGACGCGGACGGCAGCGCCCGCGGCAAGGCGATGGAAATCGCCCAGCTGAAAAAGGGCCTCAAGATGACTGCCACCGAGTTCTTCGTCATCTGACGTTGGTGTGAAACGTTCACCGTTGGTGCTGGGGCTTTTCCCTCGACGGCGTCCTGATCTCTTCCGTACAGGTTCGGCGACCGCACACGAAACACTGTTTACAACGATACACAATGTCGAAATGTTCGTATCGATTGCCGAATCGCCATCCTCGCCGCCGCTCCCTACGGAGGCGCTCAAGTTTATAAAATCCTCGCCCCGGCTTGACGAACGGCCACCAAATGGAGTCCTGTCAGGACATGACCAAGATCCGACCGATGCACCTCTTTCTGACAACCGCCCTGCTCGCCTGCGCCTTTGCCGGCGCGGCTTCTGCGGAGGAGACGCCCCCCTCCTCCAAAGCCATGGTGTTGACCGTGCGGCCTTCCGGCTATGACAAGCAGAACGATGCGCAGGCGCGCCAGGAGAAGCTGCTCAAGCGCATGGAACAGAGCGATTACATGGTGCGCTCCATCTGCAGCCAGTGCGGCGACAACTGGAAGCACCAGACCTACGCGCCGTTCAACCCGCTGGCCTCCTTGAGCGCGCGGAACAAGACCGCCGAGGAGAACGCGCGCTAAAGGCGCTTCATCCGAGAGGGATCAATCCGATTTTTTGATCGATCTCCCCATGCCGGATCCGGCTTTCGGGCGCGCGCTGAGAAGCGCGCGCCTTGTGAAAACACGCTTCAATTTTCGCCCTCTGTATTGAGGTGCGACGCCTTATCCTGTATGAACAGAGGGGCGAGGACGACCTCGCATTTTCCCGAAAAGCGGTGGGGACGGCCCTGCCTATGACGGAGGTCCTGTCATGGCATGGACTTATCTCGTGCTCGCCGGTCTGTTCGAAATCGGCTGGGCGATTGGGCTGAAATACACCGACGGCTTCACGCGCCTCCTTCCCTCGGTTCTCACCGTCATCTTCATGGTCGCAAGCGTCGTGCTGCTGGGGCTCGCCTTGAAGACGCTGCCCGTCGGCACCGGTTATGCGGTCTGGACCGGTATCGGCACGGTCGGAACGGCGATTCTCGGAATCATTCTCCTCGGCGAGCCGGCGACCGCACTGCGCCTGAGCTGCATCAGCCTGATCGTCTTAGGCATCCTCGGCCTCAAGATGGCCGCGAGTTAGCCGCGCCGCCGAGCATCGTCATGCACCCACCCGCCACCTCGTCCCCGCGCTCCTCGGCCTTTTGGCTGAATGCCTTTGTCGTGGTGGTGTGCCTGGCGATCATCTCGCTCGAAGGCTGGCGCGACTGGAACGAGCGCAACGCGGAGGTGGTGCGAGTCGAGGGCAACATGGCCAACCTCGCCCAGTCGCTCGCCCAACATGCGGACGACACCTTCGAGCTGGCGGACGCGGTCATCGTCGACATCGTCGACCGGATCGAGACGACAGGTGCGACGCCGGCCACCGCCGACCGCTTGCACACGTTTCTCAGCGAGCGGATCAAAACCCTGCCGCGATTGAAGGCGCTCGCCATCTTTGGCGAGGATGGCCGTTTCATCTGCAGCTCTCTCGGGCATCTCCCGCAACACATGCAGGGTGAGAACCAGCCGTTTTTCAAGCGTCACGAGAAACCGGCGAACAACGATTGGTTCTTCAGTTCGTTGATCCGCGATCCTTTCGACGACAAATGGGTTCTGAGCATTTCCCGCCGCATCGACAAGGCGGATGGCAGTTTCGGGGGTGTCGCGGTGGTCTTCATCGACCCGCGCTACTTCTCGAACTACTACTCGCATTTCGATGTCGGATCGGAAGGCTCCATCGCCTTGTTCGGCAGCGATGGCACGCTGCTGTCGCGCTATCCTCACGCGGAGCAAGCCATCGGCAGGTCCGGCGCCAGCGATCCGTTGTTCACGCAGCATCTACCGCGCGCCTCCGCCGGGTATTACGCCTACACATCGAATGTCGACGGCATGCCCCGTCTGAGCGGGTACCGGCTGAGCGACAAATTTCCCGTCGTGACGCTCGCCGCCGTGGGGAGAAGCCAGGCGCTCGCACGGTGGGATGGAGACTTTTTCGTCCGCGCCATCGCGGTGACCCTGCTCGTGGCGGCCATCGGCATTCTTGGCTGGGGTCTCGCCTCGCAGTTGCGTCAGCGTGAAAGAATGGAGGCGGAACTGGCGGTGCTGGCAGCAACGGACAGCCTCACCGGCCTTGCGAACCGCCGCATCTTCGACCGGGAACTCGCAGTGGAGTGCGGGCGTGCCACGCGCGACGGAACCTCGCTCTCCTTGCTCCTGATCGATGTCGACCGCTTCAAATCATTCAACGATTTTTATGGCCACCAGGCGGGCGACGAATGTCTGCGGTCCCTCGCGCAGGTGCTGAGCCGGACCGTCCGGCGGCCGGGCGATCTGGTAGCGCGCTATGGCGGCGAGGAAATCGCCGTGCTGCTGCCGGGCACGGATGCGGACGGTGCGATGGCGCTTGCGGAAATCATCCGCGCCCGCGTCGAGGCTCTCGCCATGCGGCACGAAGCCAATGCACCGCTGCCGGTCCTGACGATCAGCATCGGCAGCGCGACGCTGGTTCCGAGCCTCGACGTCCCGCTCGTCGCACCTGAAACCCTGGTGGCGATGGCGGACCGCGCGCTCTACCGCGCGAAACTCGGTGGGCGCAACCGCATCGCGGCGAGCGAAGCGGCGTAAGGCTAGAGCTTGATCATGTCTCTTTGAAACATGATCAAAGTCTCGATTCCTTATTGCCGCATGATCGGCAAGAATAACCGGCTTCCACGGGTCTCGATCATGCTCTAGCGGCGGCGAGGTATCATGAGCCGCGCCGCCGACAACGCTCCGATCAGTAAACGCATTCCTTGAAAGCCGGCAGCACCGAGCCCTTCCAGGGGCCGTGGTAAAGCGCGAGAAGACGCTCAGCCACGGTGCGGCCCGAGGCGACGATCTCATCCACGTAATCGAGGTGATGCGTCTCGTCCCGGCCTTGTGCATCGAGAAAGGCGCGGCGCTTGAGGCCCGCGCGCGAGAGAGCGAGCGCATCGCGCGCGACATCCTGTGCGGAGCGTCCCGCAACCGTCGCCTTCAAGGCGAGCTTCGGCACATCGGCACGCAGACTCTCGCGATCCTGCGCGCTCCAGCCTTTCACCAATTCCCACGCACCGTCGAGCGCCGCTTCGTCATAGAGAAGCCCGGCCCAGAAAGCAGAGAGCGCCGTGATATGCGCGGGCGGGCCGACGTCGGCGCCGCGCATTTCCAGATAGCGTTTCAGGCGCACTTCCGGAAACAGCGTCGAGACATGGTTCGCCCAATCCGAGCGCGTGGCGCGCTCGCCGGGCAGCTGCGCGAGCTTGCCCGCGAACAGATCGCGGAACGACAGCCCCGACACATCGTGATAGACCGCGCCGCGCTTGACGAAATACATCGGCACGTCGAGTGCCCAGTCCACATAGCGTTCGTAGCCGAAGCCATCCTCGAACGCGAAATCCATCATGCCGGTGCGGTGGGGATCCGTGTCGCGCCAGATCTCGGAGCGCATGGACAGATAGCCGTTGGGCTTGCCGTCGGTGAAGGGCGAATTGGCGAAGATCGCCGTGGCAATGGGCTGAAGCGCGAGAGACACCCGCATCTTCTTCACCATGTCCGCCTCGGACGCGTAGTCCATGTTCACCTGCACCGTCGAGGTGCGATACATCATGTCGAGACCAAGCTTGCCGACCTTCGGCATGTAGCCGGTCATGATGCGATAGCGCTCTTTCGGCATCACCGGCGTTTCGGCCCGGGTCCAGAGCGGGCTCATGCCGAGCGTCAGGAAACCGATGCCGAGATCCTCGGCGACGGCCTTGACCTGCGCCAGATGCTGGGCGGTTTCTTCCGCCGTCTCATGGAGCGTTCTGACCGGCGCCCCCGACAGCTCGAACTGTCCGCCGGGTTCCAGCGAAATCGCGCCGCCGTGGACATCGTCCGCCAGGCCGATCGGGTGGCTGTTCTCCTTGATCGGGTCCCAGCCGGTCAGGCGCTGCAATCCTTCCAGCAGCGCCCGGATGCCCCGCTCGCCCTCATAGGGAACGGGCGTCGCATCGGCTTTATAGAAAGGCACCTTCTCGTGTTCCGTGCCGAGCCGCCAGGTCTCGCGCGGCTTCTCGCCGGACGCGATCCATTCCACGAGCTCGGACCGCGCTCCGATGACGGCAGCATCGGATACGTCACGCGCCATGTATCACCTCATCAAAAAAGCGCGTTCAAGGCGCGCCGACTTCGGGTCGGGTGTAGATAGGCGGGTTAAGGCCAAGCTGCAATGAGCGACAATGATACAATGATATGAGGTACGCGCATGCGTTTCGGGAGGAGCGAGACGCAATATCGCGGGTGCCGCGGAGGGACGAAGCCTTGTAGCTTAGAGGATTGCTATGGCCGGGGCGAGCCCGGCCGTAGCAAGAGAGGTCCTGAGTTGCGCCCGTTTAGTGCCGCGCGACAGGCTCGCCCATGGTTTCGGCCGAGAGCCAATCGACGACGCCGGCGAGCGCATCGCGATTCGACAGGCCGCGGCCGAGGGCCTCGGTGTAGAAGGAGAGCTGCTGATCCGCGCTGGTGCCGCGGGCGACGATCCAGCGAGCGAGGTCCAGCTCGCGCTCGCAGCCGAGCACCTTGGCGTCCTGGGCCACCAGATCCAGGGTCTCGTTGAGGATCTGTCCCACCGGCTTGGCGCTGCGCGAAGCTTCGTCGACGAAGCTGCCGTGGATGCCGTAGCGCTGGGCGCGCCAGCCGTTCTCGTCGTTGATGGCGCGCGAGGCCCCGGTCTGGTTGGTGTTCAAGGACAGGTCAAGGCTGAGCCGGCGGACAAGGCAGCGATAGAGCGCGGCGATGGCGAGCGTATCGTCCACCCGGGTGCAGCTGTCGGCCACGCGCAGTTCGAGCGTCGGGTGCTTCAGCGACGGCCGGATCACCCACCAGACATAGCTCGAATCCTCGATGGCGCGGGCCTCGACCAGCGTGTCGATGTAGCGCTGGTAGTCCTTCACGTCCTGGAAAAGATCCGGCAGACCGGTGCGTGGTAATTCGCGATAGGCCGCAAGGCGGTAGCCGAGGAGGCCCGTGCGATGGGCCTGCCAGAAGGGCGAGGATGTCGAGAGCGCCAAGAGCAACGGCAGATAGGGCTGAATGCGGTTCATGATGTCCACGCGCAGCGCCAAATCCGGAACCTCCACATGGACATGCATGCCGCAGACCACCGTGCGGCTGCCGACCATCTGCAAATCGTGCATCACCTTGCCGTAGCGCGGCGCCTCGGTGGGCCGCACCCGCGCCCAGACGGCCAGCGGATGCGTGCCGGAGGCCATGATGGACAGGTTGTGGTCACGGGCGAGCGTACCGACGGCGGAACGCAGGCCGGTGAGCTGCGCGCGCGCCTCGTCGAAATCGACGCAAGGGGTCGTCGCGACCTCGACCTGGGGCTCGAGCATTTCCGGCTGAATGTCGTGAGAAATTTCATCGCGACAAGAACTAAAGAATTCTTTGATGCCGGAGCGGGCAATGTCACGTTTAAGAACGTCGTTCAGGAAGTATTCTTCTTCGATACCGAACTTGAATTCCCCGTTCATTTCCAAGTCCTCCAAATTATTCTGTCGGCTTATTTTATGATGTGCTGCGAATCGTAGGTTTATACCTCAAACATCCCGCCTAATGGGGCGAGAATGGGGCCAATCGTCGCGAAACTGCTAAGCTGTTGATGGGCGGACGGATCTTGCCGGACGGCCGTGTCAGGCCCAATCGCCGAGAACGGACTGGACCACTGCAAGCGCCGCCACGGCGGCCGTATCGGCTCGCAGGATTCGCGGCCCTAGCGAAACACGGACGCATCTTTTGTGGGTGGCAACAAGGGCTCTCTCCTGATCGGTGAACCCACCTTCCGGTCCAATGACAACGGCCAGTTTGGCAGCGTTGTTCCCCGCCGGCACCTGGGCCTTAAGGGCCTCGACAGGATTAGAAACCGGGGAATCCTCGTCGCAGAACACGAGGAGGACATCATCCCCCAAGGCCTTGATGAATTTATCTAAATTCTCTTCGTCCCGAACCTCCGGAATGGTCAGGATCCCGCATTGCTCAGCCGCCTCGATCGCATTACCCCGCATGCGCTCGAGGTTGACCCGCGTGCTCTGGGTGCGTCGGGTGAGGACGGGCTGGAGGACGCCGGCTCCCATCTCGACGGCTTTCTGCACCATGTAGTCGAGGCGGGCATGCTTGAGCGGAGCGAAGGCATAGATGAGTTCGGGGCGGACGGCCTGCTCGCGGGTGCGCTCGACGCAGACAAGGTCGGCGGCCTTGCGGCCCTCGACCGCGATCTCGGCCCGCCACTCGCCATCCCGCCCGTTGAAGATCAGGACCGCATCGCCGGTTCCCAGCCGCAGCACGTTCAGAAGATAGTTGGCCTGCGCCCGGTCAAGGGCGATTCGCGCCCCTGCGGCGAGGGGCGATTCGACGAAAAGGCGGGGAGCGTTGAAGTCGTAAGAGGCCATGCGAACCTTCAAAAACCGTCGGGCAAGAATTATCAACTCAGGCAGGCAGGCGGGAGAGGAAAGTCGCGCCGGCCCACGGGAATTTAAGCCTTCATTCACGTGCGCCGCTGCACATCCCCGCTCGACCGGGGCCAATAGCCGCTTGGCTTTGAGGCCGCGAACCTGTTAACACAACGGCAGGTGTGCGAGACGTCGCGCACGTTCCGGGAAGGACATTGCCAATGACGCATTTCCGTTCGCACCTTGCGGCTGCGTTTGCCGCCACTGGCATTTTCATGGCCGCTCCTGCCCTTGCGCAGTCGAGCAATTGCCAGGATGCGCAGAAATTCCTGTCCGAACGTCAGACCCTGATCCAGCAGCTCAACAGCTTGAGCGGCGGCAAGAACAAGCAGGTCGACCCGCGCGCGGCTTGCGCCATCTTCACCAAGCTCACGGCCAATGGCGACACGGGCATGAAATGGATCGAGGCCAACAAGGATTGGTGCCAGATTCCCGAGCAGTTCGCCGACGGCTTCAAGAAGGACCATGCCCGTTCCGTCGAGATGAAGGGCAAGGCCTGCGCGATAGCGGCGAAGATGGAGCAGATGGAAAAGCAGGCCAAGAATGCCCAGCAGAACGGCGGGGGCGGCCTTCTCGGCGGCGGCGGTCTGACGGGCACTTACACGATGCCGAAGGGCGCCCTCTAAGGGCCCCATCGTGGACAACCACCCCGCCTCATCCCTGCCGGACGCCGTTCGGGGCCATTGGGCCGACCGATGGGCTCCGGCGAGTGTGAGGCCTTACCTGCGCCTCGCACGCATGGAGCGGCCCATCGGATGGTGGCTTCTGCTCCTCCCCTGCTGGTGGTCGGCTGCGCTGGCAGCCCTGGCCGGCGGCAAGCCTTGGCCCAATCCTGGCTACTGCGTGCTGTTTCTCATCGGCGCGGTGGCAATGCGGGGCGCGGGCTGCACTTATAACGACATCGTCGACCGCGATCTCGACGCTCGCGTCGAGCGCACGCGCCAACGCCCCTTGCCCTCGGGCCAGGCCGGCCTGAAGGGCGCCGTCATCTTCCTGACCTTGCAATGCGCGGTGGGGCTCGCTGTTCTGCTGCAGTTCAACGATTTTGCCATCGCCACGGGCTTCGCGTCGCTCGGCATCGTCGCCCTCTACCCCTTCATGAAGCGGTTCTTCTGGATGCCGCAGATCGTGCTCGGCCTTGCCTTCGCCTGGGGCGCGCTGATGGGTTGGGCCGCCGCCTTCGGCTCCTTGAGCTGGACAGCGCTTGCGCTCTATCTCGCCAGCATCGCCTGGGTCGTGGGCTACGACACGATCTATGCGCTGCAGGATATCGAGGACGATGAGATCGCAGGCATCAAATCCTCCGCCCGGTTCTTCGGCGACCATGTGAAGCTCGGCGTCGCGTTCTGCTATGCCTTGACCCTCGGCTTCATGAGCCTCGCACTGCGGCTGTCGAAAGAGGCAGGGCCGATCTCGTACGCGGGGCTTGGCGTGTTCGCCCTGCACCTCGCCTGGCAGGTCTGGCACATCGACCGCAACGACGGCGAAGGCGCGCTGCGGATTTTCCGCTCCAACCGTGATGCCGGCCTGATCCTGTTTGCGGCGCTCGCCTTCGATTGCTTTTATTGATCGTATGGCGTGCCGCGAAAACATGCGCTTTTAAGCGCGGCGGCGCATGACTTAAGCTTTCATCTGTAATACGATTGCCCGGAGGAACCGAACCGCGCCGCAGTGCGCGGAGTTCCGAGGGGGTCGAACTCATGAAACTGACGCGACGGCGGATGCTGCGCACTCTTTGCGTGCCTGTTCTCGCGCCGACCGTGCTGACGGGGTGGACCTGGCCGGGATTGACCTTTGCCGGTCTGGACGAGAGCCGCAGCGCCTATCAACGATATCTCGCGATCTGGAACCGCTACCTCAGCGGCGACAAGGTGGAGGACAGAGAGGCAATGGCGCTTCTCGAACATCCGTCATCCTTCGTGGAGCGGAAAGAGTGTTATCCCACCGCCAGTGCCTTCGGCGTCTTTGCGAGCTGCACGCCGCATCGCGATGTTTTCTTCGATTTCCTGAACTGGGGCCTGCGCTGGCTGACGGCGCCCGACAGCCCGGACAAAAACCTGCCGCCCATTCACGAACGCGGCCAGCTCTATTCCTGGCAATGGTCCTTCTGGGGACGCGCCGCGCTCCAGCTCTACGAGGCCACCGGTGAGATGCGCTTTCTCACGCTGCTCATCGGCGCGGCCCACAACGTGATGGCGGCGCGCGACGACAAGCATGGCGTGATCGACGAAAACCAGAAGCGCGTCGTCAAATCCTGGGGCTCGGTCATCACCTTTGGCGGGCCGAAGATGCGCGGCACGGACATCACCGCGACCGGGCTGATCGCGCTGCCGATCCTGCAACTGGCAAACCGGCTGGCGGCGCGTGGTGAAAGCAACGAGGAGGTTGCCGCTCTTGCCGAAGAGCTCATCCCCTCCTTTGACGAGCATGAGCAGTTCTACGTCGATCGGCCGGATCTCGATGCGGGCTATTATCGCTACGCCTTCATTCCGAGCGAAGTCGACCCAACCAACCACGTTCACGCCTTCGGCGCGGGCCTCGTCGAGCTTTACGCCTTCACGAAAGAAGCACGCCATCTCGAAAAGGTGCGCAAGATCCTGAACTTCTATCGCGCCGCGATGGTGGTGGATCGCGACGGTGCGATCTCATCCGCTTATCAGCAGGACGTGACGTTCAAGAAGAAGCAGAAATCCGAATACTTTTGGAAAATGACCGTGACGGCCGAGTTGCCGCTGGCTTTGGCCGACAAGGGGCTCCTGGTCAAGGAAGAGGAGATGATCGGCATCGCGAGAACCTATGCCGACATGGTGTTGGCCGAGCCGACCGGCATCAATGCCATGACTCGCCGCAGCGACGCGCCCCGTTCGTTCGATTTCCGCCAGCCGCTCACGAGCCAGACGCCGGAATGGCAAAGCTATGTGCCGATGATTGCGGCCGGGCTCTTCTTCGTCGACTGGGAGCGGCGCATCGGCGAGAAGTTTTTGCACTACCTGCTGCATTACCCGCATTGGTTCACGAACGGGTTGTTCAGCGGTGGCGGCGCGGGCGTGCTCGGCCGTGCCTATTCTCTTCGCCGGGGCTTCCAATTGTGACCGGCCGCAACCTTCGCCATGCGACGAAATACGTGGCGCGTTATCGCGTGGAATATGGCATTCGCTGGTCGCAATCACCATCTTAACAGACGATGCTAGCCCCCTCCTCCGATTTGACCCTTTCTCTCAGCCAGGCTGTCCGCGAGGCCGCGTACGAGGCCGGCGCGCTGGCCCTGCCGTTCTTCCGCGGCGGCGCGCAGACCTCGGCGCGGCTTTGGTTCAAGGGCGGCCACTCGCCCGTGACCGAGGCGGATATTGCGCTCGACACCTTTTTGAAGGGACGTCTCACCAACCTCTTGCCGGAAGCCGGTTGGCTCTCGGAGGAAACGACGGACGACCCCGCCCGGCTCGAACGGCGTTTCGTTTGGATCGTCGATCCCATCGACGGCACGCGGGCCTTTGCCTCCGGCCACCCGGACTGGTCGATCTCGATTGCCCTCGTCGCGGAGGGCCGCCCTCTGCTCGGCGTCGTCCATGCCCCCATTCACGACCGGCTCTATGAGGCTCAGGCCGGAAGCGGCGCGGCCTGCAACGGTCAGCGGCTGTCCGTAGGAGATGCGAAGCACCCGGACCCGCTGCGGGTCGCAGGTCCCCAGCCGCTCATTGACCGCCTCTCCCGCCAGATCGGCCCCATCGAGCACCTCCCCAAGGTGCCCTCCCTGGCGCTCAGGCTCGCCCGCGTGGCGGAAGGGGCCATCGATGTCGGGCTCGTCTCCAAGGATTCCCACGACTGGGACATCGCCGCCGCCGATCTGATCTTGCAGGAGGCGGGAGCCGTGCTGACCGACTTCGAAGGCGCTTCACCTGTCTATAACAAAGCTCAGCCACGCCATGGTGAAATGGTTGCCGTTGCGTCACGGTTGCATCCGCGTGCTATTGGAGCCATGAGAGCCTGAACGACAGGCCGCCTCACAGCCGCAACATTCTTGCATTCCGTTAGGAGAGCCCCTTCACTATGACCGAGCAGCCCGGCAAGCAACTTCTTCACCTGGTTTTCGGCGGCGAATTGACCGATCTCGATTCCGTCGATTTCAAGGACCTGTCCAAGCTCGACATCGTCGGGATCTACCCGAACTACGCCACCGCCCACGCGGCCTGGAAGGCCAAAGCGCAGGCAAGTGTCGACAACGCTCACATGCGTTATTTCGTCGTCCACCTGCACCGTCTGCTTGAACCGCAGAACGACTGATTTTCCCAAGAATAGCCCGATGGGTCTGATCAAGCGCATCAGCCGCTCGCGAGCGGTCCAGGAAAGTCTGGGCCTGCTTGTCGCGAGTTATCTCAAGCTCGTGCAGCGCACGAACCGGTTCGTCATGGAACCGGCGGATGCCTATGACCGGATCGGCCCCCAGATGCCCGTTATCGCCGCCATGTGGCACGGGCAGCATTTCATGATCCATTTCGCCAAACGGCCGCAGGATCCGGCGGCGAGCCTCGTCTCCCGCTCGGGCGACGGGGAATTCAACGCGATTGCCCTTCGCCATCTCGGTGTGCGCGCCATCCGCGGTTCCGGCGCGCGCGGGCGCGACATCCGCAAGAAGGGCGGTGTGCAGGCCATGCGGGCGATGATGCGGGCGCTTGCCGATGGCGAGATGGTGGTGATGACCGCCGACATCCCGAAAATTGCGCGCGTTTGCGGCGAAGGCATCGTGACCCTCGCCCAGGTCTCTGGCCGCCCGATCGTACCGGTGGCGGTGGTGACGAGTCGGCGGATGGATTTCAACAACTGGGACAAAGCGAGCATCGGCCTCCCCTTCGGACGCGGCGCCATCGTGCTGGGCGAGCCGATCCATGTCCCCCGCGACGCGGACGCTGAAACCCTCGAAAGCGCGCGCCAGACGGTCGAGCGCGAACTCGACGCGGTGCATGAGCGCGCCTATGCCCTCATCGGATCGCGCGACCCCGGCGCGAAGGCGCGCAATACCCCTTCCACGGCACTTGCGAGAGGCAGCCGCGCATGAGGACGCCTCTTCTGTTCAAGACCTATCGCGTCTTGACCACGGTGCTGGAGCCGGCGGTGATCGGCCTGCTCTACTGGCGTCAGCGCCAGGGCCGCGAAGACCGCACGCGGCTCGGCGAGCGGCAGGGCTACCCCAGCCGCCAACGGCCGAGGGGCCATGTCATCTGGGTGCATGGAGCAAGCATCGGCGAGACGCTCTCGCTGCTGCCGGTGGTGGAGCGCCTGACCCAACGCGGCCTCTCGGTGCTCGTCACCTCCGGCACGCGCACCTCGGCGGCGCTGATCGCACGCCGCCTGCCGCCCGGCGCGGTGCACCAGTTCGTGCCGGTGGACGTGCCGCGCTACATCCGCCGCTTCCTCGACCATTGGAAGCCGGACCTCGTGCTGATGGCGGAATCCGAAATCTGGCCGAACACCGTCCTCACCCTCGAGGAGCGCCACATCCCGCTCGTCATGGTCAATGGACGCATGTCCGACCGTTCGTTCCAGCGCTGGCAGAAATTGCCGGGCATCATCGGCGCGCTGCTCGAACGTTTCGCGCTGTGCCTCACCCAATCTCCCGATGACGCGATGCGGCTGGCGCATCTCGGCGCGCCTCGCGTGCTGGTGTCGGGCAATCTGAAATTCGACTCGGCCCCGCCACCCGCCGATCCGCGCATCGTCGCGCACCTTTCCGGCCTCATCGCCGGTCGCCCCGTCTGGCTCGCGGCCAGCACGCATCCGGGCGAGGAAAACGCCATCGTGGCGGTGCACCGCGCGCTCGCGCAGCGTCATCCGCAGCTGTTGACCATCATCGCGCCGCGCCACCCGCATCGCGGGCCGGAGGTCGCGGCCATCGCGGAGCGCGCGGGCCTGCGCGCCAGCCAGCGCTCGCGCGGTATTCACCCCGACCGCGCGACGGATGTCTATGTGGCGGACACGGTCGGCGAAATGGGCCTGTTCTTCCGCCTCTCGCCGATCGTGCTGATGGGCGGAACGTTGGCCCCCATCGGCGGACACAACCCCATCGAACCCGCCAAGCTCGGCGCGGCGATCCTCCACGGCCCGCATATTCATAGCGCGCGCGAAATCTATGAAGCGCTCGATGAGGCGCGCGGAGCGTTGCTGGTGAAGGACAGCTCGAGCCTCGCCCGCGCCGCGAGCGAACTTTTGAGCAATGCGTCGCTTGCCCGCGACATGGCCCGCAACGCCTCGGATACGGTGCAGGCGCTCTCAGGCGCCGTGGATCGCACCATGCAATCCATCGAGCCCTTCATTGTCCAGGCGAAGCTCGGAGCGCGGCGTTGATGCGCGCGCCCGCCTTCTGGTGGCGGAAGGCACCGTCTCTTGTTGCCTGTCTTCTCTGGCCTGCGAGCCTGATTTACGGCGCTGTCGCGGCCCTGCGGATGGCTCGGCGTGGCGTGCGGGCGGGACTGCCGATCATCTGCGTCGGCAACTTCACCGCTGGAGGAGCTGGCAAGACCCCGACCGCGCTTGCTATCGCCGCGCTTTTGGAAGAGAGCGGCGAGAGCCCGGCCTTCCTGTCGCGCGGCTATCGCGGCAGGCTTAAGGGCCCCGTCGAGGTTGGTCCCCAGCACACTGCGCGCGATGTCGGTGACGAGCCGAGGCTGCTGGCAGCAACCGCCGCCACCGTCGTTTCCGCCGACCGTCCTTCCGGCGCATGGCTGGCGCACGAGATCGGCGCGACCACCGTCATTATGGATGACGGGTTGCAGAACCCCTCCCTGAGGAAGGACTGCGCCATTGCAGTCGTGGATGGAGCGACCGGCATCGGCAACGGTTTGTGTCTCCCCGCAGGTCCTCTACGCGCACCCATGCGGGCGCAATGGCGCAAGATCGATGCGGTGCTCATCGTCGGCGACGGCCTCGCCGGCGAAGCGGTCGAGGATCAAGCAAAGCGGCGGAGCAAGCGGGTGTTTCGCGCCACGCTCATCCCGCATGAGGCCGCCGCCAAAGCTCTCAAGGGTCAAAAGGTCCTGGCCTTCGCCGGCATCGGACGACCGGACAAGTTCTTCGACACGCTGCGGAGCTTGGGCGCGATTGTAGAAGAGGCGCGGCCGTTCCCAGATCACCATGCCTATAGCATCAGCGACCTCGCATCGCTGAGAGAAGAGGCCGAGAAACGCGGACTGACGTCCGTGACGACGCAAAAGGACCTCATGCGCATCCAAAGCCTCGAAGGCGTGCCGCAATGGGATGCGCTTCAGGCCCTACCGGTGCGGTTGCGGATCGAGGATGAAGCTGCGTTCCGCAATTTCATCCTGCGGCGCATCGGGCAGCGGCGCCTCAAAGCGTCTTGAGGTCTTTTCCGGTGATCCGGACCATGACGGCTTCCGGAGACGCATAAGCCTCCTGCCGCTCGACACTCCAGTACCTCAAATCGTCCAGAGAGATCTGCTGCCCGGTCACGGCGCAGCGCACGAACGAGCCCGGCTTGATGATCCGCAGGTTGCTGTCGAGATACTGGACGACGGCTTCGCCGCCACGCTCAAATTTATTCATGATCGCATCAATGGTCTGAAAAAGTGGGCCCTTTAGATATGAACGTCCGGCATGAGCTTTCAATGCTCAGAACAGAGCTCCCTGCCCTTCTCCCGTCGGAGTTTTAGGTTTGGCGGCCTTGGCGCGCACGCCGCCCTTGCCGCCGGTCGCATCGGCCTTGCCATCCGCGAATTCGAGCACGAGCGCCCGCCCCTCCGTGACATCGCTTGCCGAATGCAACGGTTGGCCCGATGCATCGCGCACGAGCGCGAAACCGCGCGCCAGCACGGATTTGTAGTTCAGACTGTCGAAGAGCTTCGACACCGCCTCCAACCGATCCGCCTTGCGCACGATCTGACGATGGAAAGCGGGTGCGAGCCGTTCCGCAAGACGATGCGTGACATCGTTCGCCTGCGCCAGACGGGTGCGCTCGGCGCGCAGCAGATTGTCCCGCGATACGACGAGACGCCGTTCGATCTGGCGCAGGTTCTCCCGGCGTAGAAGGAGCGAGCGAGTGACCGCGTGATGCGGGCGTTGCGCGACCGCATCGAGCCGCGCGCGCATCGCCGCAAGGCGCGCGGTGGGAGAGAAGCGCGCAAGTTGATCGGAGAGAGCGCGAAGCTGCGCCTCATGCACACGCGCATTGCGCGACAGCGCAGGGCCGAGCTTCGCGGCGGCGAGATCGAGCTTCTGGCGCTTTTGCGCCAACAGGGCATCCGGCGTCGGCAGCGCGCGCGCAGCAGAGCGCAGATCGGACCGGCGGCGGTCAACGACGCGCAGCATGGACTCGACATGGCGGCGCGCGAGATCGTTGATCGCCGTCATGAGTTCGACGCGCACCGGCACGACCATTTCAGCCGCGCCCGTTGGCGTCGGCGCGCGCATGTCGGCGGCGTGGTCGATTAAGGTCCAGTCCGTCTCGTGCCCCACCGCCGCGACGAGCGGAATGGCACTCTCGGCGGCGGCGCGCACCACGACTTCTTCGTTAAAGCCCCACAGATCTTCGATGGACCCGCCGCCACGCGCCACGATGAGCACGTCGGGACGCGGGATCGGGCCGCCGGGTTGGAGCGCATTGAAGCCGCGAATGGCGGCGGACACCTCGGCCGCACAGGTGTCGCCCTGCACCCGGACGGGCCAGACGAGGACATGGCGCGGGAAACGATCCTCCAGCCGATGCAGGATGTCGCGGATAACCGCGCCCGTCGGCGAGGTGACGACGCCGACGACGGATGGGAGATAAGGCAGGCGACGCTTGCGCGAGGCTTCAAAGAGCCCCTCCGCCAGAAGCTTGCGGCGGCGCTCCTCCAGAAGGGCCATCAGCGCGCCCGCGCCTGCGGGCTCCAAAGATTCGATGACGATCTGGTAGGTCGACTTGCCCGGGAACGTGGTGATGCGCCCCGTGGCAATGACCTCCATCCCCTCCTCGGGCTTGAAACGGAGGCGCGAGAAGGTGCCCTTCCAGATCACTGCATCGATGCGCGCATTCTGATCCTTCAGGCTGAAATAGGCGTGGCCGGACGAGTGCTGCCCCCTATAGCCCGAGATTTCGCCGCGCAGGCGCACATGGCCGAACGCGTCCTCGAGGGTTCGCTTGAGGGCGCCCGCGAGATCGGACACCGACCATTCGGGCGCATTGGAGGGGGGGTTGTCGTCGAACATCGCGCGACCCTAGTTCGCCCGCCCACCGCTGCCAAGGGTGACGTTGAGGCAGGCCCCTTCGGGGAAAGAACCCGGAGAGGTTTTGTTTACGAAAACCTTGCCCGCCAAGGATTTTCACGGCCTTAAGCTAGACTCATCAAAAGAGCATGTTATTACATAAACAAGTTTTCAGATAAAATGACACTGCGGGAGCACCGCCATGGCCAGCCCAATTGTGAAGATCGGCGACGAGACTCGCGTCAACGTGACCACAGCCGGAGACCAGATCGCCCCGCGCATCAAAGCGTTGGCCGATGGCGGATGGGTCGTGGTCTGGCAGTCCGCCAACCAGGACGGCGCCGGCTGGGGCATCTATCAGCAGCGCTACGACCAGGAAGGCAAAGCGGTCGGAACCGTCGACCAGCTCGTGAACGTCACCACCCCGAACGACCAGTGGCAGCCCTCTATCGCCGCGCTGTCGGACGGCGGATGGGTCGTGACCTGGTCATCCGGCTTTTCCTGGGACGGCGAAATCTACCAGCGGCGCTACGACAAGAACGGCAACCCGGTCGGCGGCGAGACTCGTGTCAACACGACGACCACTTACGACCAATCGGCCTCGAACGTGACGGCGCTCTCGGACGGCGGATGGGTCGTGACCTGGCAGTCGTACAAACAGGACGGCTCCGACAACGGCATCTATCAGCAACGTTACGATGCCTCCGGCAACGTTGCCGGCGGGGAGCGGCTCGTCAACACCCTCACGGACGGAAACCAGTATCGCGCCAGCGTCACTGCGCTCACCGACGGCGGATGGGTCGTGACGTGGGAATCCCACAACAGCAGTTTCAACACGCACCACATTTTCCAGCAGCGCTTCGACAAGTTCGGAACCGCCACCTCGCCCACGGCGGACATCACTGTCGAAGGCAACACGATGGACTACAAAATCATCTCCAGCGTCACCGGGCTGGCCGACGGCGGCTGGGTCGTCACCTGGACCTCGTATAACGACGGCGACATCCACCAGCAGCGTTTCGACAAGAACGGGAGCGCCCTGCTGGCGACTTCCGCGCGTGTCAACGTGTCGTCGACCGGCGCCCAGGAACCCTCCACCGTGACCGCTCTCGCTGATGGCGGATGGATCGTGGTCTGGGAGTCGCCCAGCCATGACGGTTCCGGCGACGGCATTTATTTCCAGCAGTTCGACAAGGACGGAAAGGCCGTCTTCGCAACGGATCAGCTCGTCAACGTCACCACCGCCGGCGACCAGCAGAACCCCAGCGTGACGGCGCTGCCGGGTGGCGGCTGGGTCATCACCTGGCAATCCGCCAATCAGGATGGTTCGGGATACGGCATCTATCATCGCTATTATCTCACCGACACCAACCGCGCGCCGACCGACATCACTCTCTCGCGAGACACGGTGGATGAGGGAACGACCGGCCTCATCGCGACCCTGACCGGCGTCGACCCGGATGCGGACGAGATCTTCACCTACGCACTCGCCGAGGATCTCAGCGGCAAGTTCGAAATCGTCGGCCGGGAGCTAAGGCTGAAGGACGGCGCGATCCTCGACTACGAAACGACGAAGTCCTACGCCATCAAGATCACGGTTACGGACCATGGCGGCCGTTCCTACACGAAGACTGTCACGATTCAGGTGACCGACGTCAACGAAAAGCCAACCAGCCTGAAGCTGTCGACCACCGAGGTGGATGAAGACGCGAGCGGTAAGATCGCAACGCTCAGCGCGACCGACCCGGATGCGGGCGAAACGTTCATCTATACACTGGTCGCCGACCCGAGCGGCAAGTTCGAGATCGTCGGCAATGAGCTCCGCTTGAAAGCTGGCGCGACGCTCGATTACGGCTCCGCCAAATCGCACCTCGTCACCATCCAGGTCACGGACCACGGCGGCCTGACCTATACGAAGACCTTTTCCATCGACGTGAATTACGTGGCGGGCAAGAACCACGCCCCGACGCATGTGACGCTGAACGGTGGCGCCGCCGCCTCGATCAACGAAAATTCCGATCATCATGCGTTCATCGGCATTCTCGACGCGACGGACCTCGATGGCGACGCCCTCACCTACTCCTTCGCTCCCGGCGGGGATGCGGGTGGTCTCTTCGTCATCGACAACACGACGAAGGAGATCAAGCTCGCGCCGGGCGCCGTGATCGACTACGAAGCGCTGCCGGCAGGCGCGAAGTATTACACGCTCTGGGTCATCGCTTCCGACGGACGCGGCGGCGTGACGGCGCCGCAAAAGATCGTCATCGGCGTCAATGACATGAACGAAGCGCCCGAGATGACGCTGGCCGGCACCGGAGCCGGCGGGTCTCTGATCGTCAATGAGAATGCGGATAATGGTACCATCGTCGGCACGCTCGATGCGGTCGACCCGGAAGGCGACGCGGTCACCTACACCCTCCTCGACAATGCTGGCGGGCGTTTCAAGATCGTCGGCAACAAGATCGTGGTCGCCAACGGCAATCTCCTCGACTTCGAAGCCATCAACGGCATGTCGCACGAGATCACCGTTCTGGTGAAAGATTCGAAGGGCGCCTATCAAGTCAAGACATTCACCGTCGACGTGAAGGACGTGAATGAAAGCCCGACCGGCCTCGCCCTCTCGCGAATCGAAGTGGCGCGGGATACGACCGGGCTGATCGCCTCGCTCACCGGGCAGGACCCGGATGCCGGCGAGACATTCACCTTTGCGTTGGCGGAAGATGCGAGCGGCAAGTTCGAGGTTATCGGTAACGAACTGCGTCTGAAGGGTGGGCAGAGCCTCGACGCGGGCGTGACATCCTACACGGTCAAGGTCACAGTCACGGATCACGGTGGCTTGTCGGTTACCAAAGCGGTGACGTTCACAGTCAAAGATGCCGTCAGCACGCCGGATAATCACGCCCCGACGAACGTGACACTCAACGGGGGAACCGCCGCTTCCATCAACGAAAACTCCGATCATCATGCATTCATCGGCATTCTTGATGCGACGGATCTCGACGGTGACGCCCTCACCTATTCTTTCGCGCCCGGCGGCGATGCGGGCGGGCTCTTTGTCATCGACAATACGACGAAGGAGATCAAGCTCGCGCCGGGCGCCGTGATCGACTACGAAGCGCTGCCGGCAGGCGCGAAGTATTACACGCTCTGGGTCATCGCCTCCGACGGACGCGGCGGCAAGAGCGCCCCGCAAGAGATCACCATCGGCGTCAACGACGTCAACGAAGCCCCCGAGATGACGCTGACCGGCACCGGAGCCGGCGGCGCGCTCGTCGTCAACGAGAATGCGGAGAACGGGACGCTCATTGGCACGCTCGCGGCCATCGACCCGGAAGGCGATGCGGTCTCCTACACCCTCCTCGACAATGCAGGCGGGCGTTTCAAGATCGTCGGCAACAAGATTGTCGTGGCCAACGGCGCTCTCATCGACTTCGAAACTATCAACGGCACGGCACACGAGATCACGGTTCTGGTGAAGGACGCCAAGGGCGCCTATCAGGTCAAGACCTTCGCCATCGACGTGAAGGATGTGAACGAGAAGCCGACCGATGTGCGCCTCTCGACCACCGCCGTCGACGAGGACGCGACCGGCGATCTCGCCACGCTCAGCGGCACTGACCCAGACGCGGGCGACACCTTCACCTATGCCCTCGCCTTCGATCCGAGCGGTAATTTCGAGATCGTCGACAACAAGCTGCGCCTGAAAGATGGCCAGAGCCTCGACTACGAGACAGCGAAGTCTCACACCATCAAGATCACGGTGACGGATCATGCCGGTCTGTCGGTCACCAAGACCGTCGCGATCGACATCAATGACGTGAATGAGAAGCCGACGGGCCTCGCCCTCTCGCGCACCGAGGTTATGCGGGATACGACGGGGCTGATCGCGTCGCTCACGGGGCAGGACCCGGACGCGCACGACGCCTTCACCTTCGCGCTGGCGGAAGATGCGAGCGGCAAGTTTGAGGTTATCGGTAACGAACTGCGTCTGAAGGGTGGGCAGAGCCTCGATGCCGGCGTGACATCCTACACCGTCAAGGTCACAGTCACGGATCATGGCGGCTTGTCGGTCACCAAAGCGGTGACGTTCGCGGTCAAGGATGTCGTCGGTACGCCGGGTAATCACGCTCCGACGAATGTGACGCTGAACGGCGCGACGACGATCTCGCTCGACGAGAACGCCGACCACAACACTTTCATCGGCACGCTCAATGCATTCGATCTCGATGGCGACGACGTAACCTATTCCTTCGCCGCGGGAGGCAACGCAGGTGGGCTCTTCGTCATCGACAACGAGACGAACCAGATCAAGCTCGCGCCCGGCGCCGTGATCGATTACGAAGCGATGGCCGAAGGAGCGAAGTTCTACACGCTCAAGGTCGTCGCCTCGGATGGCAAGGGCGGCGTCAGCGCCCCTCAAACCATCACCATCGTCATCAAGGATGTGAACGAAGCGCCGGCGATGAAACTTGCCGGCACCGGAACCGGCGGCGCGCTGCAGGTCGACGAACACGCGACCATCGAGACGCTCGTCGGCAACTTGAGTGCGGTCGACCCCGAGGGTGACGCGGTGAGCTATGTACTCATCAACAATGCCGAGGGTCGCTTCAAGATCGTCGGCAGCGCGCTTACCGGCTACAAGATCGTCGTCGCGAACGGCAGTCTTCTCGATTACGCGACCGGCGGATCGCACGACATCGCGATCATGGCGGTGGACGCGAAGGGCGCGATCCAGGTCCAAACCTTCACGATCACCGTCAACGACGTCAACGAGCCCCCGACGAACCGCCCGCCGTCGGACATCGCTCTGAGCGGGGCATCGGTGAGTGAACTTGCGGGAGCGGGAACCCCCGTCGGCGATCTTTCGGCGACGGACGATCCCGGCAGCACCTTTACCTTCAAGCTCCTGAACGATGCGGACGGTCGCTTCATGCTCGATGCGACGGGAACAAAGATCGTCGCCAACAAGGGCGTCAAGCTCGACTACGAGCAGGCTAAGACGCACGCGATTCAAATCGAGGTGAAAGACCAGGGCGGCGCAACCTTCACAAAGTGGTTCACCATCTCCGTCGGCGACGTCTCATCGGAGGGGACGGCCGGCAGTGCGGAGAGCGACAAGATCGTCGGCGGTGCCGGCAAGGACAGTATTGGCGGGGGAGCTGGTGACGACACGCTCTTCGGCGGCCTTGGCAACGACACGCTGACCGGTGGCATCGGCAAGGACGTGTTCGTGTTCGATACCAAGCCGAACAAGAAGACGAACTTCGACACGATCACCGACTTCAACGTGAAGGACGACAGCATCTATCTCGACGATGCGGTTTTCAAGAAGCTCGGCAAGGGCGCCATCCTGAAGCCTGGCAAGCTGAACAAGAACTTCTTCACCGTGGGTGACAAGGCGAAGGATAAGGACGACTACCTAATCTACAACAGCAAGACGGGCATTTTGTCTTACGACGCGGACGGCAGCGGGGCTGGCAAGGCGGTTGAGATCGCCCAGTTGAAGAAGGGTTTCAAGATGACCTACGCCGACTTCTTCGTGATCTGACAACGAGCCAGCTGACCGGTCCTGACCCGCCCATCGGGACCGGCCTCTCGCAGAATGTTGCGCGCGAAAGCCCTCGTGGGGGTAGGCGAAGGCCGCCTGAGCCGCTAAGAGCGCGGGAACACAGGAGGCGCGGCATGAACATTCTTCTCATCGGCTCTGGCGGACGCGAACATGCCTTGGCCTGGAGCCTTGCGGCGAGCCCCCTCTGCGAGCGCCTGTTCATTGCGCCCGGCAATCCCGGCACGGCGCAGCACGGCACGAACGTGCCCCTCGACGTCACCGACCATGCGGCGATCATCGCCTTCTGCCGCGCGGAAAAGATCGATTTCGTGATGGTCGGACCCGAGGCGCCGCTGGTCGCCGGCCTGGTAGACGACCTGAAATCCGCCGGGATCAAGGCCTTCGGGCCGAGCAAGGCCGCAGCCCAAGTTGAGGGCTCCAAGGCCTTCACGAAGGATCTGTGCGCCGAGTTCAACATCCCCACTGCCTCCTACCGCCGCTTCACGGATGCCGAGGCCGCCAAGGCCTATGTGCGCGAGCATGGCGCGCCCATCGTGGTGAAGGCGGATGGGTTGGCTGCCGGCAAGGGCGTGGTCGTCGCCACGACGCTTTTGGAAGCGGAAGCCGCCATCGACATGATGATCGGCGGCGGCCTCGGAGACGCCGGGGCCGAAGTGGTGATCGAAGCGTTTCTGGAAGGCGAGGAAGCGAGCTTCTTTGCCCTCTGCGACGGAACGACGGCGATCCCGCTCGGTACCGCGCAGGACCACAAGCGTGTCTTCGACGGTGACATGGGCCCGAACACCGGCGGCATGGGAGCCTACTCCCCCGCCGCCGTGCTGACGCCGGAGCTTCAGGCCCGCGTGATGCGCGAGATCATCGAGCCGACCCTGGCAGGCATGAGAAAGCGCGGCACGCCCTATACCGGCATTCTCTATGCGGGCCTGATGCTGACGGAAGGCGGGCCGCAGCTGATCGAATACAACGCGCGCTTCGGCGACCCGGAAACGCAGGTGCTGTTGCCGCGCCTCAAGTCAGATCTCGTCGTTGCGCTGCTTGCGGCGTGCGACGGCGTGCTGAACTCCATTTCCCTGCAATGGTCGAACGAGGCCGCGCTGACCGTCGTGATGGCGGCGAATGGCTATCCCGGCGCGGTTGAAAAGGGTTCGGAAATCCGCGGCATCGACAAGGCTGAGGCGTTGGAGAACGTGCTCGTCTTCCACGCGGGCACGAAACAGGACGGCGCAAAAATCCTCGCCAGTGGCGGGCGCGTTCTCAACATCACGGCGCTCGGCCGCACCATCGCGGAAGCACAGGCGCGCGCTTACGAGGCAGTCTCGAAGATCGACTGGCCGGAAGGTTTTTGCCGCGGTGACATCGGCTGGCGCGAGGTGGCGCGCGAGCGGGGCTGAAGCCACCGCTCGCACAATCCGTTTTAGATGACGAAGAAGTCGGCAGCGGTCATTGCAAGGCCCTTCTTTAAGATCGCGATCTCGACCGCCTTGCCTGCACCCGAGCCGTCGGCGTCGTAAGACAGCACGCCGGTCTTCTTGTTGTAGATCAGATAATCGTTCTTATCCTTAGCCGCGTCGCCCACGGTGAAGAACGCCCTGTTGAGTTTACCCGGTTTGGCCACGGTGCCCTTGCCGAGCTTCTTGAACACGGCATCGTCCAACCAGATCGTGTCGTCCTTCACGGAAAAGTCGGTGATCCTGTCGAAGTTGGTCTTTTTGTTCGGCTTGGCGTCGAACACGAAGATGTCTTTGCCCGTGCCGCCCGTCAGCACGTCGTTGCCGGCACCGCCCCAGAGCTGATCATTGCCGGCGAGTCCCTTGAGCGTGTCGTTGCCCCCAGCGCCTTTGAGAAGGTTGGCAAAGCCGTCGCCGGTGAGCGCATCCTTGCCGGAACCGCCCGTGAGCGTGTCCAGGAGGGCCGCGTCGCGAGCCATGCTGCCTGCGGCGAGATCGACCCGGTACGGAACGACCCAAGTCTGCGCGCCCTCTTTGACTGTCACGACGGCCGCCTTCAGGTCTGTCGTAGTATAGGTATGACGGAAAGCCGCGCTGCTGCCGGCCGGCGTCAAGGTATCGGCTGTACCATCGCCCCAGGCAACGCTGACCGAATAAGCCGAGCCGACGCTACAGTTCAGTTCAACAAAGCGCTTTTCGGCAACAGCCACCGCATGCTCCCTGAGCAGAGTATCCACGCGGAAAATGTCAGTCTCGCCGTTGGTGTCGCCGGCCACCAGATCGTCGGCAGTGCTCTCGAACACGACATAGCGCCCATCGGCGCTGATCTGAGCGTTGAGACTGAAACCGTTGGTTTGCACCCCGTCGCCGGTGGTGGAAATCCGGGTAATTGCCCCGGTCAGAAGATCCCTGCGGAAAATATCAGACGTGCCGTTGGTGTCGCCGGCAACCAGATTGGTGGCATCACTCTCGAACACGACATAGCGCCCATCGGCGCTGATCTGAGCATTGGCACTCGAAGCATTGGCTTGCGCCCCGTCGGCAGCGGTGGAGACCCGGGTGATCGCTCCCGTCAGCGTATCCTTACGGAAAATGTCAGACCTGCCGTTGGTGTCACCGGCAACCAGATTGTCGGCGTTACTCTCGAACACGACATAGCGCCCATCGGCGCTGACCTGAGCATCGTAACCCCGAGCATTGGCTTGCGCCCCGTCGCCGGCGGTGGAAACCCGGGTGATCACCCCGGTCAGAAGATCCTTGCGGAAAATGTCAGCCGTACTGTTGGTGTCGCCGGCAACCAGATTGTCGGCGTCACTCTCGAACACGACATAGCGCCCATCGGCGCTGACCTGAGCATTGGAACTCCAAGCATTGGCCTCCGCCCCGTCGCCGTCGGTGGAGACCCGGGTGATCGCGCCGGTCAGCACATCCTTGAGGAAAATGTCAGCCGTGCCGTTGGTGTCGCCGGCAACCAGATTGGTGGCATCACTCTCGAACACAACATAGCGTCCGTCGGCGGTGAACTGAGCATTGCCAGCCCAAGCATTGGCTTGCGCCCCGTCGCCGTCGGTGGAGACCCGGGTGATCGCCCCGGTCAGCAGATCCTTGCGGAAAATGTCACGCGCGCCGTTGGTGTCGCCGGCAACCAGATTGTCGGCATAACTCGTGAACACGACATAGCGCCCGTCGGCGCTGACCTGAGCACCATCACTCCAATTATTGGCTTGCGCCCCGTCGCCGTCGGTGGAGACCAGGGTGATCGCCCCTGTCAGCACATCCTTGAGGAAAATGTTGGCGTCCCTCGTGAACACGACAAAGCGCCCGTCGGCGCTAACCTGGGCGTTGGAACTGATACCAGTGGCTTGGGTCCCGTCGGCGTCAGTGGAGACCCGGGTGACAACATTGGTGATGTCAGAGCTGGTCGGGCGGCTGAAAGAGAGTGCTAAGCGCATGAGATTTCCAGTTCAGTCATCTGTGAGGCAGGCGAACTTGAGCAACTCGCGTCGCGCTGACGTCAATGATGCCAGCTTTTGCGTCGCTCGATGCCTGGAGATTGATTCATAGGCTTTTTTTCTGTAGTCGGGCATGGCGTGCTTGTCTTCCCTCAGGATTGGGGGAGGCGGTTGGTTTGCCCGCTTCCTCTATCCATGGCCTGCTTGCTGGAGCCCGCCATGACTGCTTCCCCCGCCCTCTCCGACCGGCAACCCCGCATTCACGCCCTATGGGATGCGCTGGCTGATTTCTCGTCCAGCCAGATAGTGGATGCGCGCCAATACCTGTTGCACGAGCTCAGTGCGCTGCTGGAGGCTGACAATGCCATGTGGTCCGGCGCCGTGCGGCTAGCCCAGCCGAATCTCAATGACCCGCTGGGAGGCTGGCGCATGCCGGTGATGACCTACCTGCATCCTCTGCCCAGCATCGACAGCACCATCCGCGACTACCAGCAAAGCTATGAAGACGGCCCGGACATGAAGTCCGTGCGCTTTCACGCGCAGGCGGGACGCTTCCGCGTCCTGCTCATGGCGGACCTGGTGGAGCCAGAATGGTTCGAGAGCGACTTCTACCGCCATATTTTTCGCAAAGGCATGAATGCGATCGACGTCATGTTCGTAGGCGCCCCGGTGAACGCAGACACCGAGGCCGGGCTGGCCTTCTTTCGCTCGGAAACGCGCTTCACCCGCGATGACTGCGCACTGGCGGAACAGGCGCTGCGCAGCCTGCGTTGGTTCTGGCGCAGGCTGCTGCTGGGCCACGGCCTGATGCTGGCCGGCGCCCCGCTGACGCCAGTCGAGCAGCAGGTCCTGCAACTGCTGCTGCAAGGCAAGAACAGCAAGCAGATCGCTGCCGACATGGAACACAGCCCCAACACCACCAACGAATACCTGCAACGCCTCTACCGCAAATTCGGCGTCAGCAGCCGCGCGGAATTGATGGCGCTGTGGCTGGGACAGACGAGGCCATGAGGCATGACTCCCTCTCGCTTGAAGCACACGAACAGAGACAGCGAGTGGAAGCTGACGATGGCACCGTCATGGTGGAAGGCTCGGGGCGAGGTCATGATGGCGACAAAATCCTCGCCAATGGCGGACGTGTTCTCAACATCACGGCACTAGGCCGCACCATCGCGGAAGCACAGGCGCGCGCTTACGAGGCAGTCTCGAAGATCGACTGGCCGGAAGGTTTTTGCCGCAGCGACATCGGCTGGCGCGAAGTGGCGCGCGAGCGGGGCTGAAGCCACCGCTCGCACGATCCGTTTAGATCACGAAGAAGTCCGCGGCGGTTATTGCAAGGCCCTTTTTTAAGATCGCGATCTCGACCGCCTTGCCTGCACCCGAGCCGTCGGCGTCGTAAGACAGCACGCCGGTCTTCTTGTTGTAGATCAGATAATCGTTCTTATCCTTAGCCGCGTCGCCCACGGTGAAGAACGCCTTGTTGAGCTTACCCGGTTTGGCCACGGTGCCCTTGCCGAGCTTCTTGAACACGGCATCGTCCAACCAGATCGTGTCGTCCTTCACGGAAAAGTCGGTGATCCTGTCGAAGTTGGTCTTTTTGTTCGGCTTGGTGTCGAACACGAAGATGTCTTTGCCCGTGCCGCCGGTCAGCACGTCGTTGCCGGCACCGCCCCAGAGCTGATCATTGCCGGCGAGTCCCTTGAGCGTGTCGTTGCCGGCAGCGCCTTTGAGGATATTGGCGAAAGCGTCGCCGGTGAGTGCATCCTTGCCGGAACCGCCCGTGAGCGTGTCCAGGAGGGCCGCGTCGCGAGTCATGCTGCCCGCGGCGAGATCGATCCTGTGCGGGACGATCCAGGTCTGCGCACCCTCTTTGACTGTCACAACGGCCGCCTTCAGGCCAGTCGCGGCAAAGCTATGCCAGAAAGGCGCGCTGCCGCCCGTCGGCGTCAAGGTATCGACAGTGCCGTCGCCCCAGGCGACGCTGACCGAAGAAGCCGAGCCGACGTTACAGTTCAATTCAACAAAGCGCTTTTCGGCGACAGCCACCGCATGGTCCTGAAGCAGAGTATCCACGCGGAAAATGTCAGACCTGACGTTGGTGTCGCCGGCCACCAGATTGCTGGCGTCACTCTCGAACACGACATAGCGCCCATCGGCGCTGACCTGAGCATCGTAACTCAAATCATTGGCTTGCGCCCCGTCGCCGGCGGTGGAGACCCGGGTGATCGCTCCGGTCAGCAGATCCTTGCGGAAAATGTCAGTCGTGCCGTTGGTGTCGCCGGCCACCAGATTGCTGGCGTCACTCTCGAACACGACATAGCGCCCGTCGGCGCTGATCTGGGCGAAGGAACTCCCAGCATTGCCTTCCGCCCCGTCGCCGGCGGTGGAGATCCGGGTGATCGCCCCGGTCAGCAGATCCTTGCGGAAAACGTCAGCCGCGCCGTTGGTGTCGTCGGCCACCAGATTGCCTGCCCTACTGTCGAACACGACATAGCGCCCATCGGCGCTGACATCAGCATTGTAACTCTGAGCATTGGCTTGCGCCCCGTCGCCGGCGGTGGAGACGCGGGTGATCACCCCCGTCAGCAGATCTTTGCGGAAAATATCAGACGTGCCGTTGGTATCGCCGTCAACCAGATTGCCGGCGTCACTCACGAACACGACATAGCGCCCGTCGGCGCTCACCTGGGCGATGAAACTGAAACCGTCGGCTTCCGCCCCGTCGGCTGCGGTGGAGACGCGGGTGACAATGTTTGTGCTAGCCGGGCGGCTGAAAGAGAGTGCTAGGCGCATGAGATTTCCAGTTCAGTCGGATGCGGGCCAAGTGGATCGCCGCTCCGCCATGTCACGACAAAGCGTCCGTCAGGCTTACGGAACTCGCCAGATCCTGTCGTGGCCAAGCGCGAACTGAAAATTGGCAAAGAAGGAACAGATCAAATAAAATCTGAGAGATATATTGCTTCAATTGATTGCTACATTATCACTCCGCAATGGCACTAGGGCGCTGCCCGTCCGTGAAGCTATGACAATTAAGTAAAGTGCCAGCAGGTCTAAGCTTAGTTAAACTGATAATTCTTTAAGCGTGTCAGCCTCGCAAAAGGGTCGCGGTCTAGCGCTTATCTACCTGTTTTGGGCGCGCTGTAAGAGCGTACGCCTCCCACAGTCAGATGGGCAGGTCATCGAGGGGACAAATGCGCGCACTCAACATGCGAGGGCCGCTGTTCGCCGCGGCCCTTTGTCTATCTGCTCTGCTTGTCTCTGGCGCGCCGCAGAGCAGAAGCAGGGCTGACGAACGATCCCCAGCCACTAGGTGAATGAAGACTGCCCTTCACCAGAGTGACACCCGATGAGCGACGATCTCTTTCCCGGTTTCGAATCCCACTGGATCGATACGGATATCGGGCGCATCTTTGCGCGCACGAAGGGAGACGGCCCTCCCCTCGCCTTGCTGCATGGATTTCCGCAAACGCATGTGATGTGGCACCGTCTCGCGCCCGAGCTTGCGCAGACGCACCGGGTCGTCTGCATGGACCTGCGCGGCTATGGCTGGTCCACTGCGCCGAGAAGCGATGCGGCGCACGAGACCTATTCCAAGCGCGCCATGGCGGATGACGTGGTCCGCGTCATGGGAGCGCTCGGCCATATCCGTTTCGCGGTGGCAGGCCACGATCGCGGTGCGCGCGTCGGCTATCGTCTTGCGCTCGATCAGCCGGGCCGCGTGGAGCGATTGTCGCTTCTCGACATCCTGCCCACCTTCCATGTTTGGGCGCAGATGAAAGCGGGCCTCATCCCCACCGCTCACTGGGGCTTTCTCTCGCAGGCCTTTCCGATTCCGGAGGAGGAGATCGGCCGCGATCCGGCAGCATATTTCGAGGGGCTGATGCGTTCCTGGTCGGCGGAGGGTGATCTTTCCGCCTTCGATCCGCGCGCCATGCGGGCCTATCGCGAGGGGTTCAACGAACCCTCGCGCATCCACGCCTTCTGCGAGGATTATCGCGCCGGCGCGACACGCGACATCGAGGCCGACTAGGCGGACCTCTCCGCGGACAAAACCATCCTTTGTCCGGTGCAGTTGATCTGGAGCGACTTCTATCTCGTGAGCGGCCCCCTCGGCCACGAGCAGCACCCGCTCGACGTCTGGCGGCAGAGCTTCGCGCCGAGCATCACCGGCCTCGGCGTCTCATCGGGACATTTCGTGGCGGAGGAGAACCCCGGCGCGACGCTGGAAGCGTTGCAGGAGTTTTTGCGGTCGTGAGGGCTAAGCCCCCTGCCCTAGCCCTCCCCAGCGTCGCGCTTGTCGGCGAAAAAGCCTCGCAACAAATCCGCTGCTTCGCTCTCGCGAATGCCGCCATAGACCTCCGGCGCATGGTGGCAGGTCGGCTGCTGGAAGAAGCGGACGCCGTTTTCCACCGCGCCGCCTTTCGGGTCGTAGGCCGCGAAATAGATCCGGCGAATGCGGGCGAACGAGATGGCCGCCGCGCACATGGTGCAGGGCTCGAGGGTCACATAGAGGTCGCAGCCGGTCAGCCGCTCGTCCTGAAGCGCCTCGCAGGCGCGGCGGATGGCGAGCATTTCGGCGTGTGCCGAGGGGTCGTTCAGCTCGCGGGGGCGGTTGCCGTCCATCGCGATAATCTGCCCGTCCTTGACGATGGCGGCCCCCACCGGCACCTCCCCGCGCGCCGCGGCGGCGCGGGCCGCGTCAAAGGCAGCCGCCATCGGATCGAACTTGCTGGAGCCGGTGTTGTCCATGGGGGTTATTGTGGGGCCTCGCTTCTGTTGCTTTCCTCTGCTATCAGGCCAACATGACCGACAGCAATAACGATGATCGTAAGGGCCGTTCTTCGGGACGCTCCGACCGAGGCCGCACTTCCAGTGACCGGCCCCCCTTCCGCAAATCCCGCGAGGATGGCGACCGCCCCTTCCGTGCGCGCGGCGGCGACGAGCGCCCGCATAAAGGCGGCGACAAGCCTTTTCGCCCGCGTGGCGAGGGCGGCGACAGGCCTTTCCGGAGCCGCGACGGTGACGAGCGGCCCCGCCGTCCTCGTGAAGGCGGTGACAAACCCTTCCGCCCCCGGCGCGAGGAGGGCGATAAGCCCTTCCGCCCGCGTGGCGAGGGCGGCGACAGGCCCTTCCGTAGCCGCGACGGTGACGAGCGGCCCCGCCGTCCCCGTGAAAGCGGTGACAAACCCTTCCGCCCCCGGCGTGAAGAGGGCGACCGTCCTTTCCGCGCCAAGCGCGAGGACGGTGACCGTCCCTTCCGTGGCCGTGGCGGCGACGACCGTCCGCGCCGCTTCGAGCGCGCGGGTGAGGATCGCCCGCACCGCGCCCGCAGCGAGCGCCCCGCCGTTCAGGCTGAGCCGCAGGAGCCCGCCGAGGACCGGATCGCCAAGGTGATCGCCCGCGCGGGCATCGCCTCCCGCCGCGATGCGGAGGCGATGATCGCGGAAGGTCGCGTGACGCTGAACGGCAAGGTGCTGGAATCCCCCGCCGTGAACGTCACCGCCGCCGACACAATCACGGTGGATGGCGAGCCTCTGCCGGCGAAGGAGCGTACGCGCCTGTGGATGTTCCACAAGCCGCGCGGCCTCGTGACCACGGCGCGCGACCCGGAGGGCCGCCCGACCGTGTTCGACAACCTGCCCGAAGAGCTGCCCCGCGTGGTGGCGGTCGGCCGGCTCGACATCAACACCGAGGGCCTGCTGCTTCTCACCAATGACGGTGGCTTGGCGCGCGTCATCGCCCATCCCGATACCGGCTGGCTGCGTCGCTACAAGGTCCGCGCCCATGGTGACGTGACGCAGGCCGACCTCGATAAGCTTCGCGACGGCGTCACGGTCGATGACATGGAATACGGCCCCGTCGAGGCCCGCCTCGACCGGGTGCAGGGCGACAATGTGTGGATCACGCTCGGCCTGCGCGAGGGCAAGAACCGCGAGGTCAAGCGCATCCTCGAGCATCTCGGCCTGCAGGTGAACCGCCTGATCCGCCTCTCCTTCGGCCCGTTCCAGCTCGGCGACGTCGAGCCTGGCATGGTCGAGGAGGTGCGCACCAAGATCCTGCGCGACCAGCTCGGCGCAGCGCTGGCAGCTGAGGCCGGGGTCGATTTCGAAAGCCCGGTGCGCGAGCCCATCGCCCCCTTCGGCTCGCCGAAAAAGCTTGAGCGCGAAGAGCGCCCGCACCGCGGTGAGCGTCCGTCACGCTTCGCGCGCGACGAGGATCGTCCGCGTCGCGGTCGGGACGAAGGGCGAAAGCCCTTCCGCGCCCGTGACGACGAGCGCCGTGGCCGTGACGAGGAGGAACCGCGCAAGCGTCCCTCGCCCCTCGACGTCAAGACCAGCGTCTGGCGCGCTGGCGAAGAGGAAGCTCCCGCCCGCAAGAAGGCGCCTCGGCGCGACGTCGACCCGCGCGAGGCCCGCACGGCAGCAGGCGCGCGTCCTCATCAGCGCGTCGGCGCCATTGCCTCGAGCGAAGGCCGCAAGGTTCTGGTGGAGCGCGTGGTCAGCGAGCCGAAGGACGAGGCGCCCGTGCGCAAGCCCCGTCGTGGCGCGCCCGCCGGTGAGGATCGTCCGCGTCGTCACGCGGAGCGTCCCGCACGCGCCCCTCGCGAAGGCGGCTTCGAGCGCCCGCGCCGCGACGACGACCGTCCGCGCCGTCCGGCTGGCGACAAGCTGTTCCGGGCGCGCAGCGATGAAGGAGAGCGTCCCCGCAGGCCGCAGGGCGACCGTCCGTTCGGGGCTCGTAGCGATGAGGGCGACCGCCCGCGCCGTCCGCGTCCCGAAGGAGATCGCCCCTTCCGCAGCCGGGATGGTGACAAGCCGTTCCGCGCCGGTGGCGATGACCGCCCGCGCCGCGGTCCGCCCCGGGGCGATGGCCCATCGCGCGGCGGTCCGAAAGGCCGTCCGGCAGGAGGCTTCAAGGGTGGCGGCTTCAAAAGCGGCGGTCCCAAGGGTGGTGGCTTCAAGGGTGGCCCGAAAGGCGGCCCGCGCGGACGCCGTCCGTGAGGCGTGAGCCATGAGGATCGTCGGCGGACGCTGGCGCGGCCGCTCGCTCGCAGGACCGAAGTCGGACGGCATCCGTCCGACCTCCGACCGCCTGCGCGAGACGCTCTTCAACATTCTCGCGCACGGTTATGACGACCCCATCGAGGGAGCGCGCGTGCTCGACCTTTTCGCGGGCACCGGCGCGATGGGGCTCGAAGCCCTCTCGCGCGGCGCCGCCTTCGCACTCTTCGTCGATGACGGCGCTCAGGCGCGCGGCCTGATCCGCGAGAACGTGGAAGCGTTGGGTGCAGGCGGTGCAACGCGCCTCTTCCGCCGCGACGCCACTCGCATGGGGGCCGCCGCGCCGAACGCGCCCTTCTCCGTCGTCTTCTGCGACCCGCCCTACGGCAAGGACCTCGCGCCGCAAGCGCTCCGCTCCTGCGCGGAAGGCGGCTGGCTTCTCCCCGACGCCCTCGTGATCGTCGAGGAAGCGCAAGGCGCGGCTCTCACGCTACCCGAAGGCTTCGAGGAGTTGGACCGGCGCGACTACGGCGAGACGCAAGTGGTGTTCGGCCGCTATAGCGGTTGACGAGTCGTATGAGCGTACGGCGCTTGAACCGTGCGATCAGCAGCGCTTCACCGCCGCCCGAACAGCCGCTCAATATCGCTGAGCTTCAATTCCACGTAAGTGGGTCTGCCGTGGTTGCATTGGCCGGAAAGCGGCGTCGCTTCCATTTCGCGCAGGAGTGCGTTCATCTCTTCCGGCTTCATGCGTCTCCCTGCGCGCACCGAGCCGTGGCAGGACATGCGCGAAAGCACGGCGTCGAGACGCTCCTCCAGCGGGCCCGCCGCGCCCTGCCCCCATTCGGCGAGCGCATCGGCGACATCCTGCACCAGCGCCTTGATGCGCCCGCCCGCGAGCGCGGACGGGACTTCGCGCACCAGAAGCGCACCGGAGCCGAAGCTTTCGAGCACGAGGCCGAGGCTTTCGAGCGTTGCTGCTTCCGCCATCACGCGGTCCGCGTCTACCGGATCGAGATCGACCACTTCCGGAATCAGCAGCAATTGCCGCGCGATGCCTGAAGCCGCGCGTTCGCGCTTGAGGCGTTCATAGACGAGACGTTCATGGGCCGCGTGCTGATCGACGATGACGATGCCGTCCTTCGTCTGCGCGACGATATACGTGCCGTGCACCTGCGCGCGCGCCGCGCCGAGGGGTGCGTCGTCCTCAACCGCATCGTGCTCATGCAGGCTGGCGCGGCTGTCGGCGGAGGGGGCGGCAAGATCGGGCAGGCTCGTTTGCATCTCCGACAGGCCGGGCGCGCGCGATGTTTGATCGAGCGGCGCCTGCCAGCCTGAGAATGCACTCGCATGGCGGAAGGACGGCGCGCGATGCGCCACCGAGACGGGGCGCGCCGGAATGCTCTGCGGGCGTAGACTCTCCAGCGTCCGCGCGCCGCCGGTCGAAGCAGAGCGGAAGCCGAAGCGCGTGATCGCTTCCTTCAACGCCGCCACCAGAAAGCCGCGCACAAAGGCGGGATCGCGGAAGCGCACTTCGGTCTTGGCAGGATGCACGTTCACGTCCACCGAGCGCGGATCGATGTCGATCATCAAGGCGAGCACCGGATGACGGTCGGAGGACATCACATCGGCATACGCGCCGCGCACCGCGCCGAGCAGAAGCTTGTCGCGCACAGGCCGTCCGTTGACGACGAAATGGATCTGCGTGGAGGTGCCGCGATGATAGGTCGGCAGGCTGGCAAAACCCGACAGATGCACGCCCTCGCGCGCAACGTCGAGCGCCATGGCGTTCTCATTGAAATCGCTGCCGAGCACGCGCGACAGGCGCCGCAAGAAACCGTGCTCGCCCGCAGGCTCCGGCGCATAGGTGAGGGAGGTGATGTGCTCGCCCGAGAGCGTGAAGCGGATCGTCGGATGTGCGATAGCGAGGCGCTTGACGATTTCGGTGACGGCCTGCGCTTCGGAACGGTCGCTTTTGAGAAACTTCAAACGTGCGGGCGTGGCGGCGAAAAGATCCGTCACCTCGATCCGCGTGCCCTTGGGCGCGGAAGCGGGTTTGACCGCGCCCTTCACACCCGCTTCGACGATGATCGACGAACCTGTTTCCGCGTCTTGCGCGCGCGTCGTGATGGCAAGGCGCGCCACCGCGCCGATGGAGGGCAGCGCCTCGCCGCGAAAGCCCAGCGTGTTGATCGCGAAAAGATCGCCGTCGGGGATCTTCGACGTGGCGTGCCGCTCGACCGCGAGTTCGAGATCTTCCGGCGTCATGCCGCAACCATCGTCCACAATGCGGATCAGGCGGCGGCCACCGGCCTCGACGGTGATCTCGATGGAGGTCGCGCCCGCGTCGATGGCGTTCTCGACAAGCTCCTTCACCGCCGCCGCCGGACGCTCCACGACCTCGCCCGCTGCGATGCGGTCAACGAGGATGGGATCGAGACGGCGAACGGTCATGTGGGCTTTCGGATGTGTCAGGATTCGAGACAACAAAGATAGAGAGTGCCGCGCGAGGTTGCCAGCCGGTACGCCTTGTGTCCACCGTCGAGACGCCCCTTTGTCATGGCCGGGCTCGTCCCGGCCATCTCGATTAAGAAAAGCGCCACACGTGGCGGGATCACCGGGACAAGCCCAGTGATGACAACGAACTTACTTCGCCTGCGCGAGGTATTGCTTCGCCAGGATCTTGCCCTCCTCCACCGCGGGCTGGTCGAAGGGATCGACGCCGAGCGCGTAGCCGGTCAAAATCGTTTCCAGCATGAAATGCATCAGAAGCTCGCCGATGGCGTGCTCGTCGAGCTTTTCGATGTGGATGCGGCGCGTGGGGCGGCCGTTCTTGGCGAGGGTGTCGGCCGTGGCGCGGCCTTGCGCCGCCACGAGATCGCCGATGCGCTTGTTCGCAAAGCCCGGCTCGCCCGCGCGTTGCGCGAGCTTTTCATCGATGAGCGGCCCTTGCCCTGCGACGCCGGTGGTAAGAATGGTGAACAGCTTGTCGTTGGGACCAGCAAGATAAAGCTGCAACTGGCTGTGCTGATCCACCGGGCCGATGGCGGCGACGGGCTGGGAGCCCTTGCCGTCCTTACCCACGCTCTCGGCCCAAAGCTGCACCCACCAACGGGTGAAGCGTTCCAGCCGGTCGGCATAGGCCATCGTGACGGCGATGTTCTTGCCCTCCATCGCCATCGCGACGTTGAGCGCCGCGCCGACCGCCGCAGGCGCGTTCTTGGCAGCAAGCCCCTCGCGGAACGGCGCATAGGCCGTGGCCGCGCCGTTGCGGATGGCGGAAATGTCGAGCCCCATCACGGCGGCGGGCAAGAGGCCCACATTGGTGAGAACCGAATAGCGCCCGCCGATGCCGGTGTGATGTTCGAGGAAACGCACGCCCTCCGGCTCGAGCAGGTCGCGCAACGCATTTTTGCCGCCCGGCTTGCGGGGTTCGGACAGGCCGAGAAAAACGTCATTCGGATGCGAGCGCAGCCCCGCCCGGTCGAGCGCCGAGAGCACTGCGATGGCCTGCATCAGGGTTTCGCCTGTGCCGCCGGATTTCGAGATCGCCACGAAACGGGTCGAGGAGAGCGGCAGCTTGTGTAGGGCATGGTCGAAGGTGATGGGGTCGAGATTATCGAGGAAATGCACGCGCGGCCCATCGGCAAAGCGGCCAGCGCCCGGCACCGCATAATCCTTCAGCTGCGCCAGGGTCTGCCCGCCGAGGCTCGACCCGCCGGTGCCGAGGAAGACCACGTCCGTCGCATCGCGCCGCAGCCAAGCCGCCGCCTCGCGGATGCTGGCAAGGTCCTCGGAGGTCTGGGGCATGTGCAGCAGCGGCAGGCGGCCGGTGGCATCGTCCTCGGCCAACCGCTTCATGGCTCGCCCGACCACGGTCAGCGCCGCGTCCAGCGCCGTCTGCGGCAAGCCGCCTCCACCGATATTGGACGCAAGGGCCAGATCGATCGATTGCTGCAGGGGCATAGACACACTCTCCGAGTCGAAAACGGGGGAGCGTGACAATAGGACAGAGAGGTGCCGGAGGCTAGGATGGGAAAACACGCCCCCTGCTCTCCTCGAAAGCACCTCGACCAGCTCTTCGACGATCCAAACGAGAGCACTCTCCCTTACGGCGTCGACAGCTCGGGCTCGGGCAAGCCATCGCCTTCGCCGCCACCGGCCTCAAGCACGCGATCACCGCCGCAGATTTCATAGCGATCTAGCTATCGATACGTAATACCGTATAATAAACAACAGCCCCTTCACTTCAGAAGCACGCCGCCATGCCCCTCACCCTGACCCTGCAATCCTTCTCCCGCCCGACCTCTACCTCCGTCATCTCCCGCGTCTCGACCGCTGCGGATGGCACAGAGGGCGATAACAATAGTTCTTCCCCTGTCTTTAGCCCTGATGGCCGTTACGTCATTTTCGAAAGCGACGCGACGAATCTCGTGGCCGGCATGACCGGAACCGGTGGCCTTTTCCGCAAAGACCTGCGGACAGGCGCCATCGACGCCCTGTCCACCACAGTGGACGGAGAGCAGGCCAACGGTGGGAGCTTTGGCGCCGCGATGAGCGCCGATGGGCGCTATGTGATATTTGGAAGCACCGCCACCAACCTGGTGCCTGGCGACACCAACGGCAAGCACGACGTTTTCTGGAAAGACCTCAAAACGGGCATCGTCGCTCTCGTGTCGACGACCGCCAATGGTGCGCAAGGCGATGGCAATAGCTCCGACCCCGTGTTCAGCCCCGATGGGCGCTATGTGATCTTCGAGAGCGGGGCCGCCAACCTGGTGCCTGGCGACACCAATAATAACTACGATATCTTCCGCAAGGACATGTTGACCGGGGAAGTCGTCCGCCTCTCCACCGGAAGTGGGGCTGTTCAAGCCAATGGCTCTAGCTACGAGGCACAACTCAGCGCCGATGGACGCTTCATGGTCTTTACAAGTTCAGCCAGCAATCTGGCCCGTGGCGACACCAACGGGACGTACGATATCTTCTACAAGGACCTGACCACCGGCGCCGTCACCTGCCTCTCCACTACCCCCGACGGAACTCCTGGCAATGCCCGGAGCGGCGATGCCGCCCTGAGCGCTAACGGGCGCTATGTGGTGTTCGTCAGCCGTGCCAGCAATCTGGTCGAGAATGATGGAAACAATGCCTACGATATCTTCCGCAAGGATCTGGTGACGGGAGAAATCGTGCTCGTGTCCAGCGCGGCCAACGGAGTTCAAGGCAATTCTGACAGCTCCACCGCCAAGATCAGCGCCGATGGGCGGTATGTCGTCTTCGAGAGCGACGCCAGCAACTTGGTCCCCGGCGACACCAACACTCACACCGACATTTTCCGCAAGGATCTCGTCACGGGCGAGATCGTCCGTATCTCGGCCGCAGCCGACGGAACCGAAAGCAAATACCATAGTTACGAAGCCCAAATCAGTCCCGACGGCCGCTATGTGCTGTTCCGTAATTACGCCGACAACCTGGTGCCGGGCGACACCAATGACTCTGACGACGTCTTCCTCGTTGATACCAACTATATCGCCCAGGGCGCGGCCATCGCGGCCGGGCGTTATGTCGAGGCGCGTTTCGGCGTCGGCGCCGCTTCAAGCGTGAGCGTCGCGTGGGGCGATGGGGCGGTCGACACGCTCACGCCCGCAGGTGGCCTCGCCAGTTTCGGCCATGCCTATGCCACCAGCACGGGCCTCAAGGCGGCGCTCGCCACCGTCAAGGAGAACGGCCAGTCTTGGACCGTGCCTTATCTGGTCAATGTCGCCGCCGGAACCATGACCCGCGACACCGCCGCCGTCGCCACCCTGACCGGCGGAACCGCCAATGACATTCTGACCGGCGATGCTTTCGCCAACAGGATCTATGGCGGATTGGGCAAGGACACGCTGAGCGGCGGCGCC